>NZ_JAOYTI010000013.1:0-4113 GCF_025847085.2 Rhizobium sp. BT-226 | reverse complement strand
AGTTCGGCGGCCGTATGCGGGTCCATCATCGCGGCGTGATAGATGTGCTCGCGATTCTCGGTCATCAGCGCCTGAACCGTCAGCTCCTGGACGTTGATATTGGTGCGGATCAGCGCCGTCAGCTGCGGCGGCAGGTCGCCGATGTAGGTCGGCTGGATGCCGGAGGCATCGACGAGGCAGGGCACTTCGGCAGCGCAATTGGCAGGCAGCGAAGTGATGCAGCCATTGTTGCGGACATTGCCGTAGATCACTGAGGGCTCGCCGGTCCAGACCGAATTGATGATCGAGGAGGCATATTCCTTCGACGGCTTGACCTCGATCTTGTCGGCCGAACGATAGGCCTCCGCCTGCCCTTTCCAGCGCTCGATCTGCTCGATGCAACGCTTCGGATATTCATCGAGCGGAATGCCGAATTTCTCGATCAGGTCCTCGCGGCCCTCCTTGATGAAATAGGGCGTATATTCGGCGAAATGCTCCGAGCTTTCGGTGACGAAATAGCCGAGCCGCGTCAGCATCTCGTAGCGCACCTTGTTCGGGCAGCGCTGCTGCCTCTGGCGCGTGCGCCGCGATGGTCGCTCATTTTCCTCCGAGCGGATTCCCGACGGAGACCGTGCAAATGTGGCGATCGGCTCCGGACGCAAAGGCAGAGCGTGTGATGGTGGCCCTGCAGGTGAAGCTCGTGCCCGACCTTGATACTTCGATCGTCTGACGCACCATGCGGCCCCTGCGATCGCGCCACCCCCTAGCCAATCCGTTCTGAGTCCATCTGAATGGGGTTGCCCCACCAGAATTATCGGAGCCGGGCGTTATTTCATGCCTTGCTGTTCGCCCTTTACCCGCCGCATTAACACGGACGAAGAGCCGTCCCCTTGATGATATATAAATTTCCTGTTTCCACACAATCTTCCCCGTCCTACGTCTCCCATGAACCACTTCCGTGTACTGCAACACAATCGAGTGGCCTTTCAGTTGCGCTTGAAGATCGCTTTGACCACCGGCCTTGACTGGCATAGTTAAAACAAGGAGAGCGCTCGCAATAGATATCAGTCGCATAGATACCCCCCGGCCTCTTCCTGGTTTTGCGATAGATCTCTTCAGCCGCTAGGAAGTGTTTTTCTCCATCAGAGACGATAGCGCCGACCTTTAATGCTGAAGACAAGCAATAGAGAAGGCCGGTAGTGGGGCATCAGGTGCCAAGCAAAACCGACAGGCTCCGGAGCTTTATTATCATATTCTAATTCCCGACTAAATAGGGTATGATTGCCTAATTATTCGCACTGGTTGTAGTTGACAGCTTCGCGAGACGGCTCAGCTGCACTCAGCTTCACATGGGGGGATATCCATGCGTACGCGTCGAACGTTTCTCGTGCAATCGGCATTGGCCTTAGTGACGACTGTTTCCGCCAGGGCAGATGACAGCTGGGAGGCTTTGCTCAAGGACGCAATCGGCGACGCAAACCCGATTACGCTTGGTCGGATCATTCCGCCTGCATCCTCACCGCTTTGGAAGGAAGCACATGATCAACTTGATGAAGCACGAAAGGGTCTGCGTCCATATGACATCGCCAGATATTTCGTCACGTCGCTTCCCCCCAAGTTTCAGATCGCATGGCCCGAGCCAAATCCTGCGCGTCCCACTCTTGCGAACCCTGTGATCGTTCTATTCTTTGCTTCTACAAGAACTCAGCCCGCCGGGGACAAAACGCCTTGGTGCTCAGCCTTTGTGAACTGGTGTCTTCAGAATGCTTCACCAGCGATATTGGGAACGAATAGCGCTGCGTCACAATCGTTCGTCAAAAATGTAGGCTGGGGCACAGAAGTGTGGAACAAGAGGGATAGATGGCCACCAACTGCGGCTAGACGTGGCGACATTGCCGTCTTCACGAATAGATCGGATCCTGCCCACGGACACGTGGCGTTTTTCGACCGCGCGACTCCTCGTCAGCCGCACCATGTAGACGTGTTGGGGGGGAACCAGTTCAATAGGGACGGTCTGCATACCTTCAACGTAAAGTCGCTCAACATCGAGAACGAACTAGAACTTGTTTCGATTCGTACAACGATAGGCCTGCGAGATGGATGAACTCCATTCCCTGAGCCTCGTCGTTCTGCGGATTGTCCTGTTTCTGGGTGTCTGCAGCTCTTCTGCATGGGCCCAAAATTTCGAAATGACTTGGAGCGTCCCGCCTCAATATCGAACCCCGGGAAACGGCTCCACCGCGATGATCATCAAGGATTCGAATGGTGTTGCCAGGACGATATACGATGAAAGCTATGCTGTGCTCATCATCCAAGGGCAATATTCAAACGGCTGGTCACCAACCGTTGCACAGGGAGAGCGGAGCGCTTCCATCTTGAGGAAAGCACTTGAAGCTCGCGGTTATCACGTGATGATCTGGCGCGACTTGAAGGGGCAGCAATTCCAACTCCTACTGAGTGAAATACTATCGAACATAGGGTATCGGAACCAAACTCGCCTTTTATTTTACTACTTCGGTCATGGTACCTCACTAGGGACGTCCGATGACGATGCGGGGACACGGACTTTCTTGGTTCCCGTGGACGCTGGCGATCCCAGCACTAATCCTCAAGGATTTTACAGATCCGCAATTCCGATTTCGCGGCTGACTGAACTTGCCTCCGCGATGACCATCAAGCATGCCTTCTTTGCGCTTGAAGCGTGTAATGCCGGCGGGATTTTGTCCACGCTTGGTTTGCCGCCGCCACCGAATGCGATGGGCTATATCTTCGGTGAAAACGTCAAGAAGCATGTCCGGCAATTCCTGACCGCCGGCAACGAGCAGCAGGAGGTTCCAACGGGCGTATTTAGCGCGTTGCTTGTTGGCGCATTCGACGAGGGAAGTCGAAATGATGATGGTTACGTTACCGGATCAGATGTGATCTCCTATGTGACACGTCATAGCCCACAATTTACCAAGGATTTCCCACTCAACCCTTCATATGGATTTATACCGCCAGCAGGGGGCGGTGACATGGTGATCGGTCCCTCACTTGCCAAGCTGCACGAGTCAAACCAAGGGGATAGCCCACCGGTCGTCTTGGACAGGCCGATCGCGAACGGGGCGGTGAACGGTATGAGACCTGCTGAGCCGGAACCAGCAGCGCCATCCGCGAAGCCGAAGCCATCTTCGACAATGCCGCAAGGCCAAGCCGGACCGCAAAATCCGGTAAAGCGCAAGACGCGCATCGTCTCTCAGTCCGCGCCTCCGAAGTCGCTCCGCGGCAACGGAAACGTCAGCACACCCAGATCATCAGGAAAGTGCTTTAAGTTTAATGGCCAGACCTTTTGCGAATAGATATGAACGCATCTTTCTGAAGCACAGGTAGTATCCACTGCAGCGGCGACGTACCGACAGAAGTCTGAAAACCTGCTCTGGTTTTTGGAGGAGCTATGACTACTTGATGCTTTCGTTGCTCGCATTCCTGCTGGTGAGTATCTATGCGGGGCGGAGCATGCTCCTGCGAGTTCGCAAACGCCAGTGAAACAACCGGTGTATTTTCACGAGCTATACGTGCACCGGAGATCAGCAAATCCGAGCTGAAGCGGCTAGCGAGTAGATGAACTGGGGTGCGCGAGTCCATGTTTCGCGCCGCGCGCCTTGCAGATAGTCTGAGTTCGGCCTCATGTCGGTCGTCTGCCGCCTGCGTAGCGACGTCCGCTCTATTGCACTTTGTGGACGAAGCCGCGCCCATCGATGCATGCCCGGTCCAGGCAAGCGCGACGACTTCTTGCATGACCGACAAGTGGGCGCGCAGTAGCAGGGCGCTATGGCCGCCGGACGACTAGTTCGAAGTCGGACAACGGCGACACGACAAGCACGCCGCGATTACAATAGCGGTCGTTCCAGTCGCAAAGAGCCCCGCGGTTGTTGCCACCGCGGGGCTCCTTGACGCCTCACCCGGGAGAGGGGGTCAGGCGGCCTGTACCTTGCGGGCCGTGCGTGCCCATTCGGGCAGCCAGTCGCCGTGGGTTGCGAGCAGATCGTCGACCAGCGACCAGATCTGGTCGAGGTCGAGTTCGGCGGCCGTATGCGGGTCCATCATCGCGGCGTGATAGATGTGCTCGCGATTCTCGGTCATCAGCGCCTGAAC
>NZ_JAOYTI010000012.1:0-4251 GCF_025847085.2 Rhizobium sp. BT-226 | reverse complement strand
AGGCGGGTGTTTTGTCCTGGAGCGATACCGGTATCGGCGCGCAGGCGGGCGACGACGGATTTGCCGCCGAGCTTGGTGACGGCGAAGGTGTCGGAGCCGGCCGGTTCCACCACCTCGATCAGGCAATCGCCCTCGGTCAGCGAGCGCGCCTTGCGGTCGGCGCCATCGGGATCGGTCAAGGCCTCCGGCCGGATGCCGAAGATCACCTGCCTGCCGGTATAGGCGGTCAGGCCGTCATTGCCTGGGATAACCGGCAGCCTCAGCGGGGCGGCATTCGGCCGCTCCAGCGAGACTTCGAGCCCGCCGGCGCCGTTCTCGACGGTGGCGTTCAAGAGGTTCATCGCCGGCGAGCCCATGAAGTCGGCGACGAAGATATTGGAGGGGCTGTTATAGATCTCGGCCGGCGTGCCGAACTGCTGCAGCACGCCGTCCTTCAGCACGGCGATCTTGGTCGCCAGCGTCATCGCCTCGATCTGGTCATGGGTGACATAGACAAAGGTGGTGCCCATGCGCTGGTGCAGCCGCTTGATCTCGGTGCGCATGTCGACGCGCAGCTTGGCGTCGAGATTGGAGAGCGGCTCGTCGAACAGAAAGACCTGCGGATTGCGCACCAAGGCTCTCCCCATGGCGACGCGCTGGCGCTGGCCGCCGGAAAGCTGGCTCGGCTTGCGGTCGAGCAGATGGCCGATCTGCAGCATGTCGGAGACCTGCTTGATCGCCTTTTCGCGCTCGTCCTTGGGAACGCCGCGGATTTCCATGCCGAAGGCGATGTTGCCCGCCACCGTCATGTTCGGGTAGAGCGCATAGGACTGGAACACCATGGCGATGTCGCGCTTGGAGGGATGCAGACCGCTGATGTCGCGCCCGTCGATCCTGATATCGCCAGAGGTGATGGTCTCCAGCCCGGCAATGGTGTTGAGCAGGGTGGACTTGCCGCAGCCGGACGGGCCGACCAGCACGAGAAAGCCGCCCTTGTCGAGTTCGAGGTCGATGCCCTTGAGAATGTCGACGGCGCCGAAGCGTTTTTTAAGACCGGAGATTTCGAGGAAGGCCATGGATTACCCTTTGACAGCGCCCGCCATCAGACCGCGCACGAAGTAGCGGCCGGCGAGGATATAGACGATGAGCGTCGGCACGGCGGCGATCATCGCCGCCGCCATGTTGACATTGTATTCGACGACGCCCGTCGAGGTGTTGACGACATTGTTCAGCGCCACCGTCATCGGCATGGATTCACCGGTGCCGGCATAGGCTGAGGCAAACAGGAAGTCGTTCCAGATATTGGTGAACTGGTAGATGACGGTGACGACGATGATCGGCAGCGAGTTCGGCAGCATGATGCGGCGGAAGATCTGGAAGAAGCTGGCGCCATCGACCTGGGCGGCCCGCACCAGTTCGGTCGGAAAGGCCTCGTAGAAATTGCGGAAGAACAGCGTCGTGAAGCCGAGGCCATAGACGACATGGACGAAGACCAGATTGACCGTCGGATTGCCGAAGCCGAAGTTCCAGCCCGTGGCGTTCTGCAGCGTCATGCCGAAGCGGCCGAGCGAGCCGAGGATCGTTGCCATCGGCAACAGCACCGACTGGAACGGGATGAAGCAGGCAAACAGCATCAGCCCGAACACCAGCGTATGGCCGGGAAAGCGCCATTTGGTCAGGACATAGCCGTTCAGCGCCCCCATGATGGTGGAGATCGCGACAGCCGGCACGACCATCTTGATCGAGTTCCAGAAGTAGCCCTTGATGCCGGCGCAGGTAAGACCGACGCAGGTCTCGCCCCAGGCCTTGATCCACGGATCGAAGGTCGGCGATTGCGGCAGCGCCAGCATGTTGCCGTTCTGGATCTCGTCCATGGTCTTGAACGAGGTGGTCAGCATGACGAAGAGCGGCATCAGATAGAGGACGGCAAAGACCAGCAGCAGGCCGTAGATGACGATGCGGCCGATCCAGCGGGTGTTGTTGCTGTTCTGCGAGGTTGCTATCGGAGAGGTCACGCTGCTCATCGCGCCTTCTCCTTCAGTTCGGAATAGAGATAGGGAACGATGATCGCCGAGATGGTCATCAGCATGATGATGGCGCTGGCCGAGCCGACGGCCATCTCGTTGCGCTTGAAGGTATATTCATACATGAAGTTCGACGGCAGCCAGGCCGAGCCGCCGGGGCCGCCCGAGGTCAGCGCCACCACCAGGTCGTAGGACTTGATCGCCATATGGGCGAGCACGATGAAGGCGGAGAGGAAGATCGGTCGCAACAGCGGAATGACGATGCGCCGATAGAGCTGGAAGGGCGAGGCGCCGTCGATCTGGGCTGCCTTCATGATCTCGCCGTCGATGCCGCGAAGCCCCGCCAGGAACATCGCCATGACGAAGCCCGACGCCTGCCAGACGCCGGCGATGACGACGGTGTAGATGACGAAGTCCTTGTTCTTGATCCAGTCGAAGTGGAAGCTCGTCCAGCCGAAGTGGTGCAGCGTCTGTTCCAGCCCGAGACCGGGATCGAGGAACCATTTCCAGGCAACGCCGGTGACGATGAAGGAGAGCGCCATCGGATAGAGGAAGATCGGCCGGAGCAAGCCCTCGCCGCGGATCTTCTGGTCGAGCAGGATGGCGAGGAAGAGACCGAGGGCCAGGCAGATGCCGACATAGAGGAAGCCGAAGATCGCCATGTTGGTGATCGAGGTATACCAGGAAGACGGCGGATCGCTCTCGAAGGTCCAGCGCCACAGCCGCTGATAGGCGCGTGGCCCCGTCAGCGCATAGGAGGGAAAGGTCTTGGAATTGGTGAAGGAGAGATAGGCCGTCCAGACGATGAAGCCGTAGACGAAGATGATGGTGATGACGAAGCTCGGCGCCAGGACGATCTTCGGCAGCGCATCCTGCAGCCGGCCCCTCAACGAGATCGCCGTCGATTGCCGCGGCGTCAGAACCGGATCGGTGGTCGCAACGGTGCTCATGGAATGTCATCTCCTCCCGCAATCGGCCCCATGATCATCTCGTATGATCGGCGTGGAGCCTAAAGCTTCCCCGCGACGATGCGGGGAAGCATTTTTAGTCGACAGTGGTCTCAGCGGGCGTCGTCGATCGCCTGGACGAGCTGGGTCACGGCCTCGTCGGAGGTCTTGATCTGGCCGTGGACGAACTTCGAGACGACATCCTTGTAGGCATTGGCGATCGCCGGCGGTGCGCCGTAGCCTTGCGCCAGCGAGCCGAACAGCGTGCCGCCTTCGTTGGCTGCCTTCAGGTCGGCGATGCCCTTCTTGCCGCAAGCGTCGAAGTCGGTATCGGGAACATCGGTACGGGCCGGCACCGAACCCTTGACGACGTTGAAGGCCGACTGGAAGCTCTTCGACAGCGTGGCCGTCGCCAGCGCCACCTGAGCGGCCTTGCGGTCGTCAGGAACGTTGAACATGCCGAACATGTCGGAGTTGTAGACCACGCTGCCGTCGGTGCCGGGGAAGCGGTAGCAGAGGAAGTCGGTATCCGGCGTCTTCTTGGCGGCGACGAATTCGCCCTTGGCCCAGTCGCCCATCACCTGCACCAGCGCATCACCCTTGATGACCATGGCGGTTGCGAGGTTCCAGTCGCGGCCCGAGAAGTTCGGGTCGACATATTTGATGATCGTCGCCAGATTGTCGAAGGACTTCTTCATCGTGTCGGACTTCAGCGATTCCTCGTCGAGGTCGTTGAAAGCCTTCTTGTAGAACTCCGGACCGCCGGTCGACAGCACGATGGAATCGAACATCGTCGCTTCCTGCCAGTTCTGGCCGCCGAGTGCCAGCGGGATCACGCCGGCCGCCTTGGCCTTGTCGAGCAGGGCGATCAGATCGTCGAAGGTCTTCGGCTGGGTGCCGCCGATCTTGTCCATCACCGCCTTGTTGATCCACAGCCAGTTGACCGAATGGACGTTGACGGGGGCTGCGACCCACTTGCCGTCATAGACCGAGAACTTCTGCAGTGCTGCCGGAACCGACTTGTCCCAGCCTTCCTTCTTCGCCGTCTCCGTCAGGTCGCCCATAACGCCGGCCTCGGCATAATCGAGCACGGTATAACCCAGCATCTGCGAGGCTGTCGGATAGGTGCCGGCCGCCACCATCGCCTTCAGCGCCGTCATCGCCGCATCGCCGCCACCGCCGGCCACAGGCACGTCCTTCCAGGCAAACCCTTCCTTCGAAAGATCCTCCTTCAAGACGTTCAGCGCCGCTGCCTCGCCGCCTGACGTCCACCAGTGCAGCATCTGCACTTCCTTCACGTC
>NZ_JAOYTI010000011.1:0-2500 GCF_025847085.2 Rhizobium sp. BT-226 | reverse complement strand
GTTCTCCGCGAAATCTATTTAGGTAGAGCGTCGAGCGAATACCCCCGGGGGTAGAGCACTGGATGGGCTATGGGGACTCACCGTCTTACTGATCCTAACCAAACTCCGAATACCGGGGAGTACTACTCGGCAGACACACGGCGGGTGCTAACGTCCGTCGTGAAAAGGGCAACAACCCTAACCTCCAGCTAAGGTCCCCAAGTCATGGCTAAGTGGGAAAGGATGTGAGGATCCCAAAACAACCAGGATGTTGGCTTAGAAGCAGCCATCATTTAAAGAAAGCGTAACAGCTCACTGGTCTAAATAAGGGTCTTTGCGCCGAAAATGTAACGGGGCTGAAGCCATGCACCGAAGCTGAGGATGTGTAGCAATACACGTGGTAGCGGAGCGTTCCGTAAGCTGATGAAGGGAGACCCGTGAGGGCTCCTGGAGGTATCGGAAGTGCGAATGTTGACATGAGTAACGATAAAGAGGGTGAGAGACCCTCTCGCCGAAAGACCAAGGGTTCCTGCTTAAAGTTAATCTGAGCAGGGTTAGCCGGCCCCTAAGGCGAGGCAGAAATGCGTAGTCGATGGGAACCACGTTAATATTCGTGGGCCTGGTGGTAGTGACGGATTGCACAAGTTGTTCTGGTTTATTGGATTATCAGGGCAGCGGAGCGGTTCCAGGAAATAGCTCCACCGTATAGACCGTACCCGAAACCGACACAGGTGGTCAGGTAGAGTATACCAAGGCGCTTGAGAGAACTATGTTGAAGGAACTCGGCAAATTGCACGCGTAACTTCGGAAGAAGCGTGACCCCATTTTACGCAAGTATGATGGGGTGGCACAGACCAGGGGGTAGCGACTGTTTATCAAAAACACAGGGCTCTGCGAAGTCGCAAGACGACGTATAGGGTCTGACGCCTGCCCGGTGCTGGAAGGTTAAGAGGAGAGGTGCAAGCTTTGAATCGAAGCCCCAGTAAACGGCGGCCGTAACTATAACGGTCCTAAGGTAGCGAAATTCCTTGTCGGGTAAGTTCCGACCTGCACGAATGGCGTAACGACTTCCCCGCTGTCTCCAACATAGACTCAGTGAAATTGAATTCCCCGTGAAGATGCGGGGTTCCTGCGGTCAGACGGAAAGACCCCGTGCACCTTTACTATAGCTTTACACTGGCATTCGTGTCGGCATGTGTAGGATAGGTGGTAGGCTTTGAAGCGGGGACGCCAGTTTCCGTGGAGCCATCCTTGAAATACCACCCTTATCGTCATGGATGTCTAACCGCGGCCCGTCATCCGGGTCCGGGACAGTGTATGGTGGGTAGTTTGACTGGGGCGGTCGCCTCCGAAAGAGTAACGGAGGCGCGCGATGGTGGGCTCAGACCGGTCGGAAATCGGTCGTCGAGTGCAATGGCATAAGCCCGCCTGACTGCGAGACTGACAAGTCGAGCAGAGACGAAAGTCGGTCATAGTGATCCGGTGGTCCCGCGTGGAAGGGCCATCGCTCAACGGATAAAAGGTACGCCGGGGATAACAGGCTGATGACCCCCAAGAGTCCATATCGACGGGGTTGTTTGGCACCTCGATGTCGGCTCATCGCATCCTGGGGCTGGAGCAGGTCCCAAGGGTTTGGCTGTTCGCCAATTAAAGCGGTACGTGAGCTGGGTTCAGAACGTCGTGAGACAGTTCGGTCCCTATCTGCCGTGGGTGTAGGAATATTGACAGGATCTGTCCCTAGTACGAGAGGACCGGGATGGACATATCTCTGGTGGACCTGTTGTCCTGCCAAGGGCATAGCAGGGTAGCTATATATGGACGGGATAACCGCTGAAGGCATCTAAGCGGGAAACCCACCTGAAAACGAGTATTCCCTATCAGAGCCGTGGAAGACGACCACGTTGATAGGCCGGGTGTGGAAGTGCGGCAACGCATGAAGCTTACCGGTACTAATAGCTCGATCGGCTTGATCGTTCTCATTGACTATGCTCATCGAACTCCCGGCAAACACGAAGTGTTTGTCCGGATCGATAGTGAGTAGTGAATAGGCAGTAGTGAGTAGTGAGTAGTAAAAACTGCTCCGCCTCTTTCCTCACAAGCACCAAAGACGTGTTCAAAAAATGCGATGACGCTAGTCACTGCTGCCTTAATGGCTGCTGACTACTGCCTCATCCCCAGCTTCTCAAAACAACAAAGTTGCGCTTTGCCGACCTGGTGGTTATGGCGGGGTGGCTGCACCCGTTCCCTTTCCGAACACGGCCGTGAAACGCCCCTGCGCCCATGGTACTTCGTCTTAAGACGCGGGAGAGTAGGTCGCTGCCAGGTCTGCAAAACGCAACTTTTATAAATCAATCTTCTCATTCACAGCCAACGGCCCAAAGCCGAAACAAAGGGCCGCTCACAAAGCGGCCTTTCGTGTTATAATACTGCAGCAAATCCCCAACGATTTGCACTTGGCGCGGGGTGGAGCAGCCCGGTAGCTCGTCAGGCTCATAACCTGAAGGCCGCAGGTTCAAATCCT
>NZ_JAOYTI010000010.1:0-20494 GCF_025847085.2 Rhizobium sp. BT-226 | reverse complement strand
AAAGCGGCCTTTCGTGTTATAATACTGCAGCAAATCCCCAACGATTTGCACTTGGCGCGGGGTGGAGCAGCCCGGTAGCTCGTCAGGCTCATAACCTGAAGGCCGCAGGTTCAAATCCTCCCCCGCAACCAACACTCTTCAAAGATCAGCATGTACCTTCTTATCGCTGGCGGAAAAGCTTCGCTTTCCCTGGCGATGGTAGCTCGTCGTTCGCTGAAGCTCACCATAACCTGAAGGCCGCAGGTTCAAATCCTGCCCCCGCAACCAACGATCCCTGCGATCCACAAAAGCCCCTCCGCGGGGCTTTTTGCGTTTCTGGTTGCGGGGGAGCTAACGCCCCTTCAGGGTCTGTCCTCGACGAACGCGATGACATGGCTACGGTTTTCCAAGCCGTTCGATGGCTGATTGCAAAGGTGCATCCGAAACATGGACCAGCCCGACATAGGGATTGGCCATATCCGAGATCAGGAAGATCGCGCCGGCGACGGACAGGGCGCAGACGAGCAATATTGACAGCACCGTCGGATTGGTCGGTGCCTGCAGCCCGAAGGTCGCAAAAAGCAGCGCGAGCCAACAGACGAGAACGGTAAGGAAGGCCCAGGGCAAACCCTCTCTACCGGATTCGACCAGCAGCCAGTGGGTCTCGGCCACCATGCCGCTCACTTCCAAAGCACGCGCCTGGAGAGAGCGCTGCACCGCATCCTTCGGCGTCAGGGATCGAAGGTCGGCCTGAACCGCCTCTATATCCTGATATTCTCCCAGCGCCTTGGCGGATGGCTCGTCGGTGGTTTCGGCAGTCCAGCCGCGGCTTAGCCGTTTTTCGATGAGTTCACGTAGCAATTGACGCGCCTTGTCGGTTTCCGGCCCGTATTGCGCCATGACGCGGTCAAGCAGCAGTACCCGTGCGGCCGCCGTTCTCATCTCCACTTCGGCATTGTCGTAGGTCGACTTGGCGGATGCGATCAGGAGGCCGAGCGCCAGGGCCGACAGCGTTCCCACCACTGCGGTCGCCAGCCTGATGGCGTCCTTGGATTCCGCATTGAGATGGTAATCCGGCAAGCGGGCACGCACGATCAATCCTATCGACGTCGCCATCGACAGAAATAGAAATACAAGCCCGCCAACCAATAGTGAGCCCAAGTCCGGTCTCCGTATCGCCACGTAGGTCCTGCAGCCGCCGCGACTGCTTGCAAGCTGTGCAATAGCTCCCGTCATCATAGCGGCAGACAGACCAAGCGCGGAACTCTTTACCTTCCTGATCTCGCGCGGCCGCCATCGGGCGGGTTTCATTGCTGGAAAATCAGCATCACGTAAGCCAGGAAAAGCACCAGATGCACAGCGCCTTGCATAAGATGCGTGCGGCCGCTGGCAAAGGTGATGATGCTGACGGCAAGCGTGAGCAGAAGCATCACCAGATCTCCATGCTCCAGGCCGAGTGTCACCGGGTGTCCGTAAAGCTGACTGACAACAAGCATCGCCGGCACCGTCAGCCCGATCGTCGACAGCACCGAACCAAGGAAGATGTTGACGGAACGCTGCAGATTATTGGCGATGGACGCACGCACGGCGCTGATCGCCTCAGGCGTCGCGACAAGGATGGCCATGACGACACCGCCAAATGCGGTTGGAGCATGCAGGGTTTCGATAATGTAATCGATCGGCCGCGCAAGCTGTTCAACCAGAAAGACGACGGGACCCATATAGGCGAACAGCAGGATGGCATGAGGCCATACGGGCCCATGGACAGGAGCACCACGTTCGCCGGGAGGTTCATGACGGTTGCTGTCGTCGGTGAAATAGTCCCGATGCCGGCCGGCCTGAAGAAACAGAAAGGTAGCGTAAAGGCCGACCGAGATTAGGCCCAGTATCAGTTGTCTCGGCGCCGATGGATGCTGTCCGTCCGGCCCGGAAAGAAACGTCGGCATCACCAGGCTCAAGGTGGCCAGCGGTACGATGACCCCGAGATAGGCGTTGGCGCCCTGCAGGTTATGCTGCTGTTCCGGTCGCCGCCATGCGCCCAGCAGCAAGGACAGGCCGACCATGCCGTTCAGGATGATCATGACGACTGCAAACAGGGTGTCGCGCGCAAGCGTGGGATTGTTTTCGCCATGAAGCATGACGGCCGATATTGCCATGACCTCGATCGAGGTGATGGCAAGCGTCAGAATGAGCGTTCCGTAGGGCTCCTTCAGCCGCTCCGCCAGGTGGTCCGCGTGCCGCACGACCGACAGAGCGGAGCCAAGGACGGCAGCGAACAGCCAGACGAAAACGACAGTGAACCAAAGCGGATCGGAAAGCTGCCCGAAGAGCTGCTCCTGGAAAACAAGAAACGCCAGGCTGGTCGCGACGCTGACGCCGAGGAACCATTCCTCGCGTATCATGCTGCTTGCGCTGACAGCGCGCAATGTCGGGCCGTCCGTCATTGAAGCCACCCGTCTTCTGCCAAATTCGGCCGCAATGCGATCCTCAAGACCATTGTGTCCGCCCGCTGTCTCGTGCCCACCACATGAGCAGGCGCAGACGAGGCTGCCTCAAGGCGAACCGAACCTCAAGCCGGATCGTGTGTCACTGACTGAAACTTGCGGGTCTCTGTGGTCTCGTTACCCGCTGCTCCCGACAAAGGGACCGCGGCCGAAACGGAGGGCAAGGCGAGGTCCGGGGAACTCAGCGCGGCGGTTGCAGCGCCTTCCGGCAGTTATTCGCGGCCTGTCGCCGGGATTGCCGCGCCGGTGACGACGGCTGCGGCCGGCGAAATCAGGAAGGCGATGAGGCGGGCGATCGATTGCGGCGATACCCAGCCGTCCGTCTTCGCATCGGGCATGGCCGCGCGATTCTCGGGCGTGTCGATGGTCCCGGGCAGGATGCAGTTGGCGGTGATGCGGTCGTCGCGGCATTCGGCAGCGATCGCCTCGGTCAGCCGGATGACGGCGGCTTTGGAGGCGGCGTAAGCGGCCTGCTTGGCGCCAGCCTTCAGGCCGGGCGCAGCCGCTATATGAACGATGCGGCCGTAGCCGGCCGCCTTCATGGTCGGGAGAACCGCGGCGCTGATCGTCAGCGCAGTGCGGGCGTTTGCGGTCATCATCGTGTCCCATTGGGCGGGAGCGTCCGGCCCGACCGGCCCCATCTGGAAACCGCCGACGGTGTTGACCAGTGCGCTAACGCCGCCAAATCGCTTGACGGCCCGAGCGACGGCGGCGGCGCAGGAGGCATAATCGGTGAGATCCGTTCCAGCGATCGACAGAAACTCGGTGGAGGCGGGAAGATCGGCGGCCAAGGCTTCCAGCTCATCGCTCGAACGGTTCATGCAGACGAGTTTTGCGCCGGCGTTGGCAAGTTCGCGGACAACGGCGCTGCCGAGGTTGCCGCCGGCTCCCGTGACGATCACGGCTTTCTGGTCTTTCATAGCAATCGATCTCCCGACGGTGCCCGCGCTGGACAGTGCCGCGCATTGTTGATCCAGGCTGCGCGGCAGCGCAAGCCCCCGCCCAAGACAGGTCGGATATTTGCGAAACGGCCCGCGGAGCGATCCGCGGGCCGTTCGTCTTTGATCGTCTGACGGACCTGATTCAATGATATTTCGCCCGTTCGCGGTCGAGGATGACAGGCGCGTCGAGGCCTGAGATCGGACGGGTGACATCGGCCGGGATGTCGCCGGTGAGCTGCAAGTCGAGATAACGGGCGCAGCAGACCCGCAGGAAGGACGTGAAGTTGCCGAGATCGTGGCCCGCATCGATCGATTCGTGATGCAGCCGGGTGATCAGCTGGACGACATTCATGCCGTCGCGCCGGGCGATCTCCTCGAGCTTCGCCCAGAAGAAGTTCTCCAGCCTGACGCTGGTGACCATGCCGTCGATGCGCAGCGACCGGGTGGCACTTTCCCAGAGCCGCGCATCGGCCTTGATGAAGAGTTCACACATATCGTCCTCCCCAGTGCGCCCTTCTCAGGCGGCGTTGGTTTCGAGCAGTGCTGCGGCATCGAGCACGGCCATGAACTGGCGCAGCCACGACGGATGCGCCGGCCAGGCGGGCGCCGTGACCAGATTGCCGTCCGAGACTGCATCGCTGATGGCGATGTCGGCATAGATGCCGCCGGCAAGTTCGACTTCCGGCCGGCAGGCGGGATAGGCCGAGCAGGTGCGGCCCTTCAAAACGCCGGCAGCGGCAAGCAGCTGCGCGCCATGGCAGATGGCGGCGACGGGCTTTCCGGCGTCGAAGAAATGCCGGACGGATTTGATGACGTCGGCATTGAGGCGCAGATATTCAGGTGCGCGGCCGCCGGGGATGACGAGCGCATCGTAATCTTCGGCGCGCACGCTGTCGAAGGTGGCGTTCAGCGCAAAATTGTGGCCGCGTTTTTCGGAATAGGTCTGGTCGCCCTCGAAATCGTGGATGGCGGTGGCGACGGTCTCGCCGGCTTTTTTGCCGGGGCAGACGGCGTCGACCGTATAGCCGCAGGCGAGCAGCGTCTGGAACGGCACCATCGTTTCGTAATCTTCGGTGAAGTCACCCGTGATCATCAGGATCTTTGAGGCTGGCATCGTATCCTCCTTTGAAACCAACAGGCGGAGAGTAGCAAAGAGCTGCTGCGAGCAGGTACTATGGGGATACTACAGGCGAAATTCCCACCGGACGGGCGACAGCATCAGATCGCCCTGACCTTCACATCAGGCACTGCGCAAGCCTCGCCGCCGCCGAAGAGGCGGGAGCGGGTGAGGAAGCGCTTCTCCCGGCCGTTGTCGAGCGAGAACATGCCGCCGCGGCCGGGCACGACGTCGATGATCAGCTGCGTATGCTTCCACGCCTCGAACTGGCTGGTGCTGATGTAGACCGGTACGCCGCCGATCTCGCCGAGCTTGACGTCGCTGTCGCCGATCATGAATTCGTTAGCCGGATAACACATCGGCGAGGAGCCGTCGCAGCAACCGCCGGACTGGTGGAAGAGGATCTCGGGGTGATCCCGCTTGATTTCTGCGATCAAATCGAGGGCTGTGTCGGTTGCGAGAACACGCGGTTCGCCGTTGACGGTGGTTTCCATGGCTGCCTCCTCCAGCGCATAACCCCGAAAATCGGATCGATTTTCGGAAAGGTTACACGCAAATTCAAAGCGTTAGAGCGTCCTACGGAATGCGTGGCGCTCTAAAGACAAGGCCTTCTCCCCGTGTCGGGGAGAAGGCTTTTCATCATAACACCATTGGCTGCTCTTAGAAGAAGCCGAGTGCTTTCGGGCTGTAGCTCACCAGCATGTTCTTGGTCTGCTGGTAGTGGTCGAGCATCATCTTGTGGGTTTCACGACCGATGCCCGATTGCTTGTAACCGCCGAAGGCGGCATGGGCTGGGTAGGCGTGGTAGCAGTTGGTCCAGACGCGGCCGGCCTGGATCTCGCGGCCGAAACGGTAGCAGCGATTGGCGTCGCGGCTCCAGACACCGGCGCCGAGGCCGTAGAGCGTGTCGTTGGCGATTTCGAGCGCTTCCTTCTCGTTCTTGAAGGTCGTGACCGAAACCACCGGTCCGAAGATCTCCTCCTGGAACACACGCATCTTATTGTGACCCTTGAAGATCGTCGGCTTGACATAGTAGCCGTTCGCCAGCTCGCCGCCGAGATCGTTGCGCGAACCGCCGGTCAGCACTTCCGCGCCTTCCTGCTTGCCGATGTCGAGATAGGCGAGGATCTTTTCCAACTGCTCTGTCGATGCCTGAGCGCCGATCATCGTCGCGGTATCGAGCGGGTTGCCCTGCTTGATCGCCTCGACGCGCTTGACGGCCTTTTCCATGAAGCGGTCGTAGATCGATTCCTGGACGAGGGCGCGGCTCGGGCAGGTGCAGACTTCGCCTTGGTTGAGGGCAAACATCGCAAAGCCTTCAAGCGCCTTGTCGAGGAAGTCGTCGTCCTCAGCCATCACGTCGGCGAAGAAGATGTTCGGCGATTTGCCGCCGAGCTCCAGCGTCACCGGAATGAGGTTCTGGCTGGCATATTGCATGATCAAGCGGCCTGTCGTCGTTTCGCCGGTGAAGGCGATCTTGGCGACGCGCGGGCTGGTCGCCAGCGGCTTGCCGGCCTCGAGGCCGAAACCGTTGACGATGTTGAGGACGCCTGGCGGCAGGAGGTCGCCGACGAGTTCGGCCCAGAGCAGGATCGAAGCCGGGGTCTGCTCGGCGGGCTTCAGCACGACGCAGTTGCCGGCGGCAAGCGCAGGTGCCAGCTTCCAGGTGGCCATCAGGATCGGGAAGTTCCACGGAATGATCTGGCCGACGACGCCGAGCGGCTCATGGAAGTGATAGGCGACGGTATCGTGGTCGATCTCGCCGATCGAACCTTCCTGGGCGCGAATGCAGGAGGCGAAATAGCGGAAGTGGTCGATCGCCAGCGGAATGTCGGCCGCCATGGTTTCGCGGATCGGCTTGCCATTGTCCCAGGTCTCGGCCTGGGCGAGCAATTCCAGCTTGTCTTCCATGCACTGGGCGATCTTCATGAGGATATTCGAGCGCTCGGCGGCGGAGGTGCGGCCCCATTTTTCCTTCGCCGCATGGGCGGCGTCGAGCGCGAGATTGATGTCCTTTTCATTGGAGCGGGGAATGTCGCAGAGTTTGCCGCCGGTGACGGGCGTCAGGTTTTCGAAGTATTTTCCCTCGACCGGCTCTCGCCATTCGCCGCCGATATAGTTGCCGTATTTCAGCTTGAACGGCGACTCGACGATTTTCTGATGAAGCATGTCATCCTCCCTTGATGATCAGGTTCCTAAGCGAACCAGTGGGAGGAAAATGAGCATGTTTTGGCGGAGGGACTAGGGCGGGTCTTCCATACCGCAGTGCACAGTGTCGCAGTCCTGCGACAGGAGGGGCTCACGATTGGCGCAGCGGCGGAACCTTCAGCGCCATCAGTGGAGATCGAGCTTCTTCATCTTCCTGTGCAGCGTGGCGCGGCTGATGCCGAGCGCGATTGCCGCCTGCGAGACATTGCCGCCGGCGCGCGACAGCGCCCGAAGCAGGGCGGCCTTTTCCGCCTCGACCATCTCGTCCTGCTGGGAGACGCCAGCCTCGTGCAGGGCATCGGCGGCAGGAATGCCGGCGGCGATGCGCCTGTCGTCGAGCTGCAGCGCGATGCGGGCGGCGCGCGTCGCACCGAGCACCAGATCGTGCCTGTCGACGGCAAGCAGGGCGGCGGCGGAATTGGCGCCGGCCGGGACCATCAGGAAACGGGCGCCTGTAAAGGCCGAACGGAAGAGGTTGAGCTCGATGCGCATCGCCGCATCGCGCACGGTCTGCGTCAGGATCGCCAGCGTCATCTCATTGACGTCTTCGCGGCATGTGGAGATGTCAAGGGCTGCTGCCACCCGCCCACGATGATCGCGGATCGGTGCCGTCGTGCAGCTGAGACTGGTGTTCGAGCAGAAAAAATGCTGATCGCGGAAGATGGCGACGGCGCGCTCGTCGGCAAGTGCGGTGCCGATGCCGTTGGTGCCGATGCTGGCCTCTGTCCAGACCGAGCCGGTCCAGAGGCCGAGTTCGCGGAATTCCTTGTCGTCGCCGGCAGCGCCCCGGCGCTCCAGTGCGATGCCGTTCTTGTCGGTCAGAAGCAGGCAGCAGCCGGCCTTGCCCACAGTAGTGAAGAGACGATCGAGCTCTTCCGTCGCGCTGGCGATCAGCTGTTCGGACTGCTCGCGGGCACTGCGGAATTCCTGGTCGGTAAGGCGCAGCGGCGCGCGTTCATCCTCGGGGGCGAGCTGGTGCATGGTCATGCACCGCCGCCATGAGGCGACGACCGGAGAACTGGCTGCGGCGGAATCGCGCTGGGCAGACGTGTAGACGTGCTCGGCGTGTGCTGAGTGTTCGTGCATCGGCTCCTCCCACCGAAGTTCAGCATAGTCTGATGGAAAAGCGGCTGGTTGGCAATCGGTCGGCACTGGCGGCCAATTGCCGCCAGTTTGTCGAATGCTGCCAGCCTAGCGCTGCAACCAGGCTTCGATGCCGCGCGCGGCAGCCCGGCCGGTCGCAAGGCAGGCGGTGAGAAGATAACCGCCGGTCGGAGCTTCCCAGTCGAGCATTTCGCCGGCAACGAAGGTGCCCGGCAGCGCCTTCAGCATGTAGCCTTCGTCAATGCCGCTCCAGCGGATGCCGCCGGCCGAGGAGATCGCCTCGGAGATCGGGCGGGTTTCGATCACCGGCACCGGCAGGGCTTTGATCAGGCCGGCGAGACGTTCGGTATCGGTCCGGTCGCGCTCGGGAGTAAGTTCGCGCAGCAGCGCCGCCTTGACGCCGTCGAGGCCGACGCCCTTGCGCAGGCGGTTTGAAAAGCTTGATTTGGCGTCCTGCCGCGCGAGGTCGCGGCTCAGCCTCTCGATGGTGCGGCCGGGTGCGAGGTCGAGGGTCAGGGCAGCGCTGCGGTGGTTCAGCAACTGGTCGCGGAGGCTGGCGGCATGGATATAGACGAGGCTGCCCTCGATGCCGTTCGCGGTGATGACGAATTCGCCGGGAAAGGTGCCGGCCTCAGATGTTGCGGTGACTGATTTTACCGGCTCGCCGGCGAAACGCTCGCTGAAGTTCCCGCTCCATCCGACGACGAAACCGCAATTGGCGGGTTGAAAAGTATCAATTTCCACACCCCTGCCGGCCAGCCAAGGCACCCAGCCAGCATCGGAGCCGAGGCGCGGCCAGCTTGCGCCGCCGAGCGCGAGCAGGGCCGCGTCGCAATGGACGATGCTGCGCCCTTCGGGCGTTTCGAAAACATAGCCATCTTCGGCAAAACCGGTCCAGCGGTGGCGGGTGCGCAGCGTGGCGCCCTGTGCTTCCAGCCGCCTGAGCCAGGCGCGCAGCAAAGGCGAGGCCTTCATCACCTTCGGGAACACCCGGCCGGACGAGCCGACGAAGGTCTCCGTCCCGAGTCCTGCTGCCCAGTCCCTGATATCATGAGGGGTAAAGGCATCAAGAGCGGGGCGCAGACGGGCGGAGGCCGCGCCGAAGCGCGTGGTGAAACGGGCATAATCCTCGGAATGGGTGATGTTGAGACCCGATTTGCCGGCCAGCAAGAACTTGCGGGCAAAGGTCGGCATGGCGTCGTAGACCGTGACCGCATAACCGGAACAGGAAAGCAGTTCGGCAGCCGCGAGACCCGCCGGGCCGCCGCCGATAACTGCAATCCGCTTCTGGTTCATGATGTCTTCGCCCGATTCTCTCTGCATTCAGTTTTGGCGCGGGCGCGGATCGCCTGCAAGGGCTGCGATCAGTGATGCGGATGCATGCACTGGCCGTGATCGGCGAGAACCTCGATGACGCGGCATTGGTCGACTCGGCCGTGGCCGCAGCCTTCTACCATGGTTTCCAGCTCGGCCTTTAGCGCCATCAGGCTGCGGATGCGCTGTTCGACCTCGATGAGGCGCGCCTCGGCGATGGCGTCGGCCGAGACGCAGGACTGGTGCGGATCGTCCTGCAGGGTGAGCAGCGTGCGGATCGCCTCGATCTCGAAGCCGAGTTCGCGGGCGTGGCGGATGAAGGCGAGGCGGCTGATATCGGCAGGCTCGAAGGAGCGCTGGTTGCCCTCGCTGCGGCTCGGCGCTGCGAGCAGGCCGATGCTCTCATAATAACGGACCGTCGGCACCTTGACGCCGCTTTGGCGGGCGGCTTCACCGATCGTGATCTTTTTCATGATTTTCCACTTGCACCTCTAGTCGCTAGAGGATGTAGGAAAGATGCTTCTATTTGACAAGGAAGCGGATCATGGCTGAGAGCGAGACACGATACCGGGTTGGCGGCATGGATTGCGCCTCCTGCGCAACCAAGATCGATACGGCAGTCAGACGCGTGGCGGGTGTCGCCGATGTTTCCGTTTCGGTGATGGCGGGCACGATGACCGTCCGGCACGATGGCAGCAGTGATCTCAAGGCGATCGAGAAGAAGGTGACCGGGCTCGGCTATTCCGTCGCGCCGCTTGCCGGAAACGCTGCGCCTGCGCATGCCCACAGCTCGCAGTATCGTCACGACCATTCTCACGATCATGGCGAGAAGGAAATCGAGGGGTTGCACGGGCACGACCATGCGCCGATGGCCGGTCCCTGGTGGCAGAGCAGGAAGGGCCGGCTGACCATCCTTTCGGGGGCGGCACTCGTTGCCGCCTATGCCGTCGGCCATCTTGTGCCGGCGATTGCATCCTATGCCTTCATCGTCGCCATGCTGATCGGGCTGGTGCCGATCGCTCGGCGCGCCATCATGGCCGCCTTCTCAGGAACACCGTTTTCGATCGAGATGCTGATGACGATTGCCGCCGTCGGCGCCGTCATCATCAATGCCGGTGAAGAGGCGGCAACCGTTGTGTTCCTGTTCCTCGTCGGCGAGCTGCTAGAAGGGGTGGCAGCGGGCAAGGCGCGCGAAAGCATCCAATCGTTGACGGCGCTGGTGCCGAAGACCGCGCTACTCGAAGACAACGGGCAGACACGGGAGGTGCCGGCTGAAAGCCTTGCTGTCGGCGCCATCATCATGGTTCGTCCTGGCGACCGGATCTCGGCGGACGGCATCATCCTCTCAGGCGAGAGCGCGATCGACGAGGCGCCGGTGACGGGCGAGAGCACGCCGGTGCGCAAGGGCGTCGATGCCGTCGTTTTTGCCGGCACGGTCAATGGTGATGCGGTGCTGAGGGTTCGCGTCACGGCGGCTGCCGCCGACAATACCATCGCCCGCGTCGTCAAGCTGGTGGAGGAGGCACAGGAATCGAAGGCGCCAACCGAACGCTTCATCGATCGGTTTTCGCGCTATTACACGCCCGGCGTCGTCGTGGTCGCAGCGCTGGTCGCGGTCGTTCCGCCGCTGCTGTTCGATGGGCCGTGGGGCGAATGGGTCTATAAGGGCCTTGCCATCCTTTTGATCGGCTGCCCCTGCGCGCTTGTCATTTCGACACCGGCGGCGATCGCCGCTTCGCTTTCGGCAGGTGCGCGGCGCGGGCTCTTGATGAAGGGCGGCGCGGTGCTGGAAACGCTGGGCAAGGTGACGATGGTCGCCTTCGACAAAACCGGCACGCTGACGGAAGGCAAGCCTCAGGTGACCGACATCATTTCCTTTGGTCTGAGCGAGGCGCAGGTGCTGTCGCGCGCGGCGGTGCTGGAGCAGGGTTCCAGCCATCCGCTCGCGCAGGCGATCCTTAACCGCGCCAAGGCGGACGGCGTTCCCGTGCCGCCGGCCTTCGAGCTGGAAGCGCTGCCGGGCAAGGGTGTCAGCGGCAAGGTCGGCGGCGAGACGCTGGATCTGCTGTCGCCGCCTGCCGCTCGCGAGCGGGGGACGCTCAGCGCGGACCAGGATGCACGCATCACGGCGCTGAACGACGAGGGCAAGAGCATATCGGTGCTGCTCGTCAACGGTGTTGCGGCCGGCCTGCTCGCCATGCGCGACGAGCCGCGCGAGGATGCCGAGGCCGGACTCGCTGCCCTCAAATCGGCAGGCGTCAAGGCGATGATGTTGACGGGCGACAACAAGCGGACGGCAGCAGCCGTTGCCGGCATGCTCGGCATCGACTGGCGCGGCGAGATGATGCCTGAGGACAAGCAGCGGGTGGTCGGCGAATTGAAGCGCCAGGGTTTCATCGTCGCCAAGGTCGGCGACGGCATCAACGATGCTCCGGCGCTGGCCGCTGCCGATATCGGCATCGCCATGGGCGGCGGCACGGATGTGGCGCTGGAGACGGCGGATGCCGCCGTGCTGCATGGACGCGTCGGCGACGTGGCGCGGATGATTGAACTGTCCAAACGCACGATGCGCAATATCCTGCAGAATATCACCATCGCACTCGGGCTGAAGGCGGTGTTTCTGGTGACGACGATCGCCGGCATCACCGGGCTCTGGCCGGCGATCCTCGCCGATACCGGCGCCACCGTGCTGGTGACGATCAACGCGCTGCGGCTGCTTCGGATAAAGGGATGAATGTTTTCCCGATGGCGGTCTGAAGTCCGACGATTCGGGCGAAAATCGCCGAGCCGGTCATCCGTTGGGTCGGCTCTCAGTTTGTTGACAAAGTCTCCTCCGTCATGCTCGGCCTTGTGCCGAGCATCTAACCACTGCAATTGCTTGACTGAAAACCATTTATTGTCAGATGCTTAATTGACCGGCGCAGATCCTCGGCACAAGGCCGAGGATGACGTCGCGGGTTTTGTAGTCAGCAGCCTGAAAGCCGGCTGCAGGCCGGCTCTCGGGTTCAGGTCTTCTCCACAGCTCGTTTTTCCTAAGCCTTCGTTAGCCATGTTTTTCACAGGAATGTAGCGATTTCAAACCTGCCGTAACGCAATGCACAAACCATCCGTTGACGCGAATTTGGATTGGGGTACTATATCTAGTGTTCGAGGTTCCATCGATTCGTAGGGATTGATGGCTAAGACGGGAATTCGGTGCGCTTCGCCATCATAGCGCGGCAATGCCGGAGCTGCCCCCGCAACTGTAAGCGGTGAGCAACTGTCCGATTTCAGGTCACTGGAGCATGATGCTCCGGGAAGGCTGGGCAGGCGCTTTGACCCGTGAGCCAGGAGACCTGCCTCGAACGAAACGTCCACGGGCGGGGTGTCCGGAAGGTCGCGTTGCATGGCTGCGGGGAATCTCCGTGTCGCGTTTCGTAGGCCCGAACCTCCGCCCCGAAACCTTCGCATTGAGCCACTTCGGGGTGAAGTCATGTCAGTATCTCAGTTCAGGCCGCCACCCGCACCAGGTAGAGGGCGGATTACGCCCAGCGGCTGAACGAGCCGCATAGTTCAAATCATCAGAGAATTTTTCGACGGATATCGACAGATTTCCGATCGATGTCTTGCGCCCAATCGCGTCGTCACGAGGAATATCATGACTATTACCGTCTACAGCAAGCCTGCCTGTGTCCAGTGCACTGCCACCTACCGCGCCCTCGACCGTCTGGGCGTCGATTATGACATCGTCGATATTTCGCAGGATGCCGAAGCGCTCGATCGCGTCCGCAGCCTCGGCTACATGCAGGCGCCTGTGGTCATCGCCGGCGAGCAGCATTGGGCGGGCTTCCGCCCCGACATGATCAGCGCGCTCTCCTGACCTGAGGACAAGCGATGGGCCTGATCGTCTATTATTCCAGCCGATCCGAGAACACCCATCGGTTCGTTGCCAAGCTCGGACTGCGTGCGGCGCGCATTCCGCCAGGTGGTGCACACGCGTTCCATATCCGCGAACCCTTCGTGCTGATCGTGCCGACCTATAGCGGCGACGGCGGCAAGGGTGCCGTTCCCAAGCAGGTGATCCGTTTCCTCAATGATGCGGAAAACCGAGGACACATCCGCGGCGTGATCGCCGCGGGCAACAGCAATTTCGGCGAGACATACGGGCTCGCCGGCAACGTGGTCTCGCAGAAATGCCAGGTGCCGTACCTTTACCGGTTCGAGCTCATGGGTACCGAAGACGACGTCGCCAAGGTCAAACACGGAATGGAACGATTTTGGACACGGCAACAAACCTGACGCGGGATGCGGGCGCAAAACCGCATCACACTATTGCTCAGCCCGCCGGGGAAAGGCCGTCGAAGGCGGCCGAAACCCTCGACTATCACGCGCTGAACGCGATGCTGAACCTCTATGACGATGAGGGGCGGATCCAGCTCGACAAGGATCGAATGGCTGCCAAGCAATATTTCCTGCAGCATGTAAACCAGAACACGGTGTTCTTCCACAATCTGAGGGAAAAGCTCGATTACCTCGTGACCGAGGGTTATTACGAGCAGGAGGTTCTCGACCAGTATTCCTTCAATTTCGTGCGGGATCTGTTCGACCAGGCCTATGCCAAGAAATTCCGCTTCCCGACCTTCCTCGGCGCCTTCAAATATTACACCAGCTATACGCTGAAGACCTTCGACGGAAAGCGCTATCTCGAGCGTTACGAGGATCGCATCTGCATGGTGGCGCTGGCCTTGGCGCGCGGCGACGAGGCCCTTGCCCGCGACATGGTCGAGGAGATCATTTCCGGCCGTTTCCAGCCGGCGACGCCGACCTTCCTCAACGCCGGCAAGAAGCAGCGCGGCGAACTGGTTTCCTGCTTCCTGCTGCGTGTCGAGGACAATATGGAATCGATCGGCCGGTCGATCAATTCGGCGCTGCAATTGTCGAAGCGCGGCGGCGGCGTGGCGCTGTCGCTGACGAATATCCGCGAGGCAGGCGCGCCGATCAAGCATATCGAGAACCAGTCCTCGGGCATCATCCCGGTGATGAAGCTGCTCGAAGACAGTTTCTCCTATGCCAACCAGCTTGGGGCGCGGCAGGGCGCGGGTGCGGTCTATCTCAACGCCCACCACCCCGACATCATGCGCTTCCTCGACACCAAGCGCGAAAATGCCGACGAGAAGATCCGCATCAAGACGCTGTCGCTCGGCGTCGTCGTGCCCGATATCACCTTCGAACTCGCCAAGAACAACGAGGACATGTACCTGTTCTCGCCCTATGACGTGGAGCGCGTCTATGGCGTGCCCTTCACCGAGATTTCGGTGACGGAAAAGTACCGCGAGATGGCGGACGATGCCCGCATCTCCAAGAAGAAGATCAAGGCGCGCGAATTCTTCCAGGTGCTTGCCGAAATCCAATTCGAGAGCGGTTATCCCTACATCATGTTCGAGGACACGGTGAACCGGGCGAACCCGATCGCCGGGCGTATTTCGATGAGTAATCTCTGCTCGGAGATCCTGCAGGTGAGCGAGGCGAGCGAATATCACGACGACCTTTCCTACAAACATCTCGGCAAGGACATTTCCTGCAATCTCGGCTCGCTGAACATTGCGGCGGCCATGGACTCCACCGATTTCGGCAAGACGATCGAGACCTCGATCAGGGCGCTGACGGCCGTTTCCGACATGAGTCACATTTCCTCGGTTCCCTCGATCGAGAAGGGCAACGACGAGAGCCATGCGATCGGCCTCGGTCAGATGAACCTGCACGGTTACCTGGCCCGCGAACGCATCTTCTACGGCTCCGAGGAAGGCGTCGACTTCACCAACATCTATTTCTATACGGTGACCTATCACGCGATCCGCGCCTCAAACCTCTTGGCGGTCGAACGCGGCACGAGCTTCAAGGGCTTTGAGAATTCGAAATATGCTTCCGGCGACTATTTCGACAAATATACCGAGCAGCTCTGGGAGCCGGCGACGGAGAGGGTGAAGGCTCTGTTCGAGGCCGCGGGCATCCATATTCCAACGCAGGAAGACTGGGCCGCGCTGAAGAAGGCGGTGATCGCCTCCGGCCTCTATAACCAGAACCTGCAGGCGGTGCCGCCGACGGGATCGATCTCCTACATCAACCACTCGACCTCCTCGATCCATCCGATCGTCTCGAAGATCGAGATCCGCAAGGAAGGCAAGATCGGCCGCGTCTACTATCCGGCGCCGTTCATGACCAACGATAATCTCGACTATTATCAGGATGCCTACGAGATCGGGCCGGAGAAGATCATCGACACCTATGCGGCGGCGACCCAGCATGTCGACCAGGGCCTGTCGCTGACCTTGTTCTTCCGCGATACGGCGACGACGCGCGATATCAACAAGGCGCAGATCCATGCCTGGAAGAAGGGCATCAAGACGATCTACTACATCCGCCTTCGCCAGATGGCGCTGTCCGGCACCGAGGTGCAGGGTTGCGTGTCTTGTACGCTGTGATTTGATTTCGGGCCTCGAGCCAGAAGCCCCCTCACCCTAACCCTCTCCCCGCTGGGGAGAGGGGACTTGGTTGGGGATGACGCTGCCACAAGTCTCTTCTCCCCAGCGGGGAGAAGGTGCCGGCAGGCGGATGAGGGGGCGCCCAGACATATTCCTCAAGAGGGACCACCTAATGAACATGCAAATCAAACCCGCTTCTCGCGTGCGCGCCATCAACTGGAACCGCATCGAGGATGACAAGGATCTCGAAGTCTGGAACCGGCTCACCGGCAATTTCTGGCTGCCGGAAAAAGTGCCGCTTTCGAACGACATCCCCTCCTGGGCGACGCTGACGCCGGTCGAGCAGCAGCTGACCATCCGCGTCTTTACCGGATTGACGCTGCTCGACACGATCCAGAACGGCGTCGGTTCCATCCGGCTGATGGAAGATGCGGCAACGCCGCACGAGGAGGCGGTGCTTTCCAACGTCTCCTTCATGGAGGCGGTGCATGCGCGCTCTTATTCCTCGATCTTCTCGACGCTGTGCTCGACGCCCGATGTCGACGATGCCTATCGCTGGTCGGAGGAGAACGAATTCCTGCAGCGGAAATCGGCGCTGATCATGGAGCAGTATCGCTCCGGCGATCCGTTGAAGAAGAAGGTCGCGAGCGTCTTCCTCGAAAGCTTCCTGTTTTATTCTGGCTTCTATCTGCCGATGTACTGGTCGAGCCGCGCCAAGCTGACCAACACGGCCGACATGATCCGGCTGATCATCCGCGATGAGGCGGTGCACGGCTATTATATCGGCTACAAATTCCAACGCGGGCTGGAACGTCTCTGCGAGGAGAGAAGGCAGGAGATCAAGGATTTCGCCTTCGAACTGCTGCTCGAGCTCTATGACAATGAGGCGAAATATACCGAAGCGCTCTATGACGGCGTCGGGTTGACCGAGGACGTCAAGAAATTCCTGCATTACAATGCCAATAAGGCGCTGATGAACCTTGGCTACGAGGCGCTGTTCCCGGCCGAGGCCTGCAAGGTCAATCCTGCGATCCTGTCGGCGCTTTCGCCGAATGCCGACGAGAACCACGACTTCTTCTCCGGCTCCGGTTCCTCCTATGTGATCGGCAAGGCAGTGGCGACCGAGGACGAGGACTGGGATTTCTGAGGCTTGATCGCCGTCTGCCTCTTATCATTTGCTCTCTCATCGCCCACATTCAGCGGAAACTAAATTCGGTCCTCGCCGGTGATCCGGCGTAGCGGGAGTTTTTGATGTCGTCTTTTTTGAACAAGGCCGGGACTGCCGTCGAAGCGGGCGAAGGCGTCTGGCCGATCCGCAGAAGACGGATTCTCGACTGGCTGGTGAACGAGACGCGCGGCGAGCGCTTCATCGACAACATCCTGGTGGAAATGTGCGAGAAGCTGCTGGCGGCAGGGGTGCCGGTGGCGCGGGCGACATTGCATTTCAGGACGAACCATCCGCAATGGATCGGTGCCCGCATCCTCTGGAAGGAAGGCCTGGCGGAGGCGAAGATCAACACTTTCGCCTATGGTGTCGAAAACACGCCGGAGTTCCTGAAGAGTCCCGTCAACGCGATCCATCAGGGTTCGGAGGAGGTGCGTAGACAGTTGGAAGGCACAGCCGACGGCGACGAGGATTCATTCTATCAGGAACTGCGCGATGACGGCCTCACAGAGTATATCGCCTGGCCGCTCGAGCATACTTTCGGCAAACGGCATGTCGCGACATTTTCGACCAGCCGGCCGGGCGGTTTTACGAGCGAGCATGTCGATTTCCTGCGCGATCTGCTGCCGGCCCTGACGCTCGTCAGCGAAATCCGGCTGAAGAACATCATGGCGCGCACGTTGCTGCAGACCTATGTGGGACCGCATGCGAGCGAACAGATTCTGTCGGGAGTCACGACGCGCGGCAGCGGCGCGACCGTCGGGGCGGCAATCATGATCTGCGATCTGCGCGACTTTACGGCGATCTCCGATCTCTGGCCGCGTGACGATGTCATCCATCTGCTCAACGATTATTTCGACGCCATGTCTGATCCGATCGAACGGTATGGCGGAGAAATCCTGAAGTTCATGGGCGACGGATTACTGGCGATCTTCCCGCTGAGCAAGGACACGGCCTGTCACGATCTGCTGCAGGCGATCCGCGAGGGTCAGACGTTGATGGCGCAATTGAACCAGCAGCATGCGAGCAACGGGCGCGAACCGCTACGCTACGGCGTCGGCGTGCATGTCGGCGACGTCATGTACGGCAATATCGGCTCGCGCCGGCGGCTGGATTTCACCGTCATTGGCCCGGCGGTCAATGTCGCCTCGCGACTGGAAACCCTGACCAAGGAGGTCAAGCGTCCGGTGCTCTTGTCGCGAGCCTTCGTCGAAATGGCGAACTGCGCGGAAGAGATGGACAGCCTCGGCACCTTCCCGCTGCGCGGGCTTGGAGAGCCCGTCGATGTCTTCGCCTTTCCAGAGAGCAGATAGCTCAGACCCCACGCTTGTTTCCCCAAAGCAGCACGTGCAATTGAGGCAGCACGCGGGCTGCAAACCATCGGTCGGCCGTCACCTTGTCGACAAGCCAGTGCATCCGATCCATCACACCGTCGATATCAATGCGGGCGTCGTCGTCATCGGGCGGCGGCGGGGTGTGGTTGCCTGGTTGGAGAAACAAGGGAATTTGGGGGTAGCGCTCACCCGCCCGTTGGGCGAATTTGTAGTCGGCATCGTCGAAGACGACGATCTTCAAGGCGATCTCCGGGCCGCCAGTGGCCAGTTGAAGACAGTTGTCCACCTGGTCCCAATCCGTCAGCATTCCGCTGGATGGCGGTTTGGGGCTGATCACCAGCATATCGAGATCTCGAAACCATGCCTGGGCGACGCTCCCCTGGGTTTCCAGTGCAAAGCGGTATCCTTGGGAATGGCCGAGTTCGATCAACGGCCTCAAGGGCTGTATCGCCGGATTGCCTCCAGAAAGGGAAACCGTCAGTGGCTTTGCCCCGGAGAGTTCGGTGACCTTACGCCAGATCGCCTCAGCGGACATCGGAATCCATTGATCGCGGAACGCACTGTTGACCGCGTGAAGACTGTCGCACCAGGAACATCGATAATCACAGCCGCCTGTCCTGACGAACACCGTCGGCAGCCCGATCAGGGCGC
Organism: Rhizobium sp. BT-226; assembly: GCF_025847085.2. NCBI lineage: Bacteria > Pseudomonadati > Pseudomonadota > Alphaproteobacteria > Hyphomicrobiales > Rhizobiaceae > Rhizobium > Rhizobium sp. BT-226. The sequence continues at coordinate 1,716 of NZ_JAOYTI010000010.1, read as the reverse complement.
CTTCGCCCTGTATGGTCGGGCCAAAGATCTCGCTGACGCGAATGGATCCGCCACTCACGGCCTGTACTCCGCCCAGGTTTTCGGCGTCTCGCTGACGCGAACGGACGATGTCTCCGGGAAGCGCTGCTTGCACCAGTCGTAAAAGTGCCTTGCCAGGAATTCGGAGGTGACTTTCGAATGGCCGAAGACGTCGTTCAGGTGACGATGATCGAGAGCTTCGTCGATATAGCGCTTGAGCGGCGAGAGGTCGTGATAGTCACGGACGAAGCCATCATCATTCAGGCTTTCGGCGGCCAGCTCGACGACGACGATGTAGTTGTGACCGTGGAGCCGAGCGCATTGATGGTCGGCAGGCAGGTGATCCAATTGATGGGAGGCAGAGAGATGAAACTCCTTGGTGATGCGGTACATCAACGCACCTCCGTGGCCGAGTATCGCGAGATCGCGGCTCTCCAGAAGTCCCGGTCTTCGTACTCCGTAGGATCGGGGACGCCGGCAAGATGGAAAGCTTCACGGCGTTCCACGCAGGTTCCGCAGCGCCCACAGTGGAGCTCGCCGCCCTTGTAGCAGGACCAGGTTTCCGAAAACGGCGTGCCGTGTTTTTCGCCGTCAACCACGATCGCCGCTTTGGAAACATCGACGTAGGGGGCAAGCAGTTTCACGCTGGCATAACCGTCCAGCGCTTCGTGCTGCATGCGCTGGAAGGCATCGATGAAGCCCGGACGGCAGTCCGGGTAGATGAAGTGGTCGCCGCCATGCACGGCGACGGCAACGGCATCTGCTTTTTGCGCGGCAGCCAGGCCGAAGGCGATTGCCAGCATGATGGCATTGCGGTTCGGCACCACGGTGGCCTTCATGGTCTCGTCGGCGTAGTGGCCGTCGGGAACCTCGACATTGTCGGTCAGGGCCGATCCGCTGAGATGGCCGCCGATGCTGGCGATGTCGATGATATGATGGGGAACGGAAAGGCGCGCGGCACAGCTGGCGGCGAATTCGAGTTCCTTGCGATGCCGTTGGCCGTAGTCGAAGGAGACTAGACCGATAAGCTGTTTTTCCGCGGCTACCTTGTGGGCAAGCGAAACGGAGTCCAGTCCGCCGGAGCAGACGACGATGGTTTTCATATTTTGGATCCCTTGTTTTGACCGGGTGGGCTGCGACCGGATTGCGCGGTGCTTCTAGGACAAATCACGCGTCATGGAAACAGTTTTTAAACGTCGGCCAACACAGCCGGGCGGCTACCCGACCGGAAAGTTGATCTGCGGTGACAGCAGGAGCTGCAGATCCTCGGCCTCTGGATTGTTGCCATCGTTCCGTTAGCAATCCCGAAATTCGTATAAAATTCAAGCTGATGCCCTGGTAGTTATATTTTTCTCGAGAGTCGAGAAAGGACTTGACGACAGAAGGCTTATAACGCTTTAAATTGTTAACCGCGCGGAGGAGCGCGGCCGCGTGTTGCCCACTGCAAGGTGGTAAACATCGGGCGGCGGGGAGGGTCCTGCCGCCGATTTTCAATGGGAGGAAATTCATGAACAAGTTTTTGAGCTCGGCAGCTGTTGCTGTCGTGATGATGGCTGGCATCGGTGCGGCGCAGGCTACTGACGTGAAGGAAGTGCAGATGCTGCACTGGTGGACGTCAGGCGGCGAGGCAGCGGCGCTGAACGTCTTGAAGGAGGATCTTTCGAAGGAAGGGTTTGCCTGGAAGGACGTGCCTGTGGC
>NZ_JAOYTI010000009.1:0-159355 GCF_025847085.2 Rhizobium sp. BT-226 | reverse complement strand
TTTGACAACGCAGATCTCCAGACGGCGTTGGACAGCGAGAGACCCCCAATGGACAGCGTTGGACAGCCGATGGACAGTGATGGACAGGCTTGGACAGCCCCTCGGCCTGATGGACAGCGCTCTCATCCATTAGCGGTCCCCTCACCAAGCCCTTTGGCTAACAGCAAGAGCAGGTTTCGCGTGAGATCCGTGCCGCTGTCGCCACAGGATTGCTGGAGTGTTGCCAGAAGGTCTGTGACATTGGCCACTGCCGCGGGCACGGGGGGCTCCGAAGACTGCCTCCTCTTGATTTGAGGACGGTCGGGTTGCCAGTCCTTGTCGAGGCCACGCTCGCGCAGACAGACCTCAATCTCCTCCCAGATGCCGTTTTCCTGCCAACGCTGGAACCGTCTGTAGACGGTATTCCACTTGCCGAAGCGTTCTGGCAAGTATTTCCATTCACAGCCGCTCCGAAGCCAATAAAGAACGCCGTTCAGGGAGCGTCGATCATCGGGAGGAGCCTTGTCCTTGCGTCCCCGCCCGCCTCGCATCACCACTTTGCAGGCTTCCCAGTCCTCATCGCTCAGATCGCGACTTTCTGGCTTGTCTGCCGCGATTTCTTCGGGCGCCTCATCCAACTCCGGTGCTGCTCCTCCAACCACATCGTCCATGCTCTCGTCTTCCCCGATGCCAACAGGTTCCTGCTCTTCGTCGAAAGACGACGGGTTGTCCTCCACCGATCCCCAAGCATCCTCTCTCTCAACGCTGCTTTGGTTGGACGCCTCGCTGGTCTTTGAGCCCGTATCCTCGACTATGTCCTCCATCTCCTCGGCGTCACCACTGTCCGAGCGTCCCTCCTCCGCGTCGAAAGGCGCCAGATCTTCTTCTGCCGACCGGAAGTCTTCATCCTCATCCTGCTCCTTTTGGTCTTCCGCGTCGCCGAACCCACGATTATCCAGCCTCTCCGCTGACGAGCCCTCCTCCTCACCCAAGTCCCTTTTTTCTTGCCGGCTGCGCGTCAGCGCGTCACGAACCAGAGCCACGTATTTCTGTTTGCCAGGCTCTTCCCGACCGAACTGAATATCCCAGGCAAAATGGGCGATCCCTCTGCGAGAGCGGATTTTGTCCTTTCTCCTAGCACCAAAGAGGGTCGAAGAAACGCCGTCTCCTCCCGCTCTGAGATAGCCATCGAGCGCGATAGCAATCACGGACGAAGAGGGAACAAAGTTCTCTCTGACCGCGGCGAGGGAGAAGGGCAGAAGGTGAAAATGCGTCGCTGATACCGGGTTAGTCCTTCGACTGAGCTCCTCCCAATCTGCTCGGGACGGCGCTGTGGTGTGGAAAACAAAGAAGGCAGTTTTGCCATTGAAGTCGACCCTCCCTTGCCTTACGGGGTCATTCCGTATGAAGTTCATTTTGAAAAGTTGGATTGTTGTCGCGATAAATAGAAAGTTGGTGTGCAGCAAAAAAATATCTGAAGGGTGGGCGATGCGCGTGGGGAAAATAACACTCCACCGATGACGCCGACCAAAAACAGAGATCGCTGTCGTGGCACTAATCGGGCGTTGGCTAACCAACATCGCTCACCGGTCTCGCAGCCTGAGGGGTGCGCGCAGAGCCGCAAATTTCCTGGCTGAGCACACTGGAATTTTTGCGCATGACGCGCCAGGGTTTCGGGAAATGAAAACCAATTTCCCGCACTTATCGAACCCAACCAGCGAGCCAATCAGAACTGCTGGCAAACCTCCTTGACCACGAAAAACGTTGGGGGCTGCATCAGTGTGTGTCACGATATTGCTCGGCCGCATTTAGGACCCTTGGCTAACCAATGAGAAGTGAATAGTGCTCTTGGGGCCATTGGGCTTTTTTGCCCATGTGCGCGCGTGCCGCAGAAAATGAAAGTCCAATTTCCCGCACTGATAAAGCCTGACCAATGATCCAGTGAGACGTGCCGACGGACCCAGCTTAAGGTCCACCTTCGCATCCTCGTGCGACACAACCTGGGCTTGGCCGCATCAACGGGCCTTGGCCAGCCAGTGAGAGCACACGGTTCTTGACGCCATTTGCAGTCTGGGGCGGCACACCGAAAACATGACACGTCACTCTTGCAAACTGCAAGAAATGCGATGTGCAACAATACGAAAACATCTCTCCGACCCCAGCGCGCGCGTGGGCTCGAAGGAATGTTCTCAGTGGTTGGTAAATGCCGAGACCATTCCCCAAGTCACGTGGTTTGACGATGATATTGATGAATAGAACCCGTGGAAACGCTACGCATCAAGCCTACCATTCGCTGAGCCTGAATTCGACGCAAGGGATCGCAGCACATCTGATCCCACGTACCGCATGCATGGACGGGCCGTGCCGCGCCATGCCCGAGAGCAACCAACGGATTGAGCTTTCCTACCTGCGCCGATCATAAGTTCTGTGAGGCTCAACGAGTTATCAAGAACTTCAACGGAAGAGAGACAACACATGGTATCAATACAAGTAGTCAAATTTGAAAACTAGCGATCTCAAAGTGCTAATGAAACAACTGAAAAGGACTGCCATCCGGGCTCCATGCTATGTCCGTGTCGCAATCGCTACGCGAGATCCATTCCCCGTCTGAGCCGAACTCACGCTCGCGCCCCACGCCATTCGCATGATCTCCCTCCTCCAGCATTCCATCTGTGCTTCCATCCCAATGTTCGACAGAGGGCATCAGATCAACCCATCCGTTCTCGCTAACAGGCGGGCTTGGGGGAGCACCGATAACCGTTTCCAGCTGATGGGTAATGGCATAGGCGGGGCGAGGTGGTGAGGGAAGTTTCTCTTCAACGCCTTCCTCGGACTTGCTGAAACCATCGTCTGGCGCAGCGTGAAGGGTGCAAATGCGCGGAGCGGTGCCGTTGTAATAGAGATCCTCAAGTTCCGCCCAGTCGGCATGGAGTTCCCAGAAGTCGGCGGCAGTCAGGTGTGTGAAGCGCAACAGTCGGCATGGTTTCAGTCCCGGGAGCATCATTGGAGAGGCACCGCCATTGGCGAGCTTGTGGATCATGAATGTCCGATGGAGCCGCATCATGGGCAGCTCTCCAACCGTTCGTTGCCTGATCTTATCGAGAGCAGTCATGAGTTTGGCGTGGAACTCAAAAGCCTCGTTAACGGGACGTGCGAGCGCCATCATGATGTTCATAGCGGTGTCCTGCAAAAAATTGTTGTTGCTGAAAGGCCACCGGCACGTTTTGATCCCCCGTGCTGTCAAAGTCACGATGCCATGCTGGCTGACGCCGATGTGCTGGGGATCGTTGGAGATGGCATGCGCCATCATTTCGTACGGCAGGTCGCACCAGTGAAGGTAGATGGTGTTGGGGGCAGAGCGCAGATCGTTCGGCCAAAGTTTGCACGATCTTGCCAGCGGGCTGATGAAAAAAACATATTTTGTCTTCCGAACCGTGATCGCGAATTGCTCGACGTCAACCTGGGGAACCGGGCGTGTCATCGTCGAATGGACAACAAGAAGATTGGAAATCGATTTGGCAGAACTCGCAATTCGTTTGAAGAATGGTTAAAGGGTGGACAGTGATGGATAAAGGATGGACAGTGATGGACAGGGGCGCAGTTCTTTATGTCGTTCTTTTAGCGAGCGGCCTGTTTCGCGAATTGCGGTTGATCACACATTGACGGCGTCATTGGCTAGAGACACCGTCCCATTCAGGTTAAGCGTCAAGACCGTGTGGGGAGCATCCCGTACTTCCCCTGCTTGGCGGAAATGAATGCGAACTATTGAGCAAGGTTCGCAACGCCACCATTGTCCATCCAAATTTAGCTGCTTCAGGGCCCTTCCGCCGTAGCGGAGTGAGTTAATCTCCCAAAATCTGTCGAAGCCATTCCAGTTTTGATTTCGGCTACACCAGTTCTCTGATACCGGTTGCTTCATCAGATGGAAACGCAGATCGCCTTTGCGGTCGAGAGCAGCTTTGCATGCCTTGACCTGTGATTTGCAGACAGGTTTGCTTGTGGCATGACGGCAAGTGGTTCGCGCTGGCAACGACGCACTCGTACGACAAGGCTGGCTCAAGGCAACCGGTCAGCGATGATGCAGGCCATAGTCCATATTACCCCGGATCTTCTGGATCTTGTTGCCTTGCGCTCGGCAATCTTGCACGACGCGGCTGCAGGACAAACTTTTCGAGCCTCACTGAAAGACAACGTCACCCGTTCGTAAGGCTGCGTTTATTTGACTGCGCGATGAAATCGGCTGATCTATCTACACGGTAACCAAGTCGCCATGAACAATCAGCCCCGCATCTTCTTTCACAATGTCGGCCGATGCATCCTTCATTTCATCCAGCTTCCTCCATTGAGGAGCATTCCGGTCCAACACCGCAGAGACCATGTCGAGATTGGCTTTGTCATCTTTGGAGAGGTCACAATTGCTGACCAGAAGGACCAACAGCCCGATCGAATACCATCCCGACTTTCGCTTACTGAGAAAAATGGGATAATGAACTCCCTTTGGCCATTTCTCGTCATCATCGCATTTCGATGCCGCTGCGATATGCGCATAGGAGATGCGGCGAATGCGCGACGTCGAAAGGGATCTCCAAACCGTCGGCCAGGCGGGGTTGGAATGCGAAGGTTTTTCGCTCTCCAGCTGACCGGGTGAATGCAGGATTATCCCGCCGTTGCCGGTGACGATCTTGGAGAAGAAATCAAACAAGGTCTTGTCGACAGTTCGCTGCTGGAAGGCGTGCTCGAACTCGTTGTCGAGATCGTGATACCAGATCTCGATACCGTGTTTTAAGGCCATCCGCGCCACCTCCTTGAAGCAGACGTCGAGGACCAGTTTATCTTTGTCGGGCGAAATGATCTTCCTGCCCAGGAAGTTCACGACACACTGCGGATCAGTCAGTGCGATGCAATTCGATATGGAACCGCTGGAAAAGTTGACTTACCCTCCTCCGAGAGACTGCTGTTTTCAGCTTCTCCAGCGTGAACTCTTCCGCATAGGGATCGAGAATATAAAATCCTGTTGCTCCGCTGGCCATGATTGCTGTTGGGAGTACAGACAGTTCAGGATGCCGGAGCGTGAAAATAGGATGGTTTTCAATTAAAACGGAGCGAAAAGAATGAAGATGCGGACTTTATCAGGTTTCCCCTCCCTCCTGGCTGTTCTGGCTTGAGCCCACCCACCCTGCGCTGTCCATCACCTGTCCATCCCTGTCCATCCTTGTCCATTTGATCGGCGACTGACGTGGCCAACCAGGATAATCAACTGGAAACGAGTGGTGTGGCAGCAGTCATCAAGGATACGGTCCAAAGTTGGGCCGAATACGACCCTGCGCCGAGCCCCCAAGTGGAGCTTCACGCCAAGACGCGTGGGGGAACCAACCAGCTCTCAGGCCAAGATCGTGGCTGAATTTGTCCCGTCAGCGGTCTCACCTTCGCGGCAGCAGCCCAGGTTATTGATCGACGGTGTTGGCAGCTCACGTAAAAAATCTCCATCAGCATTCGCATTGCTACACGCCAAAGGGGATGCACAACGTCACGGAAGAGAAGAGCGCTGTGCCCGGAACATCAATCTTGATTGAAAATTGCTACAGAAAGGAAGCCATAACTACAACGCAACATTTCGCCCGTTGCAACGCGTTTCATTCTAGTAGGCCTCTGCTGTTCTCCCCACAGGCCCTAGTGAAAACATGTTCCTCAAGCCTACACGCGAGACCGACATCCCAAAGACATGTTTCGCGCGTGTCGCCAGATCGGGCAAAGGGGGGCTTTTGGCTGGAACCGTCATCGTCGCCTCTCTGAGCGCGGAGGTGGATCTCGTCCAACGCAGATTTCGCAACGAGCGTTTGTCGCCGGCGTCATCGCTGGAGGATGTTGAGCCGGAATTGCGGGCGTGACCCGTTCGAGTTTCGTCCTTGCCCTCAGACGCAACCATGGGAGAATTCGTCCAACCTTCGTTACCCTTCTGTCGCTTCGCCGGTCTGCCCGCGGTGGCAGGTCGATCATCCTTTGGCACGCCAATTAACCCCGAAGGGCTGACTGCTTCCTGGGACCTGGGCCGCGTCTGGAGGGCTGGCGGAGGACTGTCTGGCTCGGAAGTTGGATCAGATGCGAGTACAGTTTCGATGGAACCAGGCCGGATGGTTGCGGCACTATCTGGACGACGGAGATCGAGGCTGGCGTCGCGGCTCTCAACTGCCGTCGTTGCACAATGCCTGAACGTCACGGCGGAGGCTCTTTCTTCCTTGCCAACATCTGTCTCCGCCGGCGCGGGCACGGCGTCAAGGCATCGCTCTTCTCTCCTCGTTGTGACCGTCCCTGCAAACTTCCGTGCGAATTCTCTTCTTTCTTCAATGTTCGCGCCGGACACCTCGGGGAAAAGACTTGTGGCGATCATCGCGATGTCTTCGAGCGAGTAACGCGTGGTTGCAGGAGTATAATCCATTCGGCCGTCCCCGTGCAGGTTCAAAAAGCCGTCCTCGCAGATAGGCCGAAAAGCCATCTGGCACTGGAAGGCCCGTTCAACGTCCATGACGCTGCATTTGGAAACAAAGACATGTTTGATCCCGGGGAGCGCAAAGGTACAGTTTCCGACAGTAATTTTCCGCCTGTTGAAGTACGAATGCGATGGAGGGCCGTCACAGAAGTAGAACTCAATCTTGTAGAAAAGAAATGGGAGAATATATTGCTCGCATTGGCCAACCGTCATAGCGAAACTGAAAATGTGCAATTATCTTCTTGCGTCGTATTTTTGGTGAAGCGTAGGTATTGCTGAACGTGAGCAAGATTTCCGTTGGACAGTAAAGTCGGTGGTTGGACAGCGATGGACAGCGATGGACAGGGGAAACCGCTCTTTATCCTACATTTCCCTACCCATGTCGCACGTCGGGAAGAGGGGGCAGACCATGGCGGCTGGGCAGCGCCACTGCACACAGGCTAACCGGTTCGAGCACGACGGAACGCTTGGTCGCAATCTATCGATTATCAGCTCCATTTTTTTAGAGCAGGCCCCCCACCAACACGGACGGGAAGCCAGGGTCGGCCCATCCGTCACTTCCCCGAAATGCCGTGCAAAGCGCTCGCTGTTACGCCCAATCGCCATCGAGCCCGAGCATTGGCGCTGATTGAATGGGGTTTGATCGCCACATTTTATCCGGATTTATCATGCCGACCGTATTGCCGAGGACGAGTTCGCTTGTGAAAGAACGCCACTGGGTATCCCCCAAAAGCAATCTTATCCCTCCAGTTTGCGGCAGACGCGGCATGCCCCATTTCCTTCGTCGCGTTCCTCTCCCTGTTATAAGAGATCCGCTGGCTCCCGTTTCGCCCATTCCTCCAACCATCATTCACCGCAGGCGACATTCGATTTCGTAACCAATTCGTCCCATCATGTCTCTTTCGGCGAGCGAACACTCCTTTCAGCTTGTTGAGGATGAAATTTCCGCCGATTTCTCCTTGTATCCCACCTGCCCACCTCCCGATCGACTAAGGGCAATCTTGAACGACAAGAAGGCGAACTTCTTCCACGTCATCGGCTACAGCCAACCTGTCAACAGCCTCCGCGAACATCCGAATTGCGCCGATCAGAATATATACGTCGTGGGCTGTGATGGTTATTGGGTGTGGGAGAACAACGAGCCCGTATGCATCTCCGGCAAAGGCCTCGGCTGGCTGAAGCACTTCTGCAAATATGCGGCAGCGCGGGTCGAAGGGATCGACTATGAGGTCGGGCGCAGAATGGCGCAGCGCCTGTTCGACGAAGTCGTCGGATTGCTCACTGGGTAAGCTGATATCATCTCGTATCCAGCACCTGCCCTCGGTTGCAACATCTCTCGCTAACATCGGCCGTGGATAGCGGTCCAGGGACGGAGAAGCCGAAGGCAAACATTCGCTTTGAAAAACCCAGTTTGACGCGGTCTGACCCTCTCGACATGCTCCCTATCTCTGAAGAGACAGCTCGGAAGGCGGACATTCTCTTTCGGAAGGAGTGTGATGCCTTCATTGACAGTATCGCTGCCCCTCTCCCAACAAATCGGCCTGAACCATCACAGAGGCCCTCGATGAGCAGGAAGGGTATCGTTGCCAAGCGCTCTTTTTTTTCAAGGCAAGAGGCAGGGCCGGCGGTAACTGTAATGTAGTCATCGTCAATGGAAATTCTGTCCTGAGTTCTGTCGCGTCGTGATTGCGCGTTTGATCCAAATAAGTTCCACTTCATGCTCACCTGGCTTCCGCCTCGGTGGCGTGTACATTGCCTTCTGCTGTACCAGTTGAAACCATCTTTTCTGAAAATGTAGTATCCGAAAGTCGTTGTTGAGTTCGAAGCTGATGTCGATTTCGTGATGCGCGTCGGGATAGCTGCTGTTGGATGTCGAAGTGTCGGGGACGTTTTCGCGATGGTCTGAGGTGAATGAAGTTGTAACGTGTGCAGCGAGAGAGGATATCGAGGAAAGGCTGAGGAGGAAGGGCGCGGCTTTATAATCGCAGTGCGGCTCCCCTCCAGGGCGCAGTTGCCTTGCAGCGCCTTGTCCTACACCGCCTTAGTCGGGCGTAGAATTCAGGCAACCGGCCCACACTCACCGGTCTGCGAATTTCGCCCCGAAGCTTGGACCTGCCAGCGCCTCCAGAGTAGCGATTGGCAGCGTTCAGCCTGATGGGGTAGACATCAAATCAGGAGCTTCGAAATTCAGTAGTCTAGAAAGTGCAGTGTTGAGCCCGCCGCGAACCCCAGATCGGCGCCAACCTCGCTTCGGCACGGGCCGCGACCGTTGTTGATACAACGTCACTTCTCCCTGCGGAAGAGATTGCAACATTGGTTATAAAGAACCGCATCCGCTGGAGCATGTCGTGTGATCCCTCCTTCTGTTGCTCCGTGTCAGGGCTTCTTGTTGCCATCCCTATTACCGATCAGGCGTTAAATCCTCATAGGAAACTGACTGTAGGAAGCCAAACATGATGGTAAATTCCTTGCGCCAACGTAACAGTTGGCTCCCAGTCTACTTGGCCATTGGAGTGGCTCCCGGCCTGAAGTATGCTAAATTATGGTTTATCCGTGTAAGTATGCATAGTTACATGTGGAATATGAGTATAAGCGTAGAATTATTTTAGATAAATTCTAGAATGTTGCTGCATATGCGCTTCCTCTAGGGTAAATATCATACTTTATATATTGCAATAAACAGCGTTCACTTCATTCGCGCGATCGGAAATATTAAGCACAGTAATTGTACTTCTTGGGGATTTGTAACGTTGTTGTTGTATGTTTATTATTAATCAAATATCACGCGGGCATAAAATGTAACTATCGCATCCATTTGCATTTCCAGACAACGCGTGTTCAAGCATTCCTTGATGGAATTCAGCATGACGAGAAAACTTCGCTTGATCTCATTTGTTGGCGGCTTACTCCCTGCCCTCTGTCATAGCCATATCGTACTCGCTCCTCCGATGCGAGAATGATTTCCTGGAAGAATTGAGAAACGTACCCTAACCCACAGTAATAGCCTACCTGTCAGCAGTGGCATTCCGGGAAACACTGATGGACAGCCTTTGGGGCAATTGGACAGAACTTTACCCCCGATGGACAGCCGTTGGACAGTGATGGACAGCAGCGATAATGCGAGCGGACCTTAGGGTTAGGGTTAGGGTTAGGGTTAGGGTTAGGGTTAGGGTTAGGGTTAGGGTTAGGGTTAGGGTTAGGGTTAGGGATGTTTACATTCGTATATTTCCTGCCAAGCTGGCTAACGCCGCAATCCACAAGAATATGACTGCTGGGATTGCAAATTCTTGCCATGTCTAGCCTCCGACTAAGGTCGATTGCAATCAGCTCGCAGTGCGCAGTCTGCTTTCGATCAGGAGACCGCTCTCGTCGAGGATCGGATGGGCGACCGAGACAATATGAGCGTTGATGCGCTTCAGGTCGCGCAGCACGTCGAGGTGCAGCGAGCTGGTCTGTACGCTGTCGGCGCGGCCATCGCGCAGGCATTCGAGATGACGCTCCGCCGATTGTTTTTCCATCCGGCGAACTTCGACTTTCATTTCCATCAGCTGCCTGGCGAGATTGAAGTCGCGAGTAACGAAGATCGTTTGGGCAATCCGCAGGTTATCGATGGTCAGATCGAAGAGCGTCTTCAACTCTTCGTACCCATCCACCGAGAGCTTCAGGCTGAGCGAGGCTTTCTTGAGGAGACCTTTTTCGATGATGTCACCGATATGCTCGAGGTTGATCGCGTAGTCGATGATGACGATCGACCGGCGTCCGGCCGCGACGGCGCCTATGAACGAACCGCTGCCATGCTAGAGCGTGTCGGTCTGTCGAGTGCAATGATGAGCCGCTATCCCCATCAGATGTCGGGCGGCCAGAGACAGCGCGTGGTTATTGCTCGTGCTCTGATCCTTGATCCGAAGCTCGTCGTCTTCGACGAGGCCGTCTCTGCCCTTGATGTTTCGGTACAGGCGCAGGTCGTCGCCTTGCTGCGCGAGCTTTGGCAGGAGCTCGATCTCGCGTACGTGTTCATTACCCATGATCTTCGTATCGTTCGTCATCTCGTTGATCGCATCGCTGTCATGTATCTCGGCCGCGTCGTCGAGACCGGAGATATAAAGTCGGTTTACCAGTGGCCACGCCATCCCTATACGCGCGCTCTTCTGGCTTCCGTTCCGACGATGGACCCGACAGTTCGCAATATCGAACCGCCGATCAAGGGTGAGCTTGATGCTTCGAAGGTGGCGCAGGGTTGTGCGTTCCGTTCGCGCTGTCCTTTCGCAATCGACAGATGCGCAACCGAGACACCCGTCCTTCGGCCAGTTGGTCAGCAAGTCGCATGCCACCGGGCGGAAGAATTCCCGCAATCGATCACGTCGTCGCCCGAGACCGCGCTGCATAAGGAGATCGCGTGATGGGTCCGTTCATCCTGGCCCGTATTATCCGGGCCATTCTTGTCCTTGTCTCCACAGTAACGGTTGTCTTTATCGTCCTTCGTCTCAGCGGGGACTCCGCGCAGCAGATGCTTTCCGACGAACAACGTCACCCCGCTGACGACACTTCGGGCCGCCCCAGTTTTCGGTGAGGCACGCCATGGGAGGGTTATATGGACATCAATCTGCGAAAGAAGGCACCAGGCTTAAGAGCTGTCGCCGACATACGGCTGGCAACGCACGAGGACGGTCCCGGGCGCGGCCAGAGGATCCTGATTGCCCGAAACGCAACAGGCGTGGCGTTCGACGTCGCGGTTGATAGAGGATTTGATATTTCCTGCCTTTCCATCGGCGGCATCAATATCGGATGGCATTCCTCTGTGCAGACGCGGTTTCCTGCGAGCGATCCCGGTTCCGAGGAAGGATGGGGCTTCTTGCGCAACTTCGATGGTTTCATGGTGACATGCGGTCTCGATCACATCAGTCGGCCTCTCGAAGTGGACATCTGCCATCATAGTCACCCACAATTCAAAACAAAGACGATGCCGCTTCATGGCAGAATCGCCACCGAAAGGGCGCGGCTGGTCGGCTACGGCGTCAATACCGAAACTGGCGACGTCTTTTGCGAAGCCGTCGTCAGGCAGGCGAGCGTGTTCGGTGAAACCCTTGAATTGCATCGGCGCATTACTCTCCCGGTCTTCAGGTCCGTGCTGACGATCGACGACACGGTGACCAATCGCGGCTTCCGCCCGGCGCGCGACGCCATTCTCTATCATCTGAACTACGGCTATCCCTTCCTCGATGAAAACCTGGAAGTCAGTGGCCTGCCCGAAACTTTATTGGCCGATATGCGGGTCGGTCCACCGATGCCGTGGGACGATTACGGCGAGCGGGTCAGTACTGTTGAAAGTTCGCAAATTCCCGAAACGGAACCGATCGTGCTCGCCAACCCGGAGCTCGAGGTATCTGTGGGCATGACATACAGCCACAGTCACCTCACCAGGCTCGCTGTCTGGCGTGCCTACCAATCGGGCGTGTTCGCCCTTGGCCTAGAGCCTCGCACCGAGCCTGCTGAGGACCGTCCGCTTCTTCAGGCAGGAAAAAGGTGCGCGCACTCGTTTCAGCTTGTTTTGGACAATCAAAGACGCTGATACACTGTGAATGGGCGTCAATAACTGCGCTGATCGCTCCCGTTTCACGTGCCGGATTTAAACTATCGTCCTCGACGATGAGCCGGGCACTGTCATCATACCCAGAGTCGAGGATCAAGTCTGCCGTTGGAGCGCTTGAACGCCCGTGACCCACGCAACGGCGACTTGTGCGGCGGCCATGCCAGAACCAGCACTGACTGATGTCCTTCGGTTTGCCAGCAGCCGCTCCCGGGTTATCCTGTATTTCAAATGTAACCTTACTCTTTTGGCCCGCGCCCCGTTTCTGAACTAGAAGGGCGGGCGGCGGCACGAGGCGTTGTGTCGTCGCGAGGATCACGAGGGCCGTGGTTTGCTGGTCTCGCCCACAAACCTTCGACAATGCGGAGTTTATCACGATGACTTTGTCCCAAATCTACCCCAAACAATCGCCGAACTCCGCAATCAAAGTCGAACATCCGCTTTTTTCCCAGCCTCTCATTCTCAACGAGATTCACTCAGACGGCCTCAAATTTTCCGCGCAAGAACCAGATGAACGATTTTCCCATGCAGGAACGTATGCGGCGCTCTTTTACTTTGACGACGATATTCAGCAGCCGATCGAAATTGGGCTGACTGGTTTTGCACGGGAAGGAAGAAACAACATTGTGGTGGCTTCTTTTTCGAGCGACCAGGAGGAAGCAATCTTTTGGCGTGCCTTTAGAGGTCATGGGCAACGCGTCGGGGCCTTGATGAAAGCTGACAAATGGCCGCGCATGCCGGCGCGTGCTCAATACAGCGAGTCTGCACGGCTACAGCGCGTTAGCTTCCTCGAGGAATATACCGGCACCCGACTGGATGAGGTTGCGACCACATCGCTGGAGTCCGAAGGTCTCGTGCGAGTGACGGAATCATTTATTGGCACGGTGGAAGTTCCGGTCGGCGCTGCAGGGCCGCTGCTTTTTAATGGTCAGTGCGCGCTCGGGCATATCTTTGCTCCAATGGCGACGACGGAAGGATCGTTGGTTGCTTCCGCCACGCGCGGGTCCACCGCTATAACCGCCAGCGGCGGGGTCACTACCGCAGTCCTCGATCGAAGAATTACACGCGTTCCCCTCTTTCAGATGGCGAATTTGCACGACGCGATCTTCCTGGGTCAGTGGGTACAATCCCGGATTTCTGAGATACGTCTCCAGACCGGGTTGATGTCGAAACATGCGATTCTCAAGAGTATCGAGCCGCAGATTCTCGGCAGGGATCTACATCTTCACTTCGTATATGACTCGGCAGATGCGGCGGGCCAGAACATGACCACGGGATGCACGTGGCGCGCATGCCATTGGATCATGGAAGAGGTCGCCAGCAGGTTCGGCCTTGAGGTTGAACGCTTCATCATCGAGTCCAATCTCTCCAACGACAAGAAAATTTCCTTTAACAACTATATCTGCGGCCGAGGTACGAGGGCAGTCGCCGAATGCAAATTGCCAGGTGAACTGACCCAAAAGTTTCTTCACGTCACCCCCGAGCAGTTGGTTCGGGGCTATCACAGCCTCGCTGCCGGCGGGGTTGCGGGCGGTATGATAGGCGTCAATGTCAATGTGGCAAACATGGTGGCGGCGATCTTCACTGCGACTGGACAGGACATAGCAAGCGTGCACGAATCCGGTGTCGGACACCTGACTATGGAGCTTGTCGATGGCGGCACCGCGGTTTATGCAAGCCTCGTGCTTCCGAGCCTCCTGATTGGCACCGTCGGCGGGGGTACACGACTACCCCAACAACGTACGTGTTTGCAGATGATTGACTGTGACGGCGCGGGAAAGTCGCCACGGCTTGCTGAGATCATTTGTGGATTCGCCTTGGCACTCGATGTTTCAACTTTGTCAGCTCTCGTGTCCGACGAATTCGCCGCTGCCCACCATCCATTAGCCTCCTCCCCCGCTCCCAAGGCCAAAGCCAAAGGCCGCTCGCGCAATCAAGTCCCAACGACGGCGTTACCTTAAGAAATGATCTTGAGCTTCCCAGCAACTGCGGGCTCGCCCGTGGGGCTCAGCTCTGCAGACTACCTATCATCGCCGTGATGACACGCGTTACATTGCCGGCACAAACGGGACTTTCGTTGGCATTCAACGCAAAGTGCGGCTATGGACCTGAAGCGCCATCGTTTGGGTTTCGAGCACCGTTGGATTCATCCGCTTCGGCCGCGACTGACGGGCTTTAAGCGACCGAGGGCGGAGGAGCTAATCTCTAATGGACGGTTGATTGCGTCATCCCGACAACGACTTTAAACGCGTGGAATGACACGCCGCAATTAATCGCGCCCGTGTCCATCGCCGCGCGACCTGGTATCCAGCTGTCGGGCCTCTCGGCGAAAAATTCGGTCGTATTCCTCCTTTTTGGCCGTGCGCTCAGGATCGCGTCTTGCGATGGCCTCCAACACTTCACCCCTCATCCTCATGCGATCGGCGTCATGCGACGCCGCCAACCCCTCACCTGCTGCGGGCGGCAACAATCTCCGTTTTTTTTGCCCGCTCGTGTCGCCGTATCGGGGAACCTCCTCCTCCGCTTTTCGCTTGTCTGGAGCGCTCAACCTGCGAATTGGTGTCCGCGGCGAAGCCGGCGCTGATCGGGGTGCATTGTTTTGCATGTCTCCGTCCAACTGAAGGGGCACTGTCGTCAACGACGCTGGATCAACCGTTTTGGTCTCTGGAATGACGGGCGGGGGAGACGTGGGAGGCGTGAAAGGCGGCATCGACCCATCCGCCGCGGCCGGGGACAACAATGCTTCATTCTGTAGGTCTACAAAGTCTGAGCGGCTTGAGCCTATGGAGCTCCTACGCCCTTCGGCAGGAAAAGAACTCGGCGGATCATCGGAAGTGTCCGGACCTCGGTCCTGTCTCTGTCTTTCGTCAACGCGATTGAAATAGTCTACGAAGCTTTCTTCCGGCAGAATCGGATTCAGGATTTCCTCTGACGTTTCCACAGAAGCGGGTTCTGAACCGACCCTGGAGCTTGTGTCTTTCGTTGGCATCTCGGACCTCCTACGGCTATCGAGCAGGAACTTGATACAGTTTTCGCCATCCCGAACCAGACGCCTAGGGTTTAAGAGTTACAACCGTAATGTCGCTGAATTTTCCGTCGCACGGCAATTGCTTTCCGTTGTACTCGTTGCCGCTCCACCTCGTCGCTCAATTCAGTAATGGGCGGTGAACAAGCACGTTCGATCTCGGCCCTCAGGCAGGATGGGCCGGCAAGCCCAGCTCGGCAGACGCGAAACTTGAGAGACGTTAGATCCCAAGCCTTACAAGCCTCGCGTCGATCAGCCAATGCTTCGAGAATAACGCTTCAGGTCAACGTGGCGGACATCCTGCCCTCAAGGCACCTTGACCTGCACCCCGAGCACGGATGCGAGGCGTTTCACAAAATCGGGCCGTTCCTCGGCATCGCTTTCAATGTTGTCAATTTCACTGACAGTAAGGCCGGTCGTTTCGGCGAGATCGTCGAGGCTGTAACCCATCGCCAAGCGTGCGTGACGCAAGACGGAACCCTGGGAATGTTCGATGGCGTCGGCGTTCTCAAGAGGTCCGGAAGCATGCCTCAATGACGCATTCTGCATTTGTATTTCCTCTAGACAAGTTCACCGACGAAACTGCCGTTCGCAAACCCGCGTGCGAAATAACGGCGTATGTGTCCCGGTGCATCCAGTATTGCGACTCGTACGCATCCATAAGTGTCAAGGCCCGCGACCACCTCTCTCCCGGATCGTATTTTCAAGGTCAATCCGCGCCGCATCCGCATGACGAACTTTGGCTTGCACATCCTCTGCGGCAGTCCTCACCCGCTGCTTCACGGGTATATACCCACTGCTCCCATGGACTTCTGCCGGTGGGCTGGGGGTATTTTCCACGGTGGAGGTGCTCTCTCGCCGGCCAATAGCATCAAGTTCCCCATCAATGGTTGCCGCCGTCAGCGGATCCCGATTTCTCACCTCCGCCATCCGCGCTTCCTGTGCTGGCGTCCGATATGCGTGCAATTTCGCGACAGCCTTGCACGCATGAAAAATGTGTGTGCCATGTGGCTGTTCAACGAGATCGAGTGCAGAATCAAGCAGACGCAACCGGCTTCCTTCACTCAACCCCGCCGAATAGGAAGCCATCTTGTTCAGCGCGTCGGCTCTTCTCCTTGGGCTCTCGACCGAAAGCACTTTATTGACGACTTTCGACTGCTGATCAGGAGACAGAAGATGTATCCCCGGTCCGACCATGTCGACATATTCATCGGCGCCGACAGGGCCTGCGTCACGGAACTTACCGCGAGGCAGCATGCTATAGTTTCTCTTCGCAGCCTTGCCTGCCTCATTCAGGCTTTGGCGATAGCCTTCAGCTGGAGAAGCGCGCAAAGCCTTCTGGAAGCGTGGACCGACCATTTCGACAGACGTTAGATCCTTTGCGGCACTGCGCTCATCGCCGGCGAGAGCCACCTCCCCCAATATCCTGTCGAATATTTCGGTCGGCATGCTCTCTATGCCGGTGGGTTTGGCGAGTCTCTTGCTGCGTCTTGGTGCAATGGCCGCATTTCGATCATCGTCAGGAGCCCGCTTGCGGCCCTTTTCTTCCTGCTTTGGCATGATCCTCGTCCACGGAAATTGATCCTCACAGATCATGCCGGTTCGACGGTATTTGTTCAACGCGATACACGTTTCGATCGTAACACTGAACCTATGAACACCCACCGACAGCCTGCGCAAGCCCACAGCGTGCCGACACCGGCAAGCCGACCGTCAGCATGTTTTGCCAAGGCGTCGAGATGGGTCCTTCGACCCGCCCGGCATTTCGCTCGAGAGAAAATCTGATCCACTCGAATTATCGCGAGTTCACAGATCTCGGTTCCGCCGCCCGTGCAACGATCAAAGAAGCACGTGCGGAGGTGCCTGTGTCCCTTGCACGCACCACCGGAGATGTGTCGCTGGTCGCGACACGGCTCCCCTCTGCCTGGAATGCCACCGGATGCCGTAGTAACATAGGTCCGTCGTTGGCAGATCTGACCACCTCCAGGCGGCGGCCAATCGGTTTGGCGTTCATCGAAGCTGCGGGTGGGCGGGTGGTATACTCCCTATCGCGAGATAGCATCCTTGAGATCCGGTCGGCTATTTTTCGAGGGATCGGTTGGACAAGTTCCATGAGCCGGTCTCCCAATCCCTTCCTGACGGGAACCCGCAGCGCGTGGCTTTCCTGACCGGTTGCCTCACGAGAGGCCGCTTGAGCTTCGCCTCCGGTTCGAGCCGGGGTCTCCGTGCGAAACTGCTGCTGTTGTCGCGGATGGAGCCGCCGGATAGGGACCGAATGCCCGCGATGCAGAGGGGCCTCGTTGTGTTCGTCGACGTCACGCCGCGTCAATCGACCTGCCGCACCAGAGGAAGCTGAGGTCACGATGCGAGATTGGGGCTGCCGCGACTGAAGCCGACGGATGGAGATACCAGGCTGTTCCACGCCGTCGTCGACCATCGACGAATTGCCAGCATGGCCGGCATCCGCATGGCGGTGGGCCGGAGCTGCGCAGTACTGCTTAAATCGTTCGTAGGTGTAAACATGAGGATGCGGCCTCGGTTTTGAACCCGGGCCGGTGTGCAGCTCCGGAGGAGGCCAAGCGCCGTTTTCTCTCGCCAATGCGATGTATCTGTCTATCTCCGTATAGGAAGGCCCGCGCATCCCCTCGGACCACATGTTGTGCGCGTTTATCCTGGCCTCCTCATGGCTTAGCTCACTTCCGGTAAGCTGCTTCCCCTTTGATTCGGCTTCATAGCGAACGCGCTCCCTGAATTCCAAATCTCGGCCATCGACGTGTCTGCTCCATTCGACCTCCAAGGCGAACTTGTCGACGTCGCGTTTCACCAATTCGCTGCCAAAGCGATCTGCCAGCTGTTCCTTGGCGAAACGAAGCCTCTCTTCCACCCTGTCCCTGTCGACCTGAGCGGGCAGCCTCGGCTCCGGGCCTTCTGCTATTCCCTGCGCCTCGCGGCGCCTCGCCAGTCTGTCGTCTATAAGATCGTCGGGCACGTTGCGCTTGAGAAACCATTCCTGCTCGCGAAGCCTGCCTGGAAGCGCGGCAGCGATTCTTTCAGCTTTCGCCTGCTCCTGACGTCTGGCCGCAGCCTCCCTTTCCACCTCCAGGGGATCTTTTCTCAGGTCACTTTCCATCGCCCGCATCAGGCGATCGATACCCTCGTCCGACCAGTTTTCTTCGCTCATGAGAAGCTCACTCTTCAGTTGAAACCGCGTCCCCAACTGTGCCCACTGCGACCAGGAACAATACTAGCTGGCCCGCGCATTTTTTTCATAGATTTCTCCCAGTTTATTACAGATGCAACGTCTTTGCTGAAGCGTTCACTTCAGCGACCAGTGGCTTCCAAAGCCAGTCGAATTCACGGCTAACGAAAAAGACTAGACCATGCTGAGGCCAGCGATGTTGAGGCGAGAAGCCAAATGGGGCACGTGAAAGCACAGATTGGCGACGTTGCAGCGGATCTGCACCATTGGGTGGCAGCAACGAAATCATCGCGTGTGATGTACTATCCTAGCGCCGCCGCCCGATTTACACGGCAAACAACTCACCCAGCCGTGCCAATGTTTCTGAAACTACTGACACCCACAACGCGCCTCTGATCATGTGGACAATCGCAAGCGGTAAAGGTCCGAATGCCGCCCCATCCCCCTCAAGCGTTCCTTCATCACGTCAAGATCGTCGTCGGGGGCTATATAGCAACCGCTCAGAGGGCGATAGCGGCCGGACACCAGCTTCGCAATCATGTCCAAACTCTGCTGTACATTAACCACCTTCCCGGTTGCCAGTTGCTCTTGGAACCAGGTTACGACCTTTCCTTTTGGAGAGGCAGGATCGACGGCTGATGGATCCTCTAGCTCGGTAAGGCCGATCGGCAGAAGTCCGGGGTGAAGAGCAAAGATCGATACCCCGTGGCGGATCGTTTCTGCTGCCAAGTTCTCGGTCAACTTGATCAGCGCGCTTTTCGAAACGGCATATGCTGAACAGGTTGGCCACCGAAAGACACCGGCGTGGCTGGCAATGTTCACGACGATACCCCTCCGGCGCTCGACCATGTGAGGCAGTACCGCGTGTGTGCATAGAAAAGCGCCGAGAAGATTTGTTTCGAACGTCTTCCACCAGTCGGCGATATCGACCTGCCACGCGTGATCAATTGGGCCGGTCTCGCCAGCATTGTTTACCAGCAAATCGACTGCACCGAAAGTCGCGGCGATTTCGTGAAAGGTTTCGGCGACAGCGTTGGCGTCGGAGACGTCACACACCAGAGGGAGCGCTTTACCCCCTGCTTTTATGATCGCATGGGCAGTCTCGTCCAGCTTGTCGCCGTTTCGGCCGACGACCACGACCCTTGCGCCGCTCTTCCCAAGAGTTTGCGCGATGTGCTTGCCGAGACCTCGGCTTGCGCCGGTCACAATCGCAACCTTACCCTCCAGATTTAACGAGAATGTCTTCTCTGGGACGCCGGCAAGAACGGAACGCTCCGTTGGGATCAACGGTTCACCCGGCTCTGGAGACGCCAAATCAATTTTTCTCATCAATGGACTGCTCGCTTTTTTACGGATGTCGGTGGACGTCTTTCAATGAATTCCACGAAAGCACGAACGTTTTCGCCCTGCAATCCTCGGCCGCCGGAGACGTGTTGCAGGTGTAATATCAGAAAATCGGGGAATGAAGTTGCAACGTGCTGATATGTCCGAAGCGCTTCAATTGTAATCAACCGTATTCCGAAATGCGATTGCCGGTCCCCGCGTATTGCACCATGTGTCTGATGACGGCCTCGTGCCATCAACGCCCCGAAAGGCCGATCATGACAGCGCACACCGTGGCAGCGGCAGACACGTCCGAAACCCGCAAGTTCCTGGTTCTTCTTCTGGGATCGATCGGCGTGGTCTACGGCGACATCGGCACCAGCCCGCTCTATGCGTTTCGCGAAGCGCTCCGCCCCTTCTCCGCCGACGGCATCCACCACACCGAGGTCGTCGGTCTCATCTCGCTGATGGTATGGACACTCACCATCATCGTCACCTTCAAATATGTCCTGTTCCTGCTGCGGGCGGATAACGACGGCGAGGGCGGCACGCTGTCCCTGCTGGCGCTCCTGATGAAGAAGACCGGGAGCTACATGCCAGTCCTGTTCTTCGCCGGGCTTATCGGTTCAGCGTTATTTATCGGGGACGCGATGATCACGCCTGCCCTCTCCGTCATGTCGGCGCTCGAGGGCATGAAGCTCGTCACCCCCGCCTTCTCCGACTACGTCCTGCCACTCTCGGCCGTCATCATGGTCGGCCTCTTCGCCGTCCAGTCCAAGGGTACGGGCGCGGTCGCGAAGTTCTTCGGTCCGATTACCGTGGTCTGGTTTCTCGCCATGGCGTGGGGCGGCCTGATCCACATCGGCGACGACTGGACGATCCTGGATGCGCTAAATCCGCTTAACGCCTTCTGGTTCATCACCCATGCGGGCTGGGCGGGTCTGATCGTTCTCGGAGCGGTCTTCCTGACGGTGACCGGGGCCGAAGCCCTCTATGCCGACCTCGGCCACTTCGGACGGAAGCCGATCAACGTGGCCTGGTTCATCTTGGTATTCCCGGCGCTGGTCCTCAACTACCTCGGACAGGGGGCGCTCGTGCTCAGCCATCCGGAAGCGATCCACAACCCGTTTTACCTGCTCTATCCGGAATGGGCGCTGCTGCCGATGGTGATCCTCGCGACCATGGCGACCATTATCGCCAGCCAGGCCGTCATCACCGGCGCGTTCTCTCTCGCCCGCCAGGCGGTCCATCTTGGCTTCCTTCCACGCCTTCTGATCAGGTTCACTTCCGAGACGAACACCGGGCAGATTTACGTTCCCGCGGTGAACGTGCTGCTGTTCGTCGGGGTGCTGGTCCTGGTCTTCTCGTTTGGCGACTCGGAGTCGCTGGCGACCGCCTACGGCATCTCGGTCACGGGGGCTATGGTCGTCACCACCCTTATGTCGTTCCAATTCTTGCGGGCAGTCTGGGGATGGTCCGCCTTCGCGGCTGGCGCGGTTATTCTGCCCCTCCTCCTTCTGGAGGCGGTCTTCCTCGCCGCCAACCTTCTTAAAATCCACGATGGCGGATGGGTGCCCGTTGTGCTGGCCCTCGCCATCATGGTCATCATGTGGACATGGACAAGCGGCTCGCGCCTTTTGCGGGAAAAGACTGCCCACAATGACATTCCACTGGAGAAGTTCATCCACTCGATCGAGAAATCGTCGCACGCCCCCGTCACCGTTCCTGGAACGGCCGTATTCTTGACCAGCGTCGGAGACAAGACACCAGCCGTCCTCCTTCACAACATCAAACACAATCACGTCCTCCATGAGAAGAACGTCATCCTGACCGTCAGGACCTCAGAGAAACCCTACGTTTCCAACGACGACCGCTCGACGCTCACGCCGATTTCCGACAGGTTCGCCCGTCTCGAGCTCTGTTTCGGGTTTATGGACGAGCCCAACGTCTCCAAGGCGCTCGCGGTCTGCAAGAAGAACGCGGGCTTCAAGTTCGAGATCATGCAAACGTCCTTCTATCTCGGCCGGCGCACGCTGATCGGCAACCCGACCTACGGACTCCCTCAGTGGCAGGACAACCTGTACATCGCGCTGTCAGGGCTCGGCATCGACCCCTCGGCCTACTTCAAGCTTCCCGCCAACAGGGTGGTGGAGATCGGGGAGCAGGTCAGCATCTGATCCCGAAGGACCAAACATCATCCGAAGACGCCGAACCGTTACAGGGGAACAAGAGCTGCTCACAACCAAAGCATGTTGGCCAGATTAATTGCGATGGATCACGGCACGTTCAGCGTTCGAACCGCTCCAGCATCCTCTTCAGTTGTGCATTCTGCAGCTGAAGCTTGCGCGCCAGCTGGTCCCGCAGCAGCCTGATCTCTTCATCGAGGCGAATTGCATCGTCAGAAACGGCGGGAACGCCTGGAGAGGGTGGCAGAACGGCTTCACCCCCTGCCACTGCCTTGCCCCGCGTGCTGGGCTTCCGCGTTGCACCCTCGCCGGTCTGGGAGAGTTTTGGTGCGCGCGCGACCGTACCGGCCTCATCGGACAAGGCCGGATCAGCCGCCTCCACGGGCCTTGCGCCGTCGATATCCGCCGTGCCGTGAACACCGCTTGCCGTTTCCTCGGAATGATCCGGATCCGCTGACACCGCCTCCGATTGTTCGTCAGCGACCGGCTTTTCGTCGACCGGAGGATCCGCGGTGTTCAATCCGTTATCGGCAGCCGTTTCCGTCGGTTTGGCGATGGCCAATACGTCCGGCTTCACGTCATCGGTCGGGCCGTGTTCTTGGCGCTGCTGACGTCGCGGTGACACAAGCCGGGCAAGAAGTTTCCATGGAGACGCCATTTATTCGACCTCGTATTCCACCTCGCATGCAGGCTGCGAGCACAAGCGTTGGCGGCGGGACTAGCCGCCGCCAAGATGTTCGTCTCGATATAGCCTTGGGAATGCGGCCAGCGCTTGACCGGCGCCTGTCGATCAACCGAGGTTGAGCCGCTTTCGCAGATCGGCATTTTCAGCACGCAGCTTCTCGGCCAGTTGCTTGCGCAGTCTTTGGTTTTCCTCTTCCAGCTGCAGAAGATCCGCAAACTCGTCAACCGCCGCCACCGACGGTGCAGCCGCTGCCTGCACGGCCTTCGGGGCACGTTTGACAGGCGCACGTTTGGCGCTTGCCGCACCTTCGTCGGACTTTGCCTTGCGTCCTCTCTTCGGCTTGACCGCTGCGGCATTCGAAGCCGCTGCCGGTTGCGCGGAAACTGCGGCTGAGGCGGTCTCTGGCGCCGCCTTCTTGGCGCGAGGTTTGCGCTCCTTCTTCGGGGCGGGCGCCGCTACGGCCGGCGTGTCAGCGTCAGTCATCGTATTAATATCGTCGGCCATTATGGTCTCCTGTAAAGCCGATGCATTTGTCTCTTGCTCAATCGGCGGTGTCAACAACGCAGCCGCCTGTTGTTCTCCGGCGAAAGACATTCCGGTGCCGCTAACCTCGGAAGTTTCCGGAAGGAATGGCATTGCCTCGTCCTGCAGATCCTGTGCAACGGACTTGAGATCCATGTCGCCCCAGATGGAATTCGGATTGGAATTGAGTTTTCGCCGACCGGATTTGTACTCGACGGCAAAGCTGCGCTGGACTTTTTTCACTTCGAAAGGCCTTGGGTGTCTGCGGTGATGTTTCGGCGACGGTTTCAGCATCGCAACAAGCCCTGCCAGATAACCCCTATCGCCCCGGCGGTCCAGACCCCTGGCGATATCCGGCCCGGACGCGGTTCGGATTGCCTCTGGTTGCGCCGAAGGAACGCCGGGCGCTCTACCTCTGATCAGATGTGTTCCGAGACCGATTGCGCCCGGTCGCACAAGCCGCCGCTGGCGCCATGCCGGCATTTGGGAGCCGGTTTTGAGACGCTAACGGCCATCGTGCCAACGACTTTCTGGTGATCGACAGCACGATCGTTTGTGCTCATCGGCAGCCAGAAAAGGGAGCCAAGGATCAGGCGCTGGGCCGTTCCAGAGGCGGAACCGATTGACTTTGAAAGGTGGCGCGAAAGCGGGGCGCGGCGAGCATGCCAGCAATCACGTTGATGAGCCCGGCATTGTAGCCGAGGACCGCGATGAGAAGATTGAGATAGGATGCAGGGCCTGAAGAAAGGAGTGTCGCAGTGGCGAACATCGCCACGATCAGGAATGCGATCAACACAATTGAAAAGACAGAGCGCATCGCACTTGCGCAAACACCCAGCGAGGCAGCGGTCAAGAAAAGCATTTGATTTTTCCTTTCTGTCTGAACAGGGCCAACATCTGCACCACGTTCTAATTGAAACCGCCGTACTTTCGGCATTCATACGCGCAATCTCGCTCTTACGAGCCGCCGTCCATCGATCCTGCGTGGAGTCGCTGACGCGGCGTTCCAGGTTCACGGCTTTCAACATGAGCTTCGGCTTGCGAGCTCGGCTTGTTTGTCGCTGTGGATCTGCTCTCGCAGTAGTTGCGTCATTACCCACACCATGGATCTCTGAAATGTGGCGCGGCGCGCATGCTCACGCGCGATACCTTCCCCCTTTGGGAGCGGCCACCGATAGCTCGTCTGTCCTTAACGCTTGCCGCTGGCAAAACGCAGCCGCAACACGTCGCGGGGATAAACCTCACCACTTCGCGACAAGGACTCGACAGCGCCCGCGATCCGCTCCGGCGCCTCGATGGTCATAGACCGTAGCAAGGCACTAGAAGCCGATCGTCCTCGGATTGACATGCTTCCTCTCCTGTTCGGCCAAGGGTTTGGTAAGATTAAATGCGACGTTTCTGATTTGCAAAAGGAAGCAAGCTACAACTGAAACGACGCTGAATGAATTGGTATTGACCCGATACCGCCGTTGGAACAGTCCGTTCTACAGGCCAATCTCTTCGTCTCTCGTTCGCGCTCGATACGGCCACTGCGCCACCCATCGGTGTTGACCGCAAATCATTGCGGCGGATACTGCAGATCACTGAGGGCATCACTTCTAACATCTTCCACATAATCAACTCACTGGCTATCGAGGCGATCAAAAGCGGAAGAGAGCGGATTACCGACGAGGCCATTGAGAAGTGGGAGCCGGAATTTGACGCCGAAGCAGCGTTCGCATGAGATGGGAGTATCCGGACGGCAATTGCCGGTAAGGCTGGCCCCCTACCCCGATGAACTTCTGCCGTCGTGGATCATTCGGCATGGCTGCGTTCACGCGGCCATGAAGAGTCGCCTACTTGGTCAATCCCGTAGGCAAGTTCCCTCAACAATCTTCGATTTGGCCAAAATCGCGGCTCCGGGCTGAAGAAATCCATATCTGGATGAATGCGCCGACAGAGGAAGCATTAAAACTGCAACGGCCCTTGCCCGATAACAACCTTATATTATTAGAGCAGCCAATGGCTGAGGAATCTCCTTTACTATGAGTGAGGCCGACCGCTCAGTGAGCGCCAGCGACATAAGTTTGAACCAATTCCTCCAACGGCATAACGATCGTGCCTTTCTTATTGCCCTCGCATCCAAAGATCGCGCACTCAACGTCGTCCCAAGTCTCGCCCTCTTTAACTTGGCTCTGGCTTTCCAGCCGCTCAACTTCATTTACGAATTTTGCCATAAGCGCTTGGCGCTCGCCCGACAACCGGTCAAGCTCCAGAAGTTGTGCCCGGTATGTTTCGGTAAAACTCTCTTTGCATACTCCCATCGCAACATCGACATACCTCTGGTTCATTTCAGTGAACGCGACCTTCTGAGCGTCATATATTCTATCAATTGCTTTGTTTAACCTGGCGACGGCGTGAGCAATCTCTCCCTGTTCGACCTCACCCTGAATGTGAGAGACGGTGAAATAGACCAAGCCGGCAACCACGGTTGCCGCGAAAAAGGCGGTCCCGGTTCCAGCTCCGCCGAAAGCGCCAAACTTTTCCGCAGCTAGAAGCACCAATGCACCGGATACTGTGCTCGCAATTGATGGTATAGCCTGCTTCCCATGCGCGTCGACGCCTTCACCGGGCGCGTAGGCGTCGGGCGCGAGGGACACTTGACCGTCTTCGGTTATTATAAACTTCACGCGAAGAGTCGGGTCATGATGAAGGCTGGGAAATGTCCCAAAATCAGGTGCTTGGATACTTACGATCGTACTCAGCGGCACCTGCGTCGTCAGAAGTGTCGCAGCTTCAGCGCTGCAGGACTGTGGCTTAGCGAGCATCGCGTTTTGAAGTCCAATCAATGCATCGTTGGACTCGATTACATCGAGCTTTATCAGATTGAGGTCGGGAGGTGGGCCGCCTGCCGATGCGGACGCCTCAATTTGCGATATGTATCCGACAGTATCATCAAGCCGCCCAATACCGGCTCTTAGCACATTCAATGCATAAATATTGTCCGATAGATCAACCAGCCACGCCCATCCTATCCTATACGTCACAATGAGTGGCAGTGATTCAGTGCGGTATAAGGTCTCGAAGTAGGTAGCATCTTTCTCCAATACAGCGGCAACGTCGTTTAGCTTCTGCTTAATATCATCAGAATTGGCGGCGCCAACTGGGCCTGCAGAGACTGCGAGTGTAACCAATAATGCACAAGCGAGCTTCATTTGGCGATCATCCGTCTGAGCCAGTAGAGGCGACTACAGCCGTCGGAACATCCCGCCGTAGTCCGGTTGGAAGCGTCGACACTGAGCGCGCGCCAATATCCCGTGTTGCGCTGGCCACGCTCATTACTTATCCCGATGACTAGCATCGCCTCTGCGTCGACTTTCGAAATATCATCAATCGCCAGATCGGACGCCAGCGAGACGCCGCATTCACTCAGAACACCCTTATTTACATCTTTGAACATGTAACCCCAGTTCGAGATTAATGACCGATACGCATTTTGCTCCGCGTTGGCGTCGTGATTGTTTTTGTATTCTCGATAGATATCCAAAAAGATCCTGGCAAAGTCTGACACACATGTTTCCGGACTGAGGGCGCTCTGCACTGGGTCCACTGACGTGTTTATGTTGGTATCGATACAATTGGCGAGCGTCTTCAGAATATCGGAGCTCTCGGCCCGTTCCACGTCACGATAGGTACCTAATGGGACGCTGGCGGTAATACGCGCTGTTACAGCCGAAGGGGGGTCCTTTGCCGAATCTTCGTGAGTGTACCGCAGCGGACATGTCGCCGCTCCCCATACAGGCCCAACTTGTAACATCACGAGCATGAGGGCTAAAAATTGATACGCAAGACGAGTCCGCATGATCTTCTACCCGCGATGTGTTTCAAGGTTTTATTTTAAGGTCCCAAAGCACGTCATCAATTCCGAGGCTCTTTACATAGGATATTACCTCCTCGGGCGGCTGCCTCCTAAAATAGTAGACGGATTGGACATCATATTTCGCCGCCAATTTGCTTGTTGTTTCGATTTGAGTGCGCTTATTGACCATAAATTTTTCAATGGCATCTGGCGTACGATTGAATTCATTCACTGATGCTTGGATGAACCTATCGTTCGTAATGACATCTACCTCAAAGCCATCGATTAGACCCTTTGTTCCGACAAGCCGGTTTTGAAGAGAATTTTCGAAAGCTGCTGAATAGCGGGTGTCTGCAAAGTACGCTGCTGAATGAGGAATATCGCCCTCCAGCTGCATTGCCCATGTTTTGCCAATCAGACTTTTTGCATTTGATAGGCCGATAGCAGTGCCCGTCTCCGTGACAAGCACGTTCTCGTCTAAAATAATCTCGTCCCAGTATTCAGCAAACTGACGTCCGGCCGGCGAAAGCGACGCACCTTCTAAGAATTCGACCTTCAACATTGTGTCGAATTCTAATTCGGTTGCCCTAATGTAATTCAACACGCTGTTTGTGTCATTCTGGTATTGCCATAAGATATCTATCCCATCGGCCAAATAGGCTGATATGGATTGCAGCGGAAGCGGTATCGAAGGGAGCACTGATCGCGCTTTCGCCGCATACTCCATGAGAACAAATTGATCAGTTAGCCGTCGCAGTGCAGCAGTGCCTAACTCCGCCGAGGCTGCGATACGATTAGCCACTGCGCCCCCGGCCAGCGCTACGGCAATTTCAAAGCTCAATCGGCCCAGCAGCTTTCCTCGATCTTCAGCCGATCCCTCCCGGATAGTATCCCAGGAATCCGCCAAGCCTTTTTTAAGCGCGGCGACCAGAGCGGGGACATCCTTCAAAGCGTGCGCGATCGCCCTAGCAGATTCAACCGGATGCTTAATTATTCCCGCCAGGGCATTCACGGTTTCAACTGCTGAGGAAACAATGCCTCCAACCATACCTTTTAGGAAGGATTCGATTGGCCCGGAAGTTGAGGTCGATGCTTCAATTTGAAGAAGGGTAATTGGGAGAGCAGAAGTCGCGGCCACCATGATCAAGTTGGATGCGATATTTATCCGGTTGTTAGACAGCGCGGTATCGTATGGTTGATCGGGAACTCCACCTGCTGCTTTAAGGTCGGAGAGGAGCACATCGGTGAAAGCAAGAAAGTTCGTATTGGCTACGAGCGAGCACCCGCGAATGCTTCCAACGTTAGTAGGTATCTCAGCGAGGACCTCCTGCAGCGCTGTGCCCTTTGCAAAGCCATTGACATTGACGAGTTGTGAGAGATGGCCGACCGCTCCGCCGGAGGCAGAGGCCCGTAGCAGACTACGGTTGACCGCAAAGATCTTTTGCAGCCCATCCGTGGCATCACCCATCGCCTTCCAGAATTCGGCTTCGTTGGGAGATACTGGTTTCGGAGGAGGCTCGTATTTACCCCCCAAATCTTTCAGGAGGCCAGCCATCTTGCCTCGCAGTTCGGGAAACGAATTGCCGCCGCCATTGTTGTTTGCCTTCAGCGTCTGGATCAAACTTGAAACGCTCTCAGCAGTTTGTGCCCGCACACTCTGCCACCTCAGGAGATCTGCGTCCCACTGGCGAAGGGCGTCATTATTCCAAGTATTCCAAGGTGTCGGCGACGCGCTGTTACCCGGTGTAGGTTCGCTTCCTGGAGTCCTGGCATCGTAACAATATCGAGCTACTCCATCAACGAATTGCACACATAGTTCCTGCGTCCGCCCGCTAGGGGTCGCCAAAAAATAGCTCCCCACCCCAAAGGCGCCAACCAACAACTCTCGTCTGGAAAGAGACTGTGTCATCGCGGTGGGGCGTTTCCGAGGCTGTCGAGATCATAAGTTAGGCGGGAGAGTTTTTCCGAAATAGTTCCACCGATGCTGTCCCCTCCGAACAGCAATTTGCCCGGTGCAAGTTCTCCTTCTGTAAGGCCCGCCAAAAATCTCCTGCTTTCGATGGCTTGTTCGGCTGCCTCTTTCCCTACTTCTCGTATGGTAATCCCGCTGTTCATCGTGAATTTACCTGCGTCAGGTAAAGGTGCAGTTTCGATCGACAAATACGGCTTGAATGCGTCAGATACCTCGGACGTCCGCGCGCCAACCGTGACGGCCGCATTGTCAAGAACGAAAGGTATCCATACATAGTTAGAAGGAAGACATAGCCCAAACTCTCTAGGGAAATAGGAAGAGGCTTTGTCTCCGAGATAAAAAGCCGCCTTCTCCTTCAGCTCCGAACAACGGGACATCAATTCGTTTTTTTGCGACGTGAAGCTTTCACGAAGTAGCGGCAATGCCAACGCGAGCCTTGCTAGGTAACCGTCATAATCGGCACCATCTGTGTTCAGAAAATCGTGCAGCCCTTTTGCCGATGGAGTAGCCTGCTCGAGCCTTGTTGCAATCTGAAGCAACCGTGGCTCCGCCTCCGAAATTAAAGCGCGTTTTTCCGATATATCTTGAGCATTGATCAGGCGGTCCTCGATCTGACGAATAGTGCTCCCGAGCCTTCCCGCAATTTCTATCAGGATTGCGTCGCGTCCAATCTGACCAGGCAAACCTTTTAGGGCCATTGAAAGACTTCTCACATTGTCCGAAATGGATGGAAGCCCATGACTAAGTCCGAGAAGATTATCTATCTTTGTCCAATCGACGTTGTCGCCATTGTCTCCATCATCGCCTGCTCCGCCATTTAATAGCGAGCGGGTATCGACGATCTGCTGAGAAGTGCGTTTACCGCCCCCCATAGAACACGAGCAAAACGCGTCTCCCCAATTGGCCGTCGCACTGCAGGATCTTCCTTCGCCGCCAATCGAGCCGATCTGGCCAACCAACCCGGGAGCCCCACCAATTCCCCGCTGACCAGGATTGGAAGATACTGCTCGCGTATACGCCGTCTGGTCTAGCGCGAGCAGCAACAGTGGTATCGCTCTGCCGCCCTTCCCGCCTGTGCCTCCACGGCCCCCTAATCCACCTAAGCCACCAGGTCCAGACTTTATCGTCCCGGAATAGCAATAGCAGGTGGTGTTGCCTTTGCCGCACGCTGCGTTTTGTCCCCGCGCCCCATCGCCACCATTCTGCCCATTTTGCCCCTCACCACCCGGTGAGCCCTGCTGTCCGAACAATTCGATCTTGCCGTCCAAAATCAAGTCTGTTGCAGTCAGGAAGATAGGCCCGGGGTTTTCCTCTCCTGCGATCCCTGGGGCACCACGGTCTCCTGCAATGCCGTTTGCACCACCTTCAGCAGTACCACCAAGATACCACGCGCCCGACAATTGATTTGGCGGAACGACGCCGGATGCCGCAGCCGTTTGGAAACTTGCCTTCTTTGGGGGCTTCGCGGCGGTGTCCCCAGTCGGATACCCCGTAAGAACGCCGCTTGAGCCAACGGATATCGTGGAGGCGGTAATCTTGAGAAGTTTCCCACTCGTGATCAGCTCGCCATCCAGACGAAACTGGTCGACGTTAACATCCGCTGGCGCATCAAGTTTCACGACCTTTCCGGCAGGGATGTATACCTTGGATTGGAAGGTCTCTATTTCAAACGCGTACAACCGCGGAGCAGTAACCATGATCGCTAGCACGACAGCTAGCATAAGCAGCATCGAGCGCTTCATCGGAGTATCTTTCCGTCAATCAGAAGCTGGCGGCCATCGATGTCAAACCCTCCCCCGCCGACGGTAGCCATCCCGGGCTCACTGGAACAAATAGTGTCGACTACCCGCGCGAGACATTGCGAATTGCTATCTTGGCCACAAAAGGTTGCCTTGTCTGCAGCATCCTCGGCAGTTAGGATGCGATCCCAAGCGTATATCGCGAACAGTTGGCCGCCGCTTTTCTTCAGCTTGTCGATGACGCCACACAGATCTGCTCCATTTCCAAGGTGCCGCCAAGGCGTCCCCGTCAAACCAGTCAGAGAAACTTGGAACTCCTGCAGAACCTTGTTCACGTCGATGGTTGAGTGATCTGGTTTGATCACCTTGCCAAGATCACTTGCCCGCCCTTCTCCATCGGCGATGAGCGCCTCTTCGATCCTGGCCGACAGCTTCGGTATGCCGATACCTCGTTGTGCATGTTCGATAGTCGCCTTAGGTACAAAATGAAACGAATATATCGTTTCTGGGGTCAGTGATTGCGGAGCCGACGCGCCGAATAAGACTGGAAAGGAGATTAGATCATAGGAGATAGTAGTATCTATATTATGCAAATTGACAAAGAGCGGGCTTCCAATATCGTTTCCCTCGAACTCGAAGCTTTCGCCGTCGAGAAAGATCACGCTTCCGTAACCACTATATTTGCCGTTGTTCGAATTTAGCAAACGGCCCGTCGCGTTCTGGGGCGCGAATATAGCGCACCCCGGTTTGCTCAGGCCGACATTGAGAAATTCAGCGCTATACTTCTGTTGTCTCCATGAAGGATCGTAAGCATCACAGAAGTGCTCTACCTCACTCGACTTGACCGTGAGACCGTGGACCCATTGATCGTAGAGCCATTGAAGTGACAGTGCCGATCCCTCACGTATAGCGGCGGGCTGGTACAAATGTTCCTTCATAAGATAAAGCCCGCTCGCTGGGCTGTTCGGTAGGCTGCCAGTGTTTGCACTAAACCTGTGAAATGAACACTGACGTGACCAATCGTCGAACAGAAGCAGTTCTTTCATGAGGTTGGCTTCGGCCGTAGAGCGGATCCCACCTGAGTACGCGTAAGACATCAATTCAGAATCGATAAGCCGATCTTTTGTTGAAAGAGTACTGGCCTGCACTTCGTCGCAACCCTGGACGCGAACCGATTGTAGGAGCTTGGTGGAGACCGTTAGCCAAAAAGCAGTTGGCGGCTCACCCGTGCACGATATCTGCAAGCGAGCAGCAACCACCGAAATCGATAGGAGATGTTCATCGACTGGCGCTGCGTCGCGATTAAATCCACATACTACCGTTCGTGCTATTAGCTGTTGGGCAGTGACATTTGCATAGAGTGTCAAAGCCCGTAGAATGTAGTCGACTTGGCGAGCCGTCAGAGTACGGGAAGGAATCTCCGCTACGTTTAAGCTTTGAGTGGGGCCCCTTTCTTTACCAGCCAGCGTGCCTATTACAAATCGTGGAGCGGAGCGCTCCTCAGCCAGGCTGAAGGAACAATTTCCATACTGTCTATACTCGATATCGACGCTGCAAAGCAGTAGCGCGTCGAAAGGTTTTGGATTGACAAGAAGGGATGGGATTACACTCGCAGCATCACTTGCCTTAACATAACGTCCTCCTGTGGCTTCGGCGATGCAGCGCGGGGATCGCTTGAAATCGATTTCCAATTGCGAGTAATCGATGACATGGATCCGTAGAAGAGGCGTTGTTGCCGCCAAGGTTTCGCTTACTGCGCAAACATCCCCTGAACATGAATCTACTCCATCAGTCAGGAGGATGATTTCAAACGGGTCGTCCTTTGAAACGCTAGTAGCGAGTTGCTCCAAACTCTTTGCCAACGGCGTATCGCCTGTCGGGTGGAGCTTTGAAATTCGCGCGATTAATTTGCTTGAGTTGAAACGCTGTACAGTCGCGAGATGTTCTGCAGGAGAGCAGGAGCCGCCAAGTGGTAGGAACCCAATGCGACGCGTTTTGCCGATGTGGCCCGCAAGCTGTTGAATTGCTCGCGCTGCAGAACGGAACTTCTGCACCCCGCCAGCCTTGCGGGCCATTGATCCGGAGTGATCGAGAATAATGATAGTGTTGCTAGTAGCAACATCAGCAGGCTCCGCTGCCATTACTTGAGAAATGGCAAACCCAAGCAGCGCAACGAATAACGCCAGCGCCCGCAGACGACGCAAGATGCCCTCCCCCCGTGAGATTCAGCTGATCCATTGTCTGTGGGTGTTCGGCAGAGGTCAATTGCCCCTTTCGGGTGTATTTACGGTTTGTTCTTACAACTATTTTTCTACTGGACGTACAAAGCAACTGGACTATGCGGAATCCAGGAAGCGTTCGAGCGTTTCAACCCGTGCCAATTGCTTGCCATCTCCCACCGACTAAAACAGCGCCGTCAGTCACTGTTCGTCAACGCTTTAGAAACCTCGAAAAAGCTGATCGATTTTGCTGTGCCGAATGGTTCGCTGCCCTTGAAAGACAGGCCGGCTGTCAATCAGCATCCAAAATTCACCCCTTATCGGCATCGAATTTTGGCTCTGACGCAGATTTGGTGCAATTCCCTCACGTCGCGCCGATCAGGCGGGCTTGAAGCAGATCAAGCTTTCCGCGACCGTACATCTGGCGCTTCACCAGCTTGAGCTTGGTGATCTGCCCCTCAGTTTGTCCGTTCGACCACGGTGAGACGATCGCTGCTCTGACTGCCTGTATGTCTTTCGCAACGCCATTGGCAAAGGAGGCAACCAGACTTTCGCGAGCGCGATCGATCCCCGGCGCGAGCTCGTTTTGACGCGCGTTGCACCGAGTGTCTTGCGGATTTGCCGCATCGATTTGCGGACAGCGTCCAGGAACGCACGGCTGGCATTTTCCATCAGATGCCATCGATCAGCGACCTGTACTGCATCGGGCAACGCCTTTGCCGCCGCCAGCCCGTAAGCGCCGCCGCGGTCACGAGCAATAATCTGGATTGGGGATTTCCCCGCAACCAGGCCTCTGCCGTCGCTGGCTCACGGTCCGGTAGTAGACGGATCGGTCGCCGACGCTCCAGGTCACATACGATCGTGCCATAGCGATGATTGCGCCGCCAGGCCCAGTCATCGATGCCGATCACCGACGGTGGGATCGATGGCGTTGATCATCGTCAGATTGGCGACGACGGCCTGGGCTTTACTAGCGGGCATGCCGACCTTGAGGCCGAGCTTTCGCGCTGCCGTGTCGGCAGCCGAGACCCAGCGTTTCGAGCCCGACGTCGAAATGACGACGAGAGGCTGGTCAGCTGGCACGGTTCCCTCTCCATGCCGACGTATCCGGTCTGTTGGCAGATACGGGAAATAGACACACACGACCCTTGGCATCACAGGCTCCTATTTCGAACTCAGCACACTCGCCTGCTTTCACGCGCATTAATTCCGCCAGCCACCGCGCCCGCCCGACGCCCGCGACCGGCAACTCCTCGGAGGGCAACACGCTCACCCGCCAGCGGGTCGTGGAGGCCGTTGGGTTGCCATAGTCGGAGGCCTCGGTCTGTCGTCGCCACCTACGGACCACCAACCCAATTGTCTCGGTCTTCTCGGCGGCCAACTGAAGTCGTCGGGATGCCGTCATCGGCAGGCGCACCAGTTCGCCCACGACTGCAGCCAATCCGCCGAAGGAGAGCCCTTCTTCCATGGACGCGAGAACATCCTCCTCCTTGTCACCCTCGCAGAAGACGACGCGATCGGGATGGAGACCGGCTTGTGCGATCGCAGGGAAGAAAAGGTCGGGCCTTGTGAGGCACCAGAGGACCTTGCCCTTCGAGCGCGCCGCGATCCCGGCGGCGAACAAGGCTGCCGCCGCGCCATCCACCGTACCAGCGCCACCTCCGGCGATCTCGTGAAGAGCGCCATAAGAAAGACCTCCACCCGGCAATCGATCATCTATCTCGCTGATGCCGAATGGCAGCACGGCGGCGTTCCGAGACGTACCCTCCTGGAGGTGCGAAATACGATGTCGAAGTTCCTCGATCACCCGAGAATTGTGGGCACGCGCCATCGTTCACGGACCTCCTCGGCTCGCGTTAAACAGGACTTCATGTCCCCAAAAATGTTGACGTTCCCCTTTTGTTCCTCGCGCAACGAAGAGTCAAGCTGCCGTGAATCAGGTTTTTTAGGTTCAGCTAAAGAGCGAGCAAGGAAATGATGAAATGAATCAGGCCACTAGGTCCGCTCGGCTAAGTGACTCAGTCCACGCAATTTTTTTGAAACGGTGCAGGCGATATGCCATTTGCTGACCCCCAATTTGGGGCCTTTATGGTAGTTGGGTGCAGTTTTTTTGGCTCTGTTTTTCTGACTGCAGTTTTTCGTTTGCGGCTTTCCTAGATTACAGTTACTGATGATCTAACAACATTTTCACAGTTATCTCGGCGCGATTTCAGCATGACCGTAATCCTCACCGCGTGCACGATGCGCAAGCGCTTTTCCCCAGATGAATTGCTCCATGCAAGGGCACTGACCGTGGGGACGACGCATTCGGTGGGAGAAGATTGGCGAGGACGCTTGCGGCGTGCCGAACCAAAAGCCTTGGCTTCCGATCTGTATGCTGGGAGAAGTATGCTGGAGGCCAAATTGGCATCCAGCGCGATCGGAGCGAGAGTGACGATTGCGTCGGCAGGCCTCGGGTTAGTGCCGGCAGATAGACAGATTCCAAGCTACAACCTCACCGTCTCACCGGGTTCAGCAGATTCCATTTTCAAAAAACTTCCGCCGGGGACGAGCGCCTGCGATTGGTGGATGCAGGTATCCTCGGATCGCCAGGCCGAGGAGTTGGCCGATTCACTGCAACGCAATCCTCAGTCGCTGCTGCTGGTCGCGCTGCCTCACGCCTACCTCAGCATGCTGACGCCGCTTATCACCTCCTTGTCGATCGCCAGCACAGGTCGATTGCGGGTAATGACGGCGTCGACCCAAATGGATGTTGCCCCTGCCTTGATACCTTTCCTGCTACCTTACGACCAACGTTTAGATGGGCCCGACAGCCCTATTCCAGGAACCATGGGTGACTATGCTTCACGCGCGCTGAGGCACTTCGTCACCAACGTTCTGGTCGACCACCCGCAGGGAAGCATAGCCGACCATGCTGAGTTGGTTCGCTCCAGCCAAAGTGAATGGCGGTTTCCCACGCGAAAAGCCGGCAGGCGTATTGACGATCAAGAAGCGCTGCAATTACTGCGAGACAATTGGAACGTGGCCAAAGGCAGTTCTTCCAGACTGTTGCGGATGTTCCGAGATGAAATGAATATCGCCTGCGAGCAAGGACGCTTCGCTCGTCTGGCCGCGATTGTGCGGAACGAGGTAGCAGGCCGATGAGTGCACATGATCACATCGCGGTACGGGCGGTAAAAACCCAGCAGGGTGTCGAAACCGATGTGTATGCGTTTTTTCTTCCGGGATCCGAAGTGATGAAAATCGCTGAGATTAGTCGGATTCAGCGCGACGAGAATGAGTTGAAAGGGTTCCAACGGCAGGAAATCCGCAGCCACGTCAATTCCATAGTCGAATTTCTGGATAGTGGCCCTGTTCTATTTCCAAATGCGATCATTCTTGCCCTCTCAAAAGCCGTGACGTTTACGGCGGCGCGAGGCTCCAAG
The DNA here is from genome assembly GCF_025847085.2 of Rhizobium sp. BT-226. Lineage (NCBI taxonomy): Bacteria > Pseudomonadati > Pseudomonadota > Alphaproteobacteria > Hyphomicrobiales > Rhizobiaceae > Rhizobium > Rhizobium sp. BT-226. The sequence goes on along the minus strand of NZ_JAOYTI010000009.1, from coordinate 123,169 downwards.
CCCTCCGAAGCGGTGGAAATCGTAACCTCTGGCACCTTGCGTATTCCGGTTCCGGCAGCCGGCGGCAAGGCTGCGTGGATCGTAGATGGCCAGCAGCGATCGCTAGCGCTTTCTCGGACGCAAAACAAAGACATACCTGTTCCGGTCATTGCGTTTGTTTCCCATGATATCGAGGTTCAGCGCCAGCAGTTCATTTTGGTGAACAAAGTGAAAGCGCTGGACACCCGCCTGATTGATGAACTGCTTCCGGAAGTCAGCACGCTTTTGCCGAAGGATTTGGCTGAAAACAAATTGCCAAGCGAACTTTGCAATTTGCTCAACACGCACAAGGATTCTCCCTTCTACAGACTCATTAAAAGAAAGTCTGACAAGAAAACTTCCAACGCGGTGATCGTAGATTCTGCTCTTATCGCCGCGATCAAAGCAAATCTGAAACTCCATACCAGTGCGCTAAGCCAATATGTGAATACGGATGGCACGTCTGACGCCGACGAGATGTTCAACATGTTGGTGAAGTACTGGACCGCCGTGAAAGATACCTTCCCTGAGGCTTGGGGAAAGGCACCGGAAAAAAGCAGGCTGATGCATATGGCTGGTATCCGGGCGATGGGCGCGCTCATGGATCCTGTCATGTTGCGTGCTGAAAGCAGCACGGATGTTGAAGGAGACATTCGCCAATCTCTCGGTCGTTTGAAGCAATATTGCTGCTGGACCGCAGGCAAGTGGGACGATCTCGGATGGAAATGGAACGACCTTCAGGGCACCTCGCAACACATCGACAGGCTGTCGCAGTATCTCATTCAACTTGATCGCAAGCTCTCGAAGGCATCACGATGAAGTTCATTTTTGCCGATAGCCTTGACCATGTCGATCCAGGATACGATTTCCTCCGCGACAGGTACTCTGAAAATCGCCAGCCATATTGGGATGACGTCTATCCTCATGAGATCATGGGTTATGCGCCTTACGATGGCATGCTTGTTTCGCGCGGGATTGTCGGGGGCACGGCAGTTGGCGGCAAATACACAGAGGCTCAGGCCATGCGCTTTCGTCGCGACGGCGCCCGGAGTTTCCTTCGTTTGGATAAGCCACCGTTTAGCCACCTTCCAATCTTTGGAGACTGCGGGGCGTTCACGTATCACAAGGAAGAGCGACCGCCGTACACGCCGGAAGATACCGCCGAGTTCTACGATGACGGCCGCTTCACCCATGGCTGCTCCGTCGACCATATCATTTTCGACTTCGATGAAGACCTGACGGGTTTTGAGAGCGGAACCGAAGATGCGCGCCGCCGGTTCGACATCACTCTCGAAAACGCCGCCGAGTTCAAAGTCTCCACCCGCCACATGTCTGGCCGGTTCACGCCACTTGGGGTTATCCAGGGATGGTCGCCGGGAAGCATGGCGGAGGCCGCCCGCCGCCTTGTAGCTATGGGCTACGACTATCTCGCTCTTGGGGGCACCGTTCCTCTCAAAGCCTCGCAGATCAAGGCCTGCCTTCGCGAGATCAGGGAGGCAGTCCCGCAAAGCACTAGGATCCACATCCTTGGATTTGCGAAGGCCGACGAAATTGAAACCTTCGAACCTTTCAACATCACGAGTTTCGACACGACCTCGCCGCTTATTCGTGCTTTCAAAGATGCCAAGGCGAATTATTACCTGCCGAATTCTGCGGGAAAACTAAACTATTACACGGCAATTCGCGTACCTCAGGCGCTGGAAAATCCGAAGCTTCAACGGCTTGCGAAGCGCGGCGCGCTGAACCAGGAAGAATTGGTCAAGATGGAACGTAGCGCCTTAGATGCGCTGCGTGCCTATGACCGCAACGAAGCGTCGATCGACGATACACTTGAGGCTGTTCTAACCTACGCTACGCCAGCGTTGATGGGCGCGCCCCTTGCCGATCTGCCTGGAACGCGGGCTGTCGAAGAACTTCGGGCGCGCTATAGGCGAACGCTGGAAGATCGGCCCTGGAAGGCATGTTCCTGCCCGATCTGCAAAGCACTTTCGATTGAGGTCCTGATTTTCAGGGCGAGTAACCGCAACAAGCGTCGCGGAATTCATAACCTGGGCGTCTACAAATCGCTCGTAAACAAACTCCCATCTAGAAGTGAATTACATGACGAAGCTGACATTCCAGGCGATACAAGCAAAGCAAAGCCAGACCCACACGGTTCTATCGTTTGTCGCTCTTGCATCTGAACTTCAGCAGTTCGCCACCATCGAGCGTGTTGCCCGCAACGAAGCTGGAGCGCTGAGTGGTTTTCAGCGTCCTCAGATTGCTGGTCACATCAGGGAAATCCGGGACTATCTGGAAAAGCCGGAAGCCATCCTTCCCAATCCTATCGTGGTCGCATTTACCGACCGCGTCGAGGTTGGACCTGTCGATGCTGACGGACGGTGCACCGTGGAGATTGACCTTGAACGCGGCGCGCCAGGACTCGTCGTCGATGGACAACAACGCCTGACGGCCCTCTCCCAGGTCCATGATAAGGATTTTCAGGTATTCGTCTCGGCCGTGATCTGTGCGGATGAAGCCGAATTGCGCCGGCAGTTCGTCCTCATCAACAACACACGACCACTTCCCAAATCTCTGATCTACGAACTGTTGCCAACTGTGCGGGGTTTGCCGCGCAGGCTTGGCGATCGCTCTCTTGCTGCGGAATTGGCCGCAAAGCTTAATTTCGACCAGCAGTCATCGCTGAAAGGGTATATCTATCAGCACACCAACCCGACGGGTATTATCCGAGACACCGCCATTCAACGCGTGATCATCAATTCGGTCAGCGATGGCATCATGCGCGAGATGATCAAAGAGCCGAACGGCACAGAATTGTGCTTTGATTTGGTGAGTGAATTCTATCGGGCCGTTCAATACGTGTTTCGGGACGAGTGGCGCGATCACACTCCGAAAACCTCACGCTTGGTCCATGGCGCAGGCATCATGGCCTTGGGATACGTCATGGAAATCCTGGCGCTCCTCGATGGGGCCCGGTCATGGCAAGATTTCGCCAAGGGCTTGGCGTGCCTCGTCGGCCGTACCGCATGGACATCTGGACAGTGGGACTTTGGCAATGGCGACCAGCGGCATTGGAAATCGGTGCAAAACGTCAATCGCGACATTGTCAGTTTGGCACAATACCTGAATACAATTGTGAGGAATGACGTCAAAGCGCGTCGGGCGGCTGCGACCGAAGCACTTGACCTGGAAGTTTCGGTCCTAAGCGCGAGGGCTCAATGACCTATGCGGTAAAAGAGCTTTTCAAAACCTTGCAAGGAGAAGGCGCGCAGGCCGGCCGCGCCGCAGTTTTCTGCCGTTTCGCCGGCTGCAATTTGTGGTCCGGCCGCGAGCAGGACCGCCACAGTGCGATTTGCAAGTTTTGCGATACGGATTTCATTGGGATCGATGGTGAAGGCGGCGGGAAATTTCAAACCGCGACTGACCTGGCAACAGCCATTGCGCAAACGTGGGGCGACAGACCAGATCGACGGTTTGTCGTCTTTACGGGTGGTGAACCGCTGTTGCAACTGGATGATAGTCTGATCAGCGCCGTCCACTCACTTGGCTTCGAGATTGCGGTAGAAACGAACGGAACGATCGCCGTGCCCGACCACCTCGATTGGATTTGCGTCAGTCCGAAAGCGGGATCAGAGCTGGTTGTCACCCGCGGAAGTGAACTTAAGCTCGTCTACCCCCAAGTGGACCTCGACCCATCCGTCCTTGTGGATCTCGAATTCACCCATCACTGGCTTCAGCCCATGGATGGGCCCTCCCGCGCTGAGAACACCGCAGCCGTCGCAGCGTATTGCCTTGAGCATCCCCCGTGGCGGCTTAGTCTGCAAACCCACAAGCTGATTGGGATCCCATGAAAATCACGCAAACCTTCACATTCGAAGCCGCGCATCGGCTTCCGAATGTTCCGACCACGCACAAATGCCATCGAATGCACGGCCATTCCTATAGGGTCGAACTGCAATTGGATGGCCCTGTCGATCCTACGACGGGCTTCGTCATCGACTTCTTTGATCTCGAGAAGGCTTTCGGTCCGCTCCTTGAGCAACTGGATCATCACACCTTGAACGACGTTGCCGGCCTAGAAAATCCGACGGCGGAAAACATCGCGGTCTGGATCTGGGACCGGACAAAACCGGTCCTCAACGAACTATGCCTAGTGAAAGTCTTTGAGACTCCGCTGTGCTGGGCTGAATACGACGGAAAATGATCGGTAGGAAAATGACACAGGCCGCTCTCGTACTATTTTCTGGCGGGCAGGACTCGACCACCTGCCTCGCCTGGGCTCTCGACCGGTACGAAAAGGTCGAGACCGTCGGGTTCGACTATGGTCAACGTCACCGAATAGAGCTTGATTGCCGTTCCACGTTGCGGGATGGCTTGAAGGCTTTGAAGCCGGAATGGGCCGACCGACTAGGTGACGATCACACAATCTCGCTTGCGGCACTCGGCGAGATCTCGAACACAGCTCTGACCAGCGACATCAAGATAGAGATGGAGGAAGGCGGCCTCCCAAACACCTTCGTTCCCGGTCGCAATTTGATCTTCCTTACGTTTGCTGCGGCCCTCGCCTACCGGCGCGGTCTGAAACACATCGTCGGGGGGATGTGCGAAACCGACTTTTCCGGCTACCCGGACTGCAGGGATGACACCGTCAAAGCGCTCCAAGTCGCATTGAATCTTGGGATGGAGCGCCGCTTCGTTTTGGAAACGCCGCTGATGTGGATCGACAAGGCTGAGACGTGGAGGCTCGCGAAAGCATCGGGTGGTGAAGGCCTCGTCGAGTTGATCGTCGAAGATAGTCACACCTGCTATCTCGGCGAGCGTGGCGAGCGTCATGATTGGGGCTATGGCTGTGGCACGTGCCCCGCCTGTGATCTTCGGGGAAAAGGCTTTCGACGATTCGTTGCTGAAGAGGCGGTTACACGATGACCAAAATCGATAAAATGAGACGGATAGAGGGAATCCTGTTCTTGGCCGCGTTCGCGGCTTGTATACCTCTTGCCAATTTCATGATCGGAAACGTCGGAACATTCTGCGTGCCGAACGGCCCCTGCGTTATTCCAGTGGCTCCAGGCCTGACAGCGCCGAGTGGTGTGCTTTTGGTAGGACTAGCGTTGGTCCTACGCGACCTCGTCCAACGGCGCCTGGGTCTTGGTTGGGCTTTCGTTGCCATCATTGCCGGGGCCGGCGTCTCGACGACGTTTACCGCGCCTTCCCTGGCGCTTGCTTCCGCAGTGGCTTTTTTGACATCGGAAATCGTGGATCTTGTCGTCTATACGCCGCTCCAAAAGCGCGGCCTTATTGTTGCGGCGATATCCAGCAGTGTCGCGGGTCTCGTCGTCGACAGTATCGTTTTCCTGTGGCTGGCTTTCGGGACGCTGGATTTTTTGGCCGGCCAGGTCATAGGGAAGCTGATTATGGTGATTGCAGTCATTCCCGCACTCTACTGGCTTCGCAATCGCGATACGAAGATCGGGCTGACACCGGCGTGAAGCCCTTTACACTCGCAACTGCTTGACCTTGAATAAAAAATCTGAAGGGGCAATCTAACCTTAACCTGTATTGAAGTTCTATGGCACACTCAGGCATTGTCGAATCGGGGCGGTTCGGCGGTTTTCGAGGTGGGCGATAAGTGCATGCTCTGTGGGTAATAGCGGGGAAACGATTTTTAACGGGTCTGTCTAAAATCAATGGGTCCCGGGCATGCTGATTCCGGGCATGTTTGTCGAATTGCCGGGTCGCAAGGGCCTTGGAAAGCTTGAAGCCCTATCTGGTCTTCAATGCACGGTCTCGATTTTCCGTTCGATACGAAACGTGGAAACGCTGGAGTTGGAGGTCAGCCAACTGCAGCGCGGCTTTTTGAGCCCACAGACGCGTGTTTACATACGGGATCGCAAACGAACGCAAGTCGGAAGGGTCGTCGGGTATTTTCAAGAAGAAAATGGCCTAATCACCTACGAAATTCGATTCCCCAACGGGAAAGTGGAGGATTTCGGCGAGCACGTTTTACAAGTTCGGCCTTGGAACGCACCCGAAGATCCGGCCGAAATGCTTGCTATCGGCGCATCGGAAACGCAGTACCTTCATGACCGCCGCCAGGACGCGATGGTCGCCTTGCTCAAACTGAGAAGTGCTGCACAGGGCCTCACGTCGGTAACATCTGCAAGCGTCGATTACGTCGCCCATCAGATTGCCGCTGTGAAACGCGTGCTAAGTGATCCAGTTCAACGTTACCTCCTCGCAGACGAGGTAGGATTGGGCAAGACAATCGAAGCCGGCCTTATCATTCGCCAGCATCTCATTGATAATCCAGATACACGTGTCCTGATCTCGGCTCCCGAACATCTCGTAACGCAGTGGCACGGCGAGTTAGTTGAAAAAATTAGGCTAGACCAATTTCCGAACGGGTTTGAATGCTGCGGCCATGCGGATCTAGCAAAAGCGTCTGAAACTCCAGACATTCTGGTCGTCGATGAAGCCCATCACCTCGTTGGAATTGACGCGGGGTCACTATTGCCTGCCGCCGAGCGCTTGCGGACGCTCAGTCGCGATGTTCCGGTTTTACTGCTGCTTTCGGCTACGCCGGCCTTGGGCGACGAAGCGAAGTTCCTGGCACTCCTGAATCTACTGGATCCCGTCAGTCATCCGATTGGGGATTTGGCCGGATTTCGAGCAAAGCTCGAACAACGCAGAGATATCGGCCGATTGCTCTTGAGCCTCTCGCCGGACGTACCGGGTATCGTCCTTCGGCAGCGAGGCGCTGAACTCTTGCGGCTGTTCCCGTCGGATAGCATTGTGCAGGAGATTGCGCCACGCCTGATAGAGGGCACAAAGGATCCTTCCATCGATCTGGCCCGCCTTTGCACGGTATTGAAGGACCATATTGCGAACAGCTACCGCATCCATCAACGCCTGATCCGGTCGCGACGCGTTGATGCGGCTGGCTGGGAGTTTGTTGCGCGTGGTGCGTTGGTCAGCGGCGAACCGATGCTGGCGCATGTGAAAATCGAAGATGACCCCGACGATAGCACAGATGGGCTGCTCACCGTCCTCGAGGATTGGCGCTACGCTGCAGCGGAAGCCTCCTTGGGTGATGAAGAGGCGAAGGAAGGTACGGCCCTTCGATATCGCGAGTTGCTCGGTGCCGTCAGCGAGGGGGCGGACGCCCTGAATGTCTGGCTAAAAGAAGCCAGGCCGACCTTCGAGAGCGAGGCCGATATCCTCGCTGCTCTTCGTGAGATCGCCAGAAAGCGGCACGATCGGCTGCGCATTGAGACGATGGTCGAAAGCACGATCCGCTTGATTAAGGCCATCAAATCCGACACGCAGTCACCCAAGGTCGTGGTCTTTGCCTCCTGTGAGCAGGTTGCTACCGATTTCCATCAGGCTTTTCAGTCAGATGGCGATGGCACGGCAGCTTATTTGCTGACCAAGAATTCCTCCGACGCGGACAAGACAGCATCGGACTTCAAGGCACGTGGAAAAACTGCGATCCTGATAACGGATCGCTCAGGCGAAGAGGGACTGAATTTAAGTTTCGCCGATGCGATAGCGCATCTCGATCTTCCGCTATCGGTTGCGAGGATCGAACAAAGAATAGGTCGTCTTGACCGGTTCGGTCGGCGCAAGAATTCGATCCGTCACCGCCTCCTGCTTCCCTCCGAGGACGATAATAGTCCTTGGAGAGCCTGGTTTGATTTGGTAGCCAACGGTTTCATGGCCTTTAACCGGTCAACCAGTGACATCCAATTTCTCTTGGAACGCCTTGAGTTGAAGGCCTTCCAGACGCTCCTCTATGAAGGCCCCGACGCCTTGAAAGCCTTGGGGAGCGACATCCGGATACAGATTGCCGACGAACGAAAATCGCAGGATGAGCAATACGCGCTCGATCGGATCACCCTCGCGGAGGAACGCGTCGAGACCTTCATCCAGACCCTTGAGGATGCAGAGGAGGACGAAGAGGCGCTCGAGCGCGATGTCGATCGCTGGCTGGTCGACACTCTTCAGATCAAGAAGCAGCCGTTTGCTTGGCCGGAAGAAGAACCCTTCAAACTGGTTGCGACCGGTCACACACTGATCCCGCGCATTCCGTGGCAGTCAGAACTGCATATTGACGGTGTAAAACCGCTTACGTGGAAAAGACGCGTCGTGACCAACCGGCATGGTGCTGGTCTGCTGCGTCCAGGCATGCCATTGCTGGACAGTCTTGAGAGGTTCACAAGGTGGGATGACAGAGGAACGGCGTTTGCCACCTATCGCGTTGTCCCGAACTGGACAAACGACATCTGGATCGGCTTCAAATTGTGTTTCGTCGTCGAGCCGAAAGTCGAATTCTCCGATTTTCTGGCTCCCTCGCGAGCCGAACTGGCTTTGTGGCGTCGTGCCCAGCGATACCTCGCGCCCACGGCCCATACCGTTTATATCGATCTCAACGGCGTTGAAGTCACAGACCCCGAACTTGTTTCCATCTTAAGCCGGCCGTACGTCGACACGCCGACAGGCGGCAGGGCGAGGGACATTAATCTTGGTAGCCGGCCGCAGTTGCTTGCCGAGATTATCGATCCGTCTGCTTTTCAAGGGATTTGCCTATCTGTCCGTGACAAAGCGCGCGGAGCCCTCGCGTCGAGGAGTGACATCGTCTCAGCGATCTCGTCCGGAGCCGCTTTGGCGGAGGCGGATCTCGAGCGTCACGAACGGCGGATGTTGCAAGGACATTCAGTCAGTGAAACGTCGGCTCAGATCGACATCGAGATGATCAGGTCAATCCTTCGGATCATAAGCCAACCTTCGATCAGACTGGACGCGATGGGTTCCATCATCCTCGCGCCACATGCGCCAAAGCACGCTCCCAATGGATAGATTACAGGGTCACCACGAATTTGAGGCGCTGTCACACCTGCTTTCCGGTAAAGAAGTTTCCGGAACTTGGCGCGGGCAGTCTCCTGCCGTTGAAAGGCTTCGCGCGGCACTCTGTGATGCGACCCAGGCCGCGAGCGTGCTTGATCTTGTCGTTCTTCTGCGGCAGGCATTGATACATGAATATGCGCGGCGCGCCTATGAAGTGTCGCCTACCCTCCTCATCGCGCATCCACGGTTCGGCCCATTTAATAAATGGGACAAGGTTGGGCTGCTTGCCGCTTCGACCCCCGGCGGTACTCTTGTGACCGCGCGTGATTGGCAACCGGATTGGTTGCCGAAGGTGGACGGGAGAGGCGTCGACACGCTTGCATCATCCGAAACCGTTGAACGTGTCTTCAACGCCGAGGGAACGGACGGTGACCCGTTCCTGGTGTCTGTCAACCGCCCTTCCTACCGCAGCCGCGGACAGCGCGCAGCTGTCCGCGCCGCTCTTTCGACGCCAGCAGGTGGCACGCTGGTGATCGCGCTCCCGACCGGCGAGGGAAAGAGCATGATCTTCCAGTTGGCGCACAAAGTAGGATTCGTCGGCTCCAGTTCCGATGCCAGGGGCGTAACGCTGGTCATCGTTCCCACGGTGGCATTGGGGGTCAACCATGAGCAGGAGGCCGTTGATGTCTGCGGCCTGACGCGTCCTCTTGCCTTTCAAGGCGGCAGTGATGCCCAGAACGCGATTATCGCAGATCGCATTGCCGACGGTTCCCAGGGAATATGTTTTGTATCCCCGGAGGCTGCCTGTAACCGCCTGCGCATTCCGTTGAGGCGTGCCGCTGAAGCAGGCTTTCTGCGTGCATTGGTGGTTGATGAAGCCCATTTGGTGGACCAGTGGGGAACAGGATTCCGCAGCGAGTTCCAGGAACTGAGTGGCCTCAGGCGCGAACTTATCAGTAAGGCTCCGCCAGAGCAGCAGTTAAGAACTTTGCTCCTCTCAGCGACCCTGACGGACTCTTCACTGGAAACGCTTCGCACGCTCTTTGGCACCGACGGCCAATTCGAGAGTATTGCTGCGGTTCAACTCAGGCCCGAGCCCGACTACTGGATCGCGCCGGAAACGGATGAAGCGACGCGGGTCGATCGCGTCCTGGAAGCCCTGCACCACGCGCCAAGACCAGCCGTTCTATACGTCACCGAGGTTGCCGATGCGGATTTTTGGCACCGTCGACTGGTCGAGGAAGGCTTCCGCCGGGTGCGGAAACTCCACGGGAAGACAAATCGGGGCGATCGAGAACGCATCGTCTCTGGTTGGCGCGATGGGTCACTTGATGTTGTTATTGGAACCTCGGCGTTCGGTCTTGGCATCGACTATGCTCACGCACGAAGTATCATCCACGCCTGCGTGCCGGAGACGCTTGACAGGTTCTATCAGGAAGTAGGGCGAGGTGGGCGCGACGGCATGGTCTCGCTCTCCATAGCCATCCCATCGGCGAACGACTATGCGACCGCAGACGGGATAAACGCGAAAAAAGTGATCAGCGTCGAGCGAGGCCATCAGCGCTGGTCTACGATGTTCGCTCGCAAGGTTTCGCTTGCGAATGGAAGATTCGCAGTGCGGGTGGACGGCCGCCCGGGCGCAGATGAGCGCGACATAGACATGGTCGGTGAGACCAATACGGACTGGAACCTGCGGACCTTGGCGCTTATGGCGCGGTCTGGCCTGATAAAACTGTTGGGGACTCCCCACCAAACTATCGAAAAAGAGGGCGATTGGCTGGAGATTGAGGTTCTCGACGATCATCATCTTGAAAACCAGGCGTGGGTCGAAAAGGTCGAGAAAGTCCGTCTTGGTGATTGGACCGCGAGCAGGCGAAACCTGGATTTAATGCGGGAGTTTCTGGAGGATAAACGTTGTCCGGCAGAAACCCTCGAGGACCTGTACGGCTCGGATCGATTGGCGCGCCGTTGCAGTCGTTGCAGGCTTTGCCGCACGGATCCCGGGAAAAAACATCATACGAAGCCTGTAGGTGAGCCGATTGGGCCATGGGTTCATCCACTTCATCCTTCGGTGGAAAGGCTCTTCGACAAAAATCTGAAACTGCTGGTCACCTACGAGCCGAATAGCTTGCCACGAGCCGCATCAAGGCGACTGGGTGAATCCTTGCAACGCTTGCAGCAGGCCAACGTTGCGAAATTGTTGCTTCTTGGAGCGCAGCCTTTTGAAATGGATCGTGTCCTCAAGTTTGCCGCGACCGCGCCATTTTTTGTCAGCGCAGTAACGGCGCTTGGTCTATCGAGACTGCCAAAAGGGCCTGAGATAGTCATGGTCGGACGTGATCAGATCCTGGAAGAACAGAATCTCGTCGCCCGCCCGGACTCTCCTCGGATTATCCTTGCGCCACTCAATCAACTCGCTCCTGACGGGAGACGTCTACGCGATGTTTTTGGCGGCCGTGTTCTGACGTTTGAAGAATTTAATGAGAGGGTATCCCGGTGAGCATCATCACAACCGTTGAAGCGGTTCCGAGCCGGCTTTACGCGATATATTCATCGCTGTTCGATAGCGAGAGCGGAGAGGTTAGAGAGCGCCTTGAGGCTTGGGCCACCCCTCCATCTTTAAAAAACTCCGGCGAAGACGGTGAGGGACCCGCAACCAAACTCTTCATCCATTCACTGCAGGAGGCCCGTAGGCTCGGCCTCGTCGAAGACATGGACGACAAACTGCTGTTGACCTTGGACGCCCGGAACGGCGGCAAGAGAGGAGATGATAGCGAGGCTTTTTTTCGGGAGTATATGCTTCGAACGCTGTTTGACCCCATCCGAGCCGAGGAAGCTCAGCAAAGCGCGTTCATGTTGGCTCTTACTTGGTTGCTGAGCACCAATCCTCTGAAGCCGATGGGTTTTTCTGACGATCCAAACTTGGCGATCAAAATGATAATTGGAGAGCATGCTCGAAAGACAGAGTGTACGATCGGGCTGAACTATCAAAATATGCTCTATTGGGCCAGATATCTGGGCTTTGCGACGGTCGTGGGCAACGGAGCCGTAAGACGGGTCATACCTAATCCCATTACTGCAATCGAGGGGGCTCTCCCAGCGATATTTGCGGATGATGACGAATTGCCCATCGAGAACTTCCTGACACGGTTGGCGGCCATCTACCCAGTTTTTGAAAAGGGCAGCGTGCGGGAACGTTTCAACGAGATGCGACTGGTACCACTGAGCGGCCTCGAGACACGGCTGTCTGTCACGACGAGTATAGCCTTGCAACGTCTCGCGGACCGACAGCGGTTGGGACTGAAGAGCGTCGCTGATGCGCCGGCGCGCATCCTCGATTTCGGAACCCGCGAAGGCCGGGTAAGTCACATCGCTCTGCGGGGGAGCAAATGATGCGTAATTTCCTCTGCTGGGATCCGGGTTCTGTACGCCAGGTTATCAATCCCTTTGCTGAGCACATGCCGGACAACCTTTTCAAAGCGGTGCATAGCGACTGGGATCTCAATGTGACGCCGCCCGTCGGCACGAGGTTCCAGGATATCTCCGAAGCATCCTGGAACGAGTTGAGCCAACGCCAGTTTTTGGCCGATTTTCTTAGTGAAGAGCGGCCGCATTCGCTGGCGGCTATCCTTGGCCAGACGGGGTCGGGAAAATCGCATCTCGTCCATTGGATGCGTCTCCACATCAAATCGGACAAGTCCCGTCTTGTTCTTTTGGTCCCGAAGTCCGGAACGAGCCTGCGCGCGATCGTCAGGATGATCATCGACGAACTTCCGATCGGTGAGCAGAGAAGTTTTTTGGACACGTTGCAGTCGGCTGGCGATGGCACTCAAACCCGTGCGGGCCAGAAACAGCAACTTTTGAACGACCTCGCTCAAGTAATCCGTGAGGAGGTCGTGTCGCCTGGTGCGGATGAGGTCGAGCAACTTCTCGTCTCCCATTTACCGCATCTGTTCCAGGATCCTCATATGCGGGTAACCCATTTCCTTGGGGATGACACGGTTATCTCAGAGATCGTCGACCATATTTTCGCACCGTCGAACGCTCAAGACCGTCCCGAGAAACGGAGAAGCTTCGAGACAAGCGATCTTCCCTTGGGCGGTCTGGACTTCGCAAATGCCTCGAAACTCGCTCAGGACGCGATGCAGATCATTGCCCTGGACAGTGAAACATATACCCAGTTGGCGGTCGATATTATAAACCGAAATCTCGATAAGGCTGTCGCTCGAACGCTGAGTTTCTCGGGTGATCGCGTCGAGGAATTGATGACCCGCTTGCGGGCGCATTTGAAGTCACAAGGCCGGGAACTTGTCCTTCTTGTCGAGGAATTCGCGCGTCTGCAAGGGATCGATCGGGCACTTCTTCAATCTATCACCTCTCATGGCGACGAGCGCCTATGCAAGATGCGCTCTGCCATCGCCGTGACGACCGGCTTTTTCGAAAGTGTCGCAGAGACAGCCTATATGCGAACCACGCATATCGTCGATATGGATCGCTCGGCCGGGCGGGCCGAGGGCCATGTCGTGACGACCGCGTCACTGAGCCAGTTCGCATCTCGATATCTCAATGCTGTCAGGCTTGGCCGGGCCGCAATAGACCAATGGTCTCAAGACTCTACCAGCGAGGACAACCCTCCTTCGCGTTGCTCGAACTGTCCTCATCGAAGTGATTGCCATGTAATCTTCGGCGAAGTTGATGGGTACGGCCTATATCCCTTCACACCTCGTGCGCTATGGAATGCCGCGATGCGCGTTGATAAAACTCTGCCAGAGAGCCTCAACCCGCGCGTCTTGCAGAATGACCTTCTGGTCGAGGTTCTGGATAATTATGGTGACTCCATCCAGACTGGGTCATTTCCACCATTGCAGTTGCTCGAAAAATTGGGCGGCGTAAAACTCCTGCCTCTGGCATCAGAATTACAACTCGAATCGAGAAATCCGCAGTTTTCCGGCCGTTGGAAGGCATTTCTCGAGCTGTATGACGGTTCGGGTGAGATCAAGAACTTGGATGCTCGTCTTCGAGAAGCTCTTGATGTCCCGGAAATTTCCGACGCAAGCGACGATGTGCCCGTCCCGGAACATGAAGCTTTTGCACCGGCTAGTGAGACGACGAAACCCGCCCTTAGCCGGGAAGAGATCTTGGTCCAAAACTGGAGCACGGGTGGCGTCCTTGACCAATCGATCTTGAACCCCCTTCGGAACCTTATCTTTTCGGCAGTCTCAGACGCCATCGACTGGGATATGCTCGGTCTTGGAAAATCAGCTTTCGTCAACGCCACGAACAGTCGTCCTTTCCAGCGAGGTAGTATCAGTTTTGCAAGGCAGGCCAGCCTGGTTCGTTCTGATCTCGGAGTGAAACTCGAAATACCCGGGTCGTTAAGCCCCGCTATGACAGGTGCGGCACTACAAGGATTGCTTAGGGCCGACAAGAATAAGTTCAGCTGGGATTTTGAGAACGGGGACAGAATGCTGGCCGCGTTTTTGGATTGCGTCGACGTATGGGCACGAAGCGTCGAAGAGCAACTGCTCGCGCTCTGCTCTCCGACACCCACTTGGGATCAGGCGACTGCCGCAGTGGAACTGCTTTGCGTCGGTGCCGCGATTGGCGGAAAGCTGAAGACCGAAGCGAGCATAGCAGAATTCATTGAGGGCGCATTCAGCACTTGGCAGCCGGAGTGCGCGAGCCGGTCGAAACAGATGCGAGACGTTTACGATAGCTTGCTCAATGGGCGCCCAAACCTGGCTCAGATCGCGCGCGCTCAGATATCGAGCATGAAAGGCGGCCAGATGGGCGCCATGCTGGCTCCGAGCCGGGTGGTTCCTATTATCCGGAATATCAGGCAGTCGAAATGGCGCCTGACGCTCGTTCCTCCGAGCGAGGACCGTTCTGAGCTAGCCGCCCTTTACAGAAGTATTCAGGAGACCCTGCCGACTGCTGCCACTGCCGAAATAAGTGATCGACAGGAGTGGCTCCGAGAAATGGATGAGGCGTTTGGCGAGGGAGCAACTCGGCCGACAATTGTTTCCGCCTTGGAGAAGGCCCTACTTGCCGCGGTCGATGCCGGTGTCGGATCGAACAGCACGGCCAAGCCGTTAAACGACGCTCTTGATCGCATCCGCAGCGTCCAATTCGATGACTCATTGGCTGCGGCTCGCAGCCTTGCGAAACAGGAGGACGCCCTGTCGGCGCTGACCCATTTCGGCCGCGGTCGGCGAAACGGCGTGGAATCCGGAACCGCTCTGGCAAATGCTGCCAAGGCATTTCTGGATGCAATTGATCAGACTGTAGACGCCAACAGCCAAAGCCACGAAGTAAAGCACAGTGCTCTGGCATCAAGCATCACCTCGATCCACGGTGCCCTGGATGCGATCGAAACGGATTTGCGGGTAATGGGCGATCTCTCGCAGGAGGCCTCCGATGCTGCTTGAAAGAGCCTCAGTCCTTGCAGACAAGATCAATGAGTACCAGACACTCAAAATGGCGGGAGACGAAGCGCTTCAGTTTCAGGTCCGCGCCAACCAACTGACAGCAGTTTCCGAGAAGCTGTCGCGCGCGCGTGCGGCGTTGAAAAACATGCGCGATGCTGGCGTCACGGTAGACTTTGTGCCGGCGGACGGAGTGACCCTCGCGGAGCGAGCGAAGGAACTTCGCGCCGCCATGACTGCCAATCCGTCTGCGATCAATGATCCGCCGTTCAATCTCAAATATGAGTTTCTCGATCGCTTGTCCGCCGTCACCTCCACTGCGGAGCGGACGATCGCCGCCTGCTGGAAATCGTATGTTCGCAAACGCGCGGAGTTCGGCGCTTCTGATGTGCTCGATGCTCTTTACGCGATCCCGCAGTTTCGCGCCGGCGTTACCAGAATCCGACAATCCCGTGCTGCAGTCGACGCACTGGGCGAGACAGTCCCGGCGGATCCAAAATCAACGATAGCCCGATTGGAGGTTTTGGTGGAAGAGCAGGCAAAGGCCTGGTCCGACCTCTCGGCAAAGGATATTTCACCCAGCGTCGTCAAATTCATTCGCGACTCCGCCAACGATGGTGCATCGCTTGCCGCCTATTCCGAGGAAATCAGGAAATGGCTGACTGACCACAATTTGATTGCGTCGTTTCGGATAAGACTGAAATAGGTAACTGGTAATGGCACTGTCACTGCACGCGACCCACCTTCTGGATCTCATCGAAGCAATAGAGATGCGCTCGCTCGAATGGGGTTTCACGGACGGCTCCCTGAGCGAAAGCGAAGTTTTGGCGCTCGCTCGATCAGTGGTCGGTGCGGAAGGTCCAGCCGCCGATGACGTCATCGAAGAGCTGATAGACGCTCGAGTGATCTTCGAACTGCACAATTCAGGCGATGGGATCCGTCTGCGGTCGCGTTTTGCCGAGATGATGCGGTTGCTGGCGGCAAATCGGCAATTGTTTCCAAACAAGCCGTGGCAGGGCGCGCCTCATCTCGTCGCTGATTTTCGTGTCGACCGTCGGCCTAGACGATTTCCAAAGCGCGATCGGTTGCCGCACGACGTTCTGCGCGAGCGTGAATCAGTCTTTGCATCGAGCCCTCTTCGTCGAGATCTCTGGCAGTCCCTGACGGCAGTACCGGGAATGAAGTTGGCGGCCTTTCAGGAACGCGCAGCGGTCAGACTCTCTGCGCCGACTGAGGACGGCGGCACCATTGTCACAGCCGGAACGGGCAGTGGCAAGACCATCGCGTTCTACCTTCCGGCCATGATCCGTATCGGGGAGACTATAGGCTCAGATCATTGGGTTAAAGCCGTCGCCATCTACCCGCGCACCGAGTTGCTCAAGGATCAGTTCGTCGAAGCATTTCGGATGGCGCGCACTATCGACGGAACGCTCGCGGCGCATGGACGCCGGAAACTGAAAATCGGTGCACTGTTTGGATCGACCCCCACCCGGGCAACCGAGCAGGAACTCGTCAGGAAGGAATGGGTCCGCCGCGGACAGGATTTTGTTTGCCCATTCATGCGCTGCCCGACATGTGCGAACGAACTCGTTTGGCGGCAAGCCGATATCGATGCAAGAACCGAGCGGCTAAGATGTGTGCGGCCGGAGTGCACGGGCATTGTGAGCGACAGCGAAATCGTTCTCACGCGAGAGAGGATGCAGCGTCAACCGCCAGACATCTTGTTCACAACGACAGAAATGCTCAATCAACGGCTGTCTGATCACTGGATGCGTGGCTTGTTCGGCGTCGGCGCGCCCCCGGCTAAGCGTCCATTTCTTGGACTGCTTGATGAAGTTCATACCTACGAAGGCGTTTCGGGGGCACAGGCCGCGTTGACACTAAGACGCTGGCGGCATCTACTAGCTTCACCAATCAGCTGGGCCGGACTTTCTGCAACGTTGGGTGATGCAGCCCGCTTTTTTGCTGACCTGACCGGTGCTAACCCGGATCGTGTTGTCGAGATCACGCCCACGTCAGCCGAATACGAAGAGCAGGGAGCCGAATATCAAATTTTGCTTCGTGGCGATCCAACGTCGCGGGCCTCATTGCTTTCGACCACGATCCAGACGTCGATGTTGGTTCCGCGCCTGCTCGATCCGCCGGGAGCGAACAACGTCTCAGGCGCGTTCGGTCGACGCGCCTTCCTTTTCACCGATGACCTCGACGTCACCAACCGACTCTACGACGATCTGCGTGACGCGGAGGCGTATACGATTTTCGGCAAGCCCGACAACCAGCGTCGACCACTTGCAGCCATTCGCGCAGGAGGCGGAGATGCAGCAATCCGTGACGTGGAAGGGCAGCGTTGGCGGGTTTGCGAAGATATCGGGCATCCGCTTGACAGGCGATTGATCGTCGGTCGCACGACATCGCAGGACGCCGGGGTCAATCAGTCCGCCAATATCGTCGTTGCGACGACAGCGCTAGAGGTGGGTTTCAACGATCCCACGGTCGGGGCAGTAATTCAGCACAAGGCTCCACGGGGCATGGCGTCTTTTCTACAGCGCAAAGGCCGGGCCGGACGAGACCGATCCATGCGTCCCATAACCTTGACGGTCCTGTCTGATTACGGGCGAGATAGAGCTTTTTACCAAGCTTACGAGCATCTCTTCGATCCCGCGCTGGAGCCGCAGAATCTTCCAATCCGAAATCCATATGTACTGAAGATACAGGCTGTCTACGCCATGTTCGATTGGCTGTCAGCGAGGACAGCCGGATTCGAAAAGGCCTGGCAGTGGGACTTGTTGAGCCGCCCACAGACAAATCCCAGTCAGTCAGTGCAAGCCGTATTGGAGCAAACGAAGACGACACTGTCAGAACTCATCCAGGGCAATCAAACGACGGTTGACGACCTTCGCAGGTACCTCGTCTCGACATTAGCCGTCGACCAGGCCACCACCGACTCCTTGCTTTGGGAGGCTCCACGCTCGCTGCTACTTGAAGCGGTGCCGACGCTGGTGCGGCGGCTCTTCCGACAATGGAATCTGGCTTTCCCAGCACCTGACGGCGAACTCGATCTAAAAATTGATTACCACCCATTGCCAGACTTTGTGCCGCGCAGTCTCTTCAGCGATCTCAGTCTGCCCGAAGTCCGGGTAATCCTACCACCGGCCACGGCAAATCACGACGAGCGGGTGGAAATGATGCCTATCCTCCAAGGGCTCAACCAACTCGTGCCTGGACGCGTTACGCGGCGTTTTGCTCATGAAAGAGGCGCTCTTTCGCACTGGGTATCAGTGAATCCCGCGTTTCCGGAGCAAGATCGCCGGATAAGCGATTATGCCGAGGAACATGAGTTTGTTGGCCTATTTACCGGGCGCTTCAACGATCACGTCAGCGACACGCCTCTCTTGGTGTTCCGCCCATGGACGGTGCGCCTTTCAAAAGCCGCGCGTAGCGATGCGCTGCCCAGCAGTAACGCTAGACTTGCCTGGCAAACGGACATTGTTCCCAACGGCGACCCTCTGAACGTGCCGATCCCGCCGCGCTCGAATTGGCGGCGCTTGGTGGGATCGATTGACTTCTACCTCCACCGGTTCCGATCGAGCGTCAGCGTGCGCAGATTCGCACCTACAGCGTACGCAAACGTTCGTACGCTCCAAGATGATTTCCCCGTCACAGTCCATTTCAAAAGTGACGATGATCGTCCGGCCGCTCTGGGCTTCGAGTTGGAGGTGGACGGACTCCGCGTCGATTTAACGTTGCCTGTCGATCTTGCTCATGCGGCAAATATCCTCCCTGGTTCACTGTTGGCGACAAGCAAACTGAGTTTCGCGCGGGATACCTTTAAAAGAGACGATGAGCTGCCATCTGATCTCAATCCGTTCCAACGTGATTGGCTTTTTCAAATCATGGTATCGGCGCTCCTCGCAGATGCCGCGACCACTGGCCGATCAATTACCGAGGTCGCTGGAGAACTTCTAAGCGAGCAACGGCTCGAAGGCGTATTTCATGACACGATGAGTGAATTATTTGGCGCTCTCCCGCCGACCGTGCCGGATGACGAGGACGACGACTCAGATGATGAACTCGACGACGACACCGGCGATGCGGCGAACGGCGGAAGAGGAACTCAGGCTCTGGGGCCTAGAGGACCGGGACGGCTGCAGCAGGCGCTGTCGATCCAACTAAGATTGCCGATCGTGCGGGAGCGCTTGCGTCTTGTGGCTCAACAACTCAGTCAGCCTGATCCTGCCGCGTTCGACAGATGGCTGCGTGCCTTGGTTTTGGAAACGCTTGGGGAAGCGATGCTACAGGCATGCATCGCTGCTGCGCCGCGGCAAGCGACGGTCGACACGCTTCTGGTCGATGTTCGCGACGACTCAGAAAGTGGCGAGACAAGCGTCTGGTTCACCGAAACGACGTTAGGCGGTGCCGGTGTACTGCAAGCCTTCGCGGAGCGGTTCGCCTCCGAGCCTCAGATTTTTCTGACCGCGCTTGAGGCGGCTCTCGCTGCGACGGACTTGGAACTGGTCGACGACGGCCTTCGCCAGATTCTCCATCTTGCGCTCAACGATGCCGACGTCGCCGGCGACATGATGCGGTTACGCGGTACAACCTCGCACAGTGAACGAGCGACCGTCTGGAGATCACTTTCATATCGTCTAACGCAAAATGGTGGTATCGACGTAAGCCATGCGTTTTCCGTATCGCTCAACATTCGTCTGTTGCGCGCAGGCAGCGGACCGCAACTCGATCAGCTTCTGCTCGACCTTCAGGCCCACTGGGATCGTCTTGAGGAACAGTTCTCGATATCCATCGGTCTGCGGGAATTCGCATATATTTGCAGCAGAGACGCAGGCCTGTCCGCATCGATAAGGTCATTTCTATCCGCCACTTTGCCGGCGGCAGCTATTGGAAACGTTACGGTCTTGGCGGCTGTCACCAGCTTGCTATGGCCACGTGCCGACGAGCTGCGGCAACGAACGCTTCAATCCTACAATCCCTATCGGCAGGCTCGCAGTACAGACCCCGCAGTGGTCCGACATTTGCTGCTGACTAGGTCCACACCAACGGTAGAACTCACTGACCCCGATTGGTTCGAGCAACTCTCGGACGCCTTTGACAGTCACGGTGTTTGCCAGTTGGCCATCAGTGCAACCAACACCGGATCGCTGCGCCAGGCGATCGTGTTTCTCGTCGCAACGCCCATCAACATCGGCGTCCTTCAATTTTTCCCCGTAGTGGAACGCGTCGACCGGGTCTCCGGTCGGATCTTAGCAACCCTGACACTGAGGGAGCAAATCTAATGCCGGCACCCTCACGTGACCTTCACGGACCTGCGCAGTCGCGCGCCGTGCGTGACCTCCTTCAAAGCCTTTTCGTTGCCGAACTGATGAGCCCAAGTCCGAAACTCTGGCTCTTCTTTGCCTGGATATCCGACGTTGAGGTTATAGACAATTCGGCACGACAGTTTGCGGCGCTGCAGCCCGACTGGCCCAGCGCGCCAATCAAATTGTCGGAAGTGCTACGGGCCCTCCTTTCGCGCGGAATTCAAATCCGGTTGATCATCCGGGAGCATGGTCATAACGACTACTTCATCGCAAAATTGCAGGCGCTGAAGGCAATTTTCGGGGATCAGGTCAGGTGGACAATCGAAAAAAGTTTTCATGCCAAAGGCCTTTTGGGTGCTGATTATTTTCTGAGTGGGTCGATGAACCTTACGTTGAACGGAATATCGATTAACGGCGAGCATCTCGTTCTTCGGACAGATCCGCCTACGGTTGCCGAACAAACGATCGAATTGGAATCCAGATGGGAGGGGCTCCTAAAATGATCGGGTCGGATATCGCGGAAGCACGCACGATCCTTGCTGATCTGGAATCCATTTCGGACTTCTCCGCACTCGGTACCGATGTCGACGAACTGTGTCAGCGACTTCTTATGACAATTGCTGATGCGGGATTCCCTGGCGCGCTTATCCCGAATATCGATCCGGGTGGCAGCTTGCACATATTCGTTGCTGCTCCGACGATGACAGCTTGGCGCCGGCTGAGCCCGGTTCTCAGAGCATTTGCTGGCCCAACGCTCACTTCCTTTAACGGAATCACCGAGCCACTGCCTCTGGCAGACGTTGTTGCTCAGAGGATCGCGCGATCAGCGCCCGCGGCAACAGCAATAATAAGGATCCCGCAGGACGGTAGAAGCATCTTGTCGGCTTTACGCGCGCTCACGCGCGTTCGTGAGACTATCGCCCGCGCCCCGGATCTTCAATCCGCGATACCGGAGCCGACCAGTTGGCTTCTGGCGCGCTTTCAAGACAATCTCAACGTCGGCCGCCGCGACGCTGCGGCGGCAATTCTCGCGCATCTTACCGACGAACTGCGTCTCGACGCTCTCAACATAAAATTCCTTGAGATCCAACTGCTTGCCGCGTTCGCCGACTGGGCGGCTATCGTGTCTCTTCCCGGTTTCGCAAGTCTCTGTATTGCTCGCCGACCGCCTGCCATCACAGCACTTTTGTTGGAAGCAATCTACCAGGTTCACGTCGCTTTTCCGTTCGATGCCGGCGATCGCAACGGCACGCATGAAACCTACGAAAGCACCGTTCGGGTCTTTGCACAGCCGATGCTGACGATACCCGTACCGCCAACTTTAACGGAAGGCGGATGGAGGATCTACGGACTTGAGAATTGCGTATCGGCATCAAGATCGGACATTCATCAAGCGCTCTTGCGTGAGCAGCCCAATCTGGGTTGGATAGCGGATGAACTTGCTAAGACTTCGGTGGCCGCCCCAGTCCCCTCGCCGTCGGCCCACACGCAGCTTGACGATGCGCGAAATGCCCTTATCCAGGTTGATGCGGTCGAAGCGGTCGACAACGTAGCCACCGCGCTGGCTGCATTGGCGAAACTAGCGCCGGCGGAACTTGCACTGCTCCGAGAAGCCGAGCCGTTCAGCGCGGCCTTACGGCTAACCGAGGAGGCCGCCTCCAGCGGCGTGCCTTCATCCTGGATCGAATGGCTGGCGAAATCAGGTGATCCGTCCTTCACGGTTGCCCTCGACATCGCACGCCACGGCAAGGACGAGTGGTCATTCGAGGCAGCGACAAGTGATCCCCCTCACGTCGCCGCTATGGTTGCTGCACTTAACCGCGCACAAGATAATCCACTAGCGTCGGAAAGGACCTCACAGGCCCTCCCCTTCCTCGTCGCCTGGCTTCAGCGAGATCCGGCGTTTCCTGCTCCCCCAATGAAGGCCGTGTATGCGAGCCTTCTGACCTTGTTTGCGCTGAATTCGACGCGAAGCGGCGCAGTCTTTGAATCGAGCCAGGTATTGGTAGAAGCGCTCCTCGCCGTTGGGCTAAGCGGCGCGGAGTATAGGTCTCTCATCGCAGACATCGATGAGTTAGCCGGCCAAGCCTTCGGTGTGGACATGATCTACTGGGTCTTGGATACCATCGAGGGATTCATGAGGGCGAGCGCTCCTGACGCGAAAGCTCGCGAAGCTTTCCTGCACGGCATTCTTGCTCGCACGGCCCCCCTTTATGGTCGCTTGAGCAGTTTGCAGCGAACCGCAGTAAAAAGTCTGGCCGGCGAACTCGGGTGGTCGCTGGATACATTCGGTGTGAACGTCGATTTGGCGCCGGCAGACAACTTCAGCACACGACTTGAAGGACTGCGGATCGCGATTTACTCTTTGACAGAGGCATCAAGTCGCCAGGCGAAAGCCGCTATCGAGGAAATGGCGCCGAGCGCCACGGTCGATTGCAGTGCTGACCATGGCGGGTCCGTGCGTCTTCGAGCGTTGGCTGAGAATGCCGATATATTCGTAGTAACATGGCTATCGGCGAAACACGCGGCTACGGAATTCATCCGGGAGCACCGGGGCAACCGCACCTTGTTATATGCTCAAGGCCGCGGCTTTTCGAGCATACTTCGCGCGCTTGAAGACCACTTCGCATAGTTCGGGACCTTTTGGATTGTAGTCCCGCCTCACACCGAGCCAGGAGTGGTTGGCCACACCAAGCCCGGCAAAGCAAATGGCCCACAACGGCTTAAACGTCCGAAGTCTCGGGCGGCGACTTAAACGGATTGAGGATCCTGACGCCACGCCCAGCGAAATCGGAGACATTTCGCGTCACAACCACAAGACCGTGGACACGGGCGGTGGCGGCAAGAGCAACATCCCACCTGTCCTTGTTCTTGGCGCCGAGCAGGCGCGTCCATTCTGCGACGACCGGCCCATCAATCGGAATGATGCGATCGGAGAACGATTTTTCCAGCGCATCAATACCATCCAGGATCCTCTGAGCGCGCTCCGGTTCACGCTTCATCAACGCTTCGGCTCCCCGGCTTTTCGAATAGCGTCGCGACACTCAGCCGAAGGTCCGTGTCATCGACCGTCGTGATCCATTGATGCACGTTCTTGTGCCCGCCGCTCTTGAGTTCACGGAGAGCATTTTCATCGAGCAGATAAAGCGTCACGGAATGGCCCTTGGTCCGACCTCACCAAGATCACTGTCGTCATCGAACGCACCAGCATCAGCCAAAGCGGCCAAAGTCGTCTTCAGGCTCTTCGTTGGATAGGGACGCCCCCGCTTCGGATATGCCTTAGCATACTCGACTGCAGCTTCAGCCTGATCCCGCGTTATGGAAGGAAAGTCTGCAAGGACCGCATCAACGCCCTCGTCGCGTGTCAAAGCTGCGATCAAGTGCGCCGAAATTGTCGTTCCGCGGATCAGCGCCTCGCCTCGATCGCCCTCGCTATCAATCCTGCCTCTGACCGTC
The DNA here is from genome assembly GCF_025847085.2 of Rhizobium sp. BT-226. NCBI lineage: Bacteria > Pseudomonadati > Pseudomonadota > Alphaproteobacteria > Hyphomicrobiales > Rhizobiaceae > Rhizobium > Rhizobium sp. BT-226. Next base: position 99,111 of record NZ_JAOYTI010000009.1, on the reverse strand, counting down.
TCAAGTCTCTTCATCCGGTCTTTCAGATCAGTATCGATTTGGGCAAGATCCAGTTCGAGTTTACCGAGTTGGAGCTTGTGAGCATCTTCAGGTAGTTTACGCAAGGCACCGTACAGCCGGCGCCGCCCCGCCGGCGTCAGGTCCTTATCGAGTTCGTCGGCAAGCCGCAGAAATCGAAGCTCAGCGGGTCCAAGGAGCCTCTGAACTATATTCCCCACCTTCTTTTGCCGGGCGAGAATGATACCTGTGTCAACCGCCTTGTTGAGCATCGCAGGGGTTCGACCCAAGACATATCCTGCTTCACTTAGCGTGAAATTCTGGGTCTGGGGCATATGCGGCTCCTTCATCAATTCATCCCAATATAGGGATTAATTACATGCCGCACAAGATAGCAAAGACAGCCGTAGGATGGACCCTCGTCTGCCTATGTCCTGGTCTCGGAGCTGATGCATGAACCGAAGCATGGATTAATGAGGCTGCTGGAGCCAATCAAACGTTTGATTGCTGATGCGGTCGCAAGCCGGCGCTGTCCCCGCGACTATGGCCTTGAGTTGCGCTCCAGAGATGGCCATGCCCTGATAAGTCGATAGCGGATTTATGGTGCAACTGTTGAAGAAGTCATTGAGCGATGGCGAAATCACATTTGCCCAGACCTGCATCTTGCTCCGTGTGGTTTCTGGTGTCAGGGGCGTTACGAATGCATCAGTGAGGGTCGCAACGGCTCGACAGGCAGGACATCCCGACGCATCGGTCGGCGCTCTGGTCGCCCCTTCATGGAAAAGGATGAAACCACGATCGGAAACTTCCCAGCTTCCACTTTCAACGAGGACGCCAACGCACGCTGATACACAAGCAGCGCCATCTGAGACGACGGGTTTGAGCCCTGAAGATCTGATTGCTATCGCAATCGTCTTAGCTGCGTCTTCGTCCCCGCCTAAGCCCTTCGCCTCGATTTTTTTGATCTCGTCGCTGTGCTCGCGTAAGATTTTCAAAAACTCCTGAGCCGATCGCTCATTGATTGTCTTTGGTACGCGTAGCGTGTCGCCACTGAGCAGGCTTTCCGACGGTGGCATCGTCGGAGCGACAATGTACTTGCAGACGCTAAGTGCGGCGAGAAGAAGAATGAAAATTGCGGCCAGTGACGTTGTGTATTTGAAGACTTTTATTATAACCCGCATTCCTAAAGACCCAATTGAAACAATAATCTGCAAAATTCGGTAATGGCTCCGGGAACCGGCGAGATCAGGTGGTACTACAGGTTGATTAAGAGATTCTTCGATCCCGACTAAGGCCTGGGCGCCGATTTTGAGTCGATGCTGACCACGACAGAACGTCCGAAAACCTCTGTGAGGCTACTCGTTATCCTCCCCCTGGGGCTCGAAGAATTCTATCTGATCGGCCTTACGGCTTAGCAAGCCCGCATCTTCCAGTGCGTCGATGTCCGGCAGATCGCGAAGCGTTTGCAGGCCGAAAGTGGATAAAAAATGCTGCGTGGTCACGTAGGTGTAGGGGGCACCAGGTGTTGGGCTGCGCGGTCCAGACGCCAGGAACGCTGCTCCCCGGAGAGAGGCGATCGTATCGCGACTGACCTCCTTGCCGAAGATCTTCGATAGCTCGGTCCTTGTCACCGGCTGAAAATATCCCACCGCCATTAGCACCGTCGCCTCGAACTCCGACAGCGCCGCTTCGAATTGGCGCGTCGGCGCCGAGGAAGCGCGAATGGTATCGCCGAACCGCACCCGGGTGCGATGCTGCCAGCCACCAGCGACCGACACCAGTTCGTAGGGACGATCTCGCAGTTCCTCGACCAGATCGTCGATCAGCAGATCGATGCTGCAGCCACTGCCCACTACCCGGGCCAGTGACTCGCGGCCGACCGGCTCGGCCGAGGCAAAGATCACCGCCTCGACCCGCATCATCCATTCACGCCAGCGCAGTTCGGGCGGGAGATCCTCCAATTCCCGATCGAAGAGACGTTCGCTTCCAACGTTCGTCTCGCGGCGGGATGGCTTTGCTGCGCGAGATCGGGCCATCGTCACAACCCGTAAGTCCGGAAGGAGGACCGGCCGGAGAACTCGCGAACCGCCTCAAGACTTTCTAAGCGGTCGAACAGGCGTGTCGCCGCCCAGCGGGACAGTTTGCTGCCGGGCGCCGAGGCCAGTATAGCGTCCTCGTTCAGTAGCTCCCGGATGACTGGCTCGGCGCCCTTGGTGCGCAGCTTTGGGGCCACAGCCAGCAGTCGTCCGGCCCGGCGATCGATCTCGGTCGCGGATCGAAGCGCGGTATCGACGCCGTCGGCCAGCGCTAGGCTGATGGCGCGCGCGAATGCCGGTTCGCCCGGCCGGACGCGCCCTCGCCCGCCGACCGTGCGGAAGGCCGGGCCGTAGCGCTCGGGTAGCAGCAGCGGCACGGGCCTGGGCCATTTCAGCATTTCCGCCAGGACGACATCGGCCACGCCCAGGGCCAGCACCTCGGCATCCGGGCGGGTCACGCAAATCGCTGCAATCAGGTCCGCCGCGACGAAGGGCGCTGCTCGTCCGGACTGAACGGCTGTGTCGACTAGATCCGGGACCGACGCAAGGCAATTGTCCCAGCGCAACCCCAACCGTGCGGCGAGCTCCTTAATGAAGGGCGACCCGATTGGGCTGGATCGGCGCGTCAGCATTCGGGCTGCCAGAAACAGCTTTCCGGCCGGTCCTGGATCGTCACCCGGCTCTGTTAGCAACACGGCGTCGCGCAGTGCGTGTTCCACCTCGCCGCGGCCGAGCATTCGGGCGGCGATCGCGGCGGACTTGAGGGCAAGGCGATCGCGCCAGCAACCAATCCAGGGCGGTTCGGCGCGGATCAGATCGTCCAGTGATTTCAGAGCGATACCAGCGACGAAGGCGGCGTCGGTCTCGTTTGTGTCGCGACCACGCGGCAGCGCCCAGCCCGGTAAGCGGGGCGACCAAGCGGGGGCAGTTGAAGCGGAGGGCGCGAGCAAATCCATGCCCCGAAGCATAAATCAGATGCGCGCTTCATGCCAGTAGAAACACGTCAAACCGCACGCCCTGTCGCCGATTAAAAACGACCGATAAACTTCCATTATCGTTCATTTCTGTCACTATAGAGAAATGGCGCAAATCATCGAGCAAAACAGCGAAATTCACGTCGAGGCGAAATCTCCTCCGTCTCTCAGCACGGAGGCCGACGGTGACATTTCCGCGCCGCAGTCGTCGGCCGACATCCCGATGCCCGACGCCTGGCTCCCCTCCCCTCTTCCGGAAGCAGGCAGCGCATTGCCCGCCCACTTGGAGCAGCTTGCCGATCGGGCGCGCGATTATGTCAAGGCCGCCAGCGCCGCCAACACCCGCAAAGCCTATGCCTCCGACTGGAAGCATTTTTCCGGCTGGTGCCGCCGGCAAGGTCTGGAAATTCTGCCGCCCGATCCGCACACCGTCGGCCTCTATATCGCCGCCTGTGCCGGTGGCGCGGTCACCGCCTCGGGTGCCGCGATCGCCGGCCGCAAGCCCAATTCGGTCACGACAATCGAACGGCGGCTGTCGGCGATCACCTGGAACTATGCCCAGCGTGGCACGCCGCTGGACCGCAAGGATCGTCATATCGCCACGGTGCTTGCCGGCATCCGCAACACCCATGCCGCTCCTCCCCGGCAGAAGGAAGCCGTGCTGCCGGAGCACCTGATCGCCATGCTGGAAACACTCCCGCGCGGCACCTTGCGCGGCCTGCGAGACCGGGCGATGCTGCTGATCGGCTTTGCCGGCGGATTGCGGCGCTCCGAGATCGTCGGGCTTGACGTCGGTCGTGACCAGACGAAGGACAGCCGCGGCTGGGTCGAGATTTTTGACAAGGGCATGGTGGTCACGGTTCGGGGGAAACGAGGTTGGCGCGAAGTCGAGATCGGCCGCGGCTCCTCGGACGCCACCTGTCCTGTCGTCGCGCTTCAGACCTGGCTAAACCTTGCAAGGATCGCGCACGGCCCCCTCTTCCGGCGGGTCACCGGTCAGGGCAAGGACGTCGGCCACGACCGGCTGCTCGATCAGGAAGTGGCCCGCCTCGTCAAGAAGGCGGCGCTAGCCGCCGGCGTGCGCCCCGATCTCACCGAGACCGAGCGCGCGGAAAAGTTCTCCGGCCATTCGCTGCGTGCCGGCCTTGCCTCCTCCGCCGAGGTCGACGAACGCTACGTGCAGAAGCAACTCGGCCACGTGTCCGCCGAGATGACCCGAAAATATCAGCGACGGCGGGATCGTTTCCGGGTGAATCTCACCAAGGCATCCGGACTTTGACATTTCTCATCGAGGCGCGGTCTCGTTGATCACCTTCCCGGGATATACGATGCTCAGGATCCGCACTTCCCTTTTCGGGCCCAACGCATATTCTCGGCGCAACGCTAGAGAGAGGCCATGACGACACCGACACCCCCGAATGACGCTATCTGCTGCCTGGCACTGGTAAAGCCCGGATCCCGGCTCGCGCGCGAGTGGAAATTGCCGAAGCCGAGCTACGGCATTTACGAGTACCTCCCAGCCTTCGAAAGAAGGGAGCTGCGCTGGGGCGATGGTTCTTGGCAGGAACTCACCAAGGAGGATCATGCCGATCTGATTTTGCTCCCGCAATTTGGTGAGAAAGAAATAGAAGCGATATTTGATTGAGCGCTTTGGATGAGATCCGAGCACGTCTGTGCCCATGAAGGTTGAGCAAATTTCTCTACCTAGCTGTATCGCGGTGTTGCCCTCACGCGATCGGTATGGCGTCGACCATCCGGACCTTGGGAGCCCCCTCCCCTTTCGGCTTGAAGGTCGAATTCCAGCTTATCGCTTCCATTGAAATCGGGGGCAAACGCCACGCCTCTCGAGCGTTTCAGGTTGCTGACTTGATTGCGTTTTGATACTATGCAAGCAACGCAATCAGATTTAAGGACGTAAAGCAATGCCCTCCATCACAATCCGCAACGTTCCAGACGAGGTGCATCGTGCCATCCGCGTCCGGGCGGCGCTCCACGGCCGTAGCGCTGAAGCTGAAATCCGCAACATTCTGGAACAAGCAGCCAAGCCAGAAGGACGGTTAAAGCTCGGCGCATTGCTGAGTTCCATTGCACGCGAAGCTGGCGGGCTTACCGACGCCGAAGTGGAACGCTTCAACCAGCTTCGTGACAAGACCCCGGCGGAACCTTTGAGCTTTGAATGATCGTTCTCGATACCAACGTAATCTCCGAGCTGTGGAAGGTCGAGCCGGATTCTAACGTCCTGGCCTGGATCGACGCGCAAATGGTCGAAACCCTCTATCTGTCTACGATCACGATTGCCGAACTGCGATTCGGCTTGGCGACAATGCCGGATGGCAAGCGTCGTGCGATCTATCAGGATCGTTTGGAACGAGAGGTCCTGCCGGTCTTCACCGGACGGGTTCTGTCCTTCGACCTGGATGCCTCGCAAGCTTATGCGCAACTGATGGCACGAGCGAAGGGCGCCGGCAAGGCGATAGGCAAGGCGGACGGTTACATCGCAGCCACGGCTGTCGCGCGCGGTCTGATAGTTGCAACACGCGATACCAGTCCGTTTGAAGCCGCTGGCCTGAACGTCATCAACCCTTGGAATATGTCGCAATGATGCCTCGCAGGGATGCTTAGCGTCCCCTGCCTCTGGGACGGTCCCGGTATCTAACTTCGTTCCTCGCCTGAAGCTCCGCTTGTGCCTTACTGTAATCTTCACCTACTCCGTCTGAGAGCGCTTGGGCAACAGCAGCAATCTTCGGGAGACGGTCACGCTCGACAGCGCGGCGATCAAGAATACGATCCAGTCCTCCAGAACGCGAAATCTCATGCAGCCTCGCCTGAAGCACCTTTATTTCGGCAGAAGAGATTCTAGTCCGGTCGTCTGGTACCCTGTCCGCATCAACGCGGCGCCTTTGCTCCAGCTGTGTATCAAACACTGCTTTCAGACGCCGATTTCCGCTCCACTTTTGCTCCAGTTCAAAATGCTGTTCCGGCTCAATATGCGCATGGACCCTGGCCAACGCTTCTGCAGACGCCCTACTTCGGAAAGCAAGGGGATTGCCGCCCGAGCCAAAAAGCCGGATGGCATCGTCAACAAGAAATCTACGATCAGACTTACTCAACGCTGTGAAATCACCGTGCTTGGCGATCGCCAAGATCGCGTCCGCTCGCGCACCAGGGTGCCGCAATTCTCTTATGTCGTCGACGACTTTGGCCCTAAACTCTTTTGGCAAAAAGCGTAGGACAGGTCCTACTGCCGCAATGTGCTGCCCAGCGCTTATTGGATAGTTTGACCGCACATTTGCTGCATTCGGGGCTGGATGAACGTCGGATAAACCTGATTTTGGATATACCTTGGCGATGTCCTCCGCGAGTTCTGTAACCTGGCTGGGAAGTTGCACTCTCCGCAGAAGCGGATCGCGATCGACGAAACCACGAGTAGCCCTGCTAGCCAGCCTTAGGTTAGCCAGATTTTTGGATGCAGCAGCAGGATCGTCCGAACCCTCGGCGAGACGATCGAGAACGGGTTCCATCAGCTCAGGCGGCAGTTCGTCAATCCCAGCCCACCGCTTCGACACCGAGCTATTGTGGGTGGTGACGGCCTGCCGCCTGAGGGTCCGTTTGAGTAACCTCTCCAACCAATTGCCCTTGCGCATGTGCAGTCCTCATATCCGATCGGGCAAACCTGCTGGACCATGGTCTCCTCCGCAGTTCTTTCCTTGCTTGCAGCCAGGAGCACGCTAGCTGCGCCACAGGCTAATGCACCGATTGACCGGAGAGAACTGCCAACGAGTTTCAGCTGTAATCAGTCATGTCTGGCGTCACGAGACCGCTCGGACTTCGCCGGCATTCGCCCTCAGCAGCGCCATGATCATAGGGCCTAGTGAAAATTCGCCCTGCGCTGCTTTCCGCGTCAGATCGCGCAGATATCCACCCGCCGAATTGATCTGTCCCCCTCGTTCAAGCAGGCATGCCATAGTGGTGGCAGCATTTTCGGCGCCCAGAACCTCGCAGGCCTCCTGATAGGCCGACGGACTTACGCCCAGCATCGACCGAACCACCACGGCAGCAGACATCAAATCACGCCATTGCCCTATCCGCCCGCCCGGCCCGTAGTCGCTAATCTGTGGGCAAGCCTTCAGCACCATACCGAGAGGGAATGTCTTTACCGGCTCCTTCAGTTGCTGCTGTTTTGGCTCAACGCTGCCCCCCTGCTCTTTTTCGGAGCTAGGTTCAAATTCATGGATAGATTCGGGTTTTGAATTCTGTATGTGGCATCCATTCCGGGCATCATTGCCGTCCGTATTTTCAGTTTTTAGCTGCATTTCCAATATGTTAATAACCTCCTCCCGAAACATCTCCATCTCTTCGAGTACATTTTCTACTTCCTCTCGCCTCGGCGCCCGCGGAATCCTGGCAAGCAAGGCCACATAACGTGCTTCGATGGCCTCCCAGTCCCCGTCAGCCCCCTCTTCCATCGCCGCGGAGATAAGCTTGCGGACGTCACGCCGGCAAATTGTCAGCGCCTCCTTCGAGCGCTTGAAAAGACGCCGCTCTTCGGCGACTTGCTGCGCCATGTGGGCGAGTTCACCTGCACGTGCCAGGAGCGGGGCGAGGCTGAAGCCAAATGCCTCCTCAATGACCCCATTCCGGGCGCGATGCGCATACCGCTTGCCGTTCGGGCTGTCGCGCCGGTGAACCAGCCCGGCATCTACAAGCGCTGCCAGATGACGGCGCAACGTTGTGCCAGCGATCCCATGAGCCCGAAGCGACAACTGCGCGTTGGAGGGAAATACGACCAGTCCATGCTCCTCTGAAAGATCGCTCTCCGGGTAGAAGCTTAAAAGGGCGTCAAGCACCGCGAGCGCGCGATCCTGAAGGCCAAGAACGCTCCGCGCTTCCGAGATATCTCGGAAGACCTTCCATTTGTTGGCGGGACGTGTGACGCTGGTTTCGGCGACATCAATCTGTCCCCGAACCAGGGTAAGCGTCATCGGTCGCCGCCCAAAGGGCGTCGTTACATTTCCAGTTCGCATTTTCTTTCACCTTTCTTCGGGCAAAAGCAAAACGCTCACCAAACCGGTGCCAAAGACTCTTGACTAAGATTCATGGAAATGCGATTCTCAGGCTGCTTACACCTTTGAGAGGGGCTTCCATGACGGCAACGTTTTGGGGGCCTTTTTCTTTTGCTGCTACTTTCCTTCAGCTTTGGTTGACGTGAGGTACTCCTTGTGGATGCGCTCCAGGTTCTCAGCAATAAATCGCCCAAACCGAGCTGCATCATTGGACTTCAGCGCAATCGCGTAACTCTTTCCACTGCCCTTGAATTCCGCTCGAACACTTGCGTCCTCGGCGCGCCATTCGCCAGCGGGATTTGCGCGCTTCACCGGGCGATTTGCTTTTTTGAACTCCGCTACCAGAAAATCGAAGCGGGCATCCGAACCTAGGGATTTGAAGGTCTCGTGGGAAATAATCGTGTTTGCCAATGCGAGCGAACCGGGCCTTTCGATCTGCTGGGCGAAATCGAGCCACCGATCCCGGCCAATCGACTTCGCGGCGCCGATAGCGGCAACGATCGGGGCAGGGACTCTGCCCGATACCGACAGCATCCGCGTGAGCATTGGAGCGTCCACCGACAATGCGGTCTGGATCGTCGTGCGCTCATAACCGAGATTGAGCAGGCTCTGTGCAAACATCGCGCGCTCGATGAATGAGAGATTTTCGCGAGCGGAGTTTTCTTGTCCCTGCGCAATAACATGGTCCGCATCAGACATGCTTTTGACGACTGCGCGGACCGGCCGGCCAAGCTCCCTTGCAGCGCGAGCGCGTCGGTGTCCGAAGACTATCTGGTAGCGTCCGTCTCCACTCGGGTGCGGCCGCACCTGGATCGGCGTATCCTGGCCGCGCTCCCTGATGGCCTCGAGCAATTCACCGTATGCAAGGTCGTCACTGCCCATTCGGTCCGATACGAACGAACTATCGAGAAGGGCAGGATCCAGATCGACGATCGCCTCGCCGGGGACCTGTTGTTCGGCGAGCGCAACCTTATCCCGCAGCTCGCTCAATGAACTGATCATCGAGCGGGAGGCACCGTGTGTCGCATAGCCAGGCGTCGCGCGGCGCTCAGGCGCCGTATTGCCAACAGCGTTAATGCTTGCAAAGACATCTTTCCGAGCCATCTAGCGCCCTTTCCTACTCAAGTAGCTGAATCGACTTAACAAAATCGCGTATTGTACGGCTGACAATTGACTAGGCATTGCGACGGCCCCAAGCGTTTCTCAGCAGTTCGACAACCTCGTTGTTGACGGCATCCATAGACTCTCGCGCCCGGTCGTAGGTCGCGGGAGTGAATTGGCCTCTCTCGACCTCATAGAGGCTCTGTTTCGTGAGCCCGGCATCCGATATAGCGGTCGATTTCACCATGTGGTTCTTCATCATCTGCTGTGCGAACATGGACTGCATGAAACCGACCATCTGTTGTTGAGGGATGTCGGTTGGCTCGTACCGGGTGATCAGATACCGGAACCAATCGAGCGACACATCGACTCCCAAGGCCTCGACACTTTTCAGGATCTCGCCAAGCATCAGGAGGAACTGCGACATCGACATGATGTCCAACATCTGCGGATGAACCGTGATGAGAACTGAGGTCGCGGCGGTGAGGGCCGTCAATGTCAGGTAACCAAGCTGCGGTGGGCAATCCACGACGACGACATCGTATCTGTCGTCGACCTCTCCCAGGGCGTCGCCGATGCGAGTGTAAAACAGCTTGCCGGCATTCGAATCCTTCCGCTGCATGGCGATCGGAGTGTCGTATTCATATTCCTGCAGCTCGAGGTTTGCCGGCACCACATCAAGGTTGGGAAAGTTGGTGGGCTGAATCACCTCGGTGATTGATTTGCGCTCATCGTCGTAGCGAAGCGCTTCGTAGAAGGACTTCTTTTCGTCCAGCTCAGGCTGAATCCCGTACAGGGCAGTCAGCGAGGCCTGCGGGTCGAGATCGACGGCCAGTACACGATAGCCTTTCAACGCGAGGAACTGCGCCAGATGCGCTGCCGTTGTAGTTTTGCCGGAGCCGCCCTTGAAATTGACGACCGCGAGAACCTGAAGCTTTTCATGGGCCTGACGATGTGGGACGCGATCGAGCAAGGCGCGGAGCTCATTCACCTGCGCAGCAGTGTAGTATCTGCGTCCGGTCGATGTCGTGGTCGGCTCGACACCTTTGCCCTGCAGGTGTAACTTCTTCAGGTAGCTTTGGGAGACACCCACGAAATCGGCCACCTCAGAGAGCGAGAACTGGCGAAGCGTTTTTTGGGCGTTAGGAGGAAACTTCTCCTGCCGCAACATATCAAGCTTCGAAGAGATGTCGCCACCCTGCGCGAGGATCGTGTCCGCGAAACTCAACACTTTTTCCGAAGGTGCCATTTTCACGTTCATTTACAGATTTATCCTCAGTCACGATATTTCGGGATTATCACTCCAATTATCGTGACAGTTACCCGATTCCCTCATCATGGCAAGGAAAATAGGGTTTTCAAAAGGTTACAATCGCAACAGGGAACAGGGGTGATCATCCAACAGGATGAAGATTCCGCTTTCGGATCAAAGGGTTATCAACATCTTGAAGATTGCCGTTGATGATGGCGCTAACACTTTTCGTAGCAAAAAAACGCGCCGCGACTACCGGCCTACGCCTCAACGCCGCACCCCGAGAGACCGAATCGTCACTAACACTTCTGCGAGTAGATTGGCTCTCCCATTGCGGGCAAACCTCCCTGCGTTGAGTCACGCAGGAGACCTCTCGATGGAAATAGCCGCTATTCATGACCCCAAAACACCTGGCGAGCGTGAAATCGTCAGCCAGATGCATCGCCTTCGCGCGCGAGTGTTCAAGGAACGCCTCTCCTGGAATGTACGCTGCGCCAAAGGGATGGAATACGACAAGTTCGACGCGCTTTCCCCGACTTACATCATTGCGCTCACGTCGCAAAACCGTGTTGTCGGCTGTGCACGCCTTCTCCCGGCAACCGGGCCAACGATGCTGGCGGCGATTTTTCCACAACTGCTCCCTAGCGGCAGACTCGATGCCCATGCCCGCATGATCGAAAGCTCTCGCTTCTGCGTCGATACCGGCTGGCAGGAGGGCAGGGTAGACGGGTCGCTGCACAAGGTCACCATTGCAATGTTCGCAGGTATTGTCGAATGGTGCCTGCTCAACGGCTACAGCGAAATTGCGACAGCGACCGACGTCCGCTTCGAACGGATCCTGAAGCGGGTCGGCTGGCCGCTCCGCCGCCTCGGTCCACCCACCTTGATTAATGAGACCTGCAGCGTCGCAGGTATCCTGCCAGCGGACCCGACGAGCTTCGAACGTCTCCGGCCACAGGTATATTGCTCCACCTTCGCCGTCCTCCGGTCAAAGGCGGCATAAGGTATGATCAACGGCCGTCACCACTCGCTCCCTCGTCTCGTCAACAAGCTACAGAACGCACTGGGAGACCAGTTGTGTGCCGCACTTGACGATGCGAGCGTCGTCGAGATCATGCTCAATCCCGACGGCAAGCTGTTCATAGAACGTCTCGGCCAGAGCATCACGCCGGCGGGAGAACTATCGCGCAGCGCTGCCGAGACCGTCATCGGCAGTGTGGCACATGTCTTGAATTCCGAAGTCGATGAAGAACGGCCGATCGTCTCCGGAGAGCTTCCGATCGGCGGTCATCGTTTCGAAGGCCTGCTGCCGCCGATCGTCGCGGGACCGTCGTTCACGATCCGCCGTCGGGCGTCCAGGCTGATCCCGCTTGACGATTACGTCACCGCCAAGATCTTGAGCCGTAACCAGGCGGCAGTCATTCGCAATGCGGCGCAGTCCAGACTCAACATCATCATTGCCGGCGGCACAGGATCGGGCAAAACAACCCTTGCCAACGCCATCCTGGCCGAGATTGTCGATTTTTCGCCGCCGGACCGCCTCGTCATCCTTGAGGATACAGCGGAAATCCAATGCGCGGCGAACAATGCCGTCTGCCTGCACACGAGCGATACCGTCGATATGTCCCGGCTTCTCAAAAGCACGATGCGGTTGAGACCCGACCGCATCATCGTCGGTGAGGTGCGGGACGGGGCCGCCCTGACACTGCTCAAGGCCTGGAATACGGGGCACCCCGGCGGAATCGCCACAATCCACGCCAATAACGCCCGCTCCGCGCTGCAACGGCTCGAACAACTGACCGCGGAAGTCAGCCAGCAGCCGATGCAGGCGGTGATCGGGGCTGCTGTAGACCTGATCGTCTCGATCGAACGCACGCCGAAGGGAAGGCGCGTCGCCGAGATCCTGCACGTCGCCCGCTTTTGCGGGGGGCAATATCAGATCGAACCTTATGGAAAGGAAGAGCGCGATGCAGCCTGACCGAAGTTTTCTGATCCTTGGCCCGGCCATCATCGGAGCCATGGCCCTTGCTTCACCGGCGGTCGCCGGATCCGGGGGAGGGGGACTTCCCTGGGAAGGACCGCTTGAACAGATCCAGGAATCCATCACAGGGCCTGTGGCCGGCTATATCGCTCTGGCGGCGGTCGCAGTCGCCGGCGGGATGCTGATTTTCGGCGGTGAGTTGAACGATTTTGCGCGGCGCCTGGTATACGTCGTCTTGGTGGCCGGCATCCTGCTGGGCGCCACACAGATTATCGGCCTGTTCGGTGCAACCGGCGCCTCGGTTGGTCTGCCAATGGATCGACATGCGCGCGCCAGCGTTTCCGCGAGTGGGGAGGCGGCGTGTGGCTGAATCCTCCCCAAGCTCCTCATTGCGACGAAATCGCATTCACCGGGCCCTGTCACGACCGAACCTTTTAATGGGGGCCGACCGTGAACTGGTGCTGATCACGGGTCTTGCTGCCGTCATCCTGATCTTTGTCGTGCTGACGATCTACTCGGCCCTGTTCGGTGTCGCCATCTGGATCGTCATTGTCGGCGCGCTGCGCATGATGGCCAAGTCCGATCCTTTGATGCGGCAAGTCTATATCCGGCATGTTTCCTACAAGCCTTACTACAAGGCTACGTCAGCCCCGTGGCGCAGATGCTGAGGGGGCTTGCATGGTCGCATTAAAACGCTTCCGGACCACAGGCCCATCCTTCGCTGATCTCATTCCCTATGCGGGCCTCGTTGACAATGGCGTGCTCCTTTTGAAGGACGGTTCACTCATGGCGGGCTGGTATTTCGCCGGACCGGACTCCGAGAGCGCGACAGATTTCGAACGCAACGAGCTGTCGCGCCAGATCAACGCGATCCTTTCGCGCCTTGGCAGCGGTTGGATGATACAGGTCGAGGCAGTGCGAATTCCGACCACCGACTATCCTTCTCAGGACCGCAGCCATTTCCCGGATCGCGTGACACGCGCGATTGACGCCGAACGCAGGGCACATTTCGAGACGGAGCAGGGGCATTTCGAGAGCAAGCACGCCCTGATCCTCACCCACCGGCCGTTGGAGTCGAAGCGCACCTCACTCAGCAAATACGTCTATGCCGACGAGGAAAGCCGGAAGAAGTCCTATGCCGACACCGTGCTCTTTCTCTTCAAGGGTTCAATCCGCGAAGTCGAACAATATCTCTCGAACACGCTGTCCATCCGCCGCATGCAAACGCGCGAAATTGTGGAGAGGGGAGGGGACCGGATCGTCCGCTATGATGAACTGCTCCAGTTTGCCCGTTTCTGCATCACCGGCGACAATCATCCTGTCCAGCTGCCGGACGTGCCGATGTATCTCGACTGGATTGCCACAGCCGAGCTCGAACATGGTTTGACGCCGAAGATCGAGAACCGTTTTCTGGCAGTCGTCGCGATCGATGGCCTGCCGGCCGAAAGCTGGCCAGGGATTCTCGGCGGCCTCGATCTCATGCCACTGACCTATCGCTGGTCCTCCCGCTTCATCTTCCTTGATGCGGAGGAAGCGCGGCAGAAACTGGAGCGCACACGCAAGAAATGGCAACAGAAGGTGCGGCCCTTTTTCGACCAACTTTTTCAGACGCAAAGCCGGTCCGTTGATCAGGACGCCGTGACCATGGTCGCGGAAACGGAAGATGCGATCGCGCAAGCCTCCTCACGGCTCGTCGCTTATGGCTATTATACGCCGGTCGTCGTGCTCTTCGATAATGACCGCGAAACACTGCAGGAAAAAGCCGAGGCGGTCCGGCGCGTAATCCAGGCGGAAGGCTTCGGCGCCCGTATCGAAACCCTCAACGCGACCGATGCCTATCTCGGCAGCCTGCCTGGCAACTGGTACTGCAACGTTCGCGAACCGCTGATCAACACAAGCAACCTATCCGACCTTATCCCTTTGAACTCGGTATGGTCCGGAAATCCGGAGGCGCCCTGCCCCTTCTATCCGCCGAACGCGCCGCCGCTGATGCAAGTCGCCAGCGGTTTCACACCGTTTCGCTTGAACCTGCATGTCGATGATGTCGGGCATACCCTTATCTTTGGACCCACCGGGTCGGGTAAATCAACGCTTCTTGCGCTGATCGCCGCGCAGTTCCGCCGATACAATCAAGCGCAGATCTTTGCCTTCGACAAAGGCAACTCGCTCCTTCCTCTCACACTGGCCGCTGGCGGCGACCATTATGAAATCGGCGGGGGCAACGAGGGGGAGGGGAGGGCGGCCCTGGCGTTTTGCCCGCTGTCCGATCTTTCTCACGATACCGACCGGGCTTGGGCGACGGAATGGATCGAGATGCTGGTGGCGCTTCAAGGTGTCGCGATCACACCGGACCATCGCAACGCGATCTCCCGGCAGATTTCTTTGATGGCAGATGCTCCCGGCCGGTCGCTCTCGGACTTTGTCAGTGGGGTTCAGATGCGGGAGATCAAGGATGCCCTTCATCACTACACGGTCGACGGGCCGATGGGTCAGCTGCTCGATGCCGAACGGGACGGCCTCGCGCTCCATGCATTCCAGACGTTTGAAGTCGAACACCTCATGAACATGGGCGAGCGCACCCTCGTTCCGGTGCTGACCTATCTTTTTCATCGCATTGAAAAGCGCTTCGACGGCTCTCCAAGCCTGATCATCCTCGACGAAGCCTGGCTCATGCTCGGCCACCCTGTGTTCCGGGCCAAGATCCGCGAATGGTTGCGCGTTTTGCGCAGGGCAAATTGTGCGGTGGTCCTGGCCACCCAGTCGATTTCCGATGCGGAGCGGTCTGGCATCATCGACGTGCTGAAGGAATCCTGCCCGACCAAGATCTGCCTGCCAAACGGTGCAGCCCGCGAACCTGGAACGCGCGAGTTCTATGAAAACATAGGCTTCAACGAGCGCCAGATTGAGATCGTCGCGACGGCGCGGCCGAAGCGCGAATACTACATCGCTACGCCCGAGGGCCGCCGGCTGTTCGATATGTCGCTCGGACCAGTTGCGCTCAGTTTTGTCGGCGCGTCCGGCAAGGAGGACTTGAAGCACATCCGCGCCCTCCACCGCGAACACGGCAAGGACTGGCCAATTCACTGGTTGCAAACGAGAGGAGTTCACGATGGCGAAACGCTGCTCAACATTGAATAGGTGCCTCTCAGCCATCCCGGCGCTGATGGTGAGTGCTGCAATGATCGGGCCAGTCTATGCGGGCAGCGCCACGGGTGCTGCGACGGAATGGACCCAGATGGCCAACAATGCCGAGTTGATCAAGTTGCTGGAGAGCTCGGGCGTGCAGGTGGAAAATCAGGTGAAGCAAATCAGCCAGCTTGCCGAGCAGATCCAGAACCAGCTGAAGATCTATCAGAATATGCTGCAGAACACGGCTGGGCTACCCAATCATATCTGGGGCCAGGTCGAGAACGATCTCAACCAGCTTCGCAGCATTGTCGAGCAGGGGCAAGGTATTGCCTTTTCGATGGGCAATGCCGATGACGTCCTGAAACAGCGCTTCAAAAGCTACGCCGAGCTGAAAACCAGCCTGCCCGATGTTGGAAGCTTCTCCTCGACCTACCAGACCTGGTCGGACACCAATCGCGAAACGATTGCCGGCGCGCTCAGGGCCGCCAGTCTGACCGCCGATCAATTCGACAGTGAGGAGAGCACGATGGGTTCACTACGCTCGATGTCGCAGTCTGCCGACGGTCAGATGAAAGCGCTGCAGGTCGGCCACCAGATCGCGGCGCAACAGGTCGCCCAGACGCAGAAGCTTCGCGGTCTGATCTCCCAGCAGATGACGATGATGGGCACCTGGCTCCAGAGCGAGCAGACCGACAAGGATCTGGCGCAGGCGCGGCGGGAGAAATTCTTCGGCGCCACCGCGCCTTCCACTTCCGGCGGGCAGAAGATGGGGATCGAGTGGTGAGAACGAAAGCTATCCTGATTGCCGTCGCAGCGATGCTGGGTGCTGCAAGTGCCGGCGCGTGGTTTTTCATCTCCGAAAAGCAGGCGGCACACGAGCGTCGGCAAAAATTCTTCGGCAAGAAAGACTACCCGACCTCGGGCGGCCAGAAGATGAAGCCGGAATGGTGACGCCCATGGACACTGTTCGGATTTGGCCGTTGCACAAGGCGTTTCTAGCTATCGCGTTGCTGGCGGTCGCAACCCAGCCGGCGCTTGCGCAGGAGGGCTCGGTTCTCACCACGTTGCAGAACCAAGTCACGACTGCGGCCAAGGGGTGGGAAACCACCGTCATGGATGCCGCCAGATCCCTGTTCTGGATTCTGGCGACAATCGAAATCGGTATCGCGGCCGTATGGCTGGCGCTTCAGGCCGCATCACTTGACAGCTGGTTCGCCGAACTGGTCCGACGGATCATGTTTATCGGGTTCTTCGCCTTCGTTCTTGCGCAAGGGCCGACATTCGCCAAGGCCGTGGTCGACAGCCTGTTCCAGCTGGGCGCCGAGGGCGGCACAGCATCGCCGGCGGACGTCTTCAACGCCGGTTTGACAGTTGCAACCAAAATGTCGGAGAAAGTCCAGTTCGGTTTGTTCGAGGATAACGCGCTGGCGATTTCAGCGGCCTTCGCCATGGTCGTGACCGTGATTTCCTTTTCGCTCGTTGCTGCTCTTTTCGTTTCCGTCATGGTCGAAATGTATATCGGGCTTCTCGCCGGCATGATCATGCTTGGGCTCGGCGGCTCGTCCTACACCAAGGATTTCGCCGTCAGGTACCTGGTTTACGCCTTTTCGGTTGGCATGAAGCTGATGGCACTCGTGATGATTTCCCGCATCGGCTCCGAAGTGCTGATCGGCCTTGCCAATGAACCTGACGTCGGCGACCAGTTCCAAACCGCGCTCGCCATTGCCGGCATTGCTGTCGTCGTCTTTATCATCGCCATGTACGTGCCAAACATCATGCAGGGTGTCGTGCAGGGCGCGTCCGTCAGCAGCGGCATGGAGGCGATCCGTCACGGCGGCCAGGCGGCAACCTTTGCCACTGGCGGAGCATTCCTCGCGGCAGGCACTGTGGGCGCCGGATTTGCTGCCGCACAGGCGGCGAGAGCCGCCGGATCATCGGTGGCAGGCGCGGCACTTCGGGGCATCGGCGCGGGTGTCGGGTCGGGGGCAAGGGCCGCCGGTTCTGCTGCCAAGGAAAAAGCGATCGGCTCTCCCGGCGCCTATGCCGGCTCGATCCTTGGCCTCGCCAACGCAAAGCTCGACGGGAAGCGCAGCGCTTATAGCGGTCATACGCCGCCGCCCGAGCGCAACGATTGATAATAACCGGAAAGGATCGAGCGATGGCATCCAACCGCGCGCCGGAAAATCCGTACCTTGCCGCCCGTCAGGAATGGTCCGAACGATATGGCTCCTATGTAAAGGCGGCCGCTGCCTGGCGGATCGTTGGTATTGTTGGCCTGACAATGGCCGTCATCGGCTTCAGCTATGCCATGTACCTCAGTATCCAGGTCAAGCTGGTGCCCTATATCGTCGAAGTCGACAAGCTCGGCACCTCGGTCGTGGCCGGTTTCCCGGAGCAGATCGAATATGCCGACGCCCGCGTGGTGCGCGCGACCTTGGGAAACTTCGTGACGAGCTTTCGCAGCGTCACCCCCGATGCGGTGGTGCAGAAGCAATATATCGACCGAACCTATGCGCTTTTGAGAGCCTCGGATCCCTCCACACAGAAGATCAATGCCTGGTTCCGCGGCAATTCACCGTTCGCCAAGGCCCGAAACGCGACCATTGCCATTGAGGTCAACAACATCGTTGCACTTTCCAATCAGACCTATCAGGTCGATTGGACCGAATACGAGCGCGACCGGAAAGGCAAGGAAACGGGCACACGCCGGTTCCGCGGCATCGCAACAGTGACGCTGACCGCGCCGCAAGACGAGACAACCATCCGGCTCAATCCAATCGGCCTCTATGTGCGGGATTTTGATTGGACGGCGCAGCTTTAAGGGCAAGGGACTTTCATGAACGCCACAGGATTGATCGCAGCGACCGTCTGCATGGCCGCATCGCTGGTTGCAGGCAGCGCGCACCCTCAGGGTATGACGACAAACGAGGTGAAAGGGACCAGCCTTTCCGGCAAATGGCGAGGCACATCCGGCCTTGTCACAAGGGGACCGGACGGCAAGGTGAATTTCCTGTTTGGCGAAACCCAGCCCTCGGTCGTGTGCTCGCCGCTCCAGGTCTGCGACATCGAATTGCAAGGGGGCGAAATCGTACGCGATGTTCTGGTCGGCGACACCGTGCGCTGGAAGGTCGAGCCGGCGACGTCCGGCGCCACCGGTGGACAGGCGATCCATCTGATCGTCAAGCCATCAGAGCCCGGCCTGGTAACCTCGATGGTCGTCACCACCTCGCGCCGCACCTATCATATCCGGCTGAAATCCCATCCGAGCCAATACATGGCGCGGATCGGGTTCGATTATCCGGAAGACGTGTCGACCAAGTTGGCAGACGTCAATGCTCGAATGGAGGTCGGCGCAGCTGCTGGCACGGCGCCCGATAGGCTGAACTTCTCCTATACCGTCAGCGGCACGGCTTCATGGAAGCCGAAGCGCGTCTATTCGGACGGGATGAAAACCTACATTCAGTTCCCAGGATCAGTGTCGAGCCAGGATGCGCCGGTTCTCTTTGTAGTCAGCGGGGGCCAGAACCGCATCGTCAACTACCGGATGAAGAACAATATGATGATCGTCGATTATGCGGTCGAGAAAGCCATTCTGGTTTCGGGCGTTGGCTGGCGACAGCAAAAGATCACCATCCGCAGGGGAGGGTGATCCATGCACAAGCTTTTTGCTTTCATCGTCATGGCGGCTCTTCTCGCCGGTTGCCAGACCGCTGACGACGCTCTCGACACGCATACCGCTCCAGCCGCAATTTCGGGTTTAGCCGCAAGCGCCGTTGCGGGTGACATGGCAAGCCGTCTTGCCGAACAGATCGGCAGAGGCGGCACGACAACAATCAAAATGAAGAAAGACAGTTCTGAGTTCGCCGCAACGCTGGAGGCTGCACTGAAGGGTTGGGGCTATACCGTTATTGTCGATCAAAAGGTCGCGAAAGACGTCACGCCGCTCGAACTTGCGTGGTCGATCGGCAGCATGGACGGCCAGATCCTTGCGCAGCTCTCAACGCCATCGATCGCGATCAGCCGCGCCTATCTGGTAACGCCAGCCGGCGCCACGCCGGCAAGCCCGCTTTCCATCATGCAGCGCAGCTGAGAGAACGAAAATGGTCCAGTCGCTCCAGCTTGGAAACTTGAACCCGTCAAGCACCCAGACGGGGATGCGCCGTCTCAACCGGATACCGATCATCGTGGTGATCGCCATCGTCGCGGTGATCATCGGCATCGTGGTGATCGGCCTGGCGTCGCGGGGCTTGCCGTTCAGCAGGAATTCGGAAGCCGACAGTGCCTCGAACTCGCCAGCGTCGACCTTCGGCGATCAGTTGAAGCGGGGTGTCTCAGACGGTATCATTGGCGAGCCGGCCGAGCGGGAGGTTTATCAGCCAACGCCGGCCACAGAACAGCAAAAGGTCGAACAGAAGCAAGCAGAGGAGGTACCTAGGCGCGACGAGCGAGCCGAGCAGGGTTCGAAGCTTGAGCCGGAGGCGGACTGGCTCGCTCGATTGAAACGAGAGCAGGACGAACAGTTTATTCGAGAGCGGCAAAGACAACGGTTAGCACGCCTTCAGGCACGTTCGACGGCGCTAGACTCGCCACTCAAGATCGACATCGCCGAAGCAAGAGAGACTTCGACACGAACAGGTCCGGGTGGCCAAGCCGGGACGGCGAATACCTCAGTGGCTTCCGACCTCTACGCAGCCGCGATGCAGGCCGGATTAACGGGCCAGAATGCAGATCAGAACCGCCAGGTTTCGAAAGAAGATTTTCTAAACCAGGACATTAAAGATCTCGGTTATCTGCCGAGCAGGGTCGTGCCGCAGATATCGCCGTATGAGCTGAAACGCGGTTCCGTTATTCCGGCAACACTGATTACCGGGCTGAATTCCGATCTTCCCGGTCGCATCACTGCTCAGGTCAGCCAGAGCGTCTATGACAGCGCCACAGGCTACCGCCTGCTTATTCCCCAGGGCGCCAAGCTGTTCGGCCGTTACGATTCAAAGGTCTCTTTCGGCCAGGAAAGAGTACTAGTCGTCTGGACCGATCTCATTTTCCCGGATGGCGCGACGCTTCAGATCGGCGGCATGGCAGGAACCGATGCTGAAGGCTATGGCGGCTTCACGGACAAGGTCGACCGGCACCTCTTGCGGACCTTCGGCTCGGCAGCACTTGTTGCCATCATCGGAACCGGGATTGATATGTCGATGCCGGAAAGTTCGACACTCGCGACCCAGGACACCGCCTCGGATGCCGCGAGACGCAACTTTGCAGAAGTCTTTGGGCGTGCGGCCGAGCAGACAATCTCGAAAAACCTGAACGTGCAACCGACAATTCGCATCCGACCAGGATACAAGTTCAATATTCTGGTTGATCAGGACATTATTTTCCCCCGCTCATACACTCCCGGCTGAAACATCGGCGTCAACAGGGATGAGATGAAGCCCCTGTCAGCAACGCGGGAAGGCCTCTCGCGCCGGCGCTATCCATTTAAAGCGCTTTGCCTGAGAGGCATCGGTTCATGATCGGTTGCTCGGGAGGAGCGTCATCGTCGGCCTGAAAACACGGCGCCTACCGCTCGAGCGCTCATGGTTGATGGCCTCCGCCTTCGCGGGCTTGGCGGAGAGCGCGCTCGTTGGTAAAAAACGCCGCAAGAGCAGCCATTCCGAGCTTCCGCCCGAAAGCGCGGGTGCTCTCCAACCCCAAAGGATCGAAGTGCGCACGTGCGATCACAACGAGACGGTTCGGCATCATGCGCGACGTTTGCACAGCTTCCGTAGCTGCTGCGACATCGACGTCATAGGTTTGCGCCACCCGCTGAAAGGTGCCATCCGCCAGCAGCCTCTCGTAACTATGGAGAGCTTTGCGGAGGATCATCTGCAGCGCTTTGTGGGGAGAATACTGTTTGCAAAGAAGTTCGAATGTCGGCGAAACACCTGCCGCAGGAAAAGGAGCCGAGAGAAAAACCTGGACCTTATCGCGGCGTACCCGAGAGGTCGGAAACGGAGACTCCGCGACGACGCCTTTGTCCTGAGCGCCCGTCAGGGCAGAGGGACCAACTTTGTCCGACGACATTCCAGAACTTTTTGATGATGCCGCCGCCCCCGGTTTCTTCGGAGCGGGTTTCCCAGTCTCGCTGATGTCATTTCCTGCTGGGCGGCGTTGCCACGTGTCGCCCGACTTGCGGCTTTGGTTTGCTGAGCCGGCGATCGGAAGGGCAGGTGCATCGGGCACTTGATCCGGACTGCTCAAGGCGCCCAATTCTTGCGACGCCGTCGACCGAACCGAAGCGAGGGTCCTCGCCTCTTTGACCGACAGGCTGGGCTTGCGAATTCCCATCTTATTGCTCCAGGGCGTTGTCCACAAATCGGCCGAGTTCGTGAAGTTCCTCCATGGCGGTCGTCAGATTCCGCAAAGCGAGCCGCATAGCGGGATTCGTTTGCGCACTGCGGATATTCAAGTGCAGCATGCCCCTGTTCTTCATGGCCGCAAATGCATCTCGTTCATGCATCGGCCTGTCCGTTTGAGGCAATTCGCCAAGCATCTCCAACACTGTGCGCTGGGAGGATGTCAACCTTCCGACGGGCACGCGTTGCCGCAGGATCGCGGCCGGAATGGCCAGGTTCTCACCAATCAACAGCTCGATAATATACCGGTAGGTCGCCAGGGCTTCATCTGCATCGAGCGGGGACAGCATTGTCGGCACGAGCAGGAGTTGTGAGCTTGCAATGATCGTATTATTGAGTTCGCTGGAGCCGCCATGTGTGTCAGCCAAGGCATAGTCAAAATTCTCGGCCTCGGCTTGCTCATACGCATGCTCGAGAAGAGGAAGTTCATCTGCGATGAAGATCTCGCATGCCGTGTCCCACGCGTTCCGCTTGGTAGCGTTTTCTCTCCACCGGGTCAGAGGGCGGTTCTCGTCCGCTTCAAAAAGGGCCACTCTTTTTCCGTCCGCCACCAGAGCCGAGCAAAGACCCATCAGCGCGGTTGTCTTTCCGGCCCCACCTTTAAAGGAGCAGCACGTAACCAGTTTCATCATAGATCTCCAATAAAAAGACGACGCCTGTCGTTGTGTAAAAGTAAGTTTGTGCACCTCGTGATGATGGATATCTCGATCCGGAACATCAATTCATTTAGTTGAAGTTCTGGTTTCAAATGTAGCTTCACTGTTCTGCGAAAATACATCCACAGCGTTGAAGATGGGAGGGAGGATGGTAATTTGAATTGCGGGTGCGTCGCTCACGCGAGCGTCGTCGAGGCGCCCCTGAGGAGTTACTAATGACGCAACATTCAAAAAAGGCTTCGCCGGATTTTTTCGATGAGTCCTCCATCACTGGTGAGGAAGCCGATCCCAAGGAATACAAGATTGTCAGCCTTCGCCTGCGGGAAGCCGAATACCTGGCCTTCTCCGGCCAAGCTGCCACACTTGGACTGTCTCACAATATGGCGTTACGGATCGCCGCCCGACGGATTGCGGGGTTTCTCGAGATCGACTCTGAAACGCGCACGGTTCTTCAGGATATCCTGCGGGAAATCGGTGAGTTGTCTCGCAATATTGCCCAGCTGAAGCTGGCCTGCGCAAAGACCGGAACTGTCGATATGAACGATTTTGCCAGGCAACGGGCGGCTTTCGGACGCGAATTTGCGCACCTTGATGCCCGTCTCAGCATGATATTGAATGTCTCCCGCCGCCGCAGAGATGGCAGGAACATTCTTCAAGAGGCGATGGACGCTTAAGTCAGCACCATTCGCCTTGGAAGGATCAGATCGGATGTCCGGACCGCGACAAGCTATCGTCCATATTCCACGTAATGGCGGATGCAAATCCATCAAGCGCCTCCGCAAGCAGTTGTGTTACCTGGATCAGGATGAAGATGTTGTTCTCGAGCTCTCGGAGCGACACGGTGGTGCGCAGATGTCGCGGGCCGAATATGAGGACTGGGCGAGGCTGTGGGCAGAGCAGACCGGACATTATCTGAACGGCGAGTCGCTCTATGATGGCGAGCAGGACCTCACCACCCACATCATTGTCAGTTTCCCTCCTGGAACTGACCACGGGGCAGCCTACGCGGCCGGACGCGCTTGGGCCGAGGACGTCTTTGGATCCGGCCGCAATGGCGGAGAATGGGACTACATCACCGCCTTCCACACGAACAGGCCGCATCCTCATGTTCATGTCATTGTCAATCGACGCTCATTGGCAGCACGGGGTGAATGGCTTGCCATTTCCCATCGTAACCGCTTCCTCAACTATGACACGTTGCGCGAAACGCTAGCGGATGCGGCCTGGAATCAGGGGATTGAACTCGACGCGACGTCTCGCGGACAACGCGGCCTTCAAGGACGCGGGCCAACCACCGCTGAATATCGCCGACAGGCAAGAGTAGAGTTTCGCAATCACTTTGAAGAGCACCATGAAGTCGTCGACCTCGCTCGAGATGGCCAACAGGAGGTATTTCCCGAGCTGACCGGACGAAGGCCGGTCGGGGATGAAGGCGGCGGACCGAGCGGCGGGGCTGGTGCATCTCGGGACGAAGACAGGAGACAGGCCACCGGGAGCACGATCCCCGTCGAGAGCCAACGGGAAGCGGAAAATGCGCGCGATGATCGTCGGAGCCAAGAGCGCCGGCGCCGGGCTGAAGATGAATTGGAGGCGGGCCCAAGCCGACGCCGAGAGCCCCAACCAAGCCCATTTCCGGAAGACAATAGCGATCTTTATGAGATGCCGCTCCGTTTGGACCGTCCCGATTACGACACACTTGCGGCGCGGCAACTACGCGGGGAGATGACCCAAGCAAATGCATCCGGGGGCAATGACGGGCGCCAGGCTGCACCGAACCCGATCCCTGTCGACAGCCGCCAGGAAGCAGAAGACGCGCGCGACCTTCGTCGGAGCCAGAGCCGCGAGCGCCGTGCGGCGGATGAAGTGGAAGCTGGCCCAAGCCGTCGCCGCGTGCCCCAGCCCACCCCATCTCCGGAAGATGATGACGATCTTTATGCGGACGAGCCAAGTTGGCTCCTGCGCGAGTACGACTTGCTCGCAGCGCGTCAAATAAATGAGGAAATGCCGCGAGCAGAAGAGCCGCGCTTGCCGCCTGGTTATATCCCAAACCACGAACTCTACGCTAACCTCCAGAGAATGGCGGACGATCTCGCACGAAATGGCGGATCAGGTGAGGGGACGTCCCGCGATGAACTGGATCCAACAGGTGCCACGGGCGCGAGAAGAGGCCCATCTGAGCCCTCTTCTGAAAGCGACGACGTCGAGGACCAGATCCGGCGAGAGATGGCCGAGTACCGTGAACGCCAGGTCGAAGCATCACGTCGCAATCGCGAGATCGAGGAATCGGCAGCAGGTCCCAGCCGCCGCCGCAGGCCAGCCAGAACCACCGACGCTATGTCGTCCGCACCCGCGCGCGATCACCACGAGGCTACCGGGGCCGGGGCCGAATCCAGTGCAACCACCAATGCTGCTGTCACCGAAGGGAATGATGGGCGCGCGGCCCTGACGGATTCACGAGGAAGACACCTGTTGGCGGAAACCATCGAAACCCGTGGCCAGCAAATACGGCGCCGAAGCGACGAGCGAGCGGCAAGTCGCGAACGCCAGCGCGCCCTTGAAGAGTCGGAAGAACAGGCTGACGGATCCGAAACAGAGACACCGCCCGTCGAAACAACTCCATCGCGCACCGCTCCGGAGATCGCAAGGCAACCGGAGCCCGTCCCGACGAACAGCCGGCAAGCGAACCGCGCCGTTGCGGGGCCTGATCCATCTCAACCACGTGCCATCCCTGCGGTCGCGCCCGAAGGCGCTGCTCCTGACGAGGCCAACCGGCGAGGGCCTCCCGAGGTCAGGCGCACGCCACCGATTGAACGCGATCGGAACCGCACGCGATAGTGCTCTATCCCATCCTCCATGAACGTCCTGAACGGCCAATCGAAGCCGACAGGGAGAACCCAGCAGCGTTTCACATAACAGAAAAACGCACGTCGCTGCCGTATGTCGAACACCGTGTTAGGCAGCGAGTGTGGCGCAGATTTACGCACCACCCTTTTGAATTGCGGTCCGGACAGGCGTCGGGCTGACGCCCGATCCGGGATAGAATTGCAGCGACATGCACGCGTCTGCGTTTATCGATGCCCCAACTCTTACATGGTCTGGTTGATCGGGAATCTCCATTTCAGGTCGTCGTTTTGGGCTGCAAGATGATTGCGTCGGAAGCAGCGCGACATTTGTCCGGCCATGAGGTTGCACTGATCGGGCTCGATGAGCCGGCAGATTGTTCACGCCATAAAGATGTCTTTGGGGCCACCACGATGAGGTCGTATTGCGCGGTGGTTCGATAAGGAGCCGGTGTAAATGAACTGCGTAGCGCTTTCGCGCTGCGACAAGATTTGGTTGGAAAGCGGTGTGGAGTACTATCGCGACATCTTGAAATCAGGGATATCTGGTCGAGCCCGGTACGTGATCCGATTTCCCACCTATACCTCCTAAAGCGAACGGTAATTATCGGGTCGAAACCTCCCATCGAGCAAAGCCGTCGCTGTCGTATGACGTTTCAGCCCGCACACCTGCCCTTAAGCTCATCCAGGCATTGCCGGTGACCCTCGCTTCCAGGCTTTCTGGTCGTGAGAACCTCCAAGCAGAAATTCCATTGCTCTTCCATGGAAGGACGAAATCGGGCGGCGGCCACAATGTGGGAAGGGAACAGCGGTTACCTGCAAGACGACATGGACACTTACAACATAACGTGGTGCTGTCCCACTGAATGCCACTTCTTCTCGGCAATCATACGGTGATCGCCGCCCCCCGGTCTCTATCGTTACGTGGGTCGAATGTGCGTGCCGAAGGCGTGCTGACTGCGGCTGGTGTTGGAAATGCAGGGGCAAACGCGGCGGGTTTTGCGAACCGACTGCCACTCGTAGACGCCGCAGGCTGCGCTACCCGTCCCGGTACCGGCGTGTCCAGATGAGATGGCGCCACCTTTTTATCACCTGCATCGGTTGCCTCGGGAGCCTTCTGACTATTTCCAAGTCGCCGGATCGGAACCGATTGCGCTGGAAATGCAGGGCTAAACGCGGCAGGCTTTGCGAACCGGCTGCCGCCCGTAGGCTGGGATTGAGGTTGACTAAGGGCAGGGGGCGGAAAAGAGGCGGGTTGAACTGCCGGCCCCTGTTTCTGATTGTCCATCTCAGTCGACTCTCGCAGAGCTGCCAGGGCAAGTTGCTCCTGACTATTTCCGAGTTGGCGGATCGGAGCCGCCGGTGCTGGAAATGCGGGGCTAAACGCGGCAGGCTTTGCGAACCGACTGCCGCTCGTAGACGCCGAACGCTGAGGTAGGCTGGCAACAGACGAAACAGGGGCGGTCTGAGCTATCCCTCCCGATCTCGGCGGCGTATGTCCGTCCATTTGTATTGATTCAAACAGCGCTGCCACCGTCTTTTCATCGTTGGAAGCCCGCTCCTGATCCTGTCCAGCACGCTGGAATGGCTTTTCAGTTCCCAGTCCGACCCCCGAGTCGACTCTGGCCGGAGCAGAAATATCTGGGGAAGGTGACCTCTGCCCAAGCCTGTGGATCGGAGCAGGCGCGACACTACCATAGGGATCGGGAGCAGGCGCGGCCGGAGCAAAGCTGCCCCCCACAGATGCGGTCACCTGCGCATCAGGCTTCTGCGCGGCATCTCTACGCCGTTTCTGTTCGGCCAGTTCCTTGGCTGTCAGCAGCACCGTTCGGATCGACGTTCCGCCCAGTATCTTCCTCGTTGTCACCCTCTTGCTGTTTTCTCCGATGTATTGAACGTCTTTTTGCCAAATCTTGCCCCATTTACGGTTGTTGCCGGCAAGACTGCCGTCGGCTTTCAGCGTCCTATACTCTGAACTAACCCAGCCTTTCCTGCCCGTAAGGGTAAGCTTACCGGTCTTCTCGTCTCGTTCGAAAAGCTTTTCCCGACGTCCTTTTGTCTGGACGAGCAGGCGTTTTCCATTCTGATCGAGCCCGGACATGCGCTCCGAAACTGGGCTAAAAAATACCCCGTCTCTCAATCGATCCGTGCGAAAACGCGTCCGGATGAGTTTGCCGGTTGAGTCGGTTTCCCATTGCTCTTTAAACCGCCCGCCGCTACGCAGCTTCAGTTTTCTTTTGAGCTGGCCCGCCTCATTATATTCGCTATCGATGGTCTTGCCGCCCCGCGTTTTCACCGTCCTGGTGATCATTGCCCGCGGCTTTTTTCCAGACTCTTTGTCTGCCTGGGTCAGGGGAAGCTGTCTTTCAAATTTTTGAGTTGTGCCATTCAGTCTTCTTTTTTGCCGAACCAGCGTGTTCGGATCGGCAGGATCCACGAACAGCTTTTTCTGTCTCAGCCAGCTCTGGTATATAACGCCCTGGTTCGCCTCCGGACCAAGCTTGGCAAGATCTGCAAACTCGGCGGCATATCCACGCGCCTTGCCACGCTGGCCGTATTTCTTCTGAAACTCTTTCGCCTTCCCGGTCTCGGCGGCGGCAAGTGCGTCGAGAAGGCCTTGCTGGCGCCGCGCCGCGCGCGCGCCGAAGGCGGTGTTTGGATTTTTGGAAAGCCGTTTCCGAGATCGAGCCATGCGACAGTTCTTTCATGCCGGAGGAAGATTGGGTCCAGTTGAAAAACAGGGACGATGCGTGGATGGACGCGACTGCAGTCCGCGTCCGCCCAGAAGGTGGTGCGGGTTCCTTAACTATTCGGCTACCGACATATGTGAATCTCTGCTCGACGGCCGAGATATGATACCGTCCCGAGCAGCCTGAGAAGCCTGATAGCTCTGAGGAGTCATGTTTTCGAACTGGTGCGTCTGTACATTTGCGCCAGTATGAAAATTGGGTCCGGGTACCGGCGGCACGTTACTGTTTGCAAACCTCGATGGGACTGCCGGCGTCGCGGCTGGTGTCGCGTAAGCCGCCGCCGGTGGCGCGGTTTCCTTACCCGCCGCATCAGCACTTGTGTTCTGCGTCGCAAACCGGGACGCGGTGCGTGGTTCAGCGGTGCGTTCTCTCAACGCTTCCAAAGCTGCTGGAGGCATCCGGTCGTTCGTTAGCGAGGCCGCATTCCTGTAGGAACCGTTGCGGCCGCCGTTGTCCCCGACCGTCGCTACGAACGTTTTATCTCGAGGATATTCCTTTATAAAATCCGCTCCCTTCGCTGTCACTTTGGGGTCATTGAGAGGATACAGGGCGCCATTCGACTGCACCATGACGTCGGGAACGTCACGATGCTTCTGAAACAATTTGTTGATCGCGTTGGGCGTCAGCTCTTTGGAGCCTGACGCATTTATCTTGGTTTCGGCCCAGTCTCCCTTATGGATTCCGGTTCGGTCTGCAACTTTAGACAAATGCCCAGGAAATGTGACACTTGCCAACTCGATCGGGACATGCGTGTTGTTATGGGGATCCTTGACGTTGATAAGAATGTGTTCGTTTTCCGGTGTCGGCCCATATCGCAGTTTTTGCGCTTGGGGTGTGTCTGGAAGGTGCTCCAGGACAAGTTTGGCATCGAACATACGTCCGCCGCCCACGCTGACCATGACATCGCCCAGATCTTTCGTGTGGCCCTCGTTCAAGTATCCTTTGAAACGGTGGTCAGCGGTATTCCAGTCCTTCGACCGTGCATCGATATAGCCCGCGTCGTGATAGAAATTACCGGTCGATTTGAGCTGCGCCTTTTCATAACCGTAGTGCTGCTTCACAGCGTCAATCGAACCCAGACCGTCATTCTCGTGACGAAAAACTAGAATGCCTTTATTGCCGTTATGCAGCAACATGTCCGGAGCAGACGCTCCAGTTGTCATGATATTTTTGTATTCGTTTTGCTGCGACCGCAGACCGCCCGGCGTCTCGAAAAACTGCCGTTCCCCTTCAAGCTTGTATTTCGGAAGCTCTTTTCCGTCCTTGTTCCATGTCCCGTGTTGAACCCGCTCCGGATTAAGGTTTGCAGGTACGCCCCATTCACGCAGCTTGTCCTGCGCCGTCCTCACTCGGTCTTTGTATGGCAGCGCCGTGCCATCCGGCTTTGTAACAGTCTTGTCCAACAGAACGGATGGCGTGTAATTGCCGTTCTGATCCTTCACAAGAACCAATATGTGCTCGAGATCCTCGTGATTAAGCGGAATCCCGCCATGTTTTTGCACAAACTCCTTCGGAGGCAGCGCATCCCAGACGGCCGGGTTGTTATCCCGAGGCAGGCAAAGCAGAACCTCCCCCTCCTTGCCCGACTTCATGTCGACAGGAGAATGCTGGCTTAACTTCGTCGACTGCATCAAAGCCGAGAGCTCTTCCGTAGAATCCACCATATCTAAGTTCCTTCTATACCGGAATACTTGATTATTACTTGTCGTTGCTGAGAGCTTCCTGCTGATACAGCGCGTATGACTCCCTCAGCAGCACGAGCTCCTCTTCGGCCAAGTCCTGGTAGAAAGGTTCCTCATCCTGCAGATCATCGTTCTCTGGATGCCTGACGGCGGACACGATCCTGAGACTGCGTTTCGGTTGCGCTTCAAGCCCGTTGTTTTTGTCCGACATTCTCTTTTCCTTCACGGTTTGGTTTCCATTCGCGCGATGCACTTTCATCGGCATCGCGCCTGTGTTGACCGCGGCCTCGCGATCAAACGTCTTCGTCAGCAGTCGGCAACCGCCTGGTGACTTTGTGCCTCGAGTGGCCAATACGACCTGGCCGCTTTAATCCAGATAGTGCACGATAAAACCTAGCTCTCATTCCAGTAAAATCAATTCTATTCTTTCGGTAATAGGGCTATTATTACAAATGCAATACCTTTACTTGAATATCATTCATCCACTTGGGAGAGAGCAGCTGCCACCTTTATTGAGATGTGTCGCGATGCTGAAGGGCGATGATGCGGTCAAGCAGTGCGCGCTGGGCAGCCAGCGCCTGCATTTCCTCTTCAGTGAGACTGTTGACCGTCCGATCTGAGTCGACGGATCTCGGCTCTGCGGCGGCATGGGCGATTGTCTCGCTCTCCGTCTGCCATTCGTCATGGTTCCCGCCGCCGCTTTCCTGTTCCGCCGGCGGTTCGTTCTGCCCATTCTCTTTGCCCCCCTCATCCGCGTAACCGTAGGTATTTTCCTCAGCGTATGTATAAGGCTCCGCCTCGCCCCGGGAATGCCCGGCGTCTTCTCCGGTCTCGCCCATTCCAGTCTCAACCGGGGCGACCAATGCAGGCGTAGGCGTTTCCAGTTGAGGAAAAAACTCGCGGACATCGGTCGGCTCCGGCAGGGGCCCCGTCTGGGCTTCGAACAGGCGTTTGAGAATGCGGTCGGAATAATACTTGACCTTGTCCATGCGCAGCGGCGGTTGGCCCTTGATGAGCACGATCTGGGTGGAATCATCGATGACGCGAACCTGCTCGGAACGCATCAGCGGCGCTCCCTGATTGGAGAGCTGCACATTGGTGTCGAACATCTTGCTCTGGCTGTACGAGATCGACCGCTCCCGATATGTGTAGTCGCCGATGGCTTTTGAAATATAATTGGGTGTCTCGTCGTCGGCGGTCGCCATGAAGACCTGGACTCCGGTATTGCTGAGGAAATTCTCCTTGCCCGATTCCTCATACGCGCCTTTCAATGCCGCAAGGCTCTGGATGATGAACATGAACCGGCCCTTGTAGCCGGCAATGGTGGTTACGGCAGTCTCGATCGACTCCAGCTTGCCCAGATGCTTGAATTCGTCGAGCAGGAACAACACTTCGAAAATCTCGTCCTTGCCCGGCATGCTCCGCTGCAGGATCGAGACGACCTGCTGGAAGAAAAGACGCACCAGCGGCGCGATGACTTCAAGATCGTTCGGGCTGACGCAGAGAAAAATCGAAGTTGGGTCGCGGCGCAGGTCGTAGATCGAGAAATCGGAGGTGGTCGTTGCTGCCTTGATCATCGGATCGGCCCAAAGATTGAGGCCACCGTCGCCCAGGACCGACGTATAGGAGGTGAGGATCTTAGTGTCGTTGCCCGCCATATTGTCGAAAATACGTTGAGCCTCGGGGCTTTTGGTCTCCCCCGCTAACTGGGCAAAGAGCTTATACTTCTCGCCAGGTTGCGCGAAAAGATCGTAGACCGCGCCGATCGTCGGCGTACCGCGCTCGATGCAGGCCAGAATGCCCGCGACGAACAGGTCACGCGCGCCATCGATGAAGCCCTCCGATCCCTTACCCTTTGCCGCAATCAAGTTGTGGGCAAGGCGACGCGTCTCGCTGAAGCGGCGATCGGGCGGCATGTTCACGATGTCGAGCACCGGATTGTAGCTATGCGTGCGTCCGGCCTCGTCAAAGGGTGCGAATTTGAATACCTGGTCGCCCCGTGCCAGACGTGCACGCGACGTCAGCTCGAACAGCTCGCCCTTCACGTCAAGCGCAAGAATGGATCCATTGAAGGTGAGCAAGGTTGGAATAACGATGCCGACACCTTTGCCTGCACGGGTTGGCGCCACCACCAGACTATGTGGCTGGTCACCGTTGGTCAGATATCTGCCAAAGCCGCGTGGACCGCTGGTTTTGCCAAAGATTGGTCCGTTGATCTGGCCGTATCGCTTGATGTAGCCCGCAGTCGCCAGCTCGCCAAAACGCGCCCAGCGGGCGGTGCCATGATGTCTCCCTTGCCGGAAGAGAAAGATCGCCAGTAACAGCGGGATGAATACGGCTGCACCACCGACGATCATCAGGCCTTGCTGAAAAACAGGTGTCGCATATCCTTTGTAGAATGGCGTCTCGTACCAGAAAGCGAGAATGTCGAAATTATCGATTGCAGAGGCGTTGATGCCATGCTGAAATCCGGCATAAAGGCTCGCCAGAAATAGTCCCACGGCCAGCGAGAAGACGAACCCGAAAAACAACGTATTCACTTTTCCGCGTGTGTCCATGATCCGTCCTTGACCTTCCCTGTGTCAACGGCGATTTCGTTCGCATTGAGTGCTATCGGGCCCGTCGCAACCCCCGTTGTCGCCCCCATAACCTGTGTGCGATCGGACCGTCCTCCATGCGTTTTGCTTCTGCGGCAGCTTTCTGTGCAAACTTTGGACGATGCGTTTCAGATCGTCACCACGATGGTGCGAACGGGCTGCCACCCGGCGAAGACCGGCAGTCCTTGCAACGCGCGATACATTCGGTATCGAGAGCAGGGCGCGTCGACTCATCCAGTCAAAACCGTCAATCCACGTCCTGTGACGTCAGATAAATCTCAAGGACGCCACGCGAACCATTGCGGCGACCGACTTGCACAATGATATCTATCGTCCGCTTTGCATAAGTGATGACCTCACTATGCGTGAGGCGAACTCCGGATCGCATTACCATCAGCGCCAGTCGGTCGAAGGCCAACGCCGGGCTGTCGGCATGGATCGTCGTAACAGCGCCCGGATGTCCTGTATTGATCGCCTCGAGGAAATCGTAAGCCTCCACGCCTCGAATTTCGCCGACAATGATCCGATCCGGGCGCATGCGCAGGCAGCTCTCTAACAACTTCGAGGGCATGCGCGCCGATTTATCCTTGCGATCCGATATCAGCGCGACCTGATTGCGGTGGGGCGGAAAAAGCTCGTGTGCATCCTCGATGGTGATGAGCCGCTCGTTCATATCCATCATGCCAATCAGTGACCGCGCCATCGTGGTTTTCCCAGAAGACGTGCCACCGGAAATCAGCACGTTGAATTTTTCGTCGATGGCCTGCCGGAACAGCCCCTGCAGATCCCCGTCCTTTGCCATTTGCGCGATCCGCTGATGCCGAGCACGCCTTTCTTCATCAACTCGAACCTGAACGCCTTCAACAAAGCCAATATCCTTGCTGGCAAGCCCTTTTGCCAGATACTTCCGGATCGACAGCGAGACACCCTGTTCAATAGCCGGTTCGATCACGATCTGCACACGCTGGGGATTTCCCCAGACTTCCACGCGCCCCGAAACGATGGGATGTAACGCGCCCAGGGTGTTGCGGGTCTCGCCCGCGAGTTGCGCGCCCAGCCGCTTGATGGCGTGTGGTGAAAGGGTGACATCGATTTCGTGCATGTGGGCTGCGCCCGATGCCTCAATGAAAATGGACCCGTTTGGATTGATCACCAATTCGTTGACTTTGTCGTCGACCAGATAATCCCGCAGTGGGCTTAAATATTGCTCCACGTAGGAGATTTCTCGGCGTGGCTGGATGTAGTTCATCGGAAGATAAGATCCCTGTTCACGAAGACGCGAATTTCCTCGCCCTGAGGAATACGAATGAGAGGGGGCAGGGAGAGGTATTTTTCCATGACGCCACTGCTCTGGTCGGACAAGTCGCTGCCGGCATTACTCGCGAGCTGGTCGCCGAGATTGATCGTCGTGCCGGAAGACCCGGAGCTGCCGCCACCGCGCTTGGAAAGCGCCGATGGAATCGCGTTTATCGCGCTGATCAGCATGGCCGCACCGAACTTCGTTCCGTACCGGTTGTCCACGTTGCCAAGAGTACCAGCACGCCCGAGCGTGTCGGTGCCAGTGGAACCGATCGCGATCGATTTTCCGTCCGGAGTGACGGCCCGGTTCCATGCAATCAGAACACGCTTTTGAGCAAGATCCACATCGTTGTTGAACTGGCCGACCAGCATAGTCCCCGGGGGCATCAAGACACGGCTGCCGTCGAACGAATAGACAGGCTGCATAACCTGCGCTCTGATATTACCCGGAAGCTGTGTATCGATCGCTGTCTCCAGGACGGCGGATATGATGGTACCCTGCACGACCATACGCGATGGATCGAACAGTTTTTGCGATACCGATGTCTGAACGACGCTGGAAGCGGCGGACTTCAGAAATCGCTCGTTTCCATCAAGGTCGGCGACATCCTCACTTCCCGCGGCGCCAGCGCCGCCGACGTGGTCGCTGCGCTCGTCGACGATCACCGAACCAGACTCGCGTTGCGCCTTATCGATCTTTTCCAGTTCCTTGGCGTTAGCCGCGCGCGCCTTGGCTGCCTCTTCTGCCCGACGTCGTTCCTCTTCTGCCCGCTGCGCCTCCATCCGCAGCCGGGCGTTTTCCTCCGCCATGGCCTTGCGTTCCTCAGTGAGCTTCCGCGTAACCATCTCATTGTACGACGAGAGCATGTCCCGTATCTCGTTGGTCGAGATTTCGGGCCGCTTGTTGCGCTCCACCTCCGCCAATTTGTTCTGCAGTTCCTTGAACCGTTCGTTCCACGCCAGGTTAGGATCGACGGGTTTCTCCTCGACCGGTTGCGGCGATGCTGGCACGATAAAATCCAGTCGCGCTGGCTTATCCTTTTCGCGATCAACCTCCATGTCCACGCTCGACGTCCGTGAACTGTCGCCTATGACGCCGAGAGCTTTCAAAACGCCGGTCGGTCCTGCCGTGACGAGGAAAACAAAAGCTGCGCCGCCCATCAGGACCGCCAGCATGATTTTCGATTTCTTGCTTCGAGCGGTTCCCGTCTGGCGGCTGCGTCTTTCATTGAGCAATACCTCCCGCTCGGCGGCGAGACGCGCTTCTTCATCCGGACTTACCGGGTCGGGAGTTCCTTTGCCCAAGCCATTTTCATCCTGCATGGTTACCTCCCGAGGGCTTCTCACCTGCAAGGTGCGAGGTTTGCTTGACCGCGCCGCCCCGGCCGATGCAAATGGAGCGGTCGCCTATACGCAACACCCAGAAATCGCTGACGCCATCGACGACGATACGGTTGCCCTGCGTGCGTGAGTTGATGAGTTGCTCGTCTTTCTTGTCACCCACCTTGAAAACCGCAGGTCTGGGTGCTCCCTCCGGCAGGAAGAACGAGGTCTGCCTGCCATTATCCTGAACCCACACGGGTCTGAACTCCCCCTTCCCGGAAACCATATAGTTCGAGTTGATGATTTCCGGACGCGGCGGCGATGCCGATCTTTTCTCTCGATCAGCCGGGTACGCAAAAACCGACCGGATCGGCGGAGAGGCAGCTACACCCGCGGATTCGGCCAGCGACCGTATCTCGAAGGTATAGACGCGGCGATCGGTATAGATCGTCATGTTGGTTGCCGCCGCCGCTATTGTCGGCTTGATGCTGACGACATGTCCGTTTTTCAGCTTGACGACTTCCCAGGAGGCACTGTCGCCGATCAGGATGGACTCTACCTGCTCCTCCTTGGAGAACTCCACGGCGCTGACCGCTTTCATAGGCACAGCGATTTGATAGACGCTGTTTTCCCCATAGCTCACCGAGCGAATCCTGGGGTCCCGTACAGCAAGCTGCTGCGTAGATGGCATGTTCTGATCCGCCAGAACGGGCGTCGCCATGGCAGCGACAAGTCCAGATATCATCACTTGCTTGAACATCGCAGTCCCCTTGTTGTGGATTAAATTCATTGCGTCGCCTCCGCGTCGATACGATACGACAGGACGCTGAAGCCCAGTGGGTTCTTCCAGACCTCCTCCAGCTTCGCCCCGTCCTTGGGTTGAAACGCATATCCGACCGTTGCCACGAAAGTCCGCTCCGCGGTGGGGCGGCCTTTTTCCTCGCGGTACTTCGTGATGCGGACTCGAGCGAGGTCGGTGGCATTCCGGCGGGCGGCAGGGCTGATCGAAATGGATTTTACGACGACCCTTACCCGCACTTCATTGCCATAGACAGTCGGCGGATATTCGGTGGATCCTGACGTCCAAAGGTGCGCGAGCGTCTCGGCGGCGTTTGCGGCGGATCTGGCCATGACATCGGGAATCCGAACCGCGTTATCGGCTTGATCATAGGTCTCTCGGTCAATGACGTAGGACACCAGTTCAGCCTGCAGGACCGCGTCTTGCTGTGCGAGAGAGGCAGGCCGGACCTGGACCAGTTTCTCTGCTTCGCCGGTCGTCTTGTCGACCATCACGACGAATGGTTTCGTCTCGTTCAGCGGCAAGATTGCAATCAGGCATCCAAGCGCGAGCAGCGCCGCAATGATCGATCCCACTGCGATTTTCGCCCAGTTGTTGCGTTGCTGTCGGAGAGTAAAGAAAACCTCGTCCTCGAACGCGTTCGCAGTCGTCGTTTTTGACATGAAAACACCGCTATCCATCGGAAATTCCGTCGCTATTTGTTATAGAGGTCGCGCTGCTCAGGCGACATCTGGCTGGAAGTCTCGCCACTGGTTGAAGACGATTGACCAGTGGATGGGCCTCGATAGGACTGATAGGCCGGATTTGGGCTCATTTGCCCCGGTCCCACCACGGCCTGCTCACGCCTGTTTCTCCAGAATGCCTTGCGATCGTCGGCGTGGCGTCGGAAGGCCGAGAAGCCGGATGCAAGCCCTTGCTTCAGCGAGGCGCCGGATTTTGCCGCGCCGATCGTGGCGCCCGCAGCGTGCAGATACTTTCTCGGATCCGCGACTTGGCCCAATGTCCGCTGTGGAAGCGCCATCATGTACTGCTTCAGCGATGACACGCCGCCCATTCGGCTCGCAGCGCTTGTCATGCCTCTCGCCAGGCTCGCGCCGCCGACGGCAACGGATGCTGAAGCAAGGGTTTGTGCCATCGTCGGAATGTGGAACAACAGGACCAGTGCGGCGATCATGACGAAGATAAATGCCCAGAATTTACTCTTATCCAGGCTGCTCGCTCCAGACGTCGCAAGTATGTGGCTTGCAAAATACAGCACGATAGCCATCAGGCATCCCAGAAGCAGCGGAATGACCGCAAACCCGACCAACAGGCTGACCCACCCCTGAAAATAGTGGCGTGTCTTTTCCCACATGAACATCATGATGCCGAGCGGAGCCATGCTGAGTGCAAGGATCATGCCGACCTTCGCGATCAGCACGATGACAGCTGCCGCCGCGATGAATATCCCGCCAACGATGAGGATCAACACACCGGAAAATATGTTCCGGAATGTCTTTCCCAGATCGAGAATTGACGTATCCCGGAGAAAATCGTGCGCGATCCAGACGATGGCATGGCCGAACTCGTCCATCGCAGCATAGGTCTTTACCTCCGGATCAGCGCCGGTGATTTTGGACGGGTCCAGGATATCCGCTCGCAATGTCTCGATATCGAGTGCGACGGCCTCCACAACCAGGTTCGAGTACCCTTGCGTGATCCCTGTCAAGGCGTTGTAGATTGGCGTGAAATTGCTCCAGACCGTCGCAAAGCTGACCACCAGGATGTAGGTCACACCCCAATTGACGT
This sequence comes from Rhizobium sp. BT-226, assembly GCF_025847085.2. Classification (NCBI taxonomy): domain Bacteria; kingdom Pseudomonadati; phylum Pseudomonadota; class Alphaproteobacteria; order Hyphomicrobiales; family Rhizobiaceae; genus Rhizobium; species Rhizobium sp. BT-226. The sequence goes on along the minus strand of NZ_JAOYTI010000009.1, from coordinate 61,449 downwards.
ATCTGGAATAATGAATGCTCTGGACCTGAAAGATGTGGTTCAAGGCTATGAACAGCAAGGTCACCAGACCGATCGAGGTCATGACGTCCTGTACAGGGGAAGCGACCGCGTCGAAGACGTTCTGCAGATAGTCGACCGTCGCATCGTCGATGTCTTTGCCGATTGATTGTATCATTCCCATGACGTCACCTGTTGAAGTCTTTGAGGCCGTCAATCCAATCCTTGTCGCTGGCTTCGCTCGCGAGCGCCATGAAGTAGGCGCTCAAAAGCGATGTCGTCGCCGACTGGGTCCGTATGCTCTCGTTCGATTGCTGGGTGAGTTCGATCATCACACGTGTGTTGATATCGATGCTGGTCTTCAGATCAGGGCTGTCTTCGAGGGCTGTAATGTAGTCGTTCAAGCGGCCATTGCTGGCATTGGCACGCTTGTAGGCGGCTTCCGCAGATGCTCCTGCCACGGCGCCCTTTGCCGCGAACTGAGCCAGGATTTTCTTGCTGAAGAGTTCGTCGTTCCTGAGCTCAAATGCCTTGCCCAGATCAAAAGTCGTCCGAAACTGGTTGAGCGCTTCGACCAGATCCGGCGGTCCTTCAACCGCTCCGTTCATGGCACCGTCGGCCATTTCCTTCAGACCGTCTCCGCCGCCGCGCGCCTCGATCTCCTCGGGGCCGTTGAGAACCGGAAATTCCTTTGGTCCGATCTGGGCGCCCCGGATCAGATCAAGCAATTGTTTTTGTCCTTGAGCGGCGCTGAAAAGTTGAGAAATTCCGCCCGCCACCAATCGTGAGAGATCGACGACCTTCATCAATTGCTGGATCGACACTTCATCATGTGTTTCCTGCGCGTCTCCCGAGGCTGCCGGGGCGGTGCCTGTTACAGGGTCAGGAACCGGAACGATAGTTTCCTGCGCCGCGCCTGTTCCGGTGAAGGCCGGGATGAACGCGATGGAAAGGACAGCGGACCTCAGGAGTATAGATCGCACAGCGCGGTTCATGAGAAAATTCCTTCCGAAGGATCTTGGAGAGGCTCCCAGAGGCAGGCGCAATTGTTCTTGCGCTCCGCTGGAACCGATTGACACGAAGAAAGAATAACGATGAGCAAAACGCACAGAACCGAACGAAAAATCATTGCAGCAACTCCATCTGGAAATTCGGCCGGTCGCGCCAGCCCTCCGGGAATTTCTCCCCGCGGCCGCCTCCAAGAACGTCAAGCCCATTCCCGAGCGCGATGAGATCAAAGTCCAGTACGACGCTGTCACTGCCTGATTTCAAAAGCACCAGATGGTTGTCGACGTTGCTCATCTGCAGGAAGGTGCTCTCGGTCGGCGTCAGGTTCAGGGGAGATAGCTCGGACTCCGTATTGAAAGCGCTCGGGTAGACCAGACGTGTCACGGCACTTTCCAGGATCGCGTCCCCGGCGGCACTGTTCTTGATATGCGAGACACGCTGTGTGAGAAGAACGACCGCAACGTTCTTCTTGCGCATCGTCAGCATCCAGTCTTTCAGGCGGGCCTCGAAGTAGGGATCGTCGAGTAGCTTCCAGGCTTCATCGAGGACAAGCAGGGTAGGATGCTCGTCTTCGACCAGGCGCTCTATTCGGCGGAACACGTAACTGAGCCAAGCGGTTCGAACGATGTCATTGTCGAAGATCTCGGTGAGGTCAAAGGCTGTCAGCCCGTTGTCGAAGGCCAGCGGATCGAGGTCCTTGCCGCCGAACAACCAGCCGAACTGGCCGGTTTCGTCCCAGCGTCCAAGCCTGTTGTAGAGATCACCGTCGTCGTCTGTCGCTCTCAGCTGGCTGCGGAACTGCTCAAAATTCTGCAGCCTGTGATCTGCTGTCGTGTTAGCCTGAACCGCGTCGCTCAGCGCCTGGATCTGAACGGGATTCAGGCGGTCACCATCATTTTCCGAAAGAGCGGTCAGCCAGTCCGTCAGCCAGGCGGCGCCGCGCATATCGGCCTCGGCCCGCATCGGGTTAAAACCTGTATCCTCACCCATCCGGACAGCGGCGTACCGGCCGCCCATTGCGCGCACGGCCATCTCAAATCCGTTATCCTTGTCGAAGAGGATGGTGCGGACATTCAACCGCTGGGCCTGACTGATGAGGAACGCAGTCCCCAAAGTTTTGCCCGACCCGGTCTGGCCAAGGACGAGAGTGTGGCCGACCGTCCTTTGTCCCGGCTTGCCCGGGAGATGGAAGTTGAACCTGAAGGTTTCACCGCGTGCCGTGGGAATAATGGTGACGGCTTCACCCCAGGGGCATTTGTCGGGGGGATTACCCTTCGACAGACCATGCATGGCGCAAAGCTGCGAGAAATTAAGGGAGGAGATCATCGCGGGACGGGTTCTGTAGGCAAAATTGCCCGGATGCTGGGCGAAATAGACGGCCCTGGCGGAGAAATTCTCCCGGACGATGGAGGCGCCCGCATCTTGCATGGCGCGCGTGACATAGGCCACCGCGTCTTCCAATTCCTTGGCGCTCGGGCAAAAAACGGCGATACTGCAGTGATGGTCTCCGAAGACGACACGCCCGGAGGCCACGTCATCTTCAGCTTCCTCAAGCTGCGCCATCAACGAGATGGCTGCATCTTCGGCGGCACGCATCTGCTTTCGGACACGCGAGATCTTGCCCTGCGCCGCGATGGTGTCGATGGGGGTAAAGCTTTGCGTTACGATCGTGTCATAAGGCAGGTTCAGCCGGTCGAGGATGCCTGGGTAGGTTTCGGTTGGATAATCTTTCACCGAGATGATCGTCCCGAAGCGCTGGTGCGCCGCATCCGGGCCGACGCATTCGAGGACGCGGCCGCGAAAGGTAATCTGGGACGTGGCGAGGAGGTCCGCAACCGGCACAAACTTGGGGCCTGGAACAAGTCGGCCACCCGAGCCGTCGATGATGGTGCGCAGCATTCCCAGCCAGCGTCCGTCCGAGACCGTTAGCCGCGTCGGTTTGGCCTCGCTCACGCCCACCATGCAGGTGTTAAGCAGTTGGTCCAGTCGCAGCGCCCGCGCCAGCACCTCCTGGCGGCTATGCACATCCTTGCCGCCGAACAGCGAGAGGAATTTCGCGATCTTGCGCGGAGGCCTGATGACGATCGTGACGACAGTTACCCGGTCCCGCAAACCAACAGTGCGAAGATAGTCCTGCCAACGGCTGTCGATCTCCTCGTTGAACGGATGGCCCTTGACCGGCGGCATATTGGGCCTGGTTTCCACCGATATCCGGTGAACGTAATAAGCAATACTGCCGCGCTGCTGCGAGATGAAGCGCGAGAAAGCGTTACAAAGCTCGGATGCATGACGGTGATCAACAGTATCGGCGTTTATCCCCTCGACGATGAACGATCCCATCAGGTCACCGTCGCGCAGCATCAGCGTCTTGTCATCGATGACACTCAGATAGGGAAGACCGCTGACCAGTTGCTCTCCCCGGTTGAGGTGCCTGTCGGTCAGGCCGCGCGTGGCGCGCGTTGCGGGGGCTTCAAGCACGATACACCAGCCCTTCTCCGCGCAGCAGCGCCGGGCTCATGCGTGTCTGTTGTACCGTTGCGATGAACACGTTGATGATCTTCGGGTCATAGGCAGCCAGACCCCGTAGGGCCGTGTAGCCGATCCCGGAAGTAACGATCAGGTAGATGAAAGAGCCGGTGAAGATGAAACCGAGCATGACGAAGACGATCAGCACGACCAGGTACATGATTGGCAGACCAGCAAAGCTCACCTCACGGGTCAGGCCGATGAAAAGCGGTGTGTGTTCCACGGTCACTCCTCCTTTTTACTATGTCCCGGAACCGGGCAGGCCTTAGGCCGTGCCCAATCCCTCAACGAAGCTGGCGGCGCCGAAGACGATCGCGATGCCGAGGATGACAGCGACTGCAAACGTCCAGTCCATCCTGCCGGTCATGAACGAGAATCCGATGGCCATCACCGCCAGCGCCGATACCGCAATGCCGATCGGCCCGGTGATCGCATCAACGATCGCTTCAAGAAACGTGGTGACGCCTCCAAAGTCCTGAGCCGCGCTGGGATGGCTCGACAGGAAGAACAGTGTCGACGTGATCAGAATGAACCTGGCAACGTCGCGCTTGGTGAACGATGCCTTGTATTGGATGAATTTTGACAGGATGCTCATGATGGGCCTCTTGCGGTTGCGGTGGATATTGAAAATGAGGGGCCTAGCCATCCGCTCGTGACGAAACGACGCCTAACCCCCTGTTGCAGAGCGAAACTTCACTCTGTGGATTGGTTGGGTTGTCGAGATAGGCCGTCAGAAAACCGGGGCGGCTAGCGTCGCCGAGCTTATAAGCGATGGCATCGTCTGGAGCCGGCAGCTCGGTTCGGTCCGCCCGCTCAAATGCGTAAACGATGTCGGCAACATATTGCCGCGTTTCCCTATAGGGTGGGATGCCGCCATGGCGCGCGACCGCGCCCGGACCGGCATTGTATGCAGCAAGAGCAACCGCCGGGGAGCCAAACTGCTCCAACATTGCCGTCAGGTATGTGGCCGAGCCGTTAAGATTGTCATGCGGCGAAAAGACGTCGCACACACCCAGATCGCGCGCCGTGCCCGGCATTAGTTGACCAAGTCCCTTCGCGCCTACCGGTGAGACGGCTTTCGTTTCAAAGTTGCTTTCGCGTTGGATCATCGCGGTAAACAGGGCGACGAAGGACTCCCGATCGAGTTTCGCGCGAGCAACCGCAGGCGAGCGCGCGAACCTGTAACCGACCTGGATAGTCAAATCCCGCATCCGCCGTTGCTGTGGCGACAGAGTTGACACAAGGCTGCGAGGTCTGGGCAGCGTGGCAAGCTTCTGAACCCTGATCGTTCGGATACGCTCGCGGCCGATGTCGAGGATCACCGCGGTGGTGCTCGGCCGTGTGAGCGGGCGTTCCACCGCCGGCCGCTCCCGTGAGCTGACATTTGCCGTGGCGGCCCATTGCCCGATGTCGTCGTCTTCGGTTGCTCGTGGCTCCGGCCCGACCGCGGAGACGCCGCCGATCGGCGCAAGCGTCCCACCGGCGGTTTCTTCCAATACCGCAGAATGCGCGCTATTCGAAACCCCGTCCAGGAGAATAACGAGTGACGTTACAACGGAAAAGCTAGTATACATTGCCTTATAACTTTGTGATCTATGCCACTGCGACGACATTGCTGCACCCTCTTAAATTTATCCCGTGCATATTATTGATGATATCAACATATATATTCGGATCATTTCTTCCGAAGCACACGCATAAACTGAAGATATTCCGGAATCTGTCAATCTGACGTTCGGCTTCAAATGTAACCTTCAGGGTACTGGCTCTGGCAGCCGCACTCTGCGCATACGCTCGGACTGCGCCCTCTGATGAGCGATTCCGTCCCTGAACAAGGTTTCTTTTCAACGCTGTAGGCGACCGGTGGCCCACCGGTAGTTGAACACCGACCGATGTCGGCCTGTTTTTCCGACAACTACATACTTAGTGGTATTGTCGTATGCGTCCGGCGACTATTGTGCCGCCAGGGTCCAAACGGGATGCTCCTCCTGCGTTTTCGGCATGCAGTAATGAGCGACCAAAGGAGCGGCCTGTGGCAAATATTCTGGTTATCGACAGCGATCCATTGTTCCGAAACCAACTCATCGAGTATCTCTCGCAGTATTCCTACGATGTGGATTTCGCGGCGGACCTTTCCGAGATCAGCCTCTCGTCGAACCTCCGCCCGGCGGATCTTGTGGTTATTGATGTGAACCGGCAGCACGACAATAGTCTCGGGTTTCTTCAAGATCTTTGCTCTACGGCCGACATTCCGGTCATAGTTATGAGCGCTGACCTCCTGGCCGAGAGCGACAAGGTCACTGCCCTCGAACTTGGAGCAAGCGATTATATCGAAAAACCCTTTGGTCTACGGGAGTTCCTTGCCCGTATCCGGGTTGCTTTACGAGACAGGGCCAGTCGCCGCGCCAACCCCCAGCACATGGTCTACACATTCGACCACTGGAGGCTGAGCACAAGGCATAGATGGCTCAAGGACGCGAATGGAGAGGAAATAAAACTGACTGCGGCAGAACTCAATCTCCTGATCGCTTTCCTTCAGTCACCGCGCCAGACCCTGTCCCGCGAACAATTGCTTTTGGCGACCCGGGTCCATGATCAGGAGATTTTTGACCGCAGCGTGGATGTTCTGATCTTGCGACTAAGACGCAAGCTCGAGGAAGATGCCTCGACCCCGCGATACATCAAGACCGAACGTCGCGCTGGATACGTCTTCGATGCAGATGTGGGCACCGAACTCCTGCGCATGCGGATGGCATAGGCATTTCGACCGCCTCGGCAGCGCCGTCGTGAACCTTCCAGCTTTTGCCCGGCACGAAACGTTCAAGCGGATTTCACAGACAATGCGCGCGGTATCGACCGCGCTCTCCGGCGGCGGATCACAATTTGACGTCCCCCAGAATATGCGATGCTATGACGCTGCGAACGCCTGCGTGCAGGCTCCGGCGGTTCCATCGTTCGTGCCAGATCAGAGACACCTGATAAGATGGCGCTGGCGACTCCCCTGGAGGCTCGAACACGTCCACGTCGTAGCGTGCGGCAAGAAGCTGGGCTGTCGAACTTGGTAGTACCAGCAGAGCATCTGTATCCTCCACAAAGCGGACGGCGGTGTGAATATCCGGCACGGTCAGGACTTCGCCTCCCTTCGCCCGAAGCGCTTCCAGACCATCCTGAATTTCGTCGAAGCCGGTGTTGAAGGCAGAGCCGATGCGAATGGAAAGGTAGCGGTTGAACTGCGAAAACGGGACTTGCTGTCTGACAGCTTCATGGCCCTTACGCCCGACGCAAAGCGACGGCACTGGGGGCAGCGCCCTGCAATAGAAGCCTGGCGGTGCGTCGTCTACGACGCCGACAGCCAGATCGACCTGCCCCTGCTCAAGCTGGCCCATAACATTTCCCAGGTTAAACAGGGGAAGAAACATCGTTGCCGGCGAGGTCTCTCGCAAAAATGCGGTGAGGCTACCGGTCAGCGACAGTCCCAAATGGTCCGGCATAACGATCGTGAATCGCTCCGGGGCCGGCAATCTATTGCCGAAGATTTTGTCGACATTGACAAGGAAGGCCTCGACTTTCGACGTGAGCGTCTCAGCCAGCGGCGTAAGGTCGAACGATCGGCTGCGTCGCACCAACAGGGGATCATCGAACATCTGGCGAAGCCTGCCGAGAGCTCTGCTAGTCGCCGGCAGACTGACCCGCAAGGTATGGCTTGCGTGGGTAATGTTGCGGGAGCGCAGCAGTGCATGGAGCACGACCAGAAGATTGAGATCATAGGACGAGGGGTTGATCGAACTGTCGCCATCCTCGATGCGAGGCATATTATCTGCTGAACTCATTGCGGTTCACCCGCCCCAACAGAACTGGGCATCCTCACGGCCGCCTGATACTCGCCGATCGCCTCGCCTGTGACCGTCGCGATGACATCGATCAATGGCGGCCGGCTCCCGCCCTGATCGCCGACAAGCCAGGAAATGCGTATCTCGTGACCCGGGATAGCAATGGGCGGCAACAAAGCCGACAGCGGAAGCGTTCGTGCCAGCCACCCCGCCATGGACCGCGGTACGGTCAGCGCGAGCCTCCCTTGCGACACCATCGAAGCTGCGGACGCAACGTCGGGAATCTCTACCATGTTTGACCGGTGCACCCCATGACCGGACAGAGTGTCCGCGATCTGCGGAAACATTTCTCCGCCAGTATCAACCAAGTTGATGTGTTCCATGGCAAGGAAGGCGTCCAAGGCCAGACGTATGCCGCTCAAGCGATGATGCCCGAACGCCACGAGCGTCACAAAATCCTCCGAGCAGGCTATCTCGTTCCCGATGTCGTCGCCGTCTTCAACCACCGGTCCCAAAACAAAGTCGACAATGCGCGAGCGAAGTTGTGTGGCGGCATCCGACGCAAGCCTGTGTGAGCTGATCTTGAGCCGGCGTCCCGCCAAATTGGAGGACTTCGCGAAGTGCGGTAGCAGCGCGGGCATCAGGTTTGCGTCGATGGTGATACGGGCATCTGCCGCTTCTCCCTCGGTCCCGATGATCCCCCGCGCCTGCGACATCGCGAGGGGAACGAGTTCCACGAGATACTCCGCCCGAGTTGTGAGCCTCAGCCCAGCGGAACCGCGGACAAGCAGATCGTCTCCGAGTAAATCACGTAGTCTTCCCAACAAGCGGCTCATGGCCGGTTGCGTCTGTCCGACCCGCCGGGCGGCGTAAGTGACGTTTCGGCAAGCAAGGAGCGCATCGAGCGCCACCAGAAGGTTGATGTCGACCTCACTCAAGCTGCATGCGGGCGCGACGTCGGGAACCTCCTGCGCTGCCAACTCCATAGCGCGACTTGCTTCATCCAGAGCCATGCTTCTATCCTGCCTATCAGAACGCCTCGTATGCAACGCTACGTTTTACCCGCAATTCGGGCAACAATAGGCCGAACCAAATTTACCGCATCTGCTGAGCGCTTCGACGGCGATGGCAACACAATCTTTATCCGAGAAGCGACCACCGCCGATTGCGGGCATGACTGCGCCAACCCATAAGCGTAGGCTTTTACAAGCAGCGACTCAAGAGTGTATTTGCAGAACAGACCGTTCACCGATTCAAAGAGCACATTTTGACGAAACCGATTACATTTCAGCTTGATATGTCCCCCGACTTCTGTTTGCGTTGCCGCGGTCCGCGACCGACCAGCGAACTTTCGCCCAGTACAGCAACAGTGGGGGCTCCCTGATGAAGCTGAGTTTCATGGCAGTCGCCACATCGCTCCTGTCGGGCGGGCTTTCGACGGACCACCGTGTGGCCCGGCAATCTGGACCAAAACGAGCAGGCATAACCTGCAGTATGCGCCTTGGTCCAATCGCGCTGCTCTCGTCCATCACGGCAGTGATGATGCTGGCAAGCGTCGTCAATGTTGCCGGTGAGGGGGCCACCGCAGAACCAATTAGCCCTGTTCCTTCACCCATCGCACTCGACGAGCGAAAAATTCTCCTGGGCCGGGACCTGTTCACCGACAGCCGCCTCTCGAGCGGCAATGGCGTCGCATGTGCCAGTTGCCACATGCTGGAGAAGACGCTGGCGGACGGCCTTGCGGTTTCCAGAGGCCTACCGGACCATCCAGGTCTGGTGAACACCCCAACACTTTTTAATGTTGCGCTGAGCGCCAAGTTCAACTGGAGCGGGAAATATCTCACGCTTGAAGAACAGGCCGATATGGTCGTCGAGAACCCGCGAACCATGGGGGGCAAGTGGGATGAGATACTGTCGACGCTCGGGAGCGATACTCGTGTGGTGGCGTCTTTCAACGAGCTCTATCCCGACGGCATCACACGTAAAAACGTTATCGACGCCATTGTTCAATTCGAAAAATCTCTCTTAACTCCGAACGCGCCGTTCGATCGCTACCTCAAAGGTGACGACAAAGCGATCAGCCCGCAGGCCGCCGCAGGCTACAGCTTATTCAAGAGTTATGGCTGTGCATCGTGCCATCAGGGTGTCAATGTCGGCGGAAACATGCTCCAGGTCTTCGGTATCTTCGGCACACCGGATGGCGCGGCGCTTGGCGAAGAGACCCCCGGATCTGCCACCAACTCCGGGATAGCACACGAGAAACCGGTTTTTCGCGTCCCGCCGCTACGCAACGTGGAAAAGACCGCCCCCTACTTCCATGACGGATCGGCGAGGACATTGAAAGACGCCATCAACGTCATGGCGGGCTATCAATTGGGACGGCAAATCTCCGAGACCGATGTCGCCAAGCTCGAAGCCTTCCTGAACTCGCTTACCGGTGAATATCAAGGTGCTCCGGTGGGAACCCGTTGAGTTTGCAGGAGGTCGCAGTGCTGCAGCAACTCAGACAGGCGCTATCAGTGTGGTCGAAGGACCTTAACTCATTTTTCCTCTCATCGGCATCGCCCAGGCTCTCAAGGCCCGTCTGGATCAGTTGCCTTGCGCTCGTGGTTGTCGGCGGGCTTGTCGGCGCCCAATGGTGGCTTTCGCTACGCGAGTCCGGGCTCCGCGAGTATCGAAACAGCTTCGAACAGCTGAAGAGTCTGGAGACAAGATGGAACAACGAGCTATTGTCCCTACAACTTGGATTCGCGCCTAATTATGATGCGGTCACGGCTATAGCGCGGGATCTCGAATTGCGTTGGCGCAGCCTGAATGACATCGCCTCCGATTCAGCGACCCTCAACGTATTGTCCCCAAAGGTGGAGGCTTATGGGGCGGCGCTTGAACAAAAGATCTGGCTGTCAGAACAGATCAAGGCCAGCTACGCGATGCTGCGCAATTCGGTCAGCGTTCTGCCTGATGCAGCCAGAGCGCTCTACCGCGATCCCGAGGTCCTTTTGCCTGTTCAGGGTACAGGGACGCGCGTTTCGGACCTGGTCGCAGAGGTCATTACAGGGACCATTGCGTTTACAGCATCGCCCACACAGTCCCTGGGCGATGCTGTCCGCCGGCAGGTTGCAGCGACAAGGTCGGCCGCGGGCCAGCTCTCGCCGCAGACCGCGGACGTGCTGGACCGTCTCCTTGCGCAGGTTGATGTCGTCGTCAAGGAACGTAAGCGAAGCAACGAGTTGATGCTTGCTTTGACTGCGGTTCCTACCGGTGCGGCTTCTGACTCATTGGAAGACGAACTTCAGCTGATCGAGCAGTCAAGCCTTGAAAGGCGGCATCGAATCCGGGACGTCACCGTGTTGGCAGGCGTATTGCTGTTCATAGCCGCCATCTTTTCAGCGCTGACGCTGCGCCAGCGCTTTGTTCGTTTGCGCAAAGACAACTGGCTTCTGAACCAGATCAACGAAAATGCTGAACAACAGCTCATTCAGTCAGCAAAGCTTTCAGCGCTGGGCCAGATGGTTGCCGGCATCTCACATGAGATCAATACGCCCCTTGCCTACGTGAAGGCAGTTTTCGAGTTGATCAAAGACCGGCTCACGGCACGACCTCAACTGGCGTATCCTGTCGCAGCAGGAACGGTGGACGCTCAAGCAGAGCAGGAATGGCGCAACGAACTTGAAACCTTGCTTGACGATGGACTTCACGGCTTGGAGGAGATGGCCTCTTTTGTAAGGTCCATGAAAAGTTTCAGTCGCTTGGACAAAGGCAACGTGGAGAGCTTTTCAGTCGTCGCCGCTTTAGAAAATGCGCTTCAGATTGCAGGACCACATCTTGGCCCCGAAATTGAGGTGCGGCGAGAGTTTGATCCTGTCCCTGCGATAAATGGCTCGCCGTCGCAACTTCGGCAGGTATTTCTAAATCTGATCGTGAATGCTGTTGACGCGATGGCGGACAAGAAGGAGGGCGGGGTCCTGACACTTCGGACCCGCCATACCGGGTCGGACATGATCCAGATTGAGGTTGGCGACACCGGAAAGGGCATAGAAGAGGAACATCTCAACAAGGTGTTTGATCCATTCTTCACGACCAAAGAAGTTGGCGAAGGGACTGGTATGGGCCTATCGATCAGCTATCGCATCATCGAAAACCACGGCGGGACCATCACGGTGCTCTCGAAAGCGGGAAGAGGCACCGTCTTTACGATAACGCTTCCCAGGCAGGATGACAAAGATTTCCCCGCTTCGGCCCCATGACCGGATCGGTATCTCCTGGCGGAAAACAAAGAAAGGGCAGAACCTTCCATGGCCGACCTTCATAGAAAACCGACAATCCTTTTTGTCGACGATGAGGGCCGCGTTGGCCGACTGCTCAAGATGATGTTCCGAACGGACTATGATGTTCATACCGCGCTTGGCGCTCGCGATGCTCTTGCCATCCTTGAGACCGTTGTTGTCGATGTGATCATCAGCGACCAACGCATGCCAGAAATGACCGGAGTCCAGCTTCTTTCGCAGGTCCGGTCTCGATGGCCGGAGACGGTTCGCCTTCTTCTGACGGGCTATAGCGACCTCGTGGCGATCATTGCAGCTGTCAACGAGGGCGAGGTTCACAGATTTCTCAACAAACCATGGCATCAGGATGAATTGCGAGACGCAATTTCCGAGGCAGCTGAGCTCGCAGAGAGCCTCCGAGCAACACGGGAGCAGGTTGGGCCTGTCTGGGAAGGCAATCAACAGGGATCACACTTCAGCATTGCTTCCCCGGTCCTCGTCATTGACTCAAAGGACGACGACCGCCGGTTGATTCGGGACTTTCTGGCCAGGGACTACCTGGTCGCCGAGGCGTCGTCTATTGAAGAGGCGATAGACCAGCTCGTGACTGATCAGGTCGGCGTTATCGTGAGCAACACCGAGGTCGGACGCTTCGATGTAGGTGCGCTGCTGGAAGAAGTTTCCCAAATCGATCCTGCAGTAACCACCGTAGCAATGACGTCGGAACCGCACGGCGACGCGATCATAAGACTTATCAATAATGGCAGGATCTTCCGTTTCGCGATAAAGCCGCTCAGCTTCAACTTGTTCCGCTCGGCGGTTGGCAACGCCATGCGCGAGCACCATCGCCGATTGGCTGACCCGCGCATCTTACGGCGTAGGATGCGCAGTGATTTTTCCGCCGATCAGATCAGGCATCGTCTGCTTGACCGGTTGGAGGTTGCTGGTGGATTTCGCTGACGAAGCCGGCGATTAGGAGGGGCAGACAGGACAGATGGATGCCTTCCATGCCCAGAGAGGTGCAAACCCATAGCAGAAGGGAGCAGGGCGCTCCGCTTGGCGGGTTTGCCACCACTCCCGGGAACAGATTATGGCGCTGATCGGCGACCTTGATCCGGAAGCATCGCCGCAAATCAAGTGCCATCTGCCGCAGCGAATTCAGCGGTATTCCAATCCCGCTCTGATGGATGGCGTTCCGGGCCGGTCCCAGATCTCGGTCGATCAGTCCGTCATGGATCGGCTACTTCAGCGTGCGCTCGCTCGGCTTCGCCTTCGCGGTGATCGCCACCCGTTCCGGACACCGACGGGAGCCAGTGTGCGGGAATGGGCCGCTCCAAGATGGAGCGCTCAGATGGACGCCTATCTTTCGCTTGCGCAAAGTACGCCTTCCAGCTGCCTCGCACTCTGATGGCTCCGGTCAAGCTCTTCCGGTCCGGCGCCGAGTTAGGCGTCCTGCCGAGCGACGAACTCGATGACAACGACGATCTGGTGATCGTGCATGAATAGGATGCGGATCTCCCCGAGCCCGTCCTTTGTCGGGTTCCGCTTGCGAGCAGCAGGCGGCAAGGGAAGCTTCGCCGCGGCAAGGCCCGGGCCGGCAGCCGACAAGCTGCAGATCTGCGACTTGCCAGCCGCGCCCTTGCCGCCTTTGCTCTTCGCGGGTCGCCGGAAACGGTCCCGCACAAAGCGGAAAATGGAAGCTGAACAGAAAGGCGGATGCGAGAGCCCCGGGATAAGGATGAAGAAACAGGAACTGGAAGACCTGCGTGATCGTGTCCCATGCGCCACCGTACTGGAACAGGCGGGCTTTGCGATCGATAGACAAGAAAGCACCCGCAAGGCGGTCAAATATCGACGCGGTGCGGAGATCGTTATCGTCATCCATGAAGGGATGGGCTGGTTCGATCCACTATCAGATGCCAAGGGCGATGTCTTCAGCCTCGTCGAGCACCTCGATGGCATCTCCTTCGTCGAAAGCTTGGACCAGGTCGCGACATTGGTCGGTTTCGTCGCAAGCGAACCGGACTGGAGCCGAACTTTTCGAGAACCCGCGCCATCTGATGCCATTCCGGATCGGTGGGCAAAGCGTCGCAAACCATGGCGCGTGTCGATGACCTGGCGCTACCTGCGGGATGAACGCTGCCTGCCGGATGCCATCATCCGCGCTGCTATCCGGGACGACCTGCTGCGGGAAGGTCCTTACGGCAGCATGTGGGCGGCGCATCAGGACGACGCCGGGATCATCACCGGCTGGGAGGAACGCGGCCCGGACTGGCGCGGCTTTTCGACCGGCGGGTCGAAGGCCCTTTTCCGATTGGGTCCTTGCGATGCACAACGTCTGTGCGTCACCGAGGCAGCGGTCGACGCCATGAGTCTTGCCGCATTAGAAGGAATACGGGAGGGCAGCCTTTATCTCAGCACGGGCGGGGGATGGTCGCCAACGACGGAAGCTGCCGTCCGCAGACTTGCCGCAGGTTCCGGTGTCCATCTTGTCGCCGCCACGGACGCCAACAGCCAGGGCGAGAGCTTTGCCGGCCGTCTTCGCGATATCGCCGCTGAGGCTGGCTGCGACTGGTTTCGCCTGAAGCCGCCGGCCGAGGACTGGAATGACGCCCTGCGTGCGCGTGCCCGGGAAAAGAAGGAAAGGAAAACGGAAGGATGAGGCCGGCGCGCTCGATGTCAGGAGGCCTCGCCCACGCTTGATGACCTTCATCTCCATCCCCTGCGGGAGTGCCGGCCGATGATACGGCCGGCAGCTTGTTCAGGGCCAGTTGTTCCGGCGGAGGTAATCGTCGATGTCCTGCGCATAGAAGCAGGGCGTGGCGAGGACGGCACAGAGAAAGAGGGATATGATCATTGCATGTTCCTTGACGTTGATGTTGGTGCCACTGGGTGGCATCTCAATGGTCGCCTGAAATCTCGCAAGGGACAAACGCCGGCGAAACGGCGATAAGAGCGCGGGCAGAGTTTGGGCGGCTGCGATACCCGACGGCGTGCCGTTCGATCCCGCTTGGTTCCGCGTGTTGTGTCGAAACGCTCCTTGAGATCTGATTTGGGTTTGCCAACGGCCAGTAGGAATGAGGAAACAGAGAAGAAGAACCCTTCTCGCAGATCGGTCGTCCCGCCGCCGCTGTCGCTCAACCGCTCCCTCCTCAACCCTGCCCGTCGTTCTCGCAGGGCTTCGCCCCGCTCGCTCTGACGGGCCAGGGCCGCTCGGGCGCAGTTGCGCCGGTCCGTCCTCTCCGCGGTCCGGGAACTGTCTTCGGAAAAAACTGAAGACAGGAAGGGGTGGCGACCGCTGCTCCGAAACCCCGAAGGAGCAAATCCCATGCAGATCCTCAAACTCGATCCCCGTGCGCTGAAGAACAATCCCGACGACGCGCGCCGCTCGAAATCCTCGCCGCAGGCCGATGCGCTGTTGCTGGCGACGGTCAAGGCCGTTGGCATTATCCAGCCACCCATCGTCGCGCCGGAACCCGACGGCGGAAACGGCTACATCATCCAGGCGGGGCATCGCCGTATTGCCCAGGCGATCGCCGCTGGCCTTGAGGAAATCGACGTGATCGTCGGTGAGGCGGCCAACGACAACGGCGCCATGCGCTCGATGGTCGAGAACATCGCCCGTGAGCCGCTCAATCCTGTCGATCAGTGGCGCGGTATAGAACGGCTCGTTGCCCTCGGCTGGACCGAGGAAGCGATTGGCGTGGCGCTCGCCCTGCCGGTCCGTCAGATCCGCAAGCTCAGGCTTCTCGCCAACGTGTTGCCGGCCATGCTCGACCATATGTCGCTTGGCGACATGCCGAACGAGCAGCAGTTGCGGACCATCGCAGCCGCATCGGTCGACGAACAGAAGCAAGTCTGGAAGGCCAACAAGCCCAAAAAGGCCGAGGGCGCCGACTGGTACAACATCTCGCGTGCGCTTTCGAAGACGCGGATGTTCGCGAAGGATGCGAGCTTCGATGACGAGTTGGCTCAGGCCTACGGTATCGAATGGATTGAGGATCTGTTCGCGCCGGCCGATCAGGACAGCCGCTACACCACCAATGTCGAGGCCTTCCTCGGCGCCCAGCAGGAATGGATGACCCGCAATCTTCCAAAGAAGGGCGCGATCGTCGAGGTCAACAACTGGGGTCAGCCGGAACTGCCGAAGAAGGCCGAGCGCATCTACGGCAAGCCGTCAAAGTCCGATCATGTCGCGATGTATCTCGACCGCGACGGCAAGGTGCAGTCCGTCGCCTTCCGCATGCCCGAAGACAAAACCAAGGGCAAAGGTGGTGCTTCCGCCAGCGGCAATGACGCGGGAATGGCCGATGATCCGATCATCGACGCATCGAAGCCGCGCCCGGAAGTCACCCAGAAAGGGCAGGACATGATCGGTGATTTTCGCACCGATGCCCTGCACGAGGCTCTCGGTCGCGCGCCGGTCGAGGATCACATGCTGATGGCACTGCTCGTTCTTGCCTCTGCGGGACAGAACGTCCGCGTTGACTCCGGCGCCAGCGACGGCGTGTACGGACCGAAGCGCTTCCGACGCCACGCCGCCCGGCTGCTCTCCGAAGACGGCAAGCTCGCCTTCGACATGGAGACTGTGCGTGTCGCCGCCCGCTCAATGCTGATCGACGTGCTGTCATGCCGTCGCGGCATGTCGAACAGTGGGGTGGTCTCCCGGATTGCCGGAGACGCTATCGGTGCTGACGGCTTCCTGCCCAACATGGGCTCGGAAGATTTTCTGTTGTGCCTGTCGCGGCAGGCGCTGGAGGCGGCTGCAAAGGACGCGAACGTGTTGCCACGCCAGAAGGTGCGGGAGACCCGCGCGGCTCTCGTCGATCACTTCAGCCAGGAACGCTTTGTCCATCCCTCGGCGCTCTTTGCACCCGACCGCCAGGACATCGTCGATCTGATCAGACACGGCGCGGCTGTGGACGATGAGGAAGAGGCCGACACCAACACTGCGGCCTTCGAGGAAGACGGTCTCGATCCATTCGAAGGTGAGGATGATCTTCCCGACACGTTCGACGATGAATCCGAAGCCGGCGAGCCGGACGAGGAACAGGGCGCCTACGGGATCGCGGCGGAATAGCCGCTTCCATTTCTTCTCCGGATGAAGTCCCGCCGCCGATGGTCTCCATCGGCGGCGGTTTTGTTTCCAATACCCTACCCCTCAAAATTCAGGGCGATTTCGCATGTCTGCACATCTCACATTTCTGGCGCCGATCGGCTCCATCCTTAAATGGTCCGACGGCGCGCCCCGGCCACCCGAACGCGATCGCAAAAAGCAATCCACCTGGAAGACCAGCAGCTTCGGCCTGATCCGCGAGCAGGACTAGCGCGCCGCCGGCGACGGTGTCATCACCATCCGCATCCACCGTACGTTCTCCCTCGAAACAGAATTGACGTTCAGCGTTGTCGAGGGTCCCCACAATCGGCAGTTGTCGCGCCTTCGACCGTGCCGGCGACAACGCCGAACTCGAGCATCTGGTGGCAAACCGCCATCTCGCGGAGGAATGGCTGTCGCGGCACGGTTGGTGGCAGGCCCCATCACAGTGTCGGGGAGAGCCGCTTTCTGGTGCTGTCCGCGGACTATAAGGCTGGCCGTTTCGGCTTCGTCATCGACGAGACCCGGCATGCGGCTTTTGACGGCCCATCGAGCTTCGCATCATGGACGGGGAGGGATACGGCATGATCTCCTCCGTCGACCTTCACGTAGAATTGCGGCGCATGGAAGACGCCTGTCGGCAGACGCGGCACCAGATCGACATGATCGAGCGTCAGATCATCCGCAAGATGACCGCGCTGATACCGTCTCTTGGCCGGCGAAGACCCGGGTATCGACGTGCCAGACCGCCTGAGCCGGATACGTTCCTCAATCGCTATCGCAGCAATCTTGCCGCCATCACCGCCGAGCGCCAGCCGGAGTTCGATGCACTCTCGCGAAAGCTCGCGCGGCAGGAGGCGGCAATCGCATCATTGCGTGCCCGTGCAACTCTGCCTGGCAGCGCTGGTCAAACGGATCCGGGGCCGCGACTCAGCGGTGACGTCCGGTGCCTCTGACGGATGGCAAGCTGCGGCAGGGAAGGGGATCGATCGGAGCTGGCGCAGGTCTTGCATGGTTTCCTTCCCGCTTCGGCATCCGGGATCTGTCCCCTGGCCGATCTGTCCTTCGGTTTCGTGGCGGCCTGAACCGGCGCCCGTTCGGTTCAAGGCCGCTGTCGCGCCGCGGGGCGGCCGGTCATGCCGCTCTCGACAAAGCAGGCACGCGGGCTTCGCAAGGGCCTTGGCACCCCGCTTGACCGCATGCCTTCTTCGCTCGAGCGGACCTGCCCGAACCCTGAACCGCCCGGCTTGCGCCGGTTCCTTTCGACCGCACCGAAGGACAGATCGGCCAGGGGGCCGGCGCTTCGGCGAAGCAGAAAGGAAACCACCATGGCAAAGCCCGCGAGCCAGTCCCGTCAAGCAACTCACCCATCCCCCCGCTTCGTGCCGCTGCGCAAGGGCGCCACCCTCGAAATGGTCAGCCTCACATGCCCCGATGAAATGCAGGCGCTCCGGATCGCAGAGAGCTTCGGCACCGCCATTCTCGACAGCGACGGCATCCGCGACATGCATGAGCGGCTGATCGTTGAGACTGCCACCACACTTTCCGATGGGCTTGGCGAACGGGCAATGCAGATCCATCTGCAGCGCATCGTCGGCGCCTATGTTGGATCGGCCCATGGCGCCGGCCAGTTCTACTCCCGTGCCGTCACCGAGGCGCGTGACGCCACCGCGAAAAGTGCTGCGGATGCTCGCGACGAGGATCTCGACGGTCCGGTCGGTTACGAAAGCGCCGCCCAGCGCAAACGCGAGTTCGCAGCCGACATGGGCATCCAGGCGCATGCGCTCAGAATGGCGGCCGTAGGCGCTGTCGCCGCCTATAAGCAAGTGGTCGGCGAGACCTGGAAGCCCTTCGACCGGCCGGTCGAAAATCCCGGCCAGACGCTCGATCGCAAGGCGGCCGCAGCACAGCTGTCGGCCTTCGAGTGAGGCTATCCGGCGGGACTTCGGCTCCGCCACTTTTTCGTCAGACCTGGCAGTCGGCCGGGTTGCGTCCGGGCCGACTTGCGTGCTTGTCCTGTTATGCTTACTTCTCCAAACCTACAGCTTGCTGCGGAGAACGCTTTAAAGGGATCAGCGGTGAACAAAACGATAGATGCCCATGTCAAACCGGTGCCCTGGACCCGGTCCCAGGGGCCAGGCCTTGCCACCGCTTCGGATTTGCGCAAGGCGGCCGCCGTAAATGCCTTGCTGGCCGCCCCCGCGCCTGTTCTTCCCGTCAACGACGGCGATCAGCTTCGTCCTTTCGTGATCGGCATATTTGACGCGTTTCGGGCTCGTCTGCTGCCTGATGTTCCGGCAGTCCATCTGCGCCGTGCAATCTCCGCCTATGCCCGCTCCAGGAACTATCTTCTCGCCAGCGCCCAGCCGGATGCTATGCGGCATGACATTGAGGCTCGTCCGGTGGTGCCCGTCAGCGAGGACGATCGTCTGGCAGCCCAGGTACGTGTCGAGGAAATCCGGCGGGAGCGACAATCGCAGGCGCAGGTCAGGGGTGATACGCCGTCATCCGACAGCGCTTAACGTTCAGTTCATGAAAATCGCGAGAAGGAGACAAGTTTTGAGAAACGGGGCAAAAATACCCGATGTCATCGATGTCGAAGTTGGTAGCCGCATCCGCTTGCAGCGGAAAGTGAAGGGGATGACCCAACAGGCGCTGGCGGCGGCTCTCGGGATCACGTTCCAGCAGGTCCAGAAATACGAGAAGGGTTCAAACCGCGTCGGCGCCAGCCGGCTCAGCGATATCGCGCAGGCACTTGATGTCCCGGTCTCCTATTTCTTCGCCGGAAGTCAGGCAGCGACAGAAGATGGCACAGACCCCCAATCAAGACGCGAGATCGACGAGGTCGCGCTGTTTCTGACGTCGAATGATGGCGTCAATCTCAACCGCGCGTTCATGAAGATCCCGTCGCCCGCCGTGCGGCAGAAGGTCGTCTCGCTGGTGAAGTCCCTCGCCATGGCCGCGGACGAAGCGCGGTAAACTCTCCATGGCGACTCCGTCCCGTCTTCGGTCCTGCCGGGGCGAGGGCTTCTCGCAAGGGCTTTCGCCCTCCTTCACGTGCCGTTGCGGCGCGTCCCGCGTGCGCTCATCCCTGATCTCCCCGGCCTTCGGACCGCCGTGACGGGGTCGCGATTGGCGCGACCTCCGAAAACGGAGGTTGAAGGAAATGAAGAGAAAAGAGCAGGGCGAACGCGCCGATCTCTATGCGCGGATCACGGACAAGATTGTCGCGGATCTGGAAGAAGGCGTGCGTCCATGGATGAAGCCGTGGTCGGCCGCAAACACGACGGGACGGATCACCCGGCCGCTGCGCCACAATGGCGAACCCTATAGTGGCCTCAACGTGCTGCTTTTGTGGTCGGAGAGCGTGGCGCGGGGTTATGTCTCGCCGACATGGATGACGTTCAAGCAGGCCCTGCAGCTGAACGGTGCTGTTCGCAAGGGCGAGACCGGGACGACGGTCATTTATGCAAGCCGCTTCACCAAATCCGAATCCGACGGTCAGGGCGGCGAGGTGGAACGCGATATTCCGTTCCTGAAATCGTACACGGTATTCAACTTGGCGCAAATCGACGGGCTGCCTGACCGCTATCATGGCGCACCGGAACCGGTACTGAGCCCGATCGAGCGCATCGGTTACGCCGACGAGTTCTTCCGCAACACCGGTGCGGTCGTGCGGCATGGCGGGGATCAGGCCTATTACGCGCCTGTCACCGATCACATCCAGATGCCCGCTTTCCAGAGCTTCAAGGACGTTGCCTCTTATGTGGCGACCCTCGGGCATGAACATATTCATTGGACGGCTCGACCGGGGCGCGTTGGACGCGATCTCAGCCGCTATGCGAAAGACAAGACTGAGCGCTGCCGCGAAGAATTGTTGGCCGAATTGGGCGCCGCTTTTTTAGCGGCGGACCTCGGGATTGTCCCCGAACTGGAGCCACGTCCTGATCATGCAAGTTACCTGGCCTCCTGGTTATCGCTGCTCGCCAATGACAAGCGGGCGATCTTTCAGGCAGCTGCGCATGCGCAACGCGCTGTGAATTATCTGCACAGCCTGCAGCCAATGGCAGCTGAACACAGGGGGGCTGCGTGATGGACCCGAATTCTCCCTCTCTTTTGCTGATCCTTGCCTGTTCGGCCACGAAACGCGGAGACGCGAAATATCTACCGGCGATCCAGCGTTACGACGGCCCGCTATGGCGCACCGTGCGCGCGGTCGATCCCGGCGGCAGGTTGGCGAAGGTCGCTTTCCTGTCGGCGTATTTCGGGTTTCGATCGGCGGATATACGCCGAAGCAGCGGGCAGATGGCCGACGGCCTTGCAATGTCGTGCGGTTCGACATCGCCGGGATCGGCTTCTGGTCAGCGTATCAGTCCGCAGTTTGCCCATGACCGGCGTAAGGAAGCGAAAAGGCGGTGCGTTTGATCGGAAGACGCCAGGCAGCGTCTGGAGAACGATCGCGTGCCCCCGGAAGTTCGCTGAGTTGTCGTTATCAATGGTGGATTCTGCCGATGACGATCAGCGCCACCGCGCGGTCCATCCAGGTTTAAAAATCCGGCGCAGCAACGCGGCCTCGATTTGACATGTCTGATCGAGAACCGGCTGCGCCTCGATCGTTTTCCCGCAACGGCCGTGCCCAGCCTTTTTCCGCCGCGCGTCAGCGCGCTTTGCATCGCGAAGCAAAAAACCTGTGCCCCTCCGCCCTCCACGGTGTTCCGGCCCTGCAGGTGCGGTCCGATCATCCCCGATCAATTCGACAGTCATCGAGGACGCGATGGTCGCGGCCCGATCAACCCGAAAGGATCACGACAATGGCAGTCATCGGCGAATTCACCACCAACGGCAATTCCATCCTCGGCCACGTGCGCACTCTGACGGTCTCCATGAAGGCCCGCCTGAACCCGATCGAACGCACCTCCCGCGACGCTCCCGACTTCCGGGTGATGTCCGGTGCGGCCGAAGTAGGCGCCGCCTGGAGCCAGGTTTCCGGCGACGGCGAACCCTACATCTCGGTCAAGCTCGACGATCCAAGCTTCCCGGCCCCGATCAACGCGGCCCTTTGGCCGACCGAAAAGGAGGGCGACTACACGCTGGTCTGGAACCGCCCGAAGCGCGACGCCTGATCTAAGACGGAGCCCTGCCGGAAACGGCGGGGCTTTCCCCTGCTGAAATCAAGAAGGAAACGGACATCGAGCCCGCTTCCTTCTTCCGGTCGCGATACGGAGAGGTGGGTCTGCTCAGAGTGAGCAATCGTGCCGTGAGGAAATGCCGGCCTCAAGGACTTCGCGTGGCCCCCCGGTTTTGCTTCCGCTCCGCTTCCCTGCGCTCCAACAAAACCGGCACCCCACTCGCCGCCTCCGGCGGTCGCCGTCGCGATCCTTGACCCCGCCATCTCCTCACGCCCCGCGGCGTCATCTTTCTCAAACGTCAAGGAGATGACGATGCTGCTGGAACAACACATCGAAGAACTGCGCCGCGAGATGAATCACTGCCATCCGGACGAGCGTCGTCAGATTGCCGCGGAGCTGGAACTGGCCCAGGCCGAACTGGCGGTCATCATGGCCGAGCAGGATGGCACCATCGACGCCGTGCCGCCCTTTTGAGGGCGGCAATCACCCGCGATGCCGGCGGCCGCGTCGGGTTGGCATGAGGTGCAACGAGTCCACCGTCTCCTTGTCGAGGACGGTCATCGACTATCGTCGATCGTGAATCCCGCGCAGTCAGGCTGCAACCTTTCGCCACGTCGCTTCGCCGGCCCGTGCAGCCTGCCTTTCCGGACCGCATCTTCTCCTCGCGATAACCGCAATCGACAAGGAGAATCCGTATGAAACGTCTCGTACAATTCCTCGCCGCCACCGGCCGCCGGCTCCGCATCCTCGCCAAGGTGATCTGTCACTTCTTCCGGGGTGGCAAACTCGGGTTGAAGCTTGCGATCAGGATCCCGTTCTTCATCGAGATCGAGTTCAGCTTCGAGCGCACCGGCAAGCAGCGCCGATGACGCTCCGCCGGGAGCCGCTTCGGCGGCTCCCCTTGACTATTCCGTCCGCCCTGGCGCGGCTCACTTGTTCAGCGTATCCTTCAGTGCCTTTGCAGGCTGGAAGGTCAGCTTTTTCGCAGCAGCAACCTTGATGGTGGCACCGGTGGCCGGATTGCGAGCCTCGCGCTCCGGAGTATCCTTGATTTTGAACTTGCCGAATCCGGGGATCGACGTTTCCGCGCCAGATGTGGCTGCCGCCGTGATCGATGCGAAGACGGTTTCGACAATCGTCTTTGCCTGCGCCTTGGTCAGATTCTGTTCGGATGCGATCTTGTCGGCGATTTCGTTGGTCGTGGTCATCATGCTTTCCTCGTTAAAGACGGAAACCTTTTCAGCCGATCCGGACATTGTCATGCGGCGATTTCCGCAGAATGGCGCTCCTGCCGGAGTTTCCACAGCTTCTAGCCGGTCTATAGCCCTTTTTTCGCTTCTGCAGCACAAGTTCGAGAAAGCGCGATATCGCGTCCTTGTCAGTGCCGAAGACCTCGGTCATCTCCCCGCCCGCTCTGCCGATCCGTCCCCAGCTTCGCACCACGGCTATTTCTCCAAACAGCGTTGGCCGGATCGCAAGCGCGTAATATCGGGCCATGTTCCTGCTGGCGTCGATCCTATGGCAATAGAGCTGGTAGTGGTGAGTGCCCATGCCGAATGATCGCCGATGTTCAGGATCTGGTCCAACGACACTTATGAATCGAAGAACCGCTGCCGATTCATTTCCGTGATGGATGCCTGTTGCCGACCCGGCAGTGTCCGGGCGAACCGGCTTTCGCCGGCCGGGTGCTACTCGCTTACGCTCACGGAGCCCGTAGCCGGTCTCCGCCTGCGGTGACACCCCCGTTCGCAGGCCGGCTGCACCGGCACACGGTCGCGCCCCTGGCGCGGGTCTTTCTTCTCTCTGCCTCTCCATTCTGCACCCGCCGCTCCGGCGTCAAGGACATCGCGGCAACCTCCAATTTGCTGCTGCCGCATGCGACGGCTCTCGCAAATTGGTTCCTCCGCTCGCCGCCTCCGGCGGTCGCGACGCGATCCTGGACCCCTCGCGCCTACGGTGCAGCCTCCTTCCGTCAGAAATGAAGGAGACATGTCCATGACACAGCGCAAAATTAAATACATCAAAGGTGGCAGCCCGGAATACTGGCGTCAGCGCACCGAAGGATTCCGACTGATACGCGAAGCCGAGCTCGCCCATGCGCGTCAAACGGGCCCCGACCTATATCTCGGGCGGCTATGACGAGGATGGCGATGTCATCCCCCTCGAGAACCTCGGTCCATGGGATGCGATGGACGAGGCGATAAAGGCTATCGAGAAGAACGAGACTGCCGTGGATATTCTCGTCGCGCAACGTCGCACGGAAATCGGCGGCTGGCGCATCGATGCCGTCATCCGCGAACTCAACGCTGCGATCGACTGATGTCTGGGACGAAAGGTGGCGCCGGCCACCTTTCGTCCTTGTCTTCCGTTTGAGAGTCATGCCGGCCGGATCGACCGGCCGCCATGACTGATGAAAGAGGGGCAGGCCCCCTCTCAACGCTCATCCCATCAGGGAAGGGCAAGCCCCTCCCTCAAACACCCTCCCATGGGGAAAGGGGACGGTTCCCTCCTCCCTTTCCCCAAACCCCTATCCCTCTCCCGTGCACGAAGATGAATGTTGAACAGCAGTCAGCCGGCGCACCAGCCGAACGCAGGGCCATCCCAGCGCCGCGCCATTCCTTCCTCCACAAGCTTCAAGCCCAGGGATTTCCCGGAACGCCACACCGCCCTCAACTTGCGCCCATACCGGTCTTCATCCCGCCATCCCGCCGTCAGAGAAAATCTGTCTTCATTCAGCAATACGAGCAAGCGATCCCGCGCTTTTTCACCGACCTGTTTTTTTGCTGGGCATTCCGGCCTGGAAATCTCGGGCGCATCGATATCGGCGATGCGGATTTTTTCGCCGCGGAACCAGAACGTATCGCCGTCGACCACGCAATTCGACCGGACCGGACCGTCGCAAAGCCTGAACCTGGCCAAAGATCGTCCCTGTAAAATGCGGGGGCAATGTGGCCATCCTGTCGGGTTCACCCGGGCCTGGACGACCGAATCGCTCATCCAGCCCCGGCCAACCGACACCGGTGACGAGGATTGCCGCGACGATCAGTGGTTTCCGCATGGCCGTCATCCTTTTCTAGCCCGGTGGTACCGGTTTTCGCCGACGCATGACTTCATCTCATCGCGCCGGAACCAGATCGCCCGGCCGCAGCGCAATGGTGCGTTTCCGGCAGTGAAGACGATCTGCTCGTCGGCACGCATGCGCAGCACTTCATGCGGTTGAATCAACGGCCGGGCAGCGAGCTGTTTTGAACGTGTGCGCGACGATCCTCTCGACTGGAAACTCCGGCTAATCTGGTCGACCTCCACGGTCGTGGTGCCGCAACGCCGCGAGATATATTCCGCCGTTTCCGGATCATTGATTGCTGCGAACGAAATCCAGCTGGCGCTTTCGAACCATTTACTGGCGGCGTCGCGACCGCCATAGGTCTCGCGCATCTGACCGATCGACTGATAAATCATCGTGAGCGAGATACCGTATTTGCGACCCGCGTCTCGTGCCGTCTCCAGAATCCGCATATAGCCCAGACGGGCAACCTCATCGAGCAGGAAAAGCGCGCGTCCCTTCATCGCGCCATTGCGATTATAGATGGCGTTCAGGAAAGAGCCGATGATGACGCGCGCCAGGCCTGAATGCGTCTCGAGTGTCTTGAGATCGATGTCGATGAACACGTCGGTCTCGCCGGCGGCGAGCGCGTCGGTGGAGAAGCTCGATCCCGAGACCAGCGCCGCATAATTGGCATAAGACAGCCAGTGCGTCTCCTTGATGGCATTTGCATAAACTCCGGAGAACGTCTCCGGTGTCATATTCACGAAGGCGGCGACATTCTCCTTTACGAAGTCAGATCCGGAATTATCGTAGATGTCTTGCAGGCGCTGGCGGAGCTTCGGTTCCGGTTCCGACAGGTTCGCCCGGACCTGACGGAGTGTCTGGTCCTTTTTTTCCGTATGTCCGGACAGGCAGACATCCGCGATCATGGCTGTGAGTAACTGCAGGCCGGACGCCCGGAAGAAATCGTCCCGCACACCTGTCGCACGCCCGCTGTCACTCATGATCCACGAGGCGACGGCCGCTATGTCCTCTTCCTTCGAACTGACGAACTTGCCGATCCAGTCGAGCGCGTTGAAACCGACCGCCGGCTGCTTTGGATCGAGAACATGAATATCGCGCGCCGACTCGGCGCGATGCGCCATCACCATCGGCGCGACCTCGTTGGACGGATCAAGCACGATGAGCGTACCGCCCCATTTGAGCGCTGTCGGGATCGTCACGGAGGTGGTCTTGAAACCGCCGGACCCGGCAAACACGATGCCGTGGGACGAACCGAACGAACCGTCAAAGCACAGCAGTGGCGCTCTGCCGCCGTGGCCCCACGTCTGCGCACTGTCGGCCCGGAATGACTGCGCTGCAACGCTGTCGCGGTCGACGCGGTAGCCTTCGCCTATAACGATACCACCCGCTTCAGGAAAAAGACTTTGCGCTTCCATCGCCGTCATCCAGTCGGCCTCTCCATGGACCGCCCGTTTGCCACGAATGCGTCGTGGCTCTGCTCTGGCAAAGGCCGCGTTGCCCCTGATTGCAACCTTCAAGCCGAAGCATCCCGCCGCCAGTACAATTCCCGCTCCGACCGCCGTCGCCGGATCCAGATACGAAAACACCGATCGACCTGCCGGCACCTGTCCGGAGAGAGCGATCAGGCGCACGGCCTCACGCATCACGGCGATCAGCATTGTCGCTACACTGCCCGCACAAACGCCCATGCCCGCGAACTTGATTCCGATCGAACCCGCAGCCGCAAAGAGGAAGAGCACGCCGCTGGCGGCGGCAACGACGAAGGGCAGGGCGATGCCCGCCCGTCCAAGCATGAGCTTCGTTTCCTGCGTTTTCCCGAAGGCGGCGAGCCAATACTCGATCCCCGTCATGCCGATGACGACCAGGATCATCAGCAGGATCGGGGCGGCGAAAAGTGCAACTCTATTCGCCATCATCGCCGAACGCCTCCGCGCCTACGGTCACAAGACGTTTGCGTTCCGCCTCATCCCCCTTGATCCGACGGCTGAGTTCGATCAGTGCTCCGAGCAGCAGGGCACGTTGCTCATAGCGCAAACCCGCCTTTACGATCAGGCCGCCGAGTTCAATCTTTTCCCGCGTATCCTTCTTGCGGGCATCGGACGCCTTTGCTCTCGACATCCGCTCAAGCCTCACTATGGCCGCCCGCTGTCGCGCCAGCCGCGACCGCCGAGGACTGCCCGCGGCCCGGGCCCTCGCCCCCATCGCTTTTCCCTCCGGTAGAACCGGCCTTGCCTGCGCGAAACCGTTTTGCCACGCCATCGAACGCTGCCTGCAGCTCCGTCTCGTCGATCTCGATCTCTCCGAGCCCGGCTTTCAGGGCAATGCGACCGATGCGCTCGGCTTCCCGCGTTTCCGCAGCCTTGAGCTGCTCCTGGAGTTTGGCGATTTCGTCCCGAATTTTCGAGGATGGCTTCTTCATTCCGGATGGTCCTTGTCTGCCGTTTCATCTGTGAACGGCATCAGATTCCACCAGATCGGGGTGCCGATCTACTGCCAGAAATGCGAGTTGGCGCAGCCAACGCCTTTAGCCATCATCCCGGCCGTTCG
Organism: Rhizobium sp. BT-226; assembly: GCF_025847085.2. NCBI lineage: Bacteria > Pseudomonadati > Pseudomonadota > Alphaproteobacteria > Hyphomicrobiales > Rhizobiaceae > Rhizobium > Rhizobium sp. BT-226. The sequence continues at coordinate 33,982 of NZ_JAOYTI010000009.1, read as the reverse complement.
CAAGAACGGTTTCCAAGGGCGCAATTATACGTCGCTGATGCGACGCTTTGCTTGTCACCCCTGGCGGGGCCGGCCCTTGCGACGAACCCTTTGATTTCGTTCGCACCTGGAGCATCAACGTCGTGGCCGTCCCTCATTTCTCCGTCAGCATCGTTGCCCGCGGTTCCGGCCGCAGCGCCGTGCTGTCGGCGGCCTACCGCCATTGCGCCAAAATGGACTACGAGCGGGAAGCCAGGACAATCGACTATCGCGCCAAGCAGGGCCCGCTGCATGAGGAGTTCGTGATCCCGGCCGACGCACCCCGATGGCTGCGGGCGATGATCGCCGATCGTTCGGTTTCGGGAGCATCGGAAGCCTTCTGGAACAAGGTCGAAGCCTTTGAAAAGCGCTCTGATGCGCAACTCGCCAAGGATGTCACGATCGCTCTGCCCATCGAACTTTCCTTCGAGCAGAACATTGCACTCGTCCGGGAGTTCGTCGCCCGCCACATCACCTCGAACGGTATGGTGGCGGACTGGGTTTACCACGATGCGCCGGGCAATCCGCACATCCATCTGATGACGACTTTAAGGCCGCTGACCGAAGACGGTTTCGGGCCGAAGAAGGTCGCTCTGGCGGGTCCTGACGGCAACCCGATGAGGAACAATGCCGGCAGGATCGTCTACGAAGTCTGGGCAGGAACAGCCGACGACTTCAACGCCTTTCGCGAAGGCTGGTTCGCCTGCCAGAACAGACATCTGGCGCTGGCCGGTCTCGACATCAACATCGATGGCCGCTCCTTCGAAAAGCAGGGCATCGAACTCGTCCCGACCATCCATCTCGGCGTCGGCACCAAGGCGATAGAGCGGAAATCGCAAGAGCATGCAAAGACGCAGGAAGGGTGGTCTCCAGAACTCGAACGGCTCCTGCTGCAGGAGGAGCGCCGCTCCGAAAATGTCCGCCGCATCCAGCATCGCCCGGAGATCGTCCTCGACCTGATCACCCGGGAAAAGAGCGTCTTCGACGAACGCGACGTGGCGAAGATCCTGCACCGCTATGTCGACGATCCCGGTCTGTTCCGGAGCCTGATGGCAAGGATCCTTCAGAGCCCCGAAACCCTTCGCCTCGAGCGCGAGCACATCGCGTTCGCCACGGGAGTGCGAGCCCCTGCGAAGTTCACGACACGGCACCTCATCAGGCTTGAATCAGAAATGGCGCAGCGGGCGATCTGGCTTGCCGGCCGTTCCTCGCACGGCGTTCGCGAAGCCGTCTTGGAAAGCACCTTCCTGCGCCATTCGCGGCTTTCGGAGGAACAGCGAACCGCCATCGCCCGCGTCGCAGGGGAGGGGCAGATTGCGGCCGTGGTCGGCCGCGCCGGCGCCGGCAAGACAACGATGATGAAGGCCGCACGCGAGGCCTGGGAGGCGGCCGGTTATCGTGTCGTCGGCGGCGCTCTGGCCGGCAAGGCCGCCGAGGGTCTTGAAAAGGATGCCGGCATCCTGTCGCGAACGCTGTCATCCTGGGAGCTTCGCTGGAACGAGGGTCGCAATCAGCTCGATGAAAAGACCGTCTTTGTCTTGGACGAGGCCGGAATGGTGTCGTCGCGGCAGATGGCACTTTTTGTCGAAGCCGTCACAAGGGCCGGCGCCAAGTTCGTGCTTGTCGGCGATCCGCAACAGCTGCAGCCGATCGAGGCGGGTGCCGCCTTCCGGGCGATTGCCGATCGGATCGGCTACGCCGAACTCGAAACCATCTATCGCCAGCGTGAGCAGTGGATGCGCGATGCCTCCATCGATCTCGCTCGCGGCAATATCGCCAGGGCGGTCGATGCCTATCGCGCCCGTGGATCTGTGAACGGTTCGGACCTGAAGGCGCAGGCAATGGAAAACCTGATCGCCGACTGGGACCGTGACGACGATCCGCAGAAGACCAGTCTGATCCTAGCGCACCTGCGCCGCGACGTCCGCGCGCTGAACGAGATGGCCCGCGCCAAACGCGTCGCACGCGGTCTCATCGAAGAAGGCTTTGCGTTCAAGACAGAGGACGGAAACCGCAAGTTCGCGACAGGCGACCAGATCGTGTTCCTCAGGAACGAGGTTTCGCTCGGCGTCAAGAACGGTATGCTCGGCACGGTCGTCAAAGCTGCTCCAAGCCGTATCGTTGCCGAGATCGGCGAAAGAGAACACCGGGGCCAGGTGACGGTCGAAGAGCGGTTCTATCCCGATATCGACCACGGCTACGCGACGACCATCCACAAATCCCAGGGCATGACCGTCCACCGTGTAAAGGTGCTCGCTTCCCTGTCGCTCGACCGGCATCTCACCTACGTCGCAATGACCCGACATCGCGACGATCTCGCCGTCTATTACGGCCGCCGTTCCTTCGCGAAAGCCGGTGGCCTGATCCCTATCCTGGCACGCAAGAACGCCAAGGAAACGACCCTCGATTACGCCAGGGGCCCGCTCTATGCCCAGGCGTTGCGCTTCGCTGACGCCCGTGGCCTGCACCTCGTGAATGTCGCCCGCACCCTTGTCCGGGATCGCCTCGAATGGACGGTCAGGCAAAAGCAAAAGCTGGCCGGTCTCGGTGCTCGTCTCGCTGCCATCGGCGGTAGGATCGGCCTTATCGCAAGTGCGAAAAAATCTCCCTACCATGACCCCAACAAGGAGGAAAAGCCAATGGTATCAGGCATCGTCACGTTCCCCAAATCCATCGATCAGGCCGTCCAGGAGAGGCTCGAAGCCGAGCCTACGCTGAAGAACCAGTGGGAAAATATCTCGAGCCGCTTCCATCTCGTTTATGCGCAGCCCGAGACCGCTTTCAAGGCCATGAACGTCGACGTCATGCTGACGGACAAGTCTCTTGCAAAGGACACGATCGCGCGGATCGCAAGTGAGCCGGAGAGCTTTGGCGGGTTAAAAGGCAAGAGGGGCTTCTTCGCCACGAGCGCCGACAAAAAGGACCGCGAGCGTGCGCTCGTCAATGCGCCGGCGCTCAGCCGGAACCTTGCGAACTATCTGCGCCAGCGCGAGGAGGTCGAACGCCGGTATCACGCAGATGAACTGGCGGTCCGCACCAAGGTTTCGATCGAAATTCCCGCACTATCGCCGAGTGCGAAACAAACGCTCGAACGCGTTCGTGACGCGATCGACCGCAACGATCTGCCGGCCGGTCTCGAATATGCCCTGGCCGATAAAATGGTGAAGGCCGAACTGGAGGGTTTCGCCAGGGCGATCTCCGAGCGGTTCGGCGAACGCACGTTTCTGCCACTGGCGGCAAGGGAGGCCGGCGGCGAGACGTTCAACAAGATTACCGGCACCATGCCCGCGGGCCAGAAGGCGGAGATCCATAAAGCCTGGGACATGATGCGCACGGTGCAGCAGCTCGCGGCCCATGAACGCACGAGCGAGGCAATGAAACAAGCCGAGACCCTGCGCCAGACACAGAGCAAGGGGCTGTCCCTGAAATGACCACCGGTATGTGTTCGATTCCGACGATACGCCGTTCGCGATGGAGGGTCGTGGCGCTCCTCATTTCCACCGGCGCTGTCGCCTGCGGCATTATAGCGATCGGCGGGTTCTGCGGCTATCGCGTCAATGTCACGCCGAGCGAGCCGCTGGGGCTATGGCGCATCATACCGCTCGATCGTCCGGTTGCGACCGGCGATCTCGTCTTCATCTGCCCGCCGGAAACGGACGAGATGCGGCAGGCGAGGGAGCGTGGATATCTGCGTCGGGGACTATGCGCCGACGGTTATGCACCGCTCGTCAAAACGATCGTTGCCGTTTCAGGTCAGCAGGTCGAAATCGGGTCCTCCGTAAAGATCGACGGCCGGGAACTTGCGAACTCGCGCCTGGTGATGACGGACGGCAAGGGACGGCCCTTGGTTCCTTTTTCCGGAGGCATCGTGCCTGCAGGAAGCGTGTTTCTCCATTCCTCCTTCTCCGGCTCCTGGGATTCCCGTTATTTCGGGCCGATCCCGGCATCCGGTATTCTCGGCCTGGCACAAGCGGTGCTGACCTATGCGCCGTGATCTTGCACGAAATGCCGCCTTGATTGCTGGCGCGGTCGCCACCGGGTGGATCGGCTGGAGTGGCGAGCCGCGACTATTGCCGGTATCGCTGCTCTTCCCACTGATCTGGTCGAAGGCGCCGTCCCGAGCGGTCACGGTTCTCGTCGCTATGGGCTATTTCCTGGCAGCATCGCGCGGTCTGCCGCTGGGCATTGTGAATTTCTACGGCTCGAATGGCTATGAGGGCTATCTCCTCTGGATCATCTCCGCATCCGGTTTCGTCTCCGCACATACGATCTGCTGGGAAGGCCGTTCGGAACGCCGCCGGCTCCTTGGTTTTGCCGTTGCGACAGTCGTCACGATCCTGCCGCCGGTGGGCATTGCCGGCTGGGCAAATCCGCTCACTGCGGCAGGGATTTTATTTCCCGGATGGGGATGGTCCGGGCTTATCGTCACTGGGGCTGGCATGCTGTTCCTCGTGACAAAGCGATGGCCGATCGCGGCGGTAGCCATCGGAGGCCTGACGCTCTGGTCCGCCGCCGGGTGGACACCGCCGAATGTGCCCGCGGGGTGGACCGGCAGCGATACGCAATTTGGCCAGGCGCTCGGTCGCGGTTTCAATCTCTCTCTTCAGCGAGACCTAACTCGATCCGTTCATGAAGCCTCGGCCAGGTCTGGTGCGGACATGATCGTCCTTCCCGAAAGCGCATTCGGCTTCTGGACTCCGACAATCGAGCAGCTCTGGCAGCAGGAACTCGCCGGCTCGAATACGACCGTCGTTGGGGGGGCAGCCGTCGTGACAAGACATGGCTACGACAATGTCGTCATCGCCGTGAAGGCCGATGGCGCTTCTATCGTCTATCGCCAGAGGATGCCGGTCCCCGTGTCGATGTGGCAGCCATGGCGGGAATGGTCCGGGCAGTCAGGCGGCGCCAGCGCCGGTTTCTTCAACGATCCAGTCGTGGAGATCGCCGGCCATCGCGTCACCGTCCTCGTCTGTTACGAGCAACTGATCGCCTGGCCGGTTCTACAGTCCATGCTTCACAGGCCCGACGCTATCATCGCGATCGGCAATGGCTGGTGGACGAAGGGAACGTCGATCGTCGCCGTCCAGCGCGCCAGCGTGTTCGCCTGGGGCCGCCTGTTCGACATACCTCTTGTCCTATCCTTCAATACTTGAGCCTTCGGGAGATCCTATGCTCGACGCTATCCTCATCCAGCAATGCGCCGATCCGTCTGTGCCGCCGGCCATCATCGAACAGTTCATCGAGGTCGCAGGGTCGCCAGATCCTTTGGCCGTGACCGTCAAATCCGGTGGCAGGCTCATTCTTGTGCCGAAGGCGAAAACCCCGGAAGAAGCGATGGAGACTGTCCGCGTTCACATCGGCCATGCTGTCGTCCGCGTCGGACTGACGCAGTTTCCAGCGGGCGTTGGGATCAAAGATGCCTCTGAGTTGAAGCCAACACTGGTCGATGCCTGTGAGAACCTCCGTATGGGTACGAGGATGTTCGCCAAGATCATGCGGATCGTGGCCAGATGGTATGGTGATCCAAAAGACAAGAGCGTCCTGCCGCAGGTGTTCGACGACGCCGTTCATGCCTGGAAGACGGGTGAATTCGAGGGAACGGCGGTTTTTCAAGCGCCTGATCCGGGCACCGGTTGGCGGATTGGTGGCGGTTCCGCGCTGGCCGAAGAAATGCAAGAGCCGGAGAGCGATGCCCAAGAGGCCCCGAACGAGCGATTGGATCCTGAAGCGGATATCGGCCAGTCCGGGATCCGCATCGACTTGTCGCGGATCGGTGGAAATTGACGAAGCAGGCCAGCCGAATTTGACAACTCTCCCCACGCAACACACTCAAGATCGAGTTCTCGGGCTAGTGTTCTGCCGGGAGTTTCCCTATAAAGCGAGATGAGGCGGCACGTACCGCCTTGGGGCGTAGAAACCTCGAACACAGCGGCCGATATCGGCCGAAACGATATCGGATCCTCTGGCTATTCGGCCGGGGGCCTGTGACGTATGTCCAGGCACTCGTGCTAAAGGTCTCAGGGGCCGACTGTGTTCGGTTTTTCTAACCCCCGGCTTGGGGTCAAAGGATAGTTTGCGGGGACGGACCGCGGACGCATTTATTGTGGTGGATGGAGTGGTGAACAAAGCTGATGAAAACGCAGTGTCCCAGAACAAACTCGTATTAAGGCCTCTGATCGGGCTGATGCGCGGCCAGGCTCCCGAAGAGATCGAGCATTTCGTCATTGATGAAATAAAAAAGCACCGCCGTCTTCGCGACGACGCTGTGCGACTGGAAAAATCACTTGAGGAGGCAAAAGAGTGCACTCAGCTTGACGCGCGCCGGGCCTATATTACTGCGATGATCGCGGTTCATGCGCAACAGACCGTCGTTTCCACTCTCCTTGATATTCTTGGGTATATTCCGAACGGCGCCGAGGAAAGCGTTCACTGAGCGATCAGACCAGCCAGTGCTTTCGCTTGACGCGTCGCGGGCAAATGATCGACTGTGTCCGAAACTCATGCCGATGGTCTAAAGAATGAAAGGCGTGAGACTATAGGTCGATTGGATCGACAGATTTTAAGCATCACGGTTGTGCTGTCGCACTGGGATTTCTCGTAGCACGTTCCCTTCAGCTGGAATTTCGGCTGATCGGTTGGCTCTCACTGGCGGTTGTGTTTGCCATCATGCGATGGTGGTGGAGTGACCATCAATACCGCCCTGCTCGGACTGAAGATCTGATGATGTGCATAGCTGCAACTGCCGTCGGCGCCGCGGTCGGAGAAGGAATATGGTTTGAGTTATTCGCGCAGGTGTAGCGCGATGACGGAGTATCAAAGCGGGCTCGCTTTGTTCGAGCTTGAACGCGACTGCGGATTGAAAACGACAGACCCGCTGCATCCCGAGCCGCCCGGTTAAAGTGCCAACTGCTGCTCCAAACCTCCGGAGAATAGCCGATAATTCGTCTCACGGCTCAGTCTCACCAGTTGACGACCCGATGATAAGCCTCACGCGTCGCAAAAGCCGATCGGGCCACCACCAATCCTTCAGACGTTCTGATGACGGCGGTCGAGAGGGACGCGCAGTACCTTGCGATACATGCGGCGGTCGTCAGCCATCCAGATAACCGACCTCGATCCATGCGTGCCTGAAACGGAAACACCAAATAAAGTATTGTAAAACAAATAGTTGAGTAAAATCGCGTAAGATGCCTTATGGAACTGACGGATCCGTTAACAGTAACCGGTGTTCTGACCCCACATTGTCTGCTGTCGCCTGATCTGTAATCGACCTTCCATGGATGAGCTAAAAGGAGTTTCTCCATGGAGACTACACTGGAGTTTCTCACAACCGGGAAGCCTGGACGTGAGGTTCACCGACATTGGCCTGATAAGGTCAAGGCGAAGATTGTTTCGGAAAGCTTGAGGCCTGGCACGACTGTCAATGAAGTTGCGCAGCGCTATGGATTGCGAGCCAACAGCCTTTCCACTTGGCGAACGATGGCGCGGCAGGGCAAGCTGATTCTGCCAGAGCCGGAGGATGCAGTAGAGTTCGCGACGGTCATCGTCGATCCGCCTGTTTCGGAACCGCCGCCTAAAACGGTTGGTCGCCCCGAGATCGTCCTCGGTCCCGTCACCATCCGTCTTGAGGAAGGTGCGTCTGCCGCCCGGATCGCCGCCATCGCGCGTGCCTTGGCCACGCCATGATCTTTCCATCGAACCGAGTGCGGATCATGGTGGCAACAAAGCCGGTCGACTTCCGCAAGGGTCATGACGGGTTGTCGGCGCTGGTGAAGAACGAGTTGCACAAGGACCCATTCACCGGAACGGTCTTCGTGTTCCGGTCACGCAAGGCGGACCGGTTGAAGCTGATCTACTGGGATGGCTCCGGGATCGTCATGGCCTACAAAAGGCTGGAACAGCACACGTTCACTTGGCCAGGGATCAAGGATGGATTGATGACGCTCACTCACGCCCAGTTCGAAGCGCTGTTTGCGGGTCTCGATTGGCGGCGGGTTCATGCCGTCCAGACGAGAACCCCGGAGACCATCGAATAGCTGCGGCACGATGACTCAGAACTGTAAATTCCAAAGGCAAATCGGCGGGGGATTTGGTAGGTTTCGGCCATGCTTGATGCCGCCGATCTTCCCGATGATGTTGCTGCTCTGAAGGCGATGCTGATCGCGGCGCAAGCACGCGAGGCAGCCAAGGACTTCGCGATAGCGAGCAAGGACGAGCACATCGCTCGTAAGGACGAGCGGATAGAGCGGCTCGAGAAGCTGGTTGCAGCATTCAAGCAGGCAGCCTTCGGACGCAAGTCCGAGAAGACCGATCCCGACCAGTTCGATCTGGCACTGGAAGACCTGGAGACGGCGATGGCTTCCATCCATGCCGAGGATGAAGCGGACGCTCCCACTGGAGACAGGATTGCCAAGCCACGCGCGATCAATCGCGGCTCCCTTCCAAAGCATCTTCCGCGTGTCGAAGAGGTGATCGAGCCGGACAGCCTGATCTGCGGCTGCGGCGGTTGCCTGCATTACATTGGCGAGGATGCCTCCGAACGACTGGACGTGATCCCAGCACAGTTCCGTGTCATCGTCACCCGTCGCTCCAAATATGCGTGCCGTGCTTGCACAGACGGTGTCGTTCAGGCTCCGGCTCCATCACGGCTGATCCAGGCGGGGCTGCCGACGGAAGCGACCGTCGCCCATGTCTTGGTTTCCAAATATGCCGATCATCTGCCGCTTTATCGGCAGGCGCAGATCATGGGCCGCCAGGGCATCGATCTCGACCGCTCAACACTTGCCGACTGGGTCGGTCGGGCAGCCTATGAACTGCGGCCTGTCTTCGATGCGTTGATTGCCAACCTGAAGCGCTCGACCAAGCTGTTCATGGACGAGACCCGTGCACCGGTGCTCGATCCCGGCTCCCGCAAAACCAAGACCGGATACTTCTGGGCTCTTGCGCGAGATGACCGCCCTTGGAATGGCGGCGCTCCACCAGGCGTGGCCTTCACCTACGCTCCCGGTGCGGCGGGCTTCATGCCGAACGTATATTGCAGGGCTTCTCCGGCATCCTGCAGGTGGATGGCTATGCCGGATACAACAGACTGATTGCACCAGACCGTATTGGTCCAGACATCCGCCTTGCCTATTGCTGGGCCCACGCCCGTCGCAAGCTGGTTGAGATCACCCGCAATGGAACAGCACCGATTGCCGAGGACGGCGTCAGGCGGATCGGTGAGCTGTATCGGATCGAGGCCGAACTGCGCGGCCATGATCCGGACACTCGACTTGCTGGACGGCAGGAACGATCAATGCCACTGGTCGCCGACATGCAGGCGTGGCTCGTCCATCACCGCGCTCGCGTCGCGACCAAATCCCCGCTTGGCGAGGCTTTGGCCTACATCGCCAAATACTGGGATGGTTTGAAGCTCTTCCTGACCGACGGCCGCATCGAGATCGACAACAACAGTGTCGAGCGGACCATCCGGCCAATAGCCTTGAACAGGAAGAATGCTCTCTTCGCCGGGCACGACGCCGGGGCCGAGAGCTGGGCGGCCGTCGCCTCGCTGATCGAGACCTGCAAGCTCAATGCCGTCGAGCCGTTTGCGTATCTGACGAGTATCCTCACCGCCATCGTGAACGGCCACAAGCAAAGCCAGATCGCCGACCTATTGCCGTGGAATTGGATGAACAAAGCAGCCCAAGTTTAGCGGCCTTTTTGGTTGGAAGGGCCGAATCTATCTGTTCTCCGCAGCTCAATGACGGGGTCATGAGGCCGAACAGTTATGGTGCGCTCGCTCCGGTAAGTCCTGCCGAGATCAGAAACAATTTCAATTTCGCAAGCGACCTTGGCTGGGGCAACGATGGAAACCTTGATGGTTGCATTCGCGAGCCACACCTGCGGCATCGAATTGGCCTCCATCATTCGCAGAACCGCGCCTCGATAATACTTCTCTGACGCAGCGATGACGCGATTGTCAGGAGCCTCAGTCGCGTCCCTCAGCGTGAGCTGAAGTTGGCTTTCGCCTAGACGTTCGAGGAGCGCAACGTACTGGCCCAAGGACCAATAACCATCGTGATCGTTGTACCGGCTAACAAACGTTCCGAGGATGTCGTGGCAAATCCCGTTAAACTGGTTTCTTCTGGACATCTGAAATCTGAATCTCTTGCCGCGAACAGAGCATATAGGAGCAATTCCCGATAGCAACGGCTCTGGCTCAAGACAATGTGGGTCTGAAACATCGGTTACCGTTAACATGTATTATATCCACTTATATCCACGAACTCGCGCAACTGCGCGTCGATCTGACGGTGGTTATCACTCGCTCGTTAGCTGGCAAGATTCCGGATAGCGAGGCCTCGGCGATCAGATGAGCCCGAGCTCTTTCGCCCTGGCAGTCGCCTGTGGAAGGGTGGTTACACCGAGGGCGGCCTTCGCGTTGCGGATGAAAAAGCAGACGTTCGAATAGGTCGTGTTCTCGATGATCGCGATTGCCTTCATCGGCTTGCCCTCCGCCGACCATCGAAGGCATGTTAACTCTTCCACCTTCAACTGAACTTCGAAATTGGGATTCGGGGAAACCCGCATCCGTTCGATGCGCGCGTGCATTTGGCCGACGGCCGCAGCAGCGAGAACCGGGTTGAGTTCTTGCCGCTCGGCAAAGCCAGCATCCTCGCAAGCGAGCGTCAGCATGGCCATCCACCCGAAACCAGTACTGATCGGAATCGATATTCCGGAGCGGATGCCAAACTCGGCAGCTTCACCGAAGAATGCCTTGTGCTTCTTGGTCATGCGACTCGATATCTCGTTTGACCAAGCGAACGCCTCCATGTTCTGACGGGCCTTTGAGACCACAGGGTCAATTAACGCAAAGCGTTGCTTGAAGTAGCGGCGCTGCCATTCCTTATTATAATTGGAGATCGCGGTTCGAGCGTCTTCTTGCAAGCTAAGATAGGCAAAAAACTGAAAGCCGGCTCCGGTTGTCAGCTTCTCGAGGGTCGCCTGCACGGCCGCTTCATCGTGCGATAATGCAACTTGTTCGGTCAGTCGTTCAAACCAATGATTCATCTTTGTCGTAGCTATCTTCATGGCTTACCTCAGCGGACCTCGTGCGGCATTTATTGAGCTGGTATCGACGTTTGATCAATTTGGCCTCCACAACTCTCTCGGATTATGAGTTGGTGATCTACAATGACGCTTTTTGGCTTAAAGCTCGAAGCCTTTAAGTTTTTCAACAGCATCTGGGCACCCAATTCCCCCATTTTGTGTCTGGGCGTTCGAATTGTAGTTAGCGCAGGATCATAAACTCCGGCGAATGGGATGTCGTCGAAGCCGACGAACGCGATATCGTGTGGCACCCGGAGACCTTGACTGCGGGCATAACGTATCGCGCCCATCGCCATCTCGTCGCTCGCACAGACTACTGCAGCGGGAGCTTTTCCGCCGCGCATTAGCTTTTCCATGGCCTCCCGGCCAGCATCGATATTGAACCGCTCGCCCGCTTCGATCCGGAGGTGAGCTGAAAGGCCAGCTTTCTCCATCGCAACCTGATAGCCAGTGATCCGAGCTAAAAACGTTGGGCTTTCCTTTGGGCCGCCGAGGTGAGCGATATCCGTGTAACCTAGCCCTACCAGGTGTAGGACGGCAGTTTCAATAGCTTTCATATTGTCGATATTGACGTAAGGAATTTCAGGTTCGTTGATCGCCCGTGAAACGGCCACGATCCTTTTTTCGAACCCGGAATAGGAACGTAGAACTTCCGGGATACGTCCGGTCAGCAGAATGACGCCGTCCGCGGCTCCATTGAGGAGCTGTCGAGCAAGAGCATCTTCTCTCACTTTGTCGTACTGGGTGCTACCTATAATGACGCTGATGCCGTCTTTCTGGAGGGTTTCTTCAATCCCTAAAATGACTTCCGGAAAAAATGTGGCGGCGATATTTGGCAGCAGAATTAGAACCTGGCCTGCCATTTGGTTTCGAAGCATACGGGCGCCATGGTTCACCACGTATCCGTTTTCTTCGACGATTTTGCGTATGCGCTCTTTGGTCTCATCTGTAACCCGGGATGAGTCCGCAAGTGCGCGACTAACAGTGGACACATCGACACCCGCAAGGCGAGCAATGTCAACCATTGTAAGTCGATTCGCGCGAGATTGCCCCGGTCGAACATTTTCAAGAAGTGGTGACACCAGGCCTTCCTTTCAGGGTTAGCCGCTGTTGAGATTGAGATGAGCTCTCTACAATAAGAAGAATTCGCCCGCCGATATCTTTACGACCAAAGCTTCGTTTGCGGGCTTTTCCCTCTATATTTTGATCCATGCTCCGTTCCTTTTGGACGAGGCCACACACGCCTCGACAAAAGCCACGCCCTTCACACCGTCATCAATGGTCGGATAGATGACCGCCTTATCAGCCGCAGCACCCTTCTTGTGGGCAGCGATTGCCTGTGCAGCCTCTGAATAGATCGTTGCGAATGCTTCAAGATAGCCTTCCGGATGACCAGAAGGAATGCGGGAAACGCGGCCCGCAGCAGCTCCAGCGCCGGCGCCATTTCGGGTGATCAGCCGCTTCGGCTCGCCAAAAGGTGTAAACAATAGCTGGTTCGGGTTTTCCTGCCCCCATTCGAGCCCGCCCTTCTCGCCGTAAACGCGCAACTTCAGCCCGTTCTCGTTGCCTGGCGCCACCTGGCTGCACCAGAGCATGCCCTTCGCCCCGCTATCGAAGCGCAGCATCACATGGGCATTGTCGTCCAGCCGCCGGCCCGGCACGAAACTGTCGAGATCCGCGGCGAGGCTCTCCGGCGTCAGGCCGGTGACGAATGAGGCGAGGTTATAGGCATGGGTGCCGATATCACCCGTCGAGCCGCCCGCGCCTGATCGCGCCGGGTCGGTGCGCCATACCGCGCCCTTGGCACCGGTCTGCTCGACCGCTTCCGTCAACCAGTCCTGCGCATATTCGACCTGCACGACACGGATTTTCCCGAGCTCGCCATTGGCGATCATCTCGCGCGCCTGCCGCACCATCGGATAGCCGGTGTAGTTGTGGGCGAGAATGAACAGCGCGCCGCTTTCGTCGGCCGCCTTCTTCATTTTCTTGGCGTCCGCGAGGTTGGAGGTCAGCGGCTTGTCGCAGATCACATGGATGCCACGCTTCAGGAATTCCTTGGCGGCATCGTAATGCACGTGGTTCGGGGTGACGATCGACACCGCCTCGATGCCGTCCTTCAATCGTGCCTCGCGGGCCGCCATGTCCTTGTAGGAACCGTAGGTACGCGCGCTGTCCAGGCCCAGTTCGCGGCCGGACGCCAAGGCTTTTTCAGGGGTCGACGACAGCGCACCGGCAACCAGATCGAACCGATCGTCCAGTCGTGCAGCCATGCGATGCACCGCGCCGATAAAGGCTCCTGCGCCGCCTCCCACCATGCCGAGTCGGATGCGGGGTTCGCGTGCGTCCTCGGCCTTGCCTTCGATGGTCATGATAACTCTCCCCACAATCCCAGCATGCGCCGGTTGGCCGCCTGATCGGTGACGCTGCCGGCGAAGTCGTCGAACGCCTTTTCGGTGACGCGGACGATGTGCGCCTTGACGAATTCGGCGCCTTCGCGGGCTCCGTCCTCGGAGTTCTTCAGCGCACACTCCCATTCGACCACGGCCCAGCCGTCGAAATCGTTGGCGGCCATTTTCGAGAAGATCGAACCGAAATCGACCTGGCCGTCGCCGGGCGAGCGGAAGCGGCCGGCGCGGCCGACCCAGCCCTGGTAACCGCCGTAAACACCCTGCCGGCCGGTCGGGTTGAATTCCGCGTCCTTGACGTGGAACATCTTGATCCGGTCCTTGTAGATGTCGAGATGGTCGATGTAGTCGAGGCATTGCAGCACGTAATGCGACGGGTCGTAGAGCATGTTGGCGCGCGGATGGTTCTTCACTCGCTCCAGGAACATCTCGAAGGTGACGCCGTCATGCAGGTCTTCGCCGGGATGGATTTCGTAACATACGTCGACGCCGCAGGAATCGGCATGGTCGAGGATCGGCGTCCAGCGCTTGGCGAGTTCGTCGAAGGCGGTCTCGACCAGGCCGGCCGGGCGTTGCGGCCACGGGTAGATGAACGGCCAGGCGAGCGCGCCGGAAAAGGTCGCATGCGCCTTGATGCCGAGATGTTTCGACGCCGTCAGCGCCATCTTGACCTGCTCGACCGCCCAGGCCTGGCGTGCCTTCGGATTGCCGCGCACTTCGGGTGCGGCAAACCCGTCGAAGGCTTCGTCGTAGGCCGGATGCACGGCGACGAGCTGGCCCTGGAGATGGGTGGAAAGCTCCGTCACCTCGACTCCGTTCGCCCGCGCAACGCCGGCAAATTCGTCGCAATAATCCTTGGAGTTGGTGGCCCTCTTCAAATCGATGAGCTGACTGGCCCAGGTCGGCACCTGCACGCCGACATACCCCTTGTCGGCCGCCCATTTGGTGATCCCGTCCCAGGTATTGAACGGTGCCGCATCGCCCGCGAACTGGCCAAGAAAGATGGCCGGGCCCTTGATCGTTTTCATCATCTATCCAATCGATTGTATATGGGTGCGAACCTATATCGGAATCAGCACGGTCATCAACACTAATATGCTCCCGCCGACCGCTTGACAAGGATACAATCGTTTGTCTACGCTGTACAAACGATTGGATGACACGTAAGCGTGTTTCATGCGAGGAATGACTATGACCAAATTGTCAGTGCAACTGTTCACAATGCGCTCGATCGAAGACGACGCTGAAATGCTCGACTCGGTAAAGGCGGCGGGCTTTGAGTTTGTTGAGCTTTACGGCGCCAAGCTTTCTCGCGGCAATGCCTTGGCTGGGCTACTTAGTGAGCGAGGCCTCCAGGCAACTGGCAGCCATGTTGCGCTCGCCGACCTGACGGACGACTTAGGGACGGTTGTTGAGAACGCGCAGGCATTTAACATTTCTTCCCTGTTCGTCCCCTCTGTTCCCATTCCGCAGCGTGACATGCCAGCAGAGGGATGGCGGGAGTTGGGAAAGCGGCTAGCCTTCCTGAGCGACAAGCTATCGGCGCACGGGATGACTCTCGGCTACCATAACCATAATTGGGACTTGCATCTCAAGGACGGTGATAAAACCGCTCTGGATCTGGTCTTCGAAGCAGCCGGATCCGCTCCCGTGCAGTGGGAGGCGGATATCGCATGGCTGACACGCGGCGGCGTGGACCCGGTGGTTTGGCTGAAGCGCCATTCAAGCAGGCTTGCCGCGGCGCATGTGAAAGATCTTGCTCCCGAGGGTCAGAACGAGGAAGAGGCAGGCTGGGCCGATGTGGGCGCTGGCGTCCTGGACTGGAAAGTCTTGTGGCCGGAAGCGATTGCAAATGGCGCAAAGGTCATGGTGGTGGAGCACGACAAGCCGCTGAACCCGGCGGCCACCATTGCCAACAGCTTCCGCTATCTGCAGGAGAACCTGCGGTGAGCGCTTCTCCTATGAACGTTGGCATTATCGGGTGCGGTGTTATTAGCACCGCCTACATCCGCGGCGGCGCCCGCTCGCGCCACATCCAAGTCAAATCGGTGGCAGATATCCGAGAGGACGCCGCCCGTTCGCAAGCGTCCGCAATGGGCGTGGGATACGCGACCATCGACGAAATGTTGGCCGATCCCTCGATCGAGATAGTCATCAATCTCACGGTACCGAATGCTCATGCTGAAGTCAGCACGCGTATTCTTGAGGCTGGCAAACACGTCTATTCCGAAAAACCTTTGACAGTTTCCGTCGAGGAAGCCAACGCCCTGTTGCAACTGGCCGCTAAGCGTGGTTTGCGGGTAGGATGCGCTCCCGACACCTTTCTTGGAGCCTCACACCAAGCCTGCCGAGCGCTACTTGATGACGGAAAGATAGGAACAGTACTTGGCGGCGCCGCGAGCTTCCTGTCGCGCGGGATGGAGGCATGGCATCCAAACCCCGACTTTTTCTTCAAGCCGGGAGGTGGGCCGGTTCTCGATCTCGGACCGTATTATATCACCACGCTCGTCAATCTTCTTGGGCCTGTCCGAACGGTCACAGCAACTGCTTCGACTGGCTATCCGACACGCAAGATTGGCAGTGGTGATCGCGCTGGTGAAGAGATCGCGGTTGAAACTCCGACAAGTTACAGCGCTCTTCTGACTTTCGAGAGTGGTGCCCGTTTCAGTCTGGATGCTTCATGGGATGTCTGGAAGCACCAACGGTCGCCAATCGAGATCTACGGCACTGAAGGCTCGCTGCTGGTCCCTGACCCTAACTTCTTCGGAGATGAGCCGAAAGTTACCGAAAGAGGAGGAGATTGGCAGGCAGTCGATATATCCGCATTCGCATTTGGCGAGCGGAACCGCACCCTGAGGACCGGCCGCGAAGTCGCCGATCATCGCTCGATCGGTGTTGTCGACATGGCCCTTGCAATCAGGCAGGGCCGTCCTCATCGCGCAAGCGGTGAACTCGCATTGCATGTTTTGGACGTTCTGCTCGCTATCGGCATGTCTGCAGCCGAGTCTCGCGTCATCGAGATCGGGTCCAGTTGCGAGCGTCCGCTACCCATATCTCCGGGTCTCGATGAGACCGTTTTTGAAGTAATCGATCAACCGCATCCGGGCAAAGTCGCCTAAGCGCTATCGGGCCAATGGGCGGGAGGAATAGATATGCCAGGTCCAAGAGTTGTTCCTTTCCACGGTGACGAGACGTTACCGAAAAAGGTTGATGTCGTTGTCATAGGAGGAGGAATTGTGGGGGTCTCGACGGCCCTTGAGCTTGCCGAGCATGGCCTCAAGGTCGCCGTATGCGAGAAAGGCGGCGTTGGCCACGAACAGTCCAGCCGCAACTGGGGTTGGGTGAGACTTTCGCGCCGGGATCCTCGTGAAATCCCGTTGATGATCGAAGCCATCCGCATCTGGGAAACGCTCGACAAGCGGCTGGGACGTGATACCGGTTACAAGAAGGCCAGCATCACGTTCGCATGCGCGACAGAAAAGCAGTTCAATACATACGCAGACTGGAACAGGTATCTCGAGCCCTACCAGATCGAAAGTCGGATGCTGAACGGGCAAGAATTCGCCGAGATGTTCCCGGGGCTGCGAAACAAGCCGTATGGCGCCTTGCATACCCCGGGCGATGGCCGCGCGGAGCCTCAAAAAGCAGCGCCTGCGATCGCCGGAGCTGCGCGTGAGAAAGGCGCCACGATCCTAACCGACTGTGCTGTCAGGGGGCTGGAAACGTCCGCAGGGCGGGTGAGTGGCGTTGTCACGGAACGCGGACTGATCGAATGCGACGCGGTCGTCGTCGCGGGCGGCGTATGGAGCAATCTTTTCTGCCAGCGTTATGGCATAGACGTGCCGCAGCTCAACGTGATGAACTCCGTTTTGATGACAAAGCCGCTGGAAGGCGGTCCAGAAGGTGCTCTATGGACCAAAGCGTTTTCCTTGCGCAAGCGTCAGGATGGTGGCTACACGATCGCATCGGGACACGAAAACATCGTCGACATCGTCCCAAACTCCTTCAGGTATGGCTGGAAGTTTCTTCCGTCGTTTAAAGAGGAGTGGCGGTCCCTTCGGTTCCGGCTCGGTGGACGCTTCTTCGAGGAGCTTCGCTTATCCAAACATTGGGAGATGGACGAAGCCAGTCCGTTCGAATACCACCGTGTGCTCGACCCCGTCCCGTCGAAAAAATATGCCGACGGAACGCTGGAAAAACTCGCCGAGGCTTGGCCGGTTTTCGCAAAGGCGCAGATTGCCCAGCGTTGGGGTGGCTATATCGACGTGCTGCCCGATGCGATCCCGATCATTTCCGCCGTCGCCTCAATTCCGGGCTTCCATATCGCAACCGGCTTTTCCGGTCACGGCTTTGGCATCGCACCGGCTGCCGGTCGATTGATGGCGGATATCGTTTCCGGGCGACCGCCTATCGTCGATCCGACTCATTTCCGCTTCTCCCGTTTCTCGGATGGTTCAAAGATCGAGCTTATGCCCGACATGCGCCAGTAGTCCGCAACTGCCCGATAAAGAGGCAGGCAACCGTGATCGTTCACCAGACCAAAAAAGGGGTTCTGTTATGTCGACTGAAAATGAGAATACGAAGCTCGCCTTCACTCGGAGGAAAACTCTTGGACTGCTCGGCGCCGCTGGCGTTGTAAGCTACTTTGCGCCGAACCTGCTCGGCAAGGATCGGGCACTTGCTGCTCCACCTTCATCTCCAACCGGTCAACTTATTATCGGCCTGTCGCAGGAGCAGACCGTATTCAACCCTCACAAGCTTCACATTGAAGTCGATGAAGGCATTCAGTTCGCTCTCTACGACACGCTCTTCACTGTCACGCCCGAGGGCCACTTCGAACCATCGCTTGCGGAAGTACCAACAGTTGCCAATGGTGGCATATCTGCAAATGGTCTCAACTGGCGTATCAAGCTGCGCGACGACGTGAAGTGGCACGACGGTAGGCCGTTTTCCGCAGAAGACGTCAAATTCACGCTCGAACTTCTTGTTGATCCAAAGTTCAACAGCTGGCGTCGCACCGGCCACGAATTAGTCCGGGATCTGAAGGTTGTATCAGCAACCGAACTGACGTGGCGTATGGAGCAGCCTTTCGCGCCTTACCCGTCAATCCTTGCAGCAACTTTCATCGTCCCGGCCCATGTATTTGAGGGTGTCACGGACAAAAATGCCTCTCCCCTCGACAGGGCACCGATCGGCACAGGACCGTTCAAATTCGTTAATCGGCGGGCCGGTGACAGCATCGAGGTTGCCGCCAACCACGATTACTTCGGTGAAGGCCCGTATATCGAGAAGGTGATCTTCCGGTACATTCCCGATCAAACGGTTCTGTATACGCAGTTCAAGACCGGTGACATCGATCTGATCAGCCTTTCTTATATACCCGCAAACAATTACGAAGAGGCCCAAACTCTTCCGGGCAAGGTCGTGGAGCTGATGCCGGCTTCGTCGGTGGAATGCATCGCGTTCAACACCGGCCGAGCGCCTCTGGACGAGCAGGCTGTCCGTCAAGCGATCTACAGTGCGTTTGATCGGGACAGTGCGCTCCAGCAGATCAACTATGGTGTGCCGATTGCGACCGAGAGCTACATCCCACAGCAGTCGTACTATTACAATCCGGACTTACCGAAGCATAAGTACGATCCTGAAAAGGCGAAGGAACTCCTCGACCGGGCAGGTTGGGTTCCAGGCCGGGACGGCATCCGTGTCAAAGACGGAAAACGCCTGTCCTTCACGAACTCGACATCAGCCGGAAATCAGATTCGCGAACAAATACAACAGTACATGCAGCAGACCCTTCGGGACGTGGGCATCGAGATGAAAGTCGAGAACATGCCTTCGGCTGTTCTATTCGCCGACTTCTGGCTGAAGTCGCAATTTCACAGTGTGATGCACGGCCAAGACTTTCTCACAGGATTCGACCCCGATACAAGCGACTTCTTCCTGTCGACTAACAGCGCAGCAAAGGGTGGCGGCGGCCTGAATTTCTGGCAGTATTCCAACCCCGAAGTCGACAGACTTCTCGCTGAAGGCGGCAAACTTTTCGTCCCTGAGGAACGTAAGCCGATCTACGCCAAAATCCAGGAAATCGTGCGAGAAGATCTGCCGTTCATCGTAATGTGGCAGCGCCGCACTGTCCGCGGTCACGAGAATGGCCTCAACGGCTACGCGGCTAACGTGAATGTGCGCATCGACACCTGGAACATCGCTGATTGGTATCGCTCTTAGGTGGAGCTTGCGGGAGGCCAATGGCCTCCCGCGTTTCGATCGATGTCTTAGCCCGTGACGAAACGGGGGGGAACAAAACTATGCTTCGCTTTTTGTTCGGACGTCTCATGCAGAGCCTTCTTCTGCTCGTGCTCGTTTCAGTTATCGGCTTTTCCGTGCTACACTTGGCGCCCGGTGGGCCACTATCGCAGTTTGTTGCTACGCCCGGCATGACAGCGGCCGAGTTGGAACGCATTTCCACTCAGATGGGCCTCAACCGCCCCCTTCCCCTTCAATATCTTGACTGGGTTGGCAAAATGCTTATGGGCGATTGGGGCCGATCCTATCGCGACAGCACACCTGTCCTCGAAGTCGTCTCCTCTCACCTGGCGGCGACCGTCCTTCTCATGGTTTCGGCGACGTTGATCGCGGTCGTCCTGGGATGTTGGATTGGTGTGCGCAGCGCTGTCAGGCAGTACTCGGTATTCGATTATGTAACGACGGTCATCGCGATGATCGCGCTTTCGATCCCAACCTTCTGGTTTGGTTTGGTCGGGATCTACGTCTTCTCACTCAAACTTGGCTGGCTGCCGCCGGGCAACATGTACACCGTTGGCGACGAAACTTTCCTTGGTTACGCCAAACACCTCATCATGCCGTCACTTGTGCTCGCTCTCGTTCATCTGGCCGTCTGGAGCCGGTATATGCGCACGGCGACGCTGGAGGTCCTAAGTCAGGATTACGTGAGGACCGCACGAGCAAAGGGCATGAGCCACCGTCGGGTGATTATCCGCCACGTATTACGAAATGCCATGCTGCCGATGATCGCGCTCGCAGGACTTGAGCTGCCTACGCTGCTCAGCGGCGCCCTGGTGACAGAGACCGTGTTCACCTGGCCCGGCATGGGCCGGCTGTTTCTCGATAGCCTGAGCTACAAAGATTACCCCGTAATCATGGGTCTCCTGATGTTCTCAGCGATCCTCGTCATCGCCGCCAATCTGATCGCCGATATCTTGATTGCTGTCGCCGACCCTCGCATCCGTTACGCATAGGAGTACAAGATGTCTTCCGGTTCCAACGTCATCGATACTCCGCGTGCAGGTTTTTTTGCAAATCCGGCGGTTCACCGGTTCGCACAGCACCGCCTGGCCCTCTTCGGAATTGCCTGCGTCATGCTGCTCGTGCTGGTCTGCGTTGTCGGTCCATGTTTGCTCCCCTATGACCAGCTTTACATCGATCTGAGAGCGCGGTTTGCCCCGCCTTTGACAGGCCATCATTATCTAGGAACGGATCCGTTGGGGCGGGACGTTGCCGCACGATTGCTCATGGCGGGGCGTGTTTCGCTCCTGGTGGCCTTCTCAGCCATGTTCATCAGCATTTTCATTGGTGCAAGCATCGGTATCACTGCCGGTTACTATGGCGGTCGCGTTGGCGCGGCACTCATGCGCGTCGTCGATGCATTTCTTTGCTTCCCCTCAATCTTCCTGCTTTTGACGCTTGCCGCTTTTATTCAACCCAGTCCTGCGATGATTACCGTCCTCATCGCATCGACCAGCTGGATGGAAATCGCTCGTATCGTGTCTGCTGAAGTCCGATCACTAAAGGAGCGGGATTTTGTGGTTGCGGCACGTATGTTCGGGTTGTCAGGCCGCTGGATCATGACCCGCGAACTGCTGCCGAACGTTATGGGCCCGATCATCGTCGCAGCAACGCTCACGGTCGCCCGGGCAATTCTGGCAGAGGCCTACATCAGCTTTCTTGGCTATGGCATTCAGCCCCCGGCGCCAAGCTGGGGCAACATGCTCAATGGTGCACAGCAGTACCTCGCTACAGCGCCTTGGCTCGCAATCATACCCGGCGTGGCGATTACCCTTGCGGTGACCAGCTTTAACTTTATTGGCGACGGATTGCGCGACGCCCTCGATATCAGGAGCCATGGTAATGACTAAAGTGTCGCCATCGTCACAACAAGGTCGGCTCACCGAAAGCCCGGGTTCAGACATTGCGTTATCGGTTCGCAATCTCACAGTTCAGCTTCCGAAGGGTATGGAGCGCACCCATGCGGTGAAAGATATTTCCTTCGATCTGCGGAAAGGTGAAATTCTCTGCATTATCGGCGAATCCGGCTCCGGCAAATCGGTGACTGCGAACACGATCATGGGGCTTTTGCCGCCGTCCATCATGGCGACGGAAGGAACCATCACGCTCAGTGGCAAAGAAATACTGCAACTGCCTGAGCGTGAACTGCTGTCACTGCGTGGACGCGTGGTTTCGATGATCTTCCAGGACCCTCTGTCCGCCCTCAATCCTCTTATGAAGATCGGCGACCAAATCGAGGAGGTCATGCAGGTTCATCACATCGGCACGGCGGAGTCCCGCAGAAAGAAGGTTTTGGCGCTCTTGGACGAGGTCGGCCTCCCAGAGCCAACGGTTCTGCAAGGACAATATCCCTTCCGTCTGTCCGGAGGGCAACGCCAGCGCGTCATGATTGCGATGGCGCTGGCACTCGACCCCGATATTCTTATCGCAGACGAACCAACCACCGCATTGGACGTCACTACGCAAGCGCAAATCCTCGAACTAATCCGCAAGATCCAGAAGCGGAAAAACATGAGCGTGATGTTCATCACGCATGATTTCGGTGTGGTGGCCGAAATCGCCGATCGGGTCCTCGTGATGGAAAAGGGATCTCTGGTCGAACAGGGGAATGCAGCAGACGTGCTACAGTCACCTGCGCATCCCTATACTCGCAAGCTTATTGCCGCAGTTCCACGCATGTCCCAGGCAGATCGGCTAAATGAGCGTGGTGCTGAGATAGTGCTCAAAATAGAGAACCTTAAGAAGACCTATCAAACATCTGTCGGCCTCTTCAAGCCACAACGGGTGATAAAGGCCGTTAACGACGTCAGCATTGCTCTCTACGAGGGAACCACGTTAGGCGTGGTCGGCGAATCCGGCTCTGGCAAGTCGACGCTGGGCCGTATGATCGTCAAGCTCATGGACAGTGACAGTGGGCGTATCGTCTTCCGTGACACGGATATCGCCAAAATGTCTGATGCCGATTTCAGGCCCATGCGCCCTCAGATCCAGATGGTGTTTCAAGATCCCTTCGCCTCCCTCAATCCCCGCCATAGGGTCTTGACGGCCCTGACCGCAGGCCCACTTGCGCACGGAGATCTGACGCCGGCTGCCGCGCGCGAGAAGGCCGCTCGTCTCCTTGATCTCGTCGGTCTCGATGAACGAAGCCTCGACCGGTATCCTCATGAGTTCTCAGGCGGGCAGCGGCAGCGAATTGGCATCGCCCGTGCTTTGATGTTCGACCCGCAGGTTCTCGTAGCCGACGAGGCTGTTTCAGCGCTCGACGTGTCGATCCAGGCGCAAATTCTCGACCTCTTGACGCGAATTCAGCATGACCTGAAGATCGCAATGATCTTCATCACTCACGATCTGCGCGTAGCCAGCAAGATCTGTGACGAGATCATTGTTATGTATCGCGGAGAGGTTGTCGAAAGCGGCATTCCTTCGGCGATCTTTCGAAGCCCCAAACACGAATATACACAAAGGTTGGTGGCCTCGATTCCGGGCGCCGATTGGACGGTCGGGTGAGTGCGGCGCATGGCCACTGAAGAAGATATCCTGCGTTTCGCCGCAGCCTTACACTATTCGGCGGCTCGTTTTTCGGTCGAAGACCGGCAATCGTCGATCATGAACTTCGTTGACGGGGTTGGCGCCGCCTATGCCGGCTTTCGGCGGCCGGAAATCAAAACCTTACTGGCAAGTGACATCGTGGATGTCCGCGCGGATCATCCTAGCTGGCTTATTGGGAGCGAGTTGCGATGCCGCCCTTCGGATGCAGTACTGCTCAACGCAATGGCTGCGCATCTTGATGATTTCGATGATGACGAGGCCCTTGTTTCGATTGCGCATGTGACGGTGCCGACTATGGCTGCGGCCTTGGCCGCGGCCGGCATGACAAACTGCTCCGGCGTGACGCTTTTGAACGGCTATCTATCGGGTGTCGAAACCATGGTGGCGTTAGGTGAGTTACTCAATCCGGCACATTATGCACTCGGATGGCATGCATCAGCGACCCTCGGCGTGTTCGGCGCGGCGATGGCAAGTGCACACATTTTAGGTTTGTCCGTCGAACAATTGGCGACAGCGTTGTCGTTTGCAGTAACGGCGAGCAGCGGAACACGGTCTGCATTCGGCAGCAGCGCCAAGCCTTGGCAGGTCGCCGCCGCCGCCCGCGACGGCTTCGTCTCAGCGCAGCTTGCAAAGGCCGGGCTCGATGCCAACGCGTCGCTCTTTGGCCCGATGGGACTTGCAGAGCTTTACGGTGGCGATCCGAGTCGCGTCGATGCCGTCCTTGCCCGGATCGGACGTGGTTCGCCGTTCGAGGATCCTGGTGTGACGATCAAGGCTTACCCCTGCTGTACGGCTGCACACACCGCCATGGAGGCCTGCGAAGTGATTCGCGGTCGCCTGCCGACCGATGCTTTCCGAAACATAGAGTCGGTGCGGATAACGGTCGGCAGGACGATTCCTTCCATCCTCGTGCACAACGAGCCGAAGACAGCGCTCGAAGGCAAATTCAGCATGCAGTTCTGCGCGGCCGCCGCACTTTGCCTGCCTTCGGCCGGGTTGGACGCCTTCACCGACGAAACGTTCGGCGACCCGGGTATCCGACATATGATGGAGCGCATCGACATGATCGGCCTCGAGGAGCAAGACGATCCATTTTTGTGCGAAGTCACTGTCGCGCTGGTGGATGGCTCGTCGATCTGCGAGAGCGTGAGACAGACAAAGGGCAGTCCTGAAAGGCCCTTCGACCGCGAGACAATCAAGCAGAAGTTGGGATTGCTTTGTCGTGGTGCAGATGCCGAAGTGGTGTTAGAGCATCTTTATCAATTACCGTCTGCTACCGAATGGCGTTCGTTCGAGGCGCATCTAGCGCGCTTGCTCAGCCCTCCCTCGTGGTAGGCAAGCACCGAGTGTGTCGAACAGCCGAAATATTGAGGCGACGGTTTCGGGTTCAGGGTTGCTCTTACGCAAGGGCGAATACGCCTAAGTTCCTCTCAATCGTGGAGAATGGTGGCATTGCTTGCGCCATGCTTGCGGCACAGCTGCGAGATTGGCGTGCCCGCCTGTGCTCTTTCAAACCGATGATCTGCTCATAGTGGAAGTTGGGCGTCAATCTCTGGTCCCACGGTGGACCAGCCAGAGTTTACCTCAAGCCCGGCTCAACGGAGCAAGGCTCGCATACGAGACCGGGACGAGTTCCCTGTCGCTCGATAAACTTATTTATGTACAATTTTTCACAAATACGGGTCTAGAAACGGACAGACGAACAGTTTTTCAAACATACTCTTTATGAAACTTACAAATATTGAATACATGCAGATATATCCTGAACCCTAACCCTAACCCTAACCCTAACCCTAACCTTAACCCTAACCCTAACCCTAACCCTAAGGGTCCGCTCGCAGTTATCGCTGCTGTCCATCACTGTCCAACGGCTGTCCATCGGGGGGAAAGTTCTGTCCAACGGCCCCAAAGGCTGTCCATCATTGTTTCCCGGAATGCCACTGCTGAGGGATAGGCGATGTTGGTGCTTCTTGGCTGCGAGAAAAAGGGGCGCACCGTGTATGGTCGCCCGCTTTTTGTGGCGAGAATATACTGTTCGCGTTCAGTTCGCGATGAAGCCGTCCAACTGCACGGGAGTGAAATGTAGACCGAGATCAGCAGCTTTGATCAAAGGAGAACAAGCACTCCAGCGAAAAGTGCAAATTTTAGGAGATCAATCTTTCAGGAAAGCTATGCTAGAAGATTGAATATCTACTCAGGAAATGACTTTGTATCTATACACATTGGTGATGCGCCATGAGGCCCTAATCCAAGCGGCCGCAAGTGCTCGAACGCTGACCACCAGCCTATGATGCATTTCGGCTTCATGCTGCGTCAGTATGAAGGCAGCTTGAATTTCTTCCACTGGAGTGCAGTGTCGGCAACCTCCTCGTGCCTAGAGCTGACCGCTTACTCCGTTGGGCGACAGCGACAACCCTAGGCAACTTGTTGCTCGGTTTCCGCCATCTGGCAAACTTCATGCCCATCGAGGTGCAGAACTGTATCAGTCTTGCAATAGGCTCAAGAAAGAAGAAGCCTACGACACACATGGCCGCCATGAACGCCAACATGTTTCCCGTGGGGGTTAGAATGTGTTCGTCAATTTTGTACGGAACCGCCACCAAGAATATAGCCCAGAGGCTGCTGGCAACCATGTAGGTGAACTGCAAGCGAGCGCGCTCTGGAGACTGGAAGTCCTTGAACGCAATGACCAACTGCTTGACGAAGCAGACGGCGCCGGAATAAGCTGAAGAGATAAAATTGAGTGTCTGTTCCGGCCAGAACGCCCAACACAAAAACCCGAATATGAGCGCAGTTGTTCCGGCTAAGATGAACTTTTCCAGCGAAGGTTCTCTGTGACCTTTCTTGCAACGAAGCGCTGTTGGTGCATAGCGGTTGTAATCCATCAAGACGTTAATGCAGCCCTCGAGATAATTTCTCAACAGTTGCAACATGAACTCGAGAGCCCGTCCGGTATCGAAAAGGTTCGTGAATTTGATGAAGCGCTCCACCCGAACCCTGATGGGCACGTCCTTTGCAGTAACGGGGGCTGCAGGATCATCCGCAGACGTCATGAACTCTTCGGATGTCGTGAGTTCCCAACGAACGAGCTGGTCGAACTCAACCCAATCTCCATTTTGTCGTTGCTGCTTTATTTCCCAACACGTCCATAACCGGGAAAGAATGTCCCTGATTGGGAAGACAAACTGGACAAAGATTTGCCATGTCGCTGAAATCGAGGCGTTCATCCCGGTGAACCACTCTGCATGGTACAAAAACCTCAGACCGGGGACGATTGTAGTGAGGATATAGATGGTGGCGAATGGGATACCGCCCAAAACACGCTCCAGGCTCCAGTTGAAAAGGTACCAGAGTTCGAGAAATCCGATCTGCCAGACGAAGTACATCGCGACGAAGACATTCACCACTCCGGTAAATGCACGCTCGATGAATGACCGTTCATTCCGAAAACCCGCTGCAAAAAGGGGAAGGATATTGTATGCGATCAGGACCACCAAGAATATCCGGGACCAACGTCTCTCTTTGGGGCTCACTCCTTTCCGACACCCCTTCTCCAAAATTCTGAATATCTTAGCCACGCCGTCCGTAGATCTTCCGAAAAGAGCATTCTTGATCGAAGAGCCTGTCAACTGCTGCAACAAATGGCGTGCGTTTAGGGCGGCAAGAAGATACCGAACATCCTTGGGAATGCGTCCGTAGGTCTCTTCCGGTGATGCGAGAGTTCGCACCCAAGTGCGGAATGCCTCTCCGTACCTGAGAAGATCTTTATCTGAGGCCTCCGGAAACGCCTCGGTGACAATGCAGAAAATACTGGTTTCCTCTGAAACTCCAAACTCGCACGTCTCGTCTGGCTCGATCGTTTCCAGATCCCGCAACACAATAGCTCGCACCAAGCCGCGCAACGCCTCTCGATGCGCGGGCATCTCTCCATCCAAAATATCCGGGAATGCATCCCTCAGCATGTCGAGAGTGTAGGAGTATTTCGATGTCTTTTCACTTGAGAGTGTCTCTGCGGAGCCGTCCCTTTCAACGTCTGGAAAAACCTCAGATCGTCCCGATTGTCGGCCAGTCTTTTCGGCCGCAGCAAATTTCTGATCCGTTATATCTGCAAACATTTCCTTAGTCATGATTTCGAAGAAGGCAGTTCTGACGATCTCGCGAATGCTATCAGGACAGGCCCCGCTTTCGCTGTCATCTTTTCCCCTCAGTCCATTCTTTTCGTTGCCGGGTAACAACAAGTCTCGCGCCAGATGGCGGATTTGCTCCTCATCCGTGGGAAGCTCTTGAAGCGGAATTTCGGGAAATGCCCTACGCAGAATGCGACGAATGTTTTCCGGGTCGAGCGAGATGCTCCAGATTTCAAGAAATTCGAGATCAACAGGCTTATTGCAATATCTCTTTATCGGAGACCATGCCCAAATGAACTTCAGGATGTCCCACGACACCAGCAAGATGCGCGTCAACCACGTCGGCTTGGAAGTAGATGAGTTCACCGGCACGGAAACGTCGCCACCGGGAGGTTGATCATTCGTGCATCCGGCCACGGGAATGATCGTTTGCGTTGCCGTCCTCGGCGCCATCAGGTCAGGTTCAATGAAGTGCGTTAGGCTGCACTCACGATTTTCTTTCGAATGTTTCGGAGGAATTACGTTTTATATATACCTGCGGCAAGTCACTACCCTACACATTGGCTCGCATATTGGGCCAAGTAATCTCGACGTCACATTCACTAGTGCACCTCCACTTGACGCTACACTCGTCTGGGCTTGGGAGGTATGATCTATCAGGCATTCGTTGGCAAATGTAAGCTGCATGATGCGTCCGTAGCGTAATGCAGCATCTGGAAGTGGCGACATATCTAGCACGGGACGCACGAAAAGTCAGAGGGTGCGCATGGCCTACCGATTGTGTTGATATGGCGCCGCACGGCATGAAGCAGGTAGAAAAAGAGCTCTACACGTAGGGCTAAAACAACTAAACTGGATGAATAATGAAATTGGGTAAATCAGCTCCTATGTGTACGCTGCTGCCGTCCTTCACGAATTCTAATAGTAGTTCTTACGGCGTTGCCGCCACAGCTCAGCGCTTAGCTTCATGTTCACAGTTGACGGTAATGTCGCCAAGTTCTGCATTGTTGGGCAGGCCCATCAAAAATGCAACGATGGCTCCCACGGTTTGCGGCTGCGTCTTGTCTTCAATGGGGACCTTCGAGTGAGCGCTCAAATCCGTATGAACCCAGCCAGGACATACAGATGTTACCCGCACACCTTCGTCCCAAGCCTCATTGTTCGCCGTATGCGCGAGGCCTTGTTGCGCAGCCTTAGCTACATTGTAGCCAAGGTTCTTGCTTCCCAAGACCCGTTTTGCGGATAGCGAATTAATGAAAACGACACGGCCAGCCCCTGTCGTCCTAAGGTAGGGCATGCAAAGGCGAACAAGGTGTGAGGGCGCCTTCGCGTGTATCGTCAACAGCTTATCTAGCCCTTCGTCATTACCATCCATCAGATTAACCTTTCCGCCTGCGCCGCAACCGGCATTGTTCACCAAGCCATCAATCCTTCCAAATTTGGCAACCGCGGCGCTGATCCAAGTCTCCCAGGTGCCCTCATCCTCTGCGTCGAATTGGGCGTAGTGGATACGCTCGGTCTCATCGCCAAAAAGGGAGGTGAGCCTCCCTAGGTCGCGGGCTCCGAGGCTGACAAGATAACCTTCGAGGATGAGAGCCTTCGCTATCTCCAAACCGATGCCACGGGTTGGGCCACTGATCAGCACAACACGGTTGTCCGAGGTTGTTGAAATGCCTCTCGGCAAGACAAGCTTATCTCGTATTCTCTTCGACAAAATCATCTCGTCTATTTGGTGGATAGTGGCGTCATCGAAGTCGATGTTCCATGCTTCGC
Organism: Rhizobium sp. BT-226; assembly: GCF_025847085.2. NCBI lineage: Bacteria > Pseudomonadati > Pseudomonadota > Alphaproteobacteria > Hyphomicrobiales > Rhizobiaceae > Rhizobium > Rhizobium sp. BT-226. The sequence continues at coordinate 4,716 of NZ_JAOYTI010000009.1, read as the reverse complement.
CGATCCGGACGAACTCATCCAGTACCCGGCGTAACAAGATGGCGTCAGGACCATTGGGATCCGAGTAGTGCTTCCTGGTTGGGATCAACAGGCGTACCGCGCCAATGCCCGGCTTAGCGATCAATACCCGTTCCACGATATTTTCGATGATCTTACGCCACGGAATGTCCTCCTTTCCCGGGCCTGTGAAAAGATGAAGATCGAAATGCTGTGTGGGACCATGGCGCATCTCTGCGATTGCAGACATGTCTTCTCCTAACACCAAGGCGCGTGGCTTCAAGAGGCTGAGGGAAAGGCCGTAGTGTTCGAGGATCTGTTCAAGACCCTCGTTCGACCCCTCTTCAAAGCCGGCATTCTCGACATCGGCTGTTTCTTGGACCTGGCATAGAGCGAGATGCAGGATGGCTCTCAGGCGAGTGGCCTTCCAACCCGAACCGTCATCTTCGAGGCGAACAGGAACGGCGTTTCCGACATCTTCCGCGGAGAGCTTCATTCCAAGAACGCCGGCACCACCCTTGAACCATCCTCCATGAGTGACCACAACGGTTTTTTCGTTGTGAACGAGACCCAATCCTGGAATGATGAATTTCTCAGTGAACTCGACGGGATCTTCGATGCCGGGATAGGGTCCTCGAAAGGCTTTACCCGGAAGCATCTTCCCCTCATGCTCCAAGAAGTCGTGCTCTTGAAGCTCGCTGTGTAGCGTGAATTCCGCGTTGTTGACGATTTTGGCATATATTGCAGTCTGGACGGCGCGCTGTGACGGCGAGCAGATCACATGTCGTATATCCTCATGCCGAAGAGCAAACCCGCCAGCGAGAGCCTGTTTCACGCCACACTCGTCGATAGGGGGGTCGATGCCTCGCCCTTGAGCGACGAACGTCGTATCACCATTCTCATCCCTCCCCTCTATTGGGTTGAACCGAGTTTGCGCGTGACGAAAGACGATGAGCGACTTGGCCATATTGTGCGGGGGCCGTGCTCCTCCTGTGAATTCCTGGCCGTAAGCTTTGTTGACAGCATTCGTGCCGTGCTGCGGTGCGCGCAGCCTCCGGAAAGCCTGGACCTGTCCGAAAGCCATTGTGGCGAGCTGAGAAAAGATGGAGGGGTAAAAATGGCGCGTGGGTGAGCGAAGGAGGCGTGGAAAAAACTGAGTGAATGAGCGAGACAACCGCAGATACTACGATCGTCCGCTTATCTATGCCGCATGCGCAAGCACTAGAAAATAACGCAATTTTCTCAGATGACTTGTGCCACTTGGCATACGACCTACCCCGCTTTCCTGCACCGAGGACGATAGGTGTCCATGCATATGCACCGTCACTATGCTGACTTGTTCCGTTGGATGAATGGTGGGTGAAGAGTGAGGGGCAGAAGATTGAGTGAATTACCGGAACAAGCGCAGATATCAGGGTGATACGACCATGGTCAGCCTGCATTGCGTAAGCGCTAGAAAATAATATAGATGACTGCGCTGCTTGGCATACGACCTACCCCGCTTCCTTCGCTGAAAATTGACAGGTGTTCATGCATATGCACGTCACCATGCTGGATGACAGCGCTCCGGAACGTTCGCAACGGGCCGAAGTGGCATTAAACCTTGCAGGACGCTGATCGAGAGGCTTGGAGAACGAGATCTCCGCGCGGTTTAGGGAGCCAACGAAGCAGGTTTAGCCATCCAATGCAGCTCATGGGAACCGCCAGAGCATCTGCCGATCAATTTGGCCGCAGCTCGGGAACATAAAGTGTCGCTCACCGTCCGCCATTCCTAGCAATATCGCGACACCACAAGACAAGACCAACAGGACAGAACCCAGATCAATCCTAGTCCCCCTACATTTGATCATCGCCAACAATGGCCCCATTTCCAGTTGACCAGTTCGGCGAAAAGCTGCAGCCTGCTTTGGGCCAGATTGAGGGCATCATCAGTTTGGCGAAGCAACTCGCACCCAACATTGACCGTATCCAAATGGTCTCCTCCGGCACCGGCGACAGCTTCATGGAGAAGGTTCTCCTGAAGTGGATCGATGCCCAATCGCGAGACCTGGAGGGTTACGCTTACAAGTCTGCCGACTACGCCATTAGCCCCCCCAAGAGGACCAACGATCGCACTCTCCTCATCATTACTTCCGTGTCGGGGAAAACAGATGACGCGCTCCTGGCGATCGACGCCGTTCGTGACCGAGTTCACCATACCGTCGCCTTCATCGGACGGGATCAATCCCCGATCGCCGTTCGCGCCCACACAACGTTTACTGCGTCTGGGGCTGTTGACCCCTACGTTGCGAACTGTCTCCTGATGCAGGTCTTCATCGGCAAGATCTTGGAATTGAAGGAAGGATGGGGCGGCATGTCGCGCCTGCTCAACTCTCTCGCCCACTTTCCAAAGGCTTATGTTGCCGCAGCCTTGGAGAGCCAGAAGCGGGCAAAGGAGGATGCGGTTCGCTTCAAGGATCATGACAAGATGATGTTTATCGGCGCCGGCTACGCTGAGCAGCTTGGGTTCGTGACATCCGACTGCAACATGGCGGAGAAGCTCAAGATCCACTCCACCTTCGTCGAAGCTTCACGCTTCCTTCACGGCCCGCAGGAGCTCGTCAACAGTGGCGTTCCTGTCATTCAGGTCCTTGGCGAGGATCAGTACCAGCCGTTGATGGGACCCGTGCAAAAGCTGTGCTCCGATCACAAGGTGAACACGGCGGTCTACAGCACGCGAGAGATGAAGATGGCAGGCGTCGCGCCGGACATTCGACCTCTCTTCAGTCCCCTAGTCCTCCGAACGTCGCTGAAGAACTTGGTGGCCGAGTTGGCTGAAGTGAAGGGGTTAGATCTGGATCACAGGTACTTTTACGGGAAGGCCAGTTACACGGTCGAGGAGCATGGAGAATTCAATTTGTAGAGCTATCTGTAGTTTGGAATACATTTGAGTAGCGAACACAATTTATCGCGAAGTGACAAAAAGTGCTTTCTTCAATCCCTAGTCGCATCTTCGGACGGCAGAACAAAGCGGTCTATGCACGCGTAGAAGGAGCGAATTGCCCCTGGTTCCATGAGCAGGCCGAACAGGTCGCTCGCGAACTTTGACGGTGCGGGGTGTAGGCACTTTATGAACTTGTTCTCCAGGTCGCCGTCCGACATTGGCTCCCCCACGCTTCCCGGCACAAATTCCTGAAACCTCTCGAAGCGTCGCCCATCTTTCAGTTCAACCTGCAGTCGTGAGGCTACCGAGGCGCCGCTTGCCAGGGTGGGCAAGTCCTCGGCTTCCTGAACAGTGGTTCGTTCCATAATTGACAGGATGTCCTCGCCGGGAGAACCCTCCAGTTCAAACTCAGCGATACCGGCCTTGCCCAACTGTGCTGCGATGGCGAGACTGTAAGTGATACTGAACTTGGCCTCTGCGCCATTCGTCGGCCTGTCGTAAATCAGGAGCCCATTGGCGACAGCATCGATATGACAGACTACACTGGCAACGTCGCTGCCCTTGAAACCGTGCTCGCCCTTGAGGGTGAGCATTGAATAGATGGCTGTATGCGAGGCCGTGCAACATGGATACGCCTTGATGACCATAGTGTTCCCTAGAGAGCGGTAAGGTCTGCCAAAACCCTCGATGATTGCTTCGGCATCGCGTCCCCTTTGAAACATATGGGCAAAACCCGTCTCTCCAAACAATGCGCCCGTCGCGGATGTCAAGCCGGCCTTTGCCAACTCAGCGGCCAGGATGCCATCGTGGACAGCTTTGCCAACCTGAAGCGGTTTCGTATCGCTGCCAAAGTTGGCTCGAATGCCGGACGCAAATGAGGCACACATTCCCAGCGCATGACGCATCTGCTCCGAGGCCAGACCGAGAATGCGCCCCGCAGCAGCGCAAGCAGCGAAACTTCCCAAGGTCGCGGAGGAGTGCCAACCGCCACGATAATGATCCGGATTGATGATCTCGCCAATTCTCATGGCTGCTTCCGATGCGATGAGATATGTCTTCACGACTTCTGCGCCGGATACTTCAGGACAGGCATCGGCCACCACAATCGCAGCAGTTCCAGCCGTCACCGTTACATGGGCTATGGCGTAGCCGGTCTCGTCATCGTCGAAGTCGTGAATGTGGCCTGCAAAGCCATTGATCAGTCCGGCTTCCTTCAACGAGACGCGTCTGTTGCTACCCCAGATGCGCGCCAAGAGCTGGTTCTGCCCAGGTTGATCTGCGACATTTGCCACGAGCCGGTGGAAAGCGGGCTGTTGTGTACCTGCAATGGCAACACCCACCAGATCGGTGACATGTCGAGCAGCCTGGCGCACCTCCGCATCCGATACGGCTGGCGCATCGCCAACGATGAACTTTGCTAGGCGGAGCTCCAGAGTTGCCGGTGACGCCATGCTGATGAGATCCGGCTTTCGCTGAGATATAGTCGATGGATAAGGTAGCGAGAGCGGAGAAATTTGCTGAGAAAGATGAGGTTACCCCGCTCGATCTCGGCGTTAGATAACGACGGTCACATGATGACAAGGACAGCACACAGGCCGATGGACAGTCCTGATGGACAGCGGTCAGCCTCTGCCGAAAGCAATCGATGGCGACACTCACCTTTGGGGACACCAGTAGCTCCAGACGGCGTTGGACAGCGAGAGACCCCCAATGGACAGCGTTGGACAGCCGATGGACAGTGATGGACAGGCTTGGACAGCCCCTCGGCCTGATGGACAGCGGTCAGCCTCAGCCAA
>NZ_JAOYTI010000008.1:0-275922 GCF_025847085.2 Rhizobium sp. BT-226 | reverse complement strand
ACCTTTCTTACACGACTGATCGTCAACTTCATCAATTGCTTGAGGTAGTGCGTCGTACCGCCCCGAGCGGAGCGTTGATCATTGAGGCAGGTTGCGCGCGCGGCGGTTCAGCAATTCTCATGTGTTCCGCCAAGTCGCCTCAGCGCGCTATGCGCGTGTACGACCTGTTCGAGATGCTCCCTCCGCCTTCGGAGCACGATGGCGACGACATGAAAGCTCGGTACGCTGAGATCACTGCCGGCGAAGCCGTCGGCCTTGGAGGCGGGCAATACTATCTCTATGACGATGACCTGATGGCGACGGTGACGAACAACTTCGCTAGGTTTGGTTATCCCGTCGAGTCCAACAACGTCCAACTGATAAAGGGTAAGGTGCAAGACACGCTTACAGTCGCCGAGCCGGTCGCTTTGGCCAATATCGATGTTGATTGGTACGAGCCTGTCAGCGCCTGTCTAGAGCGGGTTATGCCTCATCTCATCGTCGGCGGCGCTGTCGCACTTCGCGCCTATTCGGACTGGTCTGGGTGCCGAAAGGCGGCAGACGATTACTTCTCTCGCGCAGGACGGGAGGGACTGGACTTTGACCTCTCGGCTGGACACATGCTTGTGACCCGAACGCACTGAACCTTCTCCGTCCAAGAAGACATTTTTGGTGTCCAAGAGGGCGTGCGCCGGTTTGTCACCTGGTAGTGCCGCAAGACGGGCAACTAAGTCGCCCGTACGCGACCATCTGCTTGAGGGCGCTTCGTCCGACAGGACCGGGCCGGTTGGCGCCAGCTCTTTCGACAGCTTGCGTGACCGCGCATTGGAAAGCCTCAAGATGACATGCGTCCGTAGTGGGCGTGCCTCAAAAGACAACCCCGCCCAGAGGCGGGGCCAGTTTGGCAAGCCGCGTTGACCACAGATCAAGGTGGGGAAGACAACGTGGGAGCGGAACACCGGTTACCGAAATGGGGGGCAGTTCACAGGAGGAGCGAATCAACAGACCCCCAATTGGAGGATGAATGGCCGCGCCGATGCAATCAAACGAGCAGTGATAGCCCCCCGCTACGTAGCCGAAAAGCGGTCTAAGTCGGGCCAATTGGCCGTTGAGGGGAACCTACTAAGGGTCTATAAATCCTCTCGATAGGTCGTTGCAGAACGCTGGTTTCGTACTGCCATCGGAAGGCTCTGAAATTATAGGCTCCCGAAACGCGGCCACGCCCAGCGAATAAATAATCACTACGCACCAATGTGGGATAACGGTCAGGGGGACCCATGCAAGGCAGTGTCAAGAGTGGCGCGCAAAAGATACCCACTTCGTCGAACGAGGAACACACCTATTATGTTCTCCTGAGAGGGAGCGCCACTGTTGGAAATACGCTGACCGCAAATGTTTTCAATGAATGCGGCCAAAGTCCTGAGAAGGAGGCGGCTTACGGTTGGCAGCAAGAAGTTGACGGGGCATGGACGAATATTGCCGGAGAGACGAGTGCTCGCATCAGAATACCGTCGGGTCTTCTTGGCAGCCAAATCCGAGCTCTAGCAGTTGTATCCACGACCGAGGGCCTTAACAACTTCACCAGTAAGGGCATCAGAGTGGACTCTCAAAACTCAATTGTAATCGAAAATCTAAATGCCGGCACAACTGATTGGAAGATTACAAATTTGGCGACGAACCACGAGATCGAGGCTTATGCGGATGCAACAAGTATAAATGCAGGAGACTCCCTGAACCTAAAGGTTTCTTTGTCTTCCGCTGGACAATATAATCTTGAGGTCTATCGCCTTGGCTACTACGGCGGTGCAGGCGGTCGACTTATAGCCAGCGCGCTAGGTCTAGACGGATTAACTCAATCAAGCCCCACCATGACCAATCCTGGCACGCGTTTGATCGAATGTTTATGGGACGTATCGTATGAACTGAAAACATCTGCAGCTTGGACAAGCGGACTTTATGTTATCAAGTTAACTGATTGCAGAAGCGGCAAACAGTCGCTTGTCCCGTTTGTTCTGCGCAAAGATAATCACCCCAGCGACATAGGCTTTCAGGATGCAGTAACGACTGCTCAAGCGTATAACATATTCGGCGGCTTCAGTGTATATGATGCTAATAGCACCAGTAACACAAGAGCATATCAGGTAAGTTTTGATCGCCCCTATGATGCAGCCCATCTCGGATTCAGCAATACTGATGGTTTCAATTGTAATAATATGCTCACCTGGGAGTACAACATGGTCCGTTGGTTGGAGTCGCAGGGTTACGATGTATCCTATTACACCAATTTGGATGTTCACAGCAACCCTTTACAAATTCTTTCGCACCGAATATTTCTTTCGGTTGGTCATGATGAGTATTGGTCGATGGAACAGCGAGATCGAGTTGAGTTGGCACGCGATAATGGTATTCATCTCGCCTTTTACTCTGCTAATACTGCTTATTGGCAGGTTCGGTTCGACTGCTCAAGCCGGGGGCAGTCGAACCGCGTTGTTACCATATACAAGGATTCATCGGGTATTGGCGCCGGCCTATCTCTCGATCCGGTGGCTCAGCTAGATCCTCCTGCGTCAACTTCACTGTTTCGCTCTAAGGAGGTCAATAGACCGGAGAATGCACTGATGGGGGTGGGCTATGTATCCGATCAAGGTAGCATCTATGAGGGGTTTGATTTCATCGTTTCTAATGCTGCTGACCCTATCTACGCGCACACAGGTTTAAGAAACGGCGATAGGCTGAAGGGACTGGTTGGGTACGAATGGGATGCGGTTCTAGACAACGAAGAATCTCCTGACGGACTCGTCATTCTTTCGAAATCCTCTACACGTGCCAACGAAATTCTACCGCCACTGCCAGGTGGCACACGTCCAAATATCTCCCATGCTATCTGTTACAGAGCAGTGAGTGGAGCGCGAGTGTTTTCGACTGGATCAATTCAATGGGTATGGGGCTTGGACAACAGTTGGGCTTTCCAACCGCCTCAGCTCACGAGAAGTTGGCGGAGAAGAATAAAGAACTGGATAAAGGGTTTGGTGTCTCTAGTCGTTACTGTTCCGATAAGGAATATGCCATGCGTAGATAGCCGCGCGCAGCAGATGACGGTCAATCTTTTTTCCGAAATGGATGTAAGACCGCAGACCCCCTCCTCTTGGCTTACTTTGTCCTGATGAACCGCCAAGTTACGACGAGTACGTCGATGAGAAGGGCAAGACACGACGCTAGCGGGCTTCCCCGCCAAGGGGAGTCGTAGGGAGTTCAGTAAGGCTTCGCCGAGGCGGACGCTGTTTTGGGGAGATGGGGGGCGTTATGAAAGCAGTACATAGGGTTGCGCGTGGGGCGCGTTGGCGCTTCAACGCGCTTTTGGAACGCGCCCGTCGGACCGCCTACCCAAGGGCCGTTCGACAGGCTTGGTCAAGGGTGCGCGCCGAACACCTTTCTTACACGACTGATCGTCAACTTCATCAATTGCTTGAGGTAGTGCGTCGTACCGCCCCGAGCGGAGCGTTGATCATTGAGGCAGGTTGCGCGCGCGGCGGTTCAGCAATTCTCATGTGTTCCGCCAAGTCGCCTCAGCGCGCTATGCGCGTGTACGACCTGTTCGAGATGCTCCCTCCGCCTTCGGAGCACGATGGCGACGACATGAAAGCTCGGTACGCTGAGATCACTGCCGGCGAAGCCGTCGGCCTTGGAGGCGAGCAATACTATCTCTATGATGATGACCTGATGGCGACGGTGACGAACAACTTCGCTAGGTTTGGTTATCCCGGCGAGTCCAACAACGTCCAACTGATAAAGGGTAAGGTGCAAGACACGCTTACAGTCGCTGAGCCGGTCGCTTTGGCCCATATCGATGTTGATTGGTACGAGCCTGTCGGCGCCTGTCTAGAGCGGGTTATGCCTCATCTCATCGTCGGCGGCGCTGTCGCACTTCACGCCTATTCGGATTGGTCTGGGTGCCGAAAGGCGGCAGACGATTACTTCTCTCGCGCAGGACGGGAGGGACTGGACTTTGACCTCTCGGCTGGACACATGCTTGTGACCCGAACGCACTGAACCTTCTCCGTCGCCTGGTAGGCCACTAGAAAAGACAGGCTCCAGCATTCGCCAATCGCTGGGGTGCATAATCGAGGGTAGGCGCACATGACCGGTACAGAACTTTCGCCTAAAGACGCGGCGCAAAAGGCGCAGCAGGCGCGAGCGATTCGCGAGTGTCTCGACCGATACATCCCCGAATGCCAGCCTGTAGCGCTTCTGCAGTTCCCGTTCGACTTCAATGTCGGCAACCACATGATGTGGGTGGCCGCCATGGACTATTTGAAGCAACGTAATGCGCCCATCGCCTATACGGCGCATGGGCACAACTTCGATCTTCAGCAAATGATTCGCGCTGTCGGGGACGGCACGATACTCTTCTCGGGCGGGGTCACGGTCTCGCGCCTATGGCCGCGCCACGCAGAGGTCAAGCGCATCGTCGCCGAGGCGTGCCCCAATAATCGCCTCGTGTCGCTGCCGTCGACCATGCTGTTCGTCGACGACGAGGACCGCCGCGAGGCGCGCACGATCTTCGGAAATCATCGCAATGCTGTACTTTTGGCCAGAGACCCGGTCAGCGCTGAGTCAGCGCGCAACGTATTCCCCGGCAACGTCCATGTGGAGACGGTCCACGATTCTGCGCTGCTCCTCCCGCCGCAGCCAAGGCACGCCGCGCCTGATCACAATGTCATCTGGCTCGCCCGCGACGATATCGAGGGCGTCGGATCCCTTGCGCCAAGTGACGTCGAAGTGTTCGACTGGACGCACCATGATCCCGCGGGTATGCGGATCCTGTTTCCAGGGCGCTTCTTCTCCCGCGTCCGCACACTGGCGCCACCGCTCCGTTCGATCGTCAATAGGCAGATTGCCGGCAGCTACGATCGCTTTGCGCGCTACGTGCTCGCGAGCGGCAACCGCAGGCTGGATACCGGTAAGGTGCTGGTTACTGACCGCATGCACCCACACATTCTCTGCGCCCTGCGTTCGCAGCACAGCGTGCTGCTGCCCGACCGCTTCGGCAAGAACCGCGCTGTGTACGAGTACACAGGTCGGAACTACAGCACCGTCCACTGGGCCGACACATATGAGGAAGCCCTTGAGATTGCGCGTACCGTCGCCCGGAGCACCCCGGTCTAGCAGGCTGTTGAAGAAAGCTACTGACATGCTCTTGCGATGAATCAGATCAACATTTTTCAGCTCTTCAGTGAGGCTGCGACCGATCCAGTGAGTACTTGCCTGGCCCTGGGATTTTGGCTTCGCTGTTTCTTCTGCCTCAGCCGTCAGGGTTGCGATGTACCTGACCTTTCGTTCGTCTTATACCTCCAGCAAGACATAGCTGGACACCATGGCCCGATGAATATTTCTCCCGAGAACTGCACCGCATTAGCACTGTAAGCGCAAGCGAGGAAACAACGTTGGAAGGTGTACGCAAACAGCTGAGTGTCGGGGCAATGTGGTCCGCCGGCGGACGTGTCGTCTCAAATCTTCTGGGCGTGGTTAGCATGCTGGCACTGGCTCGACTGCTGTCACCTGCCGATTTCGGCCTAGTGAGCCTCGCGACTATCGTCCTTGCGATCATCGCGGCCATAACCGAACTTTCGCTCAGTTCGGCCCTCATCCAGCACAAGAGCCCGCAGCGAGAACATTACAATACGGCCTGGACACTGAACATGCTGCGCGCGGCGGCGATCGCCGTCCTGCTGGTTAGCGCAGGTTATCCCGTCGCATGGGCGTATCAGGACGACCGTCTGATCGGCATATTCTTCGCGCTTGGAGGCGGCGCGCTGATCAGCGGCCTCGTGAACCCCCGGCTTGTGGACTTCCGGCGGCGCCTTTCCTTTCACCAAGAGATATTCATCGACCTGATCAACAGGGTGGTTGGCGTGGTCGTCGCCGTCGTCATCGCCTTGATTCTTCGCAGCTACTGGGCGCTCGTGATCGGCACGCTCGCCTCGCAGGTGGCCGGTGTGATCATGTCGTACGTCCTGCTTCCTTATTTGCCGCGCATTTCGTTTGCTCACTGGAGAAATCTGTTCTCGTTCTCCGGGTGGGTGGCGCTCAGCTCCGGCCTCAATGAGGTCAACTGGCGCGCCGACCAGCTTGCGCTTGGCGCCATGCTGGGCGCCGGCCCTCTCGGCCAGTACACCGTAGGCGACAGGCTTGCCTCGCTGCCAGTGCGTGAAACGACGGCGCCGATCGCAGGCTTGCTCTTCCCAGTCTTTGCACGGCTTCAGGACGATCCTGAACGCCTGCGGCATGCATTCCTTCGATCCCAAGGCCTGCTTGTTGCGGCGGCGCTGCCGGTAGGCATTGGTTTCGCGCTGGTTGCCGGGCCCTTCATCAACATGGTCCTTGGCCCGGCGTGGTCCTCGGCCGCGCTGGTGGCTCAGGTGTTGGGCGCGGTCTTCGCCATCATCGCCTTTAAAATGCCGGTGACTCCCTTGGCAATGGGCCTCGGCTGCACGCGGTCGCTGTTTCAGCTTGACCTCGCTTTCATCTTCGTCCGCTTTCCCTTGATTTTCGCCGGCCTGGTCTGGGGTGGGCTGGTTGGTCTTCTGTTCGCGCGATGCATCAGCGCCGCGATCGGCATCCTGATGTATGTCTTCCTGGCGAGGCGTCTCACCGGCGTGTCAGTGAGGGCTCAGCTTCTCGCCTGCTGGCGTTCGATCGTCGCCGCGCTGGTTATGGCTGGCTGTGTCTGGGGCGTCGGCCTCATGATCACCGACAGGTCAGAGTCCCTGCAACTGGCGATCATGATACCAATCGGCGGGATCGGCTATTTCGGGGCAAGCTTCGTACTTTGGCTGGCAAGCGGCAAGCCTGCAGGCCCCGAACGCGAAGCGTTGGATTTGCTCCAGTTCGTTCGCCGCGGAGAATTTCGAACGCCCGCGTAATCCGGCTACCCTGCGTCGGCATGTAGCGGCCCAAGAGACACACCGCTGAAGCCTGCGACAGCGTGCGAACCTCCTTCCGGCACATGGCGCCGTCGTCCGGTCTTTCTCCGACGCATGCGTGCTACGGAAAACACCATGCTTGTCGCTGTAGAAAGCCAGCGGTTTGCCCCATTGCTGCAGATAGGCCTTTGTCGCATGCAGATAGTCGAACGTGTTCTCCGATCCGGCAAAGCGCCGATGCAAAAGCTTGCCGGTGGCGTCATTGATATAGACGAGCAGGGCGCATTTGGGGCCGCGGTTCTCGAACCACCAGTGATGCGAATCATCGATCTGCACGAGTTCCCCCGAAACAGTCGCGCCGGCCGCGCGGCTGGAAAACCCGCTTCTTTCGCTCACGCCGCGAGATCCAGATGCCGGCCTCTGTCATCCATTGCCGCAGCGTCTCCTTGGCGACCGAGATGCGATGCAGTTCGATCAGCTTCTCGCGCGCCAGCGTCGGACCGAAATCCAGATAGCGTTCGCGGATGAGATCCAGCGCCGCATTGCGAAACTCCTCGCTATGGCGCCGATTGCTTAGTCTCGATCGCTTCTTCGAAACCAGGCCGGCCGCACCGGCATGGCCATAGGCCTGCAGCAGCCTGTGCATCTGACTTCGGCTGAGCCCAAGCAGTTCGGCGGCCTGGACGACGCTCAGGCGCTGATCGCGGATCTTCTGAATAACTTCGAGGCGATGCAATTCTTTCTGCGACATGGTGATCATAAAGGACATGACGACTCCGACCGCTCACGGTCTCGACCAGACTGGAGGTCGTCATCCTTGCTCCCAACGTTGGCGTTGACCAGAACGTCGAGAGGCGAGACTGTCGCATCTCTAACTGGCCCAACTGTCGCATTACTAAATAGCCCTTACATAAATTTGCGGCGTAACGGATATTATGGAACATAAGAGTGCTCCTGTCTCGAAGCGAGATTTCGTTGATTGAACCAGCTGACGACGCTGGTCGAACGGCGTAGCAAGCCTGAAATGAAGGATTGGCCTGGCGTGGGTGAATTCGCAGTCTACATAGCCGCATGGCCAGCGTTGTCACATTTTGTTGCATTGCAAGATGCCCTGGGCAGGACTAACTAAAAGCCTCAATGGTTGCGAAGAATGCGCCGCTTTGACTAGCAAGTCTCTGAAATGACTTAGTATACGATTACCCGGAAGCCTTCCTGCATTACTGAAACTTAATCTGCCCTGTGCAGCTCAATGGCCTTTTCTGTGTTATTTGTTAGCAGCTGCAGCATTTGAGGAAAAGCGTCCCGTGAGTACTATTCCGACAGAGAAAACCGTGCTGGTGTTTCAGGGCGGTGGCGCTCTGGGCTCCTACCAGGCCGGCGCTTACGAAGCTCTGCATGAGGCTGGCATCCGCCCCGACTGGCTGGCGGGGATTTCTATCGGTTCGATCAACTCAGCCATCATTGCCGGAAGCCCCGTCGATCAGCGTGTCGATAACCTAAGGACCTTCTGGCATCGGGTCTCGTCCGGACTGCCCGGCCATTTTCTCGGCAATGGCAATGCGATGCGCAAATGGTTCAACGAATCCTCCGCTTTTCTGGGGTCTTTGACCGGTGTTCCCGGCTTTTTCACGCCACGCGTCTTTGCGCCATGGAACATCCTGGGCGATCCGATGGCCGCGATCAGCCTTTACGACACCGCGCCGTTGCAGGAGACCCTCGCCGGTCTAGTCGATTTCGACTTGATCAATTCCGGTGCCATCCGTCTCAGCCTCGGCGCTGTCGATGTTGTTAGCGGCAACTTCAATTATTTCGACAACCGCGATTGTGCTTTTTCGCCCAAACACGTGGCCGCCTCCGGGGCGTTGCCGCCGGGTTTTGCGCCCGTCGAGATCGACGGCCGCTATTATTGGGATGGAGGTATCGTTTCCAACACGCCGCTGCAGCGCATTCTCGGTGGTAGCGAGTTGGAGACGGATCTCTGCATCTTCCAGGTCGATTTGTTCAGCGCCAAGGGCGTGCTGCCGAAGGATGTCTTTGACGTCGATGCCCGTGAGAAGGAAATCCGTTTTTCCAGCCGCACGCGGCTCAACACCGACCAGTTCCGCAAGCTTCAGTCGGTGCGCATGGCGGCCAAGAGGCTGACTGAAAAGCTGCCGCCTGAGCTGAAGGACGATCCCGATGCGAGGCTCCTTGAAAAGATCGGCAATGATTGCGCCGTGACCATGGTGCACCTGATCTATCGGCATGCCGCCTATGAAACCGGATCTAAGGACTATGAGTTTTCGCGGCTCTCCGTGGAGGAACACTGGAAGGCCGGCCATGACGATGTGGTCGAGACGCTGAACCATCCAGATTGGCTCGACCGAACGCGTCCGACCAATGGGATACGGATTTTCGACCTTGCCGAGCAACGCCTGCGTGGGAAAAACCATGAAAATTGAAGATGTCGTTCGCAATGCCTTTGCCATGCCGCTGACCAGTCCATCCTACCCGCCAGGGCCTTACCGGTTCGTCAATCGCGAATATATGATCATCACCTATCGCACCGATGCGGAGGCCCTGCGCCGGGTCGTGCCCGAACCGCTGCAGTTCGATGAGCCGCTGGTGAAATATGAATTCATCCGCATGCCGGACTCGACCGGCTTTGGCGACTATACCGAATCCGGCCAGGTCATCCCGGTGACCTATCAAGGGGTACACGGCGGTTACGTGCATTCCATGTATCTCAACGACGACGCGCCGATCGCCGGCGGACGCGAAATCTGGGGCTTTCCGAAGAAACTGGCTGAGCCATCGCTGACATCCGTCAAGGATGCGCTGGTCGGCACGCTCGACTATGGCGGTCAGCGCGTCGCCACCGCAACGATGGGCTTCAAGCATCGGTCACTCGACGAGGGGAAAATCCTCGAAAGCCTGAAGCAGCCGAATTTCATGCTGAAGATTATTCCACATGTCGATTGCACACCGCGCATCTGCGAACTGGTGCGCTACTATCTGGAGGATCTGACGGTGAAGGGCGCGTGGGAAGGACCGGGCGCCCTGGCGCTGTTTCCGCACGCGCTGGCGCCGGTCGCCGACCTGCCGGTGCTTGAGGTCAAATCCGCCGTCCATATTCTCTCGGACCTGACGCTGGGCCTCGGCGAAGTGGTCCATGATTATCTGGCAAAATAAGGAGTCGAACCATGAAGCTCAGGGACAAGGTCTGCATCGTCACCGGCTCGGCCAGCGGTATCGGGCTAGCCATCGCGAAAAAATACGTTTCGGAAGGTGCCAAGGTCGTCATCGCCGACCTGAAGCTCGAGGCGGCGGAAGCGGCGGCCAAGGACCTGACGGCTGCGGGCCCGGGCGAGGCGATCGGTCTTGCGATGGACGTCACCAGCGAGGAAGCCGTGAATGCCGGCGTCGCCGCCGTCGTAACCAAGTGGGGCCGGGTGGATGTGCTCGTCTCCAATGCCGGCATCCAGATCGTCAACAAGATCGAGGACTACGCCTTTTCCGACTGGAAGAAGATGCTCGCCATCCATCTCGATGGCGCGTTCCTCACCACCAAGGCTTGCGTTCCACATATGAAGGCGCAGAAGGGCGGCGCGATCATCTATATGGGCTCGGTGCATTCGCATGAGGCTTCGCCGCTGAAATCGGCCTATGTCACCGCCAAGCACGGCTTGCTCGGCCTTGCTCGCGTGGTCGCCAAGGAAGGCGGACCGGATGGCGTGCGCGCCAACGTCATCTGCCCCGGCTTCGTCCGGACGCCGCTCGTCGACAAGCAAATTCCGGAACAGGCAAAGGAACTCGGAATTTCCGAAGACGAGGTCATCAAGAAAGTAATGCTCGGCGGCACTGTGGATGCACAGTTTACCACGGTTGACGATGTCGCCGAAGTGGCGCTGCTGTTTGCCGGTTTCGAGACCAATGCTCTCACCGGCCAGTCACTGGTTGTCAGCCATGGCTGGTACATGCAGTAACGGTCTCGCTGAGGCATCGCATCTGGGTCCGTCAAGGCTCAACGATGTTGCATGTGCCGCCGATGCCGCGGTGCCTGCATATGGGAAGACCTTCGGCTTCGGTCCATGTCGCGCCGGGAGCCGGGGCGCCGCCGCCAGGGCCACTCCGGCAAATCGCAGGTCGTCGGTATGCGGCGGCGCTACGGCCGCTCCGAATGTGGCGCTCGACCGACTGCGGCAAAGCGGGCCGGCTCGGTCAGAAAAGAGCGGCGCACATCCGGGCGTCGCCGCGGCTTACTCCGCCGCCGGTCCGTACAGGCCAAGCCGCTCGAGAATCGCCCGCTGCCGGCCGGCATTTTCGGCCAGCAGACCGGTGTAGCGATCGACGATCCGGTCGCGGTGGCTCGGGTCGGAGACAACGGAGAGCGCGCCGAGGATCGCGGCGACCTTTTCCGAGGTCCGTCGCAATTCGTCCAGCAGTTCCGAATTGCCGCTGATCTCGCTGACCACCCGCTTCGTCACCCTGCCGATTCCGGCCGGTGTGCGGCCGCCGGCCGAGACATACCCTTCCGGCAGGTCACCCTTCAGATTGGTGACCGACTTGAAGCGGATGACATCGAAGATCTGATCGACCGCCTGCTTGGCGCCGGTCACCCGAGAAGGATGGTCGGTATCGGCGGCGGCGTGCGGCAACAGTTCCAGCTTGCCCTTATGGCGCTCTTCGAGCGGCAGATAGGGAACCATCGGTCCGCTGAGCTTGCCGGTCGCTGCATCCTTGAAGAGATCGGCGTCGATTGCCGCGTGGGCAATCTTTCCGGACGACAGCGCCTGGTCGAGCGCTGCCGCATCGACGACCTCGCCCCGGTCGTAGTTGACCATCACCGCACCATCGTTCATCGCGTCGAGAACCTGCGTGTCGACGAAACCTGCGTTGGAGTAGACACCCGTCGCAGCGTCCAGCCGGCCAAGACCGATATGGACGGAGAGCACGTCAGCGCCGGTCGCCGCTTCAAACGGACTTGCGGCGTAATCGAAGCCTTCCGACTCGATCCAGCGTTGGTGATGCTGGCGCGCGTAGATCACCACCTTCATGCCGAAAGCCTTGGCGAGTTTGCCGACTTCGCGGCCGATATTGCCGTAGCCTAGAATGGCGATTTTCCGGCCCTCCAGCTTGGCGGTCGGGAAATCCTTGAGCTGGCGCCCGGTATCAAAGTCGCCGTTGGCAACCATCTGGTGCAGCCTGTCGACGGGCAGGTTGGGAACAACCTTAAGGATTGCCTTCATCGCCATCTGGGCAGTCGCCCGGCTGTTGATGCCGGGCGTGTTCATCAAAGGCGCCTCGCCGCCCTCGCCGTTGCCGCCGCCCCAGGAGGCCGAGCCCATATTGCCGGTCCCCGCGCCGATGCGCACGCCGCCGAACGGGAAGACGGAAGCCTTCGGGATGAAGGTCGCCGCCGCGATCAGCGCGTCATACTGGCCCTTGTCCGTCTGCGGCAGGATTTCGGCCTCGGTGCTGAGATTCGGCTGGTAGAAGAAATGGATGCGGCCCTTTTCCAACGCCGCCCTGTCGCCGATCGGGCCGGCATGGAAGACGCCGCCCTTCTCCTCGACATAGGTCCTGATTTCGCTGTCGTCGGGCTGCCCATCCGCGCCGAGGCGCAGGCCGACCAGATCGGCGATCAGCACCGTATAGGCCTGTTCGGGATCGTCCTTGCGGACCATCGCGCCGGCCTTCACAGGCGCCGCGAACGTGATGCCTTGCTTCGCCAGTTCCTCCTCGATCACGACGATCTTGGCGCGCAGATAGGCATATTGCAGGTTCTCCAGCAGCGCGACGACATCGGCCGGCTCGCGGATGCCGCCGACCCAGGCGCGGTAGTCGCCGGGCGTTCCCGGGAATGCGTTGACGTAGCGCGCCGCATCGAGGCCGGGCTCGAACTCCCCGTTCGGATGGGTAAAGCCCTCATAGCCGAGCAGTTGCTTCGAACGCGCGATAATGCGGGCATGGATCGCAGGATCGGTAATGCCGGCGTCCTCAACCTTTAGCAGCGTCACCGCCGCGCCGCGCCGCTCGGCATCGGTGACGGTGAGCGAAAACAGCGGGTGCGACTCGACCCAGCCGTCGATCACCGCCCGATTGGCCGCAGACCGCTTGTTGAGCTCGACCACCGAGCCGACCCGCGCCTCGGACTGCAGGAGGCCGAAGGTGGTTTCGGCAAAGGCAAGCGCGCTGTAGGTGTTGATGACGCCGCCGAGCATGCGATCTTCCGCGGCATCGTAAAACGGTCCGGCATCCACGGATCGCGTGGCTGAAAGCGGTTGCCGCGCATCGATCGGCGGCGCGAGCTTGAGCTGGCGCGGGATCGCCCAGGCCGGATCCTGCTGGTTCTTCTCGACGAGCGCCAAAGCATGCGGCGTGAAGGAGGCGACGAAATACCCCGACACCCCGCCGATTGCCTTCTGGAACGGCATGAACAAGCAGCATTTCGCCATCACGGCATCGACCAGCTCGGGCTCCCAAGGCATGGCGCCCAGCATCGACGTCGCGTCGAACACCGCATGGCGGTTTGCCGGATCGCCATCGATCCAGTTCAGCAGCTCGTGGATCTCACGGCTGGTATAGGCGTTGGCGCCGGTCGTCTCGTGGCCGACGCCGACGAAGATCGACACGCCGAGAGCGGAAAGCTCGCTGGCCGCCGGGATCACACCCTCGGAGGCTGCAAAATGAATGCGGCTTTCGCAGCCCTTTTCGGCGAAGCGCTGCATCTCGATCAGCTGCGTGGCCCAGGACTGACGGAAGAAGCCTGCCGCGCGAGCCGGATCGCTTTCCGGGCGCGGCGTATCGACGTAGACGCGCTGCGAGGCGTCGTTGGCGTTAATCAGGTGCTGGACGCAGACGGTATAGCCGCTGTGACCGCCGCCGAGTCCCACAGCCATCCGGTTCGCCTTCGGGAAGTGGAAGTAGCGGTGGATCGCCCGCATCATGTCGGTCAGAATTTTATCCGCCGGGTAGCCGCGGTGCATGCTGCGGGAAATTTCGGCGGTGGTGAAGCCGCCGATATCGTTGCCCTTGTCGTCGAACTTGCGATAGGTCTTCTCGATCCATGTATCGAAAGCGATGCGCCGCAGGCGGCTATCCACCTCGTCGGTGGTCGCATCTGTGATCGGACCGACGCCGAAAAACGGATTGGACGGCAGCTTCGGTGTTCCCGACTTCGTCAGTCGGAGCGCTTCAAGTCGCTGTTCCTGCATCTGCTCGATATTTGTCATGATCTGCCTATCGGTTTGAAAGGAAGGTGGGCAAGGCGGCCAAGGTCGTGGTTATGGTATCGCGTTTCGACCATTGCCTGAATGATCTTTCCTGTGCAAAACGCGTGACCGAAAACCCCTTCGAGCGCTGCGGCAAGAGTCGCCTCCACCAGGGTGGATATGGGTGATGCACTCCCCTATGCGGTTGCCGCGATCACAAAGACGCCCCTTTCGGCAACCCGCCATCGGCTGCCGGTTTCGGGTGGTGCCGCGCGGATATTGGCATTGCCGGCAATCTCTGATCTAGTCTGCAACTCTCTCCGCCGGGCAGTTCAGCCGCAGGCTCAAGACATTCGAAACGAGCGAGAGCTGTATTTTCATGACCACTCACCGCTTCATTCCGACGCGCTTTCACAATGTCATCGGCTCTCTTTCGCCGGCCCTGCACATCGCCGACGGCGATACCGTCGTCACCGAGACGCTCGACGCCGCCGGGCATGACAAGGACGGCATCAAGCAGGCATCCGGCCCCAATCCGATGAACGGCCCGATCTTCGTGGAAGGTGCCGAGCCCGGGGATGCGCTGAAGGTCGAGATCATCAGCATGATCCCGACCAGGGACACAGGTTTTACCGGCAGTGTCGTCGCCGCCAATGTGGTCGATCCCGAGGCGGTTCGCGACCTGCCGCCGCGCGATATCGCCATCTGGGCGATCGACCGCGAAGCCCTGACGGTCCGGCTTTCCGAACCGGTTGCAGGTCTTGAAAATTTCGTTCTGCCTCTCGCCCCGATGATCGGCTGTTTCGGCGTGGCGCCTAGCCTCGGCCAGGCGATATCGACCGCGACCAGCGGCGAATATGGCGGCAACATGGACTATCGGCTGTTCGGCCCCGGCACCACGGTCCGCTTGCCCGTAGCGGCCCCCGGCGCCCTGTTCTTTCTCGGCGACTGCCATGCCGTACAAGGAGATGGCGAGATCGTCGGAACCGGCGTCGAGACGACGTTCGAGGTCACGGTGCGGCTGACGGTGGAAAAGAAGGCCGGACTGGTCTGGCCGCGTGGAGAAACGGCCGAAGACATCTTCACGATCGGCAACGCCCGGCCCCTCGATCAGGCGCTTCCAGCACGCCACCAGCGAAATGCTGAACTGGCTGGCGGCGGATTATGGCCTGGACAGGACGGCGGCCAGCCATCTGCTCGGCCAGGTGGTGCGCTATGATGTCGGCAATGTCTTCGATCCGGCCTATACGATGGCTTGCCGCGTCGCCAAGAAATGGCTGGTTCGCCGATAGGCGAACGCTGGCGTAGGGTGCGGTCCAGCGACGTGATCGACCGCACGCGCGTCCTCAATCGTGCCGGGAGAGGAAACCGGAAACGGTCGCCAGGCAAAGCTGCTTTTCCTCCACATGCGGCATGTGGCTGGAATTTTCGAAGAGCACCCATTCGCAGCCGGGAACGTGTTCGAGATAGGGCCTTACCACCAGGGGTGTCGCCTCGTCATATTTTCCCGAGATCAGCAGCGTCGGGGCTTCGATGCGGTCCAACCTGTTCTCGATCGTCCAGTCCTTCATCGTCCCGATGACGTGAAATTCGGTCGGGCCGTTCATGTTGCGATAGACGGTGTTGTCTTCGTCCATGATCGCAAAGGTCCGCGCCACTTCAGGCGGCCACGGCACCGCCCGGCAGACATGGCGGTCATAGAAGACGCGCGAGGCGGCGATATATTCCGGATCGGTGAGGCTTCCCGCCAGTTCATGCTTCGAGAGCGTGTCCTGCACCTCCTTCGGCAGTTCCTGCCTCAGTCGGTTCGCCTCCGAAACCCAGGTATGCATGTTGGCCGGCGAGTTGGCGATGACAAGCGCCTTCAGGCCTTGCGGCCGGCGCACCGCGTGTTCGGCGCCGAGCATGCCGCCCCAGGACTGGCCGAGGAAGGCATAACGATCCCGAATGCCGAGATGGGAAAGCAGCGCGTCCAACTCTTCGAGAAACAGGCCGACCGTCCAGAAATCCGGCCCCTTTTCCGGAAGCCGGGTAGAATTGCCATTGCCGAGCTGGTCGTAATGGATGACCGGACGGCCGTCGAGGGCGGCGATATCCTTGAAGGAATCGACATAATCATGGGTGCAGCCAGGCCCGCCATGCGCGACGACGAGAGGCAGCTTGCCACTCTCCAGCGAACCGGTGACGCGATACCAGGTGTGATAGTCGCGAAAGGGCAGATAGGCTTCTTTGGTCGTGACCTCCCCCACGGGCGTCTCCATCTCATTAGCAATGAAAAAAAACATAACGCGGCGGCAACGAGGAAGGCAGCTATCACAAGTTATAGGGTGGCCAATTATGGGTCGGCCGGTCTTCGAGCAGGCGGTAATGGGTGGCGCGAACCACGGCCTGGGTGCGGTTGCGGGCGCCGAGTTTCTTTGTTGCGGCGTTCAGATGCATCACGACAGTCGGTACCGAACGGTCGATGATGCGGGAAATTTCCTTGGCGGAATAACCTTCCGCCGAATGGCGCAGGCATTCCCGTTCCCGCTCGGTCAGGCGGATCGTGCCGACGCTCTTCGCCCGCCTGTCGAAAAGCGAATAGGCGGTCTCATGGAAAACATGAGCAAGCAGGTTGAAGTCGGCGATATAGCGCAGTGCGTGCCGTTCGAACTCTTTGTTCCGGCCGAAGCGGATGCCGGTGACGGTCGCATAGTCGCCGCGTGGCATATGAACGGGAACGGTGACGCCGGTCGACATATCGCGTTCGCGCAAATAACGTGTCACCGGTGCGGTGTCGTCGGTCATGAAACGGTTGATCAGCGTGTCGGCGTCCGGGTCGTAGTTCCAGAAGAAGGGTGCGGAGGTGCGCAGCGCCACCTGCTGCACCGGATCGATACGGAAATAGCCGCGATTGAACCAGTAGTCGTGCATGTCGTCTGAGATATTCCGCAGCTTCAGCAGCGATGGTATCATGATCGCGCCGTCGAGATCGTAGGGAACGGGTGTATAGTCGTAGATCAGCGCCTCGAAGCCGATCTGCTTCATCGCCTCGAAGGCCTGGTCGATCCGGCCGTCCAGCGTTTCGTGCGCTGTAAACTGCCGTCTGATCGTTCCAATGTCGTCAAGAATGGGGTTGTCAAGCATGGGCTGCTCCCGGGTTCGGCATTGCGGCCCACCCTATCACTTCTTATAGCTGGCACTGAATGCGGTTTAAGGTAAAAATTTAGCCGTGCCCAAATATTGAGCAAGCGAAATCTTCTGCCGGAGCGATCAATGTGGCGTGAAATACGGCCGGACGAGCGATTGGAGATCGATGTCGATGGCTATCGCGTCGTTGCCTATAGTTTCGGGACCGGCAGCGAGACAGTTTTCTGCCTGAATGGCGGGCCGGGTCTGCCCTGCGATTACCTGCGCGAGGCGCATTCCTGCCTCACCGACAAAGGCTATCGTGTCGTCGCCTTCGACCAGCTCGGCACCGGCGCTTCCGATCGGCCGGACGATCTCTCGCTCTGGACGATCGGTCGTTATGTCGAGGAGACGGAGACGGTGCGCAAGGCATTGGGGCTTGGCAAGGTCCACATGCTCGGCCATTCCTGGGGCGGGTGGCTGGCTATCGAATATGCGCTGACCTATCCCGAAAACCTCAAGACGCTGATCCTCGAAGATACCGTCGCCGACATGCCGCATCTGATCTCGGAACTTGAACGGCTGCGCGCAGCGCTCGGCCCCGAAACCGTGGCCATGATGCAGAAGCACGAGGCGCAGGGCACCTACAATCATCCGGAATATCTCGCTGCCGTCACCATCCTCAACTATCGTCATGTCTGCCGTCTTCCGGAATGGCCGGCGCCGGTGCGCCGCTCGCTCGACGACTGGAACATGGCGCCCTACGCGACGATGCAGGGGCCGAACGAGTTTCTCTACATCGGCAACCTCAAGGATTGGAACCGCATCCCCGATCTGCCGCGGCTGACGCTGCCCGTGCTGATCACGACGGGAGAGCATGATGAGCTGACACCGGCATGCGCGCTCAGGATGAAGCTTGCGCTGCCGAATGCCGAACTGAAGGTATTTGCCAATGCCAGCCACATGCCGTTCTATGAGAACCCGCAGGACTATTATCCAGCACTTCTCGATTTTCTCGCCCGGCACAAGGCAGGCTGATGCAACAGGAAGCGGACCGAACCAGACGAAGACAAAGGGGCGATCGCCGTCATGCATCGCTATAAATTCGTTCTGACGCGACCGCTGCAGTTCCTGCCCGTCATCTTCGGCATCAGCGTCATCACTTTCATTCTGGTCCGGCTGATCCCCGGCGATCCGGCACGCAACATTCTTGGCACGCGCGCCACACCGGCGGCTCTTGCCAGCATCCGCGCCCAGTACGGCCTCGACCAGCCGATGTGGCTGCAATATGTCTATTTCCTCAAAAACCTCGCCAATGGCGAGATGGGCAAGTCGATCCTCTACAAGATCGACGTGCTGAAGCTGATCGTCACCCGCATCGAGCCGACGCTCGCCCTCGTCGTCTCCAGCGTCGTGCTTTCGGTCCTGATCGCGGTGCCGATGTCGGCGATTGCCGCACGCAATGCCGGCCGGGCGCCGGACCATGCGGTGCGCATCGTCTCGACCTTCGGCATCGGCTTTCCGCCCTTCTGGCTGGGGCTGATGCTGATTATCCTGTTTAGCGTCGATCTCGGTATCCTGCCGGTCTCGGGCTATGGCGCGACGATCGGCGAAAAGCTGTCGCATCTCGTGCTGCCGAGCCTGACGGTTGCGCTGTCGCTCTCGACCGTACTGACGCGCAGCCTGCGCGCGGCAATGATCGAGCAGCTGAAATCGGACGTCGCGACGGCGGCGCGCGCCCGCGGCATGCCGGAGAGAATCGTCTTCTGGCGGCATGTCCTGCCGAATTCGCTGGTGCCGACGATCAACCTGCTCGCCGTCAACATCGGCTGGCTGATCGGCGGCACGGTGGTGGTCGAGAGCGTCTTTGCGCTGCCCGGCATGGGACAGCTGCTCGTCAGGGCGATCTTCTCACGCGACTACATGGTGGTCCAAGGCGTCGCCATGGTCTTTGCCTGCGCCACCGTGCTCATCAACTTCATCGCCGACATCGTCACTGTCGCCGTCGATCCGAGGGTGAAGCTATGAGCATCGAGGCGATCGCCCCCGCCTCCCCCGGCTGGCGCCGCTTCTTCGGCCGGCGGCCGATGCTTGCGTTCAGTGCCGGCCTGCTGCTGTTCTTCGTGCTGCTGGCGATCGGCGCGCCCCTCGTCGCGCCCTACGATCCGATCATGCAGAATGCCGAGGTGCGACTGCAGGCGCCTTCGCTGTTGCATCCCTTCGGCACCGACAATTTCGGCCGCGATATCCTCTCCCGCGTCATCTGGGGCGCGCGCCTCGACCTGCAGATGGCACTGATCGGCGTCATCTTCCCCTTCCTGATCGGCACGACGGTCGGCACGATTGCCGGCTTCTTCGGTGGGATCGTCGATGCGCTGTTCATGCGTCTTGTCGATATCATCCTCGCCTTTCCCTTCCTGGTGCTGATGCTGTCGATCATCGCGATCCTCGGCCCCGGCCTCGGCAGCTTCTACATCGCCATGGCGCTGGTCGGCTGGGTCTCCTATGCGCGGCTGATCCGGGCGCAGATGCTGGTGCTGAAAAGCAGCGACTATGCCGTTGCCGCCGTCAGCCTTGGCTTCAGCCGCCCGCGCATCATGTTCCGCCACCTGTTGCCGAACGCGATCGCCGGCTCGATCGTCTTTGCGATGTCCGATGCGACGCTGGTATTGCTCAGCGGCGCCGCCGTCAGCTATCTCGGCCTCGGCGTCCAGCCGCCGATCGCCGAATGGGGCGTCATGGTCGCGGAAGGACAGAGCTTCATTACCACGGCTTGGTGGATCACGTTGTTTCCCGGCCTCTCCATCGTCTGCCTCGCCTTCGGCTTCAGCATGCTGGGCGATGCGCTCGGCGAACTGCTGGGGGTGCATGAATGAGCCGCTCCGTGCTGTCCGTCCGTGATCTTACCGTCAAGGCACATGTCGATTCCGGCCCGCGTACGCTCATCGATTCGGTGTCGCTCGATCTCGGCAAGGGCGAGATTCTCGGCCTCGTCGGCGAGAGCGGCTCGGGCAAGAGCCTGTTCTGCCGCTCGCTGGTGCGCCTGCTGCCCTCCTCGCTGCTGAAGATCGAAAGCGGTAGCGTGCTGCTGGAAGGGCGCGACCTCATGCGGATCGACGATGGCGAGATGCTGAAAGTGCGCGGCGGCGAGATCGGCATGATCTTCCAGAACCCGACCAGCCATCTCGACCCGGTAATGCGGATCGGCGACCAGATCGCCGAGGGCATCCGCTATCACCAGGAACTCGGCGCTCGCGAGGCTCGCGGCGCGGCAACGGAAATCCTGGCGCAGGTCGGGTTTCCCGATCCCGTGCGCCAATACGACAGCTACCCGCACGAATTTTCCGGCGGCATGCGGCAGCGGGCGATGATCGGCGTGGCGCTGTCCTGCAATCCGAAAATCCTGATCGCCGATGAGCCGACCACGGCGCTCGACGTGACCATCCAGGCGCAGATCCTGCGGCTGTTGATGGACATTCGTGATCGGCGCGGCCTGTCGATCATTCTGATCACCCACGATCTCGGCATCGTCGCCCAGACTTGCGACCGCATCGCCGTGCTGCGCGGCGGCAAGCTCATCGAAGAGGGGCCGAAGCGGACGATCCTGGCGCGGCCTCAGCATCCCTATACGATCAATCTGATCAACAGCCACCCTTCCATCCCGGGCGACACGGCCGCGCCGCTGCTCGAGCTTGCAGCGGCCAGCCAACCGGCAAGGCCATTGCTCGAAATCGACGATCTCCATGTGCGCTTCAGAGCCGGCGGCGCCCTGCTCAGGGGCGGCGCCAAGACGGTCAGCGCCGTTGCCGGCGTCAGTCTGCAGATCATGCCGGGCGAGACGGTCGGCATCGTCGGCGAATCCGGCAGCGGCAAGAGCACGCTTGCCCGCGCCGTGCTCGGCCTCACGCCGCTTTCCTCGGGCCACGTCACCTTCGACGGCGTCGATCTGGCGCTGCAGAAAAGCGCTGGCCTGGCAAAGCTCAGGCGCGAGACGGCGATGGTCTTCCAGGACCCATACAATGCGCTCAATCCGCGGCTGACGATCGGGCAGATGTTGGCCGAAGTGTTGAAGGTGCAGGGCAAGGTCGCGAGGACCGATATCCCGGCGCGGATCGGCGAACTGCTCGATCTCGTCGGCCTCGAACGCGAATTCGCCGGCCGCAAACCGCGCAGCATGAGCGGCGGCCAGTGCCAGCGCGCCGGCATCGCCCGTGCGCTTGCCGTTGATCCGAAGCTGATCATCGCCGACGAATGCGTGGCGGCCCTCGACGTCACCATCCAGGCGCAGATCATCGAGCTCTTCCGCGAGCTCACGGCGAAGATGAACCTCACGCTGATGTTCATCGCCCACGACCTCGCGATCGTCCGCAATCTCTGCGAACGCGTCGTCGTGATGTATCGCGGCGAAATCGTCGAGGAAGGTTGTTCCGAAGAAGTCTTCGCGCGGCCGAAGCATCCCTATACGGCGGCGCTGATCGCCGCCATTCCCGACATCGATCCTGACAAGCGGCTGCTGCAAGACGCCGACGTCAAGGACGATCCGCATTCTATGCCGATCCAACCCATCAAACGCATGCCATAACAACGAAGGGAACGAACTCATGACAAACAGGTGGAAATCAATCGGGCTTGCAGCCTTGCTCGCCGGTCTGACGCTCAGCGCAAGCTATGCCGAGGCCGCCGGTGTGCTCACCATCGGTCGCCGCGAGGATTCGACGACATTCGATCCGATCAAGACCGCGCAGAACATCGACAACTGGGTGTTCTCCAATGTCTACGACGTGCTGATCCGCGTCGACAAGACAGGCACGAAACTGGAGCCGGGCCTCGCCGAAAGCTGGACCACTTCGGATGACGGGCTGACCTACACCCTGAAGATTCGTGACACGAAGTTCTCCGACGGCTCGCCGCTGACGGCGGAAGACGCCGCCTACAGCTTGCTGCGCATCCGCGACGACCCCGCCTCGCTCTGGAGCGATTCCTACAAGGTGATCGACACGGCGGTCGCGACCGACGCGCGCACGCTGACGATCAAGCTCAAGAACCAATCGGCGCCGTTCCTCTCGACGCTGGCGCTTCCCAATGCCTCCGTCATCTCCAAGAAGGGCATGGAATCGCTGGGTCCCGACGCCTATGGCGAAAAGCCGATCGCATCCGGCGCCTTCGTGGTCGAGGAATGGCGGCGCGGCGACCGCGTCATTCTGAAGAAGAACCCGAATTTCTGGCAGGCCGACCGCGTCAAGCTCGACGGCGTCGAGTGGATCTCGGTGCCTGACGACAACACCCGCATGCTGAACGTTCAGGCGGGCGAACTGGATACGGCGATCTTCGTTCCCTTCTCCCGCGTCGAAGAGCTGAAGAAGGACCCGAACCTCAACGTCGATATCGACGCTTCGACCCGCGAGGATCATCTTCTGATCAACCATGCGCATGGCGCGCTCGGGAAGAAGGAAGTCCGCCAGGCGCTGGACCTTGCGATCGACAAAAAAGCGATCGTCGATACTGTCACCTTCGGCCAGGGCACGGTCGCCAATTCCTACGTTCCGAAGGGCGCGCTCTATTATTATGCCGACAATCTGCAGCGGCCTTATGATCCTGCAAAGGCAAAGGAGTTGCTGGCGGCCGCCGGCGCCTCCGATCTGACGCTGAACTACCTGGTGCGCGCCGGCGACGAAGTCGACGAACAGACGGCCGTACTGGTCCAGCAGCAGCTGCAGAAGGCCGGCATCACCGCCAATCTGCAGAAGGTCGACCCGAGCCAGGAATGGGACATGCTCGTTGCCGGCGACTACGACGTCTCGGTCAACTATTGGACCAACGACATTCTCGACCCGGACCAGAAGACCACCTTCGTCCTCGGCCACGATTCCAACAACAACTATTTGACCAACTACAAGAACGAGGCGGTGAAGGAACTGGTCGCCAAGGCGCGTCTCGAGCTCGACCCGAAGAAGCGCGAACAGATGTATGTCGATCTGCAGAAGATGGCCAAAGACGACGTCAACTGGATCGACCTCTATTACAGCCCCTATATCAACGTCTCGCGCAAGAATATCGAGAACTTCTACCAGAACCCGCTCGGCCGGTTCTTCCTGGAAGATACGGTCAAGAATTGAGTTCGGGCAGCATGCAGATGCTCCGCCGCCGTAAAGCGGCGGAGCCTATCGCTGCAGTAAGTGGCTGATGCCGCTTGCTTACTCGGCGGCCGCAAGTTTGTCCTGCGTCCTGGTGTCGAAGTCGCTGGCGTCGTGGCGCTCGTGTAACTGGCTCGAGGGCTCGCCGGAGAGGCGGTTGACCATCCGGCCGCGTTGCACGGCCGGCCGGCTGTGAATGGTGTCGGCCCAGCGCAGCACGTTCTTATAGTCCTCGACCTGCAGAAACTCGGCTGCGCCGTAGGTCCACCCCTTCACCAAACCGCCATACCAGGGCCAGACGGCAATATCGGCGATCGTATATTCGCTGCCGCCTAGATACTCGCTTTCGGCCAGGCG
Source organism: Rhizobium sp. BT-226 (assembly GCF_025847085.2). Classification (NCBI taxonomy): domain Bacteria; kingdom Pseudomonadati; phylum Pseudomonadota; class Alphaproteobacteria; order Hyphomicrobiales; family Rhizobiaceae; genus Rhizobium; species Rhizobium sp. BT-226. Next base: position 252,228 of record NZ_JAOYTI010000008.1, on the reverse strand, counting down.
ACGATCGAGCACGTCGAGCTGACGCTTCACTTCCATGGCGAAGCGGTCGATCGCATATTCGATCTTCGTCGGCGCATAGGCATAGAAATGGCCGAAGCCGCCGCCGAGATAGGGTGCGCTTCCCATCTGCCAGAACAGCCAGGACAGGCATTCGGCGCGGTCGGCTGGCTCGGTCGGCAGGAAGGCGCCGAACTTCTCGGCGAGATAGGTAAGGATGGCGCCGGATTCGAAGACACGGATCGGCTTTGGCCCGCTGCGGTCCATCAGCGCCGGTATCTTGGAATTGGGATTGACTGCGACGAAGCCGCTTCCGAACTGATCGCCATCGCCGATCTTGATCAGCCAGGCGTCATACTCGGCACCTTCATGACCAAGCGCCAGTAGTTCCTCGAGCATGATCGTGACCTTCTGGCCGTTCGGCGTTCCGAGCGAATAGAGCTGCAGCGGATGGCGGCCGACTGGAAGCTCCTTGTCATGCGTCGGTCCCGCGATCGGCCGATTGATGCTGGCGAATTGGCCGCCATTCGCCTTGTTCCAGGTCCAGACCTTCGGGGGTGTATAGTCGGGAGAACCGCTCATCTTTCAAACTCCTGGCATTGGTCAGACAGAGTGCGGCGCAGGTTGGGTTGCCGCATTTTTCCTGACATAGCAGAGGCGATGAGGTTTTGTCACAGGTGTCGGCGCGGTTTCACGCAATCGTCAGAGTTTTGGCAAAGCTGAAGAAAACGGCTGCTTCAGGCATCCGCCTCGGGAAGACGCCTGCCTGTTGCTGCTGAAAACAGGTGTTCGGTGGCGGCCCGCAAGGCGAAGCGGATCGTGTCGCCGGGCCTTACGGCAATGCGCTCGCGAAACAGCATGTTGACGTTTTCTTCGCCGATCCGGGCGACGACCTGTACCTCTGCCCCTGTCGGCTCGACGACGACGATCTTCGCCGGCGTTCCTTCGTCGGCGATGACGAACTGTTCCGGCCTGATGCCGTAGATGAGCTCTTCACCGGGATCGGCTGTGCCGGGACGCAGCGACAGTGGCATGGCGACGCCGCTGTTGGTGCGGAAGATCGAAGGGGCGTCGGCCTGGATGCGGCCCTTGAGCAGGTTCATCGGCGGCATGCCGATGAAACCGGCGACGAAGGTGGTTGCGGGGCGATCATAGATCTCCAACGGAGTTCCGATCTGCTCGACGATGCCGTCACGCATGACGACGATGCGGTCGGCCATGGTCATCGCTTCGGTCTGGTCGTGGGTGACGTAGACGGTGGTGATCTTCAGCCGCTGGTGAAGCTCCTTGATCTCGGCGCGCATCGCCACGCGCAGCTTGGCGTCGAGATTGGAAAGCGGTTCGTCGAAGAGGAACACTTTCGGATCGCGTACGATCGCGCGGCCCATGGCGACGCGCTGACGCTGGCCGCCTGAGAGATGGCGCGGGTGGCGGTCGAGATAGGGTTCCAGCTTCAGGATCTTTGCGGCGGATTGCACCCGGCGGCCGATCTCGTCCTTGGCCGTACCGCGCAGCTTCAGGGAAAAGCCCATATTCTCGGCCACCGTCAGATGCGGATAGAGCGCATAGCTCTGGAACACCATGGCAATGTCGCGCTCCTTCGACGGCAGGTCGTTGACCATGCGGCCGCCGATCGAAAGCCGTCCGTCCGAGATCGTCTCCAGGCCGGCGATCATGCGCAGCAGCGTGGACTTGCCGCAGCCGGACGGTCCGACGAGCACGATGAATTCGCCATCTTCGATATCGACGTCGACGCCGTGGATGACCGGCAGGCTGCCGTAGGACTTGCGGATGTTGTGAAGCGCAATCGACGCCATGATGATAGTCCCTCCCCCACGAGACAGGATGATTTCAGGCCGCGCCCTCGCCTTCATGATTGACCGCCGTCCTGGTGCCGGAGGAAAACATGATCAGGGCGAAGAGCGGTTCGGTACCGAGCGCGCGCGCCCAGTGACGGACATTGCGGGGTATCCGGATGGCGTCGCCGGCTTCGAGACGATAGAGCGCATCGCCGAGCTTGTGCTCGCAATGGCCGGAAACGACGTAGAGAATTTCCTCGCAATCCGGATGCGAGTGCAACTGGTTGCGCTCGCCGGGATTGATCCGGCAGGTGCCGAAGGTCATCTCGGCGCCGGGCGTGCCGTCGCCGGTGATCTTCCAATTGAGTTCGCCCCATGTGGTCGGCATGAATTCGCCGCCGGCTTTCCTGAAAATGACATCGCTATCGCTCAAGGCTGTTCCTCCCCTGTCAGAGATTGGTGGTGACGCCGGCATCCGCGCGTCTGTAGAATTCGAAGAGCTTCATGATCTCGCTGGCGATTTCGAGCGTGCCCCTGGAGATCGGCGTGCCGGAGAGGATCGCATCGGTCAGATGCAGGATTTCGGGCACATAACCGAGATAAAACAGGTTGTTGTTGTAGAGCTGGCCGAGCGAATGCTCCGGTTCGTAGAACAGCGCCGCATTCTCGTCCGGCTGGATGAAGCTTGCGGCGCGGCCGTAGGACGGCAAGTCGGCCTTGCGGAAGTAAGTCAGCCGGCTGCCGTTTTCGACGATGGCGTTGGCGCCTTCGCCGATGATCTCGACCCGCTCGAAGATGCTGCCGCCGGACTGGCCGGCGGCAAGATGCAGCGTGCCGATCGCGCCGGAGCGGAAGCGCAGGCTGGTGACGGTCGCGCCCGTCAACGCTTCCCATTCGTAACCCGCACGTTCGATCTCGCCGCCGAGGAAGTTGAGGATGGCGCCTGGATGGTAGATATGGTCGAGAAAGCTCTGCATCTTGACGAGATCGGCGCGGTCTTCTGGGCTCGGCAGGCTCTGGGGATAGCGGACATTGATCGAAGTCAGCCGGCCGAAACCGGGCGAGCCGATCAAATCCTTCAGCTTCTCGATGGTCGGGAAGAAGGTCTTCTTGAGACCGGTCATCACCATGCGGCCGGCCGCCGCACTTGCCGCCTGCAGCCTTTCGATATCGGCAAGGCTTGCCGCCGTCGGCTTCTCCATCCAGACGTGAGCGCCCGCGGCAAGCGCGTCGAGCGCCAGATCGGTTGCCTGCACCCGGCCGTCAGGATGATAGGCGGTGACGAGAAAGACCAGGTCCGGCTTTTCCCGTGCGAGCATTTCGCGATGATCGGTATAGGCTTTCCCGGCGCCGAAAAGTTTGGCGAATTTCTCGGCGCGGCCGAGATCGAGATCGCAGATGCCGGCAAGTTCGACCGGCGCGTAACGCAGCGCCGGATAGACATTGCGATAGGCATGGCCGCCGGCGCCGATGAAGCAGGCCTTGATACGGTGGTCGTATTCGAAGTTGTAGCGGATTTCCCGCTGGACATGATGCGACATGGTCAGCCCTTGATTGCTCCCTGCGTCAGCCCCTCGGTGAAGCGGCGCTGCATCAGGATGTAGAGAAGAATGATCGGCAGGAATGAAATGACGGTCCCGGAAAAGACCAGGCGGTAGTCGGAAGCATAGGTGCTGGCGAAACGGACCAGCCCGAGCGGCAGCGTCTGTACCTCGGGACTGATCAGCACGATCAGCGGCAGGAAAAAGTCGTTCCAGGTGGAGAGCGCGCTGATGATGACGAGCGCCTGCACCGCCGGCGTGGAGATCGGCAGAAAGACCTTGGTAAGGATCTGCAGATGGGAGGCGCCGTCGATCTTGGCGGCCTCGATCAGATCATCAGGCACGCCGATGAAGAAGCTCCGCATCAGGAAGATGCCGAAGGGAATGCCGTTGCTCACCTGCACCAGGACGATGCCGGTCAGCGTGTTGACGAGATTGAGCCCGAAAAGCACCTGGTAGAGCGGGATGACGATCGCCTGGACCGGCACGGTCAAGCCGAGGATGAAGGCGTAGAACAGCCATTCCCGGCCGGGAAAACGGATCTTGGCGAGCGCATAGCCGGCAGGCGCGCAGGTGATCAGCGACAGGATGACGACGCCGATGAGATTGATGAGGCTGTTGCCGACGAGTTCACCGAACCCGCCGATCTGCCATGCATCCAGATAGTTCCGCCACATCAGGTCGGCGGGCCAGGTGAAGGGGTCGGCCTGGCCGATCTCGGCCTCGGTCTTGAAACTCGAGACCACCAGCCAGATGAAGGGGGCAAGGATCAGGATCAATGCCGGGGTCAGCGCCAGCGCCACCGGCCATTCGCGATTACGGACGCTCATTGCGAAAGCCTCGCGCGCCAGCGGTTGAAGACGATGGTGATGGTGATCGCAAGCAGGCTAAGCAAGATGCAGAGCACCGCCGCAAGCCCGTGGTCCTGGGACTGGAAAGCAAGCCGGTAGATGTAGGTGGTGATCAGCTCGCTCTGATAGAACGGCCCGCCATTGGTCATGACGAAGACGGTGGCGAAACCCTTTAACCCGTTGATCATCGCCAGCGAGACGACGAAGGTCGTGACCTCGCGAAGCCCCGGCAGCGTCACGTAGATCAGCTTCTGGAAGGCGTTGGCGCCGTCCACTTCGGCTGCGTCGTAGAGCGAGCGGTCGATGTTCTGCAGGCCTGCGATGAAGAGCAGCATGTAAAGGCCGAAGCCCTGCCACGAGCTTGCGACATTGACGGAAAAGAGCACCAAAGCGGGATCGGAAAGCCACCCTTGCGTGAAAGCGCCGAGCCCGATCCGCGTCAAGGCGGTATTCAGCAGGCCGAAGAAGGGATCGTAGATATTGGCCCAGATGACGCCGACGACCGCCAGCGACACCAGATGCGGCAGGAAGAAGGCGGTTCGGAAGAAGACCTGGGTGATCCGCAGCCTGCTGACGGCAAGCGCCAGCAGGAGGCCAAGCCCGCCTGCCATCACCACGTGATAGGCCAGCCAGAGGAAGGTATGGACGAGGCTCTTCCAGACGATCGGATCCTGTGCCGCCTTGGCATAGTTGTCGAAGCCGACGAAGCTGGCGGAGGTATTGAAGCCGGCAGAGCTGTTGAAGCTCAGCCAGAAGGTGGCGGCGATCGGCAGCAAGGTGAAGACGGCATAAAGGGCGAGCGCCGGCGCCATCAGCCACAATGCGGTGCGGGCATCGCCATCGGATGAACCATCAGATGAGGCGGCCCCAGCCGTCCGGCGTTCGGACATACGGGCGGACAGGCCGCCCGTATGTCCCGCCACGGCAGGCGCATCCCTGAGGGGAGCCACGACCTTGCTTCCGGGCGTTTCTGGAATGACCACTATTTCGCCTCTGCCATCTTCGTCTGGATCTGCTTCATACCGTCCTCGCCGCCGATCTGGCCGGAGATCAGGCCCTGTATGACCTGGAAGTAGGTGTCGAGCACGGTGCCGGGCAGATAGACGCTCGGATTGTAGCCGACGCCGCCGGCGGCAGCCGCGAAGATATCCTTCAGCACAGCGGTCGGCGGCTCGACGCCCGGAATTTCGCGCGGATAGATCATCGTGCTTGCCGGATCCTGCGCGCGTTTCTTCATCACCGCATCGGACAGCATGAAGTCGATCCACTTTATTGCGAGTTCCGGCTGCCTGGAATTGACCGGCACCAGCCAGCTCCATCCGACACCGCCGGTCGGTATCGCCGCACCCTTGATGTCGGAAGGCATGGGCGCGTAACCGGCGTTGGCGAGGTCATAGCCAGCCTTGCGGGCATTGGCGGTGAACCACGGGCCGGCGACGAACATCGCCGCGCGTTTGTTGAACCAGAGGCGCGAAGCGCCGTCGAGATCGAGGCCGGCCATTTCCTTCTTGATGTAGCCCGCCTCGACCAGCTTCTGCAGCCGGATGGCGCCGGCGGCGACCGGAGGTTCGTCCCAGGCGATCTCGCGGCGCAGCGCCTTGCCGATTGCCTCCTTGCCGCTCGCCGATTGCAGCAGGTTGCCGAAGAGGTGACCGGCGCTGCCCGTCGTGCGCGGACCGATGGCGATTGGTTGCAGGCCGGTCTCATGGATCGATTTCATCAGCGCTTCGAATTCGGTCCAGGTCGCCGGGATCTTCCAGCCGGCCTTTTCGAAAATATCCTTGTGATACCAGATGCCAAGAGCATCGAGACCGTCGGGAACTTCGTAGATCTCGCCGCCGAACTGGCCCTTCAGCTCGGTGTAGAGCCAGGGATAGATCTCATCTTTCCAGCTGCGCTTTTCATATTGCTCGGTGAGCGGCATGACCTGCTTGGCATTCCTGACGACGCTGATGCGGCCGATGCCGGAATTGGTGAGGATCACATCCGGGCCGGCATCCGACTGGATCGCCGCCTGCACCGCGCCGTTGCTGATCGTCCCAGTCGGCGGCGTGAATTCGACGGTCACGCCGGGATTGGCCTTTTCGAAATCGGCCTTGATGCCGTTCCATAGCTGCGCGACCAGCGGCTCGGTGATCTGTTCCGGACCCCACATTTTCAGAGTTTCGGCATGCGCCAGTGAACTTGCGGCGATCATGGCCGCCAGCGCTGTGCTGCGGGCAAGAAATTTCAGCATTGCTCCCTCCTCCGGCCGCTCCACGGCCACGTTTTCACTTGTTGAAAAGGAGACCTCCCTCTCCTTCATTCCACTGGCATTTCATCCGGCTAGCGCGCCGGATTCTCCTTCTGAAACCGCGCCATGACGGCCTGCTGAACATCGCTGATATGCGCGTGCATCAGCGCCTTTGCGCGCGGGATGTCGCGCGCCCGGAACGCCTGCAGGATCTGGTCGCGCTCCTCAGCCGCTCTTTCGGCCAGATCGCGGCTCTCATTGGCGATCGAGCGGCAGATCTGGATCTGCAGCGCGAGCCGCGCCAGCGTTTCGATCAGCGGCGCGCTTCCCGAAAGCTCGGCGATGGTCTCGTGAAACTCCTTGTCGCGGATGCCGTAGGTCGCCATGTCGCCGCGGCGGAGTGCCACCACCGCCTCATCCAGCATGCGTTCGAAGCCGGCGATATGCCGGTCGCTCATCTGCGGAACGGCAAGTTCGACGGCGAAGCATTCGAGCGTCTTGCGAAGCTCGTAGAGGTCGTCGATCTCCTTTGGCGTGAAACTGCGCACGAAGAAGCCGCGATAAGGCTTGATCTCGATCAGCCCTTCCTTGGCGAGCGTGCCGATTGCCTCGCGAAACGGTGTGCGACTGACCTGCAGGCGTTCCGTCAGTTCCTTTTCGTCGATCGAGACGCCGCTCGGCAGCTCGCCGGAGACGATCAGGCGAACGATTTCCTCGTAGATCCGCTCGCGAAGGGTGAGGTGGCGCGGTGCGTTCATGGTCTCCATTTCCGTCTGGCGTTCGTGATTTAAGTATGCAATATACGAAATAATATACAATATGGAAAATACAAAATGCGGAATTTTGTCGGAAGAAAATCAGAGATCGATCAAAAAGGGGAGGAAAACCAATGGGAAAGGTCTATATCGTCGGCACTTGCGACACCAAGGGCGCCGAACTGAGCTACGCCAGGGAGGTGGTTCTTTCGGCCGGAGCCGATGCCGTGCTGGTCGATGTCGGCACGGTTGGCGAAAGTGTCCGCGCCGATGTCCGGGCGCGAGACGTCGCAGAATTTCATCCGGACGGTGCCGCGGCCGTGCTCGGGCAGACTGACCGGGGAACGGCGGTTTCGGCCATGGCCAAGGCGCTGACCGCGTTCCTGAAATCGCGCAACGACATCGGCGCCGTGCTTGGCCTCGGCGGAACCGGCAATACCGCGCTGGTGACAGAGGCGATGCGGACGCTTCCCATCGGTGTGCCGAAACTGATGGTCTCGACGGTCGCCTCGGGCAATGTGGCGCCCTATGTCGGACCGAATGATCTCACCATGATGTATTCCGTCGTCGACGTCGCCGGCTTGAACGCGATCTCGCGCAGAGTGATCGGCAATGCCGGAAATGCTGCAGCCGGCATGGCCGGCAACCCGATCCCCGCCTCTAGCGATGATCGGCCGGGCATTGGCATGACCATGTTCGGCGTCACCACCTCTTGCGTGACCCAGATCCGCGAGATGCTTGGCAAGACGCATGAGATCTACGTCTTCCATGCGACCGGCGTCGGTGGCCAGTCGATGGAGAAGCTTGCCGATTCCGGTCTGCTGCAGGGCGTGATCGACGTGACGACGACGGAGGTGCCCGACCTTCTCATCGGCGGTGTTTTTCCGGCGACCGAGGATCGCTTCGGCGCCATTATCCGCACCGGCCTGCCCTATGTCGGCTCGGTCGGCGCCGTGGATATGGTGAATTTCGGAGCGCGGGAAACCGTTCCGGCGCCCTTCCGCGACCGCAGGCTTCACGTCCACAATGCGCAGGTGACCCTGATGCGCACCACGCCGGAGGAAAACCGCAGGATCGGCGCTTTCATCGTCGAACGGCTCAACCGGATGCAGGGTCCGGTCCGCTTCCTGCTGCCGCTTCAGGGCGTTTCGGCGATCGACGCTGCCGGTCAGCCATTCCATGATCCCGAAGCCGACGAGGCGCTGTTTTCCGCCATTCGCGCCGGCTGGCGCGACGCGCCGAACAGGCGTCTCGTCGAGATAGACGCCCATATCAACAGCCCGGAATTCGCCACGGCACTCATTGCCGGCTTCCATGAGATCCATGCCTGAGGAGAGAGTTTTGACCCGCATCGACAGAAACGACATTCTGAACAAGCTTCGCCGCAAGATTGCCGAGGGCCGGCCGATCATCGGCGGCGGCGCCGGCACCGGCCTTTCCGCCAAGAGCGAGGAGGCCGGCGGCATCGATCTGATCGTGATCTACAATTCCGGCCGTTACCGCATGGCCGGACGCGGCTCGCTTGCCGGCCTGCTCGCTTATGGCAATGCCAACGAGATCGTCAAGGAGATGGGCCGCGAGGTCCTGCCGGTCGTGCGCCACACGCCGGTGCTTGCCGGCGTCAACGGCACCGACCCTTTCGTGCTGCCCGATCACTTCCTCGACGAGCTGAAGGCAATGGGTTTTGCCGGCATCCAGAACTTTCCGACCGTCGGGCTGATCGACGGCACGTTTCGCGCCAATCTCGAAGAGACCGGCATGGGCTTCGATCTGGAAATCGATATCATCGCCCGCGCCAACGCCAAGGACATGCTGACCACACCCTATGTCTTCAGCAGCGAGGACGCCGTTGCCATGACCAAAGCCGGCGCTGATATCGTCGTCTGCCATCTCGGCCTGACCACAGGCGGCGCGATCGGCGCCGAAACGGCGCTGACGCTCGACGGATGCGTGGAGAAGATCAACGAATGGTCGGATGCCGCAAGGTCAGTCCGCGACGACATCATCGTGCTCTGCCATGGCGGTCCGATCGCCATGCCTGCAGATGCGGCCTATGTGCTTGCCCGCTGCAGGGGTTGCAACGGCTTTTACGGCGCGAGTTCGATGGAGCGCTTGCCGACCGAGGTCGCGATCCGGGCCCAAGTCGAGCAATTCGCGACGATATAGGCATGGCCTGGATCGGGCACGAAGCCTGCTGCCGGCTCCACCGATGTGGGGTGCCGGCGGCGGAGGTCAGTTGTCGGTTCCAGGGCGTCCGATGATCTCGTCCAGCTGCCCGACGAGCACGCGGCTCCCCTCGACGTCGCTCGCCATCCCGGCAAAGACGTCCGCCATGCTGCGGAAGATGGTCGCGGCCGGATCATCCTCGCCGAGGAAATTGGCGATCTCCTGCATTTCGGCAACCCATCGATAGGCTTTCGGATACATGTCGGGAATGGATCTCGACAGCTTGCGGTCGACGTCGGGAAGGCTTTCGGAGAGCTCCGCCTTCAGGCTTTCGGCAGCACCTGAACGCGATGCGGCAAGCAGCATGGCGGTGCCAAGGCCGATAAATCCCTTGTTGATGCCGGCATAACACATCTTCAGCGCCGAGGCGGCGCCGAGCGGTCCGTCGAGCCTGCGGATCCGCAGGCCGCAATCCTCGAGCAGCCTGCTCGGCTTGGCACTATCGCCGCTGATATAGATGGTCGGACCTGATTTGCCGGCGACCGGCGGCCCGCCGATGATCGCACCGTCAAGCACCTCGACGCCGCTGCCTTCGAAGCGTGCCGCCAAAGCCTGCATCGTTTTCGGCGCAATCGCGTTGAGGTCGACGAAGGGCGGCGGCGCTTGCGTTCCGGACGATATGTCTGCGACGAGTTCGGCGACCTTGATCGCCTCCGCCGGCGGAACGATCGACAGGATCAGCTCGGCCTTCGTCAGCTCCTGGCGGCCGACCGGCACCATGCCGGCTGCCTTTGCCCGCGCAATCGTCTGCTCGCTCCTGCCCTCGAGATAGGTCAGCACCGTAGCGCCGTGGTCGATCAGCCGTTTGGCGACAGCGCTTCCCATCGCGCCCGATCCGATAATCGCAAAATCCGGCATTTGAACCTCAATCAATGACGTCATCAGGTTAGAAATGTTGCCGATGGCCATGCCGTCAACTGCGACGATTCAGCCGGAAGCCCTTCCGAAGAGCTGGCCGCTTGGTGCGCGCTGCCGTTGCGGCACGTTTTCTTGATATTCGTCAATGCCGAGACGGTCGACACTGGTATGATCGGTGCTATCATTCGCATTCGAGGATATGGATTTCAATGTATCGGACGATCATCTGCGGCATCGGCATGGGTCCCCGCCAAACGGCCAGCCGCCTTCTGCGCCGGGCTGCAGCGCTGGTGGACGAAGGCGGAAGCATCGTCGTCATGCACGTCATCGAGAATATCCCCCGCCGCCACCTGATGGAGCTTCCCGAGGAATTCGAAACGACCGCCATCGTCGACGCCGAAAAGAAACTAGCATCGCTCTGCAAGGAGATGGAAATTCCGGCGATGATCGAGGTTCGCATCGGCGTTGCAGCCTCCCTGCTCGTCTCCGTCGCAAGGGAGAAATCGGCCGATCTTATCCTGGTTTCATCCCATGTGCCCGATATCACCGACTACGTCTTCTCCTCGATCGTCGACAAGGTCGTGCGCCATGCCGGGTGCTCGGTTCTTATCGATCGGCGCCCCGATCGCGCACAGGAAGATTCGGCGTCCGCAGCGGAAGACGCGGCGTTGTTCTAAGCTCTGGAGAGCTTGCGTGACAGCGGCGCTTTATCGGATTGACGTCGATCAGAGTGGTCGACCTCCCCTCCTCGGCGGCGGCCCGACAACCTATATCATTGCCAAGCCAACCAGCAGTATTCGCTGCCCGACCGGAGACATGTATGAGCCAGGATCCCTACGAGCTTCTGGGCGTGAAACGCGATGCGACGCAAAAGGATATTCAAAGCGCGTTCCGCAAGCTCGCCAAGAAACTTCACCCCGACCTTAACCCCGGCGACAAAAAAGCTGAGGAACGGTTCAAGCAAATTTCAACGGCCTACGAGATATTGAGTGACGAGCAAAAACGCGGACGCTTCGACCGCGGCGAGATCGATATAACGGGCGCCGAGCGGGCGCAGCGCAATTATTACCGCGACTACGCGTCGAAGAGCGGGCCTGGCGATCCCTACCACAACAGCGCCGGCTTTGCCGATTTCAGCGATGCCGACGATATCTTCGCCAGCTTCTTTTCACGTCGTTCCGGCGGCGGCCAGACCCGTGGTCGTGGCCGTGACCGGCAATTTTCCATGGAGGTCGACTTTCTCGAGGCCGTCAACGGCACCAGGACGGAGGTCAAGATGCCGAATGGTCCGGCGCTCGACGTACAGATCCCGCCGGGGACGCGCGACGGCCAGACCTTGCGACTGCGCGGCAAGGGCGAGCCGGGCATCGGCGGTGGACCGGTGGGCGATGCCCTGATCGAAATCCGCGTGCGCCCGCACGGCTTCTTTACGCGAGACGGCGACGATATCCGCCTGGAACTGCCGATCTCCCTCAGTGAGGCCGTGCTTGGTGGCAAGGTTCGCGTGCCGACGCCGTCGGGACCGGTCAATCTGACCCTGCCGCCTCATTCGAACACGGGCAAGGTCCTGCGTCTCAAGAGCAAAGGTGTTCCAAAACGCGGCGGCGGACACGGCGACGTCTACATCTCGCTGAAGATCGTGCTGCCCGACGCCCCGGATGAGCGGCTGACCGACTTGATGAAGGAATGGGCGACGGCAAACTCCTACGATCCGAGAAAGAACATGGAGGCTTGATCATGGATGATCTCGAATTCCGTCTTTGCTTGAAAATCGACATCTTCCAGCTCGACCTCTGGATCGAACAGGGTTGGCTGATCCCTGAGACGTCAGGCGGCCAGAGGCAATTTCGCGACGCCGACGTCGCACGCGCCCGGCTGATCCTGGACCTCATGGGAAACATGGGTGTCAACGAAGCCGGCGTCGATGTCGTCATGGAGCTGGTCGACGAGTTGCACGGCCTGCGGGGGACGATGGGCAGGCTGATGACCGCCATCGGCAAGCAGGAGCGGGATGTTCAGCGCCGGCTGTTCGAGAGCCTCGAGGAGATCGACCGGCTTTAGCCAGAACCAGCTTCTACGTGGTGAACCAGTAGCGGACGATGTGGAAGAACAGCGGTGCGGCAAAGGTGATGGAATCCAGGCGGTCAAGCACGCCGCCATGGCCCTCGATCACATAGCCCCAGTCCTTGGCATTGAGATCGCGCTTGATGGCCGAGAGCACGAAGCCGCCGAAGAAGCCCGCGACGACGATGACCGTGCTGATGGCAGCGGCCTGCAGCGGCGAGAACGGCGTCAGGCGATAAAGCAGCGTTCCCACGAGGATGGCCGAGGCGCCGCCTCCGACCAGTCCTTCGATCGTCTTCGACGGGCTGATATTCGGCGAGAAACGGTGCTTTCCGAGGAGCTTGCCCCAGACATATTGGAAGACGTCGCTGAGCTGCACGACCACGACCAGATAGACGAGAAGGAGCGCCGACGGCGTGCCGGTCTCCAGCATGAGCAGTGCGGGAGCGTGGCTGATCGAATAGACCGTCAGCATCAATCCCCATTGCACTCTGGCGGTCCGCGCGAGGAATTCGTTGACGTCACCTGTCAAGGTCGCCACCGCCGGCAGGATCAGGAAGGCATAGACCGGGATGAAGATCGCAAACAGGCCGTACCACTCCGTTCCGAGCAGCACGTAATGCAGCGGCAGCACAACGAAGAAGGACAGGAAAAGCGCCAGATGATCGCCGCGCCGCGATGGTGTCAGCGTCCAGAATTCGCGAAGCGCCATAAAGGACAGGAATGCGAACAGGATGACGGTGGCCGTATCGCCGAGCAGGATCGCGCCGCCGAACACTGCGACCATGATCCACCAGGAGCGGATACGGGCGTTGAGGTTCTGAACGGTGGCGACGGAGCCGGGTTCTGTCGCGCGTCGCTGCAGGATGAAACCGATGGCGGAGGCGACGGCAAGCAGACCGAGGATCGCGGCCAGCACAAGGGAGAACAGGCTGGTCATGCCGCATGCCCCCCATCTGCGAGATCAATGACCGCGGCACGGGCGCGAGCCAGGAAGGCGTCCTTTTCCTCGCCGGGTTCGACGCGGAGCGGCTTGCCGAAGCGCGCCGTGCAGGTGATCGGGACGATCAGCATGCTTCCCTTCGGCAGGATGCGCTGAAGGTTGTCGAGATGGATCGGCACGAGATCGACATCTGGAAAACGGCAGGCGAGGCGATAGATGCCGCTGCGGAACGGGGCGATCTCATCGGTGGCACTTCTCGTCCCCTCGGGAAAAATCAGGATCGAACGGCCTTCCTCGAGCAGGCGCTCGAGAGGCTCCAGCGGGTTGCTGTCCGGCGGAGGCTTGCGGTCTATCAGGACGGCGCGCAGGCCTTTCTCGGCGATGAAGCGGCGAAAGGCGTTGGTTCCCCAGTAATCTCGTGCGGCGACCGGATGGGTCAGCCGGCGCACCGGCCACGGCAGGGCTGCCATGACGGCGACGGTATCGACATGGCTGTTGTGATTGGCGAAATAGATGCGGCGGCGGGGATCGGGCGCGCAGCCCCGCCATTCACTTCGGGCGCCGACCAGGATACGGACGAACAGCACGAGAAGGCGACGGATGAGCGCGATCATAGTCTCTCCAGGGAACGAGCAAGCGTTATCGTGCGTGTGATGCAGGTGACAAGGCTGCCGGCCGCGATGACCGCGCATGCCAGGATCAGCGACCAGTGGCTGCCTGATATCAGCGTCTCGACGCTCTGGGCGAGGAGGCCCGCCGTCAGCACCGCCATGCGGCGCTGCTTGGCCATGATGCCGCTGAAGTCCTGGGGAAGGCCGACCGATCCTCCGAAGACCCTGATATAGGCGGTCAGTGCGGCGAGTAGAGCAGCGAGCCAGCCGAGCCAGCCAAAGCCGCAGGCATAGCCAGCCGCGACGAGAAACAGGCTGTCGGCGACCCGGTCGGGAAATTCATTGTAGAGCGGTCCGCTCTTGGTTTTCTTGCCGCCTTCGATCGCGACCATTCCGTCCAGCAGATTGCAGACGAGCCGCAGTTGCACCGAGATCGCGGCGCAAACCATGGCAATCGGATGTGTTGTGAAAACGATGAGGGCTGCGCCTATACCCGCGAATACGACCGATAAAAGCGAAATGCCGTTCGGTGTCGCGCCGCTCCGCGCCAGCCACGCGCTCAGGCCGATGGCCCAGGACGACGACCGGCTCGCGATCGGTCGCCGCGAGGCGCCCTCTTCTTCCCCCATTTCATGTCCCCCAACCCCGATGATCCTTGCATATCCTGCCGACGTCGTCACGCCAAGATGTAACACCTTGTAAATCCAGCCCATCGCCTCCGCGCTTCGGCGAGCCGGCGGCGAGCATGGGTCGAACAGCCTGATTTTTAAGCCTGTTTGCTGCTTGACACATTTTTGGGCGCTACTATGATTTTTGAACCAAATGGTAAAAAAGGGGAACAATCAATGACCAAAGATATCCTGATTTCACGCCGGGCAGTGATCGCGTCCGGCATTGCGCTCGGGGTCAGCGGCTTTGCCCCGCTGGCAAGGGCAGCTGCGCCGCTGAAGGTTGCCGGCATTCATGCGTCGCCGGTCGAAAATGCCTGGAACTCCTGTCTGCACAAGGCCCTGCAGGACGCGGCGAAGGAAGGCGTGATCGAATATGTCTTCTCCGAAGGAGTCTCCGGCACCGATTATCCGCGCGCCATGCGCGAATATGCCGAACAGGGCAACAAGCTGATCATCGGCGAGGCCTATGCGGTGGAGAAAGAGGCCCGGCAGGTCGCGACCGACTATCCCGACACCGCTTTCGTGCTGGGTTCGAGCGGCGAGCAGGCCGGCGACAATTTCGGCGTCTTCGGCACCTGGAACCACGACGGCGCCTATCTCGCCGGCATGCTGGCGGGCAAGATGACCAAGTCGAATGTCGTCGGTTCGGTCGGCGCCATCCCGATCCCCGAGGTCAACATGCTGATCAACGCGTTCGCGGCGGGCGTCAAGGCGGTCAACCCGGACGCAAAGCACCTCGTCTCGTTCATCGGCACTTTCTTCGATCCGCCGAAGGCCCGTGAAGCCGGTCTTGCCCAGATCGACGCCGGCGCCGACATCCTGTTCGGCGAGCGCATCGGCACCGCCGATGCCGCCAAGGAGCGCGGCATCAAGTCGGTCGGTTCGCTGATCGACTATACGCCGCGTTATCCGGATACGGTGTTTGCCAACGCCATGTGGTATTTCCGCCCGATCCTGGACGCTGCGATCGCCGATGTCGCTGCCGGAAAGCCGGTCGGCAGGAACTACACGTCCTACGGCCTGATGAAGGAAGGCGGCAGCGACATCGTCTTCGTGAAGGGCGTGGCACCCGCCGAGGCCGAGGCTGCGATGGAAGCCAAGCGGGCGGAGATCAAGGCCGGCACCTTCGAAGTTCCGAAGATGATGGACGAGCCGAAGTAATCCGGCTCATGCAAGGTGATGCGACGGATCTGGCGGCGGCGATCAGGCATGGCAGCCTGAGCGCTACGGAGGCGATGCAGGCTTCCCTTGAGGCGGCTCAGCGGCAGGAGCCGCTCGGCGCCATCGCCTATCTGGATGCCGCCATAGGCCTCGCCTCGGCGAACGACAGCGACCGGGAACGGCGGAGCGAGCCCGAACGCTCTGCCGCCCGGCCCTTTGGCGGTGTACCGACCTTGGCAAAGGATCTTGGCGGCCCCTTTGCCGGGCTGCCGGTGACCGCCGGTTCCCGTCTCTTCGAAAGAAAGGGCGGCAAAGCGGATTCTGATCTGGCTACCCGTTTCCGCGACGCCGGCTTCTGCCTGTTCGGCCTGACGACGAGCCCGGAATTCGGCCTGTCGCTCGCCAGCGAACCGGCGATCGGGTCGATCTGTCGCAACCCGCTCGATCCGGCACGCACTGCGGGCGGTTCCTCCGGCGGTGCGGCGGCAGCGGTCGCCGCCGGGATCGTCGCGATTGCGCATGCCACCGATGCCGGCGGCTCGATCCGTGTGCCCGCCGCCTGCTGCGGCCTTGTCGGAATGAAGCCGACGCGCGGCGCCATTCCCGGCGGGCCAGCCTTCGGCAACCACCTGGCCGGTATCGCGAGCGAACTCGCGGTCTGCCGCTCGGTGCGGGATACGGCGCTGATTTTGGACAGGCTGAGCGGCAAATCGCGAGGACCTTTTCCGGACCCCTTCCCTGTCGATAGCGGCAATGGCCGTTTGCGGATCGGCCTGCTTGCCGATACCGGGCCGGCCTATCCGACTGAGGGTGATCGGCTCGTGGCAATTGAAGATGCGGCTCGTGCGCTCGAGAGCGACGGACACGACATCGTTCCGCTGAGCTGGGCCGAGTTCGAATGGAGCGTTACTTCAAGCGGCCGCGTCTTCGCCGATATCGTCTCCGCCAACCTCGCCGCTCTCATCGAGGGGGCGGCTCTCGATGAAAGCAGGGCCGAGCCGCTGACGCAGGCCTTCGCGGTGCGCGGAAGGGCGCTTTCGGCTACATCGCTCTGGAACACGCTGAACGATGCCGTCCTGGTGAGCCATAAGCTCTGGGCGCTGTTCGACAGGGTCGATTGCATCCTGATGCCGATGCTGTCTTCTGCGCCTCTTGCGATCGGCTCCTTTCCGTCCGATCATGCCGATACGGATCTGCATCTTGAGCGGATGACGGCCTTTGCGCCGCTTGCCTGCCTCGCCAATATTTCGGGTTTTCCTGCGTTGACACTGCCTTTCGGACAGGATGAGCATGCCATGCCGCTGCCGGTGCAGATCATGGCGCCGATGGGCCATGAGCCACGTCTCCTGTCGCTTGCCGCACGGCTGGAGGCAGAGGGGCGATGGCAGCACCGTTTTCCCGTTGCAGGACAGCCGTCATGACCGGGCCGGTGCTGGAGATTACAGGTGTCAGCAAGCGTTTCGGCGACAATCTCGCCAATGACGATATTTCCATGACCCTGGCCAAGGGCGAGGTCGTCGCCCTGCTCGGCGAGAACGGTGCCGGCAAGACCACGCTGATGAGTATCCTTTTCGGCCATTACATGCCGGATGCCGGCCGAATCCTGATCGAGGGCGCGGAGGTGCCGCAGGGCAAGCCGCGTGCAGCGATCCGCGCCGGCGTCGGCATGGTGCATCAACATTTCTCGCTCGCGCCCAATCTGACCGTTCTCGAAAATGTCATGACCGGCACCGAAAAACTGTGGTCCTGGCGCTCGGGAACATCGGCGGCACGGAAGAAGCTGCTCACAATCTCCGAGCGCTTCGGCCTCAAGGTCGATCCGGATGCCCGCCTTGGCGACCTGTCGGTCGGCGAGCAGCAGCGCGTCGAGATCCTCAAGGCGCTCTATAACGATGCCCGCATCCTGATCCTCGACGAGCCGACGGCGGTGCTGACCAATATCGAGGCCGAACGGCTGTTCACGACGCTGAGGGAAATGGCTCGCCAGGGCCTGTCGCTGATCTTCATCTCGCACAAGCTCGACGAGGTCATGGCCGCGGCCGACCGCATCGTCGTCCTGCGCGGCGGCAAGATGGTCGCCGAGCGTAGGGCGTCGAACACCAGCAAGGCGGAGCTCGCCGAACTGATGGTCGGCCGCCGTGTGACGCGGCCCGTGCGCGAGCCGTCGACACCCGGCGCCCTTGCCCTCGAAGCGGCCGATGTGACGGTGCGCACCGGCGGCATCGATCGGCTGAAGTCGATCAGCTTCCGGCTGCACGAAGGCGAGATCCTCGGCATCATCGGCGTTTCGGGCAATGGCCAGGCGACATTGGCGCATCTTCTCTCCGGAATGCTGGCGCGGAACGCCGGCGACCTGCTGCTGTTTGGCGAAGCCATCGGCAATCTCAGTGTTTCCGATGTCGTCGAAGCCGGGATCGGCCGCATTCCCGAGGATCGCAATGAGGAGGGCGTGATCGGCGAAATGGCGATCTGGGAAAACACCGTACTGGAGCGCATCGCCTCACCGGCCTTTTCGCGCCGTGGCCTCGTCAACCGCAAGGCGGGCATGGCCTTCGCGAGCGAAATTATCGACGGGTTCGATGTTCGAGGCGGCGGCCCGGCCATTCGCGCCCGGCTGCTCTCGGGCGGCAATATGCAAAAGCTCATTCTCGGCCGCAACCTGCATCGGCGGCCACGCATCCTGATTGCCGCGCAGCCCGCGCGCGGTCTCGACGAAGGGGCGGTGGCCGCCGTTCACGCCCGCCTGCTCGAAGCTCGCCGGCAGGGTACTGCCGTGCTGTTGATCTCGGAAGACCTCGACGAGGTGATCGCGCTTGCCGATCGCATACAGGCGATCGTCGGCGGCCGCCTGTCCCCGCCCGTCGCGGCCGAAAGCGCCGATGCCCGCAGGCTGGGGCTGATGATGGCCGGCGAATGGCAGGAAACCCCAGAGGTCGGCCATGCGATTTGAGCGCCGCGAGCACCGTCCGCTTTACCTGCTGATCGTCACGCCTGTGATCGCGGTCATCGCGGCACTGGCGCTGGCCGGCATTCTGATATCAATCGCCGGCGCGCCTGTTATCGATGCCTACTGGCGCATCCTGATCGGTGCCTTCGGCTCGCGGCTGTCGGCGACGGAGACGCTGACGCGGGCAACGCCGCTGATGCTGACGGGGCTTGCTGCTGCCGTCGCTTTCCGGGCGCGGCTCTGGAATATCGGTGCGGAGGGCCAGTTCTATCTCGGTGCCATCGCCGTTGCTGCTGCGAGCTCGAAGCTGCTCGGCAATCTTCCCGCCCCCATCCTCATTCCGCTGCTGCTGCTGGTCGGCGCCATTGCCGGCATGGTGCTGATCCTGATCCCGCTCTGGCTCAGGCTGCGCTTCTCCGTCGATGAGGTCGTCACCAGCCTGCTCCTGAATTTCATCGCCGTGCTGTTCGTCTCGATGCTGATCGATGGCATCCTCAAGGATCCGCTGGCCTTCGGCTGGCCGCAGTCGCAATCCGTCAGCGATCACGCCATGCTGCCGAAGCTGATCGCCCGCTCGCGCCTGCATATCGGCTTTGCGATCGCGATCGCGCTGGCCATCATCGTCCATTTCGTCCAGTCGCGCACCGTGTTCGGCATGCAGTCGCGCGCCGCAGGCCTCAACCCCGGCGGGGCCATCTTCGCCGGCGTCCCGCTCGGCAGAACGCTGGTGAAGGTCGCCTGTCTCTCCGGCGGGCTTGCAGGGTTGGCGGGAGCGATCGAGGTCATGGGCGTCAAGGGTTATGTGACGACCGATCTGTCGCCCGGCTTCGGCTATGCCGGCATCGTTGTCGCCATGCTTGCCAACCTCAATCCACTCGGCGTCGTCTTCGCCGCTATTTTCACCGCCACCATGTTCGTGGGCGCGGATGGCATGAGCCGCGGCCTCGGCATCCCGACCTATATCGCCGATGTCACGGTGGCGCTGTCGCTGCTGACGATGCTGATTGCCTTGTTCTTTACCCAATACAGGATCCGGCGATGATGCAGCTGTTGGACATCATCGCTTCCGCCGGGCTCTGGGCGGCAATCCTGCGGATCGCCACGCCGCTGATTTTCGGCACGCTCGGCGCACTGCTTTGCGAACGGGCCGGTGTGCTCAATCTCGGCATCGAAGGCATCATGACCTTCGGCGCGATGATCGGCTGGCTTTCCGTCTATCACGGCGCCGATCTCTGGACCGGCCTGCTGATTGCTGCGCTGGCCGGCGGCGTCTTCGGCCTGCTGCATGCGGGGCTGACGGTGACGCTCGGTCTCTCCCAGCATGTGTCCGGTCTCGGCGTCACGCTCTTTGCCTCCAGCTTCAGCTATTATGTCTTCCGGCTGATCGTGCCGCTTGCCAATACTCCGCCCACCATCGTGCCGTTCCAGCCGATCGCCATTCCGGGTCTCTCGACGCTGCCCTTCATCGGGCCGGCCTTCTTCACCCAGACGGCGCCGACCTATCTTGCGATCATCATCGCCCTGTTGATGGCCTACATCATCTTCCGCACACCCGTCGGCCTTGCAATCCGCATGACCGGCGAAAATCCGCATGCGGCGGAAGCCCAGGGCGTCAATCCGATGAAGGTGCGCTATGGCGCGGTCATCATGGGAAGCGCGCTGATGGGAATAGGCGGCGCCTTCCTGACACTGTCGGCCTTCAACAGCTTTTTCCCGACCATGGTGCAGGGGCGTGGCTGGATCTGCATCGCGCTTGTCGTCTTCGCCTCCTGGCGGCCGGGCCGCGCGCTTTTCGGCGCCCTGCTCTTCGCCTTCTTCGATGCCTTTCAGCTTCGGCTGCAAACCGCACTGAGCGGGCTCGTGCCCTATCAGCTCTTTTTGATGACGCCCTATATCCTTTCCATTGCCGCCCTTGCCGTCATGGCCCGCCGCGCCCGCGTTCCACAGGCGCTGATGCAGCCCTATCGCCGCGGCGAACGCTGAACCACTTCTGTCCCAATGAGGCTCCGATGTTCGATCTGATCGTCAGAAATGCAAATCTCCCCGATGGCCGAACCGGCATCGATATCGGCATCCAGGGCGGCAAGATCATCGCTGTCGAGCCTAATCTCCAGGCGCAGGCGCAAGAAGAGATCGACGCGACCGGCCGGCTGGTCAGTCCGCCCTTTGTCGATCCGCATTTCCACATGGATGCCACCCTGTCGCTCGGTCTGCCGCGCATGAACGTGTCGGGCACGCTGCTCGAGGGCATTGCGCTCTGGGGAGAGTTGCGGCCGATCGTGACGAAGGAGGAACTGGTCGATCGTGCGCTGCGCTATTGCGACCTGGCGGTCACTCAAGGGCTGCTCTTCATTCGCAGCCATGTCGATACCAGCGATCCCAGACTGGTGACCGTCGAGGCGATGATCGAGGTTCGCGAGAAGGTCGCGCCCTATATCGATCTGCAGCTGGTCGCCTTTCCCCAGGATGGCTATTACCGCTCGCCGGGCGCGATCGATGCGCTCAACCGCGCCCTCGACATGGGCGTCGATATCGTCGGCGGCATTCCCCATTTCGAGCGGACGATGGGCGAAGGGACGGCGTCTGTCGAGGCGCTCTGCCGCATCGCCGCCGATCGCGGCCTGCCGGTCGATATGCATTGCGACGAAACCGACGATCCGCTCTCGCGCCATATCGAGACGCTGGCTGCGGAAACCATCCGCTTCGGCCTGCAGGGGCGCGTCGCCGGCTCGCATCTGACGTCGATGCATTCGATGGACAATTATTATGTTTCCAAGCTCATTCCGCTGATGGCAGAGGCCGGGATCAACGTCATCCCCAATCCGTTGATCAACATCATGCTGCAGGGCCGGCACGACACCTATCCGAAACGCCGCGGCATGACCCGCGTGCGGGAGCTGATGGATGCCGGGCTCAATGTTTCCTTCGGGCACGACTGCGTCATGGACCCCTGGTATTCGATGGGATCGGGCGACATGCTGGAGGTCGGCCATATGGCGATCCATGTCGCGCAGATGGCCGGCATCGACGACAAGAGGAAGATCTTTGACGCGCTGACCGTCAATTCGGCGAAGACGATGGGGCTTGCAGATTACGGCCTGGAAAAGGGATGCAGTGCCGACCTCGTCATTCTCCAGGCCAGCGACACGCTGGAAGCGCTGCGGCTGAAACCCAACCGCCTGGCAGTGATCCGCCGCGGCAAAGTCATCGCCCGCTCGGCGCCGCGCATCGGCGAACTTTTTCTGGACGGGCGCCCGGCACGGATCGACGGCGGCATGGATTACGTGCCTCGTTATTGAGATGTGGCGGTAGCTTCCGGAACAGCTATAGATCGGAGTCAAACAAAAGGAGCCGCGAAGCTGAGGCCTGTCAGACTGCTGACAAAGTCGGCCAACTTCTCTTCGTCATGCTCGGGCTTGTCCCGAGTATCTGCAGCCGGTCCAGCAGATCCTCGGCACAAGGCCGAGGATGACGTCGAGTAAATGGGGAGGTTCGTCAACAAATCGAGCAGTGGAAGCCGCGACCCTTTTCGATTCGCCCGGGCCTGGAGATTACTTCTTCGAAGCCTCATAAAGCGCCTTGGTTTCGGCGTTCATCGGGTAGAGGCCGGGCAACGGCGTGCCTTCATCGATCCTGGTCATGATCCAGGCTTCCACGCGCTCCTGTTCCGGCGCTTCGGCCAGCACCACTTCGAGCAGATCGGCCGGAATCAGCACCGCGCCGTCCTGGTCGACGACGATGATATCGTCAGGGAAAACAGCCACGCCGCCGCAGCCGATCGGTTGCTGCCAGGCGACGAAGGTGAGGCCGGCGACCGAGGGGGGTGCTGCGACGCCGCTGCACCAGACCGGCAGGTTGGCATCGAGCACGCCGGCAAGGTCGCGCACGACGCCGTCGGTGACGAGTGCGGCAACGCCTCTCTTCTGCATGCGGGCACAGAGGATATCGCCGAAGATGCCGGCATCGGTGACGCCCATCGCATCGACAACGGCAACACAGCCTTCTGGCATCGCCTCGATCGCGGCGCGGGTCGAGATCGGCGAAGCCCAGGAGGCCGGCGTCGCCAGATCCTCGCGGGCAGGCACGAAGCGCAGGGTGAAGGCCGGGCCGACGATGCGCGGCTGGCCGGGCTTCAGGGGAACGGCGCCGCGGATCCAGACGTTCCGCAGGCCCTTCTTCAGAAGAACGGTCGTCAGGGTCGCCGTCGAGACGGCCTTGAGGGTTGCTATCGCGTCAGCGCTGAGGGCCATCGGGTATCGGTTCCAATTCGGTTTCTGTTAGATGCTCTGGATCATGCCGCCATCGACGCGGATCACCGATCCGGTGAGATAGGAGGCAGGTTCGCTCGCCAGGAAGGTGACGACATTGCCATATTCTTCCGGCCGGCCATAGCGGCCGAGCGGAATGCTGCCGGTGCTCTCAGTGACGACGTCATCGATGGAGCGGTTTTCGCGTTTGGCCTTCTGCTCGTCGAGGAAGGTGATGCGGCCAGTGGCGATCCGGCCCGGCAGGACGATGTTGACGGTGATGCCGTCGCGCCCGACCTCGCGCGCCAGCGTTTTCGACCAGCCTACTAATGACAGGCGCAGCGCATTCGAGATGCCGAGATTGGGGATCGGTGCGACCACGCCCGACGAGGTCGAGGTGACGATGCGCCCCCATTTGCGCGCCCGCATCTGAGGCAGCACGCGATCGGTAATGGCGATGACGGAGAGGACCATGCTCTGGAAATATTGGTTCCAGACCGTCGGATCCTGGCCGGAGACGGTGGTCGGCGGTGGGCCGCCGGTATTGTTGACGAGGATGTCGACCGGTCCGAACTGCCGTTCGATTGCAGCGACATGCGCATCGATCGAACCGAGATCGGAAAGATCCCATTGCAGTGCCAGCGCCTTGCCGCCTTCGGATTCGATCGCAGCCGTGGTCTTCTCAGCGGCGGCGAGATCGATATCCGCCGTGGCAATTCTGGCGCCTTCGCGCGCAAGCTTGACGGCAATCGCGCTGCCCAGTCCGCCACCGGCGCCGAGCACCAGGGCCGTCTTGTCCTTCAGGCCGAAATCCATTCCATCCGTCTCCTCAATGATCGGCCATCTTTCGGAGCAACGGACTATAAATAAAATATGGCTTCTGCTTCGTTCAAGAGATAGAAAAACTATCGATGGATACGCGTTTTCTCGAAACCTTCATTGTCATTGCCGAGCGGCACTCGCTGGCGGAAGCCGCGCAGCGGCTGAACCTTACGCCTGCGGCCGTCGCCCAGCGCATCCGCGCATTGGAGGCCGAGCTCGGGGTGCGGCTGCTGGTGCGCTCCGGCCGCGTCATGCGGCCGACGGAGGCGGGTTTTGCCATTCTCGAACGCTGCAGGGATCTGGTGCGCGATACACGCGACCTGAAGGCGATGGCCGGTACCGCGACGATTTCAGGCGAGATGCGGATCGGGGCGATCAATACGGCGCTGACCGGTCTCGTTCCCGGCATTCTCCACCGCCTTGCGCAGGACTATCCGCTGATCGAAATCTTCCTCAAGCCGGGGGCGTCGATGGACCTCTATGCCGAGGTCCTGAACGGCGCGCTAGACGCCGCCTTCATCATCGAACCGCGATTTCCGATGCAGAAGACGTTGACCTTCAACAAGCTGCGCCAAGAACCCCTGGTGCTGATCGCTCCGCGGGACTGCGAGGGGGCAGATCCACTCGAACTGCTGCAGACTCTGCCGTTCATCCGCTACGACCGCAACCAGTGGGGTGGTCACATCGCCGATGAATATCTGCGCGAGATCGGCATCCACCCGGTCGAGCGTTATGAACTCGACGCGCTGGAAGCGATCGCGGTCATGGTAGACCGCGGTCTCGGAATCTCGATCGTGCCGGATTGGGCGCCGCCCTGGCCGGCGGGATTGGATATCGTCAAGCTGCCCCTGCCCCGCTCGTCCGCCGTTCGCACCGTCGGCATCGTGGTGACGCGATCCTCGCCGAGGACAAATCTCGTCGCCGCGCTTCTGGAAACCAGCCGCGCGGCGATGGGAGCCTGATCAATTTCAGGCGATCTTCTGACGGACCGGCAGTTTCCAGCCGGGCCGGACGAAGTGGCAGGT
The DNA here is from genome assembly GCF_025847085.2 of Rhizobium sp. BT-226. NCBI lineage: Bacteria > Pseudomonadati > Pseudomonadota > Alphaproteobacteria > Hyphomicrobiales > Rhizobiaceae > Rhizobium > Rhizobium sp. BT-226. Next base: position 227,477 of record NZ_JAOYTI010000008.1, on the reverse strand, counting down.
ATAGCCGTTCGGAATCCGCTCCAGATAATCCTGGTGCTCGGGCTCGGCCTCCCAGAAATCGCTGACCGGCACGACTTCGGTGACGACCTTGCCGGGCCACAGGCCGGATGCATCGACATCAGCGATCGTATCCCTAGCGACGCGCTCCTGCTCAGGGGTGACGTAGAAGATCGCCGAGCGGTAGCTCAAGCCAACGTCGTTGCCCTGGCGATTGCGTGTACTCGGGTCGTGGATCTGGAAAAAGAATTCGAGAATTTCCCGATAGCTGATCCTTGCGGGGTCGAAGACGATCTCGATCGCCTCGGCATGGGTTCCATGGTTGCGGTAGGTGGCATTCGGCACATCGCCGCCGGAATAGCCGACGCGAGTCGAAATCACGCCCTTGTATCGGCGGATCAGGTCCTGCATGCCCCAGAAGCAACCACCGGCGAGGACTGCACGTTCTTCGGTCATTGGATATCTCCTTTTCCGCAAGAGATAGTGTCTCCTGCCGCCAATTTCCACACGGCGCAATCAGCACAGCTGTGCAATTTCCCTGCCGAGACGCCCGATCCTGTCATGTCGATGTTACGCGCCGGCGCTAGCAAGGCCTTGGACAATCCTGCGGAGGCTGAGCCTCGACACCTGATGGAGACGGGTTATGAATAGACGCGAATTTCTGATCACATCGTCGGCGGCAGCCGGTCTGCTGGCTCTTCCGCGTTTCGCATCGGCGGCAGTCGGCACGATCGATCTCTACAGCGGTTCGGATGCCAACATCGTCGACCTCTGGAACAACGTCATCCGTCCGGCCTTCGAAAAGGCACATCCGGGTGTTGCCCTGAAGGTGACCGATGCCGGCGACAATAACGGCTTGCGCGCCATCGCCGACCGTGCGCTCGCGGCGCTGAAGACGAAGACCGATCCGCAGGCCGACCTTTTCGAGCAGTTCGATCCGCGCCTGCCGTCCGGCGGCATCGATGCCGGGCTCTGGGTCAAGTTCTCCGCCGAGAACATCGAAGGCTACGACCATATCAACCCGCTTGCCTTCGATACCCCCTACTCGCTGCCCTATCGCGGTTCGCAGGTCCTTCTCGCCTACGACACGACCAAGCTCGATCCGAAGGATGCGCCGAAGAGCTGGGATCAGCTCACCGCCTGGATCAAGGCCAATCCGGGCCAGTTCATCTACAACCGTCCTGACAAGGGCGGTTCGGGTGGCAATTTCGTCCGTCGCGCGATCCATGAGGCCAATGGCCGCGATCCGAAGAAGTTCAAGATCGACAATTTCAGCGCAGACTTCGCCACAGAGGCGCTGACGCCGGCCTGGAAGATTCTCAACGACCTCGCCCCTGCACTTTATGACAAGGGCGCCTATACGGCCGGCAACACCCAATCGATCCAGCTCCTCGCCCAGGGCGTTGTCACCATGGTGCCGGTCTGGTCGGACCAGGTGTTGCAGGCGATCTCCCAGGGTGTGCTTCCTGATACGACCGGCCTCGTGCAGCTTACCGATCTTGCCCTTTGCGGCGGCTTCTCCAGCATCACCGTGTTCTCGAACGGCGCCAACAAGGATGCGGCGCTCAAGCTTGCCGCATTCATGCTGACGAAGGAAATGCAGGAAGCGATCATCACGGAGATCGGTGGTTTCCCCGCCATCTCCTGGGATCACATCTCCGACGATCTCCGCAAGAAATATGCCGACGTCATTCCGTCGACCATCCCGACCTTCCCGGGCGGCGATTGGGAAAAGGCGATCGCCGACGGCTGGTACCGCAACGTCGCTCCGGGCATCAGCCGCACCTGATGTCCGCTGATACTGCGACTGCGGTTCTGCGCCGTCCCCGATCCATCAACAGGGGGAGCTCGATCGGGCTCCTCCTCGTTGCCTTGCCGGTCCTCCTGCTCGCATGGCTGATCGTCTTTCCGATCTTTTCGGCGGTCGTCGGCACGATCTTCGTTCGAGGTCCTGACGGTGCGACGGAATTTTCGCTTGCCTCCTATCGCTTCTTCTTCACCGACGGCTACAGCCTCGGCAATCTGTGGCTGACGCTCTGGACCACCGCCGTCTGCGGTATTCTGCTTCTGGCGATCGGCCTTCCGATCGCGCTATACCTCCGGTTCTCGCAGGGGCGACTTGCCGCCTATGTGCAGGCTCTTGCGATCTTCCCGATGTTCGTGCCGTCGATCATTCTCGCCTATGCGCTGATCAGGACGATCGGGCCGAACGGCACCGTCGACCTGCTGCTGAACGCCGTCAGCCTGCCCAAGCTGCGCACGCCCTATCTGACGCCGTGGGGACCGGTCATCGGTCTCGTCTGGGACAATCTTCCCCTGACGGTGCTGATGCTGACGGCGGGGCTTTCCTCCGTTTCGAACAGTGCGATCGAGGCCGCTCGCGATGTCGGCGCAGGACCGCTCCGGGTGTTCATCTCGATCATCCTGCCGCGCATGGGCAATTCCCTGCTGGTGACCGCGTCCTTCGCCGTGCTCGGCATCTTCTCCGCCTTCACCCTGCCCTATGTGCTCGGCTCCGCATCGCCGGAGATGATGGGGCCGTTCATGCAGCGCACCTTCGCCGACATGAATGACCCGCTGAACGCCATGACCCAAGCCGTCATCACCTTCGGCTTCTGCCTGGTCTTCGGCATCTTCTATATCAGGTCGATCGCCCGCAACCGCGAGGCCCAGCCATGAGTGCCGGTAGATCGGGCACGGATCTCCGCTTCGACTGGATCGGCATGCTCTTCGCGTGCTTGCTGACGCTGTTTATCGCGCTGCCGCTGATCGTCGTCGGAACATGGGCTTTCACCGAGGTCTGGCGTTATCCATCGGTGATCCCGCAGCAATTCGGCCTGCGTTTCTGGGGCCAGACGCTGGCGCGTCCGGATGTCTGGGAAGCTCTCTTCCTCAGCCTGCGGCTGACGACGACGGTGACCATCCTTTCCGCCGTGATTTGCCTTCCCGCGGCTTACGCCTTCGCGCGCATGCGCTTTCCCGGCAGGAACATCCTGTTCCTGTCGTTCCTCGCATCGCATGCCTTTCCGAAATTCGGCCTGCTCGTCGCGATTGCCGGCATCTTCCTGCAGCTCGGCCTGATCAGCACTTTCTGGGGCGTCGTGCTGATCCAGCTGGTCGGCACGCTGATGTTGATGATCTGGATTCCGGTCGCAGCCTTCCAGAATGTCGACCGGCGCATGGAAGAGGCGGCGCGCGATGCCGGTGCCACGCCGCTGCGCGTCTTCTGGGCGATCACTCTGCCGCAGGCCGGACCCACAATCGCCGCCGCACTGCTTTTGACCTTCGTCGGCACCTTCTACGAAACCGAAGGCGCCTGGCTGATCGGCGCGCCTCAGGTCCGCACCATGCCGGTGCTGATGATCAGCTTCATCAACAACCAGATCGTCGTGCAATACGGCGCCGTACTGTCAGTCATGCTGTGGGTACCGTCCTTCATCGCGCTGATGTTTGCCCGCCGCGTGATTGGCACCGGCGCTTTCGCACGAGGCTTCGGCGCATGAGGTCAATTCAGGGAAGGGTTTGAGAATGGCACATCTGGCGATCGAGGGCGTTTCGAAGCTGTTCGGGACCAGCTTTGCCGTTCGCGACTTCTCGCTCGAGGTGGGAGATGGCGAGCTCGTCTGCCTGCTCGGCCCATCCGGTTCCGGCAAGTCGACGCTTCTCAGGATGATCGGCGGCTTCGAGCGCCCGAGCGGTGGAACGATCCGCATCGATGCGAAGGATGTGACGACGCTGCCGCCCGAGCGGCGCCCGACCGGCATGGTGTTCCAGAGCCATGCGCTCTGGACACACATGGACGTCTTCAACAACATCGCCTTCGGCCTGAAGCTCCGCCGGCTGCCGAAAGCGGAGATCCGCCAGCGTGTCGAGGATGCTTTGGCCCTGGTCGGTCTCGCCGATTACGGACGGCGGATGACGACTCAGCTCTCCGGCGGTCAGCAGCAGCGCGTCGCGCTTGCCCGCTCGCTGGTGCTCGAGCCGAAGATCCTTCTGCTCGATGAGCCCTTCGCTAGCCTTGACCAGCATCTGCGCGAAAGGTTGAGGGAGGAAGTGCGCGATATCCAGCAGCGCCTCGGCATCACCACGCTCTTCGTCACCCATGGCCAGGACGAGGCCTTAGCGCTCGCCGACCGCATCGTCGTCATGCGCGACGGACGCACCGAACAGATCGCGCCGCCAAGCACCATCTACCGGCAGCCGCAGACGGCCTTCGTCGCCGGTTTCATCGGCTCGATGAATTTCGTCCAGAGCCGCGTTAGAAACGGTGTCTGCGAGCATCCGCTTTTCTCGCTTGCAATCCCCGTCGAGGACGGACCGGTGACGCTGGCCGCCCGGCCAGAAGCGCTGACGATCCGTCCCTCGGATCGGGCGGATGCCGCGACAGTCCATCGCGCCGTCGATTTCGGCACCCACAAGATGGTCGATATCGATCTTGCCGGCGGCAGCCGTCTGAAGGCGATGGTGGCGCCGGACGATCGCATCCGGGCCGGGATGAGGGTCGAGCCGAGTTTCGCCGGCTTTTTCGTCTTCCGCGACAACGAGCTCGTCCATCAGTCGATGCCGGCAAAGGGCGACGTTGAGATCGAAGAGCTGCTGCGGGTTTAACCGGGAGGAATGCGCCCGTTTACGCCTTGCTTTGGAAGCCTTCGAGCAGCCAGGGATGCAGCGCCTTGCTGGCGGCAAGGATATCGCTCTTTCCGACAACCTTAGCGCCGGAAAAACGGGTGACGATGCCGCCCGCCTCTTCGACCAGCAGCGCTGAGGCGCCGAAATCATGGATCGCGAGTCCGTCCTCGAAGAATCCGTCCAGCCGGCCGCAGGCGACATAGGCAATCGACAGTGCCGCCGAGCCGAGACGGCGCACACCCGCCGTATTCGCCATCAGCCGTTTGATGGCTTCGAAATAGGTTTCTTCCGCAACCGCCTTGACTTGGCCGGGGATCGGCAGGCCGGCGCCGACGAGCACATTCTCGATGTCGCCGACATTGGCGCAGTGGATGCGTTCGCCGTTGAGATAAGCGCCGCCGCCGATTTCGGCGCTGAAGAGCTCGTCCAGCATGGCGTCATAGACGACGCCCATGACGAGCCTGCCGCTTTCGACGATCGAGATCGTCATGCCGAAATGCGGAATGCCCCAGGCGTAATTGGTCGTGCCATCGATCGGGTCGATGTAGATAACAGGCGTTTCCGGACCCGCCGTGCGGTTGCCGACGGCTTCCTCACCCTGGATGGCATAGTCCGGGAAGGCCTTCGTCATCTCGTCGACGATGATCCGCTCGACGGCGACATCGATTTCGGTCTGATAATCGCGCGGCGCCTTGGCGAGCATTTCTGCCGACGTTCGTCGCCGCAGCGAGCCACGGGCGGTTTCGCCCGCCTTCAATACCGTTTCGGCAAGCACGACAAGGCGGGACGATGCGGTCGGGGAAAGACGCGCGGAAATCGGGGAGGATGTCATGAGAAAAGTCCGGATGCTGCTGATATGACGGAGTGAATCGCGAAGAGCCCATCCCTTCGCAGGGGCTGATGATGGTTTTATGAAGCGCTCGTCACACCGTGCCGGTTATCTCAGGATCGCTTCAAGCTCGGAAGTGGTCGGAAACGCCTTTCTTGTTCCATGTCTTGAGACGGTGATGGCTGCGGCTGCAACTGCGTGTTCGATGGCTAGCCGGTCCGGCCGCTGTCCGCGCAGCGCGCAGGACGCCAGTGCTGCGGCCATGAAGGTATCGCCTGCGCCCGTTGTATCGACCACATCGCAGACCTGGGCGGGCACTTCGATGCTGGCGTGCCGATTCACAAGCGTCGCGCCGTCGCCGCCCAGCGTCAGGACAACGTCTCGCAGGCCCCGGCTTAGCAGAAATTCGGCAGCATCCCTGCCCGTCGTTCCCGTCAGCGTCTGCGCCTCGCCCTTGTTGAGGAAGGCGATGTCGATCAACCCCCAAAGATCAGAGAAATAGGAGCGCACCGGCGAGGGATTGAAGGCGGTGACCATGCCGATCGCTTTTGCATGCTCCAGGATATCGCGGGTCGTCTGGTCGGACAGATTGCCCTGCAGCATCATGAGATCGCCGGGGCCGGCCGTCGAGAGGATCCGCCTGACATCGGACAGCGACAGGCTCTGCGCCGATTCGGTCGTCGTGACGATGGCATTTTCGCCGCCCGGCAGCCGGAAGACGATCGAGACATCGCTCGATGCATTTTCCATTTCGATCAGTTCGCTCCGAAGCGGTTCGTCCGCGAGGTAATGGCGTATGGTGTCGGCCCTCGCATCCCTGCCGACGGGCGCCACCAGCGTTGTTGGAACGCCGCAGCGGGCCATGACGACCGCCTGGTTCGTGCCCTTGCCACCGAGATCGCTGCCACCGGCGTTGCCGAGGATGGAAGCACCGATAACGGGAAGTTCGGAGACGGCGATGGTTTCGTCGATGGCGACGTTACCGACTATGTAGGCGCGCATGCATCCGCTTTCGCAAGGTGAAGCTAGAGATAAGGCGCATCGTGAAAATCGATCTCGAGCTGCATCGCCCGGCCGAAGATCGCGCTGAGCCGCGCTTTTTCATCCTCTTCCAGCGTTTCTCCTGCCATGTCGAGTTCATTCTTCAGCCAATGTGCCTGGGCGGCGAAACTCGGATCGACATGCAGGTCGACCCATTCCTTCAGCAGCGGATCGCTGATCGGGCGGCTGGCTGCTTGCCTACACCAGGTCCAATACATCCACTCGGCCGCAAACATCGCCGCGACCGTGTCGAGGAAGCCACCTTGGCGGGCGATCTCCAACATGCCGGCGCGAAAGCCCTCGACCTCGGCGATGCCGGTGTCGAAGCACAAGGGATCGATGCCGCGGCTGGCGAAGGTGCGCTCGAAATAGGCGATCTGCTCGTTGGCAAGCGCGTCGAGAACCGCGATCAGCCAGCGCTTCTGCGGCATCGTCTTGGCGGTCGCCGCCGCATAGGCAAAGATCGAGATGGCGCTGTCGACGAAGGCGCCTTCATAGACGAGATAGCGCTCGAAAGCCTCCTTGCTCAGCCTGTCGTTCTTGACGTCCTCGACGAAGCGGTGGCTCAGCATCGCGCCAAAGACAGCGTCATTCTCGCGCAGGATGCGGCCCGAAAGGCTCTCTGCCGCCATGCTCAGCCCTCCAGTCCCGGTTCGGCCGCCGCCCGGAAGGCGCGCACGCGCTCGATATCGACCGGGTTCCACCAGACGCCGCCTTGCTTCAATGAAGACGCAACGATGACGCCATTGGTGCGGCTCAGAATATCGACGATGTTGTCCTTGTTGACGCCGGAGCCGACGAGCAGCGGCAGGTGCGTCGCCGCACCGATTTCCTCGATCTCCTCCATCGTTGCTGAATTGCCGGTCCGCTGGCCGGTGGCGATGACGCCATCGGCATCGAAGAAGGCAAGGTCGCGCGTCAGCTCCTGGATCGAGCGGTCGGCGACGATGGCGTGGCTGCCATGCTTGACGTGGCTGTCGGCAAAGACCTTGATGTGCTCGGCCCTCAGCAGCGAGCGGTAGCGCATGGCTTCGGCGGCCCTGCCCTCCATGAAACCTTCATTGGCGACATAGGCATTGGCCCACTGATTGACGCGGATGAATTTGGCCCCGCCTGCCATGGCGATGGCGAAGGCCGGGATCGGCGCATTGGCCAGCACGTTGACGCCAAGCGGAATGCCGGCCGCGCGCGCGATCCGGTCGGTGACGACAGACATGAAGCCTGTCGTCTCGGGGCCGATATCCTCGGGCTTCGAAAACGGCACATCGCCGTGATTTTCGATGATCAGCCCGTGCAGGCCGCCTTCCACGCAGGCTTCGGCGTCGCGCATGCACGCGTCGTAAATCGCATCCATCGCACCCCCCCGGTAGCGCGGCGCCCCCGGAAAGGCCGGGCAATGGATCATGCCGATCAGAACCTTGTCCCTGCCGAAGATATCCCTGATGGCGTTGGACGGCCTGTCCGAAATTTCCTGCATGTCCTTCCCTTTCCAATTCCTGCGGCGCGCTGAAATCATGCCTGCTTTTCGGTGAGCCAGCCGAGGATATTCTTCCAGAGCCGGCCGTAGCCTTCCCATTCGCAGAAAGCGGGCGAGAGCCAGTGCGGGCCGATATCCGACGTCCAGGCCGCCGTCCGCCCAGTGCCATGCGTGCCGACGACGAGCAGCGGATGGCCACCCTGCTCCTCGGGCAGGCGGGCGACGATCTCGACATCGGCACGGTCGCGCACTTCGACCTCGTTGACGCCGAGAAGCACCGGCCAGGCGCCGTCAAGACCCCGCATCGTCGGATGCTCCGGCTTCACCACCTCGGCAACGGTTCCCTCGGGAATTTCGACGCGGTCGTCATAGGGCAGGCACGTGACGGGCAGCGTGTCTTCGACTGGGGTGCGCCGCCAGCGCGCCTTGCCGTCGATGCCCTGGAAGGAGAAATAGCCGCCGACCATCAGCAGGCCGCCGCCCTTCTCCACCCATGCCTTCAGAAGCTTCAGCCGGTTCGGCACGGTGCGCGAATGCAGCCACACATCCGGCGGCAGCAGCAGCGAGTTGGCGCCGATATCGGAGAGAATGATGGCGTCATAGGCGTCGAGCCCGGCCATATCGAAGGGGAATTTCTCCACTGCCTCATGCGCCGGCATATAGGTGAGCTCTAAGGCGCTGCCGGCGAGCGCCTTCACCAGCGGTTCGGCGCCGAGATGGAAGGTGACGCTGCCGAACTGGTCGAAGCCTTTGTAATGCGTGGCCGAGCTGACCCAGCTCTCACCGACAAGGAGGATTTTTTTTGTCATGGTCTGCCGTACCTGTGATCGATTGAATGGATGGAGCTACGCTCCGGCATGAAAGACGCGGCGCGGATTGCTGCGCATCATCTCGTCGAGAACCGTCCTGTCGAGCCCGTGCCGCTGAAGACGGGGAAGGAAGTGGCGAAGGATATAGGCGTAGCCGTTGCCGCCGTAATGCGTCAGCATCATCTTCAGAAAGACGTCATGAGACAGAAGAATCCGGTCGAGATAACCGGCCTCGACGAGACGAACGATCGCGCGCGCCGCCTCCTCATCGCTCGGGCACTGCACCTGCTGATCGGCATAGAAGAAATCCATGCCGATCATGTCGTATTCAATGAAGGCGCCACGCTCCGCCAGCTCGCTCTGATAGGCGATGTCGTCATGCGACGGGTTCATGTGACAAAGCACGGTGTGGCGGAGATTCGCCCCCTCTTCAGCGACCACGTCGAGCACGCGGTGGCCGAGGCGGAACCAACCTGGCAGATGCACCATCAAGGGAAGCCCGGTCAGCACTTGCGCCCGGGCAGCGCCGCGCAGCGATTTTTCTTCCTCGGCGGTGAAATCCGAGGAGACGCCGATCTCGCCGATCAGGCCGATCCTGACGCCGGTGCCGTCGACGCCTTCCCTCGCCTCGCGGACAATTTCCCGTGCGATGTCATCGACGCTCATTGCCGCGACGCCTTCCGGATGCGAGGAGCCGAGGTAATAACCCGCCCCCATTACGATGTTGAGACCGGATGCTTTCGAGATGCGCTGCAGCGCCAGGGGATCACGGCCGATGCCCTTGCAGGTCGGCTCCACCACGGTGCGGCCGCCTTCTGCTGCGAAATCCTTGAGTTCGGCGATTGCGAGATGTTCGTCGTCGAGCGTGATATTGTGCTTGTTGACGAAGGGATCCTGCCTGAGTTCCCCGAGGATCTCCATGCAGACGAAGCTTTCGGCGAGATATTGCCGTTCCGGCGTCTTCGGCGCGTGCCACCAGCAGCGGCAGTCATTGAGGATATGCTCGTGCATCAGCGTCACGCCGAGTGCATCCGCCGAAACGGGGCCCGTAACGGTCATCACCTTGCCGGAGTGGACATGCGCTTCGGACAGGCTATCTGCTGTCTGCTCGCTCATCGCTTCATCCTTTCCTGCCCAGCCGGAAATGGAAATTGGCCGTGAAGATGCGCGTGTTCAGCCAGATGGCGACGAGGATGATGGCGCCGGTGACGATCTGGGTGAAGAACGGCGATATGTGCATCAGGATCAGGCCGTTGCCGATGACGGCGATGGTCAGCGTGCCGAGCACGGTGCCGAGAATGGTGCCGCGTCCGCCCATCAGCGACGTTCCGCCGAGCACGACGGCGGCGATCACCTGCAGTTCGAAGCCGACGGCGGCATTGGACGAGCCGGAGCCGAGACGAGCGGCAATCAGCAGGCCGGCGACGGCGCAGGCGACGCCGGAGATGATATAGACCGAGGCGATGATCCATTTGGCGGGCATGCCGACACGCCGCGCCGCCTCTGCATTGGAGCCGACCGCCACGACCTGCCTGCCATATTTGGTCGCGGTGATGACGACGTAACCGAGAACGGCGATGATGACGGCGATGATCGCCGGGATGGGGAAGCTCAGGATTTCGCCCCGGCCGAGCGCGAAGAAGCCCGGTGCATCCTTGATCGGGATGGAATAGCCCTGGGTCAGATAGAGTGCCAGGCCGCGCAGGATCGACAGGCCGGCAAGTGTCACGATGAAGGCGGGAATGCCCTGATAGGCGGTGAACCAGCCCTGGACCAGCCCCATGAAGCCGCCGAGCACGAGCATGCCGATGACCACCGACGGCCAGGGAACACCCATTGCAATGATGATCGCCGCGACCGCATTGACGAGCGCGACCTGCGAGCCGACCGAAAGATCGATGCCGCCGGTGATGATGACGAAGGTCATGGCGATGGCAACGATCAGGATGGGAGCGGCCTGCCGCACGATGTTCAGGACGTTGCCGAGCGTGAAGAAGGTTTCGCTGCCGATGGAGAAGAAGATCATGCAGGCCAGGAAGAAGATGGCGATCGACAGGACTTGTGCGTGTTCGCCGAGGAAATCGGCGACGCGCGAGCCGTGGCCGCGTTCCGTATAAGCCGTCATTGTCTGGCTCCTTCACCGACGATCAGCCTGACGAGGTCTTCGAGGTTTGTGCTGCCGATCTGCCGTTCGGCCACCTTCGTGCCCTCATACATCACCGCGATACGGTCGCAGACTCGGAAGAGGTCCTGCAGCCGGTGGGTAATGAGGATCACCGAGACCCCGTTCGCCTTGACGCGATTGATCAGGGCCAGAACCGCTTCGACCTCGGCGACGGCAAGTGCTGATGTCGGCTCGTCCATGATCAGCACCTTCGGCTTGAAGGAGGCGGCGCGCGCAATGGCGATCGCCTGGCGCTGCCCGCCGGAGAGCTGGGCGACCTTGCTGGTCAGTCTCGGAATGCGGATCTCAAGCGAATCCAGCATCTTGCGCGCTTCCGACAGCATCGTCCTGGTGTCGAGAAACGGCCCGCGGCTGAGCTCGCGGCCGAGGAAGAGATTGCCGACGACATCGATATGATCGCAGAGGCTGAGATCCTGGAACACCATTTCGATGTTGCGCCCACGCGCATCCGCGGGGCCGGAGAAACGGACCTCCTCACCTTCCATGGTGATCGTGCCGGCATCGGGAATGTAGGTTCCCGAGATGATCTTCGTCAGCGTCGATTTGCCGGCGGCGTTGTCGCCGACGAGGCCCAGGCATTCGCCGGGGAAGATGTCGAGATCGACGCCGCGCAGGGCCTGGTGCGAGCCGAACGACTTGCGGATACCGCGCAGCGAGATGCGCGGGTCGGATCGGGTGCCGCCGGATGTGCCGGTTCCGGAGGGTGCGATCCCTCCGGAACCGGTGGCAGCGATGTCACGCTGTCCGCTTTCGATCATTTGAAGACAGCCCGGTATGGCTCGACATTCTCCTTGGTGACGATGGTGATCGGCACCGAGATCGTCTTGGTAACGGCTTCGCCGGCCGAGGCCTTGACGAGCGCGTCGACGGCGGCACCGCCCATTGCGGCCGGATCCTGCTGGACCACGGCGACGACGAAGCCGGCATCGATGCCGGCAATGGCTTCGGCAGTCAGATCCCAGCCGAACACCTTGATCTTGTCCTGCTTGCCCTGGCTCTGGACGGCAGCGATCGCCCCCATCAGGGCCGGCTCGCCGGTGGCGTAGATCGCGGTCAGATCAGGATTGGCGGTGATCAGGTTTTCAGCCGCCGCAAGCGCGTTGTCCTGGATGTTCTGTCCGTCGACGACGCCGGCCATTTCAATGCCGTCGACACCTTTCAGGGTCTTTTCAAAGCCCTCCTGGCGGATGTTCTGGATGAACGAGTTCAGCGCGCCGACAACGCCGAGCTTGGCTTTGCCGCCCATGTTCGCCTTGACGTAGTCGACGAAGTATTTGCCCATGTCGGCGCCGGCCGCGGCATTGTCCACGCCGATCTGTGCCTTCTGCGGACCATCCGGCAGAATGGCGTCGATGGCGACGACCGGAATGCCGGCATCGGCCGCCTGCTTGACCGCCGGCATGATGCCGTTGACATCGATCGCCACGACGGCAAGGCCGGAGACCTTTTCCTGGACGTAGGTTTCGATCGCGCTGTTTTGCGCGGTCGTCTCGTTGTTGGCGTTGAAGATCACCAGCTTGACGCCGGCGGCATCGGCTGCCTTCTGCGCGCCCTCATTCATCTGATTGAAGAAAAGCGCCTGCTGGTTGATCTGCACCAGTGCGATGGTCTTCTTTTCCTGTGCCGCAGCACTGGACAGGCCGATGAAGGTCAATGCCGTAAAGCCGGCGGCTGCGATCATCGTTCGTCTTGTCAAATTCAGTGTCATGTTCTCATCCTCTTTTGGTTTTTTGACGTTGCTGATTATTATTTCGCAGGCGGCGCAACGGAGTTCCGCACCACGATTTCGACGGGCAGGAGTTCTTCCGAGGCGGATGGTTTCCACTCGTGCCAATTGGTTTCCAGAAGCAGCTCCAGCGACCGCCTTCCGATCTGGCGCACCGGCTGGCGGATGGCCGTCAGCGGCGGCGCAAAGAGATGAAGCGGACCGACATCGTCGAAGCCGATGACCGAGATGTCGCCTGGGATCGAGATGCCTCGGCTTCTGAAGACCTCGACCAGCCCGATGGCGATCTCGTCGGAGCTGGCAAAGATCGCCGTCGCCTTTCGGTCTCCGGAGAGATAGTCGAGTGCCGCCGCACGGCCGTATTCGATCGTATATTCGCCGGCATAACGATCGGCCCGGGCCCCGTCGCCATGCTGTTCCCTGAGCGCCTTCAGCAGGCCATCATAACGCCTGCGGGCGCTGATCATGCGCTCGTCGCCGCCGATGAAGAGGACATGGCGATGGCCTTGTTCGGCCAGATGCTGGCCGGCGAGATAACCGCCCTGCTCATTGTCGCAGAACAGCTTCGGCGCCTTCGAATCGGGAATGTCCTCGTCGACGATGATGACCTTGCCGCTGCCGTTGATCAGCGCGGCAAGCGCGCCGTCGTCGGGATGGTTGGTGACGAAAATCAGGCCGTCGACGTGATTGCGCTCGATCAGCTGCAGATATTCGATTTCGCGCCCCGGCCGGTTGAGCGTCGCGTGCAATGAGACGGCGAGCTTCTTTTCATCGGCCGCCTGCTCCACGGCGGCGACAAGGGTCGCGAAGAAGGGATTGGCGATATCGGGCACGACGAGGCCGATCGTGTCCGAGCGCCCCCTGCTTAACCGGCGCGCATGCGGGTTCGGCCGGTAGTTCAGTGTCTTGATCGCATCCTCGATGCGCTTCTTGGTCTGAAAGGGAAGATCGAGGCTGCCGTTGACGAAACGCGACACGGTCGTGACCGAGACGCTGGCCGCGGCGGCAACATCCTTCAGACTTGGCGTCGTTCCCCTGGACATCGATTGGACCTATTGTAAAGCGGTTTAGTAAAGCGCTTTACAAGACAATATCGATTGCTCGCCGTTGTCAACAGCGATGAACGCACAGGATCTGTTTTTCTTGCCCGCCGATCGAAGCTCGACCGGCGGGCCGTCAGCCGATCGTCGGGTCGAGCTTGTCGCGCAGCCAGTCGCCGGTGATGCTGATCGACAGCGTCGTCAGCATGATGACGAAGGACGGAGCCAGCATGATCCAGGGCGCGCGGGTCAGATATTCGCGTCCGTAGCCGACCATGTTACCGAGGCTGGTCATCGGCGGCTGCACGCCAAGGCCGAGGAAGGAAAGGCTGCTTTCCATCAGGATGATCTCAGGAAAGGTCAGGGTCATCGAGACGATCAGCGTCGAGGCGATGTTCGGCAGGATATGCTTGAGATAGACATGGGCCGGCTTGGCGCCGAGTTGCGTGACGGCGGCGGCGTAACCCTGGCCACTGGCGGCGATGGCAAGGCCGCGGGCGATGCGCGCATAGCGTTCCCAGCCGTAGAAGCCCATCAGGCAGATAAGCAGCGGCAGTGAACTGCCGAAGAAGGCGAGCACGGCAAGTGCCATGATGAGGAAGGGCATGGCCGCCTGGAAATCGGCAAGCATGACGACGAGCTGCTCGACGACGCCACGGAAATAAGCCGCGAGAAAGCCGAGCGTCGTGCCGACGAAGGCTGAGATCAGCGTTGCCCCGAAGGCGATCAGCAGCGAGATGCGGATCGACACGATGAGGCGGGAGAGAACATCGCGGCCGAGTTCGTCGGTTCCGAGCCAATGCGCGGCATTGCCGGGCAATGACAGGCGGCTCTTCAGGTCGAAGGCGGTGATATTGTAGGGCCGGATCCAGTCGGCCGTAAGCGCGATCAGGATCACGACGGCGATCCAGGCAAAACCGATCATTACGAAAACGGGCACACCGCGCTTCTTCGTTGCGCGCACTTCGTGGATGACGGTCGCCGGTAGAGCAGAGATATTTGTCATGGCTCCGCTCCTTAATGCCTTGCCTGGTTGCTGCGCAGACGCGGGTCGAGATAGCCGTAAAGGATATCGACGATGAAATTCGAAAACACCATGGTCGCGGCCACCAGCAACAGAATGCACTGGACGACGGCGAGATCGCGGTTTGAGACGGCGACGACGAGAAGCCGGCCGACGCCTGGCCAGGAGAACAGCGATTCCACCACGACGGCGCCGGCGATCAGCGTGCCGACCATGAAGCCGGCGATCGTCACGATCGGGATCGCCGCATTCGGCAGCGCATGGCGCCAGACGACGTTTCGCCAGGCAGTGCCTTTGGCGCTGGCGGTGCGGATATAGGGCTGGCCAAGCACCTCGATCATCGCGCTTCGGGCAAAGCGGGCAAGAATGCCGGCACCGCCGATGCTCATGGTGATGATCGGCAAAATGGCATGCATCCAGCTGTCCTGGCCGCCTGATGGCAGCAGGCCGAGCGTGACGGAGAAGATCAGCACCAGCACGAGGCCGAGCACGAAGCTCGGCATGGTGAAGCCGACCACCGCGCTCGCCATAACGGCGCGGTCGGTCGAGCTGTCGCGATGGAGGGCAGCGTAGACGCCAGCCGGAATGCCGATCACCAGCTTAAGGATGAGGGCCGGGATCGTCAGCTCCAGCGTTGCCGGAATGCGGTCGAGCACGAGCTGGATTGCCGATTGGCCGTCGCGCATCGAGATACCGAGATCACCGCGGGCGATCGCGCCGAAATAGCGCAGATACTGCACCCAGATCGGCTGATCGAGACCCCAGGCGGCACGGAAGGCGCGGATTGCCTCCGGCGGCGCTTCCGGCCCCATGATCGTCAGGGCCGGGTCGCCGGAAAGGCGAAGGACGACGAAGGCGAAGGTGACCACCAGCACGATGGTCATCAGCGCGCGGAACGCCCTTATCAGGAAGAAACGGATCATGGCTCAGCTCTCCATGAGCGTTGATGCGGGTGCGGGCGCAACGAGGTGGCAGGCAGCTCTCCGGCCCGCCTCGACGGTGACGAGTTCAGGCGTCTCGACGCGACAGCGCTCGACCGTATGGCCGCAGCGGGGATGAAAGGCGCAGCCGGCAGGCCGGGCAGCGGGGTTCGGCGGTTCTCCCTGCAGGATGATACGGTCGCGCAACGCCGTGCCGGGAACCGGAACGCTGGAGACCAGTGCCTGCGTATAGGGATGCAACGGGCTGCGGAAAATATCCTCCGAAGCTGCTTCCTCGACGATCCGGCCGAGATACATCACCGCGACTCGATCGGCGATGTTGCGTACGACCTTCAGGTCATGGCTGATGAAAGCCATGGCGATGCCGCGCTTTTCCTGCAGGTCGCGCAACAGGTTGATCACCTGCGCCTGGATGGAGACGTCGAGAGCCGAGACCGGTTCGTCGCAGACCAGAAGCTCCGGATTGGTGGCGATGGCGCGCGCAATGACGACGCGCTGGCGCTGGCCGCCCGAAAGCTCGTGCGGATAACGCTCCGCCTGATCGCGGCGAAGACCGACGGCGACGAGCAGTTCATCGACACGTTCGCGCCGCCCCTCCTCGCTTCCGACGGCATGGATGGCAAGCGGTTCGCCGATCTGAGCGCCGATCGAGATGCGCCGGTCAAGGGCTGCCAGCGGATCCTGGAAGACGAGCTGCATGCGCGCCCTCAGGCTACGCCAGCGCGGCGTTCTGAGTGCCGGCATCGCCTCCCCGTCGAAGCGGACGCTGCCTTCGGTCGGAGCTTCGAGCCCGAGCAGCAGTCGGCCCATCGTCGATTTTCCTGAGCCGGATTCACCGACGATGCCGAGCGTCGTCTTCGGTGCGACCGACAGCGAAACGCCGTCGACCGCCCGGACATGGCTCGGCTTTCCGAACATGCCGCGGCGCATCGTATAGGTCTTGACGAGGTCGTTGGCTTCGATCAGCTGAGGTTCGCTCATGCCCATGCCACTCCCTGCTCTGCCTGCATGAGGTTCGGTTTCGATGCGGTGGCGCCGTCACTGAGCGGATGGAAGCAGGCGGTTGCACGGTCGTCGTCAAGTGCGACGAGCGGCGGCACCTTGTTATGACAGAGTTCCGAGGCATGGCCGCAACGCGGCGCAAAGGCGCAGCCGCCGGGCATCCGGCCGGGCTGCGGCACGGTGCCGGGGATCGGTATCAGCCGGTCGCGGCCGGCATCGATACGCGGAATGGCATCGAATAACCCGCGCGTATAGGGATGGCGCGGCGACCGGAACAATGATTCCGTCGGGCATTTCTCGACAATGTTGCCGGCATACATGACGCAGACGCGCTCGCAGATCTGCGACACCGCCCCGAGATCATGACTGATGAAGACGATCGCCATGCCGGTTTCCTCGCGGATCGAAATCAGAAGATCGAGGATCTGCGCCTGGATCGTCGCGTCCAGCGCCGTCGTCGGCTCATCGGCGATCAGCAGATCAGGATTTCCGGCGAGCGCCATGGCGATCATCAGCCGCTGGTTCTGGCCACCGGAAAATTCATGCGGAAAATTGTCGAAACGGCGCACCGCGTCGGGAATGCCGACCATTTCCATCAGCCGGACTGCCTCGTTGCGGGCGGCCCTGCCGGTCAGCCCGCGGTGCAGTTCGACGGCTTCGGCGATCTGGCGCCCGGCGCGGATGACAGGGTTGAGCGAGCTCGACGGATCCTGGAAGATCATGGCGATGCGGCCGCCGCGTATACTTTCGAGCTTCGTGCGCGACGCGCCGATCAGTTGATCGCTGCCGAGACGCACACTGCCGGAGACGGAAGCCTTTCCAGGCAGGAGCCCGAGTGCCGCCAGCCAGGTGACCGACTTGCCGCAGCCGGATTCGCCGACGAGACCCACCGCCTCGCCCTTCTCGATTGCCAGATCGACGCCGTGCAGGACTTCGACGCCGCTGAACGCGACCTTCAAATTGGAAATTTCGACCAATGACATTTCAGCCTCTCCTTCTTGCATTCCCGCCGGCCGTCAGATCCGAACGAGAGCATGATGTCGTCTGAAAACCGCTCACACTTTTCGGCATCATGCTCGTGCCTGTCGGGCTTGCCTGGTTTCCGGATAGCCGGTGCACCAAATGGCAGCGAGCCGGAGTTTCCCCCGGCTCGCTGATGTCGTCAGATCTTGATCAGGACCAATTGCCCTGGCGGAAGTCCATGGCAAAGGCCGATGCGGCCTTCCAATTGATCGACTTCGACTTGGCGGTGAAGACGGCGTTCTGGTGGAGAACGGTATAGGCGGGGTCTTCGCGCTCGCAGATCTGCAGCATGCGGGCGAAAGCGTCATGGCGCTTGGCGCGATCGGTGCTGGTCTCGAGGAAGGTCGACAGCGTGTTCATCTCGGCGTTGGTCCATTCGCCGACCTGTTGCTGCTGGCCGTTCGGACCGTGCTGTGCGACGATCGAGGAAACCGGATCGGGGAAGCTTGCGGAGTTCGACCAGTCGCGGACGGCGCGCGTCGGCGTCTTTTCGAGGATCTGCTGCCAGTTTTCCTTCATCTCGATCTGCACGTTGAGGCCGACCTGCGCCCACATTTCGACGAGGATCTGCGCCGTCGGGGTCTGGTTGGTATAATAGTTGTTCAGCAGGCGATACGGGATCGGATCGCCCTTGTAGTTGGCTTCCTTGAGGAGCTGGCGGGCGAGATCAGGATTGTATTCAGGCACGGTCCAATCCTTGACCAGCATGTCGCCATAGAAATCCCACTGCAGGCCGGCCGGAACGCGGGTGCGGCCTGCCCAGAGCGAGTCGACGATCGCCTGTCGGTCGATGGCATGCGTGAAGGCGCGGCGCACCAGCGGGTTACCGAGCTGAGCATGGGTCTTATCGAACACGGTCAGCCGGTGGTTGGTGATGATGCCGCCCTGGACTTCGAAGGCAGCGTTCTTTTCAATGCCTTCGATCTGGTCCGGCGGGATGTCGCTGGCGAGGTGATATTCGCCGGACAGCAGGCCATTGACGCGCGAGGCGACTTCCGGAACTTCGACGAAGCGGATCTGCTTCACCGGAGGACGGCCGCCCCAATATTCGTCATGCGCTTCGTAGATCAGGTAGGTGTCCGGCTTGAACTCAGCGACGCGGTAGGGACCGGTGGTGATCGGCGCGCGGGCCCAGTCGAGATAGCTCTTTGCCTCATCCCAGCCGCGGCGATTGGCGATGGCGCTGGCGGCAACTGAGATGCGGCCTTCCATCGTCACGTCAGGCGAACCGTTGACGAAGCGGACGGTATATTTGTCGACGATTTCGATGCCGAGCAGGGCTGGCCAGATACGGCGGGCGACGGCCGGAATTTCGACCGGCAGTTCCTTGCTTTCGCGGCCGAGCGGGTTCTTTTCGGTGACGAAGATCGTCTTGCCGGTGCTCGGCTGCGTATCGCCGAACATGCGTTCCTTGCTGAAGGAGAAGGCGACGTCTTCGGCCGTCATCTCGTCGCCATTGTGGAATTTGACGCCCTGGCGCAGTTTCAGCTCGACTGTCTTGTCGTCGATACGGCGCCATTCGGTGGCGAGCGACGGAACGGCCGAGAGGTTGCCGAGCCAGTCGAGGCCGATCAGGCTTTCCCACAGCGACGAATTGAAGATGCGCTGGCCGACATTCGACTGTTCGCGCAACGTATCCAGCGTGTTCGAGTTCGAGATCTTCTGGACGGCGATGGTGATCGAAGGACGGTTGTCGGCCTGGGCGATGGAAAAGCGCGGCAGGATCAGCGAGCTGGCGACGCCGGTGGCAAGGCCGAGAGCACCGCGACGGGTGAAGGTGACCATGGGAATATCTCCTTGGGTTCTCTGGTAAGTCGGATCAATGGCTGCGTTCGATCAGGCCTTCGGGGCCGGAGCGATAATGGGTCAGGGTTCTGTCGGCATGTTTCAGGCGCCAGGAGAGCGCCTTCTGCGCATAGTCCCGCACGAGCGCGGCATAGGCCGGATCGTCGGCGAGATTGGTGAATTCGTTCGGATCGTGCTGCAGATCGAAGAACAGCGGCGGCAGCGCTGCGAAATGAACGTATTTGTATCGCTCGTCCTGGATGACGCAGAGGCTGCAATCATTCATGCCGAGGCCGAGGAAACTCTGCGGCTCGGAATAATAGACATCGCGGAAGTCGTATTCGTAGTGCAATTCGGTACGCCAATCCTGCGGCCGGCCCTCGCTCAGGAAGGGCAGCAGCGACAGGCCGTCACAGGCGTGCGGGATCTTTCCGCCGAGCCAGTCGAGAATGGTCGGCATGAGGTCGATGCTCTCGGTGAAGCCGCTTTCGATCGCACCGGCGCGTGCATTTTCGCCGGCGTCCTTGATGACCAGCGGAATGCGGAAGCTCGGATCGTTGTAGCCGATCTTGCCGAGCAGGTGATGATCGCCGAGCTGCTCGCCGTGGTCGCTGGTGAAGATGATCAGCGTATCGTCCCACTGTCCGGTCTCATCGAGATAGTTAAAGACCCGGCCAAGGCAATCGTCGACCTCGGTGATCAGGCCGCAATAGGTTGCGCGCATCTGGCGCAGTTCCGCTTCGTCGAGCGTCGCACCTGACCCTTCGGCGCCCTGGAAGAAGGAGCCGCGGCGGATGCTGTCGACATAGAATTTCATCAACGGATGTTGTGCAGCCTCGGTGTCCGGGTTGGACGCGCGGATTGGCGCCGGCATGTCTTCCGGCCGGTACATGGCATGATAGGGAGCAGAGGCGACGAAGGGCGGATGCGGCCGGTAATAACCGAGATGCAGGAAGAAGGGCTTGCCGTCGCGGCCCTTGAGATAGGTCAGCGCCCGCTCGGTGAAGAAGGTCGAGTCCGAAAATTCCTTCGGAATGCGTGACGGACGGTCGGTGGCACCGGCAACGGCATCTTCGCCCTCGGGCAGCCAGATATCAGGACGATGCTCCGGCAGCTCGAAGCCGTTCTGTGCCACCCAGCCGAAATAACCCTCCATATTGGGCTCGAAGGCGCCGACTGGATGGAAGCCGTCCATCAAGTCGCCAAGCACCCTGAAGCGCGGATCGTTTGGCGAAGTGGTGCGCGGATCCGGCACCGTCGTCGTATAGCCGATCAGCGCCGGGTCGTAGCCGACGCCGCGCAACGCCTTGCCGAGGTTGAGGTGGCGCTGGTCGAGCGGCACCGTGTTCTGCACGGCGCGATGGTTCATCAGATAGAGGCCGGTGAGCAGGCTCGCACGGGCCGGGCCGCAGGGAACGCAGGTCGTCACATGGTTCCTAAAGGTCACGCCCTCGCGACAGAGCCGGTCGAGATTAGGCGTCTTCAGGAAATCGTTTTTCCCGTCGGCACGCAGAACGTGCGGAACGAAATCGGCTCGCCATTGGTCAACGACGATGAGGAGAACGTTTTTCTTTCGCATGGAGCCCCCATTTGTGCGGGGCTGTTTGAACCTCGATTATTGCAGCGCGATGACCACTTTTTCAACGTTCCATGACATTGAACGGATCGTGGGTTTCTTCGCGTTTATTCCATGGGCGTCATAAAATTGTAATACTTGCGACACAACAGCCGTTCACCGCGTGAGGCGGCTCCCCGGCTCTCGCTATCGGGCTTTCTTCGTCTTGCGGCTAATAACAATTGCTTTCCGGCGCCAAGGCAGCCGAAATCTGCATGGTTGAATTCCCGGCGTGACAAATTAGATTTGTCCCATGAGCGGACCGCGAGGAGTTTCGAGCGGAGATTGGTTGACGGCGGGCAGGCTGGATCTGCCTGCTGGCGGTGGTGCGTTCGCGATTCCCCGGCTGGCCATCGGCTTATTTCTGGTTGATCAGGCCCGGCACCGCATCGCCGTCGGTTCCGATCGTAAGCGGGTCGTGCCGCTGCGTGCCGGCGACGGCTGGATTCTGCCGGCCGGTTCGTCGGGCACCTGCGAATATGACGATAAGCTCTCGTTTCTGAGAGTGGATCTGTCGGACGCCTTGCTCAAGGATGTCGGTTTCGACAGGGCCGTCTTCAATCCCGTCGTCGGCAGCCTCGATCCGCTGCTGGTTCAATTCGTCCGTCACGCGGCCTCTCTTCGGGATGCACCGCAATCCCTCTATCGCGATACGATGCACCTTGCGGTTGCAGCGCATTTAGCTCAGCTGCTCTCGCCTGCCCCGCTGTCATCCATTGGGGTCGAGGACCGGCGGCTGCGCCGTGCACTGGCATATATCCATGACAATCTTGCCGAGGATCTTTCCCTTGACGACATGGCTTCCGAGGCGGCAATGAGCCGGTTCCATTTCGTGCGCATCTTCACCGCGGCGCTCGGCACGTCGCCGCTACAATATGTCATCCGTGAGCGAATGGAACGGGCCAAGGTGCTGCTCAGGACCACGGGCGTTCCGGTTGCCGCCGTCGCCATCCGCGTGGGTTATGACGACGTGTCCCGCTTCGGTCGGCATTTCAGGCGCAGTACAGGGCTCACGCCGGCAGCGTTTCGCAGACGATAGCGCTCCGACCCAGAATGACAATAAACACATAATAAATGCCAAGTATCGCTCCGGCGCCTGCGCGCCGATGCTGCGAAACTCCTCCTCGTACCTGATTAAACCGGCGGTGACGG
Source organism: Rhizobium sp. BT-226 (assembly GCF_025847085.2). Taxonomy (NCBI): domain Bacteria; kingdom Pseudomonadati; phylum Pseudomonadota; class Alphaproteobacteria; order Hyphomicrobiales; family Rhizobiaceae; genus Rhizobium; species Rhizobium sp. BT-226. The sequence continues at coordinate 205,202 of NZ_JAOYTI010000008.1, read as the reverse complement.
CGAGGAAATCTTCGATGAGACTATCGACCCTTTCTGCAATTGGGGCAGCCCTGCTGCATTCGACGGCTTTTGCGGCCGGCATCGAGACGCGTCCCGTCTCCTTCCAGAACGAGGGAGTGACGCTTGCCGGCACGCTCTATCTCCCGGCCGACTACAAGCCGGGCGAAAAGCGCCCCGGCGTTCTGGTGACTGGCGCCTGGACCTCGATCAAGGAGCAGATGTCCGGCCTTTACGCGGAGGAGATGGCCGAGCGCGGCTTCATTGCCCTCGCCTTCGATTTCCGCGGCTGGGGCCAGTCTGGCGGCAATATCCGTTTCAAGGAGGATCCGGCGGCCAAGACCGATGATATCGTGGCGGCGGCCGACTTCATGGCAACCTTGCCGGAAATCGATGCCGGCAAGATCGCCGGTCTCGGCATCTGCGCCTCGGCCGGTTATATGGCGGCGGCGGCTTCGGGCAATCCCGATTTCACCGCCATATCGCTGGTGGCGCCTTGGCTGCATGACAAGGCGATCGTCGAGCGGATCTATGGCGGTGCGGACGGCGTCTCCAGGCTGATCGCCACGTCCCGCGAGGCTGAGGAAGCCGAGCGCAGCGGCCAGCCTCGGGTGATCGTTGCCGCAAGCGCCGACGACAGCACCGCGCTGATGTACCAGATCCCCTATTACACCGAGTCCAGCCGAGGCCTCATCCCGCAATATGACAATAAGTTCAATCTCGCCTCCTGGGAGCCTTGGCTGACCTATGACGCGGTTGCCATCGGTGACCGGCTCGACAAGCCGACGCTGATCGTCCACTCGGAAGCAGCGGCCGTCCCGCAAGGCGCGCATGCCTTTTTCACGCGCCTGCGTGGCGATGCCTCCGAGATCTGGCTCGACGGTGTCACCCAGTTCGATTTCTACGACAATCCCGAGGATGTCAGGCGGGCGGCCGATGCCGCGGCTGCCCATTTCGAACGGATCAACGAAGGCTCCTGATGCCTGGGAAGGAAATGACGATGAAAACCCTCCTACTCACAGTTGCCGCCGGCGTCTTGCTGGCCTCGTTCACCACCAGGGCCGAGCCGATCGGTCCAGACGACCGGGTGGCCATCATCGATGCCATTACCGACATTGCCGCTGGCGCCGACCGCCACCAGTGGGACCGCGTGCGCGGCGCCTTCGCCGACACGGTGACGCTGGATTACACCGGCCTCTGGGGCGGCGAGCCGACCACCCAGCCGGCCGAAGCCGTCATCCGGCAATGGTCTGCCTTTCTGCCGGGCTTCGATCGCACGCTGCATCTCGTCAGCAACCACGCCATCATCGAAAGTGCCGGCCCGACAGCGGTGGCCGAGGCCGATTTCCAGGCAGTCCATCGGATCGGCGCGGAGAGCTGGGTACTGATGGGACATTATCGATATGACCTCACCAAGATCGACGGCACCTGGAAAGTCTCCCGGCTGGTGATGACGCCCGCCCACGAGACCGGCGACCGGACTCTGGTCAACAGGGCCGCGGAACGCGCCGGGCAGCCGGGCTGATCCGGCCTGCCACTCTCATTCCAATATACCTTCAAGGAGATCCGCATGCGCAGACCATCGCTCGTTCGAGCACTCTTCGTTTCAGTCGCACTCTTTTCCGGAGGAACCGTCATGGCCGCAAGCCCGGAAGAAAACCGCAAGGTCATCACCGACTACTACGCCGCCTACGGCAGCGGCGACATGAGCCGTGTCGCCGCGTTCTTCGCCGACGATATCGAATGGCACATTCCCGGCCATCATCCGCTGGCCGGCGTCAAACGCGGCAAGGAAGAAGTGGCGGCATTCTTCCAGCAGCTGGGCAAGGCCGGTTTCCGCGCCGAGCTGATCGCGTTGACGGCCGACGAGTACTGGGTGATCGACATGCATCGCGGCTGGTCGGGACGAGACGGCCTGGCCAATGTCGACACCATCTGGGTGCTCGCCTTCCGCATCGAGAACGGCAAGATCAAAGAGGCGCGCAACTTCTCCTATGATCAGGCGGCCGCCGACACCTTCTTCTGGCAGGCCTACCCGCTGAAACCCCTGCCCGACCGGCTGCTCGAATGAGCTTATACCAGGTGATTCGTCGACGCGTCGAAGAGATGGATTTGGTCCGGATCGACCGAAAGTCCGATCATATCTCCTGCCTTGACCCTGTCGCGGCGCGTCTCGACGATCGTCAGTTCCGGCTGGGTCTCTGCGACGATGAAGGTTGACGAGCCGGTCGATTCGACGAAGGCGATCGGCACATCGAAGCTGCCATGTCCAGGCTCGACGACGCCGATATGCTCCGGCCGGATGCCGGCGATGAGCTTACGCCCAGGCTCGATGGCGCGGGTGATCGCAAGCGTCTGCTTCACTGCGCCGAAATCCAGGATAAGGCTCTTGCCGCCTTCCGCGGCAATCGCGGGAATGAAATTCATGGCCGGCGAACCGATGAAACCGGCGACGAAGCGGTTTGCCGGGCGGTCGTAGAGGTCCAGTGGCGCACCCTGCTGTTCGATGATGCCATCGCGCATCACCACCACATGGTCGGCCATCGTCATCGCTTCGACCTGGTCGTGCGTGACGTAGACGAAGGTTGCGTGCAGCCGGTCGTGCAGCGACCGGATTTCCTTACGCATGTGGACGCGGAGTGCGGCGTCGAGGTTGGACAGCGGCTCGTCGAACAGGAAGGCCTTGGGATGGCGGATGATGGCGCGGCTCATGGCGACGCGCTGGCGCTGACCACCGGAAAGCTCGCGCGGATAGCGCTTCAGGAGATGCGAAAGACCTGTCGTCGCCGCCACGTCCTCGGCGGCCTTTTTGGCCTCTGCCTTGGCAATGCCGCGGATGCGCAGGCTGTAGGTCAGGTTCTCCTCGACCGTCATATGCGGATAGAGCGCATAGGACTGGAAGACCATCGCGACGTCGCGCTTGCGCGGCGGCACGCCGTTCATCAGCTCGCCGGCGATCCTGAGATCGCCCGACGAAATGCTTTCGAGGCCGGCAAGTGAGCGCAGCAGCGTGGACTTGCCGCAGCCCGACGGGCCGACAAGTGCGACAAAGGTGCCCTTGGCGATCGAAAGGTCGATGTTCTTCAGGGCGTGGAAGGCGCCGTAATATTTGTTGACGCCGCTGAGCTCGATCTGCGTGGTCATTTGAGGGCTCCAGAGGTGAGGCCGGATACGATGCGGCGCTGCAAGAGAACGAAGATGGCGAGGATTGGTGTCACATACATCGTGGCGTAGGCCATGATGTTGTTCCACTCGTTGGTGTTCGGCCCCATGAAGGAGTTGAGGCCGACGCTTGCCGGCTGAAGCTCGGCCGCCTGGATCATCGACTTCGAATAGACGAATTCGCCGAAGGCCTGCATGAAGATCAGGATGGCGCTGACCAGGATGCCGTTGCGGGCGAGTGGCAGCACGATGTTGAAGAAGGCGCCGACGCGTGAATTGCCGTCGACGAGTGCCGCTTCCTCCAGTTCCTGGGGAACGCTCATGAAGGTGGCGCGCACCAGGATGACGAAGAAGGGCATGCTCTTTGCCGCGACCGCGATGATGACGGCAAGGCGCGGAGTGGAAAGCAGACCGATCTGCGAGAAGCCGACGAAGATCGGCGTGATCATCAGCGATGCCGGCAGGACCTGCAGCATCAGGATCAGGAACAGGCCGATATCCACCCAGACGTTGCGGTATCTGGCGAGCACATAAGCGCAGCCGACGCCGAGCAGCGTGATGAGCGCGACGGAGCCGAGAGCGATGACCAGCGAGTTCCAGAGGTAGCGGCCCATATTGCGGCTTTCCCAGACAGCGGCATAGGTGCCCCATTGGGGTGCCGCCGGCCAGAAGCTCGGCGGCGTCGCGAACATCTCCGAGCCGCTTTTCAGCGCGGTGATGTACATCCAGTAGAGCGGGAAGAGATAGATCGCCGCCATGACGATCGATATGGCGAGCATCAGGCGGTCGCGGTTCGTCGTATTCATCCGCGCACCTCGTGGCGCGTGGACCGGACATAGACGACCGACGCGAACATGACGAAGACGATCATGATGACGGAGATCGTCGCGCCCTTGGCGAAGTCGTATTGGCGGAAGGAGAGATCCCAGGCCCAGTATTGCGTGACATTCGACGAATTGTTCGGCCCGCCCGACGTGATCGCGGCGAAAAGATCGAACTGCTGCAGGGTGAAGATCAGGCCGAGTGCGATGATGGCACCGATGGTCGAGCGCATCATTGGCAGCGTGATCGTCCAGAAGCGCTGCCAGACATTGGCGCCGTCGAGTTCGGCCGCCTCAAAGAGATCGGCAGGAATGCCGGCGAGGCCGACGGAGAGCAGGATCATGTTGAACGAGGTGCCGAGCCAGATATTGGCGATGATGACGGCATAGAGCGAATAATGCGGGTCCGAGCGCCAGAAGATGTTGCCGGAGATGATGCCGCTTTCTTTCAGGATGAAGTTCAGCACGCCGAAATCGCCTGAGAGAATCCAGTTCCAGATGGCGCCGACAACGAGGCCAGGCATGACCCAGGAGACGAGGAACAGGCCGCGCATCCATGAGGCGCCGGGAAAATTGACCCAGAAGAACAGCGCCAGGCCGAAGCCGATCAGGAACTGGCCGGCGATGGAGCCGGTGACGAAGATGACGGTATTATAGAGGATCGGCAGCGTTTCTGGCTGCGCGAAGAGGTCGGTATAATTCTTGAAGCCGACGAAGGGACGCGAGAAGGTGCCGAGGCTGAACATGTCGACCTCCTGGAAGCTCATCACGACATTGTAGATCAGCGGCAGCCCCGCCATCAGGAACAGAAAGCTGAGCGGGAAGGCGACCAGCACGATATCGAAACCGCGACCGTCCCTGACGCTCATCAGGATCCTTTTCATGCGTCCTCCGATGCTCCGAACGGGGCCGCCTGGCGCATGATGCGGAAGACGGCCCCTGCCGGGAGGAAATGATGAGATGAACCGAGGTTCATCCGGTTAAAAGACGCGTTGCTTCCGGGTTCCTCTTCTCCCCGCCGGGGGAGAAGAGGGAGCAAGCGGCTCGCTCGCAGCCAATGATCAGCCTAGTACTGCCTTGATCTTGTCGGCTGCCTGGTCGAGCGCGTCTTTGGGGCTCATCTGGCCGGTGAGTGCCGCCTGGATGGCGTCCTGAATCGCCTTGGAGATCTTCGGCCATTGCGGATGCGGGCCGCGCGGCTTGGCGTATTTCAGCTGTTCGAGGAAGACCTTGAGGGCGGCATCCTTCAGCGGCTGGCCGGTCTCGGGGATCGAGATGTCGGAACGCGCCGGAAGCTGGCCGAAATTCTTGAACATCTTGTCGTCTTGCGAGGCGAAAAATTCGAGCGCCTTGAAGGCTTCGGCCGGATGTTTGCTGGTGGCGAAGATCGCCCAGTTGAAGTCGCCCATGGCCGACGAGCGTTCAGCCCCTTCCTTCGGGACCGGAAGCAGGGTGACGCCCCAGTCGAACTTCGCTTCCTGGCTCATGCGGTCGAGCTCCCAGGGACCCGAGATCGCCATTGCCGCATTGCCTGAGTTGAAGGTGCCGGTCGAATCCCACTGGCCGCGCGTCAGTGTATCGGGAGAAGCGAGCTTCTCGTCCATGATCGTCTTCCAGACCTCGAGCGCCTTCACCGCGCCGTCGGCATTGATGTTTTCATAGCTGCCGCCGCCCATCTGGGCCCAGGGAAGGAACTGGAAAGTGCCCTCCTCGTTGGCTTTGGCCGAGAAGGCGAGACCGTAGACGTTCTTGGCGGGATCGGTCAGCTTGCGCGCATCCTCGACGAGCTCGTCCCAGGTCTGCGGCGGCCTGTTCGGATCGAGGCCCTTCGCCTTGAACATGTCCTTGTTGTAGTAGAGCGCGATCGTGTTGGTCGCCTTCGGCACGCCAAAATACTTGCCGTCCCACTCGACCGATTTCAGCGGCCCCGGAAAGTAGTTCTCCGGCTTGATAACGGTCGACTTGGCGATCATGTCAGTGAGATCAAGGAAGGCGCCGCGCGACGAGAACAGCGCATGCTCCGGATTGTCGACGGCGATGATATCGGGCGCCTGGCCGGTCGCATAGGCGCGCATCGCCTCGGTGACGACGTCGTCGAACTGGATCAGCCGATATTCGATCTTGATGCCGTTGTTCTGGGCATTGAATTCCTTGACGAGATTCGGCGCCGGCTGGATGTCCCTGTCCAGCGACCAGAGCGTCAGCGTGACGTCCTCGGCCTTGGCCGAAAGGCCGGTGAGCGAAACGCCTGCAAGCGCGAGAGCGCCCAGAATTGCATATTTGCGGATAGCCATGGTTCTCCTCCTTTGTGGTTATCCCCGTTTCCGGCAATTCCTCCTTGCCGGCCACGATATCATCAGATCGGATCGACGACGAATTCGCCGCCCCGGGCATGCTTGAGGTGGTTCAGCGCATAGACCTGGCCGGTCATTTCAAGCGCATCGCGATAGACCGGGTCGTGCCAGCCTTCGATATCGATCGAGCCCGACCAGCCGGCAAGGCGCAGCTCGGAAATGATGTCGGTCCAGTTGCTGTCGCCGAAGCCCGGCGTGCGCATGAAGACGAACTTTTCCTTGCCGAAGATGCCGTGTTCCTTGATGACTTCCCAGCGGATGGTCGCGTCCTTGCCGTGGACGTGGAAGAACTTGTGCGCCCATTTGCGGATCTGCGGCAAAGGGTCGATCAGATAAACCATCTGATGGCACGGTTCCCACTCCAGCCCGATATTATCATCCGGCGTCTCGTTGAAAATCAGTTCCCAGGCATCGGGATTGTGGGCGATGTTCCAGTCGCCGCTTGCCCAGTTGCCATCCATGGCGCAATTCTCGAAGGCGATCTTGACGCCCTTGTCGGCAGCACGCTTGGCAAGCTCGCTCCAGATCTGTTTGTAGCGAGGCAGGCTGTCGGTTAGCGGCTTGCCGCGGATGCGGCCGGTGAAGCCGGCAACGCAGGTGGCGCCGAAATGATGGGCATTGTCGATGCAATCCTTCCAGCCCTGCAGCGTCTCGAGGTCGATTGCGGTCTCTTCCAGCGGATTGCCGAACATGCCGAGCGTCGAGATGGTGACGTCGCGGTCACCGATCGCATCGAGGCAGCGCTTGCCGAGTTCGGCAAGGTCCTGGCCCTTCGTCGTCTGCCAGAAGAAAGGTTCGAAGCTTTCGAAGCCCATGTCGGCGATCTCGCCGATGCGGTTTGCGGCATCGCCTTTGTTGCCGCTGACCATGGTGCCGATACGAATGGATTTTGCAGGGTTGCTCACGTCACTTGATCCTATGCTGAAATTTCGACGCGCCTGCCCGTCTTGGCGCTTTCAATCGCGCCGAAGACCATGGCAAGGCTTCTGATATTGTCGGAATTAACCGTCTCTGGCTGCTTGCCGGTGCTGATCGCCGCGATGAAATCGGCGATGACGCTGGCATGGCCATGGGTTTCCTCGTCGTGTTCCGGCCCGGGAACGTTTACGGCAGCAGAGCCATGCAAAAGGCCCGGCTCTTCGCCCGCAACAGTCGCCTTGAAATTCTCTTCGCCATCCCAGGTGAGCATTCCCTTCGAGCCGACGAGGCGCCACTGGCTTTCCCAGCTGGTGCGCTCGCCTTCGGCGCACCAGGAGCCGCGATAGGTGAAGACGATGTCGTCGGAAAATTCGAAGATGGCATTGGCCGAGGCCCCGTGGCGGTACCACGAACCCTTCGGATTGCGCTCGACGCAATAGACGGCAAGCGGCTTCCTGTCGGCGACGTAACGGGCAGCATCGAAGGTGTGGATCGCCATGTCGAGAAGCAGAACGTTGTCCATTTCTTCGCGGAAGCCGCCGAAATGCGGCGCCAGGAAGAAGTCGCAATGGATGCCGGTCAATTCGCCGATCGCGCCGCTGTCGACGAAACGGCGCAGGCGCCTGACGCCTGATATGAAGCGACGATTCTGGATGACGGCGTGGATGCAGCTGGTCTCGGCGGCGAGATCGATCAGCGCGGCGCCCTCGGCAAGCGAGGCCGCCATCGGCTTTTCGCTGAGCACATGGCAACCGGCCTTGAGTGCGGTGGAAACGACTTCGTAGCGCGCGGCCGGAATGACGATGTCGAAGACCAAGTCGGCCTTTGTGGCCGCGATGACGTCGGACAAGTCCGAACCGATGACGGCGCCTTCAAGGCCGCATTCCGCGGCGAGCTTCTCCGCCGTCTCCCGGTTCAGGTCGACGAGGCCGACGATGGTGATGGTATCGGCCAGCAGAGGGTTGGAAGCAATGGCTCGCAACCAACCTTTGGACATAGCTCCGCACCCGCACAGAATGGCACTGAATTTCACGATTTCCTCCAGGGGAATGGTGTCAACTCTCCTCGTGACACGCACTCCGTAAACGTTTACGACTGTAGGCGAAAACATTTTGCGGTGTCAATAGACGGCAAATGGGAAATTACGGGCCCAGATCCGGACGGATCTGAATTATAGAAATGGAGCATGATGTTGTCCGAAAACCGCGCACACTTTTCGGCATCATGCTCCCGGGAAAATCGTCAGCGATGAAGGGAATTCGCCAGCTTGCCGAACACCTGAATATCTCGATCGGCACGGTCTCCCGCGCGCTGAACGGCAAGCCCGATGTCAACGAGGAGACTCGCCGGCGCGTGCTGGCTGCGGCCGAGGAGCTCGGCTATGTCGCGAACCAGTCTGGGCGGAGCCTGCGGCAGGGAGAGACGAAGGTCATCGGGTTGATGATCGAATCCAGCAAGGAGACGGTCGAGAATGCCGACAACTTCTTCCTCGGCGTCACCAGCGGCCTGCAGAGCGTCTTTGCCCGCCACAAGCTCGACCTCCTCATGCTGCCCTGCCCGAGCGATGAGGACCCGTACGAATATCTGAAGCGGATGGTGGCGCGTCGTATCGTCGATGCGATGATCATCTCGGACACGCAGCGCGTCGACCGGCGCATCGACTTTCTGTCACGGGCGAAGATCCCCTTCGTCGCGCTTGGCCGCAGCCTTTCGGCCAGCAATTCTCCATGGATCGATCTCGATTTCGAGGGCGTGGCCGACCACGCCGTCGAGCGGCTGATCGCGCTGGGCCACCGCCGGATCGCGATCACCGCGCCGTCGAGCGAGGTCAACCTCGGCTATCTCTTTATCGAAAGCTATCGCCGGGCGCTCGAGCGGCACGATATTGCCTTCGACTCCTCACTCGTCATCCGCGTCAAGTCGAGTGAACAGGGCGGCTATCAGGCGGCCCATGAGCTGCTGCTGCTCGAAGAGCGGCCGACGGCGGTGATCCTGATCTACGAGCTGATGGCGATCGGCCTTTACCGCCGCCTGATGGAATCGGGCGTCATGCCCGGCCGCGACCTTGCGGTGATCGGCTTCCGCGACGCTCCGCGCGCACGTTTCCTGCAGCCCTCGCTCAGTTGCTTTCGCATGTCACTCTACGATCTCGGCGTCGCGCTCGGCCGGATGCTTCTCGCCAACATGCCGGCCTATCGAGATTTCTATCCGGGAGGCGAGCGCAACATCATCTGGCCCCTCGAACTGATGCCGGGCGAAAGCGACGCGTTTCAGGTCCGGGTTACAGCTTGAGCGCTATGGGTTTGCTTCCGGAAGCGGAAGCGTGGCCCGTCCATTCCAGCGGTAGCGACGCTTCATGTGCCAGCAGGGAAGAACCGGTTCTCCGGCCGCGGCAATCCGAGATGTTCGCGTAGCGTCGTGCCCTCGTATTCGCTGCGGAATAGGCCGCGGCGCTGCAATTCGGGAACCAGCCGTTCGGTGACGTCGGTGAGACCCTGCGGCAGATAGGGGAAGACGATGTTGAAACCGTCCGAACCCTCCTCGTCAAGCCAGCGCTCCATCTCGTCGGCGATGCTGGCCGGCGTGCCGACGAAGGCGAGGCCGGCATAGCCGCCGTAGCGCTGTGCCAGCTGCCGCACCGTCAGATTTTCTTCCGCGGCAAGCTTCAGCACCTGGGCGCGGCCGGTCTTGCTGGCATTGGTGTCGGGAATATCGGCCGGCAGCGGCGCGTCGGGATCGAAGCCCGAAGCGTCATGGCCGAGTGCGATCGAAAGCGAAGCGATGGCGCTGTCGTAATGCACCAGGCTGTCGAGGGTGGCGCGTTTGGCACGTGCCTCGTCGATGCTGTCGCCGACGATGATGAAGGCGGCGGGCAGGATCTTCAGATGGTCACGGTTGCGGCCGTTGGCTTCCATGCGGCCCTTGATATCGGCATAGAGCGCCTTGCCGGCGGCCAGATCGCGCGGCGAACAGAAGACCATCTCCGCGGTCTCGGCGGCAAGCTGGCGGCCGGGGTCCGACTGGCCGGCCTGGACGATGACAGGCCAGCCCTGCGGCGGCCGGGCAATATTGAGCGGCCCGCGCACGCTCAGCTCCTCGCCCTTGTGGCCGAGCACATGCATCTTTTCCGGATCGAAGAACAGGCCGCTTTCCCGGTCGCGGATGAAGGCATCGTCGGCGAAACTATCCCAGAGCCCGGTGACCACATCATAGAATTCCCGGGCGCGATGATACCGTTCGCCATGCTCTACATGTTCGTCGAGGCCGAAATTGAGCGCGGCATCAGGGTTCGATGTCGTGACGATGTTCCAGCCGGCGCGGCCGCCGCTGATATGGTCGAGCGAGGCGAAACGCCGGGCGATGTGATAGGGCTCGTCGAAGGTGGTGGAGGCCGTGGCGACGAGGCCGATGCGCTCCGTCACCGCTGCCAGCGCCGAGAGCAGCGTGAAGGGCTCGAAGGAGGTCACGGTGTGGCTGCGCCTGAGCGCCTCGACCGGCATGTTGAGCACGGCAAGGTGATCGGCCATAAAGAAGGCGTCGAATTTCGCCCGCTCCAACGTCTGCGCGAAGGACTTCAGATGGGCGAAATTGAAGTTGGCGTCGGGATAGGAACCGGGATAGCGCCAGGCGCCGGTATGCAGGCTGACGGGACGCATGAAAGCGCCGAGGCGCAACTGCCGTGAACGTGTCATGATTTTCCTCATGGATCGGGCAAGGCGGCCGCCCTGCCCCGCATTGAGCGTTCTTTCTGCAACCGGCGCGCTGACGCACCTGACATCGGTTACGTAGGAGGTCGCCGTCGTCAAAACGAGACCGGGAGCGCCAGTTCTGGGCAGGAATTTTATCGCTTCCAGGCGACCTCGTCGCATGAGTGTCGGACCGCAACACTAAACGGGGCGGTCGAAGCCTGATAAGCAAACACTTTTTATTTTCTATCGCATCTATAGAATTTGTGCTCTTATCTCGACGCTCAATTTCTTTCACCGATAGGCTCGTCAGAATCGGAGACATCGATGAACACCGTGCTGAGGCAAGCAGATCAGATCCGGCCCGTGGCCGACCGTATCGGCAGCGATGATGAGGCGATCGCCACCGCCCGCAGACTGGCGGCGCAATTCGCCGCACGTGCCGCCGAGCGCGACGCCGACCGGATCCTGCCATTTAGCGAACTCGATCTTCTCGCCCAGTCCGGCCTTCTGGCGATCACCGTGCCGGCGCAATATGGCGGGCTTGACGTTTCCAACGCCGTGCTTGCCGAGATCACCGCGATCCTGTCTGAGGCGGACGGTTCGATCGGCCAGATCCCGCAGAACCATTTCTATATCCTCGAGGCGCTCAGAACCGACGGCGGCGAGGAGCAGCAGCGCTATTTCTTCGGCCGCGTGCTGGCCGGCGATCGTTTCGGAAATGCGCTATCCGAGCGCGGCACCAAGACGGTCGGCCACTACAATACGCGCATCACCCGCGACGGTCCCGGTTATCGGATCAACGGCCGCAAATTCTATTCGACCGGCGTCCTCTTCGCCGACTGGATCACCATCTTCGCGCTCGATCCGGAGGATCGGTTGACCATGGCCTTCGTGCCGAAGGGCACCGAAGGTGTCGAGATCGTCGACGACTGGGACGGTTTTGGCCAGCGCACCACCGGCAGCGGCACGACGATCCTCGACAATGTCTATGTTAGCGCCGATTCCGTGGTCTTCCATCATAAGGGCTTCGAGCGGCCGACGACGATCGGCTCCGTTGGTCAGATCATCCATGCCGGCGTCGACCTCGGTATCGCGCGAGCGGCCTTTGCCGAAACGCTGGAGTTCGTCAGGACGAAATCGCGCCCCTGGATGGATAGCGGCCTTGAGCGTGCCTCAGACGATCCGCTGACGATCGCCAAGGTCGGCCAGATCGCCATTCGCCTGGAGGCGGCAACGGCTCTCGTGGAGCGCGCCGGGCACAAGGTCGATGCCGCACAGGTCGAGACGACGGAGGAAAAGGTGATCGCGGCCACACTTGCGGTTGCCGCCGCCAAGGTGCTGACGACAGAGGTGGCGATCGAGGCTTCGAACACGCTTTTCGAGCTTGCCGGAACCTCGTCGGTACAAACAGGCCTCAACCTCGACCGCCACTGGCGCAATGCCCGCACCCATACGCTGCACGATCCCGTGCGTTGGAAATATCACGTCGTCGGCAACTACCATTTGAACGGCGTAACGCCGCCGAAGAACGGCGCGCTCTGAAATCTGAAATCTTCCCCTCTTTCAACCGAAAACCCCCACCGCCGATGCCGGCAGTGGGGTTTTTGCTTTCGATGAAAGATGGCCGCCTCAGCTATAGAGGCTGACCTCTGGTATCTTGTCGTTCAGCACGAATTCACCGACTTCCTTCGCCTTGTAGAAAACCGGATCGTGCAGCGTATGGGTGCGGACATTGCGCCAGAACCGGTCGAAGCGGTATTTGTCGGCCGTTGAGCGTGCGCCCGTCAGCTCGAAGACGCGCGAGGTGATGTCGAGCGAAACATGAGTGGCGTGGACCTTGGCGGCATAGGCTTCCGCCGCCGCCTCGCCGCGCTCGCGCGTCGTCACATCGCGGCCGCGGGCAAGGCCCGCCTGCACGGCTGATGCCGCACTGTCGGCAAGGGCTGCCGAAGCTTTCAGTGCGGCGGTGAATTCGCCGACCCGCTCGAGAATATAAGGATCGTCCGCCGCCCGCTCGACACCCGAGGTGATCCATGGCCGGGTCGTGTTGCGGACGTAATCGACGGCCGCCTGCAGCGCGCCTTCCGCGGTGCCGAGATAGAAATTGACGAAGACCAGTTGGATGAACGGCGTATTGAAGGTCGACAGAACCGGCGGCACCACATCGGGTGCAGCCGGCGCGCCGACGAAATCCTCCTCGTAGACGGGGAAATCATGAAATTCGACGCTACCGCTGTCCGACAGGCGCTGGCCGATATTGTCCCAGTCGTCGTTGGCGACGTAACCTTGACGATTGGTCGGCACGGCGAAACCGGCGATCTTGTCGTCGAGCGTCGCATTGGCATTGATATAGTCGGAAACCCGAGCCGCCGTGGAGAAGGACTTGCGTCCGTTCAGCACATAGCCGTTGCCGCGACGGGTGAGCACCAGCCCGGGATCACGCGGATTGACGGCCGCCCCCCAATAGAGGTTCCTGGCGACCGTATCGCTGCCCAGCGCATGGGCGCGCGACGCATCGAGGGCCCAATAGATGTACTGGCTATTGACGTAGTGGTAGCCGAGCAGCTGGCCGATCGAGCTCTCGCCGCGGGCGAGAATGCGCACCAGCCTCAGCCCGTCGACCCAATCGAGGCCACCGCCGCCGATCTCGCGGGGATGCAGCGCATTGAGCAGCCCGGCATTCTTCAATTTGACGATCTCGGCGAGCGGTGGACGGCCTTCGCGGTCGAGGTCTGCGGCGCGCCGCGAAAGGTCGGCAGAGATCTCCTCGGCACGGGCAAAGAGGTCTTCTCGCGTCGGGTTGCGGCTGGCCGCGAAGATGACATTGGATTGGCTCATGGGCGGAACTCCAATTCTCCAAAAGATGATCCGGCGGAGCCGCAGAGAGGCTTCCGCCGGAAGGATCGAAGTGCGTGGTCTCAGAACAGCTTGTCCGGGATCCAGCTGGCGGTCGCCGCATCGCTCGTGCTGAAGGCCGGGATCTTTTCGGCCAGTTCCTCGATCGTCTTGACGCCGGCTGCGCGCAGGCTTTCCTGCGTCAGAAGCGTCGGCTTCACGGTGATTTGGTGGGGAACCGTCTGCCCGGCGATTTCGAGTGCTGCGACGCGAATGGAAACGGCGCCGACGACGGCAGGATTGGTCGCGACGGTTGCGACCCAAGGGCTGCCTTCCTCGGTGATTTCCTGGATATCGGCCGTCGAGACGTCGGCCGAATAGATCTTGAGCTTGCTTGATATGCCGAGATCGTTGGCGGCGAGCTTCACGCCGCGGGCGAATTCGTCATAGGGGGCGAAGACGACCGAAATATCGGGATTGGCGGTCAGCACGGCCTTCGCCTGATCGGCGGTCGAAGTCGCCGTCGTGTCGCTGACATTGCCGAAGCGGGCCTTTTCGATCACGCCTTTATTGTCCGACTTGAACTTGTCCCAGACTTCGTTGCGGCGGTCGAGCGGCGCAAAGCCGGCGACATAGACATAACCGGCGTTGAAGTTCTCGCCGTTGTCTTTCACCACCTGTTCGAGCGCCAATGATGCGAGTTCGTGATCGCTCTGCTCCACCTGCGGAATCTTGGGATTGTTGAGGTTGACGTCGAAGGCAACGACCTTGATGCCCTTGTCGAGCGCCTGCTGCACGACGTCGCCGAGCGATTCCGGCAGGCCGTGGTCGATGACGATGCCGGAGACGCCGAGATTGATCGCCTGCAAGATCTGCTCGCGCTGTTCGGCGGCATCCTGCCGGCCGGGGAAGATGCGCAGGTCGATATCCAGCGCCTTGGCCTGGGCTTCAGCCCCTGCCTGGTAGGCCTGGAAGAAATCGCCGGCCGAGATGTAGCTGATCAGTGCTACTTTGACGCCGCCCTTGTCGAAAGGGGCAGGAGCGCCGGACAGGCCGTCGGCTCTTGCGCCTTGAATGAAAATGAACGGAATGACGGCGGCAGACAGTGCGAGCCGTGCGAGGGATTTCATCGTCGCGTTCCTTTTAGCAATCGGAGCGTCGTCTGACAGGTCTGGCAGCCCTCGCGACGCGTCGGATTATTTAGATATAATCTCTATGTTTTTAGTAGAGTAAATGATCCGATTTTATGGGCTGCGGGAGATTCTTTGTTTCTCGAGGACAGTTTGTGAGGGAAAGGCGTGCCTGGAGTTCCACCGCTGGGACAGGGCACACTCCGGCTTCGAATGCAGTCCCGGACCTTTGTCGATGCCGCTTCTTCACATTGAAAATATCACCCGCAGTTTCGGGTCGACGCGGGCGCTGGCCGGTGCTGATCTTTCGATCGAGCGCGGCGAGATCGTGGCGCTGATGGGGGCAAACGGCGCGGGCAAATCGACGCTGGTAAAGATCCTTTCCGGCGTGCTTCCCGCCGATGGCGGCACGGTCAGCCTCGATGGCCGTCCCTTTGCGCCGCGCAGCCCGGCCGAAGCGGCAAGGGCCGGTGTCGTCACCGTGCACCAATCGACAGATCTCGTCGGCGCAGCCAGCCTGAGTGTTGCCGACGCCCTGCTGCTCAACCGGTTCGCCGATCGTAGCACGCCCTTTTTCGTCTCGCGTGCCGGCATCCGCCGTGCCGCGCAGTCCATGCTCGATGTCGCCGGCTTCAGCCTGCCGCTCGACCGTGATTTCGGCGACCTCACCAGCGCCGACCGGCAACTGGTGGCGATCGCCCGGGCGCTTGCCAACCGCGCCGATCTCCTCATCCTCGACGAGCCGACGGCGAGCCTTTCCGGAGAGGAAAGCCGCCGTCTCTTCGATATTCTACTGAGGCTTCGTAAGCGCGGCCTCGCGATCCTCTATATCTCGCACCGCACCGCCGATCTCGAAGCGATCGGCGACCGTGCGCTCGTCATGCGCGGCGGCCGCGTCGTCGGCACCTTCTCGCGGCCGATCGATTTTTCGAGCGCCATCGAGACGATGATCGGCCGCAGGCTGGATGCGGCCCGGCCGGATGCGCGGCCTGCGACCGGACCAGTGATTTTCGAGATGCGCGATATCAGCCTGCTCTCTGGGGCCGCCTCCTTCGATCTGTCATTGCATGAGGGCGAGGTGGTGGCGGTGACCGGTGTGCTCGGCGCCGGCAAGAGCCGACTGTTGTCGGCAATCTTCGGGGTGACGGCGCTTGCCGGCGGCGCGATGTTCCTCGGCGGCCGGCCCTATCGGCCGAAAGGCCCGGCCGAGGCGATCGCCGCAGGTGTGGCGATGGCGGCCGAAGACCGCCATCGTTCCTCGCTGATGCCGCCGGCATGGCCCGGCCATTCGCTGTCGGCGACGATCAGCCTGCCGCATCTTGGCAAATGGTATCCGCGCGGTTTCCTTGTCGGCGGCCGCGAGCGACACGAGGCCGAGCAGGCGATCGCCCGTCTCGGCATCAAGGCCGCCGGTCCGCTCGCCTCGATCTGGTCGCTGTCCGGCGGCAACCAGCAGAAGGCGGTGATCGCCCGCTGGGAGGCGGAGCCGAGCCGGCTGCTGCTGCTCGACGAACCCTTCCAGGGTGTCGACGTCGGCGCCCGTCACGACATCATCCGCGCAATCCGCGCCCGCACCGACCGGGCGACGCTGATCGCGACCTCCGACCCGGAAGAGGCCTATGAAGTGGCCGACCGCATCCTCGTCATCGACCGCCACGTGTTGAGGCCTGCGGCAGACGGGGCCGCTCTTGCCTCCGCAATCCAGGGAATATCCGCATGACGACGATCGACGACGACACTCTTCCACAGGCAAGCGCCCGGCCGAAGGCATCGCCGCAAGCCGATAATGGTCGTCTTGCCGCCTTCGGGGCATTTCTCCGGGCGGGCGCGGTGTTCATCCTGCTGGCGCTGCTCATCGTCGGCTTCACTATTGCCCAACCCGCCTTCATCAATATCGCCAATCTGATGAGCATCCTGCAGGCTGTGTCCGTCGTCGCCATCCTCGGCGCCGGCGTCACCGTCACACTGGCCGTCGGCGGTTTCGACCTGTCGATCGGCGCGGTCGCCGCATCGAGCGTGATGGCGGCGAGTTATGCGATGATCGTCTGGCACCTTGATGCCTATGCGACGGTGCCGCTGGTGCTCGCCTTTGGCGCCCTGATCGGCCTCGTGAACGCCTTCCTCATCGTCCGCCTGAAGGTGCCGGATCTGCTGGCGACGCTGGCGATGATGTTCCTGCTTTCCGGCTTGCAACTGATCCCGACCGCCGGCCGATCGATTTCGGCCGGCCTCACCCTGCCTGATGGATCGAAGGCGACCGGCGCCTACGACCCGGCCTTCCTGCTGATCGGCCGCTACAGCATCCTTGGCACCCTGCCCGTTTCCGTGGTGCTGATGGCGGTGGTCGCCGTCGTCCTCTTCATCCTCACCGAGCGCACCCGCATCGGCCGATTGCTGTTTGCGACCGGCGGCAATGAGGTCGCCACCCGGCTTGCCGGCGCCTCGACGGTGCGGCTGAAGACGCTCGCCTATGTCATATCGGGCACCCTGGCATCGCTCGGTGGCATTGTCATCGCCGCCCGCGTCGGGCGCGGCGATATCTCCTCCGGCGGCTCGCTGCTGATGGATTCGGTCGCCGCCGCATTGATCGGCTTCGCCGTCTTCAACCTGCGGCGTCCAAACGTGCTCGGCACCATTGCCGGCGCGGTCTTCGTCGGCGTGCTGCTGAACGGTCTCACCATGCTGAACGCCCCCTATTACACCCAGGATTTCGTCAAAGGCGCCGTGCTCGTCGGCGCCTTAGCGCTGACCTACGGCCTCGGCCGCAGCAATCCCTAATTTCAAGGAAGAAAGACATGACCCGCGAAATCAGGCTGAACGCCTTCGACATGAATTGCGTCGGACACCAGTCGCCGGGGCTCTGGCGCCATCCGCGCGACAAATCCTGGACCTACAAGGATCTCGACTACTGGGTGCATCTGGCAAAGACGCTGGAGCGCGGCAAATTCGACGGCCTGTTCATCGCCGACGTGCTCGGCGTCTACGACGTGCTGAACGGCAATGTCGATGCCGCCCTTCGCCATTCGGCGCAGGTGCCGGTCAACGATCCTCTGCAGCTCATCCCGACCATGTCCTACGAGACCGAGCATCTCGGCTTCGGGCTGACGGCATCGCTCTCCTTCGAGCATCCCTACACTTTCGCCCGCCGCATCTCGACGCTCGACCACCTGACCAAGGGGCGCGTCGGCTGGAATATCGTCACCTCCTATCTCAACAGCGGCGCGCTCAATATCGGCCAGCCGGCGCAGACCAAGCATGATGACCGCTACGACCTCGCCGAGGAATATCTCGAGGTCTGCTACAAGCTCTGGGAGGGAAGCTGGGAGGACGACGCGGTCGTCCGCGACCGGGAAAGCGGTATCTTCACCCATCCTGGCAAGGTCCACCCGATCCGCCATTCCGGCAAGCATTTCAGCGTGCCCGGCATCCACTTGAGCGAACCCTCGCCGCAGCGCACGCCAGTGCTCTACCAGGCCGGCGCTTCCAGCCGCGGCAAGGATTTCGCTGGCGCCCATGCCGAGTGCATCTTCGTCGCATCCCCATCGAAAGCCGTGCTGAAACGTTACGTTGCCAATGTCCGCGAGGCGGCCGAACGCGTCGGCCGCAACCCGCGTGAAATCCTTGCCTTCAACCTGCAGACGGTGATCCTCGGCGAAACCGATGCGGAGGCGCAGCGGAAGTTCAACGAATACCGCAAATACGCCTCCTTCGAGGGCGCGCTGACGCTGATTTCCGGCTGGACGGGCATTGATTTCGGCCAGTTCGGGCCGGACGAAGTGCTGCGGCACCGCCATACCAATGCGGTGCAATCGGCCGTCGAGACCTTCACCACCATCGATCCCACCAAGGAATGGACGGTGCGCGAAATGGCCGACTGGGTCGGCGTCGGCGGTTTCGGCCCTGTTTTCGTCGGCTCGCCGCAAACGGTCGCCGATCTGATGCAGGAATGGATCGAGGATACCGATGTCGACGGCTTCAACCTTGCCTATGCCGTGACGCCCGAGAGTTTCGAGGATGCCGTCGATCTGCTGGTGCCGGAACTGCAAAAGCGCGGCGTCTACAAGACCGACTACGCCAAGGGAACGTTGCGGGAAAAACTCGGGGGAGCGGGGCCGCGGCTCGTCGCGCCACATCCGGGGGCGGCCTATCGCAACCTCGCCGGAGAACCGGTCAGACTTGCCGCCGGCGGCTGACCGGCAGTGATTGCCTACAGCACCGCGCGTCTTTTAGACGCGCAAAGGTCGCTGTAACACTTTGAATTACTGCATAATTCCTTAGAATTATGCAGTGGCGAATGCGCACAGGACAGAAAAATATCTCGCCCGGTCGGCGCATTCGAATTTAATATCTGTCGCAATGATCTTTTCGCCGCGAATATAGTGCGGCGAATTGTTCACTGATCAGGAGGGGTCATGACCGTCCCATCTATCTCGCGGCGCACGCTGATGAAGGGCACCGCCCTGCTGCTTGCCTCGACGGCGCTCGCCCGGCAGGCGCTCGCCCAGACCGCGCAGACCACCCGGGGCGGCGGCCGGCTGATCGTTGCGGCCGATTCCGAGCCGAAGAACCTCAATCCTGCCATCGTCGCCTCGAACGGCGTCTTCTTCGTCGCCAGCAAGGTGATCGAGCCGCTGGCCGAAGCGTCGTTCGACGGCAAGGACGGGCTTTCACCGCGCCTCGCCACCTCCTGGGAGGGCTCGGATGACGGCCTCTCGGTCACCTTCAAGCTGCGCGACGGCGTCACCTGGCACGATGGCAAGCCGTTCACCTCGGTCGATGTCGCCTTCTCCGCGCTCAACATCTGGAAGCCGCTGCAGAATCTCGGCCGCCTGGTCTTCGCCAATCTCGAAGCCGTCGATACGCCCGATGATTACACCGCCATCTTCCGCTTCTCCAAGCCGACGCCGTTCCAGCTGATCCGCAACGCACTGCCTGTCGTCACCAGCGTCGTCGCCAAGCACATCTTCGACGGCACCGACATCGCCACCAACCCGGCCAACAACACGCTGATCGGCACCGGTCCGTTCAAGTTCGCCGAGCACAAGCCCGGCGAATATTACCGGCTGACGCGCAACGAGAATTACTGGGACAAGGAGCAGCCGAAACTCGACGAAATCATCTTCCGGGTGCTGCCCGATCGCGAGTCGGCGGGTGCAGCACTCGAAGCAGACGAAATCCAGCTCGCCGCCTTCTCGGCGGTGCCGCTGGCCGATCTCGACCGGATCTCGAAGGTCGACGGCATCAAGGTGATCTCGAAGGGCTATGAGGCTCTGACCTATCAGCTCGTCGTCGAGATCAATCATCGTCGCAAGGAACTGGCGGATCTCAGGGTGCGGCAGGCGATCGCGCAGGCGATCGACAAGAAATTCGTGGTCGACACCATCTTCCTCGGTCATGCCGCGGCCTCGACCGGCCCGGTGCCGAAGAATGCGCCGGAGTTCTATACACCCGATGTCGCGACCTATGCGTTCGACCCTGCGGCCGCCAACGATATCCTCGACAAGGCAGGATACAGCCAAGGGCCTGACGGCAACCGCTTTACGCTGAAGCTTCGCCCCGCGCCCTATTTCAACGAGACCCGGCAGTTCGGCGATTACCTTCGCCAGGCGCTCGCGGTGATCGGCATCAATGCCGAGATCGTCAATGCCGATGCGGCCGCACACCAGAAGGCTGTTTATACCGACCACGACTTCGACCTCGCCGTCGGTCCGCCGGTTTTCCGCGGCGATCCGGCGATCTCGACCACCATTCTCGTTCAGTCCGGAACCCCTGATGGTGTGCCTTTCTCCAACCAAGGCGGCTACGTCAATCCGGAGCTCGACAAGATCATCAAGCAAGCCTCCGAAACCATCGACACGGCGGCGCGCACCGATCTCTACCGCAAATTCCAGCAGCTCGTCGTCGCTGACCTGCCGCTGATCAACGTCGCGGAATGGGGCTTCATCACCGTTGCGCGCGACACCGTGCTCAACGTCGCGGACAATCCGCGCTGGGCCGTTTCGAACTGGGGCGATACCGCGCTGCAATCGTGATAGGATCGGCGGCAATTCCCTTCCAGAGGCCCTGTCAGGCGTGAAACGAGCCATCATCCTCCTGAGGCGCAGGGCGATCAGCAGCATTCCGGTGCTGCTAATCGTGGTGATCTTCACCTTTTTCCTGCTTGAATCCGCCTCGGGCGATGCCGTCGACGCCTATCTCGGCTCGATCGGCGGCGGCGATGCCGCACTTAGGCAGTCGCTGCGCGAGAGCTACGGCCTCGACCAATCGATGTTCGCGCGCCTCTGGCTCTATCTTTCCTCACTCGCACGCTTCGATCTCGGCTGGTCGGTCGCCTTCGGCCGGCCGGTCGGTGCGCTCATTGCCGAACGCCTGCCCAATACGTTGCTGCTGATGGGCAGCGCGACGGCGCTGTCCTTCGGTCTCGGCTCGGCGCTCGGCATCCTTGCCGGCGCGCGCCCGGGCAGTCTGCGGGACCGGCTGCTGTCCATCGGCTCGCTGATCGTCTATGCCATTCCGAGTTTCTGGCTCGGCCTGGTCCTGATCATCGCTTTTTCGGTGAAGCTGCGCTGGTTTCCGATCGCCGGCGTTGAGACGATCGCTTCGGGAAAGACAGGATTTTTGCGCGCACTCGATATCGCCGATCATCTGGTTCTGCCGGTTGGCGCGCTTGCCCTCATCTATCTCGCTCTGTTCCTGCGGGTGATGCGCAGCGGCATGGCCGAGGCCTGGAAGCTCGATTTCGTGCTCTTCGCTCGGGCCAAGGGGCTGTCGCGGAGCCGGATCGTGCTGCGCCATGTCGCCCGCAACGCGCTGCTGCCGCTCGTCACCATGCTCGGGCTGCAATCGGCGGCCATGCTCGGCGGCAGCGTGGTGATCGAGAGCATCTTTGCAATCCCGGGCTTCGGGCGGCTGGCGCAGGAGGCGGTCAATGGTCGTGACGCGCCGTTGTTGATGGGCATCATCGTCACCAGCGCCGTCCTCGTCATCTCGGTCAATTTCCTCGTCGATCTCGTCTATGCCGCGCTCGACCCGCGCATCGGCGCTTCGGAGGGCGGCGCATGAGCTGGCTGCGGCGCCTGCTACGCACGCCGGAAGGTGCTGCAGGATTTGCGATCCTTCTCGTCCTGCTTTTGGCCGGGCTGCTCGCTCCCGTTATTTCGCCGGGCGATCCGCTGAAAATTGCCGGCCGCGCCCTGCTGGCGCCGTTCACCGATCCAGGTTTTCCGCTCGGCACCGACCGTCTCGGCCGCGACGTGCTGGCGGGCCTGCTCTATGGTGCCAGAACCTCGCTTGCCGTCGGCCTGACGGCTGCGTTTGCGGCCATGGTCCTTGGGCTCTGCGTCGGCATGGCGGCCGGTTTTGCCGGCGGCCTCGTCGACGAGGCGCTGATGCGCGTGGTCGATGCCTTTCAGATCGTGCCGGGCTTCCTGCTCGCCCTTGCCTTCGTCAGCACCATCGGGGTCTCGACGCCTGTCGTCGTCCTTGCCATTGCGCTTGGCACCTGGGCCGATCCGGCTCGGCTGACGAGAGCGCAGGTGCTGGCGATCCGCGAGCAGGATTACGTCGCCTCTGCAAGGGCGATCGGCATGCATCCAGCCGAGATCGCCTTCCGGGAAATTCTGCCGAACGCGCTGCCGCCAGTGTTGGCGCTCTCCGCCACCATTGTCGCTGGCGCGATCCTCACCGAGGCAGCGCTGTCTTTCCTCGGCCTCGGCAATCCCAATATAGCCACCTGGGGTTCGATGATCGCCGAGGGTCGCAGCGTGCTGCGTTCGGCATCCTATCTCTCGATCATACCGGGGGCGGCCCTCGCCGTGACCGTGCTCGGCGTCCATCTCTTCAGCGAGGGTCTGGGCAAGGCGTTTGGCGACAATGGCGTGAGGGCGGCATGAGCGGCGTCTTCTGTAGCCTGCGGCAGCTTTCGGTCACCTACGGGCGCAGTGGGAACGGCGCGGCCGCGCTCGACAATATCGATCTTGATATCGTCGCCGGCGAAAGGCTGGCGATCATCGGCGAAAGCGGCTCCGGCAAGAGCACGCTTGCCCGCGCGCTTGCCGGTCTGCTGCCGGAGGGAACGAAGGTCGGCGGTGAGATGTTCTGGCCCGGCCTTGGCCATCCGCCCCGCCCGGGGCGCGATTTCGGCTTCGTCTTCCAGGATACGGGTTCCAGCCTCAACCCCGTCCTCACGGTCGGCGAGCAGGTTGCCGAGGGCGCCAGGCGCCATCTCGGCCTCAGCTGGAAACAGGCCTATATCAGGGCCGAGGAATTGCTTGAGCGGGTGAGAATACCGCAGCCGGACAGGGCGATGCGGTCTTTTCCGCATCAGCTCTCCGGCGGCCAGCGCCAACGCGTGGCGATCGCCGCTGCCATCGCTGCGAAGCCTGCGCTGCTGATCGCCGACGAGGCGACCAGCGCGCTCGACGTCGTCGTCCAGGCCGAGATCGTACGCCTGCTCGACGGGCTGGTGCGCGAGGACGGCATGACGCTGCTCTTCATCACCCACGATATCGCGCTGGCCTCCGGCTTTGTCGATCGCATCGCCGTTTTCCACAATGCGAGGCTGGTCGAGGCAGGCCCCGTCCGTTCGGTGCTTTCGGCGCCTGAGAGCGACTATACCGCCGCCCTCATCGCCAGCCATCGCGATCTCGCGACGCCACCGCTGATCGCGGAGGCGCTGCCATGAACGATGTGCTGCTCTCCGTCGAACACCTGTCGAAAGGGTTTTCTTCTGCGGGTCGCCAGGTTGCCGCTCTCGACAATGTGTCGCTGACGATCGCGCCTGGGGAAACGCTCGGTCTCGTTGGCGCCTCCGGCAGTGGAAAATCGACGTTATCGCGCATCCTGCTGCGGCTTGTTGCGGCCGACGCCGGCTCGATCCGCTTCGAGGGAGAGGATTGGCTCGCGCTGAACGGCGCGCCTTTGCGCCGCCGGCGGGGGCGCATGCAGATGGTGTTCCAAGATCCGCTCGCCGCCTTCAATCCGCTGGCGACCGTCGGTGCGGCACTCGACGATCCGCTTCGCATCCACGGCGTCGCAAAAGACCGGCGCCCCGGGGAGATCGTCGAGCTGCTGGAGCGAGTCGGCCTCACCGCAGATCATGCCGGCCGTCCGGTGCGGGCACTCTCCGGCGGCCAGCGGCAGCGCGTGGCGATTGCGCGTGCGATGGCAACACGGCCCTCGCTGCTGGTGCTCGATGAGGCGGTCTCGGCGCTCGATGTGACCGTGCGCGGCAGGATCCTCGAGCTTCTGGTCGATCTGCAGAAAGAACAGGGCATTGCCTGTCTGTTCATTTCGCACGATCTTGCCGTTGTGCGCGCCGTCTCCCACCGCATCGCCGTTATGGATGGCGGGCGGATCGTCGAGACCGGCCCGCCATCGGCGGTCGTTGCCGGGCCGCAATCGGAGGCCGCCCAGGCGCTCGTTGCTGCCGTCCCCCGTCTCGTGACCGATCCTTGCTGAAGGAAGTATCCATGTCCGATCTTGGTTGGAATCCCCTGCATGGCGTGCCCTCCTATCCCGCGGAGCGTTACGCCGTCCTTGCCGACAGGATCGGCGGCATATTGCGCAGCCGCAACGACATAGTGCTGGTGCAGGCCGAGGCGGTGGTGGCGCTGGAGGCGGCCGCCGTCAGCCTTGCACGCCCCGGCCTTTCAGCACTCAATATCATCACCAGCCTCTATGGCGGCTGGTTCGGGCAATGGCTGCGGCGGGGTGGCGCGACGGTAGAGGATGTTGTCGCCGAGCCGAGCCTGCCGATCGAGATCGAAGCCGTTGCAAAAGCGCTCGACGCCGGTCCTCACATCGATGTGCTGGCGCTGGTTCATGCCGAATCCGCAAGCGGCATTCTCAACCCCCTGCCCGAAATACTGGCGCTTGCCCGGGCTCGCAACATCGTCACCGTCGTCGATGCGGTCGCCTCGGTCGGCGGCCATCAGTTCGAAGTCGGCGATCTCGGCATCGACATCGTGGTGATTGGGCCACAGAAGGCGCTCGGGGGCCCGGCCGGCGTGTCCGCAATTTCGGTCAGCGGCCGCGCCTGGGATCTGATCCTCAGAGACGGCGCCCCGCGCGAGTCGATCTTGTCTTTGGCTGATCTGAAGACCTGGATCGACGGCGGCCGGCGCGGCCTTCCGGGAACACCAGCGCCGCTGGAATTCTTTGCGCTGGAGACAGCGCTCGATCGCATCGAGGCCGAAGGCCTGGAGAATGTAGTCGCCCGCCATGTGCTGGCGGCATCGGCGACACGGGCGGGGCTTGCCGCACTCGGAGCCCCGGCATGGGTGTCGGCAGCAAAGGCTTCGAACTTGGTCACGGCAGTGCCGGTGCCAGAAGCGCTGCCGCCTGCCGCGCTGATCACCGCCGCCGAACGGCTGGGCGTCGAACTGACCGAAGGTGTCGGAACCGCGCCGGCCCGTCTCGTGCGGCTGAACCATACTGGTCCGCGCGCTGCATTCCAGCCGGTGCTCTCGAATGTCGTGGCGTATGGCGCGGCCCTCAGGCAGTCCGGCCACCCCGCGGATATAGCAGCCGCTTCGGAGGCGATATCCGCGGCCTATAGTCGATGAAATCCATATCGGCCCTTGATAATCACGTCTCGTCAAGGCAGGAAAGTGGCATCGCGGAGACTTGGTGCAAATGACGAGATTGCTGGATGCGCAGGGGCTGGAGATTTCGCATGAGGGGCATCGCACCCGCCTGAAATGGCACCGCTTGCGCAAGCGGTTTTCCGACCCGCTGTTTTCCTCCGAAGTAATGGCGGAGGGCTTTGCGGCGGGCGCCTCGATGGAGCTCGATCTGCGCGTCCGCGCCGACGGCGGTTTCGTCGTGCTGCACGACAAGGAACTCGAAGGTGAAACGACTGGTCATGGACCGGTCGCCGAAAAGAGCGTCAGTGACCTCAGCGGTATCAGGATGCAAGGGGGCGACCGGCCGCTGATCCTCAGCGAGGATCTGGCCGCCATGATGCAATCGACGCATCCAGCCGCCTTGCTGCAATTCGACATGAAGGACGACTACGAAGCGATCGGCGCCAGGGGCGTCGCGCATCTGGCCACGCATTTCCGTGATATCGCCGCCTCGGTGATCGTCAGTGGCGACAGTCTCGACCTCATCGTCGCGGTCAAGGAGAAGCTTCCCCATCTCCTGCGCGGCATCGATCCGACCAACAAGCTCTACGATATCAGGATGGCCAACGGCTGGAAGGCGGTCGAGACGGAACTGTGCGCTGACCTGCGCGGCCCGACCGAACCGGACACGATCTACCTCCACTGGCCGCTGATCCTTGATGCCGCCAATGCGGGGCTGGATATGATCGCGCTCTGCCAGGACGAAGGCAAGCGTGTCGATGCCTGGACCTTCACCCTGAAGGATCCGGAGGCTGGTTTCAGCGAAGAGGAATGGCGCAACTTCCAGGCGCTGATCGCCCTGAAGCCGGATCAGATCACGACCGACGAGGCGCCGGCGACCGAACGGGCCTGGCGGTGCCGCATAGCGGTTTAACCGGCGAGCGTTCGAGCATGATGTCGTCCAAAAACCGATCACACTTTTCGGCATTATGCTCTTAGTCGCATGTTTTGCGTAATTTGCATCATTTTAAGCTTATGATGCTATGCATATCCAGCAGACAAATGTTGGTGTTCGATATGCAAGTTGTTGATACTAAAGCAATTGCGCAACAAGCACATTCCAGCTTGCAGGAAGCGTGGCATCTTGGGTGTACGGGCCGGTCGGTTGAGGCACTCACACTGGCCGGCGAAATTCTTGCCGATGCCAAGGCGCGGGGCGACGATCGGCTCGCCGCTCAATGCGACACCGACATTGCCTGGTACTGTTTTCAGATCGGCAAGGCCGAACTTGGACTGACGCATGTCCGCCGGGCGGTAGATTTCTGGAAATCAAACGAGGAACCCAAACAGGAATCTTATGCCCGGGCTTATTCCGGATGGTTGCTCTTGGAACTGGGCCTGCCCGAGGAAGCGATCGAAGAAGCCACCCGCGCGTTGGATCTGGCCGACAAGACCGCAGACTTGAAAGCGCAAAGCCTGGCGACCAACGTCATTGGAATTATCTTCTGGTACAACAAGCAGCCCGACCGGGCCATCTTGATGAGCGAGAGGTCTGTCGAGCTCGCAAGAATGATCGGCAACAAGACCTATGAATGCTGGTGGCTCATCAATCTCGGCGGCGCTCATTCGGAAGGCGGATATATCGCGGAGGCGCTCCGCCAGCCAGGGGAAGGACGCCAGATGCTGGTCAGAGCGCTGGAACTGACCGAACAGGCGCTCGACATCGCAACCGAGACCGGCGACAACTGGGCTGCTCGCATCTGTCTCGGCAATAAAGCCGAATTCCACAGTCACCTGGGCGAACATGACGAAGCGCTCCAGTGCATGGTCCGCTACCGGCTATTCCAAGAGAACAGCTATGTCAGGGACAGGCAGCAATATCTCTACACCCTGGGCCAGATCTACAACAATTCCGGAAAATTCGAAGAAGCCCTGTCGCCGCTCCTCGAGGCGATGGAGCTGATCGACGCAGGCGGCAGTTTCGATTCTTGTATCCAGATCTATCTTTATCTGTCGCAGGCCTATGAGGGGCTGGGACAGTTCGATCCGGCGCTGGCGGCCCATAAAAAATACCACCAGGCCTATTTGCGCAATAGCGCCGAGAGAACCCAGCGGCGCGCACGTCTCGCCGAAATCTACTATGAAACGAAGCGGTTCAAGGAAGTTGCCGAAACGGAGTCAAAGCGCGCAGAAACGCTGGAGGCCTCCTATCAGAAATTGCAGGAGCAAACCGATATCCTTGCCAATGCCGTCTATCTGGACGCACTGACCGGGCTCTATAATCGCAGATATCTCGACAGCCGCTTTAAGGCGCTGACATCTGAGAAGCGTCCATATTCCATTGCGATGCTGGATGTCGATCACTTCAAGTCGATCAACGACAACTTCTCTCACATGATCGGCGACCGGGTCCTGAGTACCATTGGAGCCATATTGCGCAGCCAGCTGCGGATTACCGATCAGGCAGTTCGCTTTGGCGGCGAGGAATTCGCCGTCCTGCTCGCCGGCGCTCCCCGAGGCGCCGCCGATGTCTGCCAAAAGCTGCGTTCGGCCATTGAACAGTGGGATTGGTCCGAGATCTGCAACGGGCTGAACGTCACCATCAGCATCGGTGTTGCCAGTGCCCTGTCTGGCAAGTCTCCGAACGAGATTTTGGCGATCGCCGATCAGAATCTCTACACGGCTAAAAAGAGCGGCCGCAATCGCGTTGTTTCGTAGCGCTCGCAGTTCCCCAATCGGGTGTCGCGTCTCTGGGAACGGTGTATCTAGAGCCCCTCGATGTCGAGGATGAAGGCGAATTCGCCGGCAAGCCCCGGCGAATGGGCGATGACAGGCCCGCCTTGCGCAAGTAGCTTGTAGACCGGCGGCATCGCCACCATCGCGCCGGCCTCTTTGGCGATCAGCGCGCCGGCAAGCATGTCCCAGGCATTGAGGTGGCGTTCATAGTAGAGATCGGCGGCACCCTCGGCGACGCGAACGAGGTCGATGGCGGCCGCGCCCATGCGGCGATAGTCCATGCCGCGTTCGTGGAGCCGCCGCAAAAGCGCCAGATGGTCGTCGAAGCTCGTCTTGCGGGAATGGCCGAGAATAACCAGCGCATGGGCCGGATCGGCGGTCGCAGCCACATGGACCGGAAGCCCGTCCTTGAAGGCCCCGCCGCCGCGGATGGCGTGAAAGACCTTGTCCTCGGTGGCATCGTAGACCACGCCGATCTCGACCGTGCTGCCGGCGACGAAGGCGATCGAGACGCCCCAGTGCCGGAAGCCTCTGATATAGTTGGTCGTGCCGTCGATCGGATCGACAACCCAGGTGCCGCCCTCGCCCGATCCTCCGCCACTCTCCTCGCCCATGAAGGTATCATCGGGAAAGCGCGAGATGAGCCCGTCGCGGATCGCTTGTTCGGCCCGCCTGTCGACGATGGTGACGAAATCCTGCAATCCCTTGTTCTCAATGGCGAGCGTGCCGGGGTTGGAGTCGCGCCGAAACCGGGCCGCTTCCCGTCCGACCTTGAGGGCGACTGAGATGGCGACCTCTGATCGTGCGCGGATGGCGGCGGCATCGAATGCGGA
This sequence comes from Rhizobium sp. BT-226, assembly GCF_025847085.2. Taxonomy (NCBI): domain Bacteria; kingdom Pseudomonadati; phylum Pseudomonadota; class Alphaproteobacteria; order Hyphomicrobiales; family Rhizobiaceae; genus Rhizobium; species Rhizobium sp. BT-226. The sequence continues at coordinate 176,162 of NZ_JAOYTI010000008.1, read as the reverse complement.
ACTCATCAGGCAGTCCTTCTTTTGATCAATGTCACCGGCGTGAATTCGACACGCGCCGTCAGATCAGGTTCGGCCATCCGGCTCATCAGCAGGTCGACGGTCTGTTCGGCCTGGAGGTCGCAGGGTTGGCGGATGGTCGTGAGGTCGTAGGCGGTCCAGCTCGCCTGGGGAATGTCGTCATGACCGATGATGGAAAGCGGCGGCGCATCATCACGGCTGCGGCCCTGCATGACGCGGTCGACCACGCCGCAGGCCATGTAGTCGTTGGCGCAGAACAGCCCATCGATGCCGGATGCGGCAAGTTCGGCTGCCGCATCATAACCGCTCCGGTAGTCGTTGATCCTGACCTGCAGGAATTGCGCCTCGACGCCGAGCTGCTTGCAGCGTGCGATGAAGGCCTCGCTGCGCCGCCGCGCCGTATAGGATATGGCAGGGGCGGCCATCACGGCGGGCTTTCGCACGCCGTTATCGATCAGGTGGGTGGCGGCGAGATGGCCGGCCATGCGGTCGTCAGAGATGATGCGGTCGACGAAGGGGATGTCGTTGCCCTTGTTGATCAGCACGATCGGCACGCCTTCGGCCGCACATTGTTCGCAAATTTCGGTCGGCGGCGCGTCCGAGGTGACGATGACGCCTGAGACGGCGTAATGCAGCAGCTGGCCGATGACCGTCGAAGTATCCGCCTCCGGCGAGGTCGGCAGCAGGATGGGGCGGAAATTGCGGGCGAGCAGCATTCTTGCCAGATGCTCGATCTGCAGCGTGCGGAACGGATTGTCGAGGCCGGCGGCGACGACGCCGACGAGATCGGAGCGTTTGTTGGTCAGGCTTCGGGCGAGATAATTCACCCGGTAGCCAAGCTCCTTGGCGGCCTGATAGACCTTCTCGCGCGTCTTCGGCGAGACGCTGGCATCCGGCGTGAAGGCGCGCGACACGGCGGCGCGCGAGACGCCGGCCACACGCGCCACGTCGAAGGAGGTTACCTTGCGCGGTCCCTTATCCCTGTCTGCCAACTGCTTTTTCCTTGACTGCCGACGGCCGCATCAGATCGGGCAGATCCGTGCAGATGCCGAGAACCGGAAGCTTCATGAGGTCATCGAGAACGGCAGGCCGTTCCTCGTGCCAGAGCACGATCTCGCGGCCCGCATCGAAGGCGCGGCGCATCAGCGCGTCTGTTACGAGATCCTGCGGACGTTCGCCTGCCCTCTCCCAGCACAGATGCAGGATATCGGCACCGGCCTCGTCGCCGAGCGCGTGCGGATCGTGGCCGACCCGGACCAGCACCGAAAGCGGAAAATCGCAGGCCGCGTCGCTAAGTTCGCGTACCTGCGCCGTATCGAAGGAGCCGAGACAGGCGAAACGCTGGTTCATCTCGGCAAGGTGCTGCCAGCAGCGCATGCCGGTCCCAGGCGCCTTGAGCTCGACATAGAGACCGGTCCCGGTCTCGCGGCCGAGCGCGGCCACCTCCGAGAAACTTGGCACGTCGACGCCGTCGAGACCGGCGAGCTCTGCCGCCGTCATCTCGGAAATGCGCCGGTCGATGCCGAAGACGCGCTCGAGGTGATCGTCATGCGAGACGACGACCACGCCGTCCTTGGTCAGCTGCGTGTCGAGCTCCCACATCTCAGCGCCGAGTTCGGCGGCGCGGCGGAAAGCAGCGATCGTGTTCTCGCGTTCATGGCCGCTGGCGCCGCGATGGCCGATGCAGAAGGGAAGCCGGCCCTTGCCCGATGGCCAGCCGTAACGCTGGAAAAATGCCGAGAAATCGCGGGTCATCAGAGCCTCCTGCCATTTTCGTCGAAGACGAACACGCCGCGGCTGTCGATCGCCCAGCGGACGTCGTCGCCGACGTGTATATCGCTGCGCACCGGCTGGATGGAGCGCAGCAGCGGTCCGCCGGCAAGAGCCACGTCGTAGAGGTTCTCGCGGCCCTGCGTTTCGGCAAAGGTGACCTTGCCCGGCACGGCGATGTCGCCTGCCGGCGTAAAATGCTCCGGCCGGACGCCGAGCATCAGCTTGGTACCTTCGGCGGCACCGATGGTATCGGGCAGCGGCACGCGGATCTCGCTTTGCGGGATTGTGAAGGCGCCCTTGTCCACGACGCCGCGCAGGAAGGTGATCGGCGGATTGCCGAGAAAGCCGGCGACGAAGGCGGTCTTCGGATCATTGTACATTTCGGCCGGCGTGGCGATCTGAACGATCTCGCCCTCCTTCATGATGGCGATGCGGTCGCACATGCTCATCGCCTCGACCTGGTCGTGGGTGACGAGAATGGCGGTGATGCCGGTTTCGCGTTGCAGGCGGCGGATTTCCGATCGCATTTCGAGGCGCAGCTTGGCGTCGAGATTGGCGAGCGGCTCGTCGAGCAGCAACACATCGGGCTTGCGGATCAGCGCGCGCGCCAGCGCCACACGCTGCTGCTGGCCGCCGGAAAGCTCGGCCGGCCTGCGGCCCATCAGGTTGCCGATGTGAACGAGGGCGGCGATGCGGTCGACTTCCTTGCGGATCTCGGCTGCCGGCATGCCCTTCACTTTCAGCGGAAAGCCAATGTTCTCGGCAACCGTCATGTGCGGATAGAGTGCATAGGACTGGAAGACGACGCCGACATTGCGGGCCTGGCTCGGCAGGTCGGTGACGTCACGATCGCCGAAGAGAATGCGTCCGCCGGTCGGCCGGTGAATGCCGCAGACCGCAAAAAGCGTCGTCGATTTGCCGCAGCCGGAAGGGCCGAGCAGCGCCAGCATCTCGCCGTCGCCGACTTCGAGCTGCATATTCTCGATGACCTTGGTGGAGCCGAAGCTCTTCGAGAAATTGTCGAGGAGGATGCGCATCAGCCTTTGCTCCCGCCGCCGTAGATGTTCATGAGGTATTTGTTGAAGAGCGCGTAAGCGATCAGCACCGGAAAGAGGTAGAAGAGGCCGACTGCCTTGAACATGTTGAAATCGTAATTGTTGTCGTCAGCGAGGAAGCCGGCGAGATAGACCGACAGCACCTGCACCTGATTGCCCGGCGCCAGCACCTGCGGCAGGATGAATTCGCCCCATCCGGAGAGGAAGGAGAACAGGCCGAGCGCCATGATGCCGGGCTTGACCTGCGGCAGCACGAGGCTGCGCCAGACCCGAAAGCGCGAGGCGCCGTCGACGACGCCGGCCATTTCGATTTCCCACGGCACCGTATCGTAGAAGCCCTTCATCAGCCAGATGCCGAGCGGCAGGTCGATCGCCGCCTTCACCAGGATGACGCCGATCAGCGAATTATAGAGGCCGATCATCTGCAGCACGATGAAGATGGCGATGATCAGCGTTACCGACGGGAAGGCGTGCAGCACCATGACGCCGGCAAGGAAGAAGCCGCGTGCCGGCACGTTCAGCCGTGACAGCACATAGCCTGCCATCGACGAAACGATGAGCACGACGCTGGTGGTGCAGGTTGCAAAGAGCAGCGTATTCACAGTGACCTGCCAGATGTTCGCCTTGCCCGCCGTCGTCTGCCACAGGAAACGCCAGTGCTCGAGCGTCAAGCCGGAGGGCAGCAAGGCATCCGGCTGCTTCACCGTCACTGTGTCGAGGAAGAGATAGACATACATCAGGAGCAGCGGCAGGCTGACGATGGTCAGCGCCGATATGACAGGCCAGCTGCGATAATTTGCCGAGGGCTGCGATCGTTCGGCCATGGTCAATCCTCGATCAGGGGCTTGGCGACAAGCGTGCCGTAGTTGAAGACGCGCAGATAGAGGAGCGACAGCATCACACCGATGACGACGAGCACCAATGCCATAGCGGCGCCCAACCCGTATTCCAGGTTGCCGGCATAGTTCCTGAGCGCGGTGTGATAGGCGGAGAGCGCCCAGACCTCGGTCGCGTTGCCCGGCCCGCCATTGGTGGCGAGCAGGATTTCATTGAAGGAGGCAAGCAGCGACAGCGTCTGATAGCACGTGACGAAGAGGATCGGCCAGCGCATCTGCGGTAGGATGATGTAACGGATCTGCTGCCAGCGCGAGGCGCCGTCGACCTCGCTCGCATAGAACTGGCTCTTCGGAATGGCCTTCATCGCCGAGGAGAAGACCAGCATGCCCATCGAGGCGCCGATGAAGCCGTTGATCAGCACGACGAAGAACCAGGCATTATAGGCGGTATCGAGCAGGTAGTTCTTCGGCGGATAGCCGAACTTGCCCATCAGGATAGAGATGAATCCGCTGTCCCAGGCGAGCCACTTCCACAGCATGACGTAGATGACGACGGGCGTGATGCGCGGCAGGAGCCAGATGCCGCGGAAGATCGAGGCAGGCGTTGGCGGCATGTAATGCGTCCAGATGGCGAGCAGCAGCGCATAACCGACATTGAAGAGCATCAGCACCAGCGCGACGTAGAGCACGGTATTGAAAAGTACACGCGCCATGTCGGGCGAGCTGGCCATGCGTGAGAAATTGTCGGTCGTCCAGGTCCAGCCGGTATAGGTGACCCTGGCGACGGTTTCCTTCTGCTCCGGCGTCAGCGCGAAACCCAGACTGTCCAGCGCCGAAAACAGCTGCTCCTTGCTGTCGAAACGGGTGTTGAGGACGGAGCGGTTGAACTGTTCGGAGATCTGCTTGACCTCGCGTGTCGAAGGTCGCTCGGCAAGATCCTTGATCATGCGCTCGACGTCGCGGCGTGCCGGGAAGACCTCGCCCATATGTTTGGTGCGCAATTCCGCGGCAATCCCCGGCGCCATCCCGAGGCCCTCGACGGCCGTGAGGCCTGCATCGTCGATCGTGTAGCGCGGTTCGGCCATCTCGGCAGCGATGTCGGGCATTGCCGATTTCAGCGCGACCAGGGAATTGGGTGCGATCTGGTAGGCACCGCCGGAAATGCCGGTCGCCGTCGTCATGTTGGTCATCGAGAAGACCGCCGTCAGAACCACCGGCATCAGGAAGAACAGGACGGTCATGATCGCCGCAGGCGCGATCATCACCAGCCCGAGCGTTCTGGACGATTTCATGGAAGCCCCCTCATCGCGAACCGACCGGGCGGCGGTGCCGCCGCCCGGAAGAGTCGATCTTAGCGGATGACGATCTTGTCGCCGAGCGTGCTCTTCAGCTCGCTCTCGGCATCGCCGACCGCGGCGTCCACGGTCTTGGCGCCGGTCCAGGATGCTTCGAGGTTCTTCCACATGATGTTCCAATATTTGCCGAAATCGGAATTGTTCGGCATCGCATTGGCATGCGGCAGCAGGCGCTCGGTGGCTTCGCGGGTCCAGCGGTCGGCCGCGTAGAAGTCGACGGTGGATTCCGACTTGGAGATGCCGAGATGGGCTGATTTGACCGCATGCAGCGCGTTGGTGCGTGGCTCTGAGGCGATCTTGACCAGTTGGGCGGCGATCTCGGTGTCTTCCTGGCTGTGACCTGCGGTCAGCAGGTAGACGAGCGGGTGGGTCAGCGTGTTGGCCTTGCCGCCCTCGCCGGCGGGGATCAGCGTGAAGATCACGTTGCCGAAGAAGTCCTTCAGGCCTTCCTGGTTGACGAGGCGGGCATAGTGCCAGGTGCCGCCGTGCCAGATGCCGGCCTTGCCGGTGGCGACTTCCTTCCACCACTGGTCGCCCGGCATGCCGATGTGGTTCTTCTTGGTGACGCCTGCCTTCACGGCATCGGCGAAGAACTGATAGGTGCGGGTCATCGCGGCCTTGTCGAAAACGAGCTTGCCGTCTTCTTCCATCGTGCCGCCGAATGAGGTGTAGAACTGCCAATAGTCGGGACCGTTGCTGGTGCGGGGATAGAAGCCATAGCCGGCCTGGACGAGGCCCTTGTCCTGCATCTTCTTGGCATCTTCGAGCAGGTTCTTCATGGTGTACTTGCCGTCCTGGACGCTCTGCGGCAGCGCGTCCAGATCGGCATCGCTGTAACCGATCGCCTTCATGTAAGGCTTCCAAAAGAACATCGGGCGGGATTCGGCGTCCTGCGGGATACCGTAGACGGTGCCGTTGTAAGAGGCGATCTCCAACAGGTTTTCATAGATGTCGCTGAGCGGCCAGGAGTCGAGATCGACATAATCCTCGATCGGAACGATAAGGCCTGCCTGCGACCATGGTGCGATGTCTTCATGGCCGCTGACGACGATATTCGGGGCGGTCTTGGCTTCGGCGGCAAGGGTCAGCGCCTGCTTGAAGTCCTCCCAGGCCGAATAAGGCTTCTTTTCGACGGTAATCTTCAGCTCTTCGCCCTTCAGCGCAGCTTCGCGCTGCAGCTGCTGGGCTGCGATCTCGATGGCGTCGAGGCGATAGACGTCGTTCGGGCCGGTACCGCCGGCCCAGACGCTGATGTGAACGTCCTTGGCGAGTGCAATTGCAGAGGTCGAAGCCAGGATGGCGGCTGCGACGGCAAGGGATTTCAATGTCGGCAAAATGGTCATCTTCTTCGTCTCCCTGGAAGAGCAGTGTGAGGCCTCTTGACGGGTCATCACTGTTGCGTGACGGCCGTTCCGAAAACCCCACGAAAACGTGGCGTATCCCGCTCTAGGGGTTGAACGTAACGGCCGAATGACAAAATTGAGCACGTGTGCAAAATTATTATGACGATGTCCGCACGACTTGCAAGCGGCGGTTTCGATCGTCATCTTTTACGCTTCAAATCGCGTGTTTCCTGGTCTAGCATCACCGTCATGAGCCTTGAATCCGTCCGCGCCTTCCTGCACGCCCACGCACCCGATATCGAAATCATCGAAACCGCCGAAAGCTCCTCGACGGTGGCGCTTGCCGCCGAAGCCCATGGCGTCGAGCCGGCCCAGATCGCCAAGACGATCTGCCTGCGCGTCGGCGAGCAGATGATGCTGGTCGTTGCCGGCGGCACGGCGCGGCTCGACAATCGCAAGTTCAAGGACACGTTCGGAGCCAAGGGGCGCATGCTCGACGCAGAGGAGGTGGTGGCGGTCACCAGCCATCCGGTCGGCGGCGTCTGCCCTTTCGGCCTGCCCTCGCCGCTGCCGATCTATTGCGACATCTCGCTGAAACGCTTCGATGAAGTCGTGCCGGCGGCCGGCTCGACGAACTCGGCCGTGCGCATCGCCACCGGACGGCTAGCGGAGCTGACCGGCGCCAGCTGGGTCGACGTCTGCCAGTAATGGCGCCGAAGAGCTTCACACGGCGGAAAGAGTCCCTATATTACATCTCGACATGCCGTGATTGCGCATGACAGGAGATCAGGAATGCCGAGTGCCGTTTCGCGTTTTGCCAAGATCGCGGCCATTGCCGCTCTGACGAGCGCTACCGTTTTTGCTTCCCTTGACGATGCCGAGGCGCGCCGCGCCGGAAGCGGCGGTTTCGGAAGCCGCGGCACGCGCACCTTCCAGGCGCCGCCCGTCACCAACACCGCGCCTGGGACCGCAGCACCGATCGAACGATCGATGACGCCACGTTCGCAGACCACGGCACCCGCCACTGCGCAACAGCCCCTCGGCGCTCAGCGCCCTGGAATGTTCGGCGGATTCGGCCGTTCGATGATCGGCGGCCTGATTGCCGGCGGCCTTCTCGGCATGCTGCTCGGCCACGGTTTCGGCGGCGGCTTCGGTTTTCTCGGCATGTTGCTGCAGATCGCCTTGATCGGCGGTGCCGTCATGCTCGCCATGCGTTATTTCGCCAACCGCCGCCAGCCTTCCTACGGCGTCGGCGGCCAGAGCCGATCCTCTCCACAATCCTATGGCCAGCCATCCTATGGCATGTCGCCTGCCGGCAACTCGTCCTTCCAGATTCCGGCGATCGGTTCGGGCGCCGGTTCAGCTTCGTCCTCGCGCGGCAACCGCCCGAGCGACGAGATCGGGCTGGCGCAGGCCGATCTCGATCAGTTCGAGGAACTGCTGACCCAAGTGCAGACCGCCTACGGTGCCGAAGATTACGGCACGTTGCGTCGCTTGACGACGCCTGAGGCCATGTCCTATCTTGCCGAGGAACTCGGCGAAAACGCCACCAACGGCGTGCGCAACCGCGTCTCCGACGTCAAGCTGCTGCAGGGCGATATTGCCGAGGCCTGGCGCGAGGATGGTCAGGAATATGCGACGCTCGCCATGCGCTATTCCTCGATCGATGCCATGGTCGAACGCGACAGCGGCCGGATCGTTTCCGGCGACGATCGCCACCCGAGCGAAAGCACCGAGGTATGGACCTTCGTGCGCAAGCCGAGCGCCGACTGGAAGCTCGCCGCGATCCAAGGCGCCGAGCAGCGCGCCGCCTGAGTGGCGCGGCACGCCTCTTCTGGCCTAATTCACCGCGACCGGTTTGGAACGCATGCGCGAAACCGTTTCGCGTTCCGCCCGCTTGCAGCGCATCGGCGGCAGGCCGCGATCCATCAGGTCCATGTCTTCGAGCACCATGTCGCCCATCTTCTTGAAGGCGCTGTCGAGCGCGCCGGCCCGGTGCGCCGAGCGGATGAAGCCCTTCAGGCTCCGCACCGGATGATCGGAAGGCAGCGGCTCCTCAGGGTAGACGTCGCTCGCCGCGACGATGTGGCCTGACGAGACGGCGGCCATCAGCGCATCGAAATCGACGACATCGGCGCGGCTGAGCAGGATGAAGGCCGCGCCCTTGCGCATGCTGGCGAAGGCCTCCGCGCCGAGAAATCCCTTGTTCTCGCTGGTGACGGCCGCGACGACGAAGACGAAATCGCTCTTCGTCAGGACATCCTCCAGGCTTGCCGGCTCGACGCCATTTTCCTCGAGGATCGATTGTGGCAGCCAGGGGTCGAACACCCTGATCCGGGCTCTGAAGCCGGACAGCAGCCTCCGCAGCGCTTTGCCGAGATCACCGAAGCCGACGATGCCGATCTCGGAGCCGGCGATCAGCCGCGCACTTGCATTCCCCTCCCCTCCCCAGAGTTCGTTGCCTTGGCGAAAAGCGACATCCGCGTCGACGATGCCGCGCGCCAAGGCCAGCGCGAAACCGACACCGATTTCGGCGACCGGCTCGGCAAAGACCTGGCCTGTGGTCACCACATGGATGCCGCGCTCAAAGAGCACCTCATAGGGCATGTTGTTGAGAAGATTGCTTTCGACATTGAGGATCGAACGCAAGGCCGGCATTCTGGCCAGCGTTTCCGCCGAAAGTGGCGGCTGGCCGATGATGTAACGCGCCTTGCCGAGGACTTCGTCGCCGAGACCGGCGATATTCTCGGGATCGGCCTCGACGATCTCATATTTCGCCTGCAATTCGGCGCGCGCCTTGTCGCTGAAAATCAGATCGAGCGTGCGCGGCTCGGGCGCGCTGATCGCCAGCGGCCGTTCGGTATTCGTCATGGCGTCCCTCCATCACGGCGGTCTGCGCCGTCTCTGCCGGACGATTGATAGCCTCTGTGGGGGACCGTTTCCAGTTCGATCTTGAGTCGCTGGGGCGCTGGGAGGCGCTATCGAAAGCGGCATCTGCCTATCAGATAAGCAATTGAATTGGCTCGGTATTTCATGGCATTTTCGTTGACGGCGCGAATTCTTTGAACTAGCGTGATGCACGCGACTTGGAACCATGCCTTTGTTCGGCGGCCGCAGGATATTCGAACTCACGAGGGAATGAGCAATGAAATCAGCACTCAAGAGCGGTCTGCTTGCCTTGGCTGCCGCAGCGCTTCCAGCCGTCGCCTATGCCCATCCCGCCATCGGCGAAGCTGCCGGTTTCAGCCATGGCTTTGCCCATCCGATCTCTGGCCTCGATCATGTCCTCGCCATGGTGATGGTCGGTGTTTTCGCATTTCAGCTCGGTGGCCGCGCCACCTGGCTCGTGCCGACGACCTTCGTTCTGGTAATGGCACTCGGCGGTGCGCTCGGCGTTGCCGGGATCAATGTTCCCTTCGTTGAAATTGGCATCGCGCTTTCCGTCGTCGTCCTCGGCGCCGTCGTTGCGCTCAATGTCAAGGCGCCGCTCGCCGCAGCACTCGGCATGATCGGCCTCTTCGCCATCTTCCACGGTCATGCACATGGCGCCGAAATGCCGGAAAATGCCGCCGGTGCCGCCTATGCCGCCGGCTTCATGGCCGCGACGGCGCTGCTGCATGTCGCCGGTCTCGTCCTTGGTTACGTCATCGGCCGCGCCGGTGAAGGCCAGGGCGTCTTCGTGACGCGCACGGCAGGTAGCATTGCCGCCATTGCTGGCGTCGGCATCCTGGCCGGCTTGATCTGAGCCGGACGGCATTCCTGAACAAAAACTGGGCAGCAGCGGCGGCCTAGACATCTCAATCCGACCAGAACGCCCGGCAGGCAAGCGCATCGCCGGGCGTTTCTGCGTGATTGCGGTAAAGTGCTGTTGACTTGACCCAAGTCAAGCCCAGCCACGTCGCACCCGGCTATAGCTAGCCAACGATCAACGAACGGACATCCAAATTGACGCAGGCATGCCTTGCCGATTGCCGGCGAGACGCGAAAGTCAGTATAGTGATTTCAGAAATTTCTGAAATCACAGACGCAACGGAAACGACCATGAACCTTCCGCCTCTCGTTCAGTCCTTCGTTCTCCACTTCGGCGAAATGGGGTCGCGCTGGGGAATCAACCGCACGGTCGGCCAGATCTATGCCCTGCTCTTCGTCTCGCCCGCTCCGGTCTGCGCCGAGGAGATCGCCGAGTCGCTCGGCATCTCGCGCTCGAATGTTTCGATGAGCCTGCGCGAATTGCAGGCCTGGAACCTCGTCATCCTGAAACACAAGCCGGACGACCGCCGCGATTTCTTCACCACGCCGGATGATGTCTGGCACATATTGCGGACGCTTGCCGAGGAGCGAAAGAAGCGCGAAGTCGATCCGACGCTGTCGGTCCTGCGCGAAATCCTGATGCAGCGGCCGGCCAGCGACGCCGAGCGCCATGCGCAGCAACGCATGAGCGAGATGCACACGCTGATCGAGCAGCTGACACATTGGTATGAAGACGTAAAACAACTTGAAACAGAAAGGCTCGCAACATTACTCTCGCTTGGCGCGAAAGTGACCAAGCTTCTGGAGGCCAAGGACCGGGTCGTTTCGCTCGGCCGCAGCCGCCGGCCAAATCCTGCGAACAAGAGTTAGCGCCATGGGCACTGCTTTCTTCGACGCGAAGGACGGACAAGAGGCCGAGCCGTTGCCGGACGGCGATACAGTCTCGCCTGTCACCGACCCAGGTGATGCGAAAGGCGGGCTGCGCAGAGCGGCGATGCTGCAGGCGCTGGCCGCTGCCGTCTGGATCCCGCAGGCCGGGTTGCTGGCCATCTCGGTCGGCCGCATCGCCGATGGCGGTGGATTGCATGACGTTGTCTGGCCAGCCCTCGGCATCCTCGCCTTCGGATTTGCAAGAAGCTGTCTTGACGCGGCCGGCGGCCGCCTGGCTTTTCAAGCCGCCCGCGCCGAACTCAGCCGCAGGCGGCAGATCGCCGTCGCGGCAGTATCCATGTCATCGCCGGTCGACCGCGGCCGGCCCGCCTCCGGCAAGGCAGCAAGTGTCATTGGCGAACAGGCCGAACTGATCGTGTCTTACCTCGCCCGTTTTCAGCCGGCGCGCATGAAGGCGAGCTTCGTGCCGCTCGTCATCCTTGCCTTTATCCTTCCGGTCTCCTGGATCGCCGCTTTGGTTTTGCTATTCGCCGCGCCATTGATCCCGATCTTCATGGCGCTGATCGGCTGGCGTGCTCAGGCGGCCAGCGAAAGGCAGCTGGTTGCGACCGGCGGCCTCAACGGCTTCCTGCTCGATCGGCTGCGCGGACTGGCGACCATCCGCGCGCTCGACGCCGTGGATACAACCGCCCTGCGGCTGCGCTTGGAAGCGGAGTCGCTGCGTGCGCGCACCATGGCGGTGCTGAAGATCGCCTTTCTGTCCTCGGCGGTGCTCGAGCTTTTCGCAGCCCTTGGCGTGGCGATGATTGCCGTCTATGTCGGTTTCAGCCTGCTCGGCGAGATCCGCTTCGGCACCTGGGTAGGCCGGCTCGATCTGACCGAGGGACTGTTCATACTGCTGCTGGCGCCGGCCTTCTTCGAGCCGCTGCGCGAACTTTCGGCCGTCTGGCACGATCGGGCAGCCGGCGAAGCGGCGCTGAAAGCCCTGGACGCCCTCGCTGCCGGCGGTCTGTCAATCCGAGGAGCAGCCGACGTCGCGCCAGCGGTATCTGCCGTCGCCGAAGCGCCGGCCATTCGTCTTAAAAATGTTGATTTCCGTTACAACACCGACGAACCGTTGATCCTCGACGACTTCAACCTCGATATCGCGGAGGGCGAACATCTGGCGCTTCTTGGCGCCAGTGGTTCTGGCAAGTCGACTCTTCTTTCGCTCATATCAGGGCTGGCGCCCTGTACCGGCGGACGCATCGTCATCGGCGGCATCGAACTTGCGGATGACACCGCCCATGCCTTGCGCGCTAACATGGCATGGATCGGCCAAAGACCGCATATTTTCGCAGGCACCATCGCCGGCAATATCGCGCTCGGCAGGCCTGGTATCCTGCGCGGCGACGTGACGGATGCGCTCGACGCCGCCAGGCTCGGAAAAGTCGCAGCCGCCTATGGCAACCGGCCGCTCGGCGAAGGCGGAATCGGACTTTCCGGCGGCGAGGCGCTGCGGCTGGCGATCGCGCGGGCCGCCTGCAATCCGCATCTGCGGATCATCCTCGCCGACGAGCCGACCGCGCATCTCGATGCCGCCACCGCCGCCGAGGTGACCGAGAACCTGCTTTCGCTCGCCAGGGGCCGCACTTTGATCGTTGCGACCCACGATCCGCTGCTTGCCGCCCGCATGCATCGCATCATTCGCGTCGATAGCGACATCGTTATGAGGGAGGCCGCCGAATGAGCACATTTGCTGCCGACCTCAAGCCGATCCTGCGCCTGTTCCTTGCCGAGCGCCGGCGTGCGCTGCTGCTCGGCGCAGCACTTTCGGCGGCGACGGTGACGGCCGGCATTGCGCTGCTCGGCCTGTCCGGCTGGTTCATCACCGCCACTTCGCTCGCCGGCCTTTCGGCCGCTGCCGCCATCACCTTCGACGTTTTTGCGCCGTCAGCCGGCATCCGCCTGCTCGCCATCGTCCGTACGGCCGCGCGCTACGGCGAAAGGCTTGCGACCCATGACGCAACGCTCGGCGTGCTCGCCGCCTTGCGCGAAAGGCTGTTTCGCGGTTTTGCCGAACCGAGTGCTGCCCGCGCGCTGTCACATCGTCCCGCACGGCTGCTCTTCCGGCTGACGGCCGATATCGATGCGCTCGATTCCCTCTACTTGCGCATCCTCGTGCCGGCTGCCGTCGCGATCGGTGCAGCGCTGGCGGCAAGCCTCGTGCTGGGGCTGATGCATCCCGTGTTCGGCTTGTGCTTCGGCCTTTTTCTCGCCGGTGCCGGCCTCGGCTTGCCGTCGATCGCTGGCCGGGCGGCGCGCAAACACGCCCGCCAACGTGCCCATGGCATCGAGGCGCTGCGGTCGCGGACGATCGATCTCGTCGCCGGTCAGACCGATCTGCTGATGGCCGGCCGGCTTGCCGCACAGAGGGAGACGATTGCCGCGGCAGACCAATACTGCGCCCGCGCCGACGACCGGCTGAACCGTGTCGAGACCGGCCTGACATTCGGCTTCGGCCTCGTATCCACCCTGCTGCTCACGGCATCACTGCTTGCCGTCGCGGCACTTGCGGAAACGAAGGTGATTACCGCTCCTGTCGCCGCACTCGGCCTGCTCGTCGCCTTTGCGGCAGTCGAACCCTTCGCAGCGCTGCGCCGTGGCGCCTTGGAACTTGGGCGGACGCTGCTTGCTGCAAGGCGCATCGCGCCGCAGCTTGCCGTCGCGGCGGCACCCGAACCATTGGCGGCGCCGTTGCCGGGATGCGCTTTTTCGCTGGTGAAAGTGTCGGCCTTCCATGAAAACTCCGCCGTGCCGGCGCTCCAGGGCATCGAGCTTGCGCTTGCAAAAGGCGAACACCTGGCCGTGATTGGCAGCAGCGGCGCCGGCAAGTCGAGCCTGCTTGCTCTCCTTTCCGGCGAATTGCCAGCAAGGACCGGAAATGTTGCCGCGATGACGGCGACGCTGCTCACGCAACGGACAGAACTTTTCGAGGACAGCCTGCGCGGCAACCTGCTCCTTGCGAACCCGGATGCGAGTGAGGCTCGTCTTCGCGAGGCGCTCGCTGCCGCCGGCCTGCTTGCCGATGTCGAGGCCATGCCGCGGGGGATCGATACGCCGCTCGGCGAAGGCGGGCTCGGACTTTCCGGCGGCCAGTCGCGCCGGCTGACGCTTGCCCGGCTCTTCCTGCGCGATACGCCGCTCTGGCTGCTCGATGAGCCGACCGAGGGACTTGACGGCATCGCCGCTCGCGACGTGCTCCTCCGGCTGTCGGCCATGGCGGCGGGCCGCTCGCTGGTGATCGCCACGCATATCCGCCGGGAGGCGGCGATCGCAGACCGCATCGCCGTCATCGAAGGCGGTCGCATCACAGAAATTTCGCGCCGCGGAGAGGCGGCGTTCGAAAAGGCGCTCGACCGGCTTCGGCCGGACTGAGCAAGACTGCATGCCCTCACGCGTCGGTCGGCGCTGAGGAACGCCCTGTACCCCGTGGGACCGTGGGAGAAAGACAATGGAACTAGATATCGTCGCGTTATCGCGCTTCCAATTTGCGCTGACGGCGCTTTACCACTTTCTATTCGTGCCCTTGACGCTCGGTCTGTCCGTGCTCTTGGCGATCATGGAAACCGTCTATGTGATGACCGGCCGCCAGATCTGGCGGCAGATGGCGAAATTCTGGGGCACGCTGTTCGGCATCAACTTCGTGCTCGGCGTTGCCACCGGCATCGTCATGGAATTCCAGTTCGGCATGAACTGGAGCTATTACAGCTATTATGTCGGCGACATTTTCGGTGCGCCGCTGGCGATCGAAGGCCTGATGGCCTTCTTCCTCGAGGCGACCTTCGTCGGCCTGTTCTTCTTCGGCTGGGACAAGCTGTCGAAGGTCGGCCATCTGGTCGCCACCTGGGCTGTGGCGCTCGGTTCGAATTTTTCCGCCCTCTGGATCCTGATCGCCAATGGCTGGATGCAGAACCCCGTGGGATCGGCGCTCAATCCGCAGACGATGCGCATGGAGATCACAAGCTTCTTCGACGTGGTCTTCAACCCGGTTGCCCAGGCAAAATTCGTCCACACGGTATCGGCGGGATACGTCTGCGCCTCGATCTTCGTGCTTGGCGTTTCTGCCTGGTATGTGCTGAAGGGCCGGCATATCGAGCTTGCCAAGCGCTCGATGACGGTCGCGGCCTCCTTCGGCCTCGCCTCGGCTCTATCAGTCGTCGTCCTTGGCGACGAGAGCGGTTATCTCGCCACCGAAAACCAGAAGATGAAGCTCGCCGCGATCGAGGGCATGTGGAAGACGGAACCGGCGCCGGCGGCGTTCACCGCCTTCGGCTTCCCCGACCAGGAGGCGCGCGAAACGCATTTTACCGTGCACATTCCCTGGGTCATGGGCCTGATCGGCACGCGGTCGCTGACGACCGAAATCCCCGGCATCGACAAGCTCGAACAGCAGGCCGAAACCCGCATTCGCGACGGCATCAATGCCTACGACGCTCTGATGCAGATCCGTTCGGCGCCGGCACAAGATCAGGTTGCTCAGGAAGTGCGCACCTCCTTCGAGGATCTCGGCCATGATCTCGGTTATGCTCTTCTTCTGAAGCGCTATGTCGACGATCCGCGTCAGGCGACCGAGGAACAGATCGTTCAGGCCGCACGCGATACGATCCCGCACGTGCCGACGCTCTTCTGGTCTTTCCGCATCATGGTCGGTCTCGGTATCTTCTTCATCCTGCTGACCGCCACCTTCTTCTGGCTGTCGGCGCGCCGACATCTCGACAAGTATCCGCTGCTTCTGCAGATCGCCGTGCTGGCGATCCCCCTGCCCTGGGTCGCGATCGAACTCGGCTGGATCGTCGCCGAGTTCGGCCGCCAGCCCTGGGTGATCGAAGGCGTTCTGCCGACGGCAGCCGCCGTCTCCAGCCTCGGCGCCGGCACCGTGCTTCTGACCATCATCGGTTTTGCGGCGATCTACACGACGCTGATCGTCATCGAGATGAGCCTGATGATCAAGGCGATCAAGCAAGGACCGGAGCCGGACGACGAGCCGGAGGCGATTCTGATTTCCGAAACCCTCGTCCCGGCCGCGGAGTGACTGCCATGATCCTTCACGAACTCATCGACTATGAAACGCTGCGTCTCATCTGGTGGCTGCTGCTCGGCGTCCTGCTGATCGCTTTTGCAACGACGGGCGGCTTCGATCTCGGTGTCGGCACGCTTCTGCCATTCGTTGCCCGGACCGATACGGAACGGCGCGTGGCGATCAACACTATCGGCGCCACCTGGGAAGGCAACCAGGTCTGGCTGATCCTCGGCGGCGGCGCCATCTTCGCCGCCTGGCCGCCGCTTTATGCGGTCTCCTTCTCGGGCTTCTATCTGGCGATGTTCGCGATCCTCTTCGCGCTCATCCTGCGCCCGGTCGGTTTCAAATATCGGTCGAAGCGGGAAAGCGCCAATTGGCGCAACGGCTGGGACTGGGCGCTCTTTGTCGGCGGCTTCGTGCCGTCGCTGATCTTCGGCGTTGCTGTCGGCAACGTGCTGCAGGGCGTGCCCTTCCGCTTCGCCGACGATATGCGGATCTTCTACGAAGGTTCGTTCTTCGCCCTTCTCAACCCCTATGCGCTGCTCTGCGGCCTGCTTTCCGTCGCCATGCTGACGATGCACGGTGCGGCCTGGCTGGTGCTGAAGGCGAGCGGCCCGGTTGCCGAACGTGCCAGAAGTTATGGCAGCATCGCCGCTCTTGCGACCATCGTGCTTTTCGCGCTCGGCGGCCTCTTCCTTTGGATCGGCGTCGGCGGTTATCGCATCACCAGCGATATCAGCCCAATCGGCCCTTCCAATCCGCTGCTGAAAACCGTGGCGCTGGAGGAGGGCGCATGGTTCGCCAACTACAGCGCCCATTCGTGGATGATCATCGCGCCCGTCCTCGGCTTCGTCGGCGCGGCATTGGCCTTCATTGCCATGCGGGCAAAACGCGAGGTCATGACGCTGCTCTTCAGCAAGGTCGCAATCTTCGGGATCATCTCGACGGTCGGCCTCTCGATGTTCCCGTTCATCCTGCCCTCCTCGCTTGATCCGCGATCGAGCCTGACGGTCTGGGATGCATCCTCCAGCCACATGACGCTGTTCATCATGCTTATTGTGACGGTCATCTTCCTGCCGATCATCTTTGCCTACACAGCCTGGGTCTACAAGGTTCTGTGGGGCAAGGTCGACGAGAAATCCATCACCGACAAGAACAGCCACGCCTACTAGAGCGGTTCAGTAACCGCTCTAACCTTTTATTTTTACGCAATTCCGGACGGAAAACCGCTTCGCACTTTTCCTGGAATTGCTCTGAGGGAGACAAAACGATGTGGTATTTTGCATGGATGCTCGGCCTGCCGCTCGCCGCCGCCTTCGCCGTTCTCAACGCCATGTGGTATGAGCTGATGGACGACGCAGCCAGGAAGAAGGCTTCCGAGCCGCGCAAGTAGAATGTAAGGGGCGCGGCTCAAACCGCGCCGGAATGGGCGGCATCGCCCTTCCCGGAGATGGTGCAGCTGAAGCTGATCGCGCCACCGCGAGGGTCACGGCGCCTTGACTTCGTCGGGGTTTGGGTTACGGTGTAATTCGCTGTATTACGGAGCGATAATTATGCTGAACAGTGAAAAATCTCAAGTTTCTCTGAGACTGCCGACGTCGCTGGTTTCGGAGTTTGATCGTATCGCCGCAATTCTCGAACGTGATCGTACCTGGGTAATGCAGAAGGCGCTCAGTCAATATCTTGCAATTGAAGGGGCCGAAATCCTTGCAGATGCTCAAGGCCTTGATGAACTGGATCGAGGGGACAGCGTCGATCTGGAGGACGTGCTAGAGAAGGCTCGGGCAATCGTCGATGCCGCCGAATATCGACGCCGTATGCGGGTGCGTTGATGCCTCGCGTTCGCCTTTCCAAAAGTGCAGAACGCTGGTTTTTGAGCAGGATTGCCGAACTCGCAGAGGTTAACCCAGCCGCGGCAAAGAAACTCGTTGAACGCCTGGAAAGGCAAAGAGAACTTCTTTCATCGTTTCCCCAAACGACCGAAAGGGGAATCCTGGAAGGAACGCGCAAGGTAAGTATGCCTCCCTTGGTGCTCACAATTCGCTCGCGAGACGGTATTGTTGAAATTGCGGCAATCAGAGATGCACGGCAGAAGGATGCTTACGCTCCAGTCGAGATGCTGTCCGTAGACGACGATGATGAAATCCACCATGCGAAACACCCCTGATAACCGAGGTTACAAGGGGTGTTGATGAAGCAATGGCTAAGAGGGCTGGCGGCTCGCACCGCGCCCCTTGCCTGTCTCGTCAGCCTTCAAGCCACTTCACCTGCTCAGGCGTCAGCTTGATGTCGAGCGCCGAGAGGCTGTCTTCCAATTCGGCGACGGTGCGCGGACCGATCAGCGGAATGACCGGGAAAGGCTGGGCGATCACATAGGCAAGTGCGATGTGGATCGGATTGCGGCCGAGCTTGTTGGCAAGCTCGATAGCGCGGTCGCGGCGTCCGAAGTTGCGCTCGGAATACCAGACCCGCACGATCTCCTCATCGTCCCGTTTGTCCCGGCCGGCGCGGTCGGTAAAGAAGCCGCGGCCCTGGCTCGACCAGGCAAAGTTCGGGATCTGCTTCTCGTTCAGCCATTTCTTCCAATCGTCATCGGAAGCGGCAACGCAGCCGGCCCAGATCGGGTCGAGCATCTCGGCGAGCGAGAAGTTGTTGGAAAGTGCCGCTGGCGCCGTCTTGCCGGTCTTTTCGGCATAGGCGATCGCTTCGTCGAAGCGGCCCCGCGTCCAGTTCGAGCCACCGAATATGCCACGGATGCGTCCGCGCTTGACCTCGGCATCCATGGCATCGACGAACTCGCCGACGGGCACGTCGGTATTGTCGCGATGCATGAAATAGATGTCGACATAGTCAGTCTTCAGCCGGGCAAGCGACTGGTCGAGCTGCTTTGCGATCATATCGGGATAGCAGAGCGGCGAATGAGCGCCCTTGCCGATCAGCACGATCTCGTCGCGCGGCACCTTGCGGCTCGTGTGCCAGTCGCCGAAGATCGCCTCCGTCTTGCCGCCGCCATAGACATAGGCCGTGTCGAAGGTATTGCCTCCGGCTTCGTAGAAAGCGTCGAGCGTCAGCGAAGCCGAAGCGAAGTTCGGGAAGAACTCGAAGCCGAGTGTGACGACCGAGGCGGGCTTGGAAATGCCGGGAATCTGACGCTGCGGAACGCTGTTGCCACGCGCGACCGTTCCGCCGGCAATGTTTGCCGTGCGTTTGCTGGCTTTCTCAACACCGTATTCGAGCCCGACTGAGGCGCGCCACTGGTCGAGTACCCTGAGGTTTCCGATCGAATCTGCCCAGCTCATGCCGGGAGAGCTGAATTCCGTCTTACCGGCGCGGATCGCATCACCCGCCGCGTCGGCCTCGAAGGAATAGAGCCAGCGGTCTTCTTTGACCTCGACGGTCTCGCGACTGCCGCCCTTGAAGATCTCGATCTTGCCGACGCCGCCCTTGTGGCCGGAGGCAAACCAGAAGTCCTGGACCTCGATCCGGCCTTCCGAGCCGATGATGCGTAGCACATTGTCCTGATTCGCCATGATCGAGCAGGAGACTTCGGCGATGATCTCGTTCGGGAACTTCAGCACGGCAGAGGCCCATTCATCGACGCCGCTCTCTCCGAGATGGGCGACGCCCGATACCTTCTCCGGTTCGAGGAAGGCCTTGCCCTCTGCGGCGCCGGCGATCAGCCGGGCCATCGAGACCGGATAACCGCCGACATCGAGAATGCCGCCGCCGGCAGTATCATTGGCGAAAAGCCGGTGTTCCGGCCTATAGCTGCCCATGTTGAAGCCGAAGCTCGAGCGGATGATGCGGACGTTACCGATGACGCCGCTTTTAACGAGCTCGACCAGTTTTTCCGTTTGCGGATGTACGCGGTACATGAAGGCCTCACCGGCAAAGACGCCGGCCTTCTTGGCTTCGTAATAAACGGCTTCGGCATCATAGGCCGAAAGCGCGATCGGCTTTTCCACCAGGATATGCTTGCCGGCGCGCGCGGCCTTGATCGCCCATTCGGCGTGGCCGGTATGGGGCACGGAAATATAGACCGCATCGACCTCGGGGTCGGAAAGCAGCGCCTCGTAGCCGTTGACGATACGGGCGCCGGGGAAGTTTTCCTGAAGTCCCGGTTTGGAAGGATTGCGCGTGGCGATCGCCACCAGTTTGCCGGTACGCGAATGGGCGACGCCATCGGCAAAGGTGCGGGCGATGGTGCCGGGGCCGATGATGCCCCAGCGGATCGGTTGATCGGAAGTCATGGAAACCTCTTTCGTCTTTCTGCCTTGGGATTGCGTTTAGCGAAGCCGTTTGCCGGCGCCGTCGAAAAGGAATGTGCGGTTGGCGGGAAGGCCGACTGTCAGCGTTTCGCGATTGCCGGCGACGCGCGATTCCGGCCGCTCGATGATCAGTTGCTCGGGGCCAATGGTGGCGTAGATGTAACTGGTATTGCCGAGGTGTTCGGCGACGTCGATGGTGACGGTGAGGTCGGAATCGCCCGTGCCCGCATCGACGAAATGTTCGGGACGGATGCCCAGCGTCACTTTTGCGCCGGCTTCGATGGGATCGGCGACCGGCAGCGTCAGGCGGGTATTGGCGTCACTTTCCAGTGCGATCACCGCCCTGCCCGGCTGCGTCTCAACCACCACGGCCTTGAGGAAATTCATCTTCGGCGAGCCGACGAAGCCGGCGACGAACTGATTGGCGGGATCATCGTAGAGGTCGAGCGGTGCGCCGATCTGCTCGATATTGCCGGCGCGCAGCACGACGATCCTGTCGGCGAGCGTCATCGCTTCCGTCTGGTCGTGGGTGACGTAGATCATCGTCGTCCCCAGCTGTTTGTGCAGCCTGGAGATTTCGACGCGCATCTGCACCCGCAGTTCGGCGTCGAGGTTCGACAAAGGTTCGTCGAACAGAAAGACCTGTGGTTCGCGCACGATGGCGCGGCCGATCGCGACACGCTGGCGCTGCCCCCCGGAAAGCTGCTTCGGCCGCCGCGTCATCAACTCGGTAATCTGCAGGATCTCGGCGACATGGCGCACGCGCCGCTCGGTGTCGGCCTTCGGATTGCCGTTCATGCGCAGGCCGAAGCTCAAATTTTCCTCGACGGTCAGATGCGGATAGAGCGCATAGGACTGGAAGACCATGGCGATGCCGCGATCGGCCGGCTCGACATCGTTGACGACCCTGCCGCCTATCTGAAGCTCGCCTGAAGTAATGTCCTCGAGGCCGGCGATCATTCTGAGCAGCGTGGACTT
Source organism: Rhizobium sp. BT-226 (assembly GCF_025847085.2). Lineage (NCBI taxonomy): Bacteria > Pseudomonadati > Pseudomonadota > Alphaproteobacteria > Hyphomicrobiales > Rhizobiaceae > Rhizobium > Rhizobium sp. BT-226. The sequence goes on along the minus strand of NZ_JAOYTI010000008.1, from coordinate 154,833 downwards.
GCCGCAGCCGGAGGGGCCGACGAAGACAACGAATTCGCCGTCCTTCACCTCCAGATTGGCGCCGTGGATGATCTCAAAGCCGCCGAAGCGCTTGACGATGTTGCTGAGTGAAAGCTCTGCCATGCAGCCTCCCGATTATTTAATTGCGCCGGCCGCGATGCCGGCGATGAAATGGCGCTGAAGAGCCACGAAGATGACGAGGATCGGCGCCGTCAGCAGCACCGCGCCAGCCATGATGCCGCCCCAGGAAACTTTGGTGAGGCCGATCAGCGTTCCCAATGCCACAGGCGCCGTCATCATCCCCGGTCTGGAATTGATCAGCAGCGGCCAGAGGTAATTGTTCCACGAGTGCAGGAAGAGAATGATCGCCAATGCCGCCATGGTCGGGCGTGCCAGCGGCAAGGCGATGCGCAGGAAGATCTGCCATTCCTTGACGCCCTCGACCCGGGCCGCATCGAAGAGTTCGCCCGGCATCATCGAGAAGGATTGCCGCATGAACAGCACGCCGAGCGAATTGAATAGCGGCGGCACGATCAGAGCCACCCAGGTGTTTGCCAGCTTGAACTCGCGCGCCACCATGATGAATTGCGGGATGACGACCACGGAGAAGGGAAGCGTGATCGTGCCGAGGATGATGGCGATGACGACGGAGCGGCCGACGAAACGGTAACGTGCCAGTGCCCAGCCGGCCATTGAGGTCAGCAGCACCGAGAGCACTGTATAGATGAGCGCCACGCCGATGGAGATCACCATTGCTCCGATGAAATCGGTATCGGCCTGCAGGTTTTTGAAATTCTCGACGAAGTTGGTCGATGGCCACAGCACGATGTCAGGGCTGAAGATGCCGTTGTCGGGCATTGTCGAGAAGACAAACATCATCCAGAGCGGAAACAGCCAGATCAGTGCCAGCGGTGCCAGTGCGGCATGCAACGCGATCTGGCGCAGCAGAAGGGATTGCGATTTGGATTTCATTTCGGATCCCTCCCGACCCAGAGATTGAGAAGCGAGATCGCCACGGCAAGGGCGGCCATCGTATAGGCGATCGCCGAGGCATAGCCGAAGTTCAGCGAGGTGAAGCCCTGGCGATAAAGCAGCAGGCCGAGCGTCTCGGTGCCGCCGCCGGGACCGCCACGATTGGTGATCAGGAAGGGCTCGGTGAAGAGCTGCATGGTGCCGATCACAGAAAGAACCACGCAGAAGAGGATGATCGGTTTCAGCAGCGGCAGGGTGATATGAAAGAATTGCTGGACCTTGCTCACCCGGTCGAGGGTCGCTGCCTCGTAGACATCATCGGGAATCGACTGCAGGCCGGCGAGGATGATGATGGCGTTGTAGCCGGCCCAGCGCCATGTGACGGCGAGGATGATCAGCGCCATGGCGGCATTCGCATTGTCGAACCAGGAGACCGGGCTGAGACCGACGGCCGAGATCAGCTTGTTGATGATGCCGAAATCGAGGCTGAACATCAGCCGAAATACCGCGGCATAGGCGACTTCGCCGACGACGACAGGGGCAAAGAAGGCGAAGCGGAAGAGCGGGCGCGCTTTCAGCAGTGGCGAATTGAGCATTACGGCCATAACGGTCGCAAGCGCGATCATGACGGGCACCTGGATCACCAGGATGATCAGCGTGTTGTAGAGGGCATTGTAGAAGGCCGGGTCGTAAAAGAGCCGGCCCCAATTGGCCTGGAAACTATATTTCCACGGGTTGATGCGGGTGTTCTGAAAGGAAATCAGGAACGAATTGATGATCGGCCAGACCCAGAAGGTGGCAAAGACCAGCAGATATGGGGCGAGGAACGCATAGGCGCTCCGGGTTCTGAACGGCATCGAGCCTCCTCCTCACAAAACCAACGAATGACCAGCCGCCTTGCGGCGGACGGAGAGCCGGGCGCGTCAAGCGCCCGGCTTCGTCATTCACTGCGCGATCGGAAGGCCGGTCGCCGAAGCGATCTGGTTGGCGGCATCGTCGAGAGCCGCCTTCGCATCGGGATAGCCGCCGGAGAAGAACTTCGTCTGCGTCGCCTTGAAGATGGCTTCGGCATCGCTTTGGAAGGCGGTGCCGCGGCTCGGCACGATCTTCGGCAGCGTCGCGAGGATATCGGCCCAGACCTTCTGACCGCCCCAATAGGGCTGCGCTTCGTTGACAAAGGGATCTTGTACGGCCGAGAGCAACGATGGCACCAGACCGAATTCCTTCAGCATCGTAACCTGGCCCTCGTTCGTGCCGAGGGCGTAGTTGACGAATTTCCAGGCCGCTTCCTTATTTGCGGAGGTCGCCGAAATAGCGAGCGACGAACCGCCGAGATTGGCGGCATGCGGGCCATCGGCCGTCAGGCTCGGCATCTTGTAGACGCCCCACTTGCCCTTGAGATCGGGCGAGGTCGAGCGAACGGTTCCCTCGTACCAGCCGCCATACAGTTGGCTCGCGGCTTTGCCGGCGGTATTGGCCTGGATCTTTTCGTCCCAATTGGCTGCCGTCAGCGTGCCGGCATCCTTCATTTCCTTCACCTTTTGCAGCGAGGAGACGCAGGCCGGCTGGTTAATGGTGATGGACTGGCCGTCGGTCGAGTAATAGCCGCAGCCCTGCTCGTTGGCGATCATGCGAAACCATTCGCTGTCGCCGTTAAAGTCGGCCTGCGCCATGACGACGCCGGGATTGGCGGCGGAAATCTTTTTGCCTGCAGCGATGAAATCGTCCCAGGTGCTGATGGTGCTCGGATCCACGCCGGCCTTTTCGTAGAGATCGCGGCGGTAGAAGACGGCGACAGGACCGGAATCCCACGGCATGGCATAGGCGACATCGCCGACTTCAAGCTCGGTGCGCTTGAATTCGGGGAATTTCGCCTGGATCTCGGGTGTGTAACCGAGCTCTTTCAGATTGGCGAAGCAATCGGGAAAACGGCTCCAGAAGATTTCAGCTTCGAAATTCTCGATGCTGACGATGTCGGGCAAGCCGTCGCCGCCGGCGGCGCAGGCCGCGAGCGTCTTATCGAAGACCTGGGCGTTGCCAAGGTCCTCGACGGTGATCTTGATATCGGGAAACTGTTTGTTGAAGCCTGGAAGCGTGGATTTCAATGCCGACGCGGCGACATTCCAGCTCCAGATGGTGAGATTGGCCGACTGCGCGAATGCGGAGCCGGAAGCAAGCACTGCGACAGCTGCGGTCGCAGCGAGAAGTTTGAAGCGCATTGAAAATCCTCCCTTTTCAATTGCCGATCTTTCACGAACGCGGTTAGACTATCTGCAAGGGAGCGGGTGTCTCCTAAAAAGGGAATATGAATTTGGCGGAAAGTAAGGTCGGCACACGTGCAATCTATCAGCCCGGCGCGAGCAGCATTGAGGGATTGCCAACGGCGCTGCAGATGTTCCATGCCCATCCGCCCGTCATGGCCATGCCGCACTGGCACGCGCAGGTCGAGGTCAACTATGTGATGCGCGGCACCGTGCATTACCGGATGAGCGATCACGAATTCCGGCTGAACGCCGGCGAAATGTGCCTCTTCTGGGGTGGTCAGCCGCACCAAATGGACGAATCCTCAGACGATTCGCTCTATGCCGGCGCCCATCTGCCGCTCGTCTATTTCTTCCGGTTGCGCCTGCCGATCGGTATTTCCAGCCGGCTGATGAAGGGTGAGACGCTGGTGACCTCGGCAACGGATGCCGCCGACAACGAGAACTTTACCCGCTGGTTCCGCTATGCCAATTCCGGCGATTCCGCCAAGGCCCAGCACGCCGTCGACGAGTTGCTGCTGCGCATCGAGCGGATCGCGCTCGAACCCTATTCGATGACGTCGCAGGCGATCGTCAATCTCGAAGGGGATCACCCGCATCCGCATTCCTCGCGCAGCGTCGCGCGCATGTGCGATTTCATCGCCGCCAATTTCCTGCAAGACATCGATTCGGTCGATATCGCCCGCGCAGCCGACCTGCATCCGAAATATGCGATGAACCTGTTCAAGCGATCGACTGGCATGACGCTCAGCAAATATGTGACGCTGCTACGGCTGTCGCGCGCCCAGGCGATGCTGATGAGCGAAGGCGCCAACGTGCTGCAGGTGGCGATGGACAGCGGCTTCGGCTCGATCAGCGCCTTCAACAAATCCTTCCGCCACATCGCCGGCATGTCGCCATCGAATTTCCGCCGCGATATCCGACTGGTAACGACGATCCCCTCCGGCACCTTCCGGAACTAGCCGCAATTCGGCGTTTGCGTCCTCTGCCGGTTGCTTGTTCTTAAACTGGGCAAAAAAGAACCAGCGCCTAAGCCGGCGGCAGAATGCGCACATTTTCTGGGCAAGTGCATGCACTATACATCCTCAAGCGAATAGAGGCCATCGCCCTCTCAACGAAATCAATGATTTATAATTTGGCACGCACTTTGCTTCGATAGTTGCAGAGTTGGTGGCTAGGGTTCCGGCGTCGCAAGGCGTGGCTGGTCCGAGAGCTGCCACCGGTAGGGGAGACATCCCGCCGGGTGCACGGCGGGACAAAAGCCCGGGAGACCTCGTAAGCCAAGGGATTGGCGGCACGATGGTCATTGCCGATCCCTTTTGAAGAAAAGCAAAAGGGGAATTTCAATGCAGACTTTTTCGAAAATCCTATCGATTACCGCCCTGACGGCGTCCCTGGCGCTCGGGCTCGGCTCCATCGCCAAGGCCGAACAGAAGACCGATTTCAAGGTCGCCTGGTCGATCTATGTCGGCTGGATGCCATGGGGTTACGCTGCCGATCACGGCATCGTCAAGAAATGGGCCGACAAATACGGCATCAAGATCGAGGTCACCCAGTTCAACGACTACGTCGAATCGATGAACCAGTATACCGCCGGCGCCTTCGATGCCGTGACGCTGACCAATATGGACGGCCTGTCGATCCCGGCTGCCGGCGGCGTCGATACGACAGCCGTCATTGTCGGCGACTTCTCGAACGGCAATGATGCCGTCATTCTCAAGGACAAGGCGAGCCTTGCCGACGTCAAGGGACAAAACGTCAATCTCGTCGAATTTTCCGTCTCGCACTATCTGCTGGCCCGCGCGCTCGAAAGCATCAAGATAACCGAGCGCGACGTGAAGGTGGTCAACACCTCCGATGCGGATATGGTCGCAGCCTACAAGACGGCTGACGTGACCGCAGTCGTCACCTGGAACCCGCTGGTCTCGACCATCCTCGAGGACCCTACGGCCAAAAAGGTCTTCGACAGCTCGCAAGTGCCGGGCGAGATCATCGACCTGATGGTCGCCAATACCGGTGTGCTGAAGGACAATCCGAACTTCGGCAAGGCGCTCGCCGGCATCTGGTATGAGACCGCAGCACTGCTGACTGCCGACAGTGCCGACGGCAAGGCTGCCCGCGAGGCAATGGGCTCGGCATCCGGTACTGATCTGAAAGGCTACGAATCCCAGCTTGCCGTCACAAAGCTTTTCGACAAGCCGGCCGACGCCGTTGCCTTCACCGCCTCAGACGGCCTGCCGAAGACGATGGATCTCGTTCGTAACTTCCTGTTCGAAAAGGGCCTGCTCGGCAATGGCGCGCCATCGGCCGACGTTATCGGCATCGAAATGCCTGACGGCAAGGTTCTCGGCGACAGCGGCAACGTCAAGCTGCGCTTTACCGAGACCTACATGAAGGCGGCCGCCGACGGTTCGCTCTAAGCGATGTCCAAGCAGCGGTGCGGCCTTGACTGCACCGCCCACACTTCATCAGCGGAGCTTTCCTCATGCGCTGGATCAACACGAGGCCGAGCCGAGGCGCGCAGCTTGCCTTGACGCTGCTGCCCTTCGTGCTGCTGATCGTTGCCTATACTTTCGGCTCGGCGGCACGGCTGGCGGAAAATGCCAACGACAAGCTGCTGCCCGGTCTTGCCGGATTTGCCGATGCGGTCGACCGCATGGCCTTCATCGCCGATCCGCGCACCGGTCAATACCTGCTCTGGTCCGATACGGGTGCGAGCCTGGTCCGCCTGTTCGCCGGCCTTGGCATCTCCACGATCACCGCGCTCGTCATCGGCATGCTGATCGGCATGCTGCCTTATCTCCGGGCGCTGCTCTCCCCTTTCGTTGCGGTCATTTCCATGGTGCCGCCGCTGGCGCTGCTGCCAATCCTCTTCATCGCCATGGGGCTTGGCGAAGCCTCGAAGATCGCGCTCATCGTCATCGGCGTTGCGCCGACGATGATCCGCGACCTTGCGCTGAAGGCGCTGGAGCTGCCGCGTGAGCAGATCGTCAAGGCTGAAACGCTCGGCGGCTCCTCCTGGCAGATCGGCCTTCGTGTCGTGCTGCCGCAGATCCTGCCACGGCTGATCACCTGCCTCAGGCTTCAGCTCGGTCCTGCCTGGCTGTTCCTGATCGCCGCCGAAGCGATCTCGTCGGATTCCGGCCTCGGCTACCGCATATTCCTCGTCCGCCGCTATCTCTCGATGGACGTCATCTTTCCCTATGTCGTCTGGATCACGCTGCTCGCCGTGATCATGAATTATATCCTCGATCAGATCCGCATCGCCGTCTTCCCCTGGTCGGAGCTGGAGAAGCAGGCATGAGCGAACTGGTGATCGAAAAGGTCTGGAAGGAATATGGCGACCAGATCGTGCTTGAGGACGTGTCGCTGACCGTCGCCTCGCGCGCCTTCGTCGCGCTTGTCGGCCCGTCCGGCTGCGGCAAGTCGACGTTCCTGCGCATGCTGCTTGGCCAGGAGCGGCCAACGCGCGGCACGATCCGGCTCGACGGCGAAGCTCTGCCGCAGGAGCCGGGGCCGGATCGCGGCGTCGTCTTCCAGCGCTATTCCGTCTTCCCGCATCTGACCGTCCTTGGCAATGTGCTGCTTGGGCGGGAACTCTCAACGTCTCGCTATAAAGCCAAGCTTTTCGGCGCTGCTCGTCGCAACGCCGTCGACGAAGCCCGGCGACTGATCGGCGAGGTCGGCCTTTCCGGCGCCGAGGGCAAATATCCGGCGCAACTATCAGGCGGCATGCAGCAGCGCCTGGCGCTGGCCCAGGCGCTGATCATGAAGCCGAAGGTGCTGCTGCTCGATGAGCCCTTTGGCGCACTCGACCCCGGCATTCGCGCCGAGATCCACACGTTGATGAAGCGGCTCTGGCACGAAACCCAGATGACCGTCGTCATGGTGACGCACGATATGCGTGAGGCCTTCACGCTGGCGACGCGCGTCGTCGCCTTCGAGCGTCGGCGTGACCGCCCGGAGGAAAAGGAGCGCTACGGCGCGACGATTACCAAGGACATCTCCATCTGGCCGCCGAGGCTTGCCGGCGCGCCCACCATCTTCAGCCCCGACCGGGACGGCCCGGTCATTTCTCTGGGCCTTCGCCGGGACGACCCGGCTTCCAGTCCGTCAGGAGAAAAATCATGATGCATGTCAGACGTTCGCCCGAAGAGATCGCCGCCAACCGGCAGCGTTATGAGGAACATCAGAGGAAGGGGCTGGAATTTGCGCCGAAGGCCTTGCCGGCGCCAAGCCCCCTGCCCGCCCCCGCAATCGATGCGGCTGCGATCATCCATCAGGAGACCATCCCCGGCGGCTGGTACTGGTCGACTGCGCTGAAGCGCGGCGAGGCGCTCCGCATCGATCAGGGCGAAGGCGGATCGACCGTGGCGCTCGTCGCCTGGAACGCCACTGACACGAGCGAAAGGCTCAATCTCGTCGATACGGTCAAGGTGCAGTGGACGACGGCCCTCGGCAGGGGGCGCGTCATCTTCTCGGATATGGGCCGGGTGATGTTTTCGTTGATCGAGGATAGCTCCGGCGCCCATGACTGCCTGATGGGTGGCTCGACGGCAGCTTCGAACGCCGCAAAATATCCTGGCGTCAAGACCCGCAACACCCGCGACAATCTCGTGCTCGTCGCCGGCAAGCTTGGTCTTACCAGACGCGATATTCCTGCGATTCTCAATCTCTTCGCCCCCGTCCGCGTCGACGATGACGGCGGCTTCCATTGGCGCGGCAAGCTTTCCAACAGCGGCGATTATGCTGAGCTGCGCGCCGAGATGGACATGATCGTCGGCCTTTCCAATTGCCCGCATCCGCTTGATCCCGACCCGGTCTATGCGCCGAAGCCGGTGATCGTCACGCGCTTTCGCGCGGCGGCACCCGCAGCCGACGATCTCTCGCGCACGGCGACCGCCGAAGCCCTTCGCGGCTTCGAGAACAACGCCTCGATGCTGGCCTGAGGAGGGATGGCGATGACCGATTTCACCAAGACTTCAGCTTCGCGCAGCCTCGAAAACGCTGTGCAGGATCATTTCATCCCGGCCGAAGCGCCGTGGTCCGGCATCGTACGCAAGGGCCAGACGATCCGCGTCGAAGACAGCTACGGCCAACAGGCAATCGATACGCTGTTTTATCGTGCCGATGACTTTGCCGAGCGTTATTCCAACCAGGATACGATGCGGGCGCAAGGTGGCGCCTATATCGGCACCGGCACGAAGATCATTTCGAACGAGGGCAACGTCATGCTCGTCATGACCGCCGACAGCTGCGGCCGCCATGATACCTCAGCCGGCGCCTGCTCCTGCGAAAGCAACACAGTGCGCTTCGGCCACGGCACGAAGTACCTGCATGCCTGCCGCGACAATTTCGTGATCGAGGTGACAAAACACGGCATGAGCAAGCGCGACATCGTGCCGAACATCAATTTCTTCATGAACGTGCCGATCAAGCCGAATGGCGAGATGACGATCGTCGACGGCATTTCCGCGCCTGGTGACTATGTCGAGCTGGTGGCGGAGATGGACGTGCTTTGCGTCATCTCCAATTGCCCTCAGATCAACAATCCCTGTAACGGTTTCGATCCGACACCGATCCGGGTGCTGATCTGGGACGGCGAGGACTGATCGATGTTCACCAAGGTCCTTATCGCCAATCGCGGCGAAATCGCCGTCCGCGTCATCCGCACATTGAAGAGGATGGGCATTGCCTCAGTTGCCGTCTATTCCGATGCCGATCGATTCTCGAAGCCGGCGCTGACCGCCGATGAAGCCGTCCGCCTCGGCCTGGCACCGGCCGCCGAAAGCTATCTCAATGTCGATGCCGTCATAGCCGCCTGCAAGGCGACGGGAGCTCAGGCCGTGCACCCAGGCTACGGCTTCCTCTCGGAGAATATCGGCTTTGCCGAGCGGCTGGCCGCTGAAGGTATCGCCTTCATCGGCCCGCGTCCGGAGCACCTGTCGGCCTTCGGCCTGAAGCACACGGCGCGCGAATTGGCGAAAGCGAGCGGCGTGCCGCTGCTGCCCGGTACCGATCTCCTGCAGAGCGTCGACGAGGCGCTTTCGGCGGCCGAGATCGTCGGTTATCCCGTTATGTTGAAAAGCACGGCCGGCGGCGGCGGCATCGGCATGCAGCTCTGCGCCGATGCAGCAAGCCTCACGACCTTCTTCGAAAGCGTGCAGCGGACCGCGCGCGCCAGCTTCGGTGATGCGCGTGTCTACATCGAGCGTTTCGTTGCTGACGCACGCCATGTCGAGGTGCAGATCTTCGGCGACGGCAAGGGCGGAGTGATCGCGCTCGGCGAACGTGACTGCTCGCTGCAGCGGCGAAACCAGAAGGTCGTCGAGGAGACGCCTGCGCCTGGCCTTTCCGCGGAGATACGGGCGCAGTTGCACAAGGCGGCGGTCGATTTGGGAAGCTCGGTCTCCTATGAATCGGCCGGCACTGTCGAATTCATCTATGATCCCCAGCGCGAGGAATTCTATTTCCTCGAGGTCAATACCCGCCTGCAGGTCGAGCATCCTGTCACGGAAGCCATCTTCGGCATCGATCTCGTCGAATGGATGATCCGCCAGGCGGCCGGCGAAGACGTGCTCTCGGGCGCCAGAGGCCTGACGCCGAAGGGTGCGGCGATCGAGATGCGGATCTATGCCGAGATGCCGCATGCCGATTTCCGCCCGAGCGCCGGCCTGCTGACCGAAGTGATTTTTCCGGAGAGTGCCCGCGTCGACGGTTGGATCGAGACGGGAACCGAGGTGACGCCCTTCTACGACCCGATGCTCGCCAAGCTGATCGTGGCGGCGGAAGACCGGCCGGCGGCGATCGAGAAACTGAAGGCCGCGCTTGCGGCGACATCGATATCAGGCATCGAGACCAATCTCGATTATCTGAGAACTATTGCCGCTTCCGAACTGCTTGCCAGCGCCAAGGTGGCGACGACGGCGCTGCGCGACTTCGCCTTCGTTCCCGATGTCGTCGAGATTCTCGCCCCCGGCGCACAGTCGAGCATCCAGGAACTGCCGGGACGACTCGGCCTCTGGCATGTCGGCGTGCCACCGAGCGGTCCGATGGACGAGCGCTCCTTCCGCCATGCCAACCGGCTGGTCGGCAATGACGATGTGACGGCCGCACTGGAACTGACGGTCTCTGGCCCGACGCTGCGGTTTTATGCCGACCAGACGATCGCGCTCGCCGGCGCTCGCATGGCGATGACATGCGACGGCACAAGGCTGCCGCATGATGCGCCGGTGCTGATCCGGGCCGGCCAGGTTCTGTCCATCGGTACGATCGAAGGACCGGGACAGCGCGCCTATCTCGCCGTCGCCGGTGGTTTTGCCGCGCCCGTCGTGCTCGGCTCGCGGGCGACCTTCGGCCTCGGCCAGTTCGGCGGCAACGCCACCGGCACGCTGAAGACGGGGCATGTGCTGCATTTTGCCCGCCAAGTGCCGGCCGAACCAGCCGCGCCCGCGGTGGAGCCGGTCGCCTTGTCGCGCGAATGGGATGTCGGCGTGGTTTATGGCCCGCACGGCGCACCGGATTTCTTTCAGGATAGCGATATCGAAACGCTGTTTTCGACGGCTTACGAGGTGCATTTCAACAGCGCCCGCACCGGTGTGCGCCTCATCGGCCCGGCCCCGCTTTGGGCGCGCAGCGACGGCGGCGAGGCGGGGCTGCATCCCTCCAACCTGCACGACAATGCCTATGCGATCGGGGCGATCGATTTCACCGGTGATATGCCGATCATTCTCGGTCCCGACGGTCCGAGCCTTGGTGGCTTCGTCTGCCCGGCGGTGATTGCCCGCGACGAGCAGTGGAAGATGGGTCAGTTCAAGCCCGGCGACCGTATCCGTTTTCATGCCGTAGCGCGGCCGGAAGACCCGATTGCCGGTCCAGCGGTGCGGCGGCCCACGGAAGAGACGGGTTCGCCGATCCTTGGCATCAGCGAGGATGGCCCGGTTTCTGTCGTCTATCGCCGCCAGGGTGACGACAATCTGCTCGTCGAATATGGGCCGATGACGCTCGATATCGCCCTTCGGCTGCGGGTGCACTTGCTGATGCAGGCAGTCATAGAGGGCCGCTTGCCCGGCGTCGTCGACCTCACCCCCGGTATCCGCTCGCTGCAGATCCATTACGACGGCACGCAGCTGACGCGCCGGCGCCTGCTGGGGCTGCTCTCGGAGATCGAAGCGACGCTTCCGGCAGCCCAGGAGGTCACGGTGCCGAGCCGCATCGTCCATCTGCCGCTTTCCTGGAACGATCCGGAAGCGGAGCTTGCGATGCGCAAATATCAGGAGCTCGTGCGCCCGAATGCGCCCTGGTGCCCGTCGAATATCGAGTTCATCCGCCGCATCAACGGTCTTCCCGACGAACAGGCCGTCCGCGATATCGTCTTCGATGCCAGCTACCTCGTGCTTGGTCTCGGCGACGTTTATCTCGGTGCGCCGGTTGCGACCCCGACCGATCCGCGCCATCGCCTCGTGACGACGAAATACAATCCGGCCCGCACCTGGACGCCGGAAAATGCCGTCGGCATCGGCGGGGCCTATATGTGCATCTACGGCATGGAAGGACCGGGCGGCTACCAGCTCTTCGGCCGCACGATCCAGGTCTGGAACACATGGCGGGAGACACCGGCTTTTGCCAGGGGAAAACCCTGGCTGCTCAACTTCTTCGACCAGATCCGTTTCTTCCCGGTCAGCAATCAGGAGCTGACGGAGGCGCGCGCCGCCTTCCCGCACGGGGGCTATCCCGTTCGGATCGAGGAGACGGAATTCTCCTATGCTGCCTACGAGAAGGAATTGCAGGCGAACGCGGCGTCGATTGGTTGCTTCAAGGCAACACAGCAAGCCGCCTTCGATACTGAGCGCCAGCGCTGGAAGGAAGCCGGGCTCGACAGCTTCGTCACTGACGAGGGCACGGGCGAAAGCCCGGACGGGGATATTCCCGACGGCTGCTTCGGGGTTGCCAGCGCCGTACCCGGCAATATCTGGAAATTGCTGGTCGAGCCGGGCGCCCCGGTTGCGGCCGGCGATACACTTGCCATCATCGAATCGATGAAAATGGAAATCAACGTCACCGCCCATGCGGCAGGCCGCGTCCGCGACCTGCGCGCCGGGCCGGGACGAAACGTCAAAGCCGGCGATATCATCGTCGTCCTGGAGGAATGCTGACATGCTGCCGACCATCCTCGATCTCTCAAGCCTTCGCGCCGCCTATCAATCCGGCCTGACGCCGCTCGATGCCATCGAAGAGGTGATTGCGCGGCGAGCCGCCTCGAAAGATCCGGCAATCTTCATCACCCCGGTGCCGGATGAGCAACTGCGCGCTGCCGCGAAAGCCTTGATGGCACGCGCGCCTGAGGCAAACAGCCTGCCGCTCTGGGGCGTACCCTTCGCCGTGAAGGACAATATCGATGCCGCCGGCTTGCCGACGACCGCCGCCTGCCCGGCCTATGAGTATCGGCCAGAAGCCGACTCCACCGTCGTTGCACGGTTGAAGGCGGCCGGCGCCATCATCATCGGCAAGACCAATCTCGACCAGTTCGCGACCGGCCTCAATGGCACGCGCTCGCCCTATGGAGCGCCGCGTTCGGTCTTCGATGCGGCCTATATCTCAGGTGGTTCGAGTTCCGGATCGGCGGTCACGGTGGCTTCAGGCCTCGCAACCTTCGCACTCGGCACCGATACGGCCGGCTCCGGCCGCGTGCCTGCCGCCTTCAACAACCTGGTGGGCATCAAGCCGACCCCGGGTCTCTTGCCGAATACCGGCGCTATACCGGCGTGCAAGAGCGTCGACTGCATCACGATTTTTGCTGCGACCGTCTCTGACGGTGTTGCGATCCGCAAGGTCGCCGAAGGCTATGATGCCGCCGATCCTTTCTCGCGTCGCGCCAAGCCGGCGAACCTGCCTGTGTCGGGGTTGCGCATCGGCGTCCTCGCCGACGCCGAGCGGGAATTCTTCGGCGACAAGGAAGTGGAGGCGCTCTACGATCAGGCGATCGAACGGGCCAGAGCGCTCGGCGCGACCATCGTGCCGTTCGACTACGCGCCATTCCGCGAGGCCGCCGCCCTTCTCTATGACGGGCCGTGGGTCGCCGAGCGCCTGGCGGCGGTCGAGACCTTCCTCGCCACGAATGCCGCCGATTTTGATCCGACCGTCAGAGGCATCATCGAGGGCGCCAAGGGGAAGTCCGCAGTCGAGGCCTTCAACGGCCGATACCGGCTGGAAGAATTGCGCCGCAAGACCGAGGCCGAATGGGAAACGGCCGACGTGCTTCTGCTGCCAACGGCGCCGACTACCTACACGGTCGCCGATATGCTGGCCAATCCCGTCGTGCTCAACGGCCGCCTCGGCCGTTACACCAATTTCGTCAACCTTCTCGATTGCGCGGCGATCGCCGTTCCGGCCGGCTTCGGAAAAGGTGGGCTGCCGGGCGGCGTTACCGTCATTGCACCTGCCTTCACCGACGATGCGCTGGCGCCGCTTGCCGATGCGCTTCACCGCGCAGCAAGCTCCGGCATGGGCATCGACCGGCAGGCTGCGATCCCCGAAGCAAGCCCTGTTGTGCCTGGCGATGACGGCCTGGTGCCGATCGTCGTCGTTGGGGCGCATCTGACCGGTATGCCTCTCAACCACGAACTGACTCGACCGGGCGGCAGGCGCATCAAATCCTGCCGTACTGCACCGGATTACCGCCTTTTCGTCCTCCCCGATACCGTCCCGCCGAAGCCAGGCCTAATCCGCGAACCCGGCTTTGACGGCAAAGGCCTCGAGGTTGAGGTTTGGAAAGTCACCGCGGAAGCTTTCGGGCGCTTTGTCCAGAACATCCCGGCGCCGCTCGGCATAGGCAAGGTAACGCTCGATGACGGTTCCCAAATTTCAGGTTTTCTCTGCGAGGCTCATGCAATCGAAGGGGCGCGCGAAATCACTGAATTGGGAGGCTGGCGCGCCTACGTCACGGATCAAAGGATCCCGAAATGAAATGAGCATGAAGTATCATCTCAAAAAGATCCTCCTGGCGATACTTGCGGGCCTTGAAGCGCGAAGCGACGCGCGCCGGTTCGGTCGCGCAAGAAGGTGATTGACCATCGGTCAAACCCTTCGCCGCGGGATCACGTGACGAGGCCGTGCCGGGGCGGGGCGCGCTTTTTCGTCCTTTGTAGCCGGGCCCAAAGCAATTCCGGGAAAATGTGCGAAGCGGTTTTCCGTCCGGAATTGCGTAAAAACAAAAGGATAGAGCTGTTCGGGCTTCCGTTAAAAGCTGAACCGCTCTAGCAGCGCCTGATATTTGGCGCCGTGTCCTTGTTACTCCCCGGCCGCTGCAAACACCGCGCTGGCATCGCTGACAATTTCCACATGAGAATATGCCGCCTGCCCGGCAGCCGCGGCGTCCGCGCGCATGATCGCGGTCACGATCCGGCTGTGCTCCTCATAGGATTTCGCCAGACGCCCGGGCAGACGGAACTGCGCCCGCCGAAAAGGCGCCAGCCGCGCCCGCGTCTGCGTCACCATCTCGAAGACATGATCGTTATGCGCGCCGCGATAAAGTCGGGTATGGAATTGGGTGTTGTAAGCCGAATATTCCTCTTCCGCGCCGGCATGCACGAGCCTTACTGATGCCAGATGCTCCAACTCCAACGCGCGCCGCTCATCCACCGTCATGCGCTCAGCCGAGAGCCTGGCGCAGATTGCTTCAAGCTCCGCCATCGCCTCGAACATCGAATGCAGATAGGCCTCGCTGACATTGGTAACGAGGGCACTGCGGTTTGGCTCGCGCGCAATCAATCCCATGGCGCCCAGCTCACGCAGAGCCTCTCGTACCGGTGTGCGCGAAACGTCGAAACGAACCGCGAGCGACACCTCGTCCAACTTCGCGCCAGGCAGGATTTCACCTGTGACGATCATATCGGCAATCGCCCGCACCATCTGTTCGACGGTGGTTCCGCTACGGATCACTTCTTTGCGCCTCGTCTGCTTCACAATACGAATCTGCTCACATCACCACTCTGCATACAGATGACGTTCGGGACTCGATAAGTCAAATCGAGGAGCGAAGCTATTGTTAAATTTCCGCTTTCTGATGAGTAAGAGAGCTTGAGAAGGGCGGCGTAGTACTGCCTGACAATGCAGAATGAATAAGAAATACCTGTTGATTACTTTTTACGCAGCAATTCGAATAATCTGTATGCACTTTGCAGCGTGCAAACTTTGCACAGAGAAATAAATCATAAAAACCAATAGATTGGTTTCTGGCATGCACATTGCATGCACTTTTCTGTACCGTTCGCAACCGGCCCAGCGCCGCAAGGAGCATTCCGATGACCAAACTCCTTTCCATGAACCGCCGCAATTTCCTCCAGGCTTCCGCTGCCGGTGCGCTCGCCGGCGCCATGCCCGGCCTGATCGGCTCCTCCGCCGCAGCCCAAACCGCGCTGACCGTCGGCTTCATCTATGTCGGCCCCAAGGACGACTACGGCTATAACCAGGCGCATGCGGAAGGTGCGGCCGTTATCAAGGCGATGCCTGGTGTGACGTTGGTCGAAGAAGAGAATGTGCCGGAGACCGTCGATGTCCAGAAGACCATGGAATCCATGATCAACCTGGACGGCGCGACCCTGCTCTTTCCGACCTCCTTCGGCTACTTCGACCCGCACATGCTGGCCATGGCCGCCAAACATCCGGACATCCAGTTCCGCCACTGCGGCGGTCTCTGGCAGGAAGGCAAGAACCCGGCCAATACGGGCTCCTATTTCGGCTATATCTTCCAGGGCCAGTATCTGAACGGCATCGCCGCCGGCCATGCGACGAAGAGCAAGAAGATCGGCTTTGTCGCCGCCAAGCCGATCCCTCAGGTTCTGCAGAATATCAACGCCTTCCTGCTCGGCGCGCGTACAGTCGATCCTGGTATCACCTGCCAGGTGATCTTCACCGGCGAATGGTCGCTCGCCGTCAAGGAGGCCGAAGCCACCAATGCGCTGGTCGATCAGGGCGCCGACGTCATCACCTGCCACGTCGACAGCCCCAAGGTGGTCGTCGAGACGGCTGCCGGCCGCGGCGCCTTCGTCTGCGGCTATCACGCCAACCAGAGCCCGCTTGCTCCTGAAAAGTATCTCACCGGTGCCGAATGGGCCTGGGGCAACGTCTATAGCGATTTCGTCAAGAAGGCGCAGGCCGGCGAAAAGCTCGGCAACTTCGTGCGTGGCGGCCTGAAGGACGGCTTCGTGAAGATGAGCGCGCTCGGCTCCGCCGTCTCCGCGGAGGGCCGCAAGGCCTTCGAAACCACGCAGGCGGAGATGATGAAGGGCGGCTTCTCGGTCTTCAAGGGTCCGTTGAAGGACAATAAGGGCGACACCGTCGTGGCTGCCGACAAGAGCTACGCCGAAGACGCGATCGAGCTCGAAAGCATGAATTATCTGGTCGAGGGCGTGGTCGGGTCCACAGCGTAAACCACAAAGGGAGAAGCGCCATGACCATCGAGGCCAATGATCCCGCACTAGCCATCGTGGAAAAACCGGCTTCGGTGCGCCCCGTCCTTGAATGGATCGCGCGGCGAGCCGAGCCTGTTGTCATCGGCCTCGCGGCCATCCTGATCGGTCTTGCGCTCTTCTCCCTCTTCATCCTGGCGGTCGGCAAGTCGCCGGCCACCCTCTTCCAACTGATGTATACCGGCGGCTTCGGCAGCTGGTTTTCGGTGCAGAACAGCTTAAGTCGTGCCGCACCCCTTCTCCTGACGGCACTCTGCGTCGCCCTGCCCGCCCGTCTCGGCCTCGTCATCATCGGCGGGGAAGGAGCGGTCGTGCTGGGCGGCGTTGCTGCCGCAGCCATGGCTCTGCCGCTCGCCGGCACCGCGCCTGTTTTCCTCACCCTCATTCTGATGGCAATCGCTGCCATGGTGGTCGGCGGCATCTGGATCGGCCTTGCCGGTTTCCTGCGCCACTACCGCGGCGTCAACGAAACCATCTCCTCACTGCTGCTCTCCTATATCGCCATCGCCCTGATGAACCAGTTCGTCGAAGGGCTGCTCCGCGATCCTGCAAGCCTCAACAAGCCGTCGACCAGGCCGCTGCCGGCGGACTACATGCTCGGCAATATTCCCGGCATGGACGTGCATTGGGGCCTGGTCATCGGCATCCTCGCCTGCATGGTCTCCTGGATCGTGATCGAAGCGACGAGCTACGGTTTTGCCGCCCGCATCGCCGGCGGCAACGTGCGCGCCGCCCAGATACAGGGACTGCCGGTCGGCAAGCTGATCGCCGGATTTACCGCGCTTGCCGGCAGCTTTGCTGGTCTGGCGGGCATGATCGAAGTGGCGGCAGTGCAGGGAAGTGCCAACGCCTCCCTTGCCGCCGGCTATGGTTATACCGGCATCCTCGTCGCCTTCCTCGCCAGGCACAATCCGCTGGCGATCATTCCGGTCGCGATCCTGCTCGGCGGCATTGACGCCTCGGGCGGCCTCATCCAGCGGCGCATGGGCCTGCCGGATGCGACGGTTCTGGTGCTGCAGGGGACGCTCTTCATCGTCATTCTGTTCTGCGAAACCTTCTACGGCCGCTTCAAGATCTTCAATCCCGACCTCTGGAAAAGGAGCCTCTGATGGAAGAGACAGGCATCGGCATCTGGGGCGTGCCGCTGGCGATCTTCGCGGGCGCCATCCGCGTTTCCACCCCATTCATCTTCGTCAGCCTCGGCGAGACGATCACCGAACGCTCCGGCCGCATCAATCTCGGGCTCGAAGGCACGCTCGTCTTCGGCGCCATGACGGCCTATGCGGTGGCCGTCATGACCGGCTCGCCGACCCTCGGTGTGCTGGCTGCCATGATGGCGGGCGCGATCTTCGGCCTCATCCACGGCTGGATCTGCAAGTTCCCCAAGGTCAACGACATCGCCATCGGCATCGCCATGATGCAGTTCGGTCTCGGCATGGCGTTCTTCCTCGGCAAATCCTTCATCCAGCCGGTTGCCCCGAAACTACCCTCGATCCCGCTCGGCGGCTGGTCGAGCACTCCGCAGGTCCAGGCGGCGCTCAATATCAACGTGCTGTTCTTCATCGGCGCGGCACTTGCCCTTTTCCTGTTCTGGGCCTTCAAGAACACCCGCATCGGCCTGATCCTGCGCGTCGTCGGCGATAGCACCGACGCGGCCCGGGCCATGGGCATCCACCCGGATCGGGTTCGCTTGCTGGCAACGGCAGTGGGCGGTTCGCTGGCGGCAATCGGCGGCGCCTACCTCTCGCTCTATTATCCGGGCTCATGGAACGAAGGCATCTCGTCGGGCCAGGGCCTGATGGCCGTGGCTCTCGTCATCTTCGCTCGCTGGAATCCGATTGGCTGCTTTCTCGCTGCCCTGCTTTTCGGCGGCGCCGGCGCGCTCGGCCCGGCGCTGCAATCGGTCGGCGTCACACAAGGCTACTACCTTTTTTACGCCGCGCCTTACGTGCTCACCCTCATCATCCTGATCGCCACGTCCTCGCCCACCCGTTCGCTCGCGGGTGCGCCGGGTGCGCTGTCGCTCACGAAATAACGGAGCATTCCGATGAACGGACTTGGCGGTCTCAACAAATCCGAACACGGCGTCGGTATCGGCCTCGTTCAGCTCCAGCTGCCGGTGACCGTCACCAAAGCGGACTTGGCAAAACAGACGCAGGTGATCGTCGATCTGGTGGCCAAAGCACGGCGCAATCAGCCGGGCATGGACCTCGTCGTCTTTCCCGAATACGCGCTGCATGGCCTTTCCATGGACATCAATCCGGAGATCATGTGCACGCTCGACGGGCCGGAGGTCGCGGCCTTCAAGCAGGCCTGCAGGGACAACCGGATCTGGGGCTGCTTCTCGATCATGGAGCTGAACCCTGGCGGCATGCCCTACAATTCCGGCATCGTCATCGACGATCAGGGCCAGTTGAAGCTCTATTACCGCAAGATGCATCCCTGGATCCCCGTCGAGCCCTGGGAGCCCGGCGATCTTGGCATCCCTGTCATCGAAGGCCCACGGGGCGCGAAGCTCGCACTGATCATCTGCCATGACGGCATGTTCCCGGAGATGGCACGCGAATGCGCCTATAAGGGCGCCGAAATCATGATCCGCACAGCCGGCTACACGGCGCCGATCCGCGATGCCTGGCGCTTCACCAACCAGGCCAACGCCTTCTGCAACCTGATGGTCACCGCGAATGTCTGCATGTGCGGCTCGGACGGCACGTTCGATTCCATGGGCGAAGGCATGATCTGCAATTTCGACGGCACGATCATCGCCCACGGCACATCCGGCCGCGTCAACGAGATCATCACCGCCGAGGTGCGTCCTGATCTGGTGCGCGAGGCCCGGCTCGGCTGGGGTGTGGAGAATAATATCTACCAGTTCGGCCATCGCGGCTACGTCGCCGTTGCCGGGGGCGCGCAGGATGCGCCCTACACCTACATGCACGACCTTGTCGCCGGCAAATACCGCCTGCCTTGGGAAGACGAGATAAAGGTCAAGGATGGCACGTCCTGCGGATTTGACAAGCCGATGCGCCGTTACGGCGAACCCCTCAAACCTGCCGCGGAATAGGAGAGAGAATGATGGACGCGATGGTCGAAACCGAAGGGCATTTTATCGACGCCGATCCGTATCCGTGGCCCTATAACGGCGCTCTGAGGCCTGACAATACCGCCCTCATCATCATCGACATGCAGACGGATTTCTGCGGCAAGGGCGGCTATGTCGACCATATGGGCTACGACCTGTCGCTGGTGCAGGCGCCGATCGAACCCATCAAACGCGTGCTTTCCGCCATGCGGGCCAAGGGCTACCACATCATCCATACCCGCGAGGGCCATCGCCCCGACCTCGCCGATCTGCCGGCCAACAAACGCTGGCGCTCGCAGCGGATCGGCGCCGGCATCGGAGATCCCGGCCCCTGCGGCCGCATCCTGACGCGGGGCGAACCCGGCTGGGACATCATTCCCGAACTCTACCCGATCGAAGGCGAGACGATCATCGACAAGCCCGGCAAGGGTTCGTTCTGCGCCACTGACCTCGAACTCATCCTCAACCAGAAGCGCATCGAGAACATTATCCTCACCGGGATCACCACCGATGTTTGCGTCTCGACGACGATGCGCGAGGCGAACGACCGCGGCTACGAATGCTTGCTGCTGGAGGATTGCTGCGGTGCGACCGATTACGGAAACCACCTCGCCGCGATCAAGATGGTGAAGATGCAGGGCGGCGTCTTCGGCTCGGTCTCCAATTCCGCGGCTCTAGTCGAGGCGCTGCCCTGATGCCGTCATTGCGTGCCCATGTCTTTCGCGTGCCAGCCGACGGCCCCGATGACGTTGCCGGCGTCGAGGCGCTCTTTGCCAGCGGCCTTCAGGCGAACAACGTCGTCGCCGTTCTCGGCAAGACGGAAGGCAACGGCTGCGTCAATGATTTTACCCGCGGTTATGCCACCCGCAGCTTCGAGACATTGTTCAGTAGATATGGCGTCGACGGCGTCTCGATCATCATGTCCGGCGGCACCGAGGGGGCGCTCTCGCCGCATTGGACGGTTTTTGCGCGTGAAACCGTAGAAACCCCGGGCGAACGGGCGCTGGCCATTGGTGTGTCGCGTACCCCCGCGCTGCCCCCCGAACATCTCGGGCGCCGGGAACAGATCCTGCTCGTTGCCGAAGGCGTGAAGTCCGCGATGAGGGATGCCGGCATCGATGATCCCGCCGATGTCCATTTCGTGCAGATCAAGTGTCCGCTGCTCACCTCGCGCCGGATTGCCGAGGCCGAGGCAGCAGGCAGGACGGTCGCAACCCACGACACGCTGAAATCCATGGGCCTCTCGCGCGGCGCTTCGGCTCTCGGCGTCGCCGTGGCACTCGGCGAGATAGATGCGACATCGATCGGCGATGCCGACATCTGCACACGTTTCGATCTCTTTTCCCGCTGCGCCTCAACCTCGTCCGGGGTCGAACTCGCCGATCACGAAATCATCGTCCTCGGCATGAGCGCAAAATGGTCCGGTCCGCTGTCGATCGACCACGCGGTCATGCGGGATGCGATCGACGCGCATTCCGTCAGGAAAGCCCGCGAACGCCTGCCGGAAAACAGCCGGCTGGCGGCGGTTCTCGCCAAGGCCGAGCCGGACCCGTCCGGCAGGATCGACGGCAGGCGCCACACGATGCTCGATGACTCGGATATTGCAGGCACCCGCCATGCCCGTGCCTTCGTCGGCGGCGTTCTCGCCGGCATCTTCGGCATTACCGATCTCTATGTGTCCGGCGGCGCCGAACACCAGGGTCCGCCCGGCGGCGGTCCCGTCGCCATCATCGTCGAAAAGGAGCAATGAAGTGAGCACAGTCCGCGACACGCCCCTTCCGCAAGCCGGCAAGGCCGTCGGCATCGAGACGCTCGATATGACCATGCGTTTCGGCAGCTTCACCGCGCTCGACAACGTCTCGATCGCCGTTCCGGCCGGGTCTTTTCACGCGCTTCTCGGCGAAAACGGCGCCGGCAAGTCGACACTCGTCAAATGCATCATGGGCTTCTATCACGCAACGTCAGGCTCGTTGTCGGTCGACGGCCGCGAGGTGGCGGTGGCCTCACCCAAGGATGCCGCGGCCTATGGGCTCGGCATGGTCTACCAGCATTTCACACTGGTTCCCTCTCTGACCGGCGCGGAAAATCTGGTCATCAGCCGTAGCGAAGTGCCCGCGGTGATCAACTGGGCCAGGGAGCGCAAGGATCTGGCGGGTTTCATGGAGCGCATGCCGTTCAAGATCCCGCTCGACAGACCGGTGAGCGAGCTCGCGGCCGGCGAAAAACAGAAGCTCGAAATCGTCAAGCAGCTCTATCTCGGCCGCTCCTTCCTCGTTCTCGACGAGCCGACCTCGGTGCTGACGCCCGCCGAAGCCGATGAGATGCTCGGCATCGTCCGCGGGATGACCGAGCGCGGCGAGCTCACGGTGCTGATGATTTCCCACAAGTTCCACGAGGTGACGAAGTTCGCCGATGCCGTCTCGATCCTGCGGCGCGGCAAGCTGGTCGGCACCGGCAAGGTCGGCGAGCTCTCCACCGCCGAGATGGCGGGGATGATGATCGGCGACGTCAAGCTCGCCGAGCTCGACAGCCGTCTGCCGGTGGCAGAAGCGGCAAGACCGGTCTTGACCGTCAGCCAGGTGAAGGCCCCGGATCGCTCCGGCCTGAAGACGATCGAGATCGACACGCTGACGGTCCGCTCCGGCGAGATCGTCGGCATTGCCGGCATATCGGGCAACGGCCAGAAGGAGCTGACGGAAATTCTGGCCGGCCAGCGCCCGACGGATAGCGGCCAGGTCACGGTCAATGGCGAGGCTTACGGCGCCACCCGCGATGAAACCCGCAAGAACAGGGTGCGTTTCATCCCCGAAGAACCGTTGCAGAATGCCTGTGCGCCGAAAATGACCGTGAGCGAGAACCTTGCGTTTCGCACCTTCGACTTGAAGTCGGACGGCAAGGACGCAATCTGGCTGAACAAGGGCAGCATGAAGAAGCGTGCCTCGGCGCTGATCTCCGACTTCAAGGTCAAGACGGCCTCTTCCTCCTCGCCAATCGCAGCGCTTTCGGGCGGCAACGTGCAGCGGGCGGTGCTCGCCCGCGAACTGACGGGCGAGGTGGATCTGCTGATCGTCTCGAACCCCTGTTTCGGCCTCGATTTCTCGGCCGTTGCCGAAATCCGCGCCCGAATCATGAAAGCCCGCAATCTGGGTGCCGCCGTGCTGCTGCTGTCCGAAGACCTCGACGAACTGCTCGAGATGTCCGACCGCATCATGGTCATTTCGGAAGGCAAGCTGGTTTACGAGACACCGGCGCGCTCGGCCGATATTGGCGTGATCGGCGCCCACATGGCGGGGCATCATTGATGATGGAGATCAAGGCCGAACCTTTCGCCTTTCCGGTGAAGCACGACGAGCTCGCCCTCATCGTTATCGACATGCAGCGGGATTTCGCCGAGCCGGGCGGTTTCGGTGCAAGCCTCGGCAATGATGTCAGCCGCATCACCAGGATCGTGCCTGATGTCAAACGCCTCATCCAGGGTTTCCGCAATGCCGGCCTGCCTGTGATCCATACGATGGAGTGCCACCGGCCGGACCTTTCCGACCTGCCGCCAGCCAAACGCGACCGCGGCAACCCGTCGCTCAGGATCGGCGACGAAGGCCCGATGGGCCGCATCCTGATCTCAGGCGAACCCGGCACGGCAATCCTGCCGGAACTCGCCCCTGTGAAGGGCGAAGTCGTCATCGAAAAACCCGGCAAGGGCGCCTTCTACGCGACCGAGCTCGGCACCGTGCTGCAGCAGAAGGGCATTCGTCAGCTCGTCTTTGCCGGTGTCACCACCGAAGTCTGCGTGCAGACGACGATGCGCGAAGCAAACGACCGCGGCTATGAATGCCTGCTCGCCGAAGAGGCGACGGAAAGCTATTTTCCCGAATTCAAAGCCGCAGCCATCGCCATGATCCGCGCCCAGGGTGCGATCATCGGCTGGACCGCCCATGTCGACGACATTCTGGAAAGCATCGCCCATGCCTGAAACGACCCGCCATCGCCTGACGTCAGGCGGCTGGAAGGAGCTGGAATTCGGCCCTTTCCGCGATGATGTCACCATTCACTGGATTCGCCCCTTCGAGGGCGATCAGCCAGGCGTGGCGCTGTTGAAATATGAACCCGGCGCCTCCGTTCCCCGCCATCGCCACGAGGGGCTCGAGACCATCCTGGTGCTCGACGGCATTCAATCCGACGAGACGGGCGATTACATCAGCGGCAGTTATATCGTCAACGCGCCGGGCAGCGAACACTCGGTCTGGAGCGATACCGGCTGTGTCGTGCTCATCCAGTGGGACCGGCCCGTGAAAATACTCGAAGAGGAAATTGGCTGAACCCGACATCCGCCGAGGTCTGCCCGACAATCCGGAAGGACATGAGCTTCACAGCAGCATCGAGGCCCCGCGATCGATATAGGTGTCCAGGAATTGTTCGAGGCGGGGGTTTCTCGGTCGTTTGAAGACGTCCTGCGGCGGGCCGGTGAACAGCACCTTGCCGTGATCGAGAAAGATGATCTGCTGGCCGACCGTCGCGGCAAATCCGATCTCGTGGGAAACGACGACCATCGTCATGCCCTCGGCGGCGAGATCGCGCATGACGTTGAGCACCTCGCCGGTCAGCTCGGGATCGAGTGACGAGGTTGGCTCGTCAAACAGCATGATCTTCGGGTTGAGGGCAAGGGCGCGGGCGATGGCAACGCGCTGCTGCTGCCCTCCCGAGAGCTGCGAGGGATAGTGCCCCGCCCGGCCCTCGAGACCGACCTTGACGAGTTGGGCCATGGCCCGCTCCTCCGCATCCCTGCGGCTCATCTTGTGAACCGTCTTCAGCGCCTCGCTGACATTGCCGAGCGCCGTCATGTGCGGCCAGAGATTGAACTGCTGAAAAACCATCCCGATCTGCGATCGGATCTGCCGGTTCACCGGCGCCGGCACCCGCTCCCGGACGCCCTTGGTGTTTTCCGCAAAGCCAAGCACCTCGCCGTTGACGGTGATTGTCCCCTTCGTCGATTCCTCTAGAAACGCCATGCAGCGCAGCAGCGTACTCTTGCCGGATCCCGATGGGCCGATGACGCAGGAAACTTGTCCCTGCTCGATTTCGAGGTCGATGCCGTGCAACACGGTGGAACCGCCGAACGTCTTGACAAGATTTTTGACTGCGATCGCAGGAACGCTCATATGTTGAAAAACCTGAATCTGGTGAGTTTCGTTTCGGCGAGATGGCCGAGCCAGCCGGTGATTTCGACCAGTACCCAATAAAATAGCGCAAGGACGAAGAGCGCCTCGACGAAAGCATATTGCTGCGAGCCGATGGCGCTGAGTGTCGCCGTCAACTCCGGCACGGTGATGATGGACAGAACGGCCGTCTCCTTCATGAGAATGATCGTCATGTTGACCGAAGGTGGCAGCACCAGCATGGTCATCTCCGGCAGCAATATGCGCCGGATGATCTGCCCTTGTGTCAGGCCAACGCACAGGCCGGCCTCGATATGTCCCTTCGGGACGGCGGCAAAGCCCGAGCGGAAGATCTCACTGAAATAAGCCGCGCCGTAGATGGAAAGGCCGACGATGCCGGCCGGGATCGGATCGAGCGACAATCCGATGAAGGGGCCGCCATAGTAGACGAGGAATATCTGAATCAGGAAGGGCGTGCCGCGCAGCACTGCGATGACAATGCCGAACGCTCTGTCCAGCAGCACGCCGCCAAAACGTCGCGCGACAGCGACAAAGAAACCCAGTACGGCAGCGGCTAGAGTGGTGACGATCCAGATGAGGATGGTGACCCACGCACCGTTGAGGATCTCCGGCAAGTTGCTGAAAATCACATTGGTGTCGAAGGTCATCGCGGCACTCCTGGCAGGGAGCGTTCGATCAGGCCGCCCGCAAGGGCAACGATCCAATTGATGATGAGATAGATCAGACCCGCGGAAGCGAAAATCTCGAGCGGCAGGAAGGTGCTGCCAGCAAGGTCCTGAGCCATGCGTGTCAGCTCGACGATTCCGACGACGGAGACGAGCGAAGACGCCTTCAGAATAAGGATCGCTTCATTGACGAGTGCCGGGAAAGTCAGGCGCAGGGCGATCGGCGCCTTGATGCGGCGGAAGATCTGAACGGGTGTCATGCCGACCATTTCAGCCGACTCGACCAAGCCCGCGGGAACGCTGGAAAAACCGCCGCGCAGATTTTCAGCCTGATAGGCTGCAGTACACAGCGAAAGACCAACGATGGCCGCAACGAGGCTCGGCACGTTGATGCCGATCGCCGGCAGCAGGTTATAGATCAGCAACAGCTGGACCAGCAGCGGTGCACCACGAAAGAAACTGATGAAAATCTGCGCCGGCAGCATGAAAAGCCGTTGCCGTGAGAGCAGCATGGCTGAAATGACGATCGCGATCGCAAAGCCGATCAAGATGGAAACCACGCTGATCGTCACCGTGTAGATCGAGGCTTGCAGAAGCAGTTCGAATAGCTTGATGGACATGGGCGGTGTTTGCCTGGGCGCTGCGGCCGTGAACTCTGATCCCACGGCGGATTGCGCCCCGACCACAGGCGGGGCGCGTTCGTTTCACCGGCGGCTAATCAGAATGCCGGATCCTTGACAGCATCAGGCGTCTCGAAAGACGCACCAAACCACTTCTTTTGCAGCTCTGCCATACGTCCGTCTGCCTTGATCTTGAGCATAGCGGCATCGATTGCATCCATCAGGGGCGCATGATCGGCATCCTTGAGACCGATGAAGCCGAAATAGGACTTCTTGCCGAATGGCGGCAGAACAACTTCGAACGTGCCTTTTCGCTGGCTCGCGACGAAGGCGATATTCGGCAGCGAGTTGGCAACGCCGGCAATGCGGCCGGCGGCGAGATCGGCGTAGGATTCGGTAAAGGCGGGATATTCGCGCACGTCGACTTTGGTAGGCAGGGTGCCGGAGAATTCCTTCAACTGGTCGAGCTGGGCAGTTGCCTTGCCGACACCGATCGTTTTGCCGGCAATATCTTCCGGCTTGCTGATCGTCGTGTCGCCAGCCTTCTTCAGAATGGCGATCGTTGCTTCGGCGATCGGCGGCGTGAAGCGATAGCGCTCCAAGCGCTTCTTGGTGATTGTTGCAGGACCTGCGACGACATCGAACTTGCCGGCCTCGAGCGCGGGGAAGACGCCGTCCCAGGGAAGGGCGACCCACTCGATCTTGACGCCGAGTTCCTTGCCGATCTCGGCAAAGAGATCGACGTTCAAGCCGGTATGTTCGCCGGCATCGATATAGTCGAACGGTGCGAAAGCCGTTTCGGTGCCAACCTTGAGGGTTCCGGCTGCCTTGACGGCTGCCAGCGTGTCGGCTGCGTGGGCGGAAACGGCTGCTCCGATGAGGAACGCAGCGCCGACCAGACCCTTCAGCAGTGAATTTGCCTTCATGATCATCTCTCCAGTTTTATTCCCCCGGCGGAGGAGTTTTGGTTCCGACTTCGATTTCCTCTGCGCGGATTTCTATGTTCCGCTTTTGACTATACAAATAGATATAGGCGGGCCTAGAGTGTCAATGTAAAAGACGAGGAACGCAAAATTTGTGCCGGGTGGCGTCGATGTCGCTGGCATGACCGTTCCGCATTTATGATCGTTGTCGCCGGATGAGGTGCGGGCCTGGTGTCGATTTATCAGCGTATTTTCACGGATATCGAGACGAAGATCATCAGCGGCGATTGGCGGCCCGGTGACCGTATTCCCGTCGAGCATGAACTCGCGGCGGAATATCGCTGCTCGAGGATGACCGTCAGCAAGGCGCTGTCGGCGCTCGCCGAGCGCGGCATGATCGTCAGACGGCGCAAGACGGGTTCGTTTGTCGCATCGCCCCAGATCGACCGCACGGTGATGGATATCCAGGATATCAGCACCGAAGCGGAACTGGCCGGGCACGAACACCGCTTCGAAATCCTCGCGCGTAAGATCGAGCGTCTTGGAGAGGCGGAGGCGCAGCAGCTGTCGGAGCCAGCCGATGCGGAAGTCCTCAGGCTCCAATGCCTGCATATCGTCGATGGCAGGCCGAATGCCATCGAGCGGCGGATCATCATGCTCGATGCTGTCCCACGGGCGAGAGAGGAGAGCTTTGCTTCAATCCCGCCCGGCAAATGGCTGCTTGACGAGGTTCCCTGGTCCAAGGCCAAACATGTCATTCGCGCTGTCTCGGCCGACACCACGACGGCGCGGATCCTGCAGACGGAACGCGGCGAGGCCTGCCTTAGCCTCATCCGCCAGACCTGGCAGAACGGTCGTACGGTGACATATGTCGAGTTTACCCATCCAGGCGACCGGTTCCAGTTTGCGGGGACGTTTCATCCGGCAGCAAATTGAGTTCGACGCAAATCACGAGAGGTTCTGCAAGTGACCGATGAGCGCCTCAAGGCGATCCCGCTGAAAAGTTTGCAGGCGTTCGAGGCGGTGGGGCGCTGTGGCGGCGTGACGGCCGCGGCACTGGACCTCAGCGTTTCGCCGGGGGCCATCAGCCAGCAGATTCGCAAGATCGAGAGCTTTCTTGGAATTTCGCTTCTGGAGCGCAGCGGACGAACCGTCGAGCTGACTGCTTGGGGCCGGCTCTACCATCAGGAGATATCGAAGGGGTTCGAGCAATTTGCGCTCGCCCAGCAACTGTTGGAAAAGGCGCGCAACGAGACGGCCTTGGTGCTCAGTGCGCTTTCCTCCGTCGTCAACAAATGGATCGGCAGGCGCATCTTCGACTGGCAGGCGCTTCATCCCGACGTTCCAGTGAGGATTATCGGACGCGACAGGGAGCCTCGGATCGGCTTCGACGATGTCGATTTCCGCGTCAGCTATGGATCGGACGTCCTCCAGCACGAACATTATACCGAACTGTTTCGCGATTGGGTGGTGCCTGCCTGTTCGCCGGCGCTGATGCAGGATCGGGCGCATGCGGCTCGCGATCTTTTCGAGCAGCCCCTCCTCCACGTCGAGTGGGAACGGCACTTCACTCCCTACCCCAGCTGGGCGGATTTTGCCGCCAAGGCCGGTGTCTCCTTCGATGCGTCGACACCGGGCCTTTCCTTCACCCTGTCGAGCAGTGCAATTGACGCAGCCGTCAACAAGCGCGGCGTCGTGCTTGCACAAATGTCGATGATATCAGATGAGCTTGAGGCGCAAACGCTCGTCATTCCGGTCGACATGCGCATTGCACTGCGTGAAAGCTATTTTCTCGCCTGGGATCGGGCCGCCTTGCAGAAGCCCCACGGGCGCGAATTCCGCGATTGGCTCGTCGCTATTTCTCGTCAGCAGGCCGTGGCGTCCGCGCCTAAGTCGATACTTTAGAAAAACTAAAACGGAACCTAGCTGAGCGATATTGATGAAAATTTGCGCCTGGCGATAATTTGCGCAGTCGCCTTTCCTTGGCGGCATGGCCGACATAGCAGGAGAGCTCGATGGCGCGGACCGACAAGATGAAACTCGGGACTTTCGTCTATACGTTCGGCTTTCATCCGGCCTCCTGGCTGCATCCGGCAAGCGACGTCAATGGGGCCAACGACTTCGCTCATCTGCTCGATGTCGCCAAGCGATCCGAGGCGGCTAAATTCGATTTCATGTTTATGGCGGATTCGCCCGCTGCTGCCGTCGGCGACGCCAATGCGCTTGCCCGCATTCCGACCAAGATGAACCGTTTCGAACCCCTCTCGCTGCTGTCGGCTCTGGCGGTTACCACCAATGATCTCGGTCTGGTGGCGACGGTCTCGACGAGTTATTACGAGCCATACAATGTCGCGCGTCTGTTCGCCTCGATCGACCATCTGAGCAAGGGTCGCGTCTGCTGGAATGTCGTCACCTCCGATCACGACGAAACCGGCTACAACTTCAATCGCGAGGGGCTCGACCCGCATGCGTTACGCTATGAGCGCGGCAACGAATTCGTCGATGTCGTGTTCGGCCTTTGGGACAGCTTCGAGGATGGCGCACTGCTTCTCGACCGTGAAAACGGGGTCTACTATGACAAGGACAAGCACCACACGCTTAACCACAAGGGCAAACATTTCCAGGTTCGCGGCCCCCTCAACATCGCGCGAACACCCCAGGGCCGCCCCGTCATCGCCCAGGCGGGCGGTTCGGAACCCGGAATGGACATGGCGGCACGCACCGCCGAAATCGTCTTCAGCCTCGCATCGAATATCGATCGCAACCGCGCCTTCTACGAAAACGTCAAGAACCGGATGCCGGCCTATGGGCGCGATCCGGACGATCTGAAAATCATGCCGGGCATCGTCATCAACGTCGGTGAAACCGAAGCCGAGGCAAAGGCGAAGGTGGATTATCTGATCGACAAGATGCATCCTGATGTCGGCCGGCTGATGCTTTCCGAATTCCTGGAAGCGGACCTGCGCGACGTGGCTCTCGACAAGCCTTTCCCCATGGATCGGCTGCCGCCGGCGCCCAAGGGATCGCGCGCTTTGTTTGACGAACTGGTCGATTTCGTCAGAAGCGGCCGCACCGTCGGCGAACTCATCCGGCACTATGCCGAGAAGCATACCGGCAATGGCATGACAGGCACGCCGGCCCAGATTGCCGACTACATGGAGGAATGGTTCGAAACGCGCGCCGCCGACGGCTTCATCCTGATGTTCCCGACCTTGCCGTCCAGTCTCGACGACTTCGTGCGGCTTGTCCTGCCGGAGCTTCGACGCCGCGGGCTGTTCCGTGAGGAATACGAAGGCAAGACCTTGCGTGAAAACCTCGGTCTTTCAATGCCTGTAAACCGCTTTGCCAAAACGAAAGAGCCAGCCCGATGAGTGTCGAGGCTTTGATCAGTGAGGCGGACTTCAAGCTTTCGATGCGTCATCTGGCGGGTGCCGTCAGCGTGATTACGGTCGGCGACGGTCAAGACCGGACCGGTTTTACCGCAACGTCGGTCTCCTCGCTTTCGGCGGAGCGGCCTTCCGTCATCGTCAGCGTCAACCGCGCATCTTCCTCATGGCCGGCGCTGCAACGATACGGCTGCTTCTGTGTCAACGTGCTCGCCGCCGACCAGCAGCAGGTGGCGCAATCCTTTGCCGGTCTTGACGGGCGAAAGGGCACGGAGCGCTACGGCAACGCGGGATGGTATCGCCTCAAGACTGGCGCCGCCGCCCTTGAAAGGGCCCTGACGGTGCTTGACTGCAAGCTCGAAACCGCATTCCACTACCATTCCCACGCCATTTTGGTCGGGCATATCTGCGCGATCGAAATCCGGCAGGGCATAGGGCCGCTACTCTACTGGCGCGGTGGCTATCATGAACTTCCGCCGGAGGTTGATCGCAGCGGCCTAGCAAAGGCGTTCGGATAATAGCCCGATCGAGGCGACATCCGCATTGGCAAAGGCCAGTCTGAGGTAACGCTCCTGACCTTCGCCGAAATAGGCGCCGGGCAAACAGACGATGCCGGACTCTTTGGCGAGTTTTTCAGCGACCTCTGAAGACGATCGATCGGCATAGGGATGACGGACAAAGGCAAAATAGGCGCCGATCGCTCCGATCTCCCAATCCGGCAACCCGGAAAAGACCTGCCTCAACGCCTGAGCCCGGCGGGCGATCTCCAGCCGGTTGCCGGCCCGCCAGTCAGCGAGCGCCGGGATCGCCGATGCAACGGCGACCTGAGGCGAGCGCGGCGCGCAGATCTGCATATTGTCCATCACCTTGGCGATCTCGGCGACGAGTTTGGGGCCTGCCGTGATCGCCCCCAGTCTGTGACCGGGGATGCAGAAGGATTTCGAGAAGCTGTAGAGAAGGACGAGCGTGTCCTCCCAGCCCGGCTCGGAGAGAAGAGAGTGCGGCCGCCCATAATCCTCGCCGAGGAAGTCGCGATAGGTTTCATCGAGGATCAGCCAGGCGCCATATTTCCGACAGAGAACAAAAAGCTCGTGAAGCAGGCTTGGTGGATACACGGCCCCGGTGGGATTGTTGGGTGTGACGACGGCAAGCACCTTCGCGCCGGCCGCAAGGGCCGCTTCGGCCGAACGCGGATCGGGAAGAAACCCATTGGCAGGGTCGCAATCGACCGATCGGCGCTCGATCCCCAGCATCGACAGCGTCGTGTCGTAATTGAAATAGAAGGGATTGGTGAGCGCCACCGTATCGCCGGCGCACGCAAGCGCGATCGCTGCGCACATGAACGCCTGATTGCAGCCGGCGGTAACGTGGATATTGCCGGCGGAAAGGTCGGCGCCGTAAAGCTCGGCGAGGTGAGCCGCGTAGGTCTTGCGTAACAGAGGCTCGCCCTCGATCGGCCCGTATCCCGTCATCGCCTGTTGTCCGGCCGCCTCGGCAAGAAGCCGAAGCATCTCCGGATGCGCGGGATAGCCGGGCACGGCTTGCGACAAATCGATGAGCGGCCCTTTTTCGCCCTTGTATTCGCGGCTCCAGGCGACGACGGAGGGAATGGGCGGGGCAGAGAGGCGGGCAACGAGCGAATTGGGTTTTGCAGCGATCATATCGATTTCTCTTTGATACCGATTGCTACAACGATACCAATTGTTTTCTCAACCTCTTTGTCTGGTGAGACGGACCTGAAGCGGAGACACGTGCGCATGGTGTGGGACAAAACGCGGCTGGAACAGCTGCGCACAGAATTTGCAGATGCCAATGGCGGCGAGATATTCGATGAGAAGTTTCGCAAAGTGGCGGAGAAGATCATCTCCAAGAGCGGCACGAGACTGGCGCCATACGCCGGAATACCGACCTTCCTCAGCGCACCCTACATGCAGGTCGCGGCCGATGATCCGGACTTCGGCAATCTCCAGGTCGCGATCACCGGAATCCCCATGGATCTTGGTGTCACCAATCGCCCTGGCTCCCGTTTCGGACCGAGAGCGCTTCGCGCCATCGAAAGAATCGGCCCTTATAATCACGTTCTCGCCACGGCGCCGGTCTTCGATCTTCGGGTCGCCGACATCGGCGATATCCAGTTCCAAAGCCGTTATCGGCTGGAGCTCAGCCACGACGACATCGAAAAGCGCATCACCCAGATCGTCGATGCCGGTGTCGCACCGCTTTCGGTCGGAGGCGATCATTCCATCAGCCATCCGATTTTGAAGGCGATCGGCCGGCAGCAACCAGTCGGCCTCATCCATATCGATGCCCACTGCGATACAAGCGGCGCCTTCGATCAGACGAAGTTTCATCACGGGGGGCCGTTCCGCAATGCGGTGCTGGATGGCGTGCTCGATCCGACAAGGACAATCCAGATTGGTATCCGTGGTTCGGCGGAATATTTGTGGGAATTCTCCTATGCGTCAGGAATGACTGTGATCCATGCCGAGGACATCAGCGGAATGGGGATTGCGGCTGTCGTTGCCAAGGCAAAATCCATCGTCGGCGATGGCCCGACTTATCTTTCCTTCGACGTCGACAGCCTCGATCCAAGTTTTGCGCCCGGCACGGGCACGCCCGAGGTCGGTGGATTGACCACGCGTGAAGTCCTTGAACTGATACGCGGGCTGAAAGGCATAAATCTGGTCGGTGGTGACGTCGTCGAAGTTGCCCCGCAATATGACGCAACGACCAACACAGCGCACGCGGCAGCACAGGTGCTCTTTGAGATCCTGAGCCTCATGGTGTTTAGTCCATCGATCGGCAAACGCTAAGGCCGACCTCGCGTACTGCTGCGGGACGGTCTGACCGCCCGCAGCGAAGCAATCGGCAGCACCTGCGTCAGCCCTGGCGGGTCTCAGAGCGTTCGGAAAGCTCGACGATGATGCCGTCGGGATCGCGAACGAAGGCGATCTTGTTCAGCATCTCGGAGTGGACGGCGAAGCGCGGCCGCTCCTTGATCTCGACGCCCGCCTGTTCAAGGCGGGTGAAGGCCTCGTCGACATTGTCGAAATGGAAGGTGAGGTGCCGGACACCGGCCGTATCGTCAGGCACGTCGACCGCCCTCGACGCGCCGCCGGGCGGCGCAAAGACCTCCAGCATGCCGCCGCCTGCATCGAGGAACGCGACCTGCATGCCATTCGCCATCGTCTTGCGCAGCACGAGACTGAGGCCGAGCAGGCCACAGTAGAAATCGACGGTGCGATCCATGTCGCTGACCGTCATGCCGACATGCTCGAAGGATTTCAGCATGGGAGAGCCCTTCCCGGTTCAGACGGTGGCCGCAGCACGCCATTCCCCTGCCGGAAGCCAGGAGCGATAGAGCGGATGATCGGCGGCGATCGGCATAGGCGTCGGTTGTCCCGTTCGCTGCGAGAAATAGGCGGCCGTTACCAGTTCCAGCGAATTGCGGGCATCCTGCAATGTCACCGGTGGGTCGATGTCCTCGACGATCGCCTTGTGGAAGAGCTCGAACTGACGGGTGTAGCCATCCTCGCCGGGCACATAGGCGGCGAGCACTTCGTCGATCCGCGCCTGATGTTCCTCTGTCCCGGCGACGAACGTCCACGGATCACGGCCCATCGTATAAGGTTCGATGATGCTTTCGGCGACGAGGTCGTTGAAGCAGAAGCGCAGCCGCGAGATTTCCTTGCGCGAACCGAGCGTCATCGACAGCGTCGCCAGCGAGCCATTCTGCATCTTCACCGAAAGGGCTGCCGTATCCTCGACCTCGATCGGATTGACCAGCG
Organism: Rhizobium sp. BT-226; assembly: GCF_025847085.2. Classification (NCBI taxonomy): domain Bacteria; kingdom Pseudomonadati; phylum Pseudomonadota; class Alphaproteobacteria; order Hyphomicrobiales; family Rhizobiaceae; genus Rhizobium; species Rhizobium sp. BT-226. The sequence continues at coordinate 120,493 of NZ_JAOYTI010000008.1, read as the reverse complement.
TCGCGCCATAGGAAAACACCTCGGCGCAGGGGCCATGCACATAGTTCAGCATGTCATGGGCGTGGATGGCGTGGCCGAGAAGGCCGCCGCCGAGTTCGCTCGCCCATTTGCCGCGCCAAGGCACGGCATAATAATCCGGACCGCGCCACCAATGGGTTTCGATCGTCGTCAGGAACGGCTTGCCGGCCATGCCGCGCTCGATCAGCAGCTTCAGCTTCTGCAGGCCGGACCCGTAGCGATACTGGAAGATCGGCATCAGCTTCCTGCCGGGGTAACGATCGAGGATGCGACCCATCTCGTCGACCTCGGCGATCGAGCCGAAGAGCGGCTTCTCGCAGATCACGTGTTTGCCGGATTCGATACCCTTGCGGCAGAGTTCGAAATGCGAGCTCGGCGGCGTCGAAATGTCGATGATGTCGAGATCGTCACGGGCAAACAGCGTATCCGCATCCTGCGTATATTCGCCAATGCCGTATTCCTCGCACAGCGCCCTGCCGCGTTCCTCGTCGAGCGAGCAGAGCACGGGGACTTCGAAAAGCTCCTTGTTCCAGCCGAAGCCGGCCAGATGCCGCGCAGCGATGCCTGCGCCGATGACGCCGACGCGCAATTTCCTGGTCATGATATCCTCCTCAGCGAGCGCCGATGCGCGCGGCTTTCGCCTGGGCTTCAAGCGAAAGACGGCAGACTTCAAAAACGTGGTCCTGGGTCATCGCCGTCTGCGTGCGGTTGCCGACGTCGGTAGTGAAAGCGTCGAAGTAATCGAGTTTTTCGCCGCTGCAATCGATATGGGTCATTTCCTTGCCGTTGACCAGGAAGAGGTGATCCTTGCCCGGCCGGCCGGTGATATCGATATATTTGCGCAGTTCGATGTAGCCTTCGGTGCCGAGAATGGTCAGGCGCCCGTCCCCCCAGGTCGGCAGCGCTTCCGGCGTGAACCAGTCGACACGGACATAGCCCGCCGCCTTGTCGGAACGCAGAAGCACCTCGCCGAAATCCTCGAAGGCGGGCTTGTCGGGCATGCCGAAATTGCCGATCGAGCTGGCGATGACCTCGCCTGTGGTCGAGCCGGTATAGAACAGGAACTGGTCGACCTGGTGCGAGGCGATATCGACGATGATGCCGCCGAAGGCTTCGGGATCGAAGAACCAGTCCGGCCGGGTCGGCAGTTGAAGCCGGTGTGGACCGACGCCGAGCGTCTGGATCACCTTGCCGATCGCGCCTTCGGCGACAAGCTTGCCGGCCTTGACGGCGGAGCGAACGCAGTGGCGCTCGGAAAAGCAGATCGAGAAGATCTTGCCGGTCTCGGCAACGGTGCGCCTGACGTCCTCGAGTTGGGCGAAGGTCGTCACGCCCGGCTTGTCGGTCATCACGTCCTTGCCCGATCTCATTGCGCGGATGGCAAGCCCGGCACGATCACGCGGAATGGCGGAAATGCAAATGACATCGATCGACGGATCGTCGAACAGCTTTTCCCTATCGACCTGCGGCGCGTCAGGATAGGTCTTCTCAAAGGCCTCGCGCAGTGCCGGCACCGAGGTCTGCGGGCAATAGCCGACGAATTCGCCGCCTGCGGCCAGCAATCCCTTCACGTGATCGAACGTGTGCCCATGGTCGATTCCGACGACGGCAAATCTCAACATCGCTGCAATATCCTCCTGGGATTTTCGTGCGGCCGGCTGAAGCCAGCCTCCTCCATGTTGGGCAAAACAGATAACGAAAGCCGGCTCCTGTCAAGGCGAGATGGAGGGCGAAATCGTCACCGCCTGTATTTAAATATTTGAAATTTAACAGTTATTTTGTATCTAAATAGTTATTTTGTGGGCTTTTGCAGTTGGATTCCCGAGGAAGCCCGCCGCTTGAGCCGATCAGGCGAAGGTCTTTTTCTCCCGCGCATCTTGCCCCGTCATCATGAATGTGATCGATTTTGGTCGTCGCCGGGTCGGAGGGCGGCAACACCTCGCAATTTTTAAAAGAGCTCTTCTCGCTCGCCTTGATGGAAGATCACCATGTCTCAAGCTCTTCTCGATGTCGCCGCTTCAGATGGTCTTTTTGTCGGTCGCATCTGGAATCCCGAAGCGGAGGGACCGAGCATTGTGACGTTACGCGAGGGCATGCTGGTCGACATCACGTCGCGCGAGACGCCAACGCTGAGCGCCCTGCTCGAGCGGCAGGATGCCGCCGCCTTCGTCCGTGCAGCAAGTGGCAAGGCGGTTGGCTCGCTGGCGGACATCGCCGCCAACAGTACCGGTGCTCCGGATCAAACGCGCCCTTATCTCCTTGCGCCCGTCGACCTGCAGGCAGTCAAGGCCTGCGGCGTCACCTTTGCGCAGTCGATGATCGAGCGCGTCATCGAGGAGAAGGCGGCCGGCAGTCCGGAGCGTGCGGCCTCAATCCGCGAGCGAGTCAGCACGCTGATCGGCGGCAGCCTCACCAATCTGAAGGCCGGCTCGCCGGAGGCCGCCAAGGTCAAGCAGGCGCTGATCGACGAGGGCATGTGGTCGCAATATCTCGAGGTCGGTATCGGGCCGGATGCCGAAGTCTTCACCAAGTCGCCGGTGCTCTCCTCCGTCGGCTGGGGCGCGGATGTCGGCCTGCATCCGATCTCGACCTGGAACAACCCCGAGCCGGAAATCGTGCTCGCGGTCAACAGCCGCGGCGAAATCAAGGGTGCGACGCTCGGCAACGACGTCAACCTGCGCGACGTCGAGGGCCGCTCGGCGCTGCTGCTCGGCAAGGCCAAGGATAACAACGCCTCGTGCTCGATCGGTCCTTTCATCCGCCTGTTCGATGCCGGCTACAGCCTCGATGATGTACGGAAGGCCGAACTCGACCTGAAGGTGTCAGGCAAGGACGGTTTCGTGCTGCACGGCAAGAGTTCGATGTCGCAGATCAGCCGCGACCCGACCGATCTCGTCAAGCAGACGGTCGGCGCCCATCATCAGTATCCCGACGGTTTCATGCTTTTCCTCGGCACGCTGTTTGCGCCGACGCAGGACCGCGACGCGCCGAAGCAAGGCTTCACCCACAAGATCGGCGATGTCGTCGAGATTTCCTCGGCAGGCCTCGGTGCGCTCGTCAACACCGTGCGCCTTTCCACCGAATGTCCGCCATGGACCTTCGGCATTTCGGCGCTGATGAGCAATCTGGCGAAGCGCGGTCTTCTCTAAATTACTGATTCCGTCGCCTGCCCTGCAGCAGGTCGAGAACGGAGTTTGCCGCCTCGAGAACGTTTGTCCCCGGGCCGAACACGGCTGCAACGCCGTGTTCGTGCAGGAATTCATAGTCCTGCCGCGGGATGACACCGCCGCAGACGACAATGATATCACCACCGCCCTGTTCCCTCAGCCTGTCGATCAGCTGTGGTAGCAGCGTCCTGTGACCGGCCGCCAATGACGAGACGCCGACGACGTTGACCTTTTCGCTGAGTGCGACACCGGCGGCTTCCTCCGGTGTCTGGAAAAGGGGACCGGCGAGCACGTCGAAGCCGATATCGCCGAAAGCCGAGGCGATCACTTTGGCGCCTCGGTCGTGCCCGTCCTGGCCGAGCTTGGCGACCATGATCTTCGGCCGGTGACCCATGGCTTCCGTCACTTCGGTCATGCGAGTCTTGAGCACGGCGAGCTCCGGCTCATTTTCATACGCTTGGCCATAGACGCCCTTGATCACCACAGGCGTGGCGGCATGGTCGCCGAAGGCATCGCGCATGGCATCCGATATCTCGCCGACCGTGGCGCGGGCTCGGGCCGCCTCGATGGCGGCTTCCAGCAGGTTGCCATTGCCGTTCTGTGCGATCTCGGCCAGGGCCGCCAGCGTCTCGCGCACGGCTCCGCCATCGCGCCGCCGCTTCGTTTCCTCGATACGTCTGATCTGCGCTTTGCGCACCGCGCTATTGTCGATCTCCAGAATGTCGATCGGCTGTTCGTTGTCGAGCCTGTAGCGGTTGACGCCGACGATGACCTCCTCGCCCTTGTCGACGGCCGCCTGCCGGCGCGCGGCCGCTTCCTCGATCAGCCGTTTCGGCAGGCCGTTATTGACGGCCTTCGTCATGCCGCCCAGCGCCTCCACCTCCTCGATCAGCGCCCAGGCCTTGTCGGCAAGCTCCTTCGTCAGGCTTTCGACGTAATAGGAGCCCGCCAGCGGATCGACCACCTTGGTGACGCCAGTCTCATGCTGGAGGATCAGCTGGGTGTTGCGGGCGATGCGGGCGGAAAACTCCGTCGGCAGCGCGATCGCCTCGTCGAAGGAATTGGTGTGGAGCGACTGCGTGCCGCCGAGCACGGCCGACATCGCCTCGAAAGCGGTGCGGATGATGTTGTTATAAGGATCCTGTTCCTGCAATGAGACGCCGGAGGTCTGGCAATGGGTGCGCAGCATCAGCGAGGAAGCCTTCTTCGGCTGGAACTCCTCCATGATGCGGGTCCAAAGCAGGCGGGCGGCGCGAAGCTTTGCCGCCTCCATGAAGAAGTTCATGCCGATCGCGAAGAAGAAGGAGAGCCTACCGGCGAAATCATCGACATTGAGGCCCTTGGCGATCGCCGCCCTGACATATTCGCGCCCGTCGGCCAGCGTGAAGGCGAGTTCCTGCACCAGCGTCGCGCCGGCCTCCTGCATGTGATAGCCGGAGATGGAGATCGAATTGAATTTCGGCATCTCCCTTGCCGTATATTCGATGATGTCGGCAACGATCCGCATCGAAGGTTCCGGCGGATAGATATAGGTGTTGCGGACCATGAACTCCTTGAGGATGTCGTTCTGAATGGTCCCCGAGAGCTCGGCCCGCGAGACGCCCTGCTCCTCGCCGGCCACGATGAAGGAAGCGAGGATCGGGATGACGGCGCCGTTCATGGTCATCGACACCGACATGTCGCCGAGCGGAATGCCGTCGAACAGGATCTTCATGTCCTCGACGCTGTCGATCGCCACACCGGCCTTGCCGACATCGCCTTCGACGCGGGGATGGTCGCTGTCATAACCGCGATGGGTGGCAAGATCGAAGGCGACCGACAGGCCCTTCTGGCCGGCGGCCAGGTTGCGGCGATAGAAAGCGTTCGATTCCTCTGCCGTCGAGAAGCCGGCATATTGGCGGATCGTCCAGGGACGGCCGGCATACATCGTCGCCCGCGGGCCGCGGGTGAAGGGTGAAAAACCGGGAAGCGAGCCGAGGTGCTCGGCGCTTTCGATATCCTCGGCCGTATAGAGCGGCTTGACGGCAATGCCTTCCGGCGTTTGCCAGGTCAGCGTTTCGGACGAGGCGCGCAATTCCTTCTGCGCCAGTTCCGCCCAATCCGACAGCGTCTTTTTCGTCATACCTTTCCTCCGGCTTATTTCATCCGCACCCTACCATTTCACAGGATCGCCGTGCGATACAAATCCCTGATTTTTATTCCCAGCTCTGGACCCGTCCGATGAAGACAATGCAGATCTATGCCTTCGACATGAACTGCGTCGGGCACATTAACCACGGCCTGTGGACGCATCCGCGCGACCGCTCAGCGCATTATACCGATCTCGACTACTGGACGGAGTTTGCCAAGACCGCCGAACGCGGTAAGCTGGACGGCATCTTCCTGGCCGATATCGTCGGCGTCTATGACGTCTATAAGGCTAGCCCGGCGCCGGTGATCGAGACGGGTGCGCAGATCCCGGTCAATGATCCGCTGATCCCGATTTCGGCGATGGCCTATGTCACGAAACATCTGGGTTTCGGCGTCACCGTCAACACCACCTACGAGCCACCCTTCCTGCTGGCACGGCGCATGTCGACCCTCGATCATCTGACCAAGGGACGGATCGGCTGGAACATCGTCACCGGTTATCTCGACAGTGCCGCACGCAGCATGGGTTTCGACAAGCTGCCGGAACATGATGCGCGTTACGATGCGGCCGAGGAATATCTCGAGATCCTCTACAAGCTCTGGGAAGGGAGCTGGGACGACGATGCGGTGCTGCGTGACAAGGCGGGCGGCATCTATGCCGATCCCTCCAAAATACGCACGGTCCGTCACGACGGCAAATATTACCGGATGGAAGGCATCCATCTTTCCGAGCCCTCGCCGCAGCGCACGCCCCTGCTCTTCCAGGCCGGCGCCTCGGCACGCGGGCAGGATTTCGCCGCACGCCACGCCGAATGCGTCTTCATCGCCGGCCCGAATCCCAAGGCGGCCAAGCCGACCGTCGATGCGCTGCGGGGAAAGGCGGAGGAATTCGGCCGCGGCGCCGACGCACTCAAAATTCTGAGCCTGGTCACCATCGTCGTCGGGCGGACGGAGAAGGAAGCACGGGACAAGCTAGAGGACTATCGCCGCCATGCGAGCGTCGAGGCCTCGCTTGCGCATTACTCCGCTTCCGTCGGCATCGATTTTTCGAAGTATGGATTGGACGACGTCATTGACCAGAGCTCGACCAACGCCAACCAATCCGCACTCGCGGCCATCACGAAACAGGCAGCGAAGCCGGTGACGCTGCGTGACATCATCGACCAGATGGTGCTCGGCAGCCGGATGAAACCGATGGTGGGCTCGCCCGACCAGATCGCCGATCATCTCACGACATGGATCGAGGAGGGTGGCATCGACGGCTTCAATCTGGCGCGGACAGTGGCGCCGGAAAGCCTGCGCGATTTCGTCGACCTGGTCGTCCCAGTGCTGCAGGAGCGCGGCGTCTTCAAGGCGGACTATGCTGCAGGACCCTTGCGGCAGAAGCTTTTCGGCGGCGGGAACGGCAGGTTGCCCGCCGCTCATCCCGCAGCCCAGTTCCGGCGCTGATTTATCGGTGGTCCAGCCTGGCAACCAGCCGGTCGCCAAGCCACTGGATGCCGCAAACGAGCACGATGAGGACGGCCACCACCGCGATCATCACACTGGTTTCGAAACGTTGATAACCATAGCGGATAGCGAGGTCGCCGAGGCCGCCGGCGCCGATCGCGCCCGCCATGGCCGAGGCGCCGATCAGCGTCACCAGCGTGACGGTGAAACCGGCGACGATGCCCGGCAGCGCTTCAGGCACCAGCACCTCGCGGATGATCGTCCAGCGGTTGCCACCCATGGCGCGCACGGCGTCGATCAGCCCGCGGTCGACCTCACGCAGCGACACTTCGGCGATGCGGGCGTAATAGGGCGTTGCGGCGATGGAGAGCGGCACGATGGCCGCCCAGGTGCCGAGCGCGGTGCCGACGATCAGCCGCGTCAGCGGGATTAGCGCCACCAGCAGGATGATGAACGGCACTGAGCGAAAGCCGTTGATGACCGCGCCGAGCACACGATTGATCCAGAGGTTTTCGGCGATGCCGCCGCGCGCCGTCGCGACCAGGGCAAGGCCGAGCGGCAGGCCGGCGACGAGCGAAATCAATCCCGAGGCTAGGGTCATCAGGATCGTCTCCCAAAGGGAGCGAATGAGCAGTTCAAGCATGATCGGTGTCATAACCAAGCACCTCCACCCGGGCGGACCGGGCCGTCAGGAATTGTTCGACCTTTCCGGCAAGCGCGGGGTCGCGCGCTGGAACGGCGATGAAGAACCGCGCCACCGGCTGGTTCTGGATATGGTCGATGCCGCCATGGACGAGGCGGAAGGAATGCGGCAATGCTGCCGAGAGTTCGGCAAACAGCGCGCCCTGCGCCTGCGGCCCGGCGAGATCGACGCTGAGGATCGCTTCGCTGCCCGCCGTCGCCGATAGCCGGCCGGCGATATGCTCAGGAAGCTGCGGGCGGATGCCGCCGAGCAGGCTCCCGGTGATATCAGCCTGCGGGTTGGCGAAGACCGACCAGACCTGCCCTTCCTCGACGATCCGCCCGGCATCGATGACCGCGACGCGATCGGCAATGCCGCGTACCACTTCCATCTCGTGGGTGATGAGCAGAATGGTCAGTCCGAGCTTACGATTGATGTCCTTCAGCAGTGCCAGGATCGACCGGGTCGTTTCCGGATCGAGCGCCGATGTCGCCTCGTCGGACAGCAGCAGCGCCGGGCGTGCCGCGAGTGCCCGGGCGATGCCGACGCGTTGTTTCTGGCCGCCGGACAGCGATGAGGGATAGGCCTTGGCCTTGTCTGCAAGGCCGACGAGGTCGAGCAGTTCATGCGCCCGTTTCAGGCGCTCGCTCTTTGCAAGACCCTCGATCTTTAGCGGCAGCGCGACGTTTTCTTCGACGGTTTTGGCGGAAAGCAGATTGAAATGTTGGAAGATCATGCCGATGCGACGGCGCAGCGGCTGCAGTTCCTGTTCTGAAAGGCCGGTGATCTCTCGGCCTTCGATGAGGATCTCGCCGCTATCGGCGCGCTCCAGGCCGTTCAGGCAGCGGATCAGCGTCGATTTGCCGGCGCCGCTGCGGCCGATGATGCCGAGGATCTCGCCTCTCTTCACCGTCAGCGAAACACCGTCAAGGGCTGCGGTGGCGCCGAACCGCCGCTTCACGTCGGTCAGCCTCACCACCTCTTCGGTCGCCGCTTGCGGCTGCGTCTCGATCGCCGTGGTGGAAACAAAGGAATTCATGTGCTTTTCCTTACAAATACTGAAGGCGGCCTGGGCAAGAACGCCCGGACCGCCTGTCGGCAGGCCTTAGAGCCTTTCCGGGTTAGATTGCAGCATTCTGTTGGCTCAAACGGAGTCGGATGGTCGACCGGCCGGCGCGCGTCGTAGCCCAGTTCTACGGCCAAGCCGGCCGGTCGATCAGGCGGCCCGTTTCAGCCAACCCTCCCGCAGATTTGCCTGGCAAATCTGCAAGACTTTAAAATCGGCGGGCGCACCTATCGCTTCGCCATGGCGAAGCGGTGCGGCCGGTGGGCCGTGCATCTTTCCGTCAGGGCAGAGGCGATCGGCTCGGACGTACCAAGGGGTATGCCCGTCGCCAATCGCCTCTGCCCTGACGAAAACCTGCTCCGGCAGAATGCTGCAATCTAACCCGGTAAGGCTCTAACCCCCAGCCCTGCCCCGGATCAATAGGCGCTGAGACCCGTTCCCTTGTAGACCTTGTCGAACTCGGCCTTGACGGTGTCGTTCTGATAAGAAGAAACAAGGGTCTTGACCCAGTCGGCATCCTTGTTGTCGTCCTTGACGGCGATGAAGTTGCGGTACGGATTGTCGTCGACCGGCTCTTGGGCGATGCGTTCGGCCGGCGAAAGACCGCTTTTCAACGCCCAATCGGTGTTGACGATACCGGCATCCAGATCGTCGATCGAGCGGCCGACGATGCCGGCGTCGAGTTCCTTGATCTCGATCTTCTTCGGATTGTCGGTGACGTCGGCGACGGTTGCGAGAATGCCGGTGTCGTCCTTCAGTTTGATCAGGCCTTCGCTCTGGAGAACGCGCAGCGCGCGGCCTTCGTTCGAGGGATCGTTCGGCACGCCGATGACGGCACCTTCCGGGATCTCGGCGACGGATTTGTATTTCTTGGTGTAAAGGCCAATCGGCCAGACCCCGGTATAACCAACGCGGACGATGTGATAGCCGTGCTGCTTGATCTGGTTGTCGAGATAGGGCTGGTGCTGGAAGGCGTTGGCGTCGATTTCGCCGCGCTCCAGCGCTTCATTCGGCTGGGTGTAGTCGTTGAAGGTGACGGTCTCGATCTTGAGACCCTTCTTGCCCGCCTCGCTCGCGACCACGCGCCAAATGTCCTCCTCCTCGCCGGCCATGATGCCGACCTTGATCGACTTGTCCTCGGCATGGGAAGGAGTAGGTGCTGCAAAGGCAAAGACTGCGGCCGCCGAAACGGCGACGGCGGCAAGAGCCGCCCGGCGTGAAAGGTGGAAGCCGTGAAGATTTTTGTTCTTGGTCATTGTATATCCCGTCTGACTGAATGAGGCCGAACGCCCCGAGCAGGCTGATCATGGCAAATGCGCGGATCGCGAGCGAAGCACGAATGTCTGATGTGGAGGAAGGGCCGGAAAAACTCTTGCCCTGCCATCGATATCGGCAGGATAAATTTCCATCAATTTTGTGGATTAATTGCGGCTCGTGAGCATGTTGCAAAATGCAAACGGCGCCTCCGTGGCGCCGTTTCAAGCTTATCCCGACGCTCTTCACTCGGCAGCGATAAGTGCCTGATTGCGGCTGGGAAAGAAGGCCGCGAGCTCGCCGATGACCTCCCCGATCCGCTTGGAAAGTGGTTCGGACGAGACACGGTAATTGCTGAAGTCACGGTCGGACGCGTAAACCGCTGTCGGCAGCGTGTGAGACATGAAAAAACCGAAGAGCGGGCGGAGCTGGTGCTCGACCATCAGCGCATGCCGGTCGCCACCGCCGGTCGCGGTGATGATGATCGGCTTGGCGCGCAGCTCATGCGGGGCGATCAAGTCGATCAGATGCTTGAAGAGGCCGGGATAACTGCCCTTGTAAGTCGGAGCTCCGATGACCAGCACATCGGCATTGACGATGTCGTCGATGACTTCCTTAGCGCGACTGTCGAGATCGTCACGGCGCAGCGCCTGGCCAAGCGAGGGGCCGACATCGGTCAAATCGTAGATCGTGTTGTCGAAGCCGTATTTCTCGCCGGCGAGACCGGCAATGTTTTCGACAAGCGCAAAGGTTTTCGAGGGGCGGTTGAAACTACCCGCAAGGCCGACCAGTTTGGGAGCAGACATGCCATTTCCTTCCAATATCGTGCCGAGACCGACGTTATTATTGGACGAATATTATCTATAAAAATAGTGGATTAAAGGAATGGTGATCCCTCTTCTCCATAGGAGGAGAAAAATACGTTCGGGCCTGTGGGGATGGCGACGTGTGAAACTGAATGACGCATCGAGCCGGAGTGTCGGTGACATTCCGGCTCGATCGATTGTCGATAAGCGATGTCGCCTCAAACTGGTTTCTGCTTGGGAATACGCGGCAGGAAGACCGTCAGGAGACCGAGCAGCGGCAGATAGGAGCAGATGCGGTAGACGAAATCGATGCCATGGGTATCGGCGAAACTCCCGAGCAGTGCTGCACCAAGCCCCCCTGCCCCGAATGCGAAGCCAAAGAAGACCCCGGCAATCAGCCCGACGCGCCCGGGCACCAGTTCCTGCGCGAAGACGACGATTGCCGAGAAGGCCGACGCGAAGATCAGGCCGATGACGACGCTGAGCACACCCGTCCAGAAGAGGTTCGCATAGGGAAGCAAGAGCGCGAAGGGAATGACGCCGAGGATCGAGAACCAGATGACGAAACGGGCACCGAAGCGATCGCCGATCGGGCCACCGAGGAAGGTGCCGACGGCGACCGAGCCGAGGAACAGGAAGAGCATCAGCTGTGCCTGCTGCACGCTGAGGGCAAACTTGTCGATGACATAGAAGGTGAAGTAGCTCGACACGCTGGCCATGTAGACATTCTTCGTCGCCGTCAGCAGCACGAGAATCAGCAGCGCCCAGACAACCCGGTTCTGCGGCAGCGGCAGGGTTCGGCTTATTGCCGGTTTGCTGGCATTCTGACGCCTGTGGCTGATGTACCAGTTGCCGACCCAACTCAGCACCACCATGCCGACCATGGCGATGGCGGCGAACCAGGAGACGCTGTGCTGACCGAGCGGCAGCACGATGAAGGCGGCGAGCAACGGACCGATCGCCTGGCCGGCATTGCCGCCGACCTGGAAGAAGGATTGCGCGAAACCGTGGCGACCGCCGGAGGCAAGACGGGCAACGCGCGAAGATTCCGGGTGGAAGACCGCCGAGCCGAAGCCGATCAGGCTTGCGGCAACCAGCAACAAGGCGAAACTGCCGGCATTGCCGAGTAGAATGAGGCCGCAAAAGGTGCTCGCCATGCCGACCGGCAGCGAATAGGGCATCGGCCAGCGGTCGGTGACGATGCCGACGAGCGGCTGCAGCAGCGAAGCCGTGACCTGGAACGTCATGGTGAGGAGACCGATCTGCACGAAATCGAGATCGTAGTTCGCCTTGAACAGCGGGTAGAGTGAGGCGAGCAGCGACTGCATGATGTCGTTCAGCATGTGGCAGAAGCTGACCGCCATCAGGATAGACATCGTTGTTTTTTCGAAACGGGGCGCGCGCTCGGCAACGGTTGCCATCAATAGTTCTCCTGCACAGGCACAGCCGGTGCCGTGCGACGTCGCTTTTGTTCGATGGATTTTCGGGCGATCGGGGCTGGGAAGACTCTCGTGCGACGGTCGCTGAACTGCATTTAGCGTAAGCCGCCACGCAATTACAGCCCAGTTTTATCCGTATTGGTACGGCTTTTGTCCGATTTGCGTTTCCGCCGAGTGATTTCTGCGTGATTTCACGTCGTTCCGGACGGGGGCTTTCATATCACAGTCAGTCGCGATCGTCGCATATCCACTATGCTATATGAAAACAACCATGGAAAACTGGTGCGGGGGATACTACAGCTGCGCCGATTGAAAATGCGATCGAGGCTGAACACACGCGATGAATGTCAAGACAGCGAATGCAATAGACAGCTACGTCGGAGCGCGCATCAGAATGCGCCGGCAGTTGCTCGGGATGAGCCAGGAACGGCTTGCCGAGCAGATCGGCGTGACCTTTCAGCAGGTTCAGAAATACGAGAAGGGCATCAACCGCATCGGCGCGAGCCGGCTGCAGCGGATCGCCGAGGTGCTACACACGTCGCCGAGCTTCTTCTTCGAACAGGAGAATTCCGAGCCTTTGACGCTACAAGGGCTGGATCTATCCGCGAATATGGATCCGGTCGCCGAATTCCTGCGAACGAAAGAGGGATTGGTGCTCAACCGCGCCTTTCTAAAGATCGCCGATAGCAATATCCGCGAAACGGTCATCGCGCTGGTGAAGGCGATGGCGCAGGCGGAAAGTCGCGGTCTGACATTGGGAGCTTCCGTAGCGGATATCACCCTTCCGCGCGGAGAATAGGCGAGTATCGCAGCGTTGCGCCTGGCGAGCCGACCGGACAATCAGTGGCATTTCCCGAAAGGGTCTGCTTGCGATTTGGCATTTGCCGGATCGCTATTCGAAGGACGGCGCGGAGCTGGGCGCTGAATTCGCCGCCTATCGCCTGGATCTTGCCTCTGCGCTCTGCTGCAGGACCTCGACAGTAACGGCGTGTCCCCTCCCCCAGGCAGAAAATCAGGACGGTTCTCCGCCACGCGGCACTGAACAGTCACGGACTGTCCAGGTGGTTTGCCCATCGCGGTGTTTCAAAGAACTATGCACGCACGACATCTCGATTCCGACGTATCCGATCGGCTATGATGCCGGTTGCGCGGCCTTGCTCTTGCGATTCGGCCAGCGAATGCGCGATTGCTGCTCCGACAGCGGCCGCCCGGGCGGCGTGTTCAAGCCTTTGAAAAAGATTGGACAACCTGGCCGTAGGGTCTTGTTAACCCTATTTGCCTTGCCACTCCTCCAGAATCGGCGCTAAATGCGGTTTCACAGCACGTAGGGCTTTTAAATCGCATTTTCGAGATTTCCATGAATATGGCACCGCAGATAGAAAAAGCAATTTCCGATGTCGACCAGCTGATTATTGGTCAGGCGCAGGAACTGTCCGACAAGCTGAAGCAGCATCGGCTCGAGATGTTTCCGCCGCGTGCATTGAAGGGCCTGAGGGAATTTCAGCTTGCCGAGGCGGCGCGTTTCCTCGGTGTCACCAGCGGCTATCTTCGCAACCTATCTCTGGAAGGCAAAGGCGCCCTTCCCCAGGTCACGCCGTCGGGCCGTCGATCCTATACGGCGGACCAAATGGAAGAGATGCGCAGCTTCCTGGAGCACAATGCCCGCGCCGGAACGCATTATATCCGTCATCGCCGCGGCAACGAACATCTGCAGGTCGTTGCGGTCGTCAACTTCAAGGGTGGCAGCGGCAAGACGACGAGTGCAGCACACCTTGCCCAGCACCTTGCCCTGACGGGTCACCGTGTCCTTGCCGTCGACCTCGATCCGCAGGCCTCTCTCTCCGCCATTCACGGCTTTCAGCCGGAGTTCGATGTCAACGAGAATGAGACGCTCTACGCCGCCATTCGCTATGACGATCAGCGGCGGCCGCTAAGGGAGATCATCCGGCCGACGAATTTCCCGAATCTTCATCTGGTGCCGGGCAATCTCGAACTGATGGAATTCGAGCATGATACGCCGCGCGTCCTTGCTCAGGGCAAGGCGGGTGACTATGGACGCGTCTTCTTCGCGCGGCTGGACGAGGCGCTGTCTTCAGTCGCTGACGATTACGACGTCGTCATCATCGACTGCCCTCCCCAGCTCGGCTTTTTGACCATGAGCGCCATTTGCGGTGCAACGGCAGTTCTGATCACCGTTCATCCTCAGATGCTCGACGTCATGTCGATGTGCCAATTCCTGCAGATGCTCGGCGAGGTGCTGAACACACTGAAAGGCGCCGGTGGCAATATGAATCTCGACTGGTTGCGTTATCTCGTCACTCGCTACGATCCGCAGGACGGGCCGCAGACGCAAATGGTCGCCTTCATGCGCTCGATGTTCAAGAACCATGTGCTTACCAATCCGATGTTGCGCAGCGTCGCGATCTCCGATGCGGCGATGACCAACCAGACGCTTTACGAAGTCGAGCGGAACCAGTTTACCCGCGCGACCTATGACCGCGCCATGGAGGCGATGGATGCCGTCAACACCGAGATCGCCGATCTCATCCACAAGGCTTGGGGGCGGAAATGACCGAGAAGTTTACTGCGGTAAACTGGGACGAGGAGCTGGCTTATGGCGCGTAAGAATCTCCTCTCGGGCCTGATGGACGATTCCAAGAAGTTTACTGCGGTAAACAATGAGGACGAACCGCCCCACAGGGACGAGAAGCAGCAGATCACCTATAAGGGGATCGGCGCTCTAGGTGCCGTGACGCGCAGTATTGATGCGCTGGCTGCCAAGGCCGATGCGGCCAAAGCGATCGAGGAGAAGCTGGCGACCGGTGAGACGGTGATTGATCTCGACCCTGCCCTGATCGAAGATTCCTTCGTGACGGACCGGCTGGCGCATACCGACGAACAGTTTCGCGAATTGGTCGAGGCGATCCGGCTGCGCGGTCAGGATTCGCCGATCCTCGTCCGTCCGCATCCTGAGAAGGACGGCCGATATCAGATCGCCTTCGGCCACCGTCGCGCCCGGGCCGCCAAGGAACTCGGTCGACCTGTCCGTGCCGTGGTCAAGAAACTTGACGATCGAGACCATGTCATTGCGCAGGGCCAGGAGAATTCGGCACGCGCCGATCTCTCCTTCATCGAGAGGACGATGTTTGCCGACAAGCTCGACACGTTGGGCTTCGACAGGGAAACGATCATATCTGCGCTCAGCGCCGACAAGACGACGGTTTCCAAGATGCTGTCCGTCACCAAGCGGATCCCAGCCGAAGTCCTGACCGCCATCGGTGCGGCCAAGACCACCGGCCGTGATCGTTGGCACGATCTGTCCGTGAAATTCGAGACCGAAAATATTGCCGCACGAGCGATCGAGTTCACCAGATCGGCGGAATTCGGGACAGCGGAGCCGGATGCCCGTTTCGATATGCTGGTTGCCTTCATCAGCAGGAGGCAACAACAGGCCTCATCGATAGCGGCGCTTCAGCCCGCCGCTCACGCCTGGCAGCACAAGGACGGTGCGGTCAAGGCGAAGATCAAGGATGACGGGAAACAGTTCACCATCGCGCTGAAGGCGGAGAAGGCGTCTGCCTTTGGAGCCTACATCGCCAGCAATCTGGATCGTCTCTACGAGGCGTTCGAGAAGACACAGGATTTGACGAAGAACGGAGATCAATAAGCAAAAGAAAAGGCCCCCGAACGTTGCCGTCGCGGAAGCCCTCTCTGATCTAGACACCCAGAGAATCACATTTCCGCGAATCATAGTCAAGAGTCTTTGGCACCGAATTTGGTGAGCCGTGATCTTTTGCCTTGAAGAAGGCGAAGAAAATGGAAAGCGGAAATGTGACGACGCCCTTCGGGCGGCGGCCGATGACGCTTGGCATGTTAGCAAGCCAGGCGGCTGCTCGAGAAATCGAGCCCGGCCAATCTATCGACAAGTGGAAACTCTATCGTGCCCTGTGCGAGGCCAAGCCGCTGCTCGGCATCACCGATCGGGCGCTCGCTATCCTGAACGCCTTGCTGAGCTTTTATCCTAAGGGGGAGATCTCTGAGGAAAACGGGCTCGTTGTGTTCCCTTCCAATGCACAGCTCTCGCTACGCGCGCATGGAATGGCGGAGCAGACGATCCGTCGCCATCTGGCGACCCTGATCGAAGCCGGGCTGCTGATCCGCAAGGACAGCCCGAACGGCAAGCGCTACGCCCGCAAGGAGCAGGGTGGGGAGATCCGCGAGGCATTCGGTTTTTCGCTGGCCCCGCTGCTTGTGCGCGCTGAGGAGATCGAGCGGTTGGCGGCGCAGGTGGTTGCGGAACGGTTGCATCTGCAGCGGCTCAGAGAACGCCTGACGCTTTGCCGGCGCGATATCGCCAAGCTCATCGAGATGGCATTGGAGGAGGGCGCCACTGGCGATTGGAGCCGGGTTCACTTGCATTTTCGCAGTGTCGTCGAGCGGCTGCCACGGTCGCCTTCCGCCGAACAGGTCGCCGACGCACTCGACGAATTGGATCTGCTGCGCGAAGAAATCACCAATCAGTTGGAAATGCAGGTTAAAGTTCAAAATCAAAGCGGCAATGCCCAACATGATGAGCGGCACATACAGAATTCAAATCCACAATCCATCACTGAACTTGAACCAGCTTCTGAAATGAAGCAGGCCGCAACGGCGGATGATCGATCGGCAGATCGAGCCGAACCGACAGTCCGAATACAGAAAGATGAAGAGAAGAATGGGCGTGTGCCGGCCGCAAGTTCTGCCTCCGCTGCCAAAGGTGCGCTCAAATCCTTCCCGCTCGGGTTGGTGCTGCAGGCCTGCCCGGAAATCGCAGCCTATGGTCCGCAGGGCTCGGTCGGCACATGGCGCGAGCTGATGGCCGCGGCTGTGGTCGTTCGTTCGATGCTCGGCGTCAGCCCATCGGCCTACGAGCAGGCCTGCGAGATCATGGGACCTGAAAATGCGGCCACTGTCATGGCCTGTGTCCTCGAAAGGGCAGGGCACATCAACTCCGCCGGCGGTTATCTGCGCGATCTGACACGACGCGCCGAGAAAGGGGAATTCGCCATCGGACCGATGTTGATGGCCCTTGCCCGCAGCAATTCGCCGATAAGGGGGAAGACAGGATGAAATTCACATCGTGGTCTGCCTGACGCGCGTTTGTATGGTTAACGGAGTGTAACGGAAATGAACGCCGAGATAACTTCTGACTGGTGTCTTCTTGCTTTTGGATCAGTGGGTTAGGGAACCTGACAAAAGCCTGAGAGGCGATGCGGCATCTGCAAGTGGGTGGGCGTCCACGCCGGTCGATGGAGAACACCACGTCCTCGTAGTTGACGCGAAACGCTTTTTGACGATACGGCAACGCGATAGCGCGAATGGCGGATGGTCGGTCGGTAAGGCGGAAGAACTGCGGAGCATGGGTTTGAAACGGGCGGTGGATTTTTTCTTGGCTTTGACTGCGTCAGCGATCCTGCTCGTTCCAATCCTTGTCGTTGCTCTTTGTGTTCGCCTTACCTCGCCGGGACCGATCCTCTATTGGTCAAAACGTGTCGGCCGCTTCAATCAGATCTTCCTGATGCCGAAATTTCGTAGCATGCGGGTCGACACACCGACCGTTGCCACACATCTGCTCGAAAATCCGGATCGATTTCTGACACCCATCGGTTCGTTTCTGCGCAAATCGAGCCTCGACGAACTGCCGCAGCTCTGGTGCATTCTCGAGGGGAAAATGAGTTTCGTCGGCCCACGGCCGGCACTCTACAATCAATATGATCTGATAGAATTGCGGACGGCCCATGGTGTCGACAAGCTCCTGCCTGGACTGACGGGATGGGCGCAAATTAATGGCCGGGACGAATTGCCGATTCCGGAGAAGGTGAAATTCGATGTCGAATACCTCGAGCGGCGCTCGTTCGGCTTCGACATACGCATCCTGTTTCTGACCGCAGAGAAGGTCATCCGCCGTAAGGGCATACGGCATTAAGTTACCTACTTCTGATAGATAAGTCGGTGCGGAAGACCTTGATTTTCGATTATTTCAGTTGCGCTCGTTGCAGAAAGCGACAAGAAGGTGGTTGTCTATTGATCTGCGAGACGCTGGTTAGCAATGCCTGAAAATACTCCCACTGAGACGCCGCGCTCAGGATGGTTCTTAATGCCGATGCAAGCGCTCGTCGCCCCTCTGCTGGCGATGCCGCGGGTTGCCAAACGCGCTCTGGCCTTGCTGCTGGATTCCAGCTTTTGTGTTCTGACGATCTGGCTGGCCTATTGTTTCCGCCTAAACGAATGGACGGTGCTGACCGGCGTCCAGTGGTTGCCGGTCTTCGTTTCGCTGTGCATGGCCCTTCCCATCTTCATCGTCATGGGCATGTATCGGGCGATCTTCCGTTATGCCAATATGGCTGCTTTCATTACTGTTCTGAAGGCGATTGCAATCTACGGCGTCGCCTTCATGACGATATTTACAGCACTCAGCGTCCCCGGTGTTCCGAGAACCGTCGGCATCCTCCAGCCCTTCCTTCTGTTGATTGCGATCGGGCTGTCGAGGTTGAGTATCCGCTACTGGCTCGGGGATGCCTACCAGCGCATCCTTCACAAGAATATGCTCGCCAAGGTGCTGATCTACGGGGCAGGGACGGCCGGGCGGCAACTGGCCGGCGCCTTGATCAACAGTGCCGAACTCAATGTCGTCGGCTATCTGGATGATGATCCGCGTCTCAAGGGCGGCGTCATGGGCGGTTTGCCGATCTACGACCCCTCGGATCTTCCGGTGCTTGCCGAATCTCTCGGCGTGCACAACGTGCTTCTTGCTCTTCCCTCCGCATCGCGGCAGCGTCGCAATGAAATCCTGGAGCACATCCGTAAAGCCAGGGTCAATGTTCGCACGTTGCCGGATCTCACTGCCCTGGCTCAGGGACGCGTCGCCGTCTCCGACATCCGAGAGCTGGAGATCGAAGATCTGCTGGGAAGAGAAGCGGTCGCGCCGCGCCAGGAGCTACTCGACAAGTCGATGCGCAACAAGGTGGTGATGGTCACCGGTGCCGGCGGCTCGATCGGCGGCGAGTTATGTCGTCAGATTTTGCGCACCGGGCCTTCCAGCCTCATCCTCATCGATCAGAACGAGTTTGCGCTTTATAATATCCATGCCGAATTGCAGAAACTCGCCGAACTGTACAAGCATGAAAATATGCAGATCGTCCCGATCCTCTGTTCCGTCCGCGATCAAGATCGCATGGAACATGTCATGCAGAGCTGGCGACCTCAGACGCTCTATCATGCCGCCGCTTACAAGCATGTTCCCCTTGTCGAACACAATGCCGTGGAAGGCATCAAAAATAATGTGATGGGTACGCTGGTCGCGGCACGTGCGGCCAGTAAATGCGGCGTCTCGAATTTCGTGCTGATCAGCACAGACAAAGCCGTGCGTCCGACAAATGTGATGGGCGCCAGCAAGAGGCTGGCGGAGATGGTTCTGCAGGCGCTTGCGGCGGAATCGGCTGTCGACAGAATCCGAACGAATTTCTCCATGGTCCGTTTCGGAAACGTCCTCGGCTCCTCCGGATCCGTCGTGCCGCTTTTCCGGCAGCAGATCAAGGAAGGCGGTCCGGTGACACTGACACATCCTGACATAACCCGCTATTTCATGACCATTTCGGAGGCTTCTCAACTTGTCATACAGGCCGGCGCGATGGCCGAGGGCGGAGATGTCTTCCTGCTCGACATGGGAGAGCCGGTTCGCATCGCCGATCTCGCCCGCAAGATGGTGGAGCTTTCCGGGCTGGCCGTCCGCGACGAAGACAATCCCGAAGGCGATATCGAGCTGTCCGTTACCGGACTTCGGCCCGGCGAGAAGCTCTTTGAAGAGCTGTTGATCGGGGATAATCCAGAAACAACCGAACATCCTCGGATTATGAAGGCGCGCGAGGATTTCCTGTCCTGGCCAGAGTTGTCGCGAAGGCTCAACGCGCTCAACGCGGCATTGGACCGGAACGATATGATCGCTGCACGTGCGACATTGGCGGAGCTTGTTTCCGGCTATTCGTCAACGGGTGAGGTCTCGGACCTGGCTTTCACCGGCGCCGAGCCAATACGGCTACCTCAGACAATTCAAAGCACGCTGTAGGGTTGCAGGCTCAAGGGGTGCCGGACGTCAGCTCCGAACGACGGGCGCAAAGCCCGTGCTGCCGCGATCCGCACAAATAAGGGCGACCATGTAGGCGAAGATCGGATCCAAAGCTTTCTGATTGAACATGATGCCAAAGCTGCCCGTTATGACGTAGCTGCTGACAAGCAAAAGAGCGAGCGCAATAGCTAAATCCCGGCCCGGTCCCGCTTCTTTTCTCAACGCGCCTATCACGGGCGTCAGCAGCATCAGCGAAAGTGCCGCAATGCCGAAAACGCCGGCGTCGATTCCCGCGGTCAGGAAGCCGTTGTGGACATGCGAGTAAGGCAGCTGCGGCCTTATGTTATCGGGCAGCTCTGCCAAAACCGAAGCCATCCGGTTCTGCGGGCCATAACCAGTCAACGGGTCCTTACTGATTGCCGATAGTGCGCCTTTGTACAAGGCGAACCGCGCACTGAGCGACGTGATCTCGCCGTCGGTGCGTTCGAGCGATGTCAGATTTTCCTGAAGCGCCTGAATGCGATGGAGGATCTGGCCGCTGCCCAGGGTGACAAGTCCCGCCAACAGCAAGGAGCTGGTAATGGCGAGGCTGCGCAAACTCAGATGGAAGCTGTGTTTGCGAAAATACCAGAGGAAGATGACGATATGGATGGGAATGACCAGCCAGGCCGAGCGCGTTCCGGAAAGCAGGACGCAGCCTAGACCCGCGGCATATCCCAATATCGCAATTCTTTGCTCGACGCTTCTGGGAGATTGAATGTTGAGAAGCGCAATGCCGCCGAACAGAATACCTATCACGCCCAGGAGTGCAGCGTTCGACGTCCCAGCCTCTGCCCTCTCCATCAGAAACATGATCTGTAGGAGACTGAAAAGAAAGGTGACGATCATGCCGATGCCCGCGCCGAGGATAAAGAGCGGCACGAGACGGCCATCGGGAGATTGGCGCATTCGCGGCAATATCAGCCAGACCGAAAAGAAAGGCAGGAGCCGGAATATCCAGTCCGGTACTTCGGAGTAAGGCGGATTGATGAAGATGCTGGCGATCATCACCAACGGGTAGATCGACATGCCAATGGCAACCAGCCGGTCGGATTTCGACAGGTCCAAGGCGAGGCGGCCCGTCGCCAGACAGTAGATGCCCCACACCATGGACGCGAGGAGGATGAAGGAATTAAAGTTCGGCGAAAGCCCTGGAAGGATTGCAAAGAGGAAGACGGCAACGCGGTTGTTTCGGTCGAGTGCGCTTCCGGCCTCATCCCCCCGATGAAGCACTGCCATCTTGAGTTGTCTGAAATAATTCACTTTGCCGGTCCTGACCGTGTCGATGCTGCCTCGCTAAGGATCGTCATCACAGCTGTCAAGCTGTGATGAGCGTGCAATCTATGGCTTTATTCGACGTGGTATTCCGGCAACAGGCGCCCGGACAGACGTGGTTCTGTTCGATGATAGGTGGCAAATGGGTGCGCCGGTAAGGCCAACTTCAACAGAAAACACGTCTGAGGTGCGGGCTTTGATTTGAAGGTTTGCTCGTTCAACGGCCGACGGGCGTGCCGCCGGAGAGAAGCGGCAACATCGCATCGGGATCCGCACGGGCAGTCGAAGAAGCGATGCATGCGCCTCGTTGAAGTGAGCGGCGGCGGCTATCGCCAATATGGGCGTGTCGAACCTTCCGCCGATGATCGACCGAGGAGATATCCCAGCCCGAATGCGACAATGCCGGTGGTGAGCAGCAATGCGCTTGCGGTGCGCGGGTGCTGTCTAGCACCGAGGGCGACGGCATAAGCCTCACGTTTCATCTCTTTGGCTGCCGACTTCGCGACCTTAGTCAATCCCTCCGGCTGCTCAGTGGGCGTTCCGGTGAATCCGGCGTTCAAGTTCTGTTTGTCGGTCATGTCGGGGACCTTTCTGAATGAAACGAGCTCTGAGATTGGCGCGAGGCGGAAGGTTCAATCCTGCTCGCGCGTGCCGGGGGAGGCTTCGCGTTGATCGGCGTCCTCAAGATCTGTCTTGACGAGGAATGCATCGGTATGTTGGCGCGAGGCCTCTCGCAGTGCTGCGAGGTTTGGAGGATTGTCACCTTCATCCTGCTGTGCATCGAGTTCATGTTCAGCCAGGGTCCAGTGATGCCCGTGCTTGCCCTCCGGTCTCCCTTCCTTCTCCCACAGGGAATATGCCCTTTGTCGGATCTCCTCCTCGCGGGCGGCTGCTGGCAACCCGCCGCTCTGCCTGTCGATTTCGTTTGCGGCTCGCCGAGCCATCTTCCGTGCGCCTGTGTCCGCAGTGGGTAGAGCTTCCGGCCGGCCGCCGTCAGCCGTATTTTCGCTTGTCTTGCGTCGTGCTGGCTTCTTCATCAGGGTCTCCTTGCGGATCTCAACCAACTTGGCCGATCTAAGTTCCAAATAAAGAGCGCCTCGGGCTTCCGATTCCGCGAGGCCTATGCCGTTCATCAGCGCTTACACCGTAATGCCCGTCCCATGCGCTGAATCTCCAGATGCGATCTCATAACATCACTCGGCTGCGGCGTGTCTTGGCAGGGCGATAAAATTGATATACTAGTATGCCAGAAACATTTAACGTCCCGGTATGTCATGCGCCAGGCATCAGAAGCTGAAGTGGTAGCCCCGACGTCGCGGGAGGTCGGGGGCAGGCTGCGCCGTATCACCACGGCCGGCGCCATCTACGATCACCTCTATGCCGACATCGTGTCGCTGCGGATGCCACCCGGCATGCTGCTGCAGGAAAAACGGATCGCCGATGATTTCGGCGTCAGCCGCACGCCGGTGCGCGAGGCGCTGCTCCGGCTTTCTGAAGGCGGACTGGTCGATATCTACCCGCAGTCGGGCACTGTCGTGTCGCGGGTGCCGGTCTCGGCGATCCCTGAGGCGGTCGTCGTGCGCAAGGCGCTCGAAGGCACGACCGTCGAGGCTGCGGCTCTGACCGCGACCGCCGCCGATGTCGCCCGTCTCGATACCATCATTGCAAGGCAGCGGGCGCATGCTGCGACCGGCAATGCCTCGAGCTTCCATGAGGAGGACGAGGCCTTCCATGAGGCGATCACCCAGATATCGGGTTATCCCGGCATCTGGGCAATCCTGAAAACGGTCAAGGTGCAGATCGACCGGGCACGGCGCCTGACGTTGCCGGTCCTTGGGCGCACGGATAATGTCGTGCAGGAACACATGATCATTCGCGATGCGCTCGCCGCTCATGATGCGGCGGCGGCACGCAGCGCGATGACCCATCATCTGAGTGCCGTCATTCCCGATGTCGACGAGTTGCGCGCGCGTTACCCTGATTATTTCTGCTGACGGCAGGCCAACACGAAACGAAAAGCGAGGGAAGGAAGAAGGATGCGACAGGGTTGGAGATGGTTCGGACCGGAAGCGCCGGTGACGCTGGATGATGTCCGCCAGACGGGTGCGACGAATATCGTCTCTTCACTGCATCAGGTGCCGATCGGCAGGGCCTGGACGGAGAAGGAAGTGCGCGAGCGCCAGTCTCTGATCGAGACGACGCCCGGCGACCGCTCGCCGCTCGTCTGGTCGGTCGTCGAGAGCATCCCGATCCCCGACGCCGTCAAGCGCAAAGGCGGCGAGGCGAAGGCCGAAATCGAGGCGTGGATCGCCAGCCTCGAAGCGGTCGCCGCCTGTGACATTCCGATCGTCTGCTATAATTTCATGCCGGTGGTGGACTGGACCCGCACCGAACTCGATTTCGTGACACCGACGGGTGCCACCGCCATGCGCTTCGATCATGAACGCTTCGCAGCCTTCGATCTCTTCATCCTGGAACGGCCGGATGCGGCGCAGCACTATTCCAGCGAAGACCGCGAACGGGCGCGGATCGTCTTCGAGGCGATGACGGACGACGAGGTCGCCGACATCACCCGCATTATCACCTCGGCTCTGCCGGGATCGACCACCGAACCGCTGACCATTCCGGCCTTCCGGGAAAAGCTCGTCGCCTATAGTGGTATCGATGCCGCAAGATTGCGTCGGCACTTGATAGAATTCCTGGAGGCGGTGACGCCGGCTGCCGAAGCGCGCGGTGTCAAGCTGACGCTGCATCCAGACGATCCGCCGCGTTCGCTGTTCGGCCTGCCGCGCATCGCCTCGACGGGGGACGACTATGCCGCTCTGTTCGATGCGGTGCCGTCGGTGGCGAACGGCATGTGTTACTGCACCGGCAGCCTCGGCGTGCGGGCCGAAAACGACCTGCCGGCGATCGCCCGACGCTTTGCCTCGCGCATCCATTTTGCCCATCTGCGCGCCACGACGCGCGAGGGTGACGGCCGGACATTCCATGAAAGCGCGCATCTGGAAGGCGACGTCGATATGGTCGCCGTTCTCAGCGAACTGGTCGCGGAAGACCGCCGCCGCAGTCCCGAAGACACCATCGTGTTCCGATCGGACCATGGCCATCGCATGCTCGACGATCTCGACAAGGTCGTCACGCCAGGCTATCCGGCCATCGGCCGCATGCGCGGCCTCGCCGAACTGCGCGGCATCCTGCATGCGCTGGGCGCTCCGCCGAACTGAGGATGGACGCAAAACTCCCGCGCATTTTTGCTGGAATTGCTCTAACGAAAATCATGGCGCCCTGAAGCCCGAGCGATGCTTCAGAGCGCGCAACCTTTCAAGAATAGATCGGTGCACATCTTCGCCCGAGCCGCTATCGTGTCGATCTTCGGCGGCGGCTCCTGGCGCAGCATCGCAGCACGCTGCGGCTCCATGATCATCATCCCGCGCAGCATGCCGCAGGCCGCATGCGGATCATCAAGCGCAATCAGTCCACGATCGATCTGCTTGTGCAGCCAGTTCTCCATCAGTGTATTGGTTCTGACGACCGCCCTTTCATAGAAGGCGTTGGCGATCTCGGGGAACCGGTCAGACTCGCTGATGACAAGCCGGGTCATGGCGATGGTATCGATCGAGAGCGTCAGCATGCCATAGGCCATCAGCATGCGTTCCAACCCCTGCCTGAGATCGGCCACGGCGAGTGTGCCGGGATCGAGCGCCAACAAAAAACGCTCGGTACGCTCCGTGATCATCTCTGAAAAGAGATCTCCTTTCGTCGGAAACAGGCGGTAGAGCGTCTTTGTGGAAACACCGGCCTCCTGTGCGATCGCAGCGATGCTTGCCGCGGCATAACCATTCTCGTGGAACTGCCTGTTCGCCGCCTCGATGATCACGCTTCTCGTATCCTCGTCGCAGCGGACTTGCGGTCGTCCTCGCGGCCTTTTCTCGATTTCGTGATTTTGGACCATCAGAATTTTCCAAATTTTTATTGACATCCCTTTTCTAATACATATTTTGGAAAACATCAAGTTTCCTAAAGTGCATTTCATTCGAATTCAGAGGCCGCAGCCCAAGTGACGGCGACCGTCATCAGGAGAAAGACAATGACCATCAAGACGCTGCATGCCTTGAACAACAATACTGCGCTCGAAGACACTGCCGAAGCCGCACCGGCAAGCCTGGACGCCGGCCAGCCGCCGCGCGTCGCGGAAGCTGCCGCCACCGTTGCCGAGGAAACGCCCGCCCGCAGGCGCGGCGGTCGCTCCCTGCTTCTCGGCGCTACCGCGCTCGTGCTGATCGCCGCCGGCGCCTATTACGGCCATGATTACTGGACGGTCGGCCGCTTCCATATCTCGACAGACGATGCCTATGTGAAGGCCGACAACAGCACCATCGCCCCCAAGGTTTCCGGCTATCTCGCCGAGGTTCTCGTCATGGATAACGAGACGGTGAAGGCCGGACAGCCGCTCGCCCGCATCGACGACCGCGATTTCAAGGCGGCTCTCGATCAGGCCGAGGCCGATGTCGCCGCCGCGGAAGCCACCGTCAACGCCAAGCAGGCTTCGCTCGATATCCAGCAGTCGACGATTGCTGCGGCCCGCGCGACCGTCGATGTCGACCGCGCCAACGAGACCTTTGCCGAGCAGAACAACAAGCGTTATGCGAACCTTGCCACCAGCGGATATGCCCCGGTTCAGACAGCGCAGCAGGCCGCCTCGCAGATCGCTGCCGCCCAGGCCACCATCATCCGTGACACCGCCTCACTCGACGCCGCCGTCAAGCAGGTCGATCTGCTGAACGCCGAACTGGCCCAGGCAAAGGCCGCCCTTGCACGCAGCCAGGCCGTCCAGCATCAGGCCGAGCTCAACCTTTCCTATGCAACGATCACCGCCCCTGTCGACGGCACCGTCGGCAACCGGACGCTGCGCGTCGGGCAATATGTCCAGGCCGGCACTCAGCTGATGTCGGTCGTACCGACGAGGGCTGCCTATGTCATCGCCAACTACAAGGAAACGCAACTCACCGACGTCCAGGCCGGCCAGCCGGTGGATATCGAGGTCGATATGTTCCCGGGCCGCATCTACCACGGTCATGTCGACAGCCTCGCGCCGGCAAGCGGCCAGGAATTCGCGCTACTGCCGCCTGACAACGCAACCGGAAACTTCACCAAGGTCGTCCAGCGCATTCCCGTGAAGATCGTGCTCGACGGTGACGCCGCCGCAAACGGCGACCTACGTCCCGGCATGTCCGTCCAGCCGAGCATCGATACCAAGAACGACCGCAGCTAGAGCCGGGGGGACGAGGAGTTCGTGTCATGTCCACCATCGCAGCAACAGCCATCGCCGTTCCGCAGCCGAAAACCGGCGCCAGCACCAGAGAATGGATCGCCGTTCTCGCCGGCATGATCGGCGCCTTCATGGCGATCCTCAACATCCAGATCACCAATGCCTCGCTTCTTGACATCGAGGGCGGCATCGGAACAGGCGTCGACAACGGCGCCTGGATCTCCACTTCCTATCTGATTGGCGAGATCGTCGTCATCCCGCTGACCGCCTATTTCAGCAACGTCTTCTCGTTCCGCCGTTATATCCTCGTCAATTCCATCCTCTTTCCGCTGTTTTCGATCGCCTGCGCCTTCGCGCACGATCTCGGCACGATGATCGTGCTGCGTGGCCTGCAGGGGTTTGCCGGCGGGGTGCTGATCCCGATGGCTTTCACCATGGTGCTGACCAAGCTGCCGAAGTCGCAGCAGCCGCTCGGCCTGGCGATTTTCGCGCTCTCGGTGACTTTCGCACCGGCGATCGGCCCGACCATCGGCGGCTACCTCACCGAAAATTACGGCTGGCAGACGATCTTCTTCATCAATGCCGTCCCGAGCGCCATTATGGCGGTCGCCCTTGCCCTGACGCTCGACAAGCAGCCGATGCAGCTCGGCCTGCTGAGGGAAGGCGACTGGGCGGGGATCTTCACCATGGCCATCGGCCTGTCGGCGCTGCAGACGGTGCTCGAGGAAGGCAATAAGGAGGACTGGTTCTCCTCGCCCTTCATCGTCAAGCTCAGTATCCTCGCCTTTGCCTTCCTCGTTGCCTTCATCTGGATCGAGCTGACGGTGAAGAAGCCGCTGGTCAAGCTCAGCCTGCTGAGGCAGCGCAATTTCGGCATCGGCGTTGCCGTCAACGTGTTGGTCGGCGTCGCCCTCTTCGGCACCGTCTACATCCTGCCGCAATATCTCGGCCAGGTGCAGCGCTACAATGCCGAGCAGATCGGCAACGTGCTCGCCTGGACCGGCCTGCCACAGCTGCTTTTGATCCCGCTTGTCCCGATGATGATGAAGCGCTTCGATGCGCGGTATATCGGCTTCCTCGGCATCTCGATCTTTGCGATCAGCTGCTTCATGAACATCACGTTGTCAGCCGATACCGCAGGCGACCAGTTCTGGATTCCGAACATCATCCGCGCCATCGGCCAGGCCCTG
The DNA here is from genome assembly GCF_025847085.2 of Rhizobium sp. BT-226. Classification (NCBI taxonomy): domain Bacteria; kingdom Pseudomonadati; phylum Pseudomonadota; class Alphaproteobacteria; order Hyphomicrobiales; family Rhizobiaceae; genus Rhizobium; species Rhizobium sp. BT-226. The sequence goes on along the minus strand of NZ_JAOYTI010000008.1, from coordinate 92,605 downwards.
GTGCTGACGCCGATCACCGCCATCACCACCGCCGGCATCGCGCCTTCAGATGCGGCCGCTGCCTCGGGCCTGACCAACATGCTGCGCAATCTCGGCGGCGCCGTCGGCACGGCGATGCTCGGCACGGTGCTGACCAAACGCGAGCAGTTCCACTCGAACATCATCGGCCAGTCGGTGACGCTCGGCCGCGACGAAGTCCGCACCCGTCTCGACCAATTGACAGGCTACTTCCTGCAGCATGGTGTCTCCGACCATGCCGTCGCAGCCCAGAAGGCCGTCGTGGCGCTTGGCCAGGTCGTCAAACGCCAGGCCCTGATCCTCGGTTTTGCCGATACCTTCGCCGTCATCGGCGTGGTTCTTGCCGTTGCAGCCGTCGCCCTGCTGCTCACCCAAAAACCGCGGGCCGGTGGTGGCGCCGGCGCTCATTGAAACGCTAGAGCATTTCCGTTTTTCTTCGAATCACGGAAATGCTCTATCCCTGTGTTTTTACGCAATTCCGGACGCAAAACCGCTGCACACTTTTGCTGGAATTGCTCTAACGCTCGCCCGGCTTTCCCGGCGAGCGCTTTCTGTCTGTCCCTATTCCGGAATCTTGACCGTGAAGGCGAAGCGCGCCACCGCGCCCGGCGCCAGTATCGTGGTAGACGGCCTCTTCGAAAGCTCGCTTGAGCCCCCGGCTTCCGCAGCCGTCCCGTGCCAGGGCTCGATGCAGAGGAAGGGCGCGCCCGGTTTGGTCCATAGCGCAAGGTTGGGCAGGTTTTCGAAATGGAACTGCATGGCCGGCCGGCCTTCGGCGCCGTAACTCAAACCTTCGCCCGCACCGCTCGGGAAAATCATCGCATCCTGCTCGAACATGGCGTGATCGAGCACCAGCCGGCCGGCATTAAACGGCGAGGGCAGGACCGCTGGGTTGATGAGACCGCCTTCCAGCCGCACAAGACCCGGCTCGCCTTTATTGTCGAGCGTTACGATATGGTCGCGTCCGGAAGCGCCTGGCAATGGCCAGGCGAAGGCCGAATGAAATCCGAGGCCGAACGGCATCGCCTTCTGGTCGCGATTGGTAACCTCCGCCGTGACAGTCAACGCGCGGCCCTCGACCGCATGCACCACGGCCAACTGAAAATCGAAAGGATACACCGCCCGCGTCGCATCCGAGGCGACCAGTTCGAATCGGCACATCGTTTCCGTGGAGGCCGCAAGCACGAATTCGCTGCGGCGGGCAAAGCCATGCTGGGCCATCGGATAGACCGTGCCGTCGATCGCTATCTTGTCGTCCGGGGCCTTGCCGACGATCGGAAACAGGATCGGCGACCGCCCGGTCCAGAAGGTTGCATCGCCGGTCCATAACCAAGAGCGTCCGTCGCTTGACGTGAGCGCCTGCATCTCGGCGCCGAGGGAGGAGACATCGACGGTGAGATCCTGGTTCCCGATCCGGATGGAGATTGGCATCGCGTTTCCTTTCGCATTGGTTCGGCAGCAAGCCATATCGTTCCGAACCGGGGATTTCCACCCAATAGAGGGCGTGCCGGCGGCCACATCAGCCATCGCCCTCGTTATTTCCGCATTGCGCCCAATCTCGCGATCACTTCGTTCGGGATGCCGTAGCGCTGGATGGCGTCGCGGTTGTTCCGCAAGCCGCAGATCTCACGCTGGATGAAGAACGCCCAGACGGCATCGGACGCTTCGTTGAGAAGCTTCTCGCGGTCTTCGGCGCTTTGGCGGTCGGGAGTCCATGCCGTCAGAGCGGCAAGCGCCGCCTCCACCTTCAGCCCGTGACGTCCGAGAGAATCCGCTCGTTCCGACATCAGCTCGTATTCGAGAACGTTGAAGCCGTTTCTATCCTGCTCGGATTGTCTGAAGGACTGTGGCGGACGAACGCTCATTGGCACAGGTCTCCGTTGGCGTGAGCCGCGATATTATCCAATCCTGTTCCAAATTAAAGAAGGTGAGCATGATGTCGTTCGAAAACCGCTCGCGCCTTTCGGCATGATACTCTTGATCGAGAGGGTGGGAACAGGGCTATCCTGCGGTTTCCCCGCATGGCATAAGCGCGCCAAAATCTCCTTCTCCAGGCGCCGCGCAAACCATGATCCGTATCGAAAATATCAGCAAGCAGCTCAGCCACCGCATCCTCTTCATCGAGGCGTCCGCAGCGCTCAACAGAGGTGAGAAGATCGGTCTCGTCGGCCCGAACGGTGCCGGTAAGACGACGATCTTCCGGATGATCAATGGCGAAGAGCAGCCCGATGAAGGCCAGGTCTCCTGCGAGAAGGGCGTTACCATCGGCTATTTCAATCAGGACGTCGGCGAGATGGCCGGCCACAGCGCCGTCGCCGAGGTGATGAACGGCGCCGGGCCTGTCAGCATTGTTGCCGGCGAATTGCGTGATCTGGAGGCGGCCATGGCCGATCCCGAGCAGGCCAACAACATGGAAGAGATCATCGAGCGCTACGGCGAGGTACAGGCGCGCTACGAGGAACTGGACGGTTACGCGCTCGAGGGACGGGCGCGCGAAGTGCTCGCGGGCCTGAGCTTCAGCCAGGAGATGATGGATGGCGATGTCGGCGCGCTGTCGGGCGGCTGGAAGATGCGCGTGGCGCTTGCCCGCATCCTGCTCATGCGCCCGGATGTCATGCTGCTCGACGAGCCGAGCAACCATCTGGATCTGGAAAGCCTGATCTGGCTGGAGGAATTCCTGAAGGGTTATGAAGGCGCGCTGCTGATGACCTCGCACGACCGCGAGTTCATGAACCGCATCGTCACCAAGATCATCGAGATCGACGGTGGCACGTTGACGACCTATTCCGGCGACTATGAATTCTACGAGCAGCAGCGGGCGCAGAACGAGAAACAGCAGCAGGCCCAGTTCGAGCGCCAGCAGGCGATGCTCGCCAAGGAAATCAAGTTCATCGAGCGGTTCAAGGCGCGCGCCTCGCATGCCTCGCAGGTGCAGAGCCGCGTCAAGAAGCTGGAGAAGATCGACCGGGTGGAGCCGCCCAAGCGCCGTCAGGCCGTCTCCTTCGACTTCCAGCCCGCACCGCGCTCCGGCGAGGACGTGGTCAGCCTGAAGAACGTTCACAAGAAATACGGCAGCCGAAGCATCTATGAAGGGCTGGATTTCATGGTGCGGCGCCGGGAACGCTGGTGCATCATGGGCATCAACGGCGCCGGCAAGTCGACGCTGTTGAAACTGGTGACGGGCGCCGCCGAGCCTGACGAAGGCAGCGTCGCTCTCGGCGCCAGCGTCAAGATGGGCTATTTCGCCCAGCACGCCATGGATATTCTCGACGGCGAGCACACCGTCTTCCAATCGTTGGAACACCGTTTTCCTCAGGCAGGGCAGGGGCCTTTGCGTGCGCTGGCCGGATGTTTCGGCTTCTCCGGCGACGATATCGAGAAGCGGTGCCGGGTGCTGTCAGGCGGTGAGAAGGCGCGGCTGGTGATGGCAATGATGCTGTTCGACCCGCCGAACCTGCTGGTGCTCGACGAGCCGACGAACCATCTCGACCTCGACACCAAGGAAATGCTGATCAAGGCGCTGTCGCAATATGAGGGCACCATGCTGTTCGTTTCGCACGATCGGCATTTCCTGGCTGCACTCTCCAACCGGGTGCTGGAGCTGACGCCCGAGGGCATCCATCAATATGGCGGCGGCTATACCGAATATGTGGCGCGCACCGGCCACGAGGCGCCCGGCCTGCGAAGCTGACGATTATCTTTGCGCGGCATGTCGAAACCGTCAGCGTCGAAGCGACCAGCGGAGAGCCGGCCAGCGATATCGGTTGGCTGGTCGAAGCAACGGAGGAGAAAATGCCCATGCTGTTGGATCGGATCGAGGTGGTCACCCTGTTCGTCGATGATATCGACGCGGCCAAAGCGTTCTACCAAAAGGTCTTTGCGCCCGACGTCGTCTATCAGGACTCCGTATCGGCGGTCCTGAAATTCTCGGGAACGATGATCAACCTGCTCGATGCAGCGCAGGCGCCTCAGCTGGTCGAGCCGGTCGCAGTGTCAGCGCCCGGTTCGGGCGCACGCATGCTGCTGACGATCAAGGTCGATGACATCGATGCGGTTTGTGCAGAACTGCGCGAACTCGGGGTCACGCTGCTCAATGGTCCGATCGATCGTCCATGGGGCCGCCGCACCGCGGCCTTTGCGGATCCGTCGGGCCATGTCTGGGAAGTTGCGCAAGAATTGCGCTAGGAGGGTGTCGCGCGCTCTGAGGTTGCCTTGATATTTAGGGGGCGTGAGACGAGCGGGTCCGCGTCTTCGACCCCATCGACGCGTCTCTGCAAGCCACTTCATCTGTGCGAAGAATGGATTCGGCGGCTATTGCCACGATGATGACCAAATTCCGTGGTGTTCGGGGGCCTCTTCATGCAATCGGGGACGGGCGCATCGGCATGGACTGGATCAATCGTTATATCGATCAGCCGCTACTGCACGGCGCGGCGGGTTTGCTGCGGAGTTGGCATCTCCGCACGCGGCAACCGCCGGAGCTGCTGGAGCCGACTTGGAATCTCGTTGTGCTCTCCTTTCTCCTGATCGCAAGCGGGCAGGTCATGGCCGGCAAGAGTTTGGCGCTCAGTGTTGCCGGGCTGGTCATGCTGGCGCTGCCGTCCGCGCGAAAACTGCTTTCGGTGGCAAAGGCGAGGGGAGCCGGTTACGGCGCCCGGGAGTACAAGTCGCTGAGAGCGCGCGCCATCGCCAAACGTGAGGCTGAGTGGTCGGTGCGGATCATCGTCCTCTTCGCATCGGCCTGCCTTCCGTTCATCGCCCGCATCGACGATCCGGTGGGAGCCTATTTCATGCTGGGAGCCAGCATCTGGTTCGTCCTGACCGGGCCGCTCAAGGCCTATCTCGACGCAGCCGAACCTCCCGAGCCGACTGAAGGCGACCGGATGTACAGCGGCGTCTTTCACGTCGGCTGAAGGGAGCTGATGCGATGCTGCATGTCCCGGCCGTGAGACGGACGGGAACCAAATGGGGCGGCCTCCGTTATCTCCGCAGCAACGTAAAAGGAGATTGCGATGCTTTACTACGCTCTGGTGTTTCTCGTCGTGGCCTTGATTGCCGGCGTCCTCGGATTTGGCGGCATCGCAGGGGCTTCAGCTTCCATTGCCCAGGTTCTGTTCTTCATTTTCCTGGTGCTGTTCGTCGTATCGCTCGTCATGCGACTGATGCGAAAAGTATAGTGCGGACATATTAAAGTATAAAAACCCGGCGAAACACATTGCCGGGTTTTTCTTTATTTCTACAGTCGGTTTGATGTCTCCATCACTGAAGGTTTCCGTCCCTGTCGTGGTCGGCTGTCGCGAAATCCGCCATCACACGCTGCATGAATTCGCTTCGGCTGATGCGGCCATTGTGGTTCGCGTCGGTCAAAGTGAATTGCTCGACAGTCAGGATCTGCACCGTCTCGTCGGACTGCAGGCTGCCGTCCCCGTTCTTGTCGAGACTTCCGAAAGCCGTGCCCATGAAGGTCTCGTATTCCGAACGGTCGACGGTCTTGCTGGTATTTGCGTCAAGCCGATCCATCTGGCCCTGATACATCGATCCGGGCTGTTGCGGTTGTTGCGCCACTGCTCCAACGAATTGGCACAGTATGAATGTGGTCACCAAAGCCAAGGTCTTCATCGCTTGATATCCCTCCCCAATTAGCGGCAAGCCAGACGGTTGCCGACGTAACCGCCGCCGCCGATGCCGGCGCCGACAGCGAGCACCTGCCCGGTTCCGGCGCCGATCGTGCTGCCGATCAAGCCACCGACAATCGCGCCGCCGACGGTTCCCGCGATGCAGCCGAATTCGGAATTACGATCCGAGACGGCCTGCGACGGCGGACCGGACTGGCAGGCGGAGACGGCAAGGCATCCCGCCAGTATGATGTTTGTCCTGCGTATGCGCATCTTTCCCTCCCGATAAATTACCCGTTATCTCCAATAGAGATCGGCGGGCGTACGATTGTTCGGCCCCCCGCGAAAATATCGCCTGATTATATTTCTCAAATTCAGACTTAGTTTCTGTTCGAACAGAAGCAGAATTCCGGAAAGCAAACGGAAATTCTGCGGCAATGCCAAGCAATCATGCCGTTTCCTCTCCAGTTGCAGTGTGGCATGGAGAGTATCTTCAAACAGTACAGCTATCTATACGGCATGGCAACCTGCGCGATCATCGATCGCCTATCCAAATAGGGCGCCTGCGATTTGCATGATGCCGCTCGTTGAGAGTTAACGGCGATCGGGATCGTGCCTTTCCAGCAACCATCCCTGACAACATCGTGAAATAACCGGATGACGCGAAAATGTGCCTTCGAAATGTCCCAATGGGAGCTGAACCGTAAGCGTGTTTGTCGCTTGCGCCCTCCCAGGCGCTTTGACATGCGATGCGTAAATGATGCCGGTTCGGGATCGTTTTGCGGTTCCGTCCGTTATCTGTTGCCGAATCTGGTGGCGAGTAGCCGGGTATGCTCCCGTCACGATTTGAGAAGGAGAGACTTATGAACAAAATTCTTGCGACGGCGTTTGCCGCGGTAACGTTGACGTTTGTCGGCGCTGGGGCGGTCAATGCCGCCGATCTCGGCACCAGGACATATGAAGAGCCGGACCTGCGCAATGGCGTGAAGATCGGTTACCTCACCTGCGATATCGGCGGCGGCACGGGTTACGTGCTCGGTTCCTCCAAAGAGGCCGACTGCATCTTCCAGTCGACCGTCGGCAACGAACTTTCGGATCGTTATACGGGTGAAATGAGAAAGCTCGGCATCGACCTTGGCTTCACGACGCGTAGCCGCCTGATCTGGGCCGTGTTCGCGCCGACGGCCGGCTATCACCGCGGATCGCTCGCCGGCCTCTATGTCGGCGCTACCGCCGAAGCTACGCTCGGCGCCGGTGTCGGCGCCAATCTCCTGGTTGGCGGCACCTCCGGTTCGATCCATCTGCAGACGGTCAGCCTGACCGGTCAGCTCGGCCTCAACGTTGCGGCCGGCAGCGCCTCGATGACGCTCACATCAGCGAATTGATATGGCCTTTTTGACGTCCCCTGCCACGTCGCGGCAGGGGACGTTATCTCATCTGAGGCGCGATTTCGCACCCTCGCATGCCCAAGCCGGATCACGACATGATGGATATTCGAATGGCAACGCCCGGCGAGGACGAGATCCTGGTTGGGCATTATCTGAAGATCTGGGACAGCTACGGCACACCACCGGAACACTACAGGCCTGATGCGGCGGCGCGGATCTTGTCATTCATCAGAAGCGGTCGCGAAGAGCGCCGCCGGACCTCGTTCCTTGCCATCGTCAACGGCGACATCGCCGGTTCCGCATCCTGCCAGCTGCACCAGTCGCCGTTTCCGGAGGTCATCCGGCCGGAACAGCGGCTGCACGGTTACATCTGGTCCGTCTATGTTGCCGACGCCTTCCGCCGGCGCGGCATCGCACTGGCGTTGACCAACAAGGCCGTCGACCATCTGAAATCGATCGGCTGCACGACCGCAGTCATCCATGCCTCGGATGCCGGCGAACCTGTCTATCGGGCTGCCGGTTTCGAACTGGCGAAGGAAATGCGCCTGAAGTTTACGGCGGAGTAGCGACCGGCGATCGTCGAAGCCGCCGCCGAGCTTTCCGCCTAAACTTTCGCTCGGCCGGGTGCGATAAAAGTAGCGATCGTCGTCTCGTCATGGCCGGCCTCGCGCAGGAAGCGGCTGGCGAATTCGATGGCAGGGCTTCTAAGGGCCTCGTCCGGTCTAATCAGGTGAAAGGCCACATGGTAATCGAGCGTCCGCTCCGAGACAGTGACGACGCGCCCGGTGGCCAGCGCGGCATCCGACAGCGGCGGCCGCGCGAGCGCGATCCCGAGGCCCTGGGCGCAGGCATCGATCACCAGATTGTAGTCCTCGAAGCGCCGGTCATGGCCGCGCGGTATATAGTCGACGCCCTCACGAGAGAGCCAGCGCCGCCAGCCTTCAATATTCGAATCGTGCAGGATCGGCAGATCGAGCAGCGACAAGGCATCAGAGCGGTGCCTGAGCCGCTCCGCCAGCGCCGGGGCGGCGATCGGAAACGATTTCTCCTGCCAGAGCGGCAGGGCGCGCACGCCGGCCCACGGTCCCTTGCCGCAGCGAATGGCAAGATCCGTGCCTTCGCCGAAATCCGCCAGCCGGTGTTCGAGCGTCAGCTCGACATGTAGCTCGTTTCCTTCGAGCTCCGGCAGGCGTTGAAACAGCCATAGAGAGGCGACAGAGGGCGTCACCGAAAGGCGCACCACCGCCTTGTTGCGGCGAGGCAGCCAGCGTTCGCCGCTATTGCCGAGCAGCGCAAGTGCTTCTTCCGCCCGCGCGAAAAACCGCATGCCTTCCGGCGTCAGGCGAACGCCTCGGGCTTCGCGCGCAAACAGGCGAACGCCCATCCAGCGCTCCAGGCGCGAGACCTGCCGTGACACCGCGCCGTGGGTGATGCCGCTTTCCTCGGCTGCAGCCGAAAACGATCCGAGCCGGGCGGCGCGGGCAAAGGTCTCGAGCGTATCGAGCGGTGGAAGCACTGGCGAGCTGTGAACCATGCGCACATTTGATCATCGATTGCGATGCTTTTCAAGCACGCATCGAAGGCCTAATCACTGTCGCATGAACATATGGAGGCGAAAATGAGCATGGCGGCAAGCGTACCGGTTTCGACGAAACAGCAAGGCGGGTTCGATCTGGTGGCCTTTGCGGCGATCGTCGTCACCATCCTCTCCTGGGCTTCCTCCTTCGTGGTGATTCGCATCTGTCTCGGACCACTGACGCCGATCGAACTGGCGACGGCGCGCTATGTGGCAGCCGGCGCCATCGCCCTCGTCTATCTCGTCATCTATCGGCCGATGCCGGAAAAACGCGATTTTTTCCGCCTCTCCGTTGCCGCCGTGCTCTTCATCGCCGCCTATGCGGTTCTGCTGAACACCGGCGAGCAGACCGTTGCGGCAGGACCGGCGAGCTTCATCATCAACACCATGCCCGTCTTCACCGCCCTCATTGCCACATTCGCGCTCGGCGAGCGCTTCGGCCGCTGGGGCTGGATGGGCACCGCCGTTTCCTTCGGCGGCGTGGCGCTGATTGCGGTCGCCTCCGACAGCGGCTTCAAGCTCGATCCGAATGCCGTCCTCATCCTTGGCGCAGCGCTCTGCTCGGCGATCGCCAGCGTGCTGCAGAAGCCGCTGCTCGGGCGGTTGTCTGCGCTTGCCGTCACTGCCTGGATCCTGCTCATCGGTTCCGTGCCACTGTTTCCGGCCATCCCGGCGACGATTCAGGCGCTGGCTGCCGCACCGGCGGAGGCGAACTGGGGCGTTGCCTATCTCGTTATCTTCCCGACCGCGATCGGCTATCTCACCTGGGCAATCGCCCTGAAGCGGCTGACGGCCGCCCGTGCCTCGAATTTCCTCTACGGCGTTCCGCCGGTCGCCACGCTGATCGGGTTCGTCTGGCTGGGCGAGACGCCGACGGCGTTGGGCGCGGTCGGCGGCGTGATGGCAATCCTCGGCGTGCTCGTCGTCAACGTGATGCGGAAGCGGTAGCGTCGAATTCAGGCCGTGAAGGCGGCCTGGTAACAGTTAGGCATTGCGCCGCCGTTCGCTTTCTTTAAAACGAAAGCAGATCGAAAGGCGCACGCTCATGTTCTTGACCGACCGGCAAATTGAAATCGTGGCGATTGCGAAATCGAGCGGCAGGGTGCTGGTCGAGGAGCTCGCCTCCCGCTTTTCGGTGACGCCGCAGACGATCCGCAAGGACCTCAACGATCTCTGCGATGCGCAGGTGCTGACACGCATCCATGGCGGCGCCACATTCCCGAGCGGGACCGAGAACGTCAAATACGAAGCGCGCCGTCAGATCGCCGCTTCCGAGAAGCAGGCGATCGGCATTGCCGCGGTCGAGCTGATTCCGAGCGGGGCCTCGCTCTTCATCAATATCGGAACGACTACCGAGGCGGTGGGCGAGGCGCTCGCCAACCATCACGAGCTGATGGTTATCACCAATAATATCAACGTTGCCAACAGGTTACGGCTGCTGCCAGCAATCGAGGTGGTGATCGCAGGCGGGGTCGTGCGCGGTTCGGACGGCGGGATCGTCGGCGAGGCGGCCGTCGATTTCATCCGCCAGTTCAAGGTCGACTACGCCGTGATCGGTGCTTCGGCGATCGATATCGACGGCGCGCTTCTCGACTATGATTTTCGCGAAGTGAAGGTCGCCCAGGCGATCATCGCTAACGCCCGGCATGTCATTCTCGTTGCCGATTCGACGAAGTTCGAACGCACCGCACCGGTCAGGATCGGCCAGCTTTCCCAGGTTCATACCTTCATCACCGATCGCTGTCCGGTGCCTTCGATCCGCAATCTCTGCCTCGAAAACAATGTGAAACTGATCGAAACGAACGGCAGATTTCGCTAGGCAACAGACCCTCACAAACATTCGTTTGACATTCGTATTCCTTTCGTTTTAACTGATGTTGCTTTCGCAATTGCGCAAGTTTTGTGCGATGCGAAATCGGCGGCGGGCTCGGAGGGGGAATTGGGCCGAAATATTCACGACATATTCGTCATCGGTGGCGGCATCAACGGCTGCGGCATTGCGCGCGATGCCGTCGGGCGTGGCTATTCGGTGGCGCTGGCGGAGATGAACGATTTCGCCTCGGGTACCTCGTCGGGCGCCACCAAGCTGATCCATGGCGGCCTGCGTTACCTCGAGCATTATGAATTCCGCCTAGTGCGGGAATCGCTGATGGAGCGCGAGATCCTCTGGGCGATGGCGCCGCACATCATCTGGCCGCTGCGTTTCGTATTGCCCTACCACAAGGGCGGCATCCGCCCGGCCTGGCTGATCCGGCTCGGCCTCTTCCTCTACGACCATCTCGGCGGCCGCAAGCTGCTACCGCCGACATCGGTGCTCGACATGCGCCGCGATCCGGCCGGCAAGCCGCTGAAGGCGCTGTTTTCCAAGGCCTTCGAATATTCCGACGGCTGGGTCGACGATGCCCGCATGGTGGTGCTGAACGCCCGCGATGCCGCCGACAAGGGTGCGCTGATCATGCCGCGCACCAAGGTGGTGTCGGCAAGGCGCGAGAATGGCCTGTGGCATATCGAGACCACCGATACCGTCACCGGTCGCAATGACAGCCATCAGGCCCGCATGCTGGTCAATGCCGCCGGTCCCTGGGTCGACCATGTCATTCGTTCCGCCTTCGGCCAGAACGAAGCCCACCATGTCCGCCTCGTCCAGGGCAGCCATATCGTCGTGAAGAAGAAGTTCGACGATGTGAGAGCCTATTTCTTTCAGAACCCCGACAACCGCATCATCTTCGCCATCCCCTACGAGGGCGACTTTACCCTGATCGGCACCACGGATCGCGACTACACCGCCGATCCCAGGGACGTCAGGATTTCGGAGGAGGAGACGGTCTACCTCTGCAATGCGGCGTCGGAGTATTTCAAGGAGCCGGTCAGGCCGGAGGATATCGTCTGGACCTATTCTGCGGTCAGGCCGCTTTATGACGACGGCGCCTCCAAGGCGCAGGAGGCGACGCGCGACTATGTGCTGAAGCTGGAAGGCGAAGGCAATGCTGCGCCGCTGCTCAACATCTTCGGCGGCAAGCTCACCACCTATCGTCGGCTTTCCGAACATGCGCTGGACAAGATCGGTGCTGCGATCGGCGCCAAAGGAGCCCCGTGGACGGCCAAAAGCCATCTGCCGGGCGGCGACTTCCCGGTCCGCGGTTACGAGGCACAGGTTGACAAGCTGAGGCGGCGTTATTCGTTCCTCGCCGATCCGCTTGCCCGCCGCCTGGTGCGCCGCTACGGCACCAAGGCGGAGCTGTTGCTTGGCAATGCCAGCGACATCGACGATCTCGGACGGCTTTTCGGCGGCGATCTCTACGAGGCGGAGGTCACCTATCTCGTCGAACATGAATGGGCCCGGCACGCCGAAGACGTGCTGTGGAGGAGAACAAAGGATGGTCTGCGCCTTTCGAAGGAGCAGGCCCAGTCACTGGAGGAGTACATGGCTGCCATGCCGGCGATGGCCGGATAGGAGTCATGTGGTCCCCGATGCGTGGAGGCACGGGAATCGGAATGCTGGAACTGCGAAACGCCGCCAAGATGGTGGGCGCGGACTATCATATCTATCCGACCGATCTGGTTCTCGAGCGGGGCACGCTGAACGTCCTGCTCGGGCCGACGCTCGCGGGTAAAACGTCCCTGATGCGGCTGATGGCGGGGCTTGACCGGCCGACCGGCGGCTCCATCCATTTCGACGGCGCCGACGTCACCGGCATGCCGGTGCAGAAGCGCAACGTCGCCATGGTCTACCAGCAGTTCATCAACTATCCGGCGCTGACCGTCTACGACAACATCGCCTCGCCGATGCGCATATCGGGCAAGGATGGTGCCACGATCGACAGTGAGGTGCGCAAGGCGGCCGAGCTGCTGAAGCTCACGCCCTATCTCGACCGCACCCCGCTCAATCTGTCCGGCGGCCAGCAGCAGCGCACCGCGCTTGCGCGCGCACTCGTCAAGAATGCCAGCCTCGTGCTGATGGACGAGCCGCTCGCCAATCTCGATTACAAGCTGCGCGAGGAACTGCGCGAGGAACTGCCGAAGATCTTTGCCCAATCCGGCGCGATCTTCGTCTATGCGACGACCGAGCCTTCCGAGGCGCTGCTGCTTGGCGGCAACACGGCAACGCTGAACCAGGGCCGGGTGACCCAGTTCGGGCCGACGATCGAGGTCTATCGCCGACCCGTCAATCTCGCCACCGCCGGCATTTTCGCCGATCCGCCGCTGAACACCCTCGACGTCACGAAATCAGGCAATGTCTTCACGCGTCCGAGCGGGGTCACGATTCCTGTTCCCTCGCATCTGGCCGTCGTGCCGGATGGTCCCGTCACTATCGCCTTTCACCCGCACCATCTCGGCCTTGCGTCGCAGACCGGCGACGCGGCCCGCCTGCAGGCGCGCACGCTGGTTTCCGAGATCACCGGCTCGGAGAGCTTCGTTCACCTGGAATATGACGGTGTGCGCTGGGTGATGCTGGCGCATGGCATTCACGACATCGATCCCGACATGGAAGTCGAAGCTTTTCTCGACACCCGCCACCTGATGGCCTTCGGCAGCGACGGCCGCGCCATCGCTGCGGCCGGAAAGGTATAGGAGAGCACAATGGCACGCATCACGCTCGACCATATTCGCCACGCCTACGGCGCCAATCCGAAGTCCGACAAGGATTATTCGCTGAAGGAAGTCGACCACGAATGGAACGATGGCGGCGCCTATGCGCTGCTTGGCCCCTCCGGCTGCGGCAAGACCACGCTGCTCAACATCATCTCCGGCCTGTTGCAGCCCTCGCACGGCCGCATCCTGTTCGACGGCAATGATGTCACGAACCTTTCGACGCAGAGCCGCAACATCGCCCAGGTCTTCCAGTTTCCCGTCATCTACGACACGATGACCGTCTACGACAATCTCGCCTTTCCCCTGCGCAACCGCGGCGTGGCCGAGGCTGATGTCGACCGGCGTGTCCGCGATATCCTCGAAATGATCGATCTTGCCGGCTGGGCCAGGCGCAAGGCGCAGGGGCTGACCGCCGACCAGAAGCAGAAGATCTCGCTCGGCCGCGGACTGGTGCGCAACGACGTCAATGCCATCCTGTTCGACGAGCCGCTGACCGTCATCGACCCGCATATGAAATGGGTGCTGCGCTCGCAGCTGAAGCGGCTGCACAAGCAGTTCGGCTTCACCATGGTCTATGTTACCCACGACCAGACGGAAGCGCTGACCTTCGCCGAGAAGGTCGTCGTCATGTATGACGGCCAGATCGTCCAGATCGGCACGCCGGCCGAGCTCTTCGAACGGCCGAGCCATACCTTCGTCGGTTATTTCATCGGTTCGCCGGGCATGAATTTCATGCCAGCCAGGATCGAGGGCAGCACTGTGGCGGTCGGAGACGAGACGCTGACGCTCGATTACGCGCCGAAGACGGCAGGCACGGCCAAAACCGAACTCGGAATCCGTCCCGAATTCATTCGCCTCGGACGGGAGGGCATGCCGGTCACCGTCAGCAAGGTCGAGGATATCGGTCGGCAAAAGATCGTGCGCGCCCGCTTTGCCGGCCAGCCGATCGCCATCGTCGTGCCTGAAGACGCCGACATTCCCGCGGATGCCCGCGTCACCTTCGATCCGTCCGCCATCAGCATCTACGCCGACAGTTGGCGTGTCGGCAGGGAGGCCTGAGCCATGCAGAAGACGTGGAATAACAAAGCCTGGTTTCTGGTCCTGCCGGTGCTGCTGCTCGTGGCGTTTTCGGCCGTCATCCCGCTGATGACCGTCGTCAACTATTCAGTGCAGGATACGTTCGGCAACAACGAATTCTTCTGGGCCGGTACCGACTGGTTCGTCCAGACCCTGCATTCCGACCGCTTCTGGGAATCGCTCGAGCGCAATCTGCTCTTCTCCTTCATCATCCTGGCACTGGAGATACCGCTCGGCATCTTCATCGCGCTCAACATGCCGAAATCAGGACCGGGCGTTCCCGTCTGCCTGGTGTTGATGGCGTTGCCGCTGCTCATTCCGTGGAACGTCGTCGGCACCATCTGGCAGGTTTTCGGACGCGTCGATATCGGCCTGCTCGGCCACACGCTCGAAGCGATCGGCCTCGACTATAATTATGTCCGCGATCCGATCGATGCATGGGTGACCGTTATCGTCATGGACGTCTGGCACTGGACAAGCCTTGTCGTGCTGCTTTGCTATGCCGGCCTGGTCTCGATCCCCGATGCCTATTATCAGGCCGCCAAAATCGACGGCGCCTCGCGCTGGTCCGTCTTCCGCTACATTCAGCTGCCGAAGATGAAGCGGGTGCTGCTGATCGCCGTGCTCCTACGCTTCATGGACAGTTTCATGATCTATACCGAGCCTTTCGTGGTCACCGGGGGCGGACCTGGCAACTCGACGACCTTCCTCTCCATCGACCTCGTGAAGATGGCCGTCGGCCAGTTCGATCTTGGCCCGGCGGCGGCGATGTCGATCATCTACTTCCTCATCATCCTGCTGCTCTCATGGGTGTTCTACACCGTGATGACCAGCAGCGACGCGAGCTAAGGGAGGGCGAGATATGACCAACAAATACAAACCTGCAGGCAGCCTCTCCTGGCTCGTTCCGACGATCTATATCATCTTCCTGATCCTGCCGATCTACTGGCTCGTCAATATGAGCTTCAAGGAGAATTCGGAGATCACCGGCGCCTTCTCGCTCTGGCCGACGAACCCGACGCTGCGTAACTACACAGTCATCTTCACCGATCCGTCCTGGTATAACGGCTATATCAACTCGATCATCTATGTGGTGATGAACACGGTGATCTCTGTCGCGGCGGCGCTGCCGGCGGCGTACGCCTTCTCGCGCTACCGTTTCCTCGGCGACAAGCACCTGTTCTTCTGGCTGCTGACCAACCGCATGGCGCCGCCGGCGGTCTTCGCGCTGCCGTTCTTCCAGCTCTATTCGGCCTTCGGCCTGATCGACACGCACATCGCCGTGGCGCTTGCCCACTGCCTGTTCAACGTGCCGCTCGCCGTCTGGATCCTCGAAGGTTTCATGTCCGGTGTGCCGAAGGAGATCGACGAAACCGCCTATATCGACGGTTATTCCTTCCCGCGTTTCTTCATCAAGATCTTCATTCCGCTGATTGCCAGCGGCGTCGGCGTCGCGGGCTTCTTCTGCTTCATGTTCTCGTGGGTCGAGCTGCTGCTGGCTCGCACGCTGACGACGACGGCGGCAAAGCCGATCTCGGCGATCATGACGCGAACGGTCTCCGCTTCGGGCATGGACTGGGGCGTGCTGGCGGCTGCCGGCGTGCTCACCATCATTCCGGGCGCGCTCGTCATCTATTTCGTCCGCAACTACATCGCCAAGGGCTTCGCGCTCGGGCGCGTTTGAGGAGGAGACGGTCATGAATTTTTCCTGGATGGCCTGGACGCTGCCGACGACGCTGTTCTTCCTGACGATCCTGGCGCTTCTGATCGCCATGAGTGTCTGGGAATATTTTTCGCCGGGCGGCTCGCCGCGCACGGGCGTGCTGCGTTTCGAGACGACGCGCGGCGACCGGCTCTTCATTTCGCTGCTGGGCAGCGCTTTCATTCATCTTGCATGGCTTGGGCTCGGTGGGCCCAACCTGTGGTGGGCTCTTGCCATCTCCGTGGTCTACGCCATCGGCGTCTTCCGCTACGTGTGACGGCAAGGAGAAGACAGATGGCCGGGGGTACTGGCCGCCTGAGACGTGACTGCAATCGCAAACCCTGGGAGGATATTATGCGAAGGCACTTATTGACGACGACAGCAGGCTTGCTGCTGGCAATGACAGCATCGGCCTATGCCGGCATGGACGAGGCCAAGACGTTCCTCGACAAGGAAGTCGGCGACCTCTCGACGCTTCCGCGCGCCGACCAGGAAAAGGAAATGCAGTGGTTCGTTGACGCTGCGAAGCCTTTCGCCGGCATGGACATCAAGGTCGTGTCCGAAACGATCACGACCCATGAATACGAATCGAAGGTGCTGGCGCCCGCCTTCACGGCGATCACCGGCATCAAAATCACTCACGACCTCATCGGCGAAGGCGACGTGGTCGAAAAGCTGCAGACGCAGATGCAGTCCGGCGAAAACATCTATGACGCCTATATCAACGATAGCGACCTGATCGGCACCCATTGGCGCTATCAGCAGGCCCGCTCGCTGACCGACTGGATGGCCAACGAAGGCAAGGATGTCACCAATCCCGGCCTCGACATCGACGACTTCATCGGCAAGTCCTTCACCACGGCGCCTGACGGCAAACTCTACCAGCTGCCTGACCAGCAGTTCGCGAACCTCTACTGGTTCCGCTACGACTGGTTCAACGACGAGAAGAACAAGGCGGACTTCAAGGCGAAGTACGGCTACGATCTCGGCGTGCCGGTCAACTGGTCGGCCTATGAGGATATTGCCGAGTTCTTCACCGGCCGCGAGATCGATGGCAAGAAGGTCTTCGGCCATATGGACTACGGCAAGAAGGACCCATCGCTCGGATGGCGCTTCACCGATGCCTGGCTGTCGATGGCCGGCAACGGCGATAAGGGCATCCCGAACGGCAAGCCCGTCGATGAATGGGGCATCAAGGTCGACGAGAACTCACGTCCGGTCGGCTCCTGCGTCGCACGCGGCGGCGATACCAACGGCCCTGCTGCGGTCTATTCCATCCAGAAATATCTGGACTGGATGAAGGCCTATGCACCGGCTGCCGCCCAAGGCATGACCTTCTCCGAATCCGGCCCGGTCCCGTCGCAGGGCGAAGTCGCCCAGCAGATGTTCACCTACACGGCCTTCACCGCCGACTTCGTCAAGGAAGGCCTGCCGGTCGTCAATGCGGACGGCACGCCGAAATGGCGTTTCGCACCGAGCCCGCATGGCGTCTACTGGAAGGACGGCATGAAGCTCGGCTATCAGGACGCCGGTTCGTGGACGCTGATGAAGTCCACGCCTGACGACCGCGCCAAGGCGGCCTGGCTCTATGCCCAGTTCGTCACCTCTAAAACTGTCGACGTGAAGAAGAGCCACATGGGTCTGACCTTCATTCGCCAGTCGACGCTAGATCATAAGTCCTTCACCGATCGTGCGCCGAAGCTCGGCGGCCTGATCGAATTCTATCGTTCGCCGGCCCGCCTGCAGTGGTCGCCGACCGGTACGAACGTTCCTGACTATCCGAAGCTCGCTCAGCTTTGGTGGCAGGCGATTGGTGATGCCTCTTCCGGCGCCAAGACGGCGCAGGAAGCGATGGACTCGCTTTGCTCCGAGCAGGAGAAGGTGCTGCAGCGTCTGGAACGCGCCAAGGTCCAGGGCGACATCGGCCCCAAGCTCGCCGAGGAGCATGATCTCGCCTATTGGAACGCGGATGCGGTGAAGAACGGCAACCTTGCCCCGCAGCTGAAGATCGAGAACGAAAAGGATAAGCCGGTCACTGTCAACTACGACGAACTCGTCAAGAGCTGGCAGAAGAAGTAAGGCGGATCCGGCCGGAGGCGACGAGGCTTCCGGCCATCACTTCCTGCCACCGGCAGCAAGCCGGTGGCACCCACAATCTTTCTCTCATGAAACGTCCGCGTCCTGCCGTCCTCTGCAGGCGGAGCGGTTTCGTGCGAGCCGGAGACGGATATGAGCGGCTATATTCTTTCAATCGACCAGGGCACGACATCGTCGCGCGCCATCATCTTCGATGGCGACATGAAAATGGCCGGCTCGGCGCAGGCGGAGATCACCCAATATTATCCGCAGCCTGGATGGGTGGAGCACGACGCCGCCGAAATCTGGCAGTCCGTCGTCGACACAGTGCGTGGGGCGATTGTCGATGCTGGACTTGATGCGGTCGACATTACCGCGATCGGCATTACCAACCAGCGCGAGACGGCGGTCGTCTGGGACCGCAGGTCGGGAAAACCGCTTCACCGCGCGATCGTCTGGCAGGACAGGCGCACCGCAGAAATGTGCGAGAGCCTGAAGGCTGATGGCTATGAGAAGCTGTTCAGCGCCAAGACCGGGCTGCTGCTCGACCCCTATTTCTCCGGAACGAAGCTGCGCTGGCTGCTCGACAACGTCGATGGCCTGCGTGAGAAGGCGGAAGTGGGCGATGCCTGCTTCGGCACGATCGACAGCTGGCTGATCTACAATCTGACTGATGGGCGCGTGCATGCCACCGATGCGACCAATGCATCGAGGACTCTGCTCTACAATATCGATAACGGTGCCTGGGACGAGGAGCTTCTCGGCATTCTCCGCATTCCAGCCGCCATGCTTCCTGACGTCAGGGAATGCGCCGATGATTTCGGCCGCGTCGACAAGGCGCTGTTCGGCGCGGAACTTCCGATCCTCGGGGTCGCCGGCGACCAGCAGGCAGCGGCTGTGGGCAATGCCTGCTTCGAGCCCGGCATGATGAAATCCACTTATGGCACCGGCTGCTTTGCCCTGTTGAACACTGGCCGGGATCGTGTTTCCTCCTCCAATCGGATGCTGACGACGATCGCCTGCCGGCTCGACGGCGAGACGACCTATGCGCTCGAGGGCTCGATCTTCATCGCCGGTGCTGCCGTGCAATGGCTGCGCGACGGCCTCGGCATCATCGGCCAGGCATCCGAGGCAGGAGTGCTTGCCGCCAAGGCCGATCCCGGACAGCAGGTCTATATCGTTCCGGCCTTCACCGGCCTCGGCGCGCCCTACTGGGATCCGGCGGCGCGCGGAGCGATCTTCGGTCTGACGCGAAACAGCGGCCCGGCGGAATTTGCCCGCGCCGTGCTTGAATCCGTGGCCTACCAGACGCTCGACCTGCTGGTGGCGATGAAGAAGGACTGGGGCGTCAACCAGCTGGAAACGGTGTTGCGCGTCGATGGCGGCATGGCGGCATCGGATTGGACGATGCAGTGCCTGGCCGACATGACCGGAAACCCTGTCGACCGCTCGGCGATCCGCGAGACGACGGCGCTGGGCGCAGCTTGGCTTGCCGGCTCGAAAGCCGGCATCTGGCCAGGCAAGCGGGATTTTGCGCAGGCCTGGGCCTGCGACCGCCGCTTCAGCCCTTCGATGGATGAGACCGAGCGGCAGGGCAAGATCATCGGCTGGAAGAATGCCGTGTCCAGGATGATCTCGGACGCCTCGGTGGGATAGAACCGCTTCCGAGGATACCACCGCAGTGGCAACTTCTCTTAAGCGGCGCCGGCGGCCTTTCGGTTTATGAAGCTCAGGGCGAGCACGGCGAAGATCAGCGTTCCCGTACCGACCTGCTGCCAATAGAAGTTCAGATCGGTCAGCAGCAGCCCATTGGCGACGATGCTGAGCAGCAGCGCGCCGAGAACGGTCCCGCCGACATTCGGCCGTCCGAGTGGGCTGAGCGTCGTGCCGATGAAGGTCGCGCCGATCGCATTCAGCAGGAAGGCATTGCCCGAGGAGGGGATGTAGGTGGTGACGGTTGCGGTCAAGATCAGGCCGGCGATTGCCGCGATCAACCCGACCAGGATGAAAGTCACCGCGATATGGGCTGGCGCGGCGATGCCGGAATAGCGCACGACGCCCGGCTGGATGCCGATCGACAGGATGACGCGGCCGAAACGCGTCCGGGCAAAAACGACGGCAGCAGCCGCGATGACGACAATGGCAGCGGCAAGCGGCACCGGGAAGCCGGCGATCGTGCCATGGCCGAGGAAACGGAAGGCTTCCGGCACGCCGTTCGGCGGCAGATAGACCGGATTGCCGCCATTGGTCAGCAGCTGCTGAACGCTGCGGCCGATAAACAGCGTGCCGAGCGTGGCGAGGAACGGCGACACGCCGATCCCTGAAATCAGCAGCGCGTTGAAGGCACCGACGAACGCTCCGGCGGCCAGTCCCGCGAGTGCCGCGACTGCCACCGGCTGCCCGGCGAGGACGAGCGAAACGAAGGCGAAACTGGCGAAATCCATCGCCGTTCCCACCGAAAGATCGATGCCGCCCGAGGCGACGGCGAAGGTCATGGCGACGGAGACGATGGCAAGCAGCGTGAAATTGTTGACCAGGATGCTCTGCAGGTTCGCAGGCGTCAGGAATGTCGGCGTTGCCACGGAAAAGGCGGCAAACACCGCAACCAGGGCGAGGATCAAGCCATAACGCACCATGCCGCCGGCGATAAGACGCGGCAAGCCAATGGTGGCGAGGGGAGGGGTCTGGAGCGACATGTCAGGCCTCCTGTCGGCGCAGCAGCGTGGTCGCGGAAACGACGATGAGAATGAGAACACCCTGGACGCCGCTGACCAGCGTGCTCGAAATGTTCAGCAGCTGGAAACCATTGACCAGGAAGCCGACCAAAAGGGCCGAAAGCAGCGTCCCGGTGATCGTCGGAACCAGCCGGCGCGAAAAGACCGAGCCGAGCAGGGCCGTCACGACGACGGGCAACAGCATCTCGCCGGCGCCGGTCGTGCTGCCGCTCAGGTAGGAAACCGACAGGATGCCGGCGATGCCGCCGGAGACGCCGCTGGCGACGAAGGCGCCGGCGAGCAGCCGACGAAGCGGCAGACCGGCGGCACGCGCCGCATCCGGGAACTCACCGACGGCGTAGAGACGCAGGCCGAGCGGGGTATATTGCACGATCGCCGTGGTGATCGCCGTGAAGCCGAGGAGCACATAGGCAAGAACCGGAATGCCGAAAGGATCCGAGGCGGAAAGCGCCGACAGGAAAGGCGTCGAGGCCGGCAGGACGGTATTGCCGGTCAGGACCAACTCCAGGCCGGCGACGACATTCATGACGGCAAGCGTGGCCAGCAGCGGCACGATGCCGGCATAGACGACGGCAATGGCATTGACCGTGCCGATCAGGGCGCCGGTCAAGATTGTCGCGGCAATCGCCGTCGCATCGCCGTAGCCGAGTTGCGTCAGGCTCGCATAGACGGCGGCGCTGAGACCCATATTGGCAGCGAGCGACAGGTCGATGCCGCCGGTGACGACATTGGAGCCGCCGGCGATCAGCACGATCGTCAACCCGATGGCAAGCACGCCGGAGATGGTTGATTGGCCAAGCACGTTGCCGATATTGCCGATGCTGAGGAAATAGGGTGCTGTCAGCGAGAAGATGATCAGGATGGCGGCGAAAGTGATCAGCGATCCGAAGCGCAATGCCGCAGCCGCAATATGGCCGGCCGGCCGGGGAGGCGGTTCCGCAGCGGAAAAACCGGAAGGCGCGAATTCCACTTCAGCCGACATGGCGTTGTCCTTCGGATGATCCGGTCGATTGAGCGAGCACCGCATCCGCCGTGGTCTCCGACGATATGAACTCCCGCACCACGCGGCCGCGGAAGAGCACCAGGATGCGATCGGTGATGCCGACGAGTTCGGGCAGATCCGAAGACAGCACGATGACGCCGGCGCCGCGCGCCGCGAGTTCGCCGATCAGCGTATAGATCTCGACCTTGGAGCCGATATCGACGCCAACAGTCGGCTCGTCGAGCAGATAGACCTCGGAACGGCGGCTCAGCCACTTGGCGATGGCGATCTTCTGCTGGTTGCCGCCCGAAAGCGTGCGCAGCAGGGCGTCGCGCCCATTGGTCTTCACCTGCAGCCGCGCTATCAGAGCGTCCACTTCTCTCTGTTCGCGTCTGCGATCGAGAAAGCCGAAACGCGTGAAGCGGCCAAGGCTCGAAAGGCTGATATTTTCCGCGACGCTGAGGTCGAGCGCGACGCCGTGGCGACGCCGATCTTCCGGCACCAGCGCGATCTCGCGGCCGGCTGCCTGGGCGGGATTCGTGAAACGGGCAGCCTTGCCGCTGATCTCGATATGGCCGGAAGCCGGAGTCTCCAGACCAAAGAGAGCGCGGACCACCTCCTTCGCACCGGAACCGAGCAGGCCGGTGAGGCCGAGCACCTCGCCGCGGCGAAGCGTGAAGCTGATGTCGCTATATTTCCCCGGCGCCGACAACTGCTCGACTTTGAGGATTTCTTCGCCTGGCGTCACCTGCGGCTTCGGGAACATCTCCTTGATGTCGCGCTCGACCATCAGCCGGGCAATCGCCCCGGCCGAAGTCTCCCCGATCGGCAGGGAGGCGACGTCCAGCCCATTGCGCAGCACGGTGACGTGGTCGCAGAGCTCTTCGATTTCGTTCAGGTAATGCGAGATATAGATGATCGTGACGCCTTCGTCGCGCAGACGGCGGATCAACCGGAAGAGGATATCGGCCTCGCGGCGCACCAATGCGGCCGTCGGCTCGTCGAAGACCAGCACCTTCGGCTGATTGAGGAGCGCGCGGGTGATTTGCACGATCTGTTTTTCGGCAGTCGACAATTCGCTGATCAAGGCGGCGTTCGGCAACCGGATACCGAAATAGTCGTTGAGAATGTCAGACGCGCGGCGCTGCATCAGTCGCCGGTCGAGGAACGGCGTGCCCGCGATGCGTGGTTCCCGGCCGAGGAACAGGGCTTCGCCGACAGTGAAAGTCGGCACCAGCAGTCGATCCTGGTGAATGAAGTGGATGCCGAGCTCTTCGGCAAGATGCGGCGTCAGCCTGTCGAACGTTCGTCCTTCGATCTCGATCCGTCCGCCATCAGGCTGGTGAAGACCGGCCAGCAGCTTGATCAGCGTCGACTTGCCGGCGCCGTTCTGACCGACGAGACCGTGGATGGTGCCGCGCCTGACGATCAGCGACGCACCGGCAAGCGCCTGCGCGCCGCCAAAATGTTTGACGATCCCTTCAAAGCGGATGATGTCGTCGCGTGCCGTCACCGGCTGCTTCAACGAAATGGCCGTCATGTCGATCTCTCCTGGCGGGCAGATTCCGAGCGATCCGACATGGCCGGATCGCTCGGGTTCAATGTCAGCCGATGCCGAGCTTCTTGGTGACTTCGCCGACATTGGTCTTGTTGGCGAGCAGTGCCGGAACATAGGTCTCGCGCGGCAGTGTCTGGCCGGCGAGCAGCTTGGCGACGTTACGAATGGCGGTGCGGCCGATTTCCGCCGGCTGCTGGGCGACATCGGCGCCAGCCGGCGAATTCGCATCGGCGATGAGTTGCAGCACTTCCGGGCTGCCATCGACGCCGTAGGTGCGGATCTCGGTTCGCCCGGCGGCCGCCAAAGCCTGGGTCGCGCCAAGCTGCGGGATGTCCCAGGCTGACCAGATCGCCTTGATTGAACCCTTTTCCGGATATTTGTTGAGGATCGCCGTGATCTGCGTGAAGGCGTCCTGCACGGTATTCGGGATGACGTCGCGCAGTTCCGGCTGGAGGATTTTCACCTTCGGGAAATATTTGACGACATTGACCAGTTGGTCGTAGCGGATCGCGCAGGGGGTTACGCCGTAGAAGCCGTTGAAGACGACGATATTACCTTCGCCGCCGATATCGGAGACGAGCTGCAGTGCCAGGTCCTTGCCGATGCCCCAGTTGTCGGAGGTGGTGTTGTTGATCGAATTGGTCGAACCGACGTCGACGGTCAGAACCGGGATCCCGGCATCACGTGCCTTCTTCAGCCAGGGATCGATGACGCTGAGCGTGCCGAGGATTTGAACGATGGCATCCGGCTTCTGGGCAATCAGCGTCTGCAATTGCGAGACCAGCTTGCCGTCGTTGCGTCCAGCATCGACGGCGATCGGCTCGCCACCGAGGCGCTTTACCTCTTCGATCTGGGCATTATAGGCCTGCAGGTCGAAGAAGTGGTCGGTGCCGGTTGCGCTGATGGCGATGCGCTTGCCTTTCAGTGACAGTTCTGCGTCGGCCGCGAAAACCGGCTGCTGCCCGACCAGCGCAGCACCCGCGACGACGGCCCCGGCCGCGGCAGACAGTTTCAACAGATCTCGTCTTCCGAGACCGCTTCCGGACTTTTCGATGCTCATTACCATTCTCTCCAATTCAGTTATGTCTATAAATTAAGTAGACTAATGAGAATGGGGAGAAAGGAATTTCCAAAATGACGCTCTCCGATGAAAAGAGTGGACGGAGAGAACACTCATTCCTGGCTGCGGTTTCCCGCGAGCGGGCCGATCAAGAAGAAGCATGCATTGCATAATTCTTGCGCATGCGACCAAACTTACCGAGGGTCAACTCCTGCCGGGCCGTGGTGCCGTGTGGCGCGGCAGCAGGCGTAAAATCACGATTTAACGGGCACCGTCGGGTTTTATGCTGCAACGTTGATATCCAGCGCGAAGCTTCGCTCCACTTGGCGCGCAACTTGCCTCTCCCCTGCTAGGGAGAATGAAACAATGCCCGACATCGACCCGCAGATTTTCTCAATAAGCCGACCATCCCTCGGAGGGTACAAGGCCTTCGTTCAACGCGACATGATCGTCGAGACCTACCGTAGCGCCGCGGGGCAAATGGTTTCGAGGGGCTCCCTTCATAGAATTTCGATCAACCGCACGGCGCACGGCAGGTACGCCTATCGGCTTGGAAGCGGGGCGTTCCGGAAAGTTGAGAGGCCGCCGTTCACCCTGGGATTTCAACCGGCCGCCACGGTCCTCGAAGTCGATGGCGATGCGGCGGATTATATCTCGATCTTCCAGTCACCGGCGCTCTACAGCAGCATCGGCGGCTCTCGCTTCGATCCCGAGCATTGGGATAGCGACGCGCTTAGCGCGACGACTGATCCGACAACGCTGCAGGTCGCGCTCTCCCTTGCATTTGCCGCCGACAAGACCGGTCGCGACGACCCGCTTTTGATGCAGCATCTGGGGATGGCGCTCGCCTGCTGCGTTGTAAAGCTGCTGGGCGCCAAACCCGAAGCCGGCGATCGTCCGCTGACATCGGACAATCTCCGGCGTGTGATCGATTACATCGAGAACCTGCTTGGCAAATCCGATCTGAGTGTCGA
Source organism: Rhizobium sp. BT-226 (assembly GCF_025847085.2). Taxonomy (NCBI): domain Bacteria; kingdom Pseudomonadati; phylum Pseudomonadota; class Alphaproteobacteria; order Hyphomicrobiales; family Rhizobiaceae; genus Rhizobium; species Rhizobium sp. BT-226. The sequence goes on along the minus strand of NZ_JAOYTI010000008.1, from coordinate 67,251 downwards.
GGAACTGGCCGGGGTGGCCCATATGAGCCCCTTTCACTTCAGCCGGGAATTCAAACGGGCGGCCGGTTTGGCGCCGCATCGCTTCGTTCTCGAACGCAGGATCGAGCGAGCACGGCTTTACCTCGCCGACGGCAAGGAGACGCTTGCAAACATCGCTTATGCCACCGGCTTTTCCAGCCAGGCACATTTCTCCAACGTCTTTCGCCGTCTGATGGGGGCGACCCCGAAGGAATACCAACGTTCGGTCCGTCTTTGATCCGGCTCTTGCTGATGACAGATCAGCAGCTTTGCGAAAGACAACCGCACGAATTTGAAATCTTTTGAGGCTGCGGTCTGCCAGGCTTTTCCCATCAGGAGGCCCGTATGACCGCTTTTGCCCAAACCAATCCGATTACCGACATTTGCTTCTTGGTCGAGGATATCGACAAAGCATCGGCCTTCTATGTCGAGCGACTTGGCTTCAAACCTCGCCGCCGTGCTCCCGGCTTTGCCGATTTCAAAGGGGCGGGCGTGACGCTGGCGCTGTGGGAGATCGAGCATATCGCCGAAAATACCGGTGTCTCAAACCGCCGTGCGCCTCCAGGTGCGCACAAGGCCTGCGCCGCCATCGAGCTCGCCTCGCCAGAGCAGGTCGATGCTGCCTATGCGGAGCTGAAAGCTGCGGGCGTGCTCTTCCACGCGCCGCCGCAGGACTATGTCTGGAACGCGCGATGCGTCTATTTCGCCGATCCTGACGACAATCTCTGGGAAATCTATGCGTGGTCCGCCGGCGGCCCGATCGGTGACATCGACCCGCAATAGCGAGCGCAATCGGCCGGTCGTCCAACAATCCAACAAGGGGAAAGGCAAGCAAATGAACAGGGATGACAAGCAAATCGTGGTCGACAGGCGTACCGTCCTGAAGGGCGGAGCCTTTGCCCTTGCTGCAGCGACGGCAGGGATCAGCGTGTTCGTACCGCGTCACTCGAATGCCGCCGCATCCAAGGTCGTTATCAAATACGACTGGTTGATGAGCAACGGACAGATCGGCGATATCGTCGCAGTCAAGCAAGGCCTGTTCGAGGCCGAGGGTCTCGACGTCGAGTTTTCACCTGGCGGTCCCAATTCAGCAACGGTGCCGCCCGTGATCACGGGTGATGCGCAGCTCGGCCAATTCTCGGATTCGGCCCAGCTTCTTCTTGCCAGGTCATCCGGCGTGCCGATCAAGATCTTCGCCTGCGGTTTCCGCATGGCGCCTTTCGCCTTCTATTCGCTGCCCAAGGCGCCGATCCGCACTGTCAAGGATATGGTCGGCAAGCGTATCGGCATCCAGCCGACGGCCCGTTATGTGCTCGATGCCATTCTGTTGAAGAACGATATCGATCCATCGAGCCTGACCATCACCAATATCGGCTTCGACATGACGCCGCTGACGACCGGCCAGGTCGATGCCGTGACCGGATGGATCACCAACACGCAGGCCCTTTCCATCATCGGTCCCGACCGCATCGATCTGATGATGAAGGACACGGGCCTGCCGTCTTACGCCAATGTCTATTTCGCCACCGACGATGCCGTGAGCGGCCATGCCGAGACACTGGCAAAGGTGCTGCGTGCGGTCGCCAAGGGCTGGGCCTGGACGCATGAACACCCTGAAGAGGCAGTCAAATTGACGGTGGAGGCCTATCCGCAGCTCGATCTTGCCGTGGAATTGACGACGGTGCCGCGCATATTGTCACTGAGCTTCGATGCGACAACAGGCAAGGATGGCTGGGGCAGCTTCGATCCGGCCGCTCTTGCCGAGCAGATTTCCGTCTACGACAAAATCGGCCAGTTCAAGAGCGGCGCGCCGAAGCTGGAGGACTGCTATACGACTGAGATACTCGACATGACGGCGGACGACCGCCCGAAGATTGCGTGAGAGCGAATTTGCCTGAAGCAGCGGCCATCGAAACCAAGGATCTGGCTGTCGGTTATGCCGGCGCTGGCGAGACGACCCGCATTCTGTCCGGCGTCGACCTCAGCGTCGGCAGGGGTGAGTTTCTGACCATTCTCGGTCCTTCCGGCTGCGGCAAGTCGACCTTGCTGCGTGCTGTTGCGGATCTTCTTCTGCCGCTTGACGGGCGGTTGTCGGTGCTCGGCAGGACAGCCTCGGAGGCGCGCCGGCGGCGCGAAGTCGCCTTCGTCTTCCAGGACGCAACGCTGCTGCCTTGGCGGACCGTGAGGGAGAATGTCGCGCTGCCGCTGCAGGTGGGGAAGAAAAGCGTCTCGCGATCGGTCGATCCGCGGCCCGACCATTGGATCGAGCTGGTCGGCCTGTCGCATCTGGCCGACCGGTATCCGCATCAATTGTCCGGGGGTCAGCGCCAGCGCGTCGCCATAGCGCGTGCGCTTCAATGCGAGCCGGATATCCTGCTCATGGACGAGCCCTTCGGTGCGCTCGACGAGATCACCCGCGAACGCCTGAACGACGAGCTTCTGGACGTCTGGCGCCGAACCGGCACGACCATCCTGTTCGTGACCCACAGCGTCATCGAGGCGATCTATCTCGGCGGACGTGTGCTGGTCCTGGCGGCCAACCCAGGCCGCGTTCAGGCACTGATCGACCTTGCACCGCTGAAAGACGAGCGCGGCCTCTGTCGGCGCGAGAGCCTCGATGTTCAGGAGGCCGCAGCCCATCTGCGCCAATTGCTGCAGCAGGGGAGTTCGGCTGCATGACGCATCGTCCGTTGTCACTCTCCGAGGCAATCGGCCTTCCTGTCATCGGCGCCCTTTCGCTGCTTCTCGCTTGGCAGTGGTTGGTGCCGGCGCTCGGTATTCCGGCCTATATCGTTCCAACGCCGCTGGCGATCTTGCGCACGCTTGGCATCGAATGGCGCTTCCTTCTGTCGAATGCGATCCCGACATGGGGTGAGGCGGGCCTCGGCTTCCTTTTAGGCAATAGTCTCGCCGTGATCATGGCGATTGCCTTTGTCTATAATCCGCGCTTCCAGGCCGCCTATTTTCCCGTTGTCCTGCTCTTCAACACCATCCCGGTGCTGGCGCTTGCACCGATCATCATCCTCATTTTCGGCCTCGGCATGCTCCCGAAGGTCATCATCGCCGCTCTCATCTGCTTCTTCCCAACCCTGGTGAATACCGCCCGGGGCCTCAATCTGGCGACTGCGAGCGAGCTTGACCTGATGCATGTGCTTTCGGCAAGCGGGTGGGAGACGTTCTGGCGCCTGCGCGCCCCAAGGTCTGTCCCCTTGCTCTTTGCGTCGCTGCGCATTTCGGCAACCACCTGTGTGATCGGCGCGATCGTCGGGGAGTGGATCGGTTCGAACCAGGGGCTGGGCGCCGTCATCATCCAGTCGACATTCAACTATCAGGCGGAAAGGCTCTTTGCCGCCGTCGTGCTCGCCTCTTTCTCCGGCATCGTCTTTTTTGCCGCTGTTGCCCAGATCGAGCGGATTTTCCGTCGGCTGCAGCCGGGGCAGAGCTGAAAACTTTCAATACGGGCGCCGAAACGCTGACGCTTTCCAGGATATGACAAGGCCCCCCGATGTTATCTGCGGGAGGCCTTGCCTGTTGCTACTCCTCCGTGCTTTCACGGATGTCGGAGAGATCGATGCCGTGGGTGTCGAACCACCAGTCGGGACTCATCTCGGAATGGCGGTCACGCAGACGCAGATATTTGGCGCGCAGCCGCTTCTGGCGTTCGACCTCTTCCGCGAAGAAGGGGTGATCGAGCGTGCCGCCCATCTTGTGGATGCGACGGAGCAGTTTCCGCAAGACGTATCCTTGCTCCTTGTTGGCCGGCCGGTAGCCGCTTTCCACGATGGTCATGACCGTCTCGCACAGCGTCCCAAGCGCATCGTCTTGCGGCGTGCCGTTGATGATCATGTCGAGACGCTCGAGACCGAAGCCGACGTCGATGCAGGTTCCGAGCGGATTGACGATGTTTCCGATCTCGACGCCATCCTTATAGAACTCGGTGCAGTATCCGCTGATGCTGCCATCGCTCCATATGCATTCCGGATCCGGCACGATGGGCACGCACCCGCCATAGAGCGGCGTCCATTCCACCAGACGGTCGGGATGGATCGTCACATGATCCGGCATAAGTCCGAGCGTTCCCAGAAACTCGAGCCAGAAATCGATGGCGTTGCCGACGGTCATTTCCCTGAAGGAGAAAAGGCCGAGCATGGTGAAGTGGAGAAGGTGGGTTCCGTCGCCGATCTCGTCGAGGTCGCCCATGCGCAGGCAAGCCTGGCTGTTTGCGACGGTTCCACTATGGGAGGGATCGGAGAAGAGGGGCTTGTACTGCTGCATTCCGGCGCTGCAGAAGAGCGTGGTAGCATCATGCGGCTGTACGGATTCGATCCGTATGAAATCGATGCCCTTGGAAAGGCAGAAGTGTTGATATTGCTGTATCAGGCGTCCCGCGGTGACATAGGCAACCTCCTTTGCTGTTCGTGTGCCTTCGGGGAAGATAGCGATCTAGTGCGCCTGCGGCAATCCGTTGCTCGGCTGGTGAGGATCAAAAACCGGAACGGTGCACTTGATAACAGGATCACTTGAGACTAAATATAGCCTCAAGTGAAAAGGAGCCGTTACCATGATGGGATTTGCCGGTATCGCCGATGTTCTCGGGCTGCCCGCCAGGGAGCCGGTATCGCGTTCGGCCTTCGGCCTGCTCTCCAGCATCGAGGAAGGATTGCCGGTCAAGGCGCTCGACCGCATGGCGCTGCTTCTGGCGCCTGATGACGCCCAGTTCAAATACCGGCTGGTTCCGAAGGCCACCTATGAACGGCGCAAGTCCAAGCATCGGCTCTCCTCAGATGAAGGCATAAAGCTTGCCCGTCTCGCGCGTGTCTGGGGGCAGGCGCTCGATGTCTGGCAGACCGAGATCGAGGCCCGCGATTTCCTGTTTCGGCCGCATGCAATGCTTGAGGACAGGCGGCCGATCGACGTGGTCATCCAGAGCGAGATCGGCGGCGAGCTCGTGCTCGATATTCTTGGAAGCCTGAAATACGGCAGCGCTGCGTGAGCGCACAGGTTCTTGACCGCACACTGACATCCGTCCGCATCGGAGACCCCCATGGAACCTATCCGATCTTCGACGCCACCGGCTCGACCATCGCGCCTGGCCGGTGGAACACGTCGGGCAGCCCGATCATCTATACGAGCGAGCATTATTCGACCGCACTGCTCGAAAAGCTCGTCCACGGCAGCGGAAGGCTACCGCCCAATCAGCACTATGTCACGGTCACCCTACCGCGGGGGCTAAGCTACGAGGTTTTCTCCGAGCCCGCGCTGCCCGGCTGGGACAGCATGCCGGCACACGTCAGCAAGGCTTTCGGCGAACGCTGGTGCCAGGAAAAGCGCAGCGCCATCCTGCTGGTCCCAAGCGTCGTCGCCCGCGTCGACCGCAACATATTGATCAACCCGGCCCACCCGGAATTCCCGTCGATCACGACAAGCCTTCACCAACTGGTTTTCTGGGATCGCCGTTTGTTCGGCATGTGATGGGTTGGCGGTGCAATCAACGTTTCCGCAGAGCAGAACCAAAACGCCGGCCAGATGAGGCTTGGTCAGCAGATCATGATGCTGCCACCAAACGCACCGATAAGAGCTCTCGGCCCGACCTAACCAAGGCCCTTATCCAAAGGCACAGGAGGCCATTTTAAACGAGGAGGTGGCTGCCTCGACTGCTCACGCGCCCATCTCCCATGGATTTATCACCGCTGCGCCGGTGTCGTCGAAATCGCCAACGTTGCGAGTGACGACAATCAGATCATGAACGATTGCGGTTGCGGCGATCAGCCCGTCGATATCGCCACGCGGCCGGATGGCAGCGATACGGCCCCATTCGACGGCGATCTCGTCGGTCACCGGCAGGATCCGGTCGCCATGATCATAACGCAGCTTGCGCAGCCACTCGGTGAGATGCGCCGCGGTCTTGGGATCCGATTTCTGTTTGAGGGCAATGCCGCGCATGATCTCGCCAAGCGTCAGCGCGCTCAGGTGGATGGTGAGCGGATCGACGGAGCGCAGCCAGGAGACCGCCTGCGGCGTGCCGCGTCGCGCCTCCGAGACGATGTTGGTGTCGACCAGATACATCAGAAGGCAACGTCGCGGCTTGGAGTCTTGTTGCGTGCTTCGACCGCATCGGCGAACTCATCGTCCCAGGCGGGGCCGCCGAGCAGGTCGTCGACGAGCGTCGGCCTGCCGGCGCGCAGGGCGTCGTAGTCGCGGGCGGACAGAACGACGGCCGCGCGCTCGCCACGCACAGTAACCACCTGCGGCCCTTCTTGTCGGGCCTTCTGCACGACCTTCGAAAATTGGTTCTTGGCGTCCTGCAGTTGCCATTCCATCGATTCTGCTCCTGGCTAGACTGTCTAGCTATATGCGCGGAATGCTGATGCGTCAACGGGGGGACGTTCCTGAACGGCAGAGTCCGGTTCTGCTATTAGGTGTCATAACGAAGTTCGAAATCGTTGTGTCGGCGATCGGGGCCAGTCGGGCCGCGATCAGGCTCTCTGCCGTGGCGAGCGGGCCATCAGCCTGGCATAGGCGATAGCCGAGAGCATGTTGACATGGTTGGCCTTGCCGGTGCCGGCAATGTCGAAGGCGGTGCCGTGATCGACCGAGACGCGGTCGATCGGCAGGCCGAGCGAGACGTTGACCGCCGTGTCGAAGGCGACGAGCTTGATCGGGATATGGCCCTGGTCGTGATACTGGGCGATGACGAGATCGAAGGCGCCGTTATAGGCGCGGGCAAACACCGTATCGGCCGAGATCGGCCCGACCACGTCGATGCCCTTTGCCTGCGCTTGCTCGACGGCGGGCGCCAGAAACTCCATGTCCTCGGTGCCGAACAGGCCGTTTTCGCCGCAATGGGGATTGAGGCCGGCCACAGCGATGCGCGCTGTCTTGCCCAGGCGCAGGAAGTGGCGATGGCCAGCTTCGATGGTGGCGAGCACGCGCTCGGTCTTGGCGCGCTCGATCGCGCCCTTCAGCGAGATATGGGTGGAGACGTGGATGGTGTTCAGCCGCTCGGAGGCAAGGAGCATGAAGGAACTCTTCGAGCCGGTGAGATGCGCGAGCAGCCCGGTATGGCCGTCATGGTGATGGCCGGCGAGGTTCATCGCCTCCTTGTTGATCGGCGCGGTGACGATGACGTCGGCTTGACCAGACATGGCGAGATCGACGGCGCGGGTGATATAGCGCACCGAGGCATCGCCGGCGATGGGGCTGACCTTGCCGATTTCGGGAAGGGCGGCGCCGAGCGCGACTTCGTCGACGGCGATCCTGTCGTCACCGGGGGCATCGGCAGGCCCGAACCGCAGTCCGGTGCCGGTGACGCGGTCGGCGCGCTCCAGCGCTTCGACATTGCCGACAATGACGAAATCGCGGCGCTCTCCCTTGGGCAGAGCTGCCAAGGCCTTGACGATTACCTCGGGGCCGACGCCAGAGGGATCACCGAGCGTCACGGCGACTTTTGCATTCCTGTCCATCGATCGAATTCCTTCTGAAAACTTTGTCGCCTAGAACGCGGCCGCATAAATCGAGCGAATGTCGGCGCGCGTGAGATCGCGCGGATTGTTATCGAGCAGACGGCGAATGGCAAAGGCGTCGTCGACCATGGCGTCGAGATCGCTTTCCGGCACGCCGAGACTGGAAAGTTTCATCTCGATACCGAGTTCGGCGCAGAAAGCGTAAGCCGCATCGAAGACGGAGGTGACGTTCCCGGAGGTTTCACGCCCAAGCGCTTCCATCACCGCCTTGGTTTTCTCAGGCGCGGACGGTGTATTGAAGGCGAGAACATGCGGAAAAATCAACGCATTTGCCGCGCCATGGGCCACATGCCAGCGCGTGCCGAGGGGATAGGCAAGCGCGTGGCCGCCGGCGGTGTTGACCGGGCCGAGGCAAAAGCCGCCGTAAAGCGAGGCGAGCGAGAGGCCGGCGCGCGCCTCGGCGTCATTACCGTCCTTGACGGCGCGGGCGAGATATTTGCCGACGAGGCGCGTTCCCTCGATCGCATAAATGTCGACCATCGGATGGGCCTTGCGGTTGGTGAAGGCCTCGACGCAATGGGCCATTGCATCGACGCCGGTGGGCGCCGTGGTGCGGGCAGGGACGCTGAAGGTCAAAGCAGGATCGATGACGGCAATGTCGGCCAGCATATGCAGGCTTTCCACCGCAAGCTTGGCCATAGTGGTGGGATCGGTGACGAGCGCGCGGATGCCGGCCTCGCTGCCGGTGCCCGATGTTGTCGGCACCTGGGCGAGCGCCACCTTGCGCGGCCCATGCACCTTGTTCGGACCCACGACCTCGTGCAGCGTCTGGGCGGAGCCGGCAAGCACGGCGGCAAGTTTTGCCAGGTCCATGGCGCTGCCGCCGCCGAAGCCGACAATCAGCTCGGCATCGGCGAAGTTCGCCGCCGCCAGGACCTTTTCGAGATTGGCCGTATCCGGTTCGGGGGTCACTTCGGAAAAAACCGTCACCTCACCCTTCAGCTCCAGCAGGTCGATGCGTGAGGCATTGAAGGCATCGGAAATGATGAGCGTGCGCCGATAGCCCTTTTCGGCTGCCCATTTGCCGAGCTTTCCCGCCGTGCCGACGCCGAATTCGATCAGATGCGGCCGAACTATCGTGATCGGCGAACCTAAGCTGGCCATGAACCAGTCCTCCCTGCAAGATCGTCGCCTCTTTAATGTAAAGTTGTAAGATCAATGTCAAGCCAACATTCCAGCGAGGGCAGTTTTTTATCATCTGATGGGCGATCGGGTGTGCTTCAGGCGACGTTGCCGTGTTAATATCGATAAATATATCAGTATGTTATTAAATCTGTGGTGATGAAACGACATGTCAGACACCAGCTTGCCGTCTCTTTGCGGTGGCGGTGAATAATCAAACCATGTTGTCATTTTTTCGTCAATCAACCCACACCCGCTGTCATCCCGCATCCTTTCGCATGCGAGCGGATGCAGAATGACAATTTTCCCGCCGCGGCTTTGTTTACGGCAGGGATTGCGGGGCGAGGCGCACATATTTGATGGCGCGCCGGTAGTAGGTGTAGGCGATATGGAGCGTGCCGTCGCCGCCCTGGACGATCGAGGGATAGGAGAATTCGCGATTCAGCGAATCCTTCGAATTGTTGCTGAGGCAGAAGCCGTCGCCGGTATCGAGATCGATGCGATGCGGAAAGCTCTTGCCGCCATCCCTCGATATCGCCAGGCTCAGCGGCGCACGCGGAACGCCCCAGACGGCCTTGCGTGCGCTGCTATCGGCAGCGACGGCGGTCTCTCCAGGCTCGCCACCCTCGATTTCGTCATAGAGAGACTGGCGCCGCGCATCCGACATGGCGGCATTCGAATGGTTGTAAACCATTGCGATTGCTCCATCATTCAGGATCGTGGCCTGGATCGAGGAGTTATTGTTCGGCAATTCGGTGGGCTCTGGCGCGCTCCATGTCTCGCCGCCGTCGGATGATCGGCTGGAGAGGATATTTTCGGCGAAACGGTTGCGATAGAAGGCGATCATCTCGTCGCCGCCAAGCGGCAGGATGTTCATGTGAACCGCGCCGATACTGTCTGGAATATCGCGCATCTGCCAGCTCGCGCCGCCATCACGCGATATCAGCACCGCAGCCGTATCGGCATCGCCGCTCCAGCGCTGGCCGTTCAGGCCGACGCAGCGGAACACCGGAAGCAACCATTCGCCTTTGCCGTTGACGACGATCTGCTGGCGAACGAAGGTGCCGGGACTATCGCAGAGCATTTGGACTGGGCCGAAGGTCTGGCCGCCATCGCCCGAAATCCGGCATTTGACAACAGAGCCGTCCTGGTTGCCCGAAGTCTGCGAGGTATAGAGCAGCCACACTTTTCCGTCGGGAGCGTTGAAAATTAATGGATTTTGTTCGGATTTCGCCGGATCGTCGCTCATCTTTTCCGGTACGGACCAACGCTCAGAGCCCGGCGCCAGGCGCGACATGTAAATCGAGATATCGCCCATGCCCTCCATCGTGCCGCCGAACCAGACGCAGGTCAGCGTGCCGTCGGGCAGAAAGGCGAGATTTGCGGCGTGGTTCTGGATGCAGGGGGAGGGCAGATAGCTGGCCGCACGAGCCTCGATGGTGGGGTGAGGGGTGATGGCTCCGGTCATCAGGGCCGGAACGGCTTCCGGAGGTAGGCCGGTAAAACTCATGACGGATCTCCTCAAGGCAGCTTGGCATAGCTTTGGGCGAGTGCGGCATAGTCGGCATCGCTGAGCGGCATCAGCGGCGCACGTGTGCGCTTCCAGGCGGGATTGCCGGTCTTCAGTCCCACCATCGCCTTGATGGTCGGGATCTGGACGTAGGAATTGGAAAGCGTGCGATAGGCGTTGATGCGGGCCTGCGCCGCCTCGACATCCGCGGCGCGCGCCTCGTCATGGACATGGTCGTAGACGGTGCGCAGCGAATTCGCCACGAGATTGGAGGTGGCGGTGATGCAGCCGGCACCACCCGCCTTCAAGAGCGGCAGCAGCAGCGGATCAGCGCCCGCGAGCACCGAGAAGCCTGGATAGGCGGCGATGATCGCCTGCATGTTGTTGAAATCGCCGGCAGATTCCTTGATGCCGACGACCGTTTCGGGGAAGGCCGCAATCAGCCGCCCGATCAGCGGAATGGATAGCGGAACGCCTGAGACCTGCGGAATATGATAGAGGATGACCTGCAGGCGCGTGTCGGCGACCTTCTCCAGCACCTGCGAATAGGCGGCGAAGAGACCATCGTCGGAGACGCCTTTGTAATAGAATGGCGGCAGCATCACCACCTTGGTGACGCCAAGCGACAGTGCGTGCCGGGTGAGTTCCACAGTCTCGGGAATGGCGACGACTCCGGTGCCCGGCAACAGTCTGTCGGCAGGAATGCCGGCCTTCAGTGCTGCTTCCAGAATGGCGCGTCGCTCGGCGCCGGAGAAGGAATTGGCCTCGCCCGTCGTACCAAGCAGCGCCACGCCATGGCATCCGTCGGCCAGCAACTGTCTGCAATGATCGGTGAAAAGGGCGAAATCCGGCCTGTTGTCCGCCGTCAGTGGCGTTGCGGAGGCGCTGAAAACGCCGGTAATCCTGTGATGGCTCATTTCGCCCTCCTCGGCGCGTCCTGTCTGGCTGGATCCGTGTTCGAACCGCCCGGCTACGCATGCAATGTCATTCGTCTGTCGCGATGGAGTGCAAAGAACTTTTCCATTGCCGCGCTTTTGTCAAGAAGACAAAATGCTGTGACGCCGTTGCGAAAAGTTATCTATCTGTTATATATCATATATTTTCAGAAGAAAATTTTGTTCGAATTGAAATCGCGATTTTTTGTTGACATATTTACAATAACGAGAGAACGATACGGAACGGATTGTGCTGCGCCTGGCAGGTGCAGGGAGAGCGCTGCCGAATTCACTGTGGGAGGGAATGCCATGTCTTTTGATCAATCGGATAAAACCAATCTATCGCGCCGCAACGCGCTGAAGCTCGGGCTTGCGGCCGGCGTCGGCCTCACCGTGTTCGGGATGAATGCGCGCATCGTTCTGGCCGATGAAGGCCAGGTGCTGAAGGTCGCGCATCCGGCCTTCGACCAGGACTGGTCGCCTCTGCGCGGCGGCGGCAGGACGTTCCGCTGGAATTCGATCTGGTGGGCATCGCCGATGTATTTCGACAGCCAAGGCAATATCAAGCCCTACGTCTTCACCAACTGGGAATCGGCCGACAACACCGTCTGGACCTTCAAGATCGACCCCAAGGCCGTCTTCTCCGACGGCAGCAAGATTACCTCGGCCGACGTCAAGGGATCGTGGGAAGTCGCCTCGATGCCGAACACCAAGAGCCAGCGCGCCGACCAGGTGCTGAGCAAGGTCAAGGGTTACGCCGAAATCGCCGCCGGCTCCGGCAACGAGCTGACGGGTGTCGCGACACCCGACGAGGGAACGGTCGTCGTGACGCTGGCTGCTGCGGATCCGATCTTCTTCATGCGCCTGGCAAACCATATCGCGCCGATCACCAAGGCATCGCAGTCGCGCGGCAGCGACGGCGAGGAGATCATCGACTGGTACAAGCCGGACAATAAGCCGGTCTTCTCCGGTCCCTTCAAGCTGACGAGCCTCGATATCGACGCCGGCAAGCTTTCTTTCGAGCCGAACGAGAATTTCTTCGGGCCGAAGCCGAAGCTTGCGCGCATCGACATCACCTCGATCGAGGACAATGTCAGCGCGACGTCGCTGATCAAGTCGGGAGAGTTCAATGCCCATACCGAACTCATCACCTCGACCATTATCCAGGATCTCGGCCCGGAATTCTCGGCCGGCCCGCTGATCCCGACCAGCCAGCACTTCTGGTTCAACATCTCCCGCGCGCCGATGGACGATCCGAAGGTCCGCCAGGCACTGATCATGGCCGTCGATCGCGATGGCCTGTTCAAGGCGTCCTATCCCGACGGGCCGCATAAGAAGGCGGATCAGATCCTCAATGCAGTCCCGGGTGCGGAGAATTCCGGCTTCGAGCCCTATCCCTATGATCCGGAGGCTGCCAAGAAGCTGCTTGCGGAATCGACCTACGGCGGCCCGGAGCGCCTGCCGAAGATCCTCTTCGTCGGCATCTCGGGGCCGGCCATTCAAGCTGCCGCCCAGTTCATCGCCGAGCAGTGGCGCCAGAATCTCGGCATCACTGCCGTCGATATGAAGCCGCAGCAGGATTCCTATGCGGGTCCGGATCAAAACTCGGTCCAGATCTTCCGCGACGACGTCGGCACCCGCGTGCCGGATGCCGTCTCCTATCTGGCGGGAAGCATCGCCTCGACCTCGTCGAACGCCCAGAACAAGCTTGGCGGATACAAGAACGACAAGGTCGACAGTGCCCTTGCCGAGGCCACGACCAAGGCTGCGGATGATCCGCAGCGCATCGCTCTCGCCCAGGAAGCCCAGAAGGCGTTCCGCGAGGATTGGGCCTTCATCCCATGGTATTCTCAGGCGATGTCGCGTTGGGCCACCAAGGAGGTCAAGGGGCTGGAAAAGAACCTTGACTGGCAGGTCGTCGAACCCTGGAACATTTCCATCGGTTGATCCGGAACAATAGTTCTTGGCAATAAACGCGCGAAGGCCGCAAGGTCTTCGCGCAAGTTTCAAGAAGAAGAGATGCGATCGCACCCAAAAGCGGGAACGTATCGAACAACAGGTGGGAGGTGGCCCTTGCTGCGCTACGTGCTAACCCGATTTGCCATCTGGATTCCGTCCGTTCTGGTGGTGATGCTGGCGGTCTACGCGCTGGCCTTCTATGGCGCCGGCGATCCGATCAAGCTGATCTTCCTGCGCGCGCCGGGCGACGTCGCCTATAATCCGCAGCGCATCGAAGCCATTCGCGAAAGTGCCGGCCTCAACAAACCCTTCATCGTGCAGTTCGGCCTTTACATCTGGAACCTGCTGCACGGCCAGTTCGGCAATTCGCTAACCTCGGGCCGCTCCGTCTGGGCGATGGTCTCAGCCGCGGCACCCGTCTCTTTCCAGCTTGCCCTCTGTTCCATCATCCTGACGGCCGTCGTCGCGATCCCGCTCGGCATGATCGCCGCGCTCAACCAGAATTCGCGCATCGACTATGCCATTCTGGGCTCCGCGCTCTTCCTCTGGGCGATCCCGGCCTATGTCGCCGGCCCGTTGCTGATGGTCGGCCTCATCGTGCTGCTGCCGGGTGCGAGCGTGCCCTATGGCTGGGGCGGCATCTTCGATGTCCGTATCCTGCTGCCGCTGCTCGTCCTTTCGTTCCAGCCGATCGCGCTGATCGTGCGCCAGACGCGGGCTGCCGTCGTCGAGGTGCTGTCGGAGGATTTCGTCCGCACTGCCCGCGCCAAGGGCGTGCCGGAGATCATCGTGGCGCTCCGCCATATCCTGCGGCCGGTGCTGACGCCCGTCGTCACGCAGCTCGGCCTGATCATGATCACCATCGTCAATGGCGCGATCTTCGTCGAACTCGTTTTCGGCCTGCCGGGCCTCGGCCGGTTGACGGTGCAGGCGCTGATCAATTCCGATTATCCGGTCATTCTGGCGATCACGCTGATCGGATCGTTTCTGGTGATGGCGTCGAACCTTTTGGTCGATGTGCTCTATCCGCTGCTGGATCCGCGCGCCAATGATTCAAGAAGGAGCCGCTGACCATGTCCGCAATCCCTCTTTCCACCATCGAAACCGTCGAAGAGCCGGTCAGCCTGTGGCGCGACGCGTGGTATCGGCTGAAGCGCAACAAGCTCGCCGTCTTCGGTCTCGTGATCGTCTTGATCCTCGGCTTCACGGCGATCTTCGGGCCTTACCTTACGCCTTATGACTATTTGAGCCAGGACCTCAACGCCCGCAATGTATCGCCGTCGATGAGCCACCTCTTCGGAACCGATGATCTCGGTCGCGACGTCTTCAGCCGCGTGGTCTTCGGAACGCGCACCGCTTTCCTCGTCGCCGTCATCGTCACCGTCTTCGCCGTGGTGATCGGTCTCGTGCTCGGCGCCGTCGCTGGTTTCTTCGGCAATCCATTCGATCGCATCATCATGTGGCTGACCGACGTGACGATGTCGGTTCCCAACCTGCTGCTCGTCGTCGTCATCAACGCCTCGCTGAAATCGCCGATCAGCAAATGGATGGAAGCGCGTTATCTCGAGACCCTCAATCCCTTCTATCGCGAAACCATGTGGGTGGATTTCGCCCTCGTCTTCGGGTCTATGGCGCTGATCTCCTGGCCGCCATATGCTCGGCTCGTGCGCGCCCAGGTGCTGTCGATCCGCAGTCGACCCTATATCACCGCGGCCCAGGCGCTCGGGCTTTCGAACTGGATCATCATCAAGCGTTATGTCATTCCGAATGCGTTGGGCCCGCTGATCGTCTCGGTCAGCGCCGGTCTTGGCACGGCGATGGTACTGGAAAGCGCCTTCAGCTTCCTTGGCGTCGGGGTCAATCCGCCAACGCCGAGCTGGGGCAACATGATCTCGGACGGCCTGCGCGTCTGGCAGCATTATCCGCATCTTCTCGCCGCTCCGGCGGCCGTGCTCGGCCTTGCCTCGGTTGCCTTCAGTTTCCTCGGCGACGGCCTCAACGACGCGCTCAATCCGCGGGGCAGCAAATGATGGATACGAAAGGCACCAACCGCCTGCTCGATGTCAGGAACCTCACTGTCGAAGTCGACGGCCGCAACGGCCCCGCCATTGTCGTCGACGGCATCGATCTCCATGTCGACAGGGGCGAGACCCTTGGCGTCGTCGGTGAATCCGGCTGCGGCAAGAGCCTGACCATGCTGAGCCTGATGCGGCTCCTGCCGAACAAGATCAAAGTCACCAAGGGATCGGCGACATTTGACGGCCGCGACCTGCAGACGATGTCAAATAGAGAACTGCGCAAGGTGCGCGGCGGCGATATCGGCTTCGTCTTCCAGGATCCGATGACCTCGCTCAATCCGGTGATGCGCGTCGGTGCCCAGATCTGCGAGCCGCTGATCTATCACCGCGGAATGAAGAAGACGGAGGCCCGCGCCCGTGCCGTCGAGCTTCTGCGCCTTGTCGGCATTCCCGGCCCGGAAGAGCGCCTGCAAGCCTATCCGCACGAGCTTTCCGGCGGTATGCGCCAGCGCGTGATGATCGCGATCGGCCTTGCCTGCAATCCGAAGCTTTTAATTGCCGACGAGCCGACAACGGCGCTGGACGTCACCATCCAGGCCCAGATTGTCGATCTGGTGAAGGATCTCAGGGCCAAGCTTGGCATGTCGGTCGTCTGGATCACCCATGATCTGGCGCTGATCGCCGGCCTGGTCGATCGCGTCGCCGTGCTCTATGCTGGCACGGTGGTCGAGGATGCGCCGGTCGACGAGCTCTATGCCCGCCCGAGCCATCCCTATACGCGCGGCCTGCTGTCATCGATCCCGAAGCTCTCGGACCCGCCGGCAAGCCGGCTGAGCTCGATCGGCGGCACGCCGCCGGAGCCTGGCCGCCGGCCGAAGGGTTGCCCATTTGCGCCGCGCTGCCCGCTTGCCGAGAACATCTGTCACGAGAAGGTACCACAGCTCGAACCGTTGAGCGGCAGCGCCAATCACCGCGCCGCCTGTTTCGTCGTCCAGAGAATGCAGGAAGCCGCATGATGGGTGCTCAACCGCTGCTCAAGATCGAAAACCTGGTCAAGCATTTCCACGTCAAGCTCGGCGCCTTCGGTGAGCGTTCGGCGACCGTCTATGCACTCGACAATGTCAACCTCGACATCATGGAAGGCGAGACGCTGAGCCTCGTCGGCGAATCCGGCTGCGGCAAGTCGACGACCGGCTTCACCATCCTCAACCTCTACAAGGCGACCAGCGGCAAGGTTGTCTACAAAGGCCAGGATCTCGCGGCGCTCGACGAAAAACAGATGCGGCCCTTCCGTCGCGACCTGCAAATCGTTTTCCAGGATCCTTATTCGACGCTCAATCCGCGCATGACGGTGGGCGAGGCGATCGGCGAGCCGATCCTCTTTCACAAGCTTTGCACCAAGGCCGAACTGAAGGAGAGGGTGGCGACGCTGCTCACCGATGTCGGCCTGCCGACGCGGTTTGCCCAGCGTTACCCGCACGAGCTTTCCGGCGGCCAGCGCCAGCGCGTCGTCATTGCCCGGGCACTCGCCTGCCAGCCGAAATTCATCGTCTGCGACGAGGCGATCTCGGCGCTCGACGTGTCGATCCAGGCCCAGATCATCAACTTGTTGCTCGATCTTCAGGAAAAATACGGGCTGACCTATCTCTTCATCGCCCATGATCTCGCGGTCGTTCGCCATATCAGCACCCGCGTCGGCGTCATGTATCTCGGGCGGCTCGCCGAACTCGCGACGCGCGAGGAACTTTTCGACAATCCGCTGCATCCCTATACCAGGGCGCTGCTGTCGGCCGTTCCGGAGACCGATCCGGAGCATGAGCGTACCCGCCAGCGCCAGATCCTGCAGGGCGATGTGCCGAGCCCGCTGAACCCGCCGACCGGCTGCCGCTTTCACACGCGCTGCCCGATTGCCATGGATGTCTGCAGCAAGGTCATTCCCGCATGGCAGGAGGCCAAGCCCGGTCATCTCGTCGCCTGTCATGCCGTCAACACCGGACAGACCGCATGACGTTGAAGGCCGCCATCATTGCCGATGATCTGACGGGCGCGCTCGATACCGGCACGCCCTTCGTCGAAGCCGGCCTTTCGGTTGCGGTCGCCGTCGATGTCGAGGCCGCAGAGGATGCGATCGCCACCGGCTGTGACGTTGTCGTTATCAATACCGCCTCGCGCGCGCTCGGCGAGCGCGAAGCTGCCGAAAGGGTGCGCTTGGCGACCGAGGCGCTTTGCGGTGTGAAGCCCGCAGTCGTGATGAAGAAGATCGACTCCCGGCTGAAGGGCAATGTCGCGGCGGAAAGCCTGGCGCTGGCCGATGCGCTCGGCCTGGAGACCATCCTGGTGGCGCCCGCTATTCCCGATCAGGAGCGTGTGACCTACAGAGGCTGTGTTGTCGGCCGCGGCGTCGACAAGCCACTGCCGATCGCCGATCTGTTCGAGGACCTTGCGGGCAATGTTGCTGTTGCCGATGCGGAGGACGATAGTGATCTCGACCAGATCGTTGCCGATCATGACTGGCGGCTGACGCTAGCGGTTGGCGCACGGGGTCTGGGTGCTGCACTTGCCCGCCATCTCGGCGAGATGGGGCGGCAGCCGATGCCGGAATTTGTAGCGACCCAACGCAGCCTGTTCGCCTTTGGATCACGCGATCCGATTACGGCTACCCAGATGGACCAGCTTGAAGCCTCGGGTGTCCTGCGCATGGTGGTGGACGCGCCGATGGGGCAGGTCGAAGTCGGAGAGGGCATGGCGCTGCCTGCGCTGCTGCGCTGCACCGGCGATATGGCAGCCGATGCAGCATTGGTCGCCAGCCGTTTTGCGGCAGGCGTCAGATCGGTCATCGACGATACCAGGCCTGACATGCTGATGGTCGGCGGCGGCGATACGGCCCTTGCCGTTTTCCAGGCGCTCGATGTCAGAGTGGTGGCGCCGAAGGGTGAAATCGAGGCAGGCGTGCCGTGGTTCGATGTCACGGCAGCCGACGGGCGGCATTTTCGGTGCGCCGTGAAGTCGGGGGGCTTCGGCAATCCCGATAGTTTGCTAAGACTGGTTCTTTGGAATCGGGCGGCATAGTAAGATATCGCCGGGGAGAATGACGTGGCTGAAGTGAATGGCGAATCTTTGAACGCGGAAGCCGGCCCGCCGGGCAAGCCCGAACGCGGCAAGGCCGTCAAGCTGGTCGATCGCGTCTTCGACCAGTTGCTCGAGCGTATCCGCGGCGGAAACTATCCCCCGGATTCACGCCTTCCCGGCGAGCATGAGCTTGCCTCGATGCTGGGTGTGTCGCGGCCGATCGTCCGCGATGCGCTGGCGCGCCTGCGCGATCAGGGCATGGTCTATGCCCGGCAGGGCGCCGGCACCTTCGTCAGCGCGCATGGATCGCCAACGACGCAGCTTGCCTATTCGCCGGTCAAGACGATCGCCGACATTCAGCGCTGCTACGAATTCCGCCTGACAATCGAGCCGGCGGCCGCCTATTTCGCCGCCAAACGCCGCAACGAATCGGCCATTCAGAAGATCGCCAGCGCGCTTGCGGATCTGCGCGAGGCGACCAGCCATCAGCTTCACCGGACCGACGCCGATTTTCTGTTCCACCGCGCGGTGACAGAGGCTGCCAACAATCATTATTACACGGCCTCCATCGATGCGCTGAAGGCCCATATCGCCGTTGGCATGCATCTCCACGGCCTCTCTTTGCTCGGCCCTCGGCAAGGATTGGAACAGGTCTATGAAGAGCATAACGCCATCTACAAGGCGATCGCCGATGGCCGACCAGACGATGCACAAAGACTGATGAAGGCGCATCTCGAAGGTTCTCGGGACCGGCTGTTCGAGGGCAGGGTGCTCGATCTGTCCTTCTGAAGTGCTTCCCCAAGCGGTTATCCGCTCGAAATGACTCAGCCGGATTTCTGCTTCTTGATGATGCTGATGTTGCCGCTCACTTCGAGGATGGCAAATTTTATTTCCGTCACGCTCTCGATGCCTTCCTGGCTTCGAGCCGCTTGCATGACATCTTCCTTCTGCAGCCGGGCGCCTTTGAGCGCGCGTTCGTCGTAGACGCCATCCGTCACCAGAACGGTTGGAACGCCGTCGATGATATGAGCTGCGCGAGGCCACCACCTCTTCACGTAGGACAGGCCGATATCGGTCGTAAACAGCGTGAGGATCAAGATGACGGCGTTGGTGATCGAGAAGTCATCCCCTAGCATCGCCTGCTGGGTGGTTTCGGAGATCACCAGTACGATCACCAGATCGAACGGCGTCATCTGGGCCAATGTCCGTCTTCCCGACAGACGGATGATCACGAGCAGTGTGAAATAAATTGCCAGTCCGCGTAATACCGCATCCACCGTGCCGCCCTCATGGAAAGATGAAAGTCGTTTGGGTGCGAGTCTCTCCGCCCATGCCGATGATGGTAGGACGCGGACCCGGGAGTTGCGTTTGCAGACGGAAGACGATCTGCGTCGGCCCACCCGGGTCGGCGGGGAACACATAGCCTATCCGGCCGTCGCGCGCGAAGGTTGCCTTTTGGGGCGGATCGATCCCCTGGACCGAAAAGCTTTGAAGAAAGGCGGGATCGATCGTGAAGATCCTGTCTTCGGGTGATGGCGTGAAGGTCACCGTCATATCCTCGGGAGCATTCCATCGGGAGATGACGGGAAAATCCACGGACCCATCGGGCAATTGAAGTGTTTGCCGTGAAAACGGGCCGCCTCTTCCAAGCAGACCCAGCAAGCAGGTCACCAGAAGAAGCGTGAACACGATCCAGGAAAAACGTTGAACAGCCCAGAACCGCTGCTGAAATTCGCTATGATCGAGCACACCTTCCGGCAACGCGGGCAATTTGTCTATTTTTCCCATGCCCGCTCCCTGTCCGTCATGTCGAGAGCTTGGCTCGGAGGCAACCGTTCCCGGCAATGAGGGCGCCGTCGCCGTATACATCGGATGGGTAGCTGTCCAGGCGTCCTCCCCGATCAAGGGGACGAACAGCACGCCGCCGAGATCTTCTTCCTCGAATGCGGCGTCCCCCGTGCGCGTGAGGCGTTTCAGGCGCTGCCCTTCACCGCGGCCGACCGGAATGATGAGCCGCCCTCCGAGCCCCAGCTGTTCTTTCAAGGCGGTTGGCACCTCTGGTGCGCTCGCAGAAACGACAATGGCATCGAAGGGGGCGGCTTCTGCCCAGCCCTTGCTGCCATCGCCGACGCGAACGTCAATGTTGCGGTATCCCAGTTTCTCGAACCGTTCCTTGGCCTCAAGCGCCAGCCTTTCGTGGCGCTCGATGGAGTAGACATGCCTGGCTATCCGGCTCATGAGGGCTGAAGCGTAGCCGGAGCCTGTTCCGACCTCGAGCACTGTGTCGCCGGCATCCAGATTGGCCTTTTCGAGCATCAAAGCCACGATGAACGGCTGCGAAATTGTCTGGCCTTCGCCGATCGACAGCGGCGCATCCTCATAGGCGAATTCCTCGGAGCCCGGAGGAACGAATTTTTCGCGCGGTACCATGCGCATGGCCTCGATGACGCTTTGATCGCGAATGCCACGACGCGTCACGTGGTGCTCCACCATGCGATCTCGGATGCGCGTCATATCCATGGATCAGCTCCACTTGTCGCCGATTGCATCTGGGGGCAAACTTCGGGCGGTGCAAAATGTAAAACAAATGGGCGACCGGAGAGTTCCTCAAATGCGCAGGCGCACGTGGAAATAGCGTTCATGGCGTGGCAGCATCAGTTTCCGCAGGAATGACGGCCGTCAGGCGTCGTGCCGGTCGCGTGGGAGCCGATTACACGGCCTCGAAGTTCACAGTTCAGGCCTTCGTCCATTCTGGAGGAGGCGCTGGCCAATGGCAGCCTGCCATCCTTTTCATCCTGTCGCGGCCGCGTAATGTGACGATCCGCGATCTGGTGATTCTGCTGAACAGCGTGGATCTGTAAACACCGGCCCAGACTGCAATTAACCTGATCCTTGCCGATTTCAAAGGAAAGACCATGAGCGACACATCTCGTACGCAAGATGCCAAACATGTCATCGGCGTCGACGTCGGCACCGGCAGCGCCCGCGCCGCCTTGTTCGACCTGACCGGCCGGATGCTTGCCTCCGCCAAGCGGAATATCACCCTGTTTCACGAGCCGGGTTCCATGGTTGAGCAATCGAGCACCGAGATCTGGGCGGCCGTTTGCGCGGCTGTGCGCGAGGTGGTTTCCTCGGCCGGGATCGATGCGGCATCCGTCATGGGGCTTGGGTTCGATGCCACCTGTTCGCTCGTCGTCCTCGGCGAAGGCGGCAAGCCGCTTCCCGTCGGGCCTTCGGAAGATCCGAACCGGGACATTATCGTCTGGATGGACCACCGCGCCGTGCCGCAGGCGGAGCGCATCAATGCGCTCGGCCATGACGTCCTGCGTTACGTCGGCGGCCGTATCTCGCCTGAGATGGAAACGCCCAAGCTCCTTTGGCTGAAGGAAAATCGCCCTGAGGTCTTTGATGCCGCGTGGCAATTCTTCGACCTTGCAGATTTCCTGACCTGGCGAGCGACTGGCGATCTGTCGCGTTCGACCTGCACGGTCACCTGCAAATGGACCTATCTCGCCCATGAAAAGCGCTGGGATAGAGATTATTTTCACCAGATCGGCCTCGGCATTCTCGCCAACGAAAAGTTTGCCCGCATCGGTCAGGCTATCGTCGAGCCCGGTTCGGCACTCGGTCGAGGCCTGACCGCGGCTGCAGCCGGCGAGCTCGGCCTGACGCCGGAAACGCCTGTGGCTGCCGGACTGATCGATGCCCATGCGGGCGGAATCGGAACCGTTGGCACGGGCGCCGGTCCACAAGCCAACCTGGCCTATGTCTTCGGCACTTCCTCCTGCACGATGACATCGACAGCTGAACCGTCGTTCGTGCCCGGTGTCTGGGGGCCTTATTATTCGGCCATGGTGCCGGGACTCTGGCTGAACGAGGGTGGCCAGAGTGCCGCCGGCGCTGCGATCGACCAGCTGCTCTCCTTCCATCCGGCTGCCGCGGAAGCGAGGGAGCTTTCGAAGAAGGCGGGCGTTCCGTTGCCGGTTTTGCTTGCAGATATGGCCGCCCGAAAGGCGGGCCGTTCATCCGACGCTGTCACGCTTGCGAGCGGACTGCACGTCGTTCCCGAGTTCCTCGGCAACCGGGCGCCCTTTGCCGATCCGCATGCCCGCGCAATCATTGCCGGTCTCGGGATGGAGGACGATATCGGCAGCCTGGTCTCTCTTTACGTCGCAGGGCTTTGCGGTATCGGTTACGGCCTCAGGCAGATCATCGAGACGCAGGCCGATGCGGGCGTTACCATCGAAAACATCGTCATCAGCGGTGGCGCCGGCCAGCACGACTTCGTTCGCCAACTGCTCGCCGATGCGAGCGGCAAGCCGGTCATTGCAACTAAGGCAGAAGAACCGGTCCTCCTAGGGGCCGCCATCCTGGGCGCTGTCGCCGGCCGGTTGTTTGCGGATGTGCGCGAAGCAATGACGACACTCTCGGCGGTCGAAACGACATTCCTGCCATCAGAAGGGGAGATCCCTCGTATTCATGACAAGCGCTATGAAGGATTCAAGGAGCTTCAAGCTCTGGCGCGCAAGCTGCGTATCGACGGTTAGATATCCCA
This sequence comes from Rhizobium sp. BT-226, assembly GCF_025847085.2. Classification (NCBI taxonomy): domain Bacteria; kingdom Pseudomonadati; phylum Pseudomonadota; class Alphaproteobacteria; order Hyphomicrobiales; family Rhizobiaceae; genus Rhizobium; species Rhizobium sp. BT-226. The sequence continues at coordinate 44,542 of NZ_JAOYTI010000008.1, read as the reverse complement.
ACGCCAATCCGCAGAGGTCCATCAGCGATCGATCGGCTGATAGCTAGCGTCGAACAATAACCTTTGTTCCCGGCTGGACGATCTCGTAAAGCTCTTCGACATCTTGACGGTACATTCGAAAGCACCCACTCGACGCGTTAGTGCCGATGGACGAGGGGTCGTTGGTGCCGTGGATGCGCAGCAGGCCATCGGCGAGATAGATCGCGCGGGTTCCAAGCGGATTGGCGGGGCCGGGCTTCACGACCGCTGGAAGCCGAGGGTTCTTCTGCCGCATGCTGGCCGTGGGTCGCCATTCAGGATGTGCTCGCTTCGACACGACCCGCGTAGATCCATACCATTGCTTGCCCTCACGGCCGACCGCGATGGGGTAAGCGAATTGCTCACCCCAAGGGGTGGTGTAAATGAGCGTATGCTCGCTCGTCACGATTTCGATGGTTCCTTTTGCACGCCCTGTCGGCGGTTGCCTGCGATCATGCAGGGGCTCTTGATAGGGAGGCGCCGGATCGTAATCGAGTGGTGGCGGATAGGGGCTGTAGGGATCGTCGTAACGGTATCCACCAAAGTCGTCATATCCATCATACGGCCCATAGATCTGGGCTTGAGTCTGAAAGACCGTTAGCAAAAAGGCCGCAGCCACGAGAGCCAGCAATCTCATCTTGTCGCCATCCGCTTGTTGAACAAGCTTGATTGGGCCGAATTCTGTGGCGGCACTATGACTGCTGGGCCGCAGCTTTTGAAAAGCTACGGCTCGATTGCAGCTAATCATCGCCCTCGTCTTCGACGGCCCCCGTCAGCCTCATACCCTGAATCCAGGTGGCGCCATCCTTTCGGATCACCCGCTTCGGCCGCACCCCGCAGCGCTCTTCCACGGCCGAGGCGAGACGTTGGGAATGGGTGACGATCCAGATCTGGCTAAATCGTGCCGCCGCGGCGATCATGTCGGCGAGCGGCGACAGCATGTCCTGATGCAGGCTTGCTTCCGGCTCGTTCAATGCGATCAGCGGCGGCTGGCGATAGGACATCAGCGCGGCTGCAAGCCCGAGGAAACGGATCTGTCCGTCAGAAAGCTCGCGCGGCTGAAAAATCCGGCGCGGGAAATCCGGAAAGATCAGTCCGAATTCCGCATGCTCCCCCGGTTCCGGCACGTGCAACTTTGCCCCGCCCAAGGCGGAGGAAATGGCCCGGTCGAGCTCGACCGTGTCCCCGCGAGTATGCACAAGCGTTGCGAATACTGCCGCCATGTTTCCGCCGTCTTGGTCGAGCAGCGTCGACGTGACCGCCAGGCAGGGACGCCGCAACGCCTACTCCCGATCGGTCCTGAATCCATGGAAGAATCGCCAGCCGTCGATGAGACGGCGAAAGGCCGCAATTTCCGGATAATGTCCAGCATCCCCGAGCATCGCGATTCCTGTTTCCGACGTCATCGCCTGCTCGGGATAATCCTCCATGCGGCCGCGGTCACCGCGAACCATGATCCCCGGCCCGCTGCGCTTCATCATCGTAACGGGGCGCGATCCGGCCTCAAAACAAAGCTCTTCGGCCTTGACCTGAGGCTCGAAGGCAAATCCAGCGGCGGCGGCCGGCGGTCTGAGCCCGGCTTCGACCCAATATCGCCACGTCACAGCCCGCTCCTCGTCGAGAACCTCCACCTCCAGCTTGATGCGAAAATTCTTCTCGTCGCGCCTTGGGCCTGTCCACAACGCCGAAGCCATTCCGCCTTCGGCCGCGATTTCATGCGCGAACGTGCCGCGCACCGCCGCCTGCACAAGCTGGAGGCCGCGGTAGAGGTTCGATTTGCCGACGCCGTTCTCGCCAATGAACACATTAATGCCGGCCAGATCCATGCGGATGGAGCGTAACGAGCGGTAATTTTGGGCAAACATGGAGCGAAGAAGCATGGTCGACTTCCATAGTAGGGGTCCGTCTGGGGAATCCACCCTGGCACCCGGCCTACACGGCGTCTATTGGCGCCACCGACTGGCGCACGATCATTTCGCACTCCAGCTTGACCTTGTGATTGTCATGCCGCATCCGCGGCGCGGCGATCATCTCGGCAAGTTTCTCGACGGCATAGCGCGCCATGTCGGCATGGGGCAGTTGCATCGTCGTGAGCGGCGGCAGCATATCGCCGGAATAGGATTCATTGTCGAAACCGATCACCGAAAGGTCGCGCGGGATGGAGAGGCCGGCTTCCTTTGCGGCTTCATAGACACCCATGGCAATGCGGTCGCAGAAACAGCATATTGCCGTGGGCCGGTCATCGAGCGCTTGCAGGCGCTTGAAGGCTGCATAGCCTCCCTGAATCGTCCAGCGTCCCTTGATGATGAGATGGTTGTCGACAGGAATGTCGCGCATCGTCAAAGCTCGGCGATAACCCTTGATGCGCTCGCGAGAAGCTTCGATCGCGTCCTCGCCACCGATATAAGCAATGCGCGTATGGCCGGCATCGATCAGCGACAGCGTTGCCTTCATGACAGCCGACAGGTCTCCGGGCACCACGCTCGGAAGGGGTTTGTCGACAGTATAGCAGTTCAAAAGTACGGTCGGCCATTCCGCGAGCTGCGGAGCAAGCGTCACTTGCTGTGTGATCAGCCGCGCATAGATGACGCCTGCAGCGGGCAGCGTCGCGAGATGGCTGAGAGCGGCCTGCTCTGCCTCCTCGTCGGCGTCCGTCGGCATCACCGAGAGCAGATAGCCCAGCTCGTTTGCCGCCTCTCCGGCTCCGTCGATCAAGCCGGCGACATGGGGCGAACTTGTCACCTCGTTGATGAGCATGGCAATCAGCGGACGCCGGTCGATGCGCCGAGGCTGCGTCCTGTAACCCATCCTGGCCGCCGCACTTAGAACAGCCTCACGCGTTGCCGGCGATATGCGCGTTCCCGGAGCATTGTTGAGCACAAGCGACACGGTCGCCTGCGAGACGCCGCAGGCGGCAGCGATGTCGGACATCGTCGGCTTTTTGATCACGCGAACCCCTTGCAAGACTGACTATTCGCTTAGCACGAAGTTTTACGAACGCAAAAGCGGCGAGGGCTTGCCTGATAATAATTTTAGTTATAACCAGTGATTTATAACTAATCACTCTGGGAGGAGTGCATGGCAGGAGTTACGCTCGCTGGAGTGTCTAAAAGCTATGGCGCGGTGAATGTCATCCGTGACATTTCGCTTTCTATCAACGATGGCGAGTTCCTGGTTTTCGTCGGACCTTCCGGCTGCGGGAAATCGACGCTTCTGCGCATGATCGCCGGCTTCGAAACCATCACCGGCGGCGACGTCCTGCTCGGTGGCAACCGGGTCAATGACATGGCCGCCCGCGATCGCGGGGTGGCGATGGTCTTCCAGAACTACGCGCTGTACCCCCACATGACAGCTCGCGAGAACATGGCCTTCGGCCTGCGCAATATTGGTACGCCGAAGGCCGAAATCGCCTTACGCATCGATAAGGCCGCCGCCATTCTCCAGCTTGAGCCTTACCTCGACCGCAAGCCTAAGGCGCTTTCCGGCGGCCAGCGTCAGCGTGTTGCGATCGGCCGCGCCATCATGCGCGAACCGGATGTCTTTCTGTTTGACGAGCCGCTCTCCAATCTCGATGCCGCTCTTCGCGTCTCGATGCGCACCGAGATCGCTAAGCTCCACCACCGCCTCGCCGCAACCATGATCTACGTTACTCACGATCAGACGGAAGCCATGACCATGGCAGACCGTATCGTGGTCCTCAGGGACGGGCAGATCGAACAGGTCGGCGCGCCGATCGAGCTTTACCAGCGCCCCGCCAATGCCTTCGTGGCTGGCTTCCTCGGTGCGCCGCGCATCAATCTGCTCCCGGCAACAGTCACTGCCGTCGACGGCGAAACGGTCGAACTCGCCTGTGCGGGAGATGCCCGGCTTACTGCAAAGGTCCGTGCCAGTCCCGCCAAAGGCGATACGGTGACGATCGGCCTGAGGCCGGAAATCCTGTCGCCGGCCGATGAAGGCGCCCTCAGCGGAACCGTTGATGTCGTTGAGCAGCTCGGCTCGTTGCAACTTGTCCATGCAACCCTTGCTGATGGCACAACCATCGTCTCCGAACTGCGCGGCGGCGCGGCGCCCTCGATCGGCTCCGTCGCCCGTTTTGCGATCGGCCCCGGCACACGCCACGTCTTCGATGCAAACAAGGTCTCGATCACCCTGCATTCTGAAGTGGGTAGAGCATGAGCACCAGCAGCCTGACCGCCGCGCGCAGGCGCGATGCACTCGCCGCTTACATCTTCCTCGCACCTTTCGCAGTGATCTACGCCACGTTCCTGGTCTACCCCTTCTTCAAGGGCTTGTGGATCAGTCTCCACGACTGGGAGCTTGCCGGCAGCTACCGGAAATATATCGGCCTCCTCAACTACGAAGACATGTGGTTCGACACGATCTTCTGGAAGACCGTGGGCAACACGCTGACCTTCGTCGCGATGACCGTTCCGACCATGACAGCACTGGCCCTGGTGCTGGCTCTTGCCGTGTTCGGGCAGGGGCGGCTCAAGGGTGTGCTGCGGTCCGTGTTCTTCATGTCGAGCGTGTTTTCGGTATCGGTCGTGACACTGATCTGGTCGATGGTGCTGTCTGCGGACAATGGCCTGCTGGTGCCGCTCTTCAATCTCATCGGCGTCAAGCCCATCAATTTCCTCGGGCACCCGACGCTCGCCATGCCGTCGATTGCGTTGACGACGCTTTGGTGGGGTGTCGGCCTCCCCATGGCGCTGTTTCTGGCGGCACTAAGCCAGATACCGCCGGAACTTTACGAAGCGGCCGAACTCGATCATGCCGGTCGGTTCAGCGTCCTGAAAAACATCACCCTGCCGTCGATCCGTCACACCGTGCTCCTGGTTCTGGTCCTGCAGATCGTCGGCCAGTTCCAGATTTTCGGTCAGGCCCACCTGATGACACAGGGCGGTCCCGCCAATCGGACGCGTACGCTGGTTCAGTACATCTACGAGACGAGCTTCCGCGACTGGCAAGTCGGTTACGCCACGGCCATGTCCTTCGGGCTCTTCATCCTGATGCTTGGCTTCACAATGCTGCAGCTCTGGCTCGGCCGCAGGGGGGATGAATGATGACAAGCGCACGCACAAGCGGCCTACGCCGCGCCACGGACGTTCTCATCCTCGGCGCAACCATCGCCTTTGCGATCCTCTGGCTTCTGCCCGTCGTCTGGGTCGTCGCCATGTCGCTGAAGCCGAATACCGAGCTGATGCGTTCCACGGCAGGCTTCCTGCCGGTCCCCTTCACGATCGATAATTATATCGGTCTCCTGAAGCTCGATACCGTGCCGCGCTGGCTGATGCACAGTCTCATCGTCTCGGTAACGATGACAATTCTAGTTCTGGTCGTCTCGTCTATGGCCGGCTATGCGTTCGCGCGCCTGGAATTCCCCTTCAAGAAGACACTGTTCATGCTCGTGATTGCCGGCCTGATGGTGCCCGAGCAGGCAGTGTTCATTCCGCTGCACACGATGGTCTCGGGCTGGGGACTGCATAATACCCACTTCGCGCTGGTCATGCCGCGCGTCGCCGTGCCGATCGGTGTGTTTTTGATGATGCAGTTCTTCCGCAGCGTTCCGAAAGAACTGGAGGAAGCAGCCGCCATTGATCACGCCTCACGGCTGACGATCTTTCTGAAGATAATGTTGCCGCTCTCCGTGCCTGCACTGACCACGCTCGGTCTGTTCACCTTCATCTTCGCCTGGAACGACTTTCTCTGGCCGCTCGTCTCGGCGACCAAGGCCGACATGTACACCGTCACGGTCGGCCTTGCCTCGATCCAGACCAACTTCGCTTTCTCGGAAGGCATCGGCGCTGTCATGGCATCGGCGGTCTTTGCCAGCCTGCCCATCGTTCTTCTGTTCCTGATCTTCCAGCGCTTCATCGTGGCAGGTGTTGCCATGAGCGCCGGCAAATAGGCACCGGCCCGACCGGCCATGCCGGGAGGGGTTTTTCGCAACGGCATCGCAAGGAGGATATGATGCACAAGACGAAAATGCTGCAACGTCTGGCGCTCGCCACGACACTGATGACCGCGCTCTGGGGAGGAGCAGCCCAAGCAGTCGACATCTCGTTCTTCCGCTTCTTCGGCGATTGCCAAGGCGAATACGGCGAGGTGACAGACGTGACCAAGGCCAATGGCGAATGCGGCATCATCACCGCGCTCACCAACAAGTTCAACGCAGAAAACACCATCGGCGCCAAGGTCGTCACCCAGACGGCCGAATGGGGTGCCTATTATGACCTGCTGACCGCGACTTATTCCACCGGCAACATCCCTGACGTCGCCGTCATGCACGCCTCGGTGATGCCGAATTTTTCCGACCGGGATCTCCTGACGCCGCTGACCAAGCCGATTGCCGATCTCGGTATCCAGACAAACGACTTCGTACCAGCGGCGCTGAAGAACGCTACCGCCAAGAATGAAATTTACGCCCTCCCATACGACCTTCATGCGCTGCTCTTCCATATCAACATGGACCTGATGAAGAAGGCGGGCCTTGTCAACGCAGACGGCTCGCCGATCTTGCCGAAGTCGCCCGAGGAACTGCTCGAGCAGGGCAAGAAGTTCAAGGAAGCGACCGGCAAGTACTACATCGGTTCGGAAGCCCAGAGTTCGGAAGGCATGATGGTGCGCCTGTTCGACACGCTTCTCTGGCAGCAGGGCGTCGATGTCCTCTCCGCCGACGGCAAGACGGCCAGCATCAACACAGCGGAAGGGCTGAACGCAGCCAAGCTGATCTCATCGATATTCTCGGACGGTCTTGCCAATCCGGCGCTGGATTATCCCGGCTCCGAACAGGCGTTCCTCAACGGCGAAACCGGGATTCTGCTCAATGGCACCTGGGGCGTCGACAACTATGATACCCAGGCCAAGAGCGGCAAAGTGGCCCTCAAGGACTATCGCGTGGCCAATGTGCCGCAACTCTACGCCAAGCCGTCGGTCTGGGCCGACAGCCATATGTGGGTCATCCCGAAGGATGACAATCGCAGCGAAGACAAGACGAAAGCCGCTCTCGCCTTCCTGAAGTTTCTGAACGACAACAACTTCCAATGGTCGCGTACCGGCCATTTGTCGACCCGCCAGTCGGTTCTGAATTCCGAAGAGTTCAAGGCCCTGCCGCATCGCGCCGAGTTTGCCGACACTGCCAAAAATGCCACGTCACTGCCGCAGATCCAGAACCAACGTGCGGTCTACAACGCGATGATTACCGACTTGAACGCGATGTGGCTGACCGGCACCGATCCGCAGGCAACGCTTGTAGCGATGCAGGCCGGCGTCGAGCGCGTCCTGCGTCGCAATCGCTAGTTCCTCCAACCCCTCTTGAGGGGTTGGTCTCCCGCCGGGATACGCGCCGCGCCGTGCGTATCCCGGAACCCCAATCGAAAAGCCGACTTCCAAGGACAACCGATGAACGCCTATTCCCAGTCGCTCGCCCCAGCGAACACGCCGCTCCGCGAAACGCTTTCCCTTGATGGGACCTGGGAGTTCCGCCACGAGACCGATCGTGCTTGGCGGCATGCAAAGGTGCCGGCGCACTGGCAGGCTTGTTTCGAGGATCTCGCCGTCAGCTTCGGATCGGCAACCTATCGCAGGACCTTCACGCTCCCTGCAGAATGGTCGGCTCGGGAAATCGCCATCCGCTTCGGTGCCGTCAGCGATCTGGCCACTGTCTTCATCAACGGCACTGAGATCGGCCGTCATGAAGGCGGTTATCTTCCTTTCGAATTCGTGATCCCACCCGCTCTCTTGAAGGCGGAGAACACTGTCGAGGTCGTAGCCCGCCTGCCGGATGCTCATCGCAACGAGAGTGGCGCCGATTTTGCGGAGATCCCGCATGGCAAGCAGAGCTGGTATGGCCCGCAAGGCGGCATTTGGCAGTCCGTCCTCATCGAGGCCCGCGATCCCGCTCACATCTCATCGCTTCGTCTCTACCCGATTTGGCCGGAAGCCAGGCTCGATCTAAAAGCCCGCTTTGCGAGCATGGTTGCAGGCTCGCTGAAAATCGAGATCATCGGCCCGCAGGGCATGCCCGTCTTTACCGGAAACATTCCGGCCGCCGGAGATACCCTCGAACATTCGATCCAGCTCGACGCGGTCGCACCATGGTCGCCGGACAGCCCGAACCTCTATACGATCACAACGATCCTCAGCGCCGACGGTGTCGAGATCGACAGCCGGCAGGAAAATTTCGGCTTTCGCCGCTTCGAAGCCAAGGACGGCTTCCTCCATCTGAACGGCAAGCCGCTTTATCTGCGCGCCGCGCTCGATCAGGATTACTATCCCGATGGTTTCGGCGCGCCGCCTTCGCTCGACCTGCTCGAAGACCAGTTGCGCAAGGCTAAGGCAATGGGACTGAATTGCCTGCGCTGCCACATCAAAGTGCCGGACCCGCGCTATTACGAGGTCGCCGACCGGCTGGGCATGCTGATCTGGAGCGAAATTCCAAATATCGAGACCTTCACCCCGGCCTCCGCCGAGCGCCTGCGCACGACCATGGAAGGTATTCTCGCCCGTGACGGCAATCACCCCTCCATCGTAATCTGGACCCTGATCAATGAAGATTGGGGCACTCGGCTACGCGAAGCGGCCGAACAGCGGCAATGGATTTCCGATATGGTCGACTGGCTGCGTGTCGAAGACCCGCTACGGCTCGTTGTCGACAATTCCGCCTGCTTCCCGAACGTCCACGTCAAGACCGACATCAACGACTACCACTTCTACCGAACGGCGGTGGATCGGCGCGAGGAATGGGACACGCTCTGCCGCGAATTCGCAGGTAATGCCGACTGGACCTTCTCAACCGAAAATGAAGCCGTGCGCACGAGGAAGGAACCGCTTGTCCTCTCCGAGTTCGGCGTCTGGGGTTTACCCGATCCTGCCCGTCTGCGCGAAAAGAACGGCCGCGACCCCTGGTGGATGGCCTATGGTGCCACCTGGGCGGATGGCACGGCACTGCCGCAGGGCATCGAAGCCCGTTTCCGCGAACTCGCTCTTGAGAAAGTGTTTGGCGATCTCGGCCAGTTCATCGAGCAGGTGCAGTGGTATCAATACATGAACCTGAAATACGAGATCGAGGTTATCCGAACGCACGCGCCGATCGGAGGTTATGTCATCACCGAACTCACCGATGTCCATTGGGAAGGCAACGGGCTGATGGACATGGCACGCAATCCGCGCGTCTTCGCCAAAGCGCTGCCGGCCGTCAATTCCGACATCGTCATTGCGCCGGGCGCGGCCCGCCACGCCGTCTATGAGGGGCAGACGGCCAGCTTCGACATCAAGGTGTCGAGCGGCGGAACAGCATTGCCCGAAGGCAGTCGCCTCGTCTGGGAATTTGGCGCTGAAAAAGGCGAGATACCGCTGCCGGCTATTGCGCCGATGCAGGTTCGTAATACGCCGATCACCGCGACAGCAGGTGCGGTGCCGGTGCCTGAGATCCAAATGGCACGGTTGCAGGTCGTGGCGCCTGATGGAAGCGTGCTGTCTCAGAATTCCGAGACACTCGCAGTCTACTGCAAACGGGATGCGCTACCCCCCATTCGCTTTGCTTCGCACGACGACGGGATTTCCGAGAGGTTGTCAGCCCTTGGCCATGTCAGCGTGTCGCTGCACGAGGCGGATGTCTTCGTCACCAAGGACATCGATGCCGATCGCGTCGAGGCAATCCATTCCGGCCAGCGGGTGCTGCAGATCGTCGACAAGGACCCCGGCCGCCTGCGCGATGACGCGCCGCCGCGCGATGGCCCGATGTCGATTGAAATCGATCCGGGTGCCGGCGGCATGGTTTCCGGGCCGTTCTTCAGTTTTCCCGGCTACAATCTCGTCAATCGTCACAAATCGATCTGGCGCGGGGATTGGGTCGGCAACTTCTCCTGGTTGCGCCGGGATGGTGTCTTCGCCCATGTGCCAGGCAGTCCGCTGTTCGACCTGTCCTTCACTGGCGTCGCGCCGCACCAGGTGATGGCCGGCCTCCGTCCCTGGGAATTCCATGGTCGCGTGCACGCCGGCGTCGTCATCGGCTGGGTTCACAAACCCGCTGCCTTCATCATCGAAAAGCGGCTCGGCCGCGGTAAGCTGGTTGCGACGACCTTCCGCCTCCACCAGGAGGCACCGGACGCCGACCCGCTTGCCACCGTGCTTTACGATGGCCTCCTCGCTCTTGCCACTAGACCGTGAGCTCAGTGACAGTCAACAGAGGTCGCGGCGACTTCGCTTTGGCTAAAGCGCTAGCGGGAGGGTTCGGGTCGCTGGTCGAGTATATGGCCCGAAGCGGGCGAAACTGATCGAAAGGCTTCGTAGCGAGCCTCCCAGGCTGCACTGTCTTCCCGGAGAATCATCCCGTAGGAGATAGGTCTGTTATGCGATCTTCGGCTGCGATATTCTCGACCGATGAAACTCAGTCAGACCATACGGTTCGCTACCGCCGAGGACGGCACCCGTATCGCCATGGCGTCTTGCGGGCAGGGTCAGGTGATCCTGCGGGCGGCGCACTGGCTGAGCCATGTCGATTACGATCTCGAAAGCCCGGTGTGGCGGCCGTGGCTCCAGGCGCTATCCGCCCACAACCGGTTTGTGCGCTACGATCCGCGCGGCTGCGGTCTGTCGGACCGGCATGTCTTTGACCTTTCGGTCGAAGCGTGGCACGCAGACCTTGCTGCCGTGGCAGCGTCGATCGAGGAGCCGCGCTTCGTCCTCCTCGGTCTTTCGCAGGGCGGCGCGCTCGCTATCGCATATGCCCTCAAGTATCCCGAGCGAGTATCGCATCTGGTGCTTCTGAACGCCTACGGTCAGGGTGCCCGCGCCAGAGCTCAGACCGAGGCGGAGCGGCTGGAAGCCGAGACCCTTGTCAATTTCGTTCGCGTCGGCTGGGGACGCGATAATCCGGCGTTTTGCCGGTTCTTCACCAATCTCTTTATCCCCGACGGCACGCCTGAACAGCATCGCTGGTGGGGCGATCTTGAGCGGCAAACGGCATCGGCCGACGTCGCCGCACAACTGCTCTGGCAGATGCAGGGGATCGACGTGCTGGACCTTGCGGCGATGCTGCGCGTCCCGACGTTGATCGCACACAGCCGCGGTGACATGCGCGTGCCGTTTGACCAGGGTTGCAAGCTCGCCGCCGCGATTCCGGGCGCGAGCTTTGTGCCGCTTGAGAGCAAGAACCATGTGCTCTTGCCGGACGAGCCCGCTTGGAATGTATTTCAAACGGAACTTGCCGCCTTTCTCGGGCAGGATCGGTCGGTGCGGCCGCGTGCGGTCAGTGAGGCCGGTCTGACACCCGCCGAGGCCGCCCTTCTCGACCTTGTCGCGGAGGGCCTAGATAACCGCGCGATCGCCGAACGGCTTGGCAAGAGTGCAAAGACCGTGCGAAACCAGCTGTCGGTGATCTTCAGCAAACTCGGCGTGCATAGCCGCTCGCAAGCGATCGTCGTCGCGCTCTCCCGATAGTCCCGCTTCTGCAGGTGGATAGGCACCTCCTCCGATGCCGATGGGACATGTGTCCCTCGAAGGAGCGGGATTTCTTCGCAGACGCGGGACAACCGCCTCATGCTCGCCGAGACGGCAAGCTTCATCCTTGGCATCGCGGATGGCAGGACGCCATCCGAGGACCGGGAGGAATTCACATGACGGAAATCAACGAAACAACGCTCAATGAACTCGTGGGCCGCGTCCTTGGCGACCTCGGCGGAGCGGTCAGCGTACCGCTGGTCCGGATCGGAGATGCTCTCGGGCTGTACAGGACGCTGAAGGAGATCGGGCCGGTGAAGGCCGACGAACTTGCCGATGCCTCGGGATGCGCACCTCGTTATGTCCGCGAGTGGCTGGCGGCACAGGCTGCCTCGGGTTATGTGCACCATGAGCGAGGATTGTTCTCGCTGACGCCCGAACAGGCCTTCGTATTTGCCGAGCCGGACAGCCCGGTCAATCTGATTGGCGCGTTCGATACCGCTGCTGCGATGGTCGAGAACCAGCCGAAGGTGCAGTCCGCCTTCAAAACCGGCCGAGGCGTTGCCTGGGGCGATCAGGCCGGCTGCATGTTCTGCGCCGTCGCGCGACTATTCCGCCCGGGTTATGTCAACGCCCTTGTGCAGGACTGGCTGCCGGCGCTCGAGGGTGTCGCCGATAGGTTGAAAACGGGTGCGAAGGTGGCCGACGTCGGATGTGGGCACGGGCTATCGACGATCCTGATGGCGCAGGCGTTTCCGAATTCCCGGTTCGTCGGCTACGACTTCCATCCAGGCTCGATTGCCGCTGCGTCCGCGCACGCCCAGGCACACGGGTTGACGAACCTGCACTTCGAGGTCGGCCGGGCGCAGGACTTCGACGGCCGGGATTTCGATTTGATCACCTGCTTCGACTGCTTGCACGATATGGGCGACCCGAAAGCCGCTGCGGCTCATATCCGAAAGGCGTTAAAAGAGGGCGGCGTCTGGATGGTGGTCGAACCAATGGCCGGAGATACGCTGGAGGAGAACATTAATCCGGTTGGACGGCTCTACTACTCAGCCTCGACGATGATCTGCGTTCCGACCTCGCTTGCGCAGGAGACAGGGCTGGCACTCGGTGCGCAAGCGGGAGAGCGGCGATTGGCCGAGGTGATCCGCTCAGGCGGTTTCACTCATATCCGGCGTGCGGCCCAGACGCCCCTCAACATGATTCTCGAGGCCAGCTGACAGGTCGCGCCTCCTGTTGGAAATGCCGCGCCGCATTCCCGGCCTCGTCAGGAAAGTCGACGAGTGCGGCGACTGGCTTGCAGGAGAACGCCAGCCGCCCTATCCTCAACGGCGGCGGTAAATCGTGCGAAGGCTTTGCTCTTGGCGGGCTGTGTGGTAGGAGCGGGCCATGACATCATTGATCGATTTCGATTGCCAAGGCTGCGGAGCCTGCTGCTCCTTTTCGCCGACCTGGCCCAGATTTTCCACCGAAACAGACGCTGCTCTCGATTTGCTGCCGGCGCAATTCGTAGCCGCGAACCAGCAAGGAATGCGTTGCGACGGTGCGCGCTGCTCCGCATTGGTCGGTCGCGTCGGTTCAGAGACATCCTGCCAAGTGTACGATCTTCGGCCTGACGTCTGCCGCGCCTGCGTCCCAGGGGATGACGCATGCTTGACCGCGCGCGCGTTCTTCGGGCTCGGTCAGCCAAGCTTGCCGCCCAGCCACATCGATGCGGAACCGCCAATCAACTGAGGCGGGTTCCGTCCGGCTCTTCTCTTCGCCTGTCGACTTTACTGTAGCGATTGTCGTCCGAAAGTCCAGCCGAAGGTAAGGCCCGGTGGAGCCATCCGATGTGGACTATCTGCCTAATAGCGCGACAAGCGATATCGGCATTTCGACCGAAAACAAATTCATTGCCGCACCGATAATCATCACCCACACGACTATCAGGAAAATGAGCGCTGCAATCCTGATTTCTACAGGTTGCATTATTTGCGCCGTCCCAGCATATGCGTCCCCCCGAGACAAAACCCTGTTATCCCTCGTGCAAATTCCCTATGGCGAGGGATGATGCGCAACGGTCGACAGCGTGGCCGCGTGCGTCACCGAAGTCTTGGTTTTCTCAAAACTGATGTCGCTTTGACCAATCAAGTCACTGGACACAGCTCTGTTGCTGCGTTCGAGATGGTGGCCGTCAAGGAAGGAGCGGTAGGCATCTGCGATGCCCTGCTTCAGACCTATCTTAGGAGACCAGCCGAGAGTGCGAAGCTTGTCGACGCTCAGGAGTTTACGTGGCGTGCCATCTGGCTTGGTGAGGTCGCGCGTGATCTTGCCTTCGAAACCAACGATCTCGGAGACGAGGTATGCCAATTCGAGGATGGTAATGTCTTCGCCACAACCTACGTTCACATGACTTTCGGCGGAATAGGTCTTCATGAGATGGACGCAGGCGTCGGCGCAATCGTCAACATGCAGGAATTCGCGCCGCGGCGTGCCGGTACCCCAGACGCATATCTCTTGTTGCCGGTTGACCTTGGCCTCATGTGTCTTGCGTATGAGCGCCGGCAAGACATGGCTTGACCCGAGGTCAAAATTGTCGCCTGGACCGTAAAGATTGGTCGGCATGGCCGAGATGAAATCTCTACCGTGCTGTTTGCGATAGGCTTGGCAGAGCTTTAATCCGGCAATTTTGGCGATCGCATACCATTCATTCGTGGGCTCAAGCGATCCAGCCAGAAGTGAGTCCTCAACGATCGGCTGATTGGCGAATTTCGGATAGATGCAGGACGAGCCCAGAAACATCAGTTTTTCGACTTGAGTTCTATGGGCGGCGTGGATGACGTTCGCTTGGAGAATCAAGTTGTCGTAAAGGAAGTCGGCCGGATAGGTCGCGTTCGCGAGAATACCGCCGACCCTTGCAGCAGCCAGGAAGACAGCGTCGGGACGATGCTTACTCATCCATGCCTCCACCTGGTCCTGCCGTCTGAGATCGACCTCGGCGCGGGTGGCCGTCAAAATCTCGCAACCCTCGGAAGCGAGACGCCGCACGATCGCAGAACCCACCATGCCGCGGTGGCCCGCGACATAGACCCTTTTTCCGGCAAGACTGTAGATCACTTCAGGCATAGGCAAAACCTTTGGTTACACCGACCGACGGAACATTTCGTGCCATGACTTTCAGATCCTCGCGAACCATCTCCGCAACCAGCTGATCAAGACTGGTCTCATGTTTCCAGCCAAGCTTCGTATGCGCCTTCGTCGGATCGCCGATCAGAAGATCAACTTCAGTCGGACGGAAGTAAGCCGGATCGATCTCCACCACACACTGACCGGATGTCTTATCGTATCCCTTTTCCTCAACTCCGTGCCCACGCCAATCAATCGGCATGCCCACCTTGGCAAAGGCCCTGTCGACAAAGGAACGGACCGAGTGCGTTTCGCCGGTCGCAAGGACATAGTCCTCCGGTTCATCCTGTTGCAGCATGAGCCACATGCCGCGGACATATTCTTTTGCATGACCCCAGTCGCGCTTGGCATCCAGATTGCCGAGATAAAGCCGGTCCTGCAGGCCAAGATGGATCGCAGCCGCCGCCCGGGTGATCTTGCGCGTCACGAATGTTTCGCCGCGGATCGGGCTCTCATGATTGAACAAAATGCCGTTCGAGGCGTGCATGCCATATGCCTCGCGATAATTGACCACGATCCAATAGGCATAGAGCTTGGCAGCCGCGTAGGGTGAGCGGGGATAGAAGGGAGTTGTTTCGCTCTGCGGGACTTCCTGAACTTTGCCGTAGAGCTCGGAGGTCGATGCTTGATAGAAGCGGGTCTTCTTGGTCAGTCCCAGGAGGCGAATTGCTTCGAGGAGCCGAAGGGTGCCGGTACCATCGGCGTTAGCTGTATATTCCGGCGTCTCGAAAGAGACTTGAACGTGGCTCTGTGCGGCGAGATTATAGATCTCGTCCGGCTGCGTTTCCTGAACGACGCGGATGAGGTTCGTTGAATCGGTCATGTCCCCGTAATGCAGAATAAAGCGAGGATTTTCGACATGGGGATCCTCGTATAGATGTTCGATGCGACTGGTGTTGAAGGACGATGAGCGTCGTTTGAGGCCGTGAACAATATAGCCCTTCTCCAGCAGCAATTCGGCCAAATACGCACCGTCCTGACCCGTTATACCCGTAACCAGCGCGACTTTATTTTCGTTTTTCAATGCGGTCTCCGTAATTTATTTCGGAATCGGGCAGACATGCTGTTCGAACTCATGTGTACTCGTGGTACTTCCTCAGTGAGCTCACAAACAGTTCTGAATCACTGAAGTTGTACATGGCGTGTTTGTTCGGATTGACGTTATTTATGGCAACGGCAACCTCTGCGTTGCGCGCGGTCTTCAGCTGATGTAGGCAAAACTCTACGGCCCGACGGCTCGTCTTTCCCCATTTTACGACCACCAGCGTTCGTTCTGCTAACGCTGTCAGATGCATCGTATCAGCCGAGGCGAGCACCGGCGCGCTGTCGAAGATGACGATCTGGCCGAGTGAGCCGGCCATCGCGACGATGTCCGCCGCATCAGCCAAACGAACGCGCCGATGGAGACTGGCATTGCCAGCCGGAATGAAGTCGATGCCGCTTGGATGGTGATGGATGATGTCCCGCATTCCGGCCTGTCCACACAGGAATTCGTTCAACCCCTGCTTTAGCTCCGATTTGAAAAGCGAGTCGAGATTTCCGAGTCTGAGATCGCCATCGACAAGCAGCACCGGAATTCCGTTGGCGGCGAGATCGATTGCCAGGGATCTGGCGACAAGCGACTTGCCCTCTCCGCTGTGAGCCGACGTCACAACGATACTGTTAGGTAACTTTCCGCCGTTGGATTGTTTGAGCGAAGTCATGACGGAGCGAATTGCTTCGTCAAACATCCCGTCTTGCATGCTCCCGAAGAGCATCGACGGCTCTCTCCGGTCTTTCCGTTTCAGGTGCGGGATGAATCCGGCGGGTACGATGCGCGACATTCCGGCCATCTGGTCGAAGCTGCGGACTGAGTTGTCCAACATCTCGACCACGAATGCGGCCGTCACCGCGATCGATATCGAAGCCAAAAGGGCGCCGATCAAATAGAAAAGCCGCCCGCGTCCCTTCGGCGCCAGCGGCACCGCGGCCGGTGACAAGACTTCCAGTTCCGCGCCCGGCAACATGGCTTGCGCAGCCAGGCCACGGCGCTGCTCCTCGAGCTTGTCCAGCGCCGTTTGCTCTTTGTCAGCCATGCGCTGGAGTCGGGCCAACTCGGTTTGCGCCAGGGCAGAGCGAGTGCGTTTCTCATGAGCGACCGCCAATGCCGACCGGATTGCGTCGTCCTCATGATCGAGCGCCGCAAGCTTGGCGTGTATCGATTGGAGATATCGATCGGTTGCAAGACTGAGATCGGTGCGGGATTTAAGGATCTTGGCGCGCGCGTCGACCACGGCTTCGGCCGTGTTGCCATATGTCTCGAGAAGGCGCTCGAGATCTTGCTCCTGCGTACGAAGCTCGCGTTGCATTGCAACAATACTGTCGGGAATGACCATACTCTGCAGGACGAGCGAGGCGTCGTCGGCCGCTTCGAGTGCGGATATCGTTGCTCTCGCTTCAGCGCGGCTTTGTTCGATTTTTGTCCGCCGCTCTCCCAGCTCCATTATCGACTTGATCTGTTCAACCTGATCGTCGTCTTTTGATGCAACGTCGGTAGTTTTCTGGTACAGGTCGGCGGCATCGCGTGCTGCCTTGGCGCGCCCCATCTGTTCATCGATGCGCAGCAGAAGCCATTCTTCTGCTGCGTCCACTCGACCGCGCAGACTGTCCTTCCGCTCTTCGAGGTAGATGCTGATGAGCCGGTTCGGGACCGAGGCGGCCAGTTCGGGGTCGCCCGCATCGAAACCGATCTGAATGACGTCACCCTGGCCATCGCGCCAAACGCGGAGGGCCTTGTAGTATTTCGGGATTATCGGCTCGATGCTGTCCCGGATAGGCAAGGACGGTTTTTCACTATCGACCCAACCGCGCAGCATTGATCGGATCTTGTCGATAGGCGAGATTTCTTGCAGCGCCGGATTGAATTCCGGCCATTCATTGAGCCGCAGGTCGCGGATTACCCGCTCTGCGATGCTTCTGGAAAGAAGCCGTTCGGTCTCAGATGTGGCGTCCAGCGGATCGTTGCGGCCGGACTCGTCGGTGCCGAGCTTTGTCGCCAGAGGCGTGTGGATGATCAGCCGGGACTCGGCATGATAAGTCGGCTTCAATCCCGAAATCACGGTTGCGGCAACCGCCATAAGTAGCATGACGATGGCCATTATCATGACCATCCGTCGCCGGATAAGGCGCAGGCCTGAAGTCAGATCAAGGTCGTCCGAACGAGTCTCTACCTGTAGCCGGGGATCGTAGCGCATCGACGAGAGCGAGGTGTTGCGGTCTGGCGGCACAGTCGAAATAGTCATTGTTCACCAGCCGTTGTTTGAGGTTGCGCGGAGATAGCGTCATAGAGTTTGTCCAGCGATCGCATGTAAGCCTTCATACTGAAATTGTTGAGATAATGAGCGCGGGCCTTGGCCGACAGATAGTTGCGGACGTCCGGGTCGGTGACGAGCTTAGCCAGCGCCGCAGCCAGGGCATCCTTGTCTCCGACAGGTACGAAGACGCCGGTTTCACCGTCGGAGATGACTTCGCCATGCGCGCCGACGCGCGTGGTGACGACG
Organism: Rhizobium sp. BT-226; assembly: GCF_025847085.2. Lineage (NCBI taxonomy): Bacteria > Pseudomonadati > Pseudomonadota > Alphaproteobacteria > Hyphomicrobiales > Rhizobiaceae > Rhizobium > Rhizobium sp. BT-226. Next base: position 26,369 of record NZ_JAOYTI010000008.1, on the reverse strand, counting down.
GCGAGCCCATGGGCAAGCCCTTCGACCACAGCCATTGCCAAGCCCTCGGCATGCGAAGGTAAGACCAGGATATCTGCCCGTGTACACAAGGCTTGCGCCTCGTCGGCGCCAAGCCAGCCCGGCATTTTCACCAGATCTGAAAGTCCCATGGCGGCAGCCTGGCGCCGGTAGTCTTCCACAGGTCCGTCGCCTGCCAGCACGGCTCGCCACCGGAGCTCTTTCATGATCGGATGACTCAAGGCAAGCAGAAGCTCCGGAACGCCTTTGCGTTCGCTCAGCCGGCCGAGAAATATGATCAACGGCATCTCGCCGACATGAACATTGCGCGGCCCGGGGTCGGGAACACAATTGCGGATGACGACGACGCGGCGCTCTTCCACGCCGAGAAGCGTCGTTAGCGTCATGCGGTCGCGCTGGCCCAGTGCCACGACCTGGTCGGCATGTTGGAACATGCGGCGTACAAGCATTTGCTGACGTGGCGAGCGTGCGGCAAAGTCGCTCGCGTAGTCGTAGTCGTGCAGGTGCAATATATGAGAGCACCCGAGGACACGGGCAGCCTCGGTCAGGATCAGTTTTCTTGCGGTGCTGCCGCGACCCGCGACATGAATATGGTGAATGCGTGCCGGAGCAATTATCCGGTCCTTCGCCATCATCAAGACGGCGCCGAGCAGGCGCACAGGCGACGCAACTGAGGACCACCGAGGCCCTCTGGTGTCAGTGACGAGGTGTGTTTCGCCGGCCTCCTTCGCGGTGTTCGATATATAGCCGACAAGCCTGCCAATTCCGCCACCGTTTTCGCAACCACCCGGGACGTAGTGGCGGACGGATGCGGTTGCGTTGCGCGTCGCGACGCGATTCCCATCCGTGAGCGCGTTCATCAGCATGTCCCGACCACCTTACGATAAACGGCCGCAGCCTGTGCTCCCACCTGTTGAGGCGAATTCGGACCTGTAGCCCACGCAAGCGCGCTGGTCCCGAAACTGCTTCTGAGTTCGTTATTTTCCGCCAATGTCCAGATGGCTCTCGCGAGCTGTTCCACATCTCCCGGTGGAACCACCATTCCCAGTCCGTTTGGCAGAACGGTGGCTCGCAATTCGCCGACATCAGTCACGATAACCGGTTTGCCAAATGCCGCGGCAAGATTGAGAACGCCGCTTTGAGAGGCTTCCGTATAGGGAAGGACAACGATGTCGGCATCCAGAAAGAGCTGGGCGACCTCCATGTCCTCGATAAAGCGGTTGCGAATATCATAGCGGCCGGCGTCCCCCATAAGGGGCTGGAAGATCCACGGATCATCGCCGCGGCCAGCGACCGTGATGCGTAGATTGGGGAGCAGGTCCTTGAGCATCGCCTCGGCACGGATCAGATGCTCCAATCCCTTGTAAGCAAAAATCCGTCCGAAAAGCAGAACGCGCAAAGTTCCATCTGCGCCGCGCCGCGCCATCTGGTGCCGTCGAGCGAGCTCCGCGTAGCGATGAATGGCGGGATGCGACAGGACATGGACACAATCAGGCGATTTTGAATATCGCTCGAGGACCATTCGTTTCAGCCCTTCGCCATGGACGACGACATGACCCGATTGCCGCACCATCAATTGAGGAGCCCAGGCTGGCAGCGTGCGGGTGTCGGAATCGCCGGGATGCACTTCCACGTCATGGACGGTGGTCACGATCGGGATCGGGCGCCAGAACGGCGCGGCAAAATTCAACCAGAGCGTCGAGTTGCTCAGAAGGTGAATGACGTTCGGCCGCTCTTGCCGGATAAGACGCGTGAGTTGGTGCAGGAACCAGGGATTGGAGAGCGAGCGGTGCCTTGGCCAGTCCATGAGGTGCAGATCGACAGCCGGATCGATCCATGAAGCAAGGTGTGCGTAGCGCCGGCGCGGAACCGCTAGGACGACGTGCGCATGTCGCGCAACGCCGCTAGCGAAGGAGATGGTGTAGTCTTCCAGTTCGGAAACCAGCAGCAGTGCCTTCATCCCGCTGACTCCGACACGCCGACATCCTGACCAAGTCGAGGCAAGTCGTAGGCGGTGCGCAATGCATCACGCGTCCGCCTCAGCAAGTTTGGTTCTCCGGCGAAAAAGAGCCCTTCCACAGCAAGGCTGAACCGGGTGCGTGTGTCGGCGCCCTGCAGCTTGGCTGAGGCGACCCGGTACGGATAGTGATCAGTCAGACGCAGCCTTCCGGCCAGATCGTGCGCGGAAAGAAACCGGTTCGTCGCTTCAACGGTCGCCTGCCAATGGGCCATCCGCTTTCGCAGCATGGCGGCGTCATCGACTGGCCGATACCAATTATTGTTGTGAATCCGATAGAACCCCAGTGGATCCGACAAGGCGACAACGCCCCCCAGAAATGGATAGATGCCTGTGAGCCAGGCATCGGCAGACATGCGGAACTGCTCGGGAATATCCCCTGCAGCATCCCACGCGCTACGTCTTACAGCGACGGCTGATGTCATCGGGAAGGGCCACCAACCAGCCGATCTGGCGAGCCGTGGCGACAAATTTCCTGAACACAGGGTCCGAGGGATTGGCTTGAAGGCCGGCGAGCCATCGGTCTGCGTTGGCTGAAGTCGGTGATAAACAAGCGATGCCTGAGGATTGGAGTGGAAAGCAGCGGCTGTTGCCGACAGCTTGCCTGGCGCCCACCAGTCATCGGCATCAAGAAAACAGAGGATGTCGCCACTGCTTAACTTCACAGCTGCATTTATGGCGGCGGCCTGTCCCTGGTTCTCCTGGAAGAGCACCTTCACCCGCTTGTCATAGCCGTCGAGAACAGAGCGCGACTGGTCGCTCGAGCCGTCGTCGACGATGACTATCTCGACATTGGACGCCTGTTGGCTCAAGGCGCTGTCAATTGCCCGGGCAACGAAGCGACCGTAGTTGTAGTTATTGATAAGGACGCTGATTGTCGGTCGCTCCATGACACCCCTCAAGCGCGTCGCTGGGCGACACGTCGGTGCGCCGGAGTTGCGAACGCTCGCGCGTTTGGCAGCGCGAATTGATGGAAGGAGTTCTGCTCGATCAGGATTTCGCCTTGAGCCGGTAGGGTCACCGCCGACAACGCCGCAACGCGTGACGCTCCCTTTATACAACGTACAAAACCAGGACCATGACGCAGAACCATTGCAATCCCAACCCTTCTAAGCGTCACCTGCCAACAGCCGGCTGCGCCAGAATTATTGCCTCACTTCACCGGAAACTGCGGCTCAGCGCGACGTGCTTCGCGGTATGCTTTCATCGTCAAGCTACCGATGATTGGTCACAGGTTACATCTCCTCTTATGGGCAATGTCGTGGGCCCCAGCACCAACTTTTGGAGGAGGGGTAGACCGTAAGCTTAATCCAAACAACGTCCTTGGATGGTGGGTATGGACGTTAGGCTTAGCCCCGCCTTCGTTTGTGTTGGTTGACCGGGGATGTGGCGGGATGATTGTTCGTTGGTAAGCAGCGCAGCTATGAAAGGGGACGCATGTCTTTCCAAATTGCCGCGATCAACAACCTCTCATATGTCCAAGCAAGTCGGGACGGGTAATGAGAGCGTACACGCTTAGAACAGCAAATGGGCCGACTGTCAGTTGGCGGGCAATAGAATGCTGGGGCGCCGGCCTATGCCTTTTTCTTCAGACAGGCGCGCTTTTCCCGCTCATGCTGGCGGATGCCGACGGAGGCCTTAGCGATCATGCCAGGTCTATATTGCGTCTGCTTTGTTTACCCGTATACGGGTTTACATTGCTGATGCTGGCACGAAATTTTCCGCAATTCATCACAGCGCTCAAGCGAAATTGGCTTGTCCCGCTGATGGTCGCCATGCCCTTCATGTCTGTCTTCTGGTCGGTTGGCCCGTCGACGACTTTCAGGCGTGCCATCGGTCTGCTCTTCACCGTTCTTCTGGCTTATGTGTTGGCGATACGCTTTACACCGAGGCAGTTACTTCTCATTGCATTTGCGACCTTCGGTGCATGTATCGTCCTCAGCCTGTTGATTTTTCTAGTGTCACCGGGGCTCGCTCGCATGCCCACAGACAGCGCGGTGCGCGGCATATTCATCCACAAGAACAGTCTTGGTTGGTACGCCGGCATGATGATACTGGTGTCGACCGCCGTAATAATGGACGGTAACCGAGGCTTGCGGCGAACCGCTTTGATCTTGCTGATGGCGGGCGGGGCTTGTCTCTTCCTTTCCGGATCGATGACCGCGACAATTGCGACGGTATCGGCATATTGCCTGATCGGGTTCTACTCCGTGTTGCAGCGACTCCGTGGCATCAGTCGCATCGTCTTCATCTTGTTTTTTGTTCAAATGTTCGTCGGGATCCTCCTTTTGCTTCGCGAATTCCTGGTCCCATTCCTTGAGGCTCTTGGCAAGGATGCCACTTTGACGGGCCGAGTGCCCTTGTGGGAACTGGTCGATGGTCAGATCGCCGATCATCTGCTGCTCGGCTTCGGCTACCAGGCGTTTTGGACAGAGGCGAACCCCGAAGCCTGGATTATCTGGGCAAAGATCCAATGGATGGCTCCCCACGCCCATAATGGTTTCCGCGATACGCTGCTGAGCTTCGGAATAAGCGGAATGACTTTGTTCGCTCTGATGCTCTTGCAGGCACTCCGCCAAGGGGCGGCCCTCCAATGCGGGGACCCGCGTTATGGCTGGCTCTGGCTGAACGTCTTCACGGTTGTGATTTTGGTGATGAACCTGACCGAGACAATCTTCCTGATCCAGAACGATGCCATTTTCATTCTGTTCACAACGGCCATCATCATGTTCTCTCTATACAAGCCTGTTGTTGTTTCGACGGCCCCCGGCCGGCAATTGCGAGCGCCGGCCCGCAGCCCAACGGCGGAGCTGCAAATCTCATGAGGCTGCGCTTCGCACTGATCTTGAGCATTTCGCTTGCGATGCTCTTTCCGCAGCCGAGCAAGCTCGCCCCGGTGAGCCCGGACGCAGATGCGCCCGACAGGCTGCGGACGGCGGTCAGGGATGCAACCTGCGCGGAAGCTTCGCCGGCGACCTTTTCGGAAAAGCTGAAGGGGACTTCACTGAGCAACATATTGACCGGAACATCCGCGGCCCGGGCAGTATTCTATGTCTCTCCCGAGGGCAAAGACACCTGGAGCGGGCACCTTCCTAAAGCAAATTCTCGGCGTACAGACGGTCCTTTTGCAAGTATTGAAAGAGCGCGGGATGCTGCGCGCCAGAAGGGCGGCCAGAATACGATCGCAATGGGCAATGGGGATTACTATCTTGCTGAACCGATAGTCTTCGATGCTCGCGATGCGGGACTGGTCATCGCGGCGAGATGCAACGAGGCGCCGGTTCTGCACGGTGGCCCGATCGTTCGCAATTGGACGGCGCAGGCTGATGGTCGCTGGAAGGCGTCACTGAAGCTGCCTGCGGGCCGGGATGTGGGCGATCTTTTCGTCAGCGGCGCGCGCCAGACGCAGGCTCGCTTTCCCAACGCTCCACCCGATGGAGACCCGCGCAAAGGGTGGCTTTTCGCGGCTAAGTGCACGCAGGACGACGACTTATGGCATGGTAACACGCGTTTTTGCTTCCATGCCGGCGATCTTCCGATCTCAAAAAATGCAGCAGGCCTTGTCGCCCACATCGTCGGTGGTTTTCACCCCGGCAGCCAGTGGGGCAGTGACACCCTCCCAGTGGTTTCAATCGACGCCGCGAACCGGGCGATAAATACCCGAGGCACCGGCTATTTCTTCACCGCAGAAGGCAGCCGCTATTTTCTGGCCGGGGCGGCGGCGCTGCTCGATGCGCCCGGGGAGTGGTGGTATGACCGCACCAAGGGTCAACTCGATTATATCCCGACCGATGGGCTACCAACCAGTTCTACGGTTGTGGCCGGCATCCTGCCGACCTTCTTCAGGCTGGATGGAGCCGACGGTATGGTTATATCCGGGCTCCGGTTTCGGGATGGGGATCCGCAGGGCAGCGGCAAGTTCGGTACCGACACCAGAAGCTTTGGGGCCATACGGCTCGATCACTCGGACGGTGTTCGGCTGCTTGGCAACTCCATCGACAATGTCGGCGTCGGCATCCATGTTTCCGAGAGCAAAGATGTCTTGATTGCCGGCAACGTGATTGGAGATGTGGCTGGCAACGGTATTTACGTTGGCACGACCTATGGCAGCTTCGGCAGATCCGACGGTGCCAGAATCCTGTCGAACCATATTCATGACATCGGAAGGGTCTACTTTGAAACCGCGGGGATATGGTTCCAGGCGACAGACAGCATCAGGATCGCCCATAACCTGGTCGAAAATACTGCGCAGTTCGGTATCGCCGGCGGCTCACTGTGGGGAGCACAAGACGCAGTCCACGACGCAGTCATCGAACATAACGAGATCCGCAATGCCAATCAGCAGACGGCAGATGGCGGTGCCATCAAGCTGATGGGCGAGCAGGCTGACCTCCTGAACAGCAGCATCCGCTACAATCTGATCACCGGGACAGGTCAACTTATGAACAGGGCCGATGGGACGTTTTGGCCTTTCGGCTATGAAAATATCAATGAATGGCCGACTCCCATCAGTTGGGCGATCTACACCGATGGCAAGGCCAGTGGTGTGCGCATCGAAGGAAATACGCTGTCGGACAATATATCGGCGATCGGCATCAACGGCGGCTGGAGCAACTTGGTGACGGGAAACGTTATCACGCACGGATCGGGCGCGGCTTTTCGCGTTGATGACGGTACGGGCAGGGGTTGGCGTCCGTCATGGGCACGTCCTAATCGTATCGAGAGCAATATCGTGTCGATCGACAGTAGCAACGGGCTTGCAGCCTATGTCTACGCTCCTGACCATGGGCCTGGATACGTGCAGTTCGCGCATAACCGCTACGCCGGCAATTTGAACGACAAGAGCTTCCGAATACATCCGAGTGTCATGCCTTCGGGAGAATTTGGCAGTTTACAGGATCTTCAGAAGGCTGGGGCGGACACCGAAAGCGTAGTCGCGCCGCCCGAGTAACAAAAGGGCGCCGCGACGAGCAGTGTTCCCGGGGCGTTCCGGTGGTCACTGGCGAGATCTGCCCGAGCGGCTTGGGAAGGCGATGAGGAAATTGGCCCAGCCCCAGACGACATTCGCCGTCGGCGAGGCGAGCTTTGCCCCTTGCGCGAAGGGGATGCGGAAGCGCCTGCCGCTGACCCCGTTGACGAAATGCGGAATGCCGTTGGTCAGAAATGCCGCGGCGATGAAATGGATGATAGGCGATCCAGGGCAAAGGCTTCTCCGTTGCGGCCTGAGTGGCGTCAACAGAGAATGTGGCCGGGTTTTTCGTGCCGGCAAGAGGAGAGACACGACTGCCCGTGACGCTGTAGGCCCGCCGCCTGAAAGGCGACGGGCCGACCTGGTTAGACAAGCAGGAAATCTTTGAAGTGAAGTGCTGCGGAATTATCGAGATCCGCGACATGGACGGCCGCGCCCGCTGCGCTCCCATCCGCGTCATAGGATAGAATGCCGCTCTTCTGATCGTAGATCAGCTTGTCATCAGCCTCCAGCGCTTTTGTTCCCAGAACGAAATTCTCGTCCGAAAATTTGGATAGGCTGAGCGTGGTGAAAATCGAATGATCGAGCATCAGCTTGTCGCCCGCCGCGGAGGAAAAATCCCGGATCTTGTCGACGCTGATATTGTCGGGCTTCACATTGAAGACGAAGGTATCGCCGCCGCCGCCGCCGGTCAGAATGTCCGCGCCGGCTTTTCCGAACAGCTTGTCGTTGCCGAGTCCGCCGTTCAGCTTGTCCGCGCCGGCCCCGCCATCGAGAACGTTGCTGCCGCTATTTCCGGTCAGCACGTCGTTGTAGCTGGAGCCAGTCAAGTTTTCGATGCTGACGAACTTGTCACCGGCGGCATGCCCGCCCGTTGCGGCCCCAGTCGCCAAGTTGACGTTGACCGCGCCGGAGCCCACATAGCCGGCCGTGTCGTTGTCGGCACCACCATTGATGACGTCCCCGCCGGCGCCGCCGCTGAGTTTGTCCGCGCCAGCCCCGCCATTGAGAACGTTGCTGCCGCCATTGCCGCCGGTCAGCACGTCGTTGTAGCTGGAGCCAGTCAAGTTTTCGATGCTGGCGATCTTGTCACCGGTGGCCTGCCCGCCCGATGCGGCCTTGGTCGCCAAATTGACGCTGACCGCCCCGGAGCCCGCATAGCTGGCCGTGTCGGTACCATTACCGCCGTCGAGCACGTCCGCGCCGGCGCCGCCCTTCAACACGTCACTACCGCCGAGACCCTTGAAGGTTTCGTTGCCGCCGTTGGACTGACCGGTGTGTGGCAGGATGTCGTTGCCGTTGGTGCCGATGTATGCGTTCGTCGGCGTGGTTGGCGTTCCCGGTTGTGTCGGTGTGGTTGGCGTCCCCGGATTAGTCGGCGTGGTTGGCGTTCCCGGTGCCGCGCTGGAGCTCGATTCGTAGGCACCCATGTCGACAGTTCCAACGACGCGAGCGTGGCCGTCGAGATCGACCGACCCGACGCCGTACTTGGCGGTTCCGCTGTCGATCGCCGCCGAGCCGGAGCCGAGGTGGAAGTTGTCGCTCGCTGCCCCCGAGAATTTCGGGTCGACGCCGAGCTTGTTGCCGTTCGCCGCGCTCGGCATAGCGTTGCCGCCGTCGGTCTTGACCGATGCCTGGCCGGCCGTGCCGTTGTAGGTGATGTTGTTGGCCCAGACGACGTTGTCGTTGGTATAGCCGCCGGTCGACGTGTTATCGATCGCAGTGTTGTTCTTGTTAACCGATGGGTCCGCTACGGCGATGTTGTTGACCCAGGTGTTGTTGCTCGACTGCGAGTTGCTGAGCTCACCGCGCCAGGTGCCGCTGTTCTGCGGGTCCTGATTGTTGTGGTATGCGGTGTTGTTTTTCACCGTGACGGAGTCGCTCCAGGTAACTTGGATGCCTTTGCCGCCGTTCTCGTAGACGAGGTTATTGTCGACCAGGGTCTTGAACGTGTAGTTCGGATGACCGCTCGTCTGCGTGCTCTGGAAATCGTCGATGATGATGCCGTTGCCATCGGTGTGCTCACCCGACTTGGTGACGTTGTCGTGCGAGATGTTGTCCCGCACAATCGTCCGGTAGCCGTCGGTCGAGGTATCGCCGGTGATGTTCCGGTTTTGGTAGATCGAAATGCCCGAGAACCAGCCTGACGACGCATTATTGTAGGTCTCGTTCCCTTCAATGCGGATGAAATCCGACCAGTTGAACTGAATGCCCGACTCCCCGCTGTCGTGGACCTTGTTGTTGAGAACTGAGACGTGGTGGACATTGTTCGCTTCGATGCCGTCGCCTTTGGCGCCGCCGATGTCAAAGCCGTCGATTGTCACGTAGTTGGCGTTGACACTGATCGCGTTCCACGAGCCCGCGGGCGGCCGGATCAGCGCCCCGCCGGGCACTTCCGAGCGCAGCGTGATGTCGGCTGCCGCCGAGCCGTCTTTGTCGATGTTAATAGCTTCGTTGTAGGTCCCCGCCTTCACCACGACCTCGTCGCCGGGCCTAAGGTTCGCCGACATCGCCTCGCTGATCGTGCGGAAGGGAGAGGAGGCACTGCCGTTACCGCCGTTGCTGCCAGTCGTCGCTACGTAGTATGTTGTCATGGTCTTGTTCCTCAACCCCCGCCCGTTAATATCTGTGGTTAATCCAGCGTTACGGCGGCAGGTTATAGGGCGACATTTTTGAGGGCGCAACAGCAACGCAACAGTAAGTGCTTGAGAAGCATAGCCTTATTGCTGCCACAATATCCGGATCGATCCAAAGTTACGTTTTGAAATATTTGGTGAATTTCGAGTCGCCAAAAATGTGGCAGTATTAATATCTCGCTTGCCGCGAGTTATTCTTTCTGCAACCAGGGCGACATGCATCCATTGAAAACTTTAGAAAAACCTGGTGGGCGTGGCTGGATTGCTCCCGCCAAATGCGGAATCGACATTTTTTTCTGAATTCGGCAATTTTGGGCAGCATTGCCTTACGATTGGTGCTGATCGAGATGGTAATGGGAGGTCCACCGTATCGATTCGACCAACCCATTGCTCAGCATTTCATGCGCCACCGCTTTCCCGCGGAGATCATCGCGCATGCGATGTGACTACGCTTTCCGTTTCTGCTGAGCCTGCCTTATGTCGACGGTCTGCTTGCCGAGCGTGGTATCGATGTCTCGCTCCAGACCGTGTTTGAGCGGGGCGACCAAGTTCGACCGCTGGTGCGAGACCTCGGGACGCAGCTTGCTCCGTTGGCTGACCCGGCTTGGATCGATCCGGTGTGCAAGATGCATGCGCCATATTCATCGCATAAGCGGGCCGCCCCGCAGGGTTTTCTCGCCGCGTTGTAAAGAAGCATATCGACGATTTTAGCCATATTGCGATTGCGGCGAGCCTGACGAACCCCCTGAAGTTCACGAGCAGGTTGTCGTATCGGGTTGCGACGCGTCGAGACTGTTTGAGCTTGCCAAAGAAGCGCTCGATGCGATTGCGTTCCTTGTAGAGGTTTGCATCGTAGGCGCGCTGGACTTTTCGGTTGCGCTCTGGCGGGATGACGACCTGCGTCCGGCCTTGCCGAGGTCAAACCGCTCTTTCGGGACAGCGCTCATCAAAAAGAGCAACGTGGCAAGCCGTGGGGTACATAGCCTTACTTCGAATATGTAACCTATCTCGGCGTAAGACGTAGAAACATGAAGTCTCTTCTACGTCCAACAGTTGGAGACGCAAGTATGGAGGCAATCGTCCTGGCGGCATATTCTTATGACAGTTTAGATCGCGAAAGCGCAGGTCATGAGAAAGCAATCAGCAGACGGCAGCCAAGATTCAGTTCTCAATCAAACGAGTTCTTTGGAATGGATTAATGTACTTGGTGTTCGCATTTCGGCAGTTAATCTCAAAAGCGCGACTGGATTTATTCAAAAAGCGATCGAAGACGGCAGGAAGGAATATGTGTGCGTTCGCGACGCACACGGCGTTGTCCGATGTCAAAATGATCCCGAGCTCCGGTCGATACATAACCGGGCTTTCCTCGTAACTCCTGATGGCATGCCGTTGGTATGGGCCTTGAAGCGTGCTGGTCATGCCGAAAGCGACAGGGTCTATGGACCGGATCTCATGTTATCCGTTTTCGATTCCGGCAGCTCCAAGGGCTTGCGCCACTTCCTTTATGGCGCAACGGCCGAAACGCTCGAACAGCTGCAGGCGCGCCTTCTCGCAAAATTTCCGCAAGCACGGATCGTCGGCTCCTATGCGCCCCCTTTTCGCAACCTGTCGACGTGGGAGGAAACGGAAATCGCTGACCGGCTCAATCGATCGGGCGCCGATATCATCTGGGTCGGGCTGAGCAGTCCCAAGCAGGAACTCTGGATGGCGCGCATGCGTGATCGTCTGGAAGCATCGATGCTCATCGGAGTCGGAGCCGCATTCGATTTCCACGCCGGCCTCAAGCGGCAGGCTCCAAGGATCATTCAAAGAAGCGGCTTCGAATGGGCGTTTCGTCTTTTATGCGAGCCACGACGGCTGTGGCGGCGCTATGCGCTCGTCGTGCCGACCTTCATCTCACTGACGGCATTCCAGAGACTGGGGCTTCGGAAGTTTCCGATCGAAGACGCGGTTTTTGGATCAAGCGCGCCAAAAGCAGCAGCTGTAAAGGTGTAGCCATCATGTCCTTATTTGCGTCGACAGAAATGACACCGCGTCCGTCGAAGGCAGCCACATCAAATGATATGACGGCGCGGGCGATTCCGGCAGGTTCTGTGCCACCCATAGCAGCTAAGGCCGCCGATCCCTTTGACCGGGCAGGGCCGAATATGCCCGTCGCACTACGGCGTCGGCTTCCTCGGCTCGCAACCTCGTCCTTTCTGGTCGCCGGCGACATTGCGGGCTATTTGATTGCCTATTTTGTTCTCCTGTCCTTTCTCCCCAGTGGTTTGGAAGGCACGCTAGCGGAGCGTACGTTCACGATCGCAGCACTTGCCGCGATTATTCTTTACGCATCGGCCGGCCTCTATCCTGGATACCGGTTGCATGACCATGAACATCTGCGGCGGCGCAGTGTAGCTGCCGTCAAGGTGGCTGTCCTGGCGGCGTTTGGAGCAATTATCCTGCCGGAGGGGGAAGGACTGCTGCTTGCCGTCATTGGGTTCCTCGCTCTCGGGCTGATTGTTCAGCCATTTGTGCATTGGCTTGCACGGGGCCTGTGCTGGAAGCTTGGAGTCTGGGGCGAGCGCGCGGTTGTCATAGGGGCACACAACCTTACTCCCGCTCTCGTGACCCACTTCAAGGACCACTGGCAGTATGGCATCAGGCCGGAGCCCTTTTTCCCCGATACTTTGGAGACATTGCCCGATGGCAGGCCTTCCATTGCCGTGGTTGCGGCCGAAACAGGCTCGCTTATACCCGATTTGGCGGTGATGCGTCGGAAGTTTGCCGAAGTCATCTTGCTGTCCGACACGCCGAGCCTCAAGGTAAGCGGACTGCGACCTGCGGATGTCGGCGGAGAGATCGGTATTCGCCTCGCCACTGGTGAGAATTCAGTGAACTCGGATCTGGTTCGCCGGATCCTCGATCTCGCAATCGCCATCCCTGCAATGATCGTGGTCGCGCCATTCATCGCGTTTGCAGCGGCCGCAATCTATGCCATTGATCCAGGCCCCGTCTTCTTCCGGCACACCAGGGAAGGGCGGTCCGGCAAGCCTGTGCACGTTCTGAAATTGAGGACGATGTATCAGGATGCGGAACAGCGCCTTGAAGCACTGTTCCAAGACAACCCGACTATGCGCGCCGAGTGGTTGAGCCACTTCAAGCTCAGAGACGATCCGCGCGTCCTTCCGGTTATAGGACATATGCTGCGCTCTTCGAGCATCGATGAGCTGCCGCAATTGGCAAACATCATTGCGGGTGAGATGGCCATCGTCGGACCGCGTCCGTTTCCTGAATATCACCTCCTGGCTATGGACGGCGAATTTCGAGCCAAGCGCCGTTCCGTCACGCCGGGGCTCACGGGCCTTTGGCAAATATCCGAACGAAGCAATGCGGATATCGAGCTGCAGCAGCAACTCGACGAGTTCTACATCGACAACCGGTCCCTGTGGTTCGACTGCCAAATTCTTCTCAGCACAATCCCTGCGCTCTTCAAGCGCAGGGGAGCCTACTAACCATCCTCGCTTCCGCGAGGCAACCGTCAACAACGGAGCACACCAATGCACGGACAAAAGCGAGTTATGGTAACCGGCGGCACCGGATTTCTGGGATCATTCCTGTGTGAAAGGCTTTTGCGAGAGGGCAATGACGTTCTCTGCGTGGACAATTACTACACCGGTTCGCGCGACAATGTACTGCACCTTCTCGACGATCCCCGCTTTGAGATTCTTCGCCACGACATCACCTTCCCGCTTTATGTGGAGGTCGACGAGATCTACAACCTCGCCTGCCCAGCATCTCCGGTCCACTATCAATTCGATCCAGTGCAGACCGTGAAGACCAATGTGCACGGGGCCATCAATATGCTCGGCCTGGCTAAACGCACCAAGGCGAAGATCTTCCAGGCATCCACGAGCGAAGTTTATGGCGATCCGGCAGTCCACCCGCAGCCGGAGGAGTATCGGGGCAGTGTCAATCCCATAGGCCCGCGGGCATGTTATGACGAAGGCAAGCGGTGTGCCGAAACGTTGTTCTTCGACTATCATCGTCAGTATAACGTGGAAATCCGGGTGGCGCGGATCTTCAACACATATGGGCCGCGCATGCAGACCAATGACGGCCGCGTCGTCTCCAATTTCATCGTTCAGGCGCTTCGAAACGAGCCGATCACCATCTTCGGCAACGGCACGCAAACGCGCTCCTTCTGCTATGTGGACGACCTGATCGACGGCTTTATCCGTTTGATGGGCGCGCCCGCTGGGGTCACAGGCCCCATCAATCTCGGCAACCCCGGAGAATTCCAGGTCCGAGAATTGGCAGAAATGGTGGTCGAAATGACCGGATCGAAGTCCGGCATCGTCTTCAAGGATCTGCCAGTTGACGATCCGACACAGCGCAAGCCCGATATCAGCCGCGCAACGCAACAACTGGGCTGGCAGCCGAAGGTGAACCTTCGTGAGGGGCTTGAGAGAACGATCGCTTATTTCGAGTGGAAGCTTTCCGGCGGCGCAAGGAACTGGCCCAGCGCCAAGTCCTCGCAAGAGGCTTATCCGCATCTGGCGGCCGCGAACGTCGAGCTCACTGCTCCTGAAGCCATTCGATAGGGACATGAATAGCAACGTTAATGATCGAAAGCCGCGGCTCGTTTTTTTTCAATGGGACCATCAGCCCAATGCGACCGCGGCCGGTTACCTGCTGCTGCACATGCAGCAGCAGGTCAAATGCCTCGCAACACATTTCGATGTCGTCGTCATTAACCGTGACTGCGACTATGCAGAGATATGCGACAGGTACGAGCCGGATCTGACGCTGTTTGAAAGCGGTTATCGGTCGCATGGGTCGCGTCGGATAAAAATCACCAACACCAATACCCATGTCGCCGTTCCGAAGCTTGGCCTTCATAACGCCGACGCATGGTGCGATCGACGCGCGGGCTTCCTTTCCGATATGGAGCAGTGGGGCATCGAGGCGTATTTCGCGATCGCAACGATGGCTCCGGAATATATGCCGGCGGTGAAGGAGAATCTGTTCGTCTGGCCAAATTTCATCGATCCCGAAGTCTACCACGACTATCGCCAGCATAAGGTCATCCCGGCCATGCTCACAGGTCAGGCCTACGGCCTTTATCCCTGGCGACAGACGGTCTTTCCGATGATCCGCGACCGTTACCCCTGCCTGGTCTCGCCGCAACACGCCTATGAGAGCAAGCTGGCTTCCCAGCTCCTGTCTGGAGAGGCTTATGCGCGCGCGCTCAACGCGAGCCTCATCGTCCCCACATGCGGCACTATGGGCGGCGAGGTCGTACGCAAGCACTTCGAGATTCCCGGGGCAAATGCCTGCCTCGTGACCGAACGCACGGCGGCAGTAGAGGCAGCCGGCTTTGTCGACATGGAAAACTGTGTCTTTGTTGACGGCCACAACGTGGTCGAGCGACTGGATTACCTTTTTGCCCATCCCGACGAAATACGGCGTATCACGACAGCCGGTTACAGTTTGATCCATTCGTGTCATACACTGAGCCACAGGCCGCAAATATATCAGTGGTTCATGCTGAACAAGGGCCTGCAGTTCGGCGAAAAGATCATCCAGTCCGGTCCCTTCGGCGATCTTACAAAGGTCCAGCGGATCTCCAAGCAAGAGAGCGTCCATGTCGTGGGGGAAGCGAGCGATCGCGCTTTGCTGAAGCAGGGCGACTTGCTTCTCGAGCAGGGCAGGGTGGAGGAGGCCAAGCAGTGCTACGCGCGCTGCCTGGACTATGTATCCTACCTGCCCGAAGCCAAATTCCGCCTTGCCATCTGTGCATTGCAGGAGGGCGACGCCGAGCGCGCTTATGACCTCCTGGTGGACCTGGTCAAGGTGACCATGACCGAATATGGGGCACTCAACCCGGATCCGGTCGAGTGGGCGTACTTCCTTCTCGCTTTGATCTGCAGAGGCCAGTTTGAGCGGGCGCGGAGGCTGCAAGATTTCTATCCATCTCTATCCCACGACGAATTCAGGCGCGCGCGCCTCGTCATCGCGCAATTCGGTCGCTCAGGCGATGAAGTCGTGTCGGGACGGTATGGCAAGGATCGAAAAAGCATTCATCAGATTCCCGATCGGAGCGATTCCGAGTGGCTTGCATGGTTCTCCGATATTCTTGAGCGCTGTCAGCAGCCAGATCTTGCAAATGTTCTTCGTCACGCTCCCTTCGGCGGAAGCGGCGCCGGCGAGAAAGTAACATTTCTACACTTCAAACGTGATGCTGGTTGGCGTCTGCGACTATATTCAGGCGTCGATGGCCTGATGGTCAGACTGCGCCTGAATGGCCTGCGGCCGAATGTACCGCCGCTGCCTGAATTCCGATATTTCTGGCATCTTGCGCGCGGTCTGGTCCCCCATTCGCAGAGAGGCCCGTTGCGCAGGATCCGAACGGCGCTTTCCAGGCTTCCTATGGGCACCGGCAATTAGCTGTGGGAAAATCGCACATGCAGACCGCCTCACCTGGAGAGGCGTGCATGACAAACTTCCCGGGTGAGGCTGAAGATGCAATCGCGGACTCGGTGGCGTATTTGCCGTGCAGCCACCGAGGATGTTTAGAGCGAGAATGCGCTTGTGATGCGATGCAAGATCTGATCGGCCGACCGCATCAGCACAGGCTGCTTGCCGCAGAACTGCCCGAAAGAAAAAGATCGTTGAGCTTGAATACGACTTCCGTTCGGTTCGTCGCTTTGACCTTTTTCATAATATTGCGAACATGCACCTTTACGGTGCTTTCTCGCAGGTTGAGCTCATAAGCGATAATTTTGTTTGCCTTTCCGCGTCGGAGCGCTTCCACGACTTCGACCTGACGATCCGTGAATATGCCGGATAGGGGGCGTGCGGTCGAATTGCTCGAGTCCAGCAAGTGACGCATGGCGAACAGGGCGCTTGCAGGCACAAAAATTCCTCCTGCCACCGACAGCGCGATCAGCTCCATACAGACGCTGACGCTGACTGAGGCGGGTATGAACCCTTTGGCTCCGTACTCAAGTGCCCTAACGATTTGACCGAAATCGTCGCTATCGGCCAATACGATGAGTGGCGTCGATGCGAATTCCGACGAAAGCTTCCGGATTTGCTCCGAAACGGTCGGTTCATCGATCTTTTTGCCGCCGACGTTCAAGAGGATTGCCGAAAGCGGAGGATATTCATCGCGCTTCTGCTTCCACTCCTCAATTGATCCAAAAGCCAGAATCTGCAAATCCGCTTTCTGGGCAGCCATGCATTGCGCCAGGCATTGACGATCGAGCTCACGATTATCGAGAATGACAAGAGAATGCGTGTGTCTTCCCGGCACGGCAGATGTGTTCGGATTATCTATCCTGAGGGGAAGAGCTACGTTCTCCTGCCTGAGGTCCAAATTCGGTACAAGTGCTGAATTCACAGCTTCACCCTCCCCTAACACGTTACGCTCAACTACGACCCGAGTACCAACCCCTCTCAATTCGGGGGTTTTAGGAAACTCTAAAGTAGGAATCGAATACCACAATTCGCGGAACGTTACAGTAGCTAATATAGGCTAAGTAGCGCGCAACTTCCGTAATAAGTCGGAAATAGAAAGATAAATCTGAAGTAGTCTTGCGCGTTACTAGATAGTTTACAGGATAAACTACATCGTTACACCGTAGTTTGCGACGAGCCACTAAATGCATGGAAACAATCGCAGTCTCCGGCGTAGGGCCGGCCACGGATTCGGCAGGGGAGCCCGCCACCAACGTTGGTCGCCGTATGATTAAAGGCGTAAGTCGTCATAAGTAGATACGCCTTTAGGTGAATAACCTTAAACGTTTTGTTTCTTTACTCAGATACAGAAAACAATTCTCTTTGAACTGTAGAAAAATATTAGTCCTGTCGGTGTGAAACCTTGGGCGCAATCAAGCGATTGTTTGTTTCAACTGAAAGTCTGGACCTGTTCAAGAGTAGGGGGTTTTGCAGGGATGATTGCAACAAACGTCACGCTGGATGACGGCACCATTATCCACCATCCAGACCTTGTAAATCTTTACGGCTGCACGATCGGCGCGGGAACGCGCATCGGCACCTTCGTCGAGATTCAGAAAAACGTCCTGGTCGGAAAAAGCTGCAAGATCTCCAGCCATTCCTTCCTCTGCGAGGGCGTGACGCTGGAAGACGGCGTTTTCATTGGCCACGGGGTCATGTTTACGAACGACATATATCCGCGCGCCGTCAATCCGGATAGCAGCCTTCAGACCGAAGCCGACTGGGCTGTCATCCCTACTCTGGTCAAGCGCCACGCGTCGATTGGCAGCAACGCCACCATTCTGCCTGGCGTCATCATCGGAGAAGCCGCACAGGTCGGCGCCGGCGCGGTTGTAACCAAGGATGTGCCCGACGGCGCCATTGTTGTCGGCGTTCCGGCCAGGATCATCGGTCGCGTTCATGACCGATCAGTCAACATGCAAGCGCTGGGAGAAGTGCAATGATCGGTATCGCCGTTGTTGGGTATGGGTACTGGGGTCCGAATCTGGTTCGTAACATCTCGGAAGCGGCCGGCGCGCAGCTCATTTCAGTCTGTGATCTCAATGTCGAACGGTTGGCGGCTGTCAAAAGCCGCTACCCCGCAGTGACGATCACCGATGATTTCGAGGAAGTGCTGCGTGATCCAAGAGTGGATGCCATCGCTATCGCGACGCCGGTCTTCACCCATTTCAAGCTCGCAATGCAGGCTATGATGGCCGGAAAGCATGTCTTCGTCGAAAAGCCGATGGCATCGACGACGGAGGAAGCCTCGCGGATGGTCGAAGAGGCCACACGCCGACGCCTTGTGCTGGCGGTGGATCATACCTTCGTCCACACCGGCGCCGTCCGCAAGATGCGCGAACTGGTCGAGAACGGCTTGGGCGACATGTATTACTATGACTCGGTTCGGGTCAATTTGGGGCTCTTTCAGCATGATGTCAGCGTCATCTGGGACCTCGCGGTGCATGATCTCTCCATCCTGGACCATGTTGTGCAGGAAAGGCCGGTGGCTGTTTCAGCGACAGGCATGAGCCATGTACTCGGCGAGCCGGAAAACATCGCCTATCTGACGCTCTTCTTCGAAAGCAAGCTCATCGCACACATCCACGTCAATTGGCTGGCGCCGGTCAAGGTGCGCCGCACGCTGATCGGCGGCAGCAACAAGATGATCGTCTACGACGATCTGGAGCCCAGCGAAAAAATCAAGGTCTACGACAAGGGCATCACGCTGAACCCCAATTCTCAGGCTTATGGCGAGAAAGTGCATCAGATGATGGTCGGCTACCGCAGCGGCGACATGTGGGCGCCCAAGCTCGATATGACCGAAGCACTGAAACGCGAACTGGATCAGTTCGTCGAGTGCATCGAGCAGAATTCGCGGCCCATTACGGACGGCCATGCCGGCCTGCGCGTCGTTCGCATTCTGGAAGCAGCAAGCCGGTCGTTAGCCCAGCGCGGTCGCATCATCGAGCTCGAAGAGGCAAGGCGCATCGCATGATCCCGTTCCTGGACATTAAGGCACAATATCAATCAATCAAGGGTGAGATCGACGCCGCCGTGCTCGGCGTCCTCGCCTCGGGACAGTACGTATTGGGCGACGAGGTCGCGCATTTCGAGCAGGAATTCGCAGACTATTGCAACGTCAAGCATGCGATAGCCGTCAACACCGGAACGAGCGCCTTGCATCTTGCCCTCCTTGCGGCCGGCGTTGGCCCTGGCGATGAGGTCATGACGGTGCCATTCACGTTCGTCGCAACCGTGTCGGCGATCTGCTACACGGGCGCACAACCCGTATTCGTCGATGTTGAGCCCGTGACACTCACGATGGATCCGGCTGAGGTCGAGGCAAAGATTACGCCCCGGACCAAGGCCATTGTTCCCGTCCATCTCTACGGTCAAATGGCCGATATGGACGCGATCAAGGCAATTGCCGACCGCCACGGGATACCGGTCATCGAAGACGCCTGCCAGGCCCATGGGGCGCAATACAAAGGCCACCGCGCCGGCAGTATCGGCGTATCCGGCTGCTTCAGCTTCTATCCGGGCAAAAACCTCGGCGCCTGCGGCGAGGGGGGTATAGTCGTTACCAATGACGATGATCAGGCCAAGACGATGCGCATGCTGCGAGACTGGGGTCAGGAGCAACGCTATCACCATCTGCTGAAAGGCTTTAACTATCGCATGGACGCCCTTCAAGGCGCGATCCTGCGTGTCAAGCTCGGGCACCTTGAAGACTGGACCGAGGCGCGTCGCAGTCTTGCGCGCCGCTACTCCTCGCTGCTTGCCGGATTGACGGATTTGACAATCCCTGTCGAAGCAGCCGACCGGCGTCACGTCTATCATGTCTATGCCATAAGAAGCCGTGATCGCGATGGGCTTCAACGCCTGCTCAGCGCGGAAGGCATTCCGTCCGGGCTCCATTATCCCATCCCTGTTCATCTGCAGAAAGCCCATGCCGACCTTGGTTACCAGGCCGGGGACTTCCCTGTTTCGGAAGCCGCCGCACGGGAGGTCCTCTCGCTGCCGATCTATCCAGAGATGCCTGTACGACACGTTGACCAGGTGGCCGCCGCGCTGGAGTACGCCTATGTCAGTTAACCGCCCAGGCGAGGCTCGACTGGTGCAGGCCGTCCATGGTCGCCATGAAAGACCGGCAGATCCTGACTACCAAACTGGGTTGGTCGAAGAGCTCAGGCAATCATACGGGCGCGCTGGCCTGATAGACCTCTACGGTCGTTTCGCCACAGGCGACGGGGTCGTCGACACTCTGATGCGGAAAGCCATTTGGCAAGCGATCGCGCGGAGCTGCGGCACGGGACTGCAGGTTGCGGGCGGCGCCGGTTTCAAACATCCGGAAACGTTTGAAATCGGCAATGGCGTGTTCATCGGCGCCCAGGCCTATATCCAGGGACGCTTCGACGGCACTTGCGTGATCGGCGACAATGTCTGGATCGGCCCGATGGCCTATTTCGACGCACGCGACCTGGTTATCGAGGATTGTGTCGGCTGGGGTCCTGGCGCCAAAGTGCTTGGGTCGACCCATACGGCACTGCCGGTGGATGTGCCGATCATTCGCACGGATCTCGAAATCAAGCCGGTCCGCATCGGCGCATGGGCCGATATTGGAACGAACGCAACAATTCTTCCCGGCGTGAGCATCGGGAAGGGGGCGATCGTCGGAGCGGGCGCAGTCGTTGTTTCCGATGTCGAACCGTTTTCAGTCGTGGCGGGCGTGCCGGCGAAGTTCATACGCTGGCGCACGGAAGCCGATGCTGTGCTAGATATATCGCATGGAGGAAGATCGTGAGAGATCAACGGGTACTCATTACCGGCGGAGCCGGCCTGATCGGGTCGCATATCGCCGATCTCGTCGCATTGGAGAAGCCGCGCGAGATTATCATCCTCGACAACTTCGTGCGCGGGCGCCGGGACAATCTCAGCACGGCAATAGGTGGCGGGTCCGTCAACATCATCGAGGGAGATATCCGTGATAGAGCGTTGCTGGCGAAAACCTTCGAGGGCGTAGACATCGTCTTTCACCAGGCGGCCATCCGCATCACGCAATGCGCGGAAGACCCACGGCTTGCCTTCGATGTGCTGGCCGAGGGCACGTTCAACGTTCTCGAAGCTGCCGTAAAGGCCGGTGTGTCGAAGGTCGTCGCTGCTTCTTCAGCCTCTGTTCTGGGTTTGGCCGAGAGCTTTCCGACCACCGAAGCGCATCATCCCTACAATAACAGGACGATATATGGCGCGGCGAAAACGTTCAACGAGGGGCTGCTGCGCAGCTTCGCGGAAATGTACGGCCTGCGCTATGTTGCGCTGCGCTATTTCAACGTCTACGGGCCACGAATGGACGTTTACGGCGCCTATACCGAAGTGTTGATCCGCTGGATGGAGCGTCTGGCGACCGGAATGCCACCCCTCATCTATGGAGACGGCAGCCAGACGATGGACTTCGTCGATGCACGTGACATCGCCCGGGCAAACCTGCTGGCTGCGAAGAGCGATGTCACCGATGAAGTATTCAATGTCGCGAGCGGCGAGGAAATAAGCCTCCTGCAACTTGCGCAGATGCTGAGCAGCATCATGGGGGTCTCACTCGAACCGCAGCACAAAGAAGCCCGCACGGTCAACGGCGTAACCCGTCGTCTTGCCGATATCAGCAAGGCCGAGAAACTCCTGGGCTTCAAAGCGGAAATATCGATGGAACAAGGGCTTCGTGATCTTGTCGCCTGGTGGCAGATGAAGACCGCTGCGGCAGGAGGGCAAGCTGCATGAGCCCGTCTCTATCAACGATTCCGGTCGCCAAGCCCGTCCTCGGAGAAGAGGAGGCTGAGGCCGCGCGCCGCGTTATTCTGTCAGGATGGGTAACGCAGGGACCGGAAGTCGCGGCCTTCGAGGGCGAATTCGCAGCCTTTGTCGGCGCTGCACATGCCTGCGCCGTTTCAAACTGCACGACCGCACTGCATCTCGCCTTGATGGCGGTCGATGTCGGTGCCGGCGATGAAGTCATCACGGTCAGCCATTCGTTCATCGCCACCGCGAACGCTGTTCGATACTGCAATGCGGTGCCCGTCTTCGTCGACATCGAAGCAGATGGTTACAATATCGACCCCAGCCTGATCGAAGCAGCCATCACGCCCCGCACCAAGGCAATCCTATGTGTGCATCAGCTTGGCATGCCTTGCGATCTCCGTTCGATCGTGGAGATCGGCAAGCGCCATCAGCTGCCGGTCATCGAAGATGCGGCATGCGCGACGGGAAGCGAAATCCAGTGGGACGGGCGTTGGGAAAAGATCGGCAAGCCGCATGGCGACATTGCCTGTTTCTCCTTCCATCCCCGGAAGGTCGTCACGACAGGTGATGGTGGCATGTTGACCACCGCCAATCCCGAATATGATCGAAAATTCCGGCTGTGGCGTCAGCATGGCATGAGCGTTACCGATGCTGTTCGCCATGGCTCGAAACAGGTGATTTTCGAAGACTATGACGAATTGGGCTACAACTACCGTATGACCGACCTTCAGGCTGCCGTCGGAAGGGAACAGTTGCGGCGGCTGCCGGGGCTGATTGCGCAGCGCAGGCGGCTCGCCGAGCAATATTGTGAGCGCCTGTCTTCGATCCCTGGGCTCTCACCGGTCGAGCCGCATTGGGCTCGTAGCAATTGGCAGAGCTTTTGCGTGAGATTGCCTGATGCTGTCGACCAAAGGGCGGTCATGCAGGCACTGCTCGATCAAGGGATCTCGACCCGACGCGGTGTGATGAACATTCATCTAGAAGGTGCCTATTCCGACCATAGTTCTCATCGTGCTGCGACAAGCCTGAAGCGAAGCGTGGCCGCGCAGCGGCAAACGATAGTCCTGCCGCTTTATGCCCAGATGACGGATCTCGACATCGTCAGGGTTGTCGAAGCACTTCGAAGCTCATTGGCTGAGGCTGCCGGCATACCCGCCGCCGCACAGCACGATCGGGACATCGCTCTTGTGTGATGTCTTGATTGCGTGATGCAATCTTCGTTGTGCCGCAGGGCCATTTTTTGTTAGAGCCTTTCCTGGTCAGATTGCAGCATTCTGTTGGCTCAAACGGAGTCGGATGATCGACCGGCCGGCCGCGTCGTAGCCCAGCTCTACGGCCAAGCCGGCCGGTCGATCAGGCGGCCCGTTTCAGCCAACCCGAAGGGCCGGGCATCTTTCCGCCAGGATCAAAGAGCCCCACGCCTTCTGGCCCAGCAGAACGGCCAGGGCCTTGTTACGAATGACGCTTAGAGCGACGTTCACGAAGGAGGAACCGCCCATCAACATAGTCGACTTGAGGATCTGGGTATAAGTCTGCCCACTGGCTGGGATCATGCGCAAAGTCATCAACTATCCTTAGCCGCTATGCTGTGGCGCGCGTCGCCGACATATGGCCCAACGCCGCTTCGGGGATACGCGGCACAGGCATTCCTGTTAGGGCAGGAAGCGAATTCAAGACCCGGTCGGCTCTATGGCAGCTTGTATCAAGAGATTTCTCCGCGCAGGTAGTCGGAGCGCCTCCGCGCTGGTCAATCGTCCGCTGCGAGTTCGATTGCAATACATGCTTTTCGCGGGTCACTGGCTTGCCTGACTGGCGCGTGTTTCAGTTTCACGCGGCAGGTCGGCAGGTGCGGCCTGAGACACGCGATCCGCAATGGGGGTTCGAACAACCCTCACAACATCACCCGGGATCAGTGCCGTCGTTTCGGAGGCCTGGAACTGCCTGATTTGGCCTTCGCTTCGCCGGCTCACCGTAAACGTCAGCGGGAGCGCCTCGTCTGTGATATTCGAGCCTCCCCCTGCCGCGAGGTCATCGAGAAGCAGTTTTTGCGTCATCTCGCGCTTCAATTTGAGCTGGTCGAGCCTTGCCTGTTCCGACTGCAATTCGGAAGCGACTTCGCTTCGCCGCGTGTCATAAAGCCCCTCGAGATTTCGCGTTGTCTCACTGATCGCCTGACGGCCCCGCATGATGGCGGTGACAAGGTCGAGCCGATTGGAGCGGTAGGTGGTGAGCAACCGTTCCAGATCCAATTGACGCGACGAAACGGTGAGGCCTTTCGTGACCAGCGTTTTGACGCTGGTCAGCTGGTCCTCGATCGATTTGATATTGTCTTCCGAGCCTTGCACCTTCTCGCCCAGCATGCCGACTTCACTGTTCAAAAGATCACGCAATTCCGTGAGCGCCTTCGACTGCCTGTCCAGCGCATTTGCACGAGCCTGAAAAATGACCCGTTCCTCGTTGTATATTCCCGCGGCGTATTGCTGATCGACGCCGAGCGTCCGATCGAACGTTATCTCCTTTACCCCGGTCATCTCTGCTTGGAGCCGTGCTAATTTGGCAGTGCTGCGCAGCAGGGAGTGGTCGATTTCCCGCAATTCGCCTGCGAGTTTGATCGTCTGCGATTGCTGCAGACTTGTAGCGCGGAACGGGCCGCCGCCCAGTGCCAGTGATTGCAGGACGGTCAGTCCAGGGCGGAATTTGTATTCCCCGGGCTTGGTTACGTCTCCCACGACGTAGATTGGCGGGTATTCGAGAATTTCGATGGTGACCGCAGGTGCCTGAACCAATCCGATTTTTTCCTGCAGGCGCTTGGCAATCTCGCTTGTGAGGTCGGTGTTATCGAGATTACTGACCGAAAGGGATCCAAGAAACGGCAGAAAGACTGCGCCGTCATCGGAGACCGTGTATTCGCCGCCAAGCGCATCCCAGCGTTCATATTGGCCTTTGGACTGCATCCATTGGACGATCGTCAGGCGGATTTTCGTTTGCGGAGTCAAGGGGACGCTATCGGCGAGAGCCGGCGACGCAGCTCCGGCAAGAAATGCGAGTGCACCGATGACAAAGGTCGCGCGAAGGAACACGTGGGGGGCGCGGT
The DNA here is from genome assembly GCF_025847085.2 of Rhizobium sp. BT-226. Taxonomy (NCBI): domain Bacteria; kingdom Pseudomonadati; phylum Pseudomonadota; class Alphaproteobacteria; order Hyphomicrobiales; family Rhizobiaceae; genus Rhizobium; species Rhizobium sp. BT-226. Next base: position 1,359 of record NZ_JAOYTI010000008.1, on the reverse strand, counting down.
GCGATGAATTCATTTATATATCTCGCCTGCAAAGCATCCTTAAAGGGATGCTGGTCCAACTGCCTTGATTCTGTTCGCACGCCGGACGACAAGTCCGAAGCCGCTTCCCTAGTGTGCAGTCTGGGGACGCCTTGAGGAAGGTGGAGATCGTTTATTTTGCCTCATCACTATTGATGAGGTGGGGCGGGTACTTCAGCCTAAATCCAGCAGAAGCATATCTTCGGCGCGACACCGAGGCATCGCCTGGGAAATCAACAGGTCATGAGATCCCAGCGGCTTATGCCATTGCACGAACGGTCCAGTGCGTGGCTTCCTGCTTGGGGCCAGCATTGGCACCACCATGCGGCGATGTCGAAAAAAGCCACCGCTTGCGGCTTCGAGCCTTGTACAGGATGCGGCGCATCTTGCCGACCTCGCGCATCTCAGCCATCACCTGGGCCCTGCAACACGCCCGTTTGTCCAAGGGATGCCGCCTGTAGAGCGAAAGTCGTAGGATATACTCTCGGAATTGCCGACGACAGGTGTTGTTGGACATAAGCCTGTCCTCAAGCCTGTGCTTGAGCCTTTCTGCTTATACCGACTGTATGGTCGAAATGGGGGGAAGTTCACAGGAAGAGCAATCAGCAGACCCAATTGGAGGATGAATGGCCGCGCCGATGCAATCAAACGGGCAGTGATAGCCCCGCTACGTAGCCGAAAGGCGGTCTAAGCCGGGCCAATTGGCCGTTGAGGGAAACCTACTAAGGGTCTATAAAGCTTCTCGATAGGTCGTTGCAGAAAGCCGGGTTTCGTACCGTCATCGGAAGGCTCTGAAATTATGGGCTCCCGAAACGCCGCGCGCAGCAGATGACGGTCAATCTTTTTTCCGAAATGGATGTAAGACCGCAAACCTCTCCTCTTGGCTTACTTTGTCCTGATGAACCGCTGAGTTATCCGTCAAGGCTTTGAAGGTATGCGAGTGAGGATCAGAGATGATCGTATCATGAAAACAGATCAGCTTTTGCCAACGACGAGTACATCGATGAGAAGGGCAAGACACGATTCCCCCGCCAAGGGGCGTCGTAGGGAGTTCAGTAAGGCTTCGCCGAGGCGGACGCTGTTGCGGGTAGATGCGTTATGAAAGCAGTACATAGAGTTGCGCGTGGGGCGCGTTGGCGCTTCAACGCGCTTTTGGAACGCGCCCGTCGGACCGCCTACCCAAGGGCCGTTCGACAGGCTTGGTCAAGGGTGCGCGCCGAATACCTTTCTTACACGACTGATCGTCAACTTCATCAATTGCTTGAGGTAGTGCGTCGTACCGCCCCGAGCGGAGCGTTGATCATTGAGGCAGGTTGCGCGCGCGGCGGTTCAGCAATTCTC
>NZ_JAOYTI010000007.1:0-279499 GCF_025847085.2 Rhizobium sp. BT-226 | reverse complement strand
GTCGGGCTCGTCGCCGCCATGAACTATGCGCTGACGCGCACGAAATGGGGGCGCTCCATGCATGCCGTCGGCGGCAACAGGGAGGCTGCCCGCCGCTCCGGCATCAACGTCTCGCGCATCTATACGAGCGCCTTCGTCATGTGTGCCCTGCTTGCGGCAACCGGCGGAGTGCTCTCGGCCGCGCGTCTGGCGACGGCAAGTCAGCAGGCCGGTACGGGCGACGTCAATCTCAACGCTATTGCGGCGGCTGTCATCGGCGGTACGAGCCTCTTCGGCGGGCGCGGCAGTGCCTATTCAGCCCTTCTCGGCATCATCGTCATCCAGTCGATCGCCAGCGGGCTGACGCTTCTCGATCTGTCGTCATCGCTTCGATACATGATCACCGGCGCTGTCCTTGCCGTCGCCGTCATCGTCGACTCGCTGGCACGCCGATCGCGGATTTCGCACGGCCGAGCCTAAAGCAACCGAAAGTAGAGGAAGAAAATGGGACAGGATCTGTCTGGAAAAGTCGCGGCCGTCACCGGGGCGGCGTCGGGTATCGGCCTTGAATGCGCCAAGACCATGCTTGCCGCGGGCGCTCGGGTCGTGCTGGTCGACCGAAATGAAGACGCCTTGAAGGAAATCTGCTCGACACTCGACGCCAAAGCCATTCCCTTGGTCATCGATCTCACCGATCCGAAAAGCGTTGAAGGGATGATGCCGCAAATTCTCGAAAAAGCGGGCCAGCTGGATATCTTCCACGCCAATGCCGGCTCTTACATCGGCGGTGAGGTATTGGGTGGCGACCCCGATGCCTGGGACCGGATGCTCAATCTGAACATCAACGCCGCATTCCGTTCGGTGCATGCCGTTCTGCCGCATATGGTCGAGCGCAAGACCGGCGATATCATCCTGACGAGTTCCGTTGCCGGCATGATCCCGGTCGTCTGGGAGCCGATCTACACCGCCTCGAAACATGCGGTCCAGGCATTCGTCCATACGCTGAGGCGGCAGGTGGCCAAGCATGGATTGCGCGTCGGCGCCGTCGCTCCCGGCCCCGTGGTCACCGCCCTTCTCAGCGACTGGCCGCAGGAGAAGCTGGATGACGCGCTCGCCGCGGGCGGCCTGATGGAGGCGAACGAAGTGGCCGAAGCCGTGCTTTTCATGCTGACGCGCCCACGCAACATTACTATCCGCGATCTCGTTATCCTGCCGCAGAGTGCCGACATCTGACGAAAGTGCGATCGCCTTCAACAACCGCCGGGAGGAAACGGACATGATCTTCGACAGATTTCGCCTGAACGGACAGGTGGCGTTGATCACCGGCGGCACGCGCGGCATCGGGCTTGCCATCGCCGAGGCGCTCGGCGAGGCGGGCGCCAAGATCATCATCACCGGACGAAGCCGTAATACAGCGGCGGAAGACCGACTTTCCAAGGCCGGCGTCGATTGTGATTTCATCGCCGCCGACCTGATGAAGGAAAGCTCTGCCGACGAACTCGTCACTGAGACCCTTTCACGAGCAGGACGGCTCGACATCCTCGTCAACAATGCCGGCATCGCCATTCATGGCGACAGCGGCGAGTTTTCCGATGCCATCTGGCGCGAGATCATGACCGTCAATGTCGACGCCGTCTTTTGTGCCTGCCGCGCCGCATTAGCACCGATGCGGCGCCAAGGCGGCGGCGCCATCCTCAATATCGGCTCGATATCGGGCATCGTGTCCAACATTCCCCAGAACCAGGTCGCCTATAATACCTCCAAGGCGGCGGTCCACATGATGACGAAAAGCCTCGCCAGCGAAGTTGCCGCCGAGAATATCCGCGTCAACGCCATCGCGCCGGGCTATATCGAGACCGATCTGTCGCGCGGCGGCATCGACAATCCCGACTGGTTCCCGACCTGGCGCAACATGACCCCGATGGGACGCGTCGGGCAGCCGGAGGAAGTGGCGGGTGCCGCATTGTTCCTCTGCTCCGCGGCGGCGAGTTATGTCACCGGCGAAGTGCTGGTGATCGACGGCGGTTATACGACGCGGTGAGACGCGAACACCAGATTGGGGGGAGGGTGGCTCGCAGCCGCTTGGCGTCCTTTGCGGCTCTCGAAAAGACGCGCGGCGCTGTAGAAATTTACGATTGCCGCGGACGGCTCTTTCCATTCGTGCGGGACGGCGTCACCGGCCTGTTTCCGGCGATCGGGATCGAGGCAATCAGCCTGGCGAGAGCCGCCTGGGATCGCACCCCCGTTTTGCCAAAGCATCGGCCGGTGTGGGTTTTTACCGTGTTGGACGAAATTCCAAGAACCCGGGCAATCTCGGGCAGATTCATTCCGCTGCCGATCAGTGCGGCGACCCGGGTTTCGGCTTCGGTCAGGCCAAAGATGTGTTGCAGTTGCTGCGCTTGCCGACGCGTCTTCGCTCCCGGATCGACGATATGAATGAGCACGCGCGCTCCGCTATCAACCGCATCCCATATCGAAACCGCTGTCGGTGCAAGCGGCGTGATCATCACCAGATAAGGCGGCAAACCCGATGGCCGAGAGATCGACAATGTCCCGTCGAAGGGCGTGTCTTCGCCATCGGCTATCAGCAAAGCCTGACGAATGGCGTTCACTAGGCGGGTGGATGTCTTCGAAATATGGGCGGCAAGCGAGGGCCTCTCGGATCGGCTGAGAAAAATGCCGTCGGCTTGCTTGAGCAGTGTTTCGGCTGCCGCATTCAAGAGAAGGACGGCACCCCGACTATCGATCAGCACGGCCGCATCCGCGATTGCATCGATCAGCTGTTGCGGCAATTCGGGTGCGCGGGCGATCCGATTTACCTGAAAGGAAAGATCGATCGCCCGCGCCATATGCGGGCTCAGCCGCTCTAACCGCGCTGCCGCCTCCGCGGCGTGCTCGTCTTGCTGACGAGACAGGAACAGAGCGACACCGCCGATACCTCCACGCTCGTGCAGGCTCGCATGCGGCAGGAAAAGCTGATTGAAGATGTTTTGAGGCTCGCAGATATCGGCGTAGAACGCGGAATGCCTTACGGCCTTTGCATCTATCAACCTGTTGCCGACAGCAATCTCGCCCGGCTTTACCTTCTCGAAGGCGCGGGCATAGGGGTTGCCCGTGTAATGCTGAAGATAGAGCGCATTCAAATCTTCACGCATGCGGCCGGGGATCAAAAAGCTGCCGCGGCCATCGGGCGCCTGATAGACAATATTTCCGGCGACCGCGCCGACATAATCAACGATCGCGCACAGCGTATCCGGCCATAATTCTGAACGGACCGCCGCCTGATAGACAGCATCAACGATATCGACATGATCCATATCAGCGCCGCTCGTTTTCACGATGATGGTTCCGCCAAATGCAACGATCGCACCCTTTCGATTACTGCCTAAATGTGTGAGAGGCAAGATAGCGAGCGTCACCCGATCAGGCGATATCTTGCGCCGTTCGTTCACCGAATGACTTACCGGGATTTGTCAGAACATCGTTGAAGAAATGGAGGCGGCCTCATCTGAACCTTGGCGCGCGCTTGGCATTGTGAAGCAATTCGGAAGCGGTCGCGAACGGCCCGAAGAGTTTGAGCAGCAGCGCTTGTTCCTCGGCATCTATGCGGTGACGAGCGCAGAACTCCGTCACGGACCAGACTTTCGTCAGATCGTCTGTTTCGACTTGCCTGGCTTCGATGTGTTCGGTCACGGCGTGTCCTCCGAAGATCAAGACTACGCCACGCCGGCATTTATAAGAACTAGCTAAAAAGTATTATACTGCTTTGCAGACCATCGGAATATCATCGGCTCCCGGCGGACTTGCGTCAATCAGGCGGATATACGAAGACGCCCGCCGATTGCGCGGCGGGCGTAGTGTCTCATTGATCTATAACTGCTGATCAAACAAGAGCGTCGGTGCTGCCGGTGATATTGAGCGTCAGAACGCCAACATCGGTGTGGCCTTCGCCGTCGGAGATCTTGTAGTACTGGACGGTTTCCGTGACGGTCTGGCCAGCGGCCAGGTCATCCGTCAGCTCATAGGTGAATTCGCCATTCGGCTTGACGTGGAAGACGCCATAGTCGCCGACGATGTCGGTAACAGCGTCGGGGCCGCTCTTGGCGCTGACATTCGTGCCGTCGAACTGGCGAAGGAAGAGGTGACCATTGTCGCCGGCAATGTCATTGTCCAGAACGTTGCCGCCGATAGCGTCGCCTTCGGTGAAGCTGTAGTGGTCGTCAACAGCGATCGGCTTTACCTGGGTTACGCCCTGGATGTTCAGGGTGAACAGGCCGACGTCGGTGTGACCGCTGCCGTCGGAGATCTTGTAGGAAACCTTCTCCTGGAACGATTCACCGTTGGCGAAACCGATCTTGGCGGCGTCGCTCAGGACATAGGTGTAGCTGCCGTCCGGCTTGACGAAGAAGGTGCCGTAATCGCCCTGGATTTCGGTAACCTGGCTGTTGCCCTGCTTGGCACCAACGCTCTGCTGGTCAAATGCGCGCAGGAACAGGTGGCCGTTGTCGGAGGAATCGTTGGAAAGCAGATTTCCGGAAATAACGTCGGTTTCTTTAAATGTTGCACTATCATCAGTTGCATGTATCAGCGAAGCCATTGGCTCTCTCCTAAATGTTTATTGGCGGGTCAATTTCGACCTCAGCGAGCGGCTCCTTTAACAACCTATTAATACTACAAGTCAATGGTCTATTTAACAGAAGGTTAATTTCGGTGGCGGTCTTCGCGTTGCTTCCATTCCGGCGGAATAATGTCACACTCGCGCAAAATTGAAGAAAATTTTGGAAAAACTATACCCGGATAACTTGAATAAAATGGCGCGGAGTATATCTGAAGGCGATTGGCGATGCCCGAGCCACGTCCGGGCTATCACGTTGCAATTGTGCTCGCCGAGCCTTATGTTGCTGATGTACCCGATCCAAGCGGAAATCTAAGCCGTTGCCGGCTGCTGATTGACACGCTTATGCATCGGCGCGCGCCTTAAGGCTGCGTGATGGGCAATCCCACAAACAATCGATAACGCCGGCCAAGGTCGGCAAAGGATTTCTTTTTGAACAACACACATACAGCCACCGCGGTTGCGGCGGCGAATCCGCGTGAGGATGGCGAGGCTGTCCGCAATGCTCCCAGGAACTGGAAGCCGTTTCCATGCCTTCTCACCCGCCGCGAATTGCAGGCTCTGATCGCCGAGCAGCTCGGCTGAGCGGCGATCGGGCCACCGTCCCAAACAAGGAGAACTCTAAATGCAGGTACTCGTCAGAGACAACAATGTCGACCAAGCGCTCAGAGTCTTGAAAAAGAAAATGCAGCGCGAAGGGCTGTTCCGCGAAATGAAGGAACGGCGCGCCTATGAGAAGCCGTCCGAACGGCGCGTCAGGGAAAAGGCGCAGGCGATCAGCCGTCGCAAGGCTGCACGCAAGCAGATGCAGCGTGAAGGCCTGCTGCCCGGTCCGAAGCGGGCGGTGGCCGCCCGTTAGCAGCTTTATCCTCACCAGCCTTCCCGGGCTTTGACGGTTACATTCCCCTGAAAGGACAGACAATGGACGAACTCAATAGCCTCACCGTTTCGGAAGAACGCCTCGAGGATTGCCGCGATATCGTGGAGCCGGATCTGCAGGATCTGATTCAACGCGCTCTGACATCGGGCTTTTCCCGGGAGGAGGTTCTCATCGCCGTCAGCGAACTGGTCGCCGAGGACTTCGCAATGGTCATGAAAACCCCAAGCGTCCATTGATCGACGCCTGCCTCGATCATCTTAGGAATCGGCTCATTAGACCGGCCGACTGGGAACATCGGCGTCGGTAGACGGTTACTTCGTCTCTTGCACAGATGGAGATGACGATGGCCAATCAAGACGACGCGACACGGGTATGGGAGTTGATCGACAAGATCGGGTTTTGCATGCTGACGACCCGCAGCGGCGACGATCTGCGAGCCCGCCCGATGTCCGCCTATACCGCGCAGCTCGAGAATGCGATCTATTTTCTGACGGATGTCAGCAGTCACAAGGACGATGAAATCACTTGCTGGCCAAACGTGTGCCTCGCCTTTGCCGACACCAAGGGACAGAAATATGTTTCCGTATCAGGGACGGCCGAGGTGCAAAACGACCGGGAGAGAATCAGGGAATTATGGGCGACGCCGGCAAAGGCGTGGTGGGACAATCCCGACGATCCTTCCATCCGCATCCTCAAGATGACGCCGGCCTCAGCCGAATATTGGGACAGCCCGGGCACGATCATCAGCTATATCAAGATGGCGGCGGCAGCAGTCTCGAACACCAAACCGGATATGGGCGACAATGCCGAGGTCAAGCTTTAACGCATCGTCAGCCATTAAGGCCGCTTACTGCGCCGCATCTTTTAGACGTTCAAAGGATGTTGTAACACTTTGAATTGCTGCATCATTTTAGCTTATCGATTCCGCCTAAGGAATTATGCAGTAGCCGATGCCTTGACAAAGTCGATGAATGCACGGAGCGGCGCCGGCACCAGCCGACGCCCGGGATAGTAGAGGAACGGCCCGGAGAAGCGTTGCCACCACGGTTCGAGGATGGGCTCGAGCGCGCCACTGTCGATATGCGGGCGCAGCCAGTCCTCGAAGAGGCAGACGATCCCTGTTCCTGATATCGCTGCATCGACGGCCAAATCGGTCGCTCCGCCGACCCGCACGATCAGCGGCCCCGTCGGATCGACCCGCACGATCTCGCCATCGCGCTCGAACTCCCACGGCGCCGTCATCGCACCGCTGGCAAAGCGACCCAACAGACAGGCATGGCCGAGCAGCTCGCTCGGATGTTGCGGCCGGCCACGGCGATCGAGGTAGTCGGGGGAGGCTGCGATGGCAAAGCGCTGGACGCGTGGCCCGATCGGTATTGCGATCATATCCTGCTCCAACCGCTCGTCATAGCGGATTCCGGCGTCGCAGCCCGCCGCGATCACGTCGACAAAGCTCTCGTCGGTGACCACCTCCAGCCGAATATCGGGATAGGCGGCGAGGAATGGTGGAACGATGGCGGGCAGAACCAGCCGCGCCGCGCTGACCGGCACATTGAGGCGCAAGGCGCCGGCCGGCCTGTCGCGAAATCCGTTGACGACGTCGAGGGCAGACTCCACCTCGCTCAAAGCAGGGCCGAGCCGCTCCAGCAGGCCCTTGCCCGCTTCGGTCGGGACGACGCTGCGTGTCGTCCGGTTGAGCAGCCTGACGCCGAGCTGGCCCTCCAGGCGACGCACCGCTTCGCTGAGGAAGGAGGCGCTGCTGCCACTGACGCGCGCGCCTTCGCGAAAACCGCCGGCACGCGCCACGGCAACGAAGGCATTGAGATCACCCAGATCCGCTTTCACTGTTCGCCACTCCGCACAGCCTGTGCGGATTGTATCCAATTTTCACGCGTGCCGACAATGCTTATCTTGGGCCTATCTTGGCGTCATCTCTTGAAAGGAATTAGGTCATGCCCACTATCGATCAGTCCGGGACGTTCAACCTCGGCGGCCGCAGCGTGAAGCGGCTTGGCTATGGCGCCATGCAGCTTGCCGGGCCCGGCGTGTTTGGCCCGCCCAAAGATCATGGCGCGGCTTTGGCCGTGCTGCGAGAGGCGGTCTCGAGCGGCGTAAACCACATCGACACCAGCGACTTCTATGGCCCGCACGTCACCAACCAGATCATCCGCGAAGCGCTGCATCCCTATCGCGACGATCTCGTCATCGTCACCAAGATCGGCGCCCGGCGCGGCACGGACGGATCGTGGATGCCGGCCTTCTCGCGTGAAGAACTGACCGCGGCAGTGCACGACAATCTCCGCAATCTCGGCCTCGATGTGCTTGATGTCGTCAATCTCAGGATCATGTTCGACGTGCACGGCCCGGCCGAAGGGTCGATCGAAGCGCCCCTGACGGTGCTCGCCGATCTCCAGCGGCAAGGCCTGGTCCGTCACATCGGGCTGAGCAACGTCACATCCAAACAGATCACTGAGGGGCGTGGGATCACCGAGATCGTCTGCGTGCAGAACCAGTACAATCTGGCGCACCGGGCCGACGACAGGCTGATCGATGACCTCGCGCGCGACGGCACCGCCTATGTCCCGTTCTTTCCGCTCGGCGGGTTCACCCCGCTGCAGTCATCCACCCTCTCCGATGTCGCCGCACGCCTTGGTGCCACGCCCATGCAGGTGGCGCTCGCCTGGCTGCTGCATCGCGCGGAAAATATCCTGCTGATCCCCGGCACCTCTTCCGTCGGCCATCTCAGGGAAAATCTCGCCGCCACCCGGCTGGTGCTGCCGGATGAGGCTCTCAAGCGGTTGGACGGCGTGGCTGGCAGCGCCGCCTGAGGTAATCCGAAATCGCCGGCGCGACGTCATGCCGTCAACGCGTGCTCAGGCTTTCGCCCAGCTGCAGGCTGATGACTTCCTTTGGCGGACCGAGAGGTCGCAGGCCTTCGCCGTCCATGTAAAGAACCCTGTCGGCGGCGGCGATGGTTTCCTGCCGGTGAGCGACGACGATGCATGCTATAATTCAATAGCGCTCCGGCACATACATTTCAGGCGGAACCGGCGCCCTGTTGTAATCGGCGTTACGGATGCGGTCCGGCAACTGGATCTCCGGTTTGGGAACATCCTCGTAAGGGATCTGCTCCAGAAGATGGGCGATGCAATTCAAACGCGCCCGTTTCTTGTCTACGGCCTGTACCACCCACCAGGGTGCCTCCTCCGTGTGGGTACGCGCCAGCATTTCTTCCTTGGCTTTGGTGTACTCCTCCCAATGGATACGGCTTTCCATATCCATCGGTGACAGCTTCCATTGCTTCAGCGGATCGTGGATACGCATATTGAAGCGGAACTCCTGCTCCTCGTCGGTGATCGAAAACCAGTATTTGATCAGCACGATTCCGGAGCGGACCAGCATGCGTTCGAATTCAGGCACCGAGCGAAAGAACTCCTCGAGTTCATCGGGGGTGCAGAACCCCATCACGCGCTCGACACCGGCGCGATTATACCAGCTTCGGTCGAAGAGCACGATCTCGCCACCGGTCGGAAGATGCGGGACATAACGCTGAAAATACCATTGATGGCGTTCCCGCTCGGTAGGGGCGGGCAGCGCGACCGTCCGGCAGACGCGCGGATTGAGCCGCTGGGTCACGCGCTTGATCGCGCCTCCCTTGCCCGCCGAATCCCGGCCTTCGAATAGCACCACCACCTTCAGCTTCTTATGCTGGACCCAATCCTGCAGCCGCACCAGTTCGTGCTGCAAGCGGAAAAGCTCCCGGAAGTAGATCTTTCGCTCGAGCGTCTGCTCCGCCGGTTCCGACATTCCTTCGGCGACCAGATCGTCCAGCCGGTCCTCCTCCATCTGCATTTCCAGCTCTTCATCGAAGCTGTCAGCGATTTCGGCCTTTATGCGGCTGAGTTGGTCCTGAGGTGTTCGCGACATGGGTTTCCCTTCCTGCTTTCGTTGACAGGAGCATGTCAGTGCGAAGTTTATATGACGACCACTGATCGAAGGCTGAAACGGTTTACCCAGGTCTCGCGTTCCAAGCGAGGCTACAGCCGTCCCGTCCGGTATTGGTCGACAAGATTCCGGCAGGCGCGGATCGTCAGAGCCATGACGGTGAGCGTGGTGCCGGCGATGCCGCTGCCGGGGAAGGCGCTGGCGTCGGTAACGATGAGGTTCGGGACATCCCAGACCTGGTTGTAGGGGTTGAGCACCGAAGCCTCAGGGGTTTCGCCCATGCGCGCGCCGCCCGTCTCGTGGATTGCCGCGCCCATGCACATGGTCTTGCGGAACCATTTACGGAACATAAAGCGGCTGAAGGCGTCGGCTTCGGGAAAGGCGCCTTTGCCCATTTCCTTGAGCCCGGTGGGCGACCCGATAAATTCGAGGTCGCCGCCAATCTCCTTGATCATGGCGATCAACGTCTCCTCCTGCCTTCTGAGCAGCGCCTGCTCCTCCTCCTGCATGACGCAGCGGATATGCGGCACGGGAATGTTCCAGGCATCCCTACGCCTGACATCGAGCGTGATGCGGTTGTCGGCATAGGGCAGCATGCGGCCGAAACCGAAGAAGGCGAGACGCGCATCGGTCTCCCCGGAGACCGGCGCCCGGCCGACGCTTCCCTGGTAGTCGAAATCACCGCGGGCGGCGTCGCCCTCGCCGAAGCGGGGAATGAAGACCCCGCCCGACGGATTGTAAAACGGATCGGTCGGCGCGGAATCGTCCGCCGCCCAGCCCTTCGCCTTGGAAAAGGAGCCGAAGGCGAGGCACGGCAGCTGGTCCATGAAATATCGGCCGAGAACGCCCGAGCTGTTGCCGAGCCCATCAGGATGTTTCGCCGAAGCCGAATTCAAGAGCAGCCGCACGCTCTCTATCGGCGAGGCCGAAAGCACCACTGTCGCGGCGCGCGCGGTCGATACCTCGCCCGTGTTGCGATCGATGAACTCAGCGCCGGTGGCGCGGCCGGTTTTCTCATCCGTGGTGATACGACGAACGACGGCGTCGTAACGGACTGTCAGCTGGCCGGTCGCCTGAGCGTCTCGTAGCGGTCGCGGCATGCGGTCGGCGTCCGGCGCGATGTAGCGCCAGGAGACGACGTGCCTTTCCGGCCAGCGGTTTTCGACCGCCTGCTTGAAGATCTGTTCGGCGGGCGTCAGGCTTGCCGGCTTCGCATAGACGCCGTCCGGCAACGTGGCCACGTTGTCCTTGTTGCCGTAGAGCCCGAGATAGGTCTCGACTTCGTCGTAGAACGGCGCCAGTTCTTCATAGCAGACCGGCCAGTCCACACCCTTTCCGGCGCGTGAGCGGATCTTGAAATCGTCGTCGGTCCAGCGCAGCAGCACCCGGCCGAAACTGTGGAGGCGCCCACCGCCCTGGCGGCCTCGGATCCAGAGGAAGGGCTCGCCCTTCGGCGTCGTATAGGGGTTCTTGCGATCGTTGACGAAGAAGTGGCTGAAGCGCTCGGTGAAAAACGCCGCGCGCGCCTGGATCGGTTGACCCTTGAGGGTGGCCCGCGCGCGCTCCCAGATATTGATGCTGCTTGCCGGCGCCTTCTTGCGCGCGGGATCGAAATCCTTCGGCCCGACGGCGGGCCCGGCCTCGAGCAGCAGCACCGACAGCCCTTGGGCTGTCAGTTCTTTGACCGCAAAGGAACCCGCCGCGCCGGAGCCGATCACCAGCGCATCATAGACGATCTCAGACATGTCTTTTCAAATCCTGTCCTGGAGCAATCCTCAAAACGGCGCGAAACGCACCCGGAATTGCGGGAAAACAAAGGGATGGTGCGTCACAGCCGCGATCCGTCAGCGCCGAAGAGGGACGCCCTGGCGATATCGAGCCCGGGAGCCAGAGCATCGCCAGGCTGCAGGGTGACATCGCCCATGAGCCGGAGCGAAAGGCTCTGGTCTGCCCAGTCGAACCAGACGACCGCGTCCGAACCCATCGGCTCGACGACGGAAACGCGACCGGGAATGGTGGGCAGGCCGCTGGTGGCGCCATCGAGCACAAGGTGTTCCGGGCGAAAGCCGAGCGTTGCCGGTCCTTCCGCTGCGTCCGCCCGGAAGGAATAACCGGAGAGATCGACAGTGAGCTCCTTGCTCCGGAAGACCAGCGCGCCGTTGCCGCGCTCGATCCGGCCCTCGATGAAATTCATCGCCGGAGCGCCGATGAAGCCGGCAACGAAGAGATTGGCCGGGCGGCGGTAGATCTCGGCCGGCGAGGCAAGCTGCTGGATCACGCCGTCGCGCATGATGGCGATGCGGTCGGCAAGGGTCAGGGCCTCGACCTGGTCGTGGGTGACGTAGATCATCGTATTGCCGAGGCGCTGGTGCAGCTTCTTGATCTCGACGCGCAATTCGTTGCGCAGCTTGGCATCGAGGTTCGACAGCGGTTCGTCGAACAGGAAGACATCCACTTCGCGCACCAGCGCCCGGCCGATGGCGACGCGCTGGCGCTGGCCGCCCGATAATTCGGCAGGACGCCGGTCGAGCAGCTTGTCGAGCTGGAGGAGCGCGGCGGTGCGGGCGACACGGGCCTCGATTTCGGCCTTCGGCAGACCGGCGACGCGAAGTCCGAAGGAGAGGTTCCTGCGGACCGACATACGCGGATAGAGCGCGTAGGATTGGAAGACCATGCCGATGCCGCGGTCCTTCGGCTCCTCCCAGCTGACGTTCTTGCCCGAGATCCAGACCTCGCCGGCGGTGATATCCTGGAGACCGGCAATGGCGTTCAAAAGCGTGGACTTGCCGCAGCCGGAAGGGCCGAGCAGCACCAGGAACTCTCGCGGCGCGATGTCGATCGACATCTTCTCGATCACCGTATGGTCACCATAGGCGATCTTCAGGTCCTTGACGGAGACGGCAGATTGCATGGAAGCGTTACCCCTTGACTGCGCCGGCCGCGATGCCGCGCACGAACCAGCGGCCGGACAGGAAATAGATGGCAAGCGGAACGATGGCGGTCAGGATCGTCGCCGCCATGTTCACGTTGTAGGTTCGCTCGCCCATCGTGGTGTTGACGATATTGTTGAGCTGCACGGTCATTGGCAGGTTGTCGCGCCCGGCAAAGACGAGACCGAGCAGGAAGTCGTTCCAGATGCCGGTGAACTGCAGCATGGCGACCACCACGACCATCGGCACGGCAATCGGCAGCATGATCTCGAAAAAGATGCGCCAGAAGCCCGCGCCGTCGACGCGCGCCGCTTTGCACAGCTCCTCCGGCACGCTGACGAAATAGTTGCGGAAGAGCAGCGTCACCAGCGGCAGGCCGAAGATGACATGCACGAGAATGATACCGGCGAGCGAATTATAGAGATCGATATTCGCCATCGCCCGGACCATCGGATAGAGGAAGATCTGGTAGGGGATGAGGCCGCCGGCCATCAGCAGGCCGAAGAGCAGGTTTGCCCCGCGCGGCCGCCAGAGCGACAACGCATAGCCATTGACGGCGCCGATGAAGACCGACAGCGCGACCGAGGGAAGGGTGATCGCCACCGAATTCCAGAAGCCGCTGCGAATGCCGACGCAGACGGTTCCCATGCAGGCGCCCGACCAGGCGGTCGCCCAGGCAGAAAAATCGAACGTGGCCGGCAGGGCAAAGATCTGTCCGAGCCGGATTTCGTCCATGGACTTCAGCGAGGTGACGACCATGGTGTAGAGCGGCAGAAGGAAGAAAAGTGCGGCGACGACAAGGAAGGCATAGAGGCCGATGCGTCCGGCGGTGATCTGTGCCGGCTTCGGGCCGTTTGGATGCGGACGGGCCATCACGCGGCTCCCTTTGCTCTGTCGCGCATGTGCAGGGCGTAACGGAACGGCGCTACTGCGATGATCACGCCGAGGACAAGCACCGTCGCACCTGCTGTCGCGAGGCCGAGGTTCTGGCGCCCGAACAGATTGTCCATGATGAATTTCGCCGGCACCTCTGTCGCATTGCCGGGACCGCCATTGGTCATGGCGACGACGATGTCATAGGTCTTGATCACGCCCATGGCGAGCAGCATGCCGGCCGCGGCCAGCGCCGGCCCGAGCTGGGGCAGGATGATCGAGACATAGATGCGCCAGACGGGAATGCCGTCGATCCGCGCCGCCTTCCATTGCTCGGCCTCGATGCCGCGCATGCCGGCAAGCGCAATGACCATGACGAGCCCCGCGCCCTGCCACACGCCGGCAAGCACCAGTGCATAGATCGCCATGTCGCGATTGACCACCCAGTCGAGGACGAAGCTTTCCCAGCCGAGCGAACGCACGCTTGCCTGGATGCCGAGCGTCGGATTGAGCATCCATTGCCAGATCAGCCCGGTCACCACGAAGGACATGGCGTAGGGATAGAGGAATATGGTCCTGAAGGCGCTTTCGAAGCGGATCTTACGATCCAGCGCCGCCGCCAGCAGAGAGCCCAGCAGCAAACAACCTGCGACGTAGAGGACGCCAAAGATCAACACGTTTTGCAGCGAGGCCAGCCACTTGGCGGAAGAGAAGAGTTTCGAATATTGCGCGAAGCCGACATAGGTCGAGGACGGAAAAAGCGTCGAATTGGTGAAGGACAGGCGGATCGACCAAGCCATGGTGCCGATGAAGACCACGACCGCGACGAACCATGTCGGCAGCAGCGCGATGGTGGCAGAGAGATTGGGCTTGCGTTTGATGGACATCGGCCAGCTCGTTGACGGAGTGGAAGCAGGGCGCGCGCCGCCGCACGAGGCGGCAGCCGGCAGCCGTGGCGTCGACATCAGGCCGACGCCAAGGGTACTATGCTACTCGAAGATGGCGAAGAAATTCTCGGCCGCGGGGGCCGCATCATTCGAGCCGCCGCTCCAGTACTCGTCGACGAAGTCGTCGAGTGCGCCGACCTGCTGGGGCGTCAGCACGATCGCCTGATCCGGCACGATCGCACCCGCGGCCATCAGCTCGACACCCTTCTGGGCGCAGGCGTCCAGCTTGGACTTGTCGAGGTCGGCGCGCATCGGAACCGAGCCCTTCTTGAGGGCGAATTCGACCTGGATAGCCGGATCCATGACGACTTCGGCGAGAAGTTTCTGGGCCTTGTCGGTCTCGGCCTTGCCGGTCTTGGGGAACCAGAGGGCATCGGCGATGTAGACCATGCCCTTCGACTCCGGAACGATCATGCAACCATAGTCCTTGCCCGGCTCCTTGCCGGCAACGGTGAATTCGCCCTTGGCCCAGTCGCCCATGAACTGCACGCCGGCCTTGGCGGTGATCAGCATGGCGGTCGCATCGTTCCAGTTGCGGCCGGCGGCACCGGCATCGACATAACCGCGCAGCTTGCCGAGGATTTCCAGGGTCTTCTTCACACCCTCGACGGATGCCTGGCTCTTGTCCTTATCGACATAGATCTTCAGGAAGCCGTCGATCCCGACCTGCGAGAGCAGGATCATGTTGAAGACCTTGGTCTGCTGCCAGGGCTGGCCACCCCAGGCGACCGGAACCATGCCGGCAGCCTTCAGCTTGTCGAGATCGGCAAAGAGTTCGTCCCAGGTCTGGGGCTCTTGCGAAATGCCGGCCTTCTCGAAGGCTTCCTTCGAATAGAAGAGCCAGCTTTCGCCATGGGCGCCGGTCGGCGCGAGATAGACCTTGCCGTCATAGGAGATGAGATCATGGATCGATTTCGGCAGGGCGTCGGCCCATTTGCCGGCGGCGGCCACGTCGTCGATCGGATTGAACAGGCCCTGGTTGATGAAATCGGCGGCACCAAGGCCGATGACGCCCTGCTTGGCGCCGGGCGCGTCACCGGCGACGATACGGTTCTGGAAGGCGGCATCGGCCGCACCGAAGCCGGCGATCGAGGAATCCTTCCAGACGCCGCCGCGCTTTTCGAACTCGGTCTTGATGACGTTGAGGGCCGCCGCTTCGCCGCCCGACGTCCAGGACGACATGATCTCGATCGTCGGCTTGTCCTCAGCATGCGCCGAAGCGGATAGGCCGACGATTGCTGCGCCGGCAAGAAAAAGCTTCATCATGTTCTTCATTGTTCCACCTCTTGAAAATGCCCTCTTTGCGGGGCGTTTTTGTTGTCTTAGGAATGACAGTCAGCGATAGATTGGCAGGAGCGCCTGCCGGACGAGCGTGAGCCCGTTGGCGATGTCGCGGACGGGATCGGGCGCGGCATCGAGTTCGAGGATCGCCCAGCCTTCAAAGGCCCGGTCGCGCAGCAGCCGGATCCAGGCCGGCCAATCGACCCGTCCGAGGCCGAAGCTGCAGAAATAGGGCTGGTGACGTTCATGGATATGTTTGTCGATCGGCGTGTCGGCGGGCATGGGGCCGATCGCATCCTTCCAGTGGGCGATGATCATGCGCTCGTGATGGCGATCGACGAGCTGGACGGGATCGGAGCCGGCAACGATAATATGGGCCGTGTCCGGGCACATGTGCACATAGGCCGGATCAGTGAGCAGCATCATCAGATCGACGTCGCGCGCGGCGGCAAAGGTCGAGTGCGCCTCGGTGTGCAGCGCAAGCCGCACGCCCCTGGCATAGAGGGTCGCGCCGAGCCGGTTCAGGAAATCGGCGATCACCTTGGCGCGGTCGAAATCATGGAACTGCACCGGCTGGGCGCCGAGCGTCTGGCGCAAGGGCGCGCCGATCACCATGATGTCGCTGCCGCAGGCTTTCAGGAAGTCGGCATAGCGTTCCGCCTTGTCGATCAGCGCGCGCTGGGCCTCGGGCTCGGCGAAGTCGCCGGCCGCCTCCAGTTCCGCGAAGAAGCCGCTGCACAGCGTCAGGCCGCGTCTTGTCAGCTCGGCTGCGAAGGCGTCGACGGAACCGTAGGTCTTGATCGCGTCCTGCCAGTTGAAGGGAGAGAAGGTCAGCTCGACGCCGGTCACGCCGGAGGCCTGGACGCTGTCGAGAATCTTGTCCCAGAAGGCGCGGGGCTCGGCACGGGCATAACCGACGATCGCATCATGGCTGTCGACGCCCCAAAAGCCGGGATGGAAGAATGTCACGAGATCGACGCCGAAGCGCAGCCTGTCGCCAGTAGCCATAACCTGTCCATTTCTCGAGGCATGACCTACCCGCGTGCGGAAGAGCCGTTCCGCATCCAATAAGCCATGGATTTTCAATGCATTAAGAAATGGCAATCGTTTGCCATGGCTAGATAATAGCCAAGCCGGTTTTTTAAGCAAGCGGTTTTTGGCAAACGTTTGCTATAAATCGCCGCCTGCCTTAGAGTTGCAATTCGAAACATCCGGGAGAATGAAGTAAACATGAACAAAAACAAGGATGTGGTCGGAGAGGAGCCATCGGGCGCGTTGATGGCCGATGTGGCGCGGCTCGCTGGCGTTGCGATATCAACAGTCAGCCGGGCGCTCGCCAATCCCAGACGGGTCAACGAGAAGACGCGCGCCAAGATCAATGCCGCGGCCAGGCAACTGGGCTACACGCCGAACGCCATGGCGCGCGGCCTCAGGGTCGGCAAATCCAACATCATCATGATCATCCTGCCGGGATCGCTCTACTATGGTGCTTCCCAGGTCATTCCGCAGGTGCTGCAGAGTATCAATAAATCGCTGATCCAGGGCGGCTACAACCTGATGATCGCCAACCTCGATCGCGACGAGATTTCCGAACGGCACATTCTCGACCTCGCCTTCGGCGGCAGCGTGCGCGGAGCCATCATCCTGTCGTCAAAGCTTCCGGAGGTCGACGGGCGCTCGCTGGCAAATTCCGGCCTGCCGATCGTGTCGATGCTGCTCGACATGAGCGATGCCGGCCTGCAAAGCGTCGTGACCAACGACCGCGAAGCCGTGCGCGACGTCACGGCCGAACTGATCCGATTGGGTCATCGGCGGTTCTTCTATCTTGCGGGGCCTGAAGGCAATTATCACGATGTCGAGCGTTATGGCGGCGTGCTCGAGGCGCTTGAGGCGGCAGGATTGTCCGAGGGCTCGGTGCATCGCTCGGGTGGTCATCTCGATTATCAGCACGGCTTCGACATTGGTGTCCAGGCGGCGGATGATTTCGCCGAGTTGACTGAGAAACCGACAGCCGTCATCGCGACCAGCGATGACATGGCCATTTCTTTTGTCAGCCGTATCCAGCGGACGGGCCTCAGCATTCCCGGTGACTTGTCCGTCGTCTCCTTCGACGGCTCCCCCGTCTGCGAATTCTGCTCTCCGCCGCTCTCGACTATTAAGCAGCCGGTGGAAGAGATGGGGCGCGCGGCGGTGGATCTCCTGCTCGACGCCATTGGCCAGAGGCAGAATACGGCGGCGGTTCGCACCGTCATCCGCAGCAGCCTGATCTTGCGGGAGAGCATCGCTGCTCCGAAGAATTGACGATGCCGGAACCGGCTACGCATAGGGGGACATGGGAACACTTGCCGCGGTCAATGATGTCACCGACCCTTTAGTTCACGGTCGGAAAGCCTCGTAACGGCCATGATCCGTCAGAAAAGCATTGTGCGTTCGTTGAACGCATTCATAGACAAACACCGCGGGTAAGCTTAAGTTAGCGCTAGGTAATACCTTTAACTAAGGAGGTCTGATGGCATCGCCAACCTCGCTCAAGCTCAATGATGAGCTAAAGGGCCGCGTTCAGCAACTGGCCGAAGCTCGCCGCCGCTCGTCCCACTGGATCATGCGTGAAGCTATTGCGCAGTATGTTGAGCGCGAAGAGAAGCGTGAGGCACTGCGACAGGAGACGCTTGACGCCTGGAATGAATTTAAAGCGACAGGACTGCATGTCACGGGCGCCGAGGTCGAAAAATGGCTTTCGACTTGGGGAACTGACGACGAGTTGTCCGCACCCGAATGCCACAAGTAGTGTTCTCCCCCGCCGCAATCCGCGACCTTGAGCGGCTCCGGGAGTTCTTACGGCTGAAAAACCCATCGGCCGCGAAGCGCGCAGCCGAAACTATCCTCAACGGCTTGAGAGTCCTCGGCGCACATCCCCATATTGGACGCCTCATCGAGGACTTGCCTGAGCAATACCGGGAGTTGCTCATCGATTTTGGAGATAGTGGATACGTCGCCCGTTATCGTATTGATGGCGACATTTTGACGATCCTCGCCGTACGGCATCAAAAGGAAGCAGGGTTCTGACACGGACGCCATCGCCGACGATAGGTTCCCGCAAGCCGATTGCGCTCCATCAAAACTTCGTCTGACCCCATCAGTCGGCGCGTCGTGCTACGAAAATCACAACGCCGGGCGATCTGAAACTTCAGCTATGCGCGGTGGAATATGAAATTCCGAGCACGCACATGGACCTCTCGAAGATCAAGACGCTGATCGACTTTGTCGGACGATCGAACATTACCGAGCTGATTGTGACTGAAAAGGACGTGACGGTTCGGATTTTCCGCACGTCGCAGGGTCAGGAGGCTGCTGCCGAGCCCCCGCAAAAGGCAGGGTCGCCCGCAAGCCTTGCCTATGATGACGGCTTCGATACGCCTTCAAGCGATGGGAAAACCTCTTATGCGGTGAAGGCACCCGTCTTCGGCGTTCTGCACCGGACCCCGGCGCCCGGGGAACCTCCATTCGTCGCAATCGGTGACGAGGTGGAGGAGGGGCAAACCCTTTTCATCATCGAGGCAATGAAGGTCTTCAACACGATCGCCGCGCCGCGGGCAGGGCGCATTACACACCTCACCGAAATCGACGACGGCGAGGTCGAGACCGGCGATCTGCTGGCGGAGATTGGCTGATGCCGGAAACGACTGAACAATCTGCGACCAGCCGCTTCGATACCGTCCTCATCGCCAATCGCGGCGAGATCGCAGCCCGAATCCAGCGCGCCTGCCGCGAGCTCGGCCTGAAGACGGTCGCCATCTGCTCCGACGCCGACAGGCAAGCGCCTTACGGCAAGACCGCAGACAGTTTTCTCTGTATCGGCCCGTCGACTGCCGCCAAGAGCTATCTCAATCAGGATGCCATCCTTCTGGCTGCGCGTCTCGCTGGCGCGGGCGCCATTCATCCGGGTTACGGTTTTCTGTCTGAAAATGCCGCCTTCGCAGACGCCGTCGAAAAGGTAGGGCTGATCTTCATTGGCCCGACCACCTCCTCGATTGCGACCATGGGCGACAAGATCTCGGCAAAACGCGCGATGATGACGGCCGGCGTCCCCTGCGTTCCCGGTCCGGACAGCGCGCTGCCCGACGACCCTGCCACGATCGAGCGCACAGCGCTGGAAATCGGATATCCTGTCATCATCAAGGCAGCCGGCGGCGGCGGCGGACGCGGCATGCGCGTCGTGCCAAGCGCCGATTTGCTCCATGAGGCAATCACACTGACGCGGGAAGAGGCCCGCAAAGCCTTCGGTTCACCCTCGCTCTACATGGAGAAATTCCTCCAGCATCCGCGCCACATCGAGATACAGGTTATTTGCGACGATCACGGCAATGCCGTGTGGCTCGGACACCGAGATTGCTCGATGCAGCGCCGCCATCAGAAAGTGGTTGAGGAGGCGCCGGCGCCGGGGATCGCACCCGACATCATCCAGCCGGTCGGTCTGGCCTGCGTGCAGGCCTGCCTTCAGATCGGTTACCGAGGCGTCGGAACTTTCGAATTCCTCTATGAGGACGGCGCCTTCTATTTCATCGAGATGAACACCCGACTTCAGGTCGAACATCCCGTCACCGAGATGACGAGCAGTGTCGATATCGTCCAGGCGCAGATAAAAGCCGCTCAGGGTCACGTTCTGGATCTCACCCAAGGCGATGTGACATGCAAAGGCCATTCCTTCGAATGCCGCATCAACGCCGAAGATCCGGAAACCTTCCTGCCGTCGGCGGGTGTCGTCACCCATCTGGCTTTGCCTGCAGGGTCAGGCATCCGCGTCGATACGCATATTCATGCCGGCTATAAGGTCTCGCCCTATTACGATTCGCTGATCGCCAAGCTGATCGTCCATGCGCCGACGCGGGCCGAAGCGATGGCAAGAATGCGCGAGGCACTTGCCGGCACCGAGGTCGAGGGGATTTCCACCAATATCCCCTTCCTGCGTACCCTGTTCGAAGATGGCGCATTCGCGCACGGCGAGACGGACATTCACTATCTCGAACAATGGCTGAAGCTGCGGAGGGCGGCATGAGCGCGATCGATTTCAGCGATCCGGCGACCATCGCATTGCTCACCGAAGCGTTGACGGCCGCCGGTGTGGACGGTCTTGAAATCTCCCGGCCGGGCGGACAGCTTCGCATCGTCGTCGCCGGAAAAGACGGCGCCCGGATCAGTTCGACCGAAGCGACGCCTCCTGCTCCCGGTTTGGCTCCCGGCTCCGCGTCGGCCGTCGTGAAGGCGCCGATGGCCGGCCGCTTCTGTGTCGAGCACCCGGCCGCCTCCGCCGCGCCGCAGAATCTGCCGCGCTCCGTATCCGATGCGGATATCGTCGGCTTTGTCGGGGTAGGGCACATCCTGCTCCCCCTTCGCGCCGGTCTTTCCGGTGTTTTGACCAGGCTGCTCGCCGAGCCCGGCGCACTGGTCGGCTTCGGCGATCCTCTGTTCGAAATCAGGCTCCCATCATGATCGTCACGACGAACAGACATGCATCGCAACGCGAAATCGTTCCGGCCACCAAAAGCCTGGCGCGGGTTTCCTCGATCGGCGCCAGATCCTTCCTGCTCGAGGCGCCAGGTGATTTCGACCTCGTCGCGCAGCGGCGGATCTGGGCTCTGTCCCAGACCGTGAAGGGCTGGCCGGACCTTGCGGAAAACATCCCCGGCATGACCAATCTGCTGGTGATCTTCAAGGAGACGCCCGAGGATCCCGATACGGTGGTCGCCCGGCTGCTGGAGGCATGGGAGAATGCCCGCAGCATCGATCTCAACGGCAAGACCATCGAGATCCCCGTCCATTATGGCGGCGAATATGCAACGGATCTTCCGGCCCTTTGCGATCTCTCGGGCTTGAGCGACCGCGAGGTCGTCCGCATCCATCATGAGGCCACCTATCGTGTCTTCGCCTTGGGCAGCGCACCGGGTTTCGGTTATCTGCATGGCCTCGATCCACGTATCTACATGCCGCGAAAGACCGTGCCGTCGCTGAAGATGCCGAAGGGCTGCGTGACCATCGGCGGCATGCAGACCGGCGTCGCCATGCTCACAGGTCCGAATGGCTGGAATTCCATCGGCTATGCGACACTTGAGATGTTCGACCCCGCGTCACCGAGCCCCGCCATGATGGCGCCGGGAGATACCGTCCGGTTCCTGCCAGCAGGAATCGAGCTATGATCGAGATCTTGGAAAGCGGCCCCTTCAACACGGTGCAGGATCTTGGCCGACCCGGCTACCGCGACATCGGCGTATCGGCAAGCGGCGCGATGGATCCGCTGGCGGTCCGGATCGGCAACATTCTCGTCGGCAATGATGAAAATGCCGCCGCGATAGAGGTGCAGACCTTCCCGTTCAGCCTCCGTTTCGAGCAGCGCGTCGTCTTTGCCGTGACTGGTGCCGACGGCAATCCTCATCTCAACGGATCGGAACTGCTTCCCTGGTGCGCCTATCTCGCAGAGCCCGGACAGGTTCTCGAACTGAAGCAGCCGCCGCGGCTCGCGCGCTCCTATATTGCGCTCGGAGGCGGGCTGGATATTCCCGTTGTCATGGGTTCGCGAAGTACGTCGCTCCGCGGCGGTTTCGGTGGCAATGCCGGCCGGCCTCTGGCGAAGGGCGATCGGATCGCGGTCGGCGAGGACGCCGAGATCGCCATGCTGCCGGCCTCTGGTCTCGCCGTCGTCGAACCGTCCGTGGCATTGCGCGATGTTTTCGGAACTCCGGTCGATGGCACGCTGCAGATCCGCGCCCTGCCGGCCGGCGAGCATGATCTTTTCGCCGGAGATGGCGAAGCCTTCTGGAGCCAGACCTGGAGGATTTCCTCCCGCAGCGACCGGACGGGCTATCGCCTGTCCGGCGAACCGATCAAGCCGACGGCGTCCATCGAGATGCGCTCTCACGGCGTCGTGCCCGGCGTGATCCAGGTTCCGCCCGGCGGCGAACCGATCGTGCAGATGAGTGATGCGAACACCGCCGGCGGCTATCCGAAGATCGCCGGCGTGATCGAATGCGACCTCTGGCGGCTCGGCCAAGCCCGCATCGGCGCCCGTCTGAAGTTCGTTCGCTCGACGCATGCGGAGGCGCGCAGGGTGGAACAGGCTGTCGCCCGCTATGTCGAGGATGTCAGGCAGACATCCCGAATGGTCAAGCGCGCCTTGAAGGCGATGACCTAATGCGTGTCGTCCAAAAGGCCGTCAAAAGGAGGAACTGATGAAGATCGATCTGAATTCCGACATGGGCGAAGGATTCGGTCCCTACCGGCTATGCGACGACGAGGCGATGATGCAACTCGTCTCGTCGGCCAACATCGCCTGCGGTTTCCATGGCGGCGACCCGGATACGATGGGACGCATGGTCCGGCTTGCGAAGCTGAACGGCGTCGGCATCGGCGCGCATCCCGGTTTGCCTGATCGGCTCGGCTTCGGCCGGCGCGAAATACCGTTTACGGCAGATGAGCTTCGCCAGCAGATGCTCTATCAGCTCGGCGCCCTGATGGCGATCGCCAGAAGCGAGCGTGTCACTGTGTCCCACATCAGCTTCCACGCGGCCATGGGCAATATGGTCAACCGCGATCCTGTGCTGGCCGATCTGATGATGGATGCGATCGCCACCGTGGATGCCGGCCTCGTCGTCTTCGTCACTTCAGGCAGCGAGATTCAACAGGCGGCCAGACGCGCACGTTTGAAGACGCTGGCGCTTTACCTGGCCGACCGGGCCTATGACGCTGAGGGCAGACTTGTCGCGCGCGGCCTCGCTGGCGCCGTCATCAAGGACGAAGCCTCGGTGCGTGCGCGTGTCCGGCAATTCCTCGTCGAAGGAACCGTTAAGACAATCGACGGGGCCGTGATCGCGATGCCGGCCCGCTCCATTCTCGTCCACAGCGACACACCCGGCGCCCTGGAGCTTGCCGGCATCGTGCGCGGCGAGATCGAAGCCACGGGTGCTGCGCTCGCGCCTGCCGCCGAACTCGCCGACTGACACAATCCCGACCGCCCGCGGGCGGTTTCCCGTTCCCATCTCTCATCGAAGGACCATGTCGATGTCCGTCATCGCTGACCGCCTGAAAAACGTCTCCATCTCCGCATCCGCCGCCATGACCCAGCGCGCCAGGGAACTGGCCGCAAAGGGGATCAAGGTCGTCAGCCTCTCCTCCGGCGAGCCGGATTTCCCCACCCCGGCACACGCGATCGAGGCCGCTCATGCGGCTGCTCTTGCAGGCGATACGAAATATCCTCCGATGGATGGGACACCGGCGCTGAAGTCCGCCATCATCAGGAAGTTCAAACGGGACAACAATCTCGACTATGATGCCAGCCAGATCGTCGTCTCGGGCGGCGGCAAGCAGGTGATCTTCAATGCCATGCTGGCAACCTGCAATCCCGGCGACGAGGTCGTCATTCCGACACCCTCCTGGGTCAGCTACGCCGACATCGTCAAATTCGCCGGCGGCGTCCCGGTCGCTGTCCCCTGCCACGAGCAGGCCGGCTTCAAGCTGCGTCCCGAGGATCTGGAGGCGGCGATCACGCCGCGCACAAAGTGGCTCTTCCTGAATTTCCCGAACAATCCGACCGGCGCCGCCTGCTCCCGGGCGGAGATGGCTGCCATCGCCGAGGTT
This sequence comes from Rhizobium sp. BT-226, assembly GCF_025847085.2. NCBI lineage: Bacteria > Pseudomonadati > Pseudomonadota > Alphaproteobacteria > Hyphomicrobiales > Rhizobiaceae > Rhizobium > Rhizobium sp. BT-226. Next base: position 255,421 of record NZ_JAOYTI010000007.1, on the reverse strand, counting down.
ATGCTGCGACATCCCAATGTCTGGATCATGACCGACGACATCTACGAACACCTGGTCTATGACGATTTTCAGTTCTGCACGATCGCGGAAGTCGAGCCCAGGCTCTATGATCGCGTCCTCACAATGAACGGCGTTTCCAAGGCTTACGCAATGACAGGCTGGCGGCTCGGCTTTTGTGCCGGGCCGAAAGACTTGATCGCCGCTGTCAGCAACGTCAACGGACAGAATGGCGGCGGAATCGCGACGCTGACGCAGGCTGCGGCGACCGCAGCCCTGGACGGTCCTCAGGATCTCTTGAAGGAACGTGCCGCTATCTACAAGGAAAGACGCGACTTCGTCCTCGCCAAACTGTCGGAGGTGGAAGGGCTGCGCTGCCACAGGCCCGAAGGCGCCTTCTACATCTACCCGAATATCTCAGGGCTGATCGGCAAGACCAGCAAGGGCGGTCGAAAGATCGAGACCGATGTCGATTTCGTCATGGCACTCGTCGAAGAGCATCATGTCGCGACCGTGCAAGGGGCGGCTTACGGAATGAGCCCGTTCTTCCGTATTTCCTACGCCACGAGCATGGAGAAACTCGGCGAAGGATGCGCGCGTATAGCCCAGTTTTGTAAGGATATGCGCTGATCGGCAGCGAGCTTTTAGAAAGGATCTGAACCGGCGACGCCTTACTCAGGTGAGTCACGTGCTTGATAAATCGAACCTCGAGGTATAACGCCTATTTAGGAAACTTGAGCTCGAAGCATCAGCGCTATTCCGTCCGCAGTTCGGTGCGCAACTTGTCCCTCGCTCATCATTGCCCGCCTTGCTCATTCAGAACTAGCGCCCCTTGAACAGCCTGCGCCGGGCTGCCACGAGACAGCCCACTACTACTTGAGTGGGTAGGGCTCGATATCCGCAGACCAGTAGTTCTTGGCGATGTTCTGACTGTTGCGGATGACATGGTAGGCGATACCCGGATTGCCTCCTTCAAAAGTGTCCGGGTCTGCACCGCACATTAGGCAGTACATTCGCTGATGAACGACGCTTGCAAAATATTGTAGAACCGGCGTGGCGTCGTCCTGACCGATTGCTCGCATGTTCTCGGCAGCCTGTTTGGCCGCCTCTTCCAAAGCCAGAGAGACCGCAGAAGCCAACGTCCTGTCTGCACGCTTAATGACATCGGCGATCTGTCTTTCAGCCGGTGTAAGAACAGGGCAATTTTCTGTCACTACTAACTCCGTAATCTTTGAAGGTGTCCGGTTGAGCTGCCACTGCGTCTACTCTGGCGGGGTGGTGAGAAGCGACAGATAGTTTTTTGCTGTCTGCGTGAACTCGCGGTCGGTGTCAGATACGTTCCCAAGACCCGCATGGCGAGCGTCGATCGCCGCGTGTAGGCGGTCGTTGATCTGCGGATCCGAGGCGCGCGCGTGGTCGACTAATGCGCGAATAACAGTTCTCAACGCGAAGTTCTGTGCGGAGAGTGCCAGCTGCTGGCGTTCACTCGCATCTTTCTCGGTATCCTCCCGGCGTTCCTTTTTCTTCCGAAGCGCTGGTTGACCGCCGCGCTCCCTCTCCCAATGACGCGCGGCATTGCGCCCCGCATAGAGAATTTTCCATGCTGTTTCGGGATCTCCTCCCGTATTGGTTTCCGGATTGGCGCCGCACAGACGCAGGAACAGGTGACGAAGTGCGGCGTCCGCAAAGTAATCATATGGTGATCTGCCCACACCGAGCGACTGAAGTTCATGCCCTGCAGTCTCAACGGCGCGCTCAATTGCTTCATCGACAGCGGCCAACAGGGCCTTATCTGCCTCCTGAAAACGGTAGGTGTCTTTCTGCATGCTATCCTCAAATGCCGGTGCAGCGCTGCTCGGCAGGTTGGTCACTTTCTAAGAACATCCTGCCACGCAGGATGACGCTCGATCTGGGCTTTGGCAAATGGGCAAAGGGGAATGATCGCGACCCTTTCGCGCCGGGCATCCTCGACCGCTTGGCGCACAAGGCGTTCACCGACCTTCCGGCCCCGCAAAGCGGCAGGAACGTCGGTATGGTCGATAATGATCAGTTCTTTACCAGCGCGACTGTAGGTCATCTCCGCTTCGACGCCATCGACGACGATGCGGTATCGCCCCTTCGATGGCCCATCCTCCCGTTCAACCGCCTCGCTGGCCGATGGGGCAGCCTTCTGCGGACGCTCAGCGTCCGGCAATCGGACCTTGCCGCGCTGTCCATGGGTGCACTCGAGCAGTTCGCGGTCCCACCCTCCCAGATTGGCGGCAGCTTCGTAGGTCGAAACGAGAAAGGACATCAAGGCTATATCAGGCTCGGCGGCAGATTGAACCGCATCATAGGGCAGGATAAACTCCGACATGCCTTCATGCCAGAAAGCAGCATCGGGCTGGACGGACGCGGCCCGAAAGCCGTTTGGTGCCGGATAGGCATAGGCATAGAATGCGGGATAATCGATGCCGCCGCCGGGCCAGAAGCCCGCCGAGGAAACCTCCCGATCATAAGCTTCCTGCGTCACGCTGTCCGGCAATGCCGGAATGCCGCCGGGATGGATGGGAGCCCGCCGTCCAGAAAAACGTGTGACGGCCAGATCGAAACTTCCCCAGAAAAGGTGCACGGGGCTGGATTTCCCGAGAAAGGACGTCCGAAACGTCCTGAAAACCGCGTCCACTGCCATCAACGCCTGATGAAAACGTCGAACGGCATCAGGGTCATAGGGGCGGTCACGATGGTCCTCGTCGAACGGGACAGGATCTGGCACCTCGTTGGGTTGGCCGTGGAAGTCCGGGGTACCTCCGAGCTTGGAGATCAGCTGAGCGAAATTGGCATGAAACTCCGCGACCGTGGATGTCCCCAGCGCAAAAGAGGCCTTGCGCCCGGCACCGCTCGTACCCATGACCGCATGATCATGAAAGTCAAACAGGATCTCGATGCCAGGGCCATCCAGAATCGGGGACGATATCAGGCCGGAAGGCGTCACATAGAAGGTCGCGTTCCAGGAATGGTTGAGCCACGGCGTATGAGCCAGCCGATACTTGCCGACAACCTGCAGGTAGAGATGCAGGGCGGAACAGGTTTCGCGCCAGCTAAGATAATCGAGGCGTGGCCATTCGTTGTTCATTCGCTTTCTCCATCTCGTTGAATTTAAAATGCGAGGTTGTGCTTGCCGCACTGGATCAATCAAGTTCGCTTGAGCGAATGCGGTACCGCGCTGTCACTCCGGAAGAGGAATGTGCTCATCCCGGTCGTTGATCGGGAGGTCAAAACGTCCCTTGCCCCAGTTCTGCGCACGCCATTCGTCTTTGGCTTCTTCGATACGCTCCTTCGAAGAGGCTACGAAATTCCACCAGATGTATCGTGGCCCTGCAAGCGTTGCACCGCCGAGGATCATGAGACGCGCGCCTCGGCTACCCGCTGCGACTGTGATCTTGTCGCCGGGGCGGAACACCATCATCTGCGGTGCCTCGTAATCCCGGCCGGCGATCAAGATCGAACCTTCGACGATGTAGATGCCTCTGTCCTCGTGATTGTCCGGCAACGGCAGGCGGCTTCCTGGTTCCAAGGTCACGTCGGCGTAAAATGTCTCGGAGAACATGGTGGCGGGCGCGATCTCGCCGTAGGCGTTTCCGAGGATAAGGCGGACAGAAGCGCCCTGGTCCTCGATGACCGGCAATACCTCTTTGCCGTGGTGCTCAAAGGTGGGATCCATGTCTTCGTGGCTTTCCGGCAGAGCAAGCCACGTCTGGATCCCGAACAAGCTGTTCGGCCCGGTTCGGGCCGCTGCCGTCGTGCGCTCCGAATGAGACACCCCGCGGCCGGCAACCATCCAGTTCAACTCGCCGGGACGGATGATCTGGTCGGCCCCGGTGCTGTCGCGGTGGTGAAAGTCACCGCGATAAAGGTAGGTGACCGTGCCGAGGCCGATATGCGGGTGCGGCCGAACGTCGATGCCCTGCCCGGTCAACAGCTCGGCCGGCCCGGCCTGGTCGAAGAAGATGAACGGCCCGACCATCTGCCGCTTCGGTGCGGGCAAAGCGCGCCGAACCTCGAAACCGCCAATGTCGCGCGACCTCGGCAATATAAGGGTTTCGATCGCATCGATGCTGACCTCATCGGGACAACCTGGTTCAATTGCGGGGTTCCAGCTCATGCGTGTTTACCTCTCCTGTCTGCTTGCAATCCGGGACCCGCGTAGTGCGCAGAAGCCACTGCATTGTCTCGACGGATCTCAAGCGAGACCACTAAAGGGTGGCCGCTGTCACGACTAGCTGCGCGGCGCGGTGAGCTGTGTCGCAATAAACGGAACACGGCGCCGCCCAAATCCCACCGCGCGACCGCGCATCGTCCGACTAAGCATCAACCTCATTGATGGAGCTGCGGTCCGCCGACGGCCCCCGACAGGCAAAGTCGGCGGCTATAATAGCTGACGCGATGCTGGCATATAGTTGCATCAACGGACGGTTGCTCCTTATCGACGGCACTCGCGCCGATCAGGATCCCGATGGCAACGCTCCCTGCGCGCGCGATCGGCCATAATTTGAGCGTCTCTCGCAATCTCGGTCGTCAGCCGGGTCCGCTCGAGCGACTCCAGTTCCTCATTGTCGCGCCGACGCTGCTGTTCGAGCATGCAATTGGTATAGGCGGGTGAGCCATAGGGCGCCCCAAAGCTCTGACAGGTATTTGCGTCCGCGTACCGCCGCTCTTCAGCCGACACGCATCCTGATAAAGCGATGCCAAGGAGGGCTATGGAGAAGACGCTTACCGCGGTGCGATGGTGTTCGACGGAAGAGCGTTGAAGCATTCTGTTGATCTCCTTGAGGAATGAGCGTTGCCAGTTTCTTTGGCGACACGAGCAAGGCAGAGCGGTGCCCCGCAAGCCGGCCCATTGACTTAATGATACCCAGTCGACGTGCTGCTGGAGAAACGCCCGCGGCATCGGCAACTTCGACAAAAGTCCGCAGATCTTTGATGTCTACTCGGAGTTCCCGTTTGCGGCACAGCTTGGGATCTATGCCCGTCGTGTTGCCCTGACGATTGGCGCAACCTCCGTGCCCAGAAGGTCGATCGATGTCTTCATCGCTGCGGTGTCGAGAGAGGCCGTGCTCATTTGGAAGGTGATGCGTGAAACGCCGCCAAGTGTCTCGCTGGCCTGCAACATCTTGGCTGCAACGGTCTTCGGGTCACCGATCAGGAATGCGCCCTCTGGACCTGCCATGGCTTCGAACTGCTGCCGCGTCGGCGGCGACCAGCCACGCTCACGACCTATATTCGTTGTCAGATGCGCCCAGCCAGGGAAGAAGGCATCCCTCGCTACAGCTTCGGTCTCCCCCACGAACCCCATCGCGTGAACGCCGACTTTGAGAGTCTCGGCACCGTGCCCCGCGAGCTTGCCAGCTTCGCGATAGAGATCCACAAGCGGTCGGAAGCGCTCGAAGCTCCCGCCGATGATCGCGACCATCAAGGGAAGGCCAAGCGTACCGGCGCGGGCGAAGGATTGCGGCGTGCCACCTACGCCGATCCATATCGGGAGCTGTGGCTGATGCGGACGCGGAAAGACACCTTGCCCCTGAAGCGGCGGGCGAAAGCGACCTTCCCAAGTGACGTTGGTCGTCTCGCCAAGCCTGAGCAACAGGTCGAGCTTCTCCGCAAAGAGGTCGTCATAGTCCCGTGTGTCGAGGCCGAATAGCGGATAAGCCTCGACGAAAGAACCTCGCCCGACAACGACTTCGGCACGACCTTTGGAAATCAGATCGAGAGTCGCAAACTCCTGAAAAACCCGCACCGGGTCGGCGGCACTTAGAACGGTCACCGCGCTCGTCAACCTGATCCGGCTGGTCCGAGCCGCCGCCGCGGCCAGAATGACAGTCGGGGCGGAGTCGAGAAACTCGCCGCGATGATGCTCGCCTACGCCGAAGATATCGAGCCCGACGCGGTCCGCGACGACGACCTCCTCGATGAGTTCGGCCATACGCTCGGTCGCCGAAGGAAGCCTGCCTGTGGTCGGATCCGGGAGGATGGCCGCAAAACTGTCGATACCGATTTCCATTATGAGATCCCTAGAAGTTTGTGGGGCGATTGCCTGCGACCGACGCTGCAAGGTCGCTATGGCGCGAGCAATACGGCTGAACTGTTCGGAGCAAGGAAGCCGCGAAGAAACCAGCCATGTCACCAACGCCTAAAGCGCAGTGAGAATCAGGCAGCTATAGGGTGAATTTCCAGCCGAACCAGAACCAGGCCGCCGCCGGCGGCCAAAACAGATAAAAGACGAGCTCTATACCGATCTCCCGCCAGTCGGGGTTGGGGGCATAGTTTTTGCTTTCAAGATTCCTACTCCGGGGATCTACAGGCGCGCGCGACAGCACCGCTACAGACCCCGCCGAGACTGTCATTTCAGGTCATGATGCGGTAGTCCTCGTTCCTGCTAAGCTGTGTCGCGAAATGAGGAACGCAAATTGGACATTGATGACCTGCGGACTTTCGTCGAAGTTGCTGATGCCGGAGGCGTTTCAGCCGCGGCGCAGCGGCTTGGTGTGTCGAAGTCCATGGTGAGTCGACGGCTTGTTCGGCTGGAGGAGGAGCTTGGTGTCCAGCTGCTGGTAAGGACCACCCGGGGAGCCTCTCTTACAGAGGCAGGGACCACGTTCCGGGATTATGCAGCCAGAGTCTCTGCCGAGATTGACGTGGCCAGGGAAACGCTCCTGCCCGAAGGCGAGCTGCGCGGGCGCTTTCGGATTGCCGCGCCTCTGTCATTCGGCCCAACCCACCTGGCCCCTGTGATAGCGGAAATGGCGAGGCGCCACCCGCTTCTGCACATCCAGACCTGTTATAGCGATCGGGTCGTCGACCTCGTCGCGGAAGGCTATGACTGCGCCATACGACTTGGTTACCTTCAAGACTCCAATCTGATCGCAAAACGCGTCGGGCCGCTTTATGGAAAGCTGGTTGCGAGCCCCGACTATGTAGAACGGTTTGGCGCTCCTGAGAAGCTGGACGATATCGTTGCTCATCAAGCGCTCATGCAGGGGACTGAGGCGTGGCAGTTCTTGGATGGCGAGAAAATCGTCAATGTTAATCCGCGAGGGCGCTTCAAGGCTGACAATGCCGTGGCTCTCGTGGCGGCGGCGATAGCGGGTCTCGGAATAGCATGGCTCCCTGATGGGATCACCGATGAATATATTGCCTCAGGCGCGCTTTTGAACCTTATGCCACGCCACCCGCCACCCCCGGCAGGCATTTACGTTGTGCGCCCGCCCGCTCAGTATCCCGCCAGAAAGGTACGCGTGCTGACTGAAATGTTGATCGAGTGTTTCGACCATGGCGCGACCTCGGAAGGCTAGGTCGGATCGACATTCAGGATTGGACTAAGCCGCTGTCGCAGCGATTGGGCTGACTTTGACTGAGGCTCCTGACTGATTGGATGCTGGTGTTGCCCTTCTCTCTGAATACGAGCCCGAATCCGATCCCCGCGCATCTGGTCTTCCAATCGCGACGATTCGAAGGTGGCGCCTTACGCGCATTCATAGACTTCGCCGTGCCTCTCCTGCGAAAATCGGTTAGCGGCGCAATGACGCCGTCTCGTGAAGCGGTTGAGGCATTAGAACGCGACCGTTGCGGAGATTGATGAGCCCTTCATTGCCTTCCGGCCGATGGCAGCCGGACGCCAGGTCATAGAGGACTACAGACACGCCGGCCCTTCGCTGCGCTGCCATCCGGTAACCCGTCACCGAAGCCGCAGACATGGCCGTCTTTTATTGCATTGACATATCGGTAAATCTCGATATTATTAGGGTATGGAATTGCTCGATATATTCAAAGCCCTCTCAAATCGGACACGTCTTGAAATCGTGCAGGGTTTGAAGGATCCCGCGAAGAACTTCCCTCCGCAGGATGAAGGTGACGTTCATACGGTGGGGGTGTGCGTTAGTAGTATACAGGAAGGTGTCGGACTGTCGCAGTCGACAGTGTCCGATTATCTTGCAACGCTGCAACGGGCTGGCCTGGTGGAAGTCAGACGCATCGGTCAATGGACTTACTACAAGCGGAACGAGGCGACTATCAGTGCACTTGCCGAGATCATAGGGAAAGAACTGTGATCTTTTATCGTGATATATCGAGAATTCCCTATATTCCTTTTTTCCGAAGCGAGGATCCGCAATGAAAGCGATGACACTTAACTCTTTTGGTGGCCCTGAATCGTTCGAGCTTTGCGACGTGCCAAAGCCTGTTCCGCATGCGGGACAAGTCCTGGTGCGCGTACATGCAACGTCGATCAATCCGTTGGATTACCAGGTTCGGCGCGGCGACTATCGCGACTTGGTACCACTTCCGGCCATTACTGGTCATGACGTATCCGGGGTTGTCGAAGCAGTCGGACCAGGCGTGACGACATTCTCTCCAGGAGACGAAGTCTGGTACACCCCGCAAATATTTGACGGGCCGGGAAGTTATGCCGAATACCACGTTGCGAACGAAAACATCATCGGAAGGAAACCCTCCTCGCTAAGTCATCTCGAAGCAGCAAGCCTGAGCCTGGTTGGGGGGACGGCGTGGGAGGCCCTGGTCGCGCGTGCCGCTTTGAGAGTCGGGGAAAGCATTCTGATCCACGGCGGCGCGGGAGGGGTCGGTCATGTTGCGATCCAGCTCGCGAAAGCCATAGGAGCGAAGGTGTTCACGACCGTACGGGAGGATAACTTCGAATTTGCACGAAGTGTTGGCGCGGACGTAGTCATCGACTACAGGAAAGAAGACTATGTCAGCGTTATAATGCGGGAAACGGGTGGCCGCGGCGTCGACGTTGTGTTTGACACCCTTGGTGGCGACACACTGTCCCGCAGCCCGGACGCGCTCGCACAACTTGGCCGAGTTGTCACGATCGTGGATATCGCACAGCCACAGAACCTCATCGAAGCGTGGGGCAAGAACGCAAGTTTTCACTTCGTTTTCACAAGACAAAACCGCGGCAAACTTGATGAGCTGAGCACGTTGGTAGAGCGTGGTCAGCTACGACCGCACGTTGGCGCTGTCTATTCGCTCGCTGACATCCCTCTCGCCCACGCGCGGCTTGAGAGCCCGAACAACGGTGTCCGGGGTAAAATCGTGATTGCAGTCGACCCGTCGGCTGACTCTGCGCGTGCGAGCTCATAACCGCTACAATTCACTTTAAAGGTGCAACCATGATTTATGAGCTCGCTCAGCTACCCGTTCACAAGGAACACCACGCAAAGCTGCTGCCCCGATCGTACACATGAAAGGAAGCTTCAACCATGGCTTGTCGCCCTAACTTCGCATAGGCGGAACATCAGCGACTTTCTGCGGAGCGGGCCCATGGATTCGAATGGAGCGCCCGCATCGCGGGTGCGACCTCCGCGCCCAGAAGCTCGATCGACCGGATCATCGCGGCCGTTTCGAAGGCTGCGGACGTCATCTGGAAAGCGATGCGCGATATGCCGCCGAGCACCTCGCTGGCGTGGTGGATCTTCGCAGCGACTGTTGCGGGATCGCCGATGAGGAACGCGCCTTGTGGGCTGACCATTTCGTCGAACTGCGCGCGGGTCGGCTGCGACCAGCCGCGCTCGCGCGCGTATTTACCGATCATCTGCGCCCAGCCGGGGAAGAAGATATCGCGTGCGTCGTCATCGCTGTCCGCCACGAAGCCCACGGCATGAACGGCCACCTTCAGCGTGGCGGGATCGTGGCCGGCGCGCGCTCCCGCTCCCCGATAGAGGTCAACGAGCGGACGGAACCGCTCGAAGGTGCCGTCGATGATTGCGATCATCAGCGGCAGTCGGTAGGGTGACGAAGATCCGTAAATCGCTGCTTGCGGCGCGTCACCCCGTGCCAATTAGAAGCCGGAGTTTTCCAACTTTTCCACGGGAGTGTTGAGCAGCTGCTGTTCCCACAGGAACGCGATCCCACTGCCGGGTTCATGGTCCTTGAGCACCTCCACGAACTCGGCGACATGCTCGGTTCGAGCGTGGTCGCGCTGCCATTCGGACGCAAGAGCCAGCCAGGTCATCACATTGGCGCCGGCGGCGATCATGCGCTGAATGGCTACCTCATGAGCCTCGACGGAAACTCCGCCGCATGCATCGGTGATCACCGTAACGCCCCAGCCTTCGCCAAGGGCGTGGATCACCGGCATTGCGACGCAGATCTCGGTGTAGAGGCCCGCGATGATCAGTTGCTTGCGGCCCGTCGCCTTCACCGCATCGACGACCTTCTTGTCCTCCCAGGTGTTGAGGGTGGTACGATCGATCACTTCCTGGTCGGGGAATACATTGGTGATCTGTGGGAAGATTAGACCGCCGCGATCGGCCACAACGCTGGTAAGAATGGTCGGGACACGAAAGGCTTTTGCGGCTTTCGTCAGTCCAGCCGCATTGTTGACCACAACCTGACCGGTGTGGCTGTGGAGGTTCGCAAGCTGGAAAGGCTGATGGTCGATCAGGACGAGTACCGAATCTTCGGGACGAAGAAGCGAGTTTAGGCCGTTGCGAAAGCTCATTTTAAACCTTTGACGTTGTTGAATGGGGCTGACTTCTGGTGGCGGGCACAGTGGCGCTGCCTGCAGCAACACTCTCATCCCGATCTCAGACACGCTAGTGTCGTTAAGAGCCACACTGTGTTACTGTTTGGGGAACGCGGACTGAGACGCTGATTGCATCTCGTCCGCGGCAACAGGGTTAACGGGCCGCCTGGCTTAAGCATTTGCGCGGCCGTCTACCGTAAGGTGGTGCCGGTGATCATATTGGCGTCGGGGCTTGCCAGAAATGCAACAACGTCCGCAATTTCGCGGGGTCCGCAAAGCGCCCGATTAGTTTTTCAAGCGCGCCGTCAGCTCGAGAAGGATGTCCCGGACGGCAAGGGCCGGCTCTGATAGAGGATTCTGGTCGGAAACGCACAGTGACAGGGTTTCTTCGATCCGCGGCGAGACGAGCCGGCAGATCAGCGGCTCGCTCGATTCCGATACGATGCGATCGGCGATGGCTTTCGGCATGATCGTCGCGCCGAGGCCGCTGCCCACCGCGCGGGCCAGCGTCCGGACGATTTCGACTTCCGCCACGACTTTCAAATTGGTGCGGGTGCGCGTGAAGGCGGTGTCGACTGCACGGCGGACGAAATTGTAGGCCGGCGGCAACAGCAGCGGTATTCCGTCGAGCGCATTGATCGGAACGGGTTTCGCATCCGCTTCGATGGCAAAGTCGCGATGCGCCACAACGAAAAACTCCTCGCTGAGGATCGGTTCGAATCGGACGCCCTTGATCGGTCCGGTTCCGTGGAGAAGTGCCATCTCCAGCCGGCCGTTCATGATCATCTGGCTATAGGTCTGGCCCACGCTTTCGGTCAGGTGCAGCAGAATACCGGGATGGCGTTTACGGGTCTCCGCCAGGAGGTCAACCGATAGCGTGGCGGCACTGCTGAACGGCACGAGCCCGACGGACACGCGGCCGGCAAGCGAATTGCCAGCTGCCGATGCATCCGCTTGCGCCTGCTCCATCTGCCGAAGGATGATCTGAGCATGGCGATACACCGCATGCCCCGCATCGGTCATGCTGACGCCCTGCTGGCTGCGGATCAGCAGCTTGTGGCCGAAATGCTCCTCCAGTGCCGCAAGCTGCTGGCTGAGAGCCGGCTGGGCGATGTGCAAAAGGTCCGCCGCTCGCGTGATGCTGCCGCTGTCGACGATCACGATGAAAGATTTGAGGCGTCTGATGTCCATGAGGATCGGGGTACCGTTCTGATCTGCGCGGCTTACATGTTTGCAGACGCGCATTGCTTTTGCAACGCGACGCGGTCGCCCGGACCGGGGACTGCCTGGGGCACAGACTCCGCAACGCGATGCGGACAGCAGCTCATTCTCTTCTTCAGCAGCCGTCTCGGCTCCATAACCGTTGCTTATTGCTCCAGAGATAATCGGTCTTAGGCAAGGGGTTAAAGCTTCGCTACTGTCTCAATCAACAACAAGGGAACGACAATGCCATTCTCCGACTACAAGACCGCACTGGTAACCGGCGCATCATCCGGTATCGGCGCAGCCGTGGTTGAGCGGCTCCGCCGGGAGAACATCGAGGTCCATGCCGTTGCCCGCAGTGCCGAAGCGCTGCAGCAGCTGGCCGGGCGTACGGGCTGCATCGCCCACGCTATCGATGTGACCGATCGGCCGGCCATGGCCGAGCTCGCGCGTCGGGTGGAATTCGACATTCTCGTCAACAATGCGGGCGTCGACCGGCCGAAGAAGTTCCTGGAAGCCGACGAGGGCGATATCGATCTCATCGTCGACGTCAATCTCCGGGCGGTCCTGCACATCTGCCGGCTGGTCGTGCCCGGCATGGTGGCGCGCGACCGCGGGCATGTCATCAACATCTCGTCGATCGCCGGCGCCTATAATTTCGGCGGCAACTCATCCTATCACGCCACCAAGGCAGGCGTGAGCATGCTGTCCAACCAGTTGCGCATCGACGCTTTCGGCAAGCGGGTGCGGGTCACGGAAATCTGCCCCGGCCGGGTCGCCACGGACATTTTCAATCACGTCCATGGCGATGACCCCAGCATCCGCGAACGATTCATCGACGGCTTCGAACTGCCGCAGGCGGCCGATATTGCCGACGCGATTGCCTTCGCCATCGCAGCCCCCATCGCCGTCAACATCGGGCACATGGAGATCACGCCGACGCTGCAGGTCATGGGTGGCCTGCAGACGGCAAAGCCCCAGTCTGTGGCGAAGCCGGATCAATCCGGGGAGCCAAACCCGTGAGCGGTTTCGACCTTTCTGCAATCCTGGGAAATCCGGAATATACCGCCATGCTGCTGCATGGCATCGAGATGACCTTCATCATCTATGCCGGCTCCTGGTCGATGGCGATGGCGCTGGCGCTTCTGCTGCTGGCTTTGCGTTTGTCGCCCTTTCGCTTCGGCGATCCGTTAGTCGCCGCTTACGTCTCCTACCACCGGAATGTCCCCACCCTGGTTCAGCTGATGCTGTGGTATTTCGGGATTTTCACCCTGATGCCGAGCGGGGTAGCCGAATGGCTGGCCGTCCATAATGCCGAGGCCATCTTCGCGGTGATCGGGCTCGGGCTTTGCCAGGCGGCCTATTTCAGCGAAGATCTTCGCTCCGGCGTACGCTCGGTCAGCCCCGGCCAGATGCAGGCAGCCCGTGCGCTCGGCCACGGTTATATCTCGGCGATGCGTTTCGTCATCATCCCGCAGGGCGTGCGCAATGCACTGCCGCCGCTCATCAATCACAGCGTTTCCCTGTTCAAGAATAGCAGTCTCGCCGTCGTCATCGGAGCCTCGGAGCTGACCCATGCCGTCAAGGAAATCGAGAACCTCAGCTTCCGGACCTTCGAGATCTACCTGATCGGCACGGTTCTCTACCTTTTCTTCTCGCTCGTGATCATGAGCATCGGCGCCTATCTGTCGATGCGCGCCGATCCCGCCAGGAGTGCGCGCGCGTGATCCACGACATGATCGCCATCGTCCGAGACTACTGGCTGCTGCTCTTGATCGGCCAATATCCGAACGGGCCGCTCGGCGGGCTCGCCAACACGCTGATCCTTTCGGCGCTCAGCATCGCTCTCGCCTTTCCGGTCAGCATCCTGTTCGCATTGGCGCGGCTCTCCAAGTCGCCGCTGCTGCGCTGGCCGGTCACCGCACTCGTCTATTTCACCCGGGGCGTGCCGCTCTTGATGCTCATCCTGTGGAGCTATTTCCTCGTTCCGCTCTTGACCGGCGCCGATGTGCCGAGCTTCGTGACGATGCTGACGACGCTCGTGGTCTATCAGAGCGCATTTCTGAGCGAAGTCGTGCGTGCCGGCATCGTCGCGCTCGGACCGGGCCAGATGGATGCGGGGCGTGCGCTCGGCCACAGCTATATCGGTGCGATGCGCTTCATCATCCTGCCGCAGGCACTCTACAACATGATCCCCAGCATCATCTCCACCTTCGTCTCGACGATCAAGGACACGACGCTCGGCTACGTGATCAACGTTCCGGACCTGACCTTTGCAGCAAGCCAGGTCAACAACCAACTCCTGACACAGCCTTTCCAGGTCTTCCTCATCCTGGCGATCGTCTACTTCGCCATCTGCTGGACGCTCACCTACTTCGCAAATCGCCTCGAGCGGAGCATCACGCGGCGGCGTGCGGGACTTTCCAACCTTCCTGCCGCCGCCTTGGTCGCGCCATCGAAAATCATATCGGAGCAGCCATGACCATGTCAGTTTCAGCACAGGAATTGCAGACGATCCGGCTTTCGCAAGTCTGCAAGAGCTACGGCGACTATGCGGTCCTGAAGGACATTGATGCGCAGGTGACACGCGGCGAAGTCGTGGTCATCTGCGGGCCGTCCGGTTCGGGAAAATCGACGCTGATCCGCACGATCAATCGCCTCGAGGAGATCAACAGCGGATCAATCACGCTCGACGGGCAAAACATCCACGCCGCCATGCGGGCGAAGGAACTCAATGCGCTGCGCAGCCGGATCGGCTTCGTATTTCAGAACTTCAACCTGTTTCCGCACCTTTCGGTGGTCGAAAACGTCTCGATGTCGCCGATCCGGGTGAAAGGCGTGGCGCCGGATGTCGCAGAAGACAAGGCCCTCAAGCTTCTCGATCGGGTCGGCCTTGCCGACAAGGCGCGGGCCTATCCCGGTCAACTCTCGGGTGGCCAGCAGCAGCGGGTGGCAATCGCCCGCGCCCTGGCCATGGAACCGCCGGTCATGCTGTTCGACGAGCCGACCAGCGCGCTCGATCCTGAAATGGTCGGCGAAGTGCTGGCCGTCATGAAGAGCCTGGCGTCCGAAGGCATGACCATGCTCTGCGTCACCCACGAAATGGGTTTCGCGCGCGACGTCGCGGATCGTGTCTGGTTCATCGATGCCGGCCAGATCCTAGAAATGGCGACCCCCGAGGAATTCTTCAGCAATCCGCGCCATCCCCGGGCTCAGCGTTTCCTCGCTGATCTCAGGCATTGATACCAATCACCAAAAACAAAGGAGAACAGCAATGAACTGGAAATGCCTAACCCTCACCGCCGCATTTGCCGGCATGGCGGCCGCCTTGCCCGCACAAGCCGATCAGCTCGACACCATCATGTCGGCGAAAACCCTGCGCTGCGCGACGTTCGCCGACGTTCCCCCCTTCGCTTCGCCCGATCCGAAGACCCGCGAAATGGCCGGTTTCGACGTCGATCTCTGCGGCGCCATCGCCAAGGAACTGGGCGTCAAGGCTGAGATCAAGCCGGTTTCGGTCGAGGCGCGTGTCCCCGAGGTCAAGCTCGGCCGCGTCGACATCACCGTTGCCAACCTTGCCTATACGCTCAGCCGCGCCGAGCAGATCCAGTTCAGCGATCCCTATTATCTCGCTAAGGAAATGCTGATCGTGCCCGCGGACGATGCCGGCAAGACGAAGGCAGATTACGCCGGCCAGCGCATCGCCTCGACCAAGGGCTCGACCTCAGAAATGTCGATCAAGCTCAACAAGTCCGACCCGCTGACCTTCCAGGATACCGCCTCTGCCTATCTCGCCGTCCAGCAGGGCAAGGCGCGCGGCATGGTGGCCAACACCATGACGACGACCAAGTTCGTCAATGAATCGAAGAGCAAGGGCAAGGCGATGCGGATGATCGACGAGCCGATGCTGTATCAGCCGATCGGCATCGGCATGGCCAAGGATCAGCCGGCGCTGACCGCCAAGGTCAACGAGATCCTCCGCAAGCTCGACACATCGGGCGAGATCAACAAGATCTGGGACAAGTGGCTCGGCCCGGATACCGAATACAAGATGACGCGGACCGACAAGGTCGTATCGCTCTCGGAGCTGAAGTTCGACCCGATCCCGTAGGACTTCGGGGCATCCGATGAGAATCCGAACGAAATCAGACGGCGGGACATGCCCGCCGTCGGCCAAAAATGGGAGGCATCCATGATCCATATTAAAGATATTGCCGAACGGCCAAGCAAAGCCGATATCGACGCCGTTTCCAAATTTTCGCCCGCGACGATCCACGAAGCCCAAGGGCGCCGCGGAGCCCTGTCCTCCCGCCTGAAGCCCGTCGACTACCGCATGAAACTCTGCGGACCGGCCTTTACGGTGAAGTGCGCGCCACGTGACAACATCATGCTGCAACTCGCTATCAACTACGCAAAGCCGGGCGATATCATCGTCGTATCGGCGGGCGAATACGAAGAGGCCGGATCCTTCGGCGATGTGCTTGCCAATGCCTGCCTGGCAAAGGGCATCGGCGGTCTCGTGACCGACACCGGCGTGCGTGACACGCTTCAGCTCAGGGAACTTGGCTTTCCCGTCTTCTCGCTCAGCGTCTGCATCAAGGGGACGGTGAAAGAAACCATTGCGGCGGTGAACGACACGATCATCGTCGGCGGTGAAATCATCCATCCCGGCGACATCATCGCCGGCGATGCGGACGGCTTGGTGATCGTGCGCCGCCAGGAAGCGCAGGAAGTCGCCAGGCTGTCACAGGCCCGCGAAGATGCCGAGGCCGGCTATATCGCGGCATATAAGCAGGGCAAATCGGTCATCGAGGTCAGCAATCTCGAACCGGTGCTGAAAGCCAAGGGCCTTGTCGTCGACATCTGACACGACACCGCAATAGCTATCAGCCCTGCCACTTTATAAGGCGGCTGGCCCTTTCGGCCAGCCGCCTTATGCAAACCGGGCGGCTCAAACGCTTTCGGGCGTAATCGTTTCGAAAGGCACCACGCGCTGAAGGATGGTCGTGCTGTCGCGGTGTTCCAACGCGGCGATCATCGTCGCGATCAATTCGTCTGATATCTGATCCAGCGGATGGCACAATGCCGCCATGATCAGGCCTTCCGTCAAGCCCTTGCGCGTTTCCGGGCCGATGTCGCGGCAGACGACCCTGACCTTATCCCGCTTTTCGACGGGTGCTTCGCGAAGAGCGCGCAGCACACCGGAAATTCCCCCTCCGACGATGAAGATACCTCTGAGGTCATCGAGTTCGGAAAGCAGCTGGCTGACGATCCGGTAGGCTTCCTGTGGCTCCTCATGTGTCGGTCTGCTGTCATCCACCTGAAGATGGGGCGCGTGCTCGCGCATATAGGATCGAAAGCTCGCATCGGAGACATCCTGGCACTGATAGCGATGATTGCCGATGAAGACGGCGATCCGGCCGGGCATCGGCGTGGTCTGAGCGAGAAACCATGCGGCGGTCCGCCCGAGTTTCCAATTGTCCGTGCCGACGAAGCCGGCGCGATCCCGGGCAGACTGATCGGTTATGTATGCAACGACTGGCTTTCCCCTCTCCTTGAGGGACTGGATGGTCTGCCCGATCAACGGGTGGTCACCCGCAATGACAGCAACGGCATCACAGCGTTTGCCAAGCGCTTCGAGACGATCTGCAATATTTTGTGGCTCGAGGACATCGACGAAATCGACCACAGCCACGACTTTCTCGTGCTGGCGTCTCGCGGCCGCCTCCGTGATCTTGGAGCCGAACAGCCGGTAGAGCTCACGGCTCGACTGCTGGAGAAGAAAGCCGAAACGATAATTCGGCAGGAGCCGCTGCCTGCGGTCCTCGATCACGCCGCGGCCATAAAATCCAATCTCTTCCGCGGCATTTTGCACCCTCTCGATCGTTTCCGCACGCACTGCGCCGGTACCTCCGAGGATGCGATTGACCGTGGCGATGCTGACGCCGGACGCCTGGGCAAGATCGGCAATGGTCGGTCTCTTCATGATATATTTCATTCCATTTTTGGATGAAATGAAATGATACATTAATTTCATCAAAACGCAATAGGCATTCCATTTTCGGCGGTCCGTTGATACAAATATTCCAGCGAGTTGGGAGCCTTGCTTTGAGGAATTGTTACTCTCGACCGCCTTTTTGGGAGGAAATCACATGAGTTTTTCAATGCGCGCCGTACGCGGGCTGCTGGCTGGCGCTGTTTTCGTTCTTGGCGCTTCTTCTGTCATGGCCGCGAATATTGCTGTCGTCGGCGGCAAGACCGACGACGAATTCTGGAGCCGTATCAAGAAGGGAGTCGATGACGCCCGGCTCGTCGTCGAGAAGAACGGCGGCTCCGTCAGCTATCTGCAGCTGCAGACCTACGACAATCTCGGACCTGACGCCGCCCAGCTCGTCCGCACGGCCATCAGCCAGGGCGTGACCGGCATCGTGGTGCCCGACTGGGTGCCCGAGGCGGAAGACGAGGCCATCAAGGCTGCCGTCGCTGCGGGCATCAAAGTCATCCTCATGAATGCCGGCAACATCGACAAAGCTCGCGAGCTTGGCGCGATCAACTATGTCGGCTCGGATGAATACACGGCCGGCAAGGCAGGCGGCGAATATTTCGCGTCCAAGGGTGCGAAAAATGTCATTTGCGTCAATACGCTCCCGGGTGCGGCAAACCAGGAGGCCCGTTGCAAGGGTGTCATCGACGGCATCACCGGAAAGGGCGGCACTGGCAAGCAGCTGCCATTGCCGGCGACCAGCTTCGGCGATCAGACGGCAATCGCCGAGGCCGTCAAGGCGACACTGCTCCAGGACGACACCATCGACGGCGTCCTCAATGTTGGGGCTTCTGACGCTGATGCAGCTGCAAGCGGGATCGCTCAGGCGAATAAAGTCGGCAAGGTCGCGCATGGCACCTTCGACCTGAATGCCTCGGGGCTTGCCCGCATCAAGGACGGTTCGCAGACCTTTGCGATCGACCAGCAGCCTTACCTGCAGTCGCTGCTGGGGGTTTCGCTTCTCGCCGCGCATATCGACTACGGCACCAACCTGCCGACCGCACCCGTGCTGACCGGCCCGGGCATCGTCGATGCCGCGAACATCGACGCCACCCTGGCCGGCGTCAAGGAAGGCGCTCGCTGATCGTTCAAAACGGGCTCCGGCCCGCGGGATATCCGCGGGTCGAAGTTTATCGAGCGTGCGGACCACCGCGTCCGCACGCCTGGAGATTCACGCCCAAACTGGGATAGGCATATGAACAATCTTTCATTCGGCAACCTGTTGCGCCGTCCCGAGGCGGGCGCATTCCTCGGACTTGTCGGCGTCCTCGTGTTCTTCGTCGTATTCGGCAGCACCAAGTTCCTGGAGCCCGCCGGCGCCGCAAGCTGGCTCAACGTCGCCGCCAATCTCGGCATTATCGCTCTTCCCATCGGACTTTTGATGATCGCAGGCGATCTCGACATTTCGATTGGCGCGATGATCCCCGCCGGCTCCATGACGGTCGCGGTCCTCTCGGGCTACTACGATCTTCCCATATGGCTCGGAATGCTCGGTGCGCTTGCCTTCGGCCTCATCGTCGGGCTGGTCAACGGCTACCTCGTCGTGCACACGGCCGTGCCTTCGCTGATCGTAACGCTCGGCACCCTCTTTGCTGTCCAGGGCCTGATGCTTGGCACTTCGGTTCTCGTAACCGGCACCACGAGCGTGGCGCTGACTGCCGCCCCCTGGGCAAAGTTCCTTTTCGGGCAATTCCTGGCCGGATCGTTTCAGGTGATCATTCTGTGGTGGGTGGCCATCACCGCGATCTTCATCTTCTTCATTCATTTTTCGCCTTACGGGAACTGGATTTTCGCGATGGGCGGAGACAAGGTCAGTGCCCGCAACGCCGGCATTCCGACGACCCGTCTGACGATGGTCCTCTTCGTCCTCTCGGCGATGAGCGCCTCCTTCGTCGGCATGTGTCAGGCCATCCTGTTCAATTCCGCGCAGGTTTCGGGCGGAATGACATTCATCTTCAACTCGATCATCTCGGTCGTCGTCGGAGGTGTGCTGCTGACCGGAGGGTTCGGGTCGGTGATCGGGATCTTCTTCGGCACGATCACCTTCGCCGTCGTCAACCAAGGCATCTATTTCACGACCTTCGACCGCAATTGGTCGAGCCTGATCATCGGCGTGATGCTGCTCGTGGCCGTCCTGATGAACAATACGTTCCGGCAGATGGCGCTGACCTATTCACCCAAGAAGAAGAAGTGAGAGCTGAGACATGGCTGGCCCAATTCTTGAACTTGAAAACGTCAACAAGTCCTTCGGCCCGATCGATGTGCTCTACGACATCACATTGAGCGTTCATCCCGGTGAAGTACTTTGCCTGCTGGGTGACAACGGCGCGGGAAAGTCCACCCTGATCAAGACCTTTGCCGGTGTCTACAAGCCGACAAGCGGCACGGTGAAGTTCGAAGGTCGGCCGATCGTCTTCCAGAATCCGCGCGAAGCCGCAGATCTCGGCATCGCAACGGTCCATCAGTTCGGCGGCACCTTTCCGCTGATGAGCATCGGCCGTTCGTTCTTCGTTGGGCGGGAACTGACCAAGGGCTTCGGCCCGTTCAAAATCTACGACCGCAAAGCCGCAAATGAAATCGCGGTCAAGGCCGTGCGCGAGTTCGGCATCACCCGCATCGACGATGGCGATCGTCTAATCGGCGGTCTGTCGGGCGGGGAGCGGCAATCCCTGGCAATCGCCCGAGCCGTCCACTTTGGCGCCCGGGTGCTGATCCTCGACGAGCCGACCGCCGCTCTCGGCGTCAAGGAGGCGGCGCACGTGCTGCGTATCGTCCTGGAAGCGCGCCGGCGCGGACTCGCCGTCATTTTCATCACTCACAACGTCATTCACGCCATGACGGTGGGAGACCACTTCGCAGTGCTCATCAAGGGTGCGAAGGCGGCCGATTTCCGCAAGGGCGAAAAGACGCGCGAAGAGATTACCGACCTGATGGCAGGAGGCGAGGCCATGGCCGAACTCGAAGCCGAGATCGAGGCGTACTCGACGGCGCATAGCGGACATCCCCCGCCGGTCTGATCGACCGCCGCCGCGGATGAACTCCAGAAACTCTAAAGAGCTCGCCTACCCCGGCGGGATGGCCCAGCACAATCATCGGACGGGTAACAGCCATGAAGATTGCCATCGACCCCTTTATGCATCGCCACCTCTCACTCGAAGAATTGCCCTCGAAAGTGGCTGAACTCGGATACGAGTGGATAGAGCTCAGCCCGCGGGCCGATTTCCTCGAGTGGTTCAAGGCGCCGCGCGTGTTTCCGGCCCGCGCCAAGGCATTCAAGAAAGCGCTTTCCGATGCCAATGTCGGCATTGCCTCGCTCCTGCCGATGTATCGGTGGGCCTCGAACGATGAAAATGAGCGGCAAGCTGCCGTCAAGCACTGGAAGCGCGCCATCGAGATCAGTGTCGAACTCGGCGTCGACACGATGAACTCGGAATTCGGCCGCGGCCCCCACCCGGACAAGGGTTCGTGCTACTGCTGCCATACCGGTTCCATGATCGAGGCCTGCGAAGACGCCTGGTGGCGCTCGATGGAAGAACTGGTGCCGATCTTTGAAAAGGAAGGCATCAACCTGCACGTCGAACCGCATCCCGAGGATTGGTGCGAAACCCTGCAGCCGGCGCTCGATATCATCAGGACGGTTAACTCGAAGAACGTCAAGTTCCTCTATTGCGCGCCGCACACCTTCTACTTCGGCGATGACACCAAGGCGATGCTCCGGGAAGCAAAGGACGTGCTCGCCCATGTGCATGTCGGCGACACCTTCAATCACAAGGCCTCCTCGGGGCTCCGCTACATCCTCAACCCTCCGGGCACGCAGGCCAGGGTGCATCAGCACCTGAACATCGGCCAGGGCGAGGTTCCCTGGGAAGATTTCTTCAGCACGCTGGCGGAGATCGGGTTCGACGGCATCATGACCGCATGCGTATTCGCCTGGGAGGACAAGGCCGACCACTCCGGCAAGTTCATGCGCGCCGAAATGCAGCGCTTCGTCGACAAGTACTGGACCGCGAAATAACGCGCGATGCCCCTCTAGCGGTTCGCGATGCAGCCAGGCGATTGGCGCAAGCGACCGGGACCGGGTTCTGCCCGGAACGCTTAAACATCACAGACATCATTCCTGGAAGGACAGAAGATGATCAACGGAGAAAGATCCATCGAGCGCCCCCTGCGCTGGGGCATGGTCGGCGGCGGCCGCACCGGGCAGGTGGGCTACAAGCATAGAACCGGCGCCCAGCGGGATGGCACCTACCGGCTCATCTGCGGAGCCTTCGATCTCGACGCCGAGCGCGGACGCGACTTCGGCACGAAGATCGGCGTCGCTGCGGACAGATGCTATGGCGATTATAAGGAGCTGATCGCCAAGGAGGCCGGGCGTGAGGACGGAGTCGAGGTCGTCTCGATCGCCACGCCGAACTTCACCCACTACGAGATCACCAAGGCGTGCCTGGAAGCCGGTCTTCACGTGATCTGCGAAAAGCCGCTGTTCTTCACCGTCGCCGAATGCGACGAGGTCGCGAGGCTGGCGGAAGAGAAGGGCCTGATCGTCGGCGTCACCTACGGCTTCACCGGCCATCCGCTGGTTCATCAAATGGCGGCGATGGTCAAGAAGGGCATGCTCGGCGATATCCGCATCGTCGACATGCAATATAGCCACGGGTTCAACGCGGGCGACGATATCGGCGCCGGCGAAGCCGTGAAGTGGCGCACCAATCCGAAGACGGCTGGCCCGACCTTCGTTCTCGGCGATATCGGCACGCACCTCTACTATCTCTCCGAAGTGGTGCTGCCGCATATGAAGATCGAAAAGCTGCTCTGCGACCGCAAGGCCTTCATTCCGACCCGTGCGCCACTCGAAGACCACGCGACCGTTCTCATGCATTACGACAACGGCGCCCGCGGCCGTCTCTGGGTGTCCTCCGTGGATGCCGGCAATATGGGTTCGCAGCGCTACCGTTTCGTCGGCTCCAAGGCCTCCGTCGAATGGTCCGACTCCCATCCCGACCAGTTGATTTACGAAGTGCAGGGTGAACCGAACCGAACCTTGCATCACGGCATGCCCTACCTCGAAGAGGAAAGCCTCGCCTACGATCGCATGGGCGCGCTGCACACCGAAGGCCTGGGCGACAGCTGGGCGAACATCTACCTCTGGATCGCCCAGGCGGTCGACGCAAAACGCCGCGGCGACGAGGCCTTCCTCAAGGGTCATCATTATCCCGGCATCGAAGCCGGCACCGAAGGCGTGCGCTGGCTGGAAAACTGCGTCCGTTCGGCGGACGCAGGTTCGGCCTGGGTCGAGTTCAAGTGATCCACCAGGGGGCGCGCCGGATCTCCTCCATCCTCCTCCCAAGGCGCGTCCCCGACACCCTCTTTTAGAAAGACAACGACATGAAACTTTCGATCTGCACCGACGTGATGGGCGACCTTTCCTTCACGGATATGCTCGACAAATGCGTCAAACTTGGTGTCGAGGGTATCGAGATGACTGGCGGCGGCTGGTCGCGCGGGCCGCACTTCCGTGCGGACGAGCTGCTGGCCGATAGGGGCCTGCTCAAGACCAAGCTGAAGGAAATCGAAGCCCGCGGCCTGGAAATCGCCGCGCTGAATTGCTCGGCAAACCCGCTCGATCCGGGTGACATGGGCAAGCGCCACCACAAGGAAATGGAAGACACCATCCGGCTCGCTGGCGAAATCGGCGTGAAGAAGATCGTCACCATGTCCGGCCTGCCAGAAGCCGCCCCCGGCGACACGGTGCCGAACTGGCTCGTCTACACCAAGAGCTGGCCGAATGAGATGCCTGAGCGCGACCGATATCAGTGGGAAGATCGGGCCTTCCCGCTCTGGCACGGCCTGGTCAAGCTCGCCGATGAAGTCGGCGTCGAAAAATATGCGCTGGAAAACTTCTCGGCCATGCTCGTATGGAACCCGGAGACCCTCTTCCGCCTGCGCAACGAAGTCGGTCCGAAAGTCGGCATGAACCTCGATCCGTCGCATCTGATGTGGATGGGCGCCGACCCGATCGCCTCCGCCCGTGCTCTGGGCGATGCCATCCATCATTGCCATGGCAAGGATACCCGCATCGAGCGCGGCCTCGCCGACGTCAACGGCTTGCTAGAGCTCAAGGACGTAACCGACGTCGCCAACCGCAGCTGGAACTATGTCGCGGTCGGCGCCGGCCATGACCTGCAATGGTGGAAGGAGTTCTTCTCCGTGGTGCGGATGGTCGGCTACAACGATTGGGTCAGCCTCGAGATGGAAGACTTCACCATGTCGACGGATGCCGGCATCCAATCCTCTATCGATGCGCTGCAGGCAACAATCAGCCGCTGATGGAAAGGCGCGGGCGATGTTCGCCCGCGCTCTCTTGCATTCGTAGCTTCCTGTGAAGAGGCCGACGATGCCCAACCCGATCACCATGACCGAATTCAATACTATTGCGAGGAAACCGACATGACCAAGACATTGGACGTGATCACGATCGGGCGAGCCGGCGTCGACCTCTATGGGGCACAGGTCGGAGGACGGCTGGAGGATATGGGATCCTTCGAAAAATATATCGGCGGCAGTCCGACCAACATTGCCTGCGGCACGGCGCGACTGGGCCTCAAGTCGGCACTGATCTCCCGGGTGGGCGATGAGCATATGGGCCGATTCATTCGCGAGGAGCTTGCCCGGCATGGCGTCGATGGCAGGGGCGTCGTGACGGATCCCGAGCGGCTGACGGCACTCGTCATTCTCGGGATCCGGGACGAAGAACGTTTCCCGTTGATATTCTACCGGGAAAATTGCGCCGACATGGCGCTTTGCGAGAATGATATCGATGAGGCTTTCGTTTCCAGCGCCCGTTCGGTGCTGGTGACGGGAACACACCTCTCCCATCCGCGCACGGAAGCGGCCGGGCTCAAGGCGCTCGGCTTTGCCCGCAAGCATGGCGCCAAGACGGCTCTCGACATCGACTATCGTCCAAATCTTTGGGGGGTGGCCGGCCATGGCGAAGGGGAAAGCCGCTATGTGGCAAGCGGGCAGGTGACCGAAAAGCTCCAGACCACGCTTCATCTGTTCGATTTGATCGTCGGGACAGAGGAAGAATTCCACATCGCCGGCGGGACGACCGATACCGTGGCGGCGCTGCGGGCCGTGCGCGCCGTGACTGCGGCGACGCTCGTCTGCAAACGCGGCGCCAAGGGAGCGGTCGCATTCGAAGATGCGATACCGGATAATCTGGACGAGGGCATTTCGGGCGAAGGTTTCCCGGTCGAAGTCTTCAACGTTCTCGGCGCCGGAGACGGCTTTTTCGCCGGGCTGCTGAAGGGCTGGCTTGATGGCGAGGATTGGCCGACCGCACTCAGATACGCCAATGCCTGTGGCGCTTTTGCAGTCTCTCGTCACGGCTGCACACCGGCCTATCCGTCACTTCAGGAGCTGAATTTCTTCCTCGAGCGCGGCATGACGCGCCCCGATCTGCGCAATGATCCCGAGCTGGAGCAGATACATTGGTCGACCAACCGGCATGGCGACTGGTCTGAGATGCGAGTCTTCGCCTTCGATCACCGGATGCAGCTCGAAAACATGGCGGGCTACACACCGTCGAAGGGCGGCGCCTTCAAGGAGCTTTGCCTTGAAGCGGCACTCAAGGTGCAGAACGGGCGTTCCGGCTACGGAATCCTCTGCGACGACCGGATCGGCCGACGCGCACTCCACGCTGCCTCCGGGAGCGGCCTTTGGATCGGCAGACCCTGCGAATGGCCGGGGTCTCGGCCGCTTAGCCTGGAGCCGTCACTCGGTCCCGATTGCGGGGGGCTTTCGGAATGGGCGCGCGAGAACGTCGTCAAGGTGCTCTGCTTCTG
The DNA here is from genome assembly GCF_025847085.2 of Rhizobium sp. BT-226. Taxonomy (NCBI): domain Bacteria; kingdom Pseudomonadati; phylum Pseudomonadota; class Alphaproteobacteria; order Hyphomicrobiales; family Rhizobiaceae; genus Rhizobium; species Rhizobium sp. BT-226. Next base: position 229,812 of record NZ_JAOYTI010000007.1, on the reverse strand, counting down.
CCACCCCGATGACGACGATGCGACCTGGGCCCGGCAACTGGCGGAAGTGCAGCGGCTTTACGTGGCCTCGCGGCGCAACAGGCTGGAATTCCTGCTTGAGGTCATCCCTTCCAAGGTCGCAAGCATCACCACGGACACGACCGCGACGCTGATCCGCCGCTTCTATGCCGAAGGCATTTATCCTGACTGGTGGAAGCTGGAACCGATGGACGAGCCCGAAGCTTGGACGCAGGTCTGTGCCGCCATCGAGGAAAACGATCGTCATACAAGAGGGATCGTGGTCCTCGGCCTGGATGCGCCGGAGGACGTGTTGAAGGCGAGCTTCGAAGTTGCCGCGAGCTTCCCGCTCGTCAAGGGATTTGCCGTCGGCCGGACAATCTTCGGCTCCGTCGCCCGCGGCTGGTTCGAGGGCTCGATCAGTGATGAAGAGGCCGTCGAAGAGATGGCGAAACGATATTCCCGGCTTTGCACGGTCTGGGACGGCGCGCGGGCGCGCGTGCAGGAGGCAGCAGAATGACAACGATACGACTGACCGCCGCACAGGCCATGATGAAATGGCTCTCGGTCCAGATGACCGAGGATGGCGAACGCTTCATCGAAGGCGTCTGGGCGATCTTCGGTCACGGCAACGTCGCCGGCATCGGGGAGGCGCTGCATGGAATTGGCGACGCCCTTCCCACATGGCGCGGCCAGAACGAACAGACCATGGCGCATGCGGCGATCGCTTATGCAAAGACACTGAAGCGCCGGCGCGCCCAGGCCGTGACATCCTCGATCGGCCCCGGCGCCACCAATATGGTAACGGCTTGCGCGCTTGCCCATGTCAACAGATTGCCCGTGCTTTTCATACCCGGCGATGTGTTCGCCAATCGCCGCCCCGAGCCGGTGTTGCAGCAGATCGAGGATATGAATGACGGGACCGTCAGTGCCAATGACTGCTTCCGGACGGTCTCGGCCTATTTCGACCGGATCGCCCGTCCCGAGCATCTCCTGACTTGCCTGCCGCGCGCCTTGGCCGTTATGACCGATCCCGGCAGCTGCGGTCCCGTTACGCTCGCCTTCTGCCAGGATGTGCAAGCAGAATTCTACGACTACCCCCAGGCATTTTTCGAACCGAAGGTGTGGCGCATCCGCCGTCCCGAACCGGATCCGCGGGAGGTCGCATATCTTGCCGATGCCATCCGCGCTGCGCGCAAGCCAGTGATCATTTCCGGTGGCGGCGTCATCTATTCGCAGGCCGAGGCCGAACTCGCCGCATTCGCGGAGAAGCACCATATCCCATTTGTCGAAACGCAAGCCGGGAAGGGCGCCAACAGCTGGGAGCACCCGCTGAATTTCGGGTCGCCGGGTGTGACCGGATCGGCGTCGGCCAATGCGCTTTGCGCAGAGGCGGACCTCGTGATCGGCATCGGCACGCGCTTCCAGGATTTCACCACAGGCAGCTGGGCGCTTTTCCGCAATCCCTCGCGCCGGCTCGCCTCGATCAACCTTGCGGGATACGATGCGACCAAACATTCGGCGCTGCCCTGCGTCGGCGATGCCAGGATCACGCTCACGCGCCTTTCAGCAGCACTCGAGGCCTATCGCGGGCCTGACGTCGATGCCGGGAGCAGGACCGATTGGCATAGAACGGTCGAGCGCGTGACGGCGGCGCCGGAAGTGGACGAGCCTGGAAACCTGCCCACCGATGCGCAGGTCATCGGCGCCGTACAGCGGGTGGCGACGGAAAACTCCGTGGTCATGTGCGCGGCCGGCACCATGCCGGGCGCACTGCAGGTGCTGTGGCAATCTGCCAGGGGCGGATACCACATGGAATATGGCTTCTCCTGCATGGGTTACGAAGTGGCGGGCGCCATGGGCATCAAGCTCGCCCGCCCTGACAAGGAGGTCATCTGCTTCGTCGGCGACGGCTCCTACATGATGGCCAATTCGGAACTCGCAACCGCCGTCATGCGGCGGGTGCCGTTCACCGTCGTGTTGACCGACAACCGCGGTTACGGCTGCATCAACCGTCTGCAGATCGAGTGCGGCGGCGCCGAGTTCAACAACATGTACAAGGACTGCAATGTCGACGTGCAGCCCGAGATCGATTTTGTCGCGCATGCCGCCTCGATGGGCGCCCATGCCGAGAAGATTGGGTCCATCGCCGAACTCGAGGCACGTATCATCGCGGCGCGGGAACGAAACATTCCGAGCGTTCTGGTGATCGACACCGATGCGGTTCCCGGAACCGACTCAGGTGGCCATTGGTGGGACGTTGCCGTCCCGCAGGTCGGCGGCCCGGAGCGGCTCGAGCAGGCCCGCGCGCGTTACAACGAGCATGCCGCCAATCAACGTGCGTTTGACTGAAGGACAGGTGCTCCCGGCGGGCGTCTGCGGACGCCCGCGCTCAAAGATCAGTCTAGACACTATTATGGACACGTGTTCTATAAAATGGACAGATTTGACGGGAGCACGCCATGCATCTTTCCATGTGGACTTACCCTTGGGATATCCAGGACCAAGGGCTCACGGCACTCACCGCCGACCTTCACGGCCGTGCGGGCCTGACGACGGTCAGCTTGGCGACCTCCTATCACGCGGGCCGGTTCCTGCAGCCCCGGAGCCCGCAGCAGAAGGCCTATTTCCCCGAGGATGGGACGGTCTACTTCCGGCCGGATGAAAGCCTATGGCAGGACAAGCTGATCCGGCCCCTGATGGCTGAGAATGTCACTGAGCGCGGCGACATGCTGGAAGCGCTCGTCAAGGGACGCGAGGCGACGGGTCTCAAAGTCTCCTGCTGGACGGTCTGCCTGCACAATACCCGCCTCGGCATGCTGCATCCCGATCACGTGACGCGGAACGCCTTCGGCAATCCCAACTATTACAATCTTTGCCCCTCCAGCCCGGCGGCGCGGGCCTATGCCGTCACCCTTGTTCGCGACATCACGACCAACTACCGGCCCGATATGGTGGAACTCGAGAGCCCGAACTTCATGGGATTCGCGCACGAATACCATCACGAGAAGGACGGCGTCGGCCTGAGCGCCGAAGACGATTTTCTGCTGTCGCTCTGCTTCTGCGACCATTGCACGGCGCGCGCCGAAAAGGCCGGCGCGCCGGTCGAAGGCGCGCGCGGAACGGTCGCGCGCTTCATCGCCGAACTTTGCGAACGAGCTGTCCCGGAACGGCAATTCCCCGACTTCCCGGCAGCCGGCATCGATGCCTTCCGCGACCAGCCTGATCTGCATGCCTATCTCACCTGGCGCAGCGAACCGGTGACCAGCCTGATCGGCGAGATCAAGGCAGCCGCCGATCAGGCGACACGCATCGTGCTCATCGACCTGAAGGACGGCTGGCTCGGCGGCGTCGATCTTGCAGCCGCCGGCAAGCTCTGCGACGGGGCGATCCTCTGCTGCTACGACATGGAGCCGGATGCCGTCGGCGATGTCATCCGGACCGGCAGGGCGGCAATTGGACCGGGCAAGTTCCTTGGGGTGGGCCTGCGCGTCTTCTATCCTGAGGTCAGCGGGCCGGCGGTGCTCGCCGCACGCGCCAAGGCCGCCGTCGATGCCGGCGCTGTCGGCGTGAACTTCTACAATTACGGCCTGATACCGGCAAAGCGTCTCGACTGGGTCAAGGCAGCAGTCGACGCAATCGCTTGAGCAGATCAGCGCTCCTCAGGATGCGATGGGTTCGGCGACCTGGATCAGGCAGTCGCCGGCCTGGCTGTCGCAATGCAGCCTGTGGGAAATGACAATGCCGCTTTCGGCAAACCGCAGCTCTTCCTCCGGCTGCTCCAGGCGTTCGAGGTCATGATACCATCCGGCAAGGTCGCCGGCGGAAACGGTTGCGCCGAGGGCAACGGCCGGCTCGAACCAGCCTCTGCTGTTCGCATAGATGCCCTGGCCGTGCCGGGATAGTGAAAGCAGTTGCAACGGTCCCGGCTCGGCGAGCGGCGCGCGCGACAGGACCGGACGCTCGACGATACCGAGTGTGACGAGCAGCCGGTCGATTGCCGCCGCCGTGAAGGTCATGGTCTCAGGCGTCACGGTGCCGCCGCCGCCGAACTCGCCGGAAAGCCCGACGGTCCCGGCCCTTGCCGCAGCCCCCATCGATGTCGGTGCGGTCGGCCCGTTGTCGGCGATGAAGGCATGCGCCGCACCCATGGCGCGCATCAGCGAAACGGACCGTTCGAAGCGGGCGGCATCGGTCTGCCGCTCGATCAGCGTGCAGGGCAGGTGCGCCATGGACGTCCCGCCCGAATGCAGGTCGAGCACGATGTCATGGCGCGGAAAAAGTTCGTGCTCGAGGAAATACGCCATCCGCGCCGTCGGCGAGCCGGTGGGATCGCCGGGAAACGCCCGATTGAGGTTGCCGCCGTCGAAGGGCGAGCAGCGCCTGGCCGCCATCGCCGCCGGCAGGTTCGCCATCGGCAGGATGGTGACGGCGCCGCGGATGTCGGTGACCTCAAGCAGCCGCATCAGCCGGCCGAGCTGGAGTTCGCCCTCATACTCGTCGCCATGATTGCCCGCTATCAGCAGCAAGGACGGCCCCTCGCCATTCTTCAGGCGAAGGACCGGAATGCGGATCTGATAATAGGGCGACCGGTCGATCGAATAGGGAATGGCGAGGTGGCCGGCCTGCCGGCCCTCGCGCGAAAAGTCGATCGGATTGACGAGACCGCTATGCATGAAGTCTCCAGTGCTTGCGGTTGCGATGCCGTTACAGCGCCGCGCGTCTTTTGAGACGCGCAAAGGACGCTGTAACACTTTGAACCTACGCATCGTGCTTTCCGAAAATCGAATCCGATTTTCGGGCCGATGCGCTAGAGAGCGGCGACGGCAGTCATTTCGACGCGCAGATCCGGATCGGCGAGACGAGCTTCGGTGCAGGCGCGGGCCGGCGGGTTTTCGATGTCGATCCAGTCATCATAGACGCTGTTCATCGCCTCGAAATCGACGATCGCCGGCAGAAAGACGTTGACGGCGATGAGGCGCGAACGGTCGATGCCAGCTTCTTTCAAAAGGGCGTCGATCTTGCCGAGCACGTCGCGGGTCTGATCCTCAATGCCCGCCTTGCGATTTTCCGCGACCTGGCCGGCAATATAGACGAGGCCGCCGTAGCTGACGGCTTGGCTCATACGCGAGCCTTTCTGATAACGCTGGATCATAATCGGGTTTTCCTTTTCTTGCTTTTGCAGGGAGAGTTCAGCCGAAGCTGGTCAGATAGGCCGCCGTCACCGAATGGTCCGGATCGAGGCCGTAAAGGATGGCATGCCGGTCAAGGCAGGTGCAGGGATGCGAGATGCCGTACTCGATGACGTCACCCACCGAAACGTCGCTGCCGTCGGCAAGTGCCACGAAGGCGTGCTGATCGTTGAGACGAAACACTTCGGCGCCTTCGAGGTCGGCAAGATGCGCACCATTGCGATAAAGCGCCAGCGGCCGCGGCAGGCCCTGGTCCATCGCCACGTCGCGCATGCCCATGCCTGAGATCGCAAGCCGCGGCTCCGGCCGCGACAGCACCTCGGCCCAGACCCGCAGCGCCGGACGGAAACCCGCAGCCGCGGAAATCATCTCGCCGCCGATGCGCAAGCCGCCGCGTGCATCGAGGCCGGCAAGGCCGCGCTCGTAGATGCCATGATCGTGGAAGAAGATTGCGCCGCTGCGCAGCACCAGCCGGCAGGCGGGATCGGCCGCAACGGCGGCTGAAAGCCTGGCAACCACAAGGTCGAAAAACATCGAGCCGCCTGATGTGACGAGGAGCGGCCGTTCGTCACCGATGCGAGCGCGCAGCTTCGGCAGGAAATCGGATGTCACCGCCATCAGCGCGTCGATGCGACGCATCGTCTCCTCCGCATTGGCGGTCGCCGCCGCACCCTCATAGGCGGCGATGCCGGTCAGCCTGAAGGCCGGCGTCTCCGCGGCAAGGATCGCCTGGAGAATTGCCTCGGCGGCGGCGGCGCTGCGGGCACCGGCGCGGCCGGCGCCGAACTCCACCAGCAGGCCAAGCGGCGGCAGATCGACCCGCTGCTGCCAGGCAGAGCGAAGAGCATCGACGAGCGCTGTCGAATCCACGAAGATATGAAGTTCCGCATCGGGATAGTGGCCAAGCAGGGCCGCGAGCCGGCGGGCAGCGGCGGCCCCGCCGATCTCATTGGCGAGGATCAGCCGGGGTTGTCCCGCCTTGAGCAGGACGGCGGCCTGGCGGATGTCGGCGACGGTCGTGCCCCAGGCGCCTGCCGCTAGAAGTGCCTCCGACAGCGCCGTCGACATCGGTGTCTTGGCATGTGGGGCGATGTCGGCGCCGTGGCTCTTCATATAGGCCATCATCAGTTCGACATTATGGGAGAAGGCCTGTCGGTCGAGCGAGATCAGCGGCAGGGCCATCCTGCCGTCATAGGGCTTCCACCCCTGCTTGCCGATTGCATCCAGCGGGAGCGGCGGATTGCCCGGCGGAAAGCCGCGCACCCGCTCGTCGATCAGCACGTTTTCCGTCGCGGTATGAAGATCAGACATGGCGACCCCTGCTGATGTCGGCCGAGTCGGCGATGCCGAGCCGGTATGTGTCATTGGCGGTGGCAAAGAACAAAGCGCGCTGCTCGTCGTAAGAGAGCTGTGAGGCGACCGTGCGGAAAACCTGATAGACCTCGTCGAAAGAGGCGTGCAAGCCCGCGACCGGAAAGTCGCTCGCGAACATGGCGCGCGCCGGACCGAAACAATCGAGGCAATGCTCGATCACCGGCTGCAGGCTTTCGAGCGTCCAGTCATTGTCGTAGGCGACAAGGTCGGAGATCTTCAGGCGCACATTCGGCTCGCGGCCGAGCGCCCGCAGGCCGCGGCGCCAGAGCGCCATGCCGTCCTCCGTCCGATCCGCCGGGCTGCCGCCGTGGTTGAGCACAAACAGCGTTTGCGGAAAAGCGCGCACCAGTTCGAGCGCCTCACTCATCTGCCAGGGATAGAGCATCAGATCGAAGATCAATCCGAGCCGCGTGGCGTCGGCAAGCCCCGCCTGCCAGGCTGGATCGCCCATACGGTTCGGGCGCGGCGCAAAACTCTTCGCCGCGTCCGGATGCCAGCTCAAAATATCACGGATGCCGACGACATTCGGGTTTGCCGCTTCCGCCTCGAGCAGGCGCATGGCGTCCGGCCCGTCGAGAGGCACGCGCGCGATATAACGATGCGCCACGCCGGAGCTGCGGTCGAGGCCATCCAGCCAACGGCTCTCTTCCAGCGGGTATGCAACGGACCAGCCGGCCTCCACATGGACGGTTGCCACGATATTCTGGCGCGCGGCATCGGCGCGATAGTCGTCGATGCCGTAGTCGCGCAGAATCGGCGCTAAACTGCCGAAAACCATCTCCTCGCCGGAAGCCCGCGCCTTCTGCAGCCAGGGATGACGTTCCAGCTTAAGGTCCCAGAGGTGATGGTGCGGGTCGATCACCGGCCCGTCATAGAGCTCCGTCATCTGCGCGCCTCCCGGCCGGAAACGAGCAGAAGGGCAAGGATCAAGGTGCCGAACATGATCGATCGCCAGCCCGGCGAGGCGTTGACGACAGTGATCAGCGCCGTCGTCGTGACGAGCAGGATTGCCCCCGGAATAGTCCCGGCGTAGGTGCCGCGGCCGCCGAGGATGGAGGTGCCGCCGAGCACGACGGCGGCGATCGAGGTCAGCAGATAGGGGTCGCCGATGCCGACATAGCCTTGCCGGTTCATGCCGAGCACGAGAATGCCGGCGAGGCCTGCGAAAAAGCCCGACAGAGTGTGGACGATCAGCGTGTTGCGCGTGACGCTGACGCCGGAAAGCCGGGCCGCCAGGGGGTTTGCCCCAAGCGCCAGGAAACGTGCGCCGATCGGCATGCGGTGGACGAGCAGCAGGACGACGATCGAGACGACGAGCCACAGAATGATGCCCGAGGGAATGCCGAGCGGCCGCGCCTGCCCGAGCAGAATGACCGCCGGGTTGCTGACGGTGACCGCGCTGCCGCCGGCGACGATGACGAGCAGGCCCTGCAGGAAGGTCGCCATGGCCAGCGTCATGATGATCGGTGGCACGCGAAGATAGGCAGCCCCGGCGCCGTTCATCAGGCCGATGCCGGTGGCGATGGCAAGGGCTGCCGCGATGCCGGCGAGACCGGTCGGGTCCCAGGCGGGCGAAATCAGCGGCAGCAGGATCGCCGTGACGGTGATGACCGCGCCGACGGAGAGATCGATGCCGCCCATCAGGATGACGAGCGTCTGGCCGGCGGCGGCAATGCCGATCACCGCGGCGAGTTCGAGCAGGTAGCGCAGGTGGCCATAGGCGCCGAAACCCCGCAACGTGAAACTTGCGACGATCCAGACGAGCGCGACCAGAAGGAAGGTCAGCAGCGGCGGATTGCGGAACGCCGACCTGATGATATTCATCGCCTTGCCCTCCATTGGCCGAGAAGTTCCGGAACGGCGACTGCGCCGACGATGATCAACCCTTGCGCGACATATTGGGCGACCGGCGGGAAGCCCAGGAAGAACATGACGTTGATCATCACCGAGAGCAGCAGGCTGCCGCAGATCGCGCCCCGCATCGTGCCCTTGCCGCCGAGGAAACCCACGCCGCCGAGCACGGCAGCGGCAATCGAGTTCAGCGTGAAGGGCGTGCCGATCACGGGATCACCCGAACCGGTCTGCGCCGCGACAAACAAACCGGTCAGCGTTGCAAGAAGACCGGACAGCGCGAAGGCTGCGACCTTCACCCGTTCGACCGGAACGCCGGAGCGGAATGCACCGACCGGATTGTCGCCGGCCGCGTAGATGCCGAGGCCGAGCGGCGTTGCGAGAAAGACCTTCCAGAGTACGAGGATCACGACGAGCAGCAGGGAGGCGACGGGCGTGTGGCCGGCCAGCGCCGTCGACAGCCAATCGGGAATGAACCCGCCCGGCCGCGGCAGCAGGATGAGCGCGACCCCGCCGATGATGAAGGAGCCGGCAAGCGTGACGATGATTGCGGGAAGCCTCAGATAGGTGACGATGGCGCCGATGACGGCGCCAATCGAAAGACCGGCGAGGGAGACCGCAAGAATGCCGCCCGGCACGCCGAGCGCCCCTTCCATCGTCGTCGCGGCAATCACCGCTCCAAGGCTGACGAGCGGGCCGATCGCCAGCGTAATGCCGCCGTTCAGCATGAGCAGCGCCTGCGCCATGGTGACGAGCGCGAGCGGGAACCAGTTCTGCGTGAACTTCGAAAAACCGCCGATCGAAAGGATGCCGGGAAAGAGCAGCGCATAGAGGACGAGAAAGGCGGCGACAACCAGATAAAGGCCGGCAAGGCCGCGGTTGCGGCGGAGCTGGATCGAGCCGTAGAGCCGGGATGACGAACTCGTGCTCATGCCGCCTCTCCCTGCGTCGTGGTCGTAATGCCCATGGCCGCGCCGACGATCGCCCCTTCGCTGATTTCATCTTGCGACAGCGCCGCCGCGACGCGCCCCTCGCGCAGAACCACGACACGGTCGCAGAGATGCACCAGCTCCGGCGTATCGGAACTGGCCAGGATGACGAGCCGCCCCTCGGCGGCGAAAGCGCGGAGCATGAGGTAGATTTCCCGCTTGGTCTCGATGTCGACGCCGCGCGTCGGATCGTTGAGGAGCAGAACGGAGGGATCGAGCGGCAGCCATTTGGCGAGCGCCACCTTCTGCTGGTTGCCGCCGGAAAGCGCCTGGACCGGGCGGGCCGTGTCGCCCTTGATCGTCAGCCGGCGCGCGAGATCGGCGACCAGGCCGTTTTCCGCCGGCCGGTCGCGCAGCCCCTTGCGGGCGAGGCGTCCGAGCGAGGGCAGGATGAGATTGGATGCGATCGAATGGGGCAGCACCAGGCCCTCGTGCTTGCGGTCGGCCGGGACATAGACGATGCCCGCGGCATTCGCCTCGCCGACATGGGCGGGCAAGCCGGGCTTGCCGGATACCTCCGCCCGGGCAGCCGCGGCCGGAATCGCGCCGTAAAGGCCGAGCAGCAGGTCTTCCTGCCCTTGTCCGACGAGCCCGCCGATGCCGACGATCTCGCCGGCGCGGGCGGAGAAGCCGATGTCACGCACCATGCCGGCGGAAAAACCTTCGACGCTGATGCGCATCGCGCCGGGTGCTGTGACGGAGCGCGGCGGGAACAGGTCGCCGGTCTCGCGGCCGACCATCAGGCGCACCAGGCCCTCGCCGTCGATGCCGGACAGCGACTGGTCGGCGGTGACCAAGCCGTCCTTCAGCACTGTGACATGCGAGCAGAGCGCCTGCACCTCGTTGAGGCGGTGGGAAATATAGAGAAGCGCCGTGCCGCGGTCTCTCAGCGTCTCGATCAGCCGGGCAAGGATGCCGGCTTCGTGCGCCGAAAGCGATGAGGTCGGCTCGTCCAGGATCAGCACACGCGGCCTGCGGAATAGAGCCTTGGCGATCTCCACCATCTGACGACGGCCGAGTGCCAGATCGGCAACCGGCATGTCGAGCGGCTCGGTGAGCCCGACCATATCGCAGACGTCTCGTACGCCGCGACGAAGCGCTTTGTAATCGATGAGACCGAACCGGCGCGGAAAGGCGCCGAGCCCGATGTTTTCGGCTATCGAGAGACTGGCCGTGAGGCTCAGTTCCTGCTGAACGACGGCAATACCCGCACCGCGCGCAGCCGCCGGGCTGAAGCGCTCGACCGGCTTGCCGTCGACGAGGATGGAACCGCCGTCCGGCTGGAGAGCGCCGGACAGGAGGTTGATCAGCGTGGACTTGCCGGCGCCGTTTTCGCCGAGCAGGGCGTGAACCCTGCCCGGCAGAAGGGCGATATCAACGCCCTTCAAAACGGGATTGCCGAAAAATCCCCTGAACACCTGCCGGGCTTCCAGCAGGGGTCTTTCTTCCGTCATGACGGCTTTCCTCAACCCGGGGACTACTTGGTGGCAAGCAGCTTGTCGAAGAGCGCCTTGTCGTAGTCCGAGTAGATATAGCCGTCAGCCGGGAACTTGTCGGCCCGTGCAAGGTAGCTGCCGATTGTGCTGTCGTCGATGACAGGCAGCGGCACCTTGACGAAGGCCGGAACATCCTTGCCTTCCAGCGCCTGCACGGCGGTGTAAACGGAAAGTGCACCGAGCCAGTTGGGCTGCATGGTGGCCCAGCCCTTCAGGCCCTTCTCCTTCCAGAGCTCCAGGAACTGCCTGGCGTTTTCGCCGGTTGTCGGCACCTGGTCGCGGCCCTGGCGCTCGAAAGCGAGGACGGAGCCGGCCGATAGCGCGCCGCCGAGCGACAGCACGCCGTCGATTTCGGGATTGGCGAAGAGCAGGCTGGTCATCGCTTCCTGTGCTGGGGCGACGTTATATTCCGTGTTCGTCTCGGTGATCACCTGGAGACCGGGATTGGCATCGAGGACCGGCTGGGCGCCCTTGCGGCGGTCGTCGCTCACCGAAATGCCGGCCGGTCCGTTCATGATGATGATCTTGCCCTTGCCGCCGAGCTGGCTGACCATCCACTTGGCAGCGGTCGTGCCCCATTCGTTGGAATCGGTGTTGATCTTCGCCGTCACCTTGTCTGTATTGACCAGACTGTCGAAATTCACGACGGCGATGCCCTTGTCGCAGGCATCTGAAATGACGCGGTCGAGCGCGTTGGAGGAACCGGCGATCACGACGATGGCGTCGACATTGGCGTCGATCATCGACTGGATATGCTGGATCTGCGTCTGGGCGTTGCCCTGCGCGTCCGTGATCATCAGGTCCTTGACCAGGCCCGCCTTCTTCAGCTCCTCCACTTCAGCTGTGATGGTGCCTTCGGTCTGCTTCATCCAGGTCGGCACCGAATAAATGTTTGCCCAGCCGATCGTATAGGGCGCCTTCCTGTCACCCTTGATGCAATTGGCGGCGGCCGAGGCCGTGCCGGCCGAAAAGACCAGGAGCGCCGCGGCGGCGGCAGCACCCGCGAGAAGGCCGCGGCGTAGCGAGGCGGAAATGCCGTTTTCAAGATTCTTCATGTCGATCCCCTTTTTTGTGTGCGGCAGCGTTGACGGCTTGCCATCTATGTCCAATATATCGTACATGTGATCTATATACTGGACGACCTGATCTTATGCCGATTTTTCTACCTCGCAAGAGGGCTGGGAAAATTTCATTCGCGACGAATGCGGGATCGATTGACAGATGCGGCAGTCGGCTTGAAAAGCTTGGCCGGACAAAAAGGGATCGATAGCAATGGATGCAGTTCAGGACGAAGCAGCCGGCAAGCGCGCCCGCGGGCTCGACCGCGCCTTCGAGATCCTCGATTTCCTGCGCCAGAAACGCCAGGCCCTGAAGCCGAATGAAATCGCCGCGCATATCGGCGCGCCGCGCTCATCGGTCTACGAGCTCGTCAACCTGCTGCTACAGAATGGCATCCTGGAATTCACCGGCGGCGAGGGGCGTGTCTATCTCGGCCGCAAACTGTATTTCCTCGGTGCAGCCTATGAGAACCATTTCGACTTCACCCGCGAATGCGAGGCCGCGCTGGAACAGCTTGCCGACGAGACGCGGGAGACGGCGCAGTTCTGCATGCTGGACGGAAACAGATACACGGTCGTTCGCATGCGCGAAGGCGCACGCCCCTTCCGCATTTCGACGGATGTCGGACAGTCGGTGCCGATCCCGTGGACGGCGTCCGGCCGCCTGCTCGTCGCGCATCTATCGGATCAAGAGATCCTGAACTTCATTCCGCCGCAGGATTTCCGTCTGCCGAACGGCGAATGGCTCGAGCCGCAAACCTTCATCGCCGAGGTGCGCCAGGCCGAGCGTGAAGGTCTCTTTACCTTCAACAGCATCGTCGACAGCTTCACCCACTGTTTTGCCGTACCGGTGCGCGGCGTGGAAGGTCATGCCGCCGCAACGCTCTGTCTCGTCACGCCGCGCGACGACGGCATCGCCAACCGCGACCGCTACCTCGACTGCCTGAAGAAGGCCGCCGCCGGCCTGGAGCATGCCCCAGCTCGGCCAAAACGAGGCTGAGCGCCCTGCATCATTCAGAAATCAGGGTGATGGCGCCGAAGCTGATCGAGTTTCTTCTTGAACTCCAGAAGACGGCGTCAAACACCAAATGACAATTGCGACATAGCCGAGTTCCCGACGTGCCGCTTCAATCCAAAAGCGTCTTCCTCAAGCGGTGAATATGGGCGGCGCCGATCCCGCAGCAGCCGCCGATGATGGTCGCGCCGGCTTCGGCCCAGGAGCAGGCGTAACGCGAATAGGCATCGTCATTCAGATCGTTGCGGGTTTCATGCAGGCCTTCATTGGCGGCCGCTTCGCCTGTTTCCCCTTCAAAGGCATTGGCATAGACGCCGACTTCGATATGAGCGTCCATCTTCCGGAAGACGCGCGCTGCCGTCTCCACGGCGGCCTGCATGACTTCGGGCTTGCTGCAGTTGAACAAGAGTGCCTCAGCGCCCGATGAAGCCACCCAGGATGCCGCGTCCACGACCCGTTCTTCGGAGCGAAGCTTCGGTTCGCCGCCGCTGATTGCTGCCTCGTCGTCCGCCAATGTGAAGGAAATCCAGAACGGCTTGCCTGACGTTACCACCGCCTTGCGGACAGCCTCTGCCTCAGCGATCAGGCTCAATGTCTCGCCGAGCCATATATCGACGAAGGGAGAAAGGTTTTCGACAAGCACCTCGAGATAGTCCTGCACTCGCGACGGCTGAAAGTTCTGCGGCTCGTATGAGCCGAAGATCGGCGGCAGCGAGCCGGCAACCAGGACCTTGCGATCGGTGGCGGCATCGGCCGCCTCGCGCGCCAAGCGACCGGCGAGACGGATCAGCGCCGGCCCTTCCTTCCGGAATCTATCCTCGCCAATGTGAAAGGGCACCAGCGCATAGCTGTTTGTCGTAACGACCTCAGAGCCGGCGGCGATGAATTCCTGGTGTACCTTACGGACAATATCCGGCGCGTTGATCAGCGCCAACGCCGACCATTCTGGTTGTTTCAGCTCAGCGCCCAGCCGCAGCAGCTCGCGGCTCATGCCGCCATCGAGAATTCGCGTCGTGCTCATGAAGAGGTCTCCATTCAGGCCGTCGCGCCGTCACCGGCGGCGGGCTTTTCATAACAAAGTGGGCGAGATGTGTGTGGTTCGCGTCGGCGCGCCAGCGAGTTCATGGCCATTCCCTTTCCGTCGGCCTAGCGGCGAACCGGCACCTGCGCTTCGAGACCTCGAAAGACGCGGGCGATCACGGCGGTCAGGACGAGATAGAAGACGGTTACGACGAGCAGCGGTTCATAGACGAGCAGCGTGTCCTGCTGAACCTTGTTGGCCACGGCGTAGAGATCCATCACCGTCACCGTGAAGGCGAGCGGCGTCGCCTTCAGCTGCATGACGATCTCTCCGGCGATGGTCGGCAGAGCGATGCGGATGGCCCGCGGCAGCCAGATGCGGCGGGTCAACTTCCAGGGCGACAGGCCGAAGGCCCGGCCGGCTTCGAGCTCGCCCTTGGGAACAGCAAGCAGCGCGCCGCGCAACACCTCGGCCTCATAGGCTGCGTAGTTCAGGGTGAAACTGACGGCGGCAAAGAAGAAGCCCTCGCGCAGGATCGGCCAGAACAGGCTCTGGCGGATGCCGGGGATCAGGGGCAGCAGCGAGCCGACGCCGTAGTAGAGAAGCCAAAGCTGTATCAGCAGCGGCGTGCCGCGGAAGAAGGTGCAGTAGCCGCGGGCGAGTAGCCGCGTCAGCCTGCCGCCGCTCACCTGCGCGAAGGCGAGACCGATGGCGATGATGAAGCCGAACACAACGGAAATGACAAGCAGCGACACCGTCTGCCAGGCGCCCGTCAGAAGCAGCGGCCAATAGGAAGAGATCCAGGTGAAACTCATGGGGCGCTTTCTTCAGGCAAGGCGCGGCTGCCCCCGCCGTACCCGTCCCTCGATCAGCTTGAAGACAACGTTGGAAACAAGCGTGATGGCGAGATAGAGAAGGGCCGAAGCAAGGAAAAAGACGAAGTAATGCTTGGTGCTTGCCCCGGCAAGACGGGTGGCGAGCGCCAGTTCCTGGTAGCCGACGACTGCCACCAGCGCGCTGTCCTTGGTGACCGACATCCACAGATTGGCAAGACCCGGCAGCGCGTTCGGCAGGAGCGCCGGCAGCAGGACCCGGCGGAACCTCAGCACCGGCCCCATGCCGAAGGCCTTGGCGGCCTCGATCTGACCGACCGGAATGGCAAGGATCGCGCCGCGCAGCACCTCCGTCATGTAGGCACCCTGGACGAAGCCGAGCACGGCGACGGCCGCGACGAAGCCGTTCACATTGACCGGCGGCAGCTCCAACGCGGCGAGCAGCCGGTTGAGGCCGTCGGTGCCGGCATAATAGAGCCCGACGATCAGGATCAGCTCGGGAACAGCGCGGATCAGCGTGGTATAGAGATCGAGCAGCAGGCGCAGTATGCGATTGCCCGAAAGCTTTCCCAGCGCGCCGCCCGTGCCGAGCAGCAAGCCGATCGCGAAAGCGCAAGCCGAGATGGCAACCGTAGAGACCGCACCTGCCAAAAGAACGCCGCCCCATCCCGGAGGATAGGGAGACAGCAGGTCCAGAATACCTTGTTGCGCGGTCGCCATCGTTCCGGCTGCTTACTTTGCGCCGTAGATGTCGAAATCGAAGTATTTCTTGGTGATGGCGTCATACTGGCCGTTGGCGCGAACCGCAGCGATCGCCCCATTCAGCTTGGCCTTCAGCTCAGTGTCTTCCTTGCGCAGGCCGCCCGAAACGCCGGCGCCGAGAATTTCCTTGTCATCGGCAACGTCGCCCATCTTGGCGCAGCAATCCTTGCCGCCATCGCTTTTCAGGAAAGCGTCAAGCGCCAGTGAATCGCCAAAAACATAGTCGATACGGCCGGAGGCGAGGTCCTGAAAAGCCTCGTCCAGCGTCTGGTAGGTCTTTTCCTCAGCAGTGGCGGCGAAATATTTCTTGTAATATTCCGACTGGATCGTCGACACTTGGATGCCGATGGTCTTGCCCTTCACATCCTCGGCGGTAGCGCCCGGCTTCTGGTCCTTGGGACCGATCAGGGTGCTCGGCGTGTTGTAATATTTGTCGGTGAAGTCGATCACCTTCGAGCGTTCCGCAGTGTTCGACATCGACGACCAGATCACGTCGAACTTCTTGCTCTGCAGAGCCGGAATGAGACCATCCCAGGAAATGTCGACGATCGAGCATTTCTCCTTCATCTCAGCGCAGACGGCATTCATGAGATCGATCTCCCATCCCTGCCACTGACCGGAAGCGTCCTTGGCGAAGAAGGGCGGATAGGATTCGTTCATGACGCCGAAGCGGACTTCGGCCTGTGCGGTAACGGCCGAAAGCGCAAGTGCCGCGCCGGCAAAAAGCATGGGGAGCAGTTTCATTCGCAGGATTCTCCTGGTTTGGTTTAGCGATGTGGGCATCAGTGGGTGCTGAGACCGGTGAATTCCCGGCAACGGGCGCTGACGGGCGCCCCGAATATCTGCTCCGGCGGGCCTTCTTCCTCGATCCGTCCCTGATGCAGGAAGAGAACGCGGCTCGAGACATCGCGGGCGAAGCGCATTTCATGCGTGACGATCAGCATGGTCCGGCCTTCTTCCGCCAGATCGCGGATGACTTTCAGGACCTCGCCGACCAACTCCGGGTCAAGCGCCGATGTCGGTTCGTCGAACAGCATGACATCGGGATCGACGCAGAGGGCTCTGGCAATCGCCGCGCGCTGCTGCTGGCCGCCGGAGAGGAAGGCGGGATAGGCATGGCGTTTGTCGAAGAGCCCAACCTTGTGGAGCAGGGCCTCGGCCTTCTCGACGGCCTCGCGCCGGGGAATGCCCATGACATGCACCGGCGCCTCGATGACGTTTTCCAGCACCGTCCGATGAGCCCAGAGATTGAAACTCTGGAAGACCATCCCGAGCCCCGTCCGCAGCCGTTCGATCTGCCGCCAGCTGCGCGGCTGCAGCCGGCCGTCCCGGCCCATCTTCAGCGCGATCTCCTCGCCGTTCACGGCGATGCGACCACGATCCGGCGCTTCCAGGAAATTGATGCATCTGAGAAAGGTGCTCTTGCCGGAACCCGACGAGCCGATGATCGAAATCACATCAGACTTGTGGGCCTTAGCCGAAATACCCTTGAGAACCTCTTGCGAGCCGAAGCTTTTATGAAGATCTTCGACGCGAAGAGCAGGAAAGGGTTGATCCGACATGCATGGTTCCGGCTGAACTGAATTTGCGAAGGATAATGACAAAATAACGCGGTTTTTTCGCGCAATTTTCATCTCTTCTGCATAATTTGTGCAAAATAATCTTCCTCACGCGGTGAATGCGGCAGAAACCGTGAAGTGCCGCAGCGAGAATTGGACTGAACAATGGAACAACTGGATCGTTTTGACCGCGACATTCTCGATATCGTTCAGCGCGACTGCCAGCTGAAGGCCGAAACGATCGCCGAACGGATCGGGCTGTCGGTCTCGGCCGTGCAGCGGCGGTTGAAACGGCTGCGCGAGGAAGGGATCATCAAGGCGGAGGTAGCCGTCGTCGACCGGAAGGCCACGGGAACAGCGATGGTGTTCATCGTCGGGATGGAGATCGAGCGGGACAATTACGACGCGCTGGCGAAGTTCCGCCTCTGGGCGGAAAAGCAGGATCACATCCAGCAGGTCTATTACGTCACAGGCGCGGTCGATCTGATCGCGATCGTCACCGCCCGCGACGTCGAGCATTATGACGATATCGCTGCGCTGATCATGGCAGAAAACCCGCAGATCCGCCGCATGCACACGAATGTGGTGCTGCGGGACGTCAAGCTCGGCCTGTTCGTGCCCCTGGACTAGCGTACGCGCGATGCCCCGCCGGCAGTGGTTCCGGCTGCCATAGATCGGGCTCCGACAAGCCGCTGGACTCGCATTCGGCAAAGGGCATAATTCCCGGCGCATATTCTCGGGAGGAATGATCGTTGACGCTACGACACCAGATCATCGCATTGGCGATCGTTCCGCTCGTCATTTCGATCCTTGCGATCACCACCTTCATCACCTGGCAATCGGCAAACCTCGCCAAGAACAGCATCGACACGTTCGAGCAGAACATGCTGAAGACCAAGGAAGCCGAGATCCTCAATCTGACCAACCTTGCCCTGTCCGCCATCCAGACGATCTATGACAAAGCCGGCGCCGACGACGAAGCCGCCAAGCAGCAGGTGGCAGCGATCCTGACGTCGCTCGATTACGGCAAGGACGGATATTTCTTTGTCTACGATTACGACGGCAACAACATCGTCCATCCGCGCCAGACTTTCCGCCATGGGCATAACTGGCTCGACCTTACCGACCCGGATGGCGACAAGGTCATTGCCGAACTGATCGCCACGGCAAAAGCGGGCGGGGGCCTGCATCAATACAAATGGCAGAAACCATCGACCGGACAGATCGCCGACAAGCTCTCTTTCGTCGTCAGCCTCGACAAATGGCACTGGGTCGTCGGCACCGGCGTTTACCTGGACGACGTCTTTGCCCAAAGTGCCGCCGCCAACGCCGGAATGCGGGCCAACATCAGACGGACCTTCATCATCGTCGCGCTGATCGCCGTACCTTCGGTGCTCGTCGTTTTCACGACCTGCATGCTGCTGACGTTTCACGAGCGCCGCATGGCCGACAGCCGGCTCAAGGCGCTGACACAGCGGGTCATCGATACCCAGGAAGAAGAGCGCGCGCGGCTTGCACGCGAATTGCATGACGGCATTTCCCAAAATCTCGTCGGCGTGCGCTATGCGATGGATCTTGCCGGCCGCAAGGTCAGGACCAATGTCGACGATGCGGCTGTCACCATCGACCGCGGTGTCGAGGCGCTGAACGGCGCCATCAAGGAAATCAGGCGCCTGTCCCACGATCTGCGCCCGCGCGTGCTCGATGACCTCGGCCTGACGGCTGCCCTCGAGGCGCTGTGTTATCATTTTGCCGAGCGGACGGGGATCGAGACAAAGATCGATGCATCAGGCTTCACCGACACGCTGAAACCCGAAGCCAATACCGCGCTTTATCGCGTTGCCCAGGAAGCTTTCAATAATGTCGAGCGGCACTCCGGCGCCTCCGAGCTTGCGGTCAAACTTTGGAGCGACGGCGGCCGGGCCCGCATGACGGTCACCGACAACGGCACCGGCTTCGACGGCAGCAAGGACGGCGTCTCCGGCAGATCCGGTCTCGGCCTGCGCAACATGCAGGAGCGAATGGCCCACTTCCGCGGCTTGTTGCTGATCAACAGCAGCGAGACCGGCACGACGCTCAAGGCAATGCTGCCGAAATCGGCCAATCGTCCCGCCGATCGGCAGGCAGAAGCTGCATGACGGAACGCCCGAAAATCAGGGTGCTCTTGATCGACAACCACCCGCTGGTGCTGGACGGGTTGAAGGCCGTGCTCGAAACGTTCGACCATATCGAAGTTGCCGGCACGGCCGGGCTCGCGCAAACGGGGCTGGAGATCGGCCGGCAAGTCCTGCCGCAGGTCGTGCTGATGGACATCAACATGCCGAAGCTGAGCGGCATCGATGCGATCGAATTGTTCAGGAACGAACTTCCCCAGGCGCGGGTCGTGATGCTCTCCATGCATGACAGCCGCGAGTATATTTCCTCCTCGGTCATGCATGGCGCTGCCGGTTACATCCTGAAGGACGTTTCGACCGACGAGATCGTCTCGGCCATCGAGACCGTGGCAGGCGGGGGGACATATTTCTCGTCCGGCGTCTTCGACGCGCTGATGGGCGAACGGGCGGAGGAGGGCAACGACCCCCTGACACCGCGCGAACACGACATTCTCGGGCTGATCGTTGCCGGCAGGAGCAACCGAGAAATGGCCGACGTGCTCGGGATCACCTCCGCCACGGCGGAAACCCATCGCAAGAACCTCAAGAAGAAGCTCGGTATCGCCACCACAGCGGGCCTCATCCGCTATGCGCTCGATCACGGCATCGTCTCGAAAGGCGGGTAAATCGCGTCTACCCACTTCTGGGTAGGCCCCGGCATTTCAGCGCCGCGCCCATCTTGTGAGAACAAAACCACCGCCATAGGACTCCATCCACGGCTGGCCAAGTGCGAGCCGATGGGAGGAATTCACATGCGTTACATCAGCTTCCGATCGGTCGGAAAACCTCGAGCGACCCGAGCCGGGCCTGCCGCGGCCGCCCGCTGACAGACCTGCCTTCCACGCCGACAACTGGAACATGGCGACCGCCGCCCGCGGCGCCTGAAAGGTATCCCGACATGGAAAAACCACGTAGCAAGGCAGCGCTCTGGCTGCTTGTCATTCCCTATCTAGGTCTGCTCTGGCCGCCATTCTACAATGTCCGCGAGCCATCTCTTTTCGGCTTTCCCTTCTTCTATTGGTATCAGCTTCTCTGGGTGCCGATCACCGCAGCACTGACCTGGATCGCCTATCGGAGCACTCGCCATGACGACTGACATCAACGGCACGGCGCTTGCCGTCTTCATCTTCTTTTTCGTTTTGGTCACGGTTATGGGCTTCGTCGCCAGCCGCTGGCGCAAGCCCGAGACACTGGCCCATATCGATGAATGGGGCCTCGGCGGACGCAACTTCGGCACCTGGATCACCTGGTTCCTCGTCGGCGGCGATTTCTATACCGCCTACACCGTGATCGCCGTCCCGGCGCTGGTCTATACCGTGGGAGCCTACGGCTTCTTTGCGCTGCCCTACACCATTGTCGTCTATCCCTTCGTCTTCATGGTCATGCCTGTGCTGTGGAAACGCGCCAAGGATTTCGGCTATGTGACGGCTGGCGACGTTGTCCACGGTCAATACGGATCGCGCGGTCTCGAACTCGCCGTGGCGGCAACCGGCGTCATCGCCACCATGCCCTATATTGCCCTGCAGCTCGTCGGCATGACGGCGGTGCTCAAGGCGCTCGGGCTGCATGGCGAATTGCCGCTGGCGATCGCTTTCATCGTGCTGGCGCTCTACACCTACTCCGCGGGCCTGCGCGCCCCGGCTCTAATCGCCTTCGTCAAGGACATCATGATCTATATCGTCGTGATCGCCGCCGTCGCACTGATCCCGTCGAAACTCGGAG
Source organism: Rhizobium sp. BT-226 (assembly GCF_025847085.2). NCBI lineage: Bacteria > Pseudomonadati > Pseudomonadota > Alphaproteobacteria > Hyphomicrobiales > Rhizobiaceae > Rhizobium > Rhizobium sp. BT-226. The sequence continues at coordinate 208,790 of NZ_JAOYTI010000007.1, read as the reverse complement.
GCTACGCCAATGTCTTCGCCTCGGCCGATGCGGCCTTCCAGGCAAAGGGTTCCGGCAACCTGCTGCTCGGCGGCAACCAATATGTCGCCTATGCCACGCTGGCTTTGGGTTCGGCACTTGCAGCCTTCATGTATCCGCATACGCTGACCGGCATCTTTGCCTCCAACAGCGGCAAGACGATCCGCAAGAATGCGATCATGCTGCCCGCCTATACGCTGCTGCTCGGCCTTCTGGCGCTGCTCGGCTATATGGGGCATGCCGCCAACCTGAAGCTCGACAGCGCCAATGACGTTGTTCCCACGCTGTTCAAGACGCTGTTTTCGGGCTGGTTCTCCGGCTTCGCCTTTGCGGCGATCGCCATCGGCGCACTGGTGCCGGCAGCGGTGATGAGCATCGGCGCAGCCAACCTCTTCACCCGCAACTTCTGGAAAGCCTATGTCGATCCTGATGTCAGCGATGCGGGCGAGGCCAAGGTCGCAAAGATCACCTCACTGGTGGTGAAGGTCGGCGCGCTTCTCGTCATCATCTTCCTGCCGACGCAATTCGCACTCGACCTGCAACTGCTCGGTGGCATCTGGATCCTGCAGACGCTTCCGGCCCTGGTCTTCGGCCTGTACACCAACTGGTTCCGTGCACCCGGTCTGCTTGCCGGCTGGTTCGTCGGCTTCGGCGGCGGCACTTTCCTCGTCTGGGATGCCGGTTGGAAGCCCCTGCATTTGATCAGCCTCGGCGGCGAACCCTTCACCGTCTACACGGGACTGCTGGCGCTTGCGGCCAACATCGCCGTTGCGGTCGTGGTCAACGCCCTGCTTCCGGCCAAGGCTCCGGCCCGGGCCTAGAGCACGATGCCGAAATGTGTGAGCGGTTTTCGAACGACATCACGCTCACCCTCTTTGATCCGAAAATGCGAAGGGCAGCAAACGCTGCCCTTCGCGAAATTATGCCGCTTTGGCGGTCCAGCATAAGCTGCAGAGAGATCAGAGCGACTTAAAACTCTTCCCAATCGCCGGCCACTGCTGCATTCCCGTTCGTCTGGAACGATTTGCCCACTTTGGCAATCATCTGACGCGCAGGCGAGGGCGCCGGTTGAGCATGCGGCGGCGCAGCGGCGGGCTGCGATGCGCGCTTCGGTGCCACCACTCCGCCAATGTTGAACTGGCCCAGAAGCTGGAACAGCGCGTCGGCTTCCTTGGCGAGGTTGTGGGCGGCCGCTGTGGCTTCTTCCACCATGGCGGCGTTCTGCTGCGTGCCCTGATCCATCCTGTTGACGGCGGTGTTGATCTCTTTCAGTCCTGTCGCCTGCTCTTGCGAAGCGCCGACGATGGCCCCCACATTGCCGTCGACCTGCTGCACCTGCTCGGCAATCTCCTTCAGCGCCTTTCCGGTCTCGCCAACCAGGGCCACACCGCTTTTGACGTGGCCGTTCGAGGCGTTGATGAGTTCCTTGATTTCCTTGGCCGCCTTGGCGGAGCGTTGCGCCAGTTCGCGCACTTCCTGAGCGACGACGGCAAAGCCCTTGCCTGCCTCGCCGGCGCGGGCGGCTTCGACGCCGGCATTGAGCGCCAGCAGGTTGGTCTGGAAGGCGATTTCATCGATGACGCCGATGATGCTGCCGATTTCGGTGGCGGAGGATTCGATCTTGCCCATGGCGTCGACCGCGTCCCGAACGACGCTGCCCGAGCGCTCGGCACTGTCCTTCGTCTTGCGAACGAGCTGGCCGGCTTCCTGAGCCTTGTTGCTCGAGTCGGCAACGGTGGTCGTAATCTCTTCCAGGGCAGCGGCGGTTTCCTCGACCGAGGCTGCCTGCTGTTCGGTCCGCTTGGCGAGATCGTCCGAGGCGGAGCGGATCTCCTGTGCACCGGCCGCGATGGCGCTGGCGTTCTGCGCAACCTTCTGCATGGCGGCACGGAGCTTTTCGACCGCAGAATTGAAGTCGGCTCTGAGCTTTTCCAAGGACGGAATGAACGGAGTGCCGATCTGCTGTGTCAGGTCGCCATCAGCCAGCGCCTGCAGCGCATCACCAAGCTGGCCGACAGCCTTGTCCGTCTGCTCGGCAAGGGTGCGGCGCTCCTCGGCATCCTGCTCCAGCCGATGCCGCTCCGACACGGCTCGCTTCGCCTCGGCGTCGGCTTCCCGTTCCGCCTTTGCCGAAATTGCGTCGCGCAGCCCTGCCACTGCCCGTGCGAGCGTGCCGATCTCATCGCCGCGCGCTTCGAGGCGGCGGTCGCCGTCAAGATTACCCTCCGCCATCGCTTTCAGCGAAAGCTGAAGTTTTGCCAGTGGGCCGACGATCGTGCGTGCGGTCACGGCGGCGGCAACGAGTGAAAGAACAGCCGCAATGCCAAGCGCGGTCAGGGCCAATGGCTTGAAGCCGCTTGCCGTGCTGCGAACCTCGCCGCCAATCGATTTGTTCAGCGCTTCCTGGTAGTCGATGAATTTGTTGATGGCGCCAAGCCAGGCAACGAAGGCCGGTCGAGCCTGTTCGAGCAGGATCTTGCGGGCGGCCTCGCCGTCGCCCTTCTCCTGCAGCGCAATGATCTGGGCAACCAGCGGATTGGTTTTCGCTTGGATGTCGGCGATCTCGCTGAGAATGGTCTTTTCCTGTTCCGTCGCACCGGCCGGAGATGCAACCATATCCGCCATGCGCTTTTCATTCTCGGCGTAAGAAGCTGCCAGCTTCTCGATCAATGCCTCGGCGGTCTTCCGCTCATCGTCAGACGTCACCAGAGTGACGTCGCGGATGGCGATCGCCCGATCATGCACGCTGCCGCGATAGTTGATGGCAAACCGCTGCTTCACGCTGTTGACGTCGTTGATGGTTCCAAGCTTATCGTTGATCTGCGCAACTTTTTCCGTCGAATAGATGGTCAAGCCGACCATCAGCAAAAGGAGAACGCTGAAGCCAAGCGCCAGGCGGGCCACAACTCCGAAACTCATGATATTCTTCATATGCACTCTCCCCTCGCGGTGAGGTTTGTTGGAAGGATGTCTCGGCAGTCAGGATTGCTCGTCATATCTCGTTCGAATGCAGAGCCTCGGTGTGTCTCGAGCGATCCGACAGGCACCCCTGTGCCCGGAATCGCGCTTGAGATACGGGACATCCGTCAAAGCAATAAAAGCCGATTTCATGCAAAATTCGGGTGCCCGACCCGCCATCATGGCGGAGGTGACAGTCCTCAAGAACGTCGTCCCGATATCTAAAAAAATTTAGAGGAATATATTTTAGAGAGTGTAAACGGAGCCGATGGAGCATGCTATATCGCCATATCTGGATAGCATTTGCGCTTTTCGGACGGACTATTTGAGGGACGCTCTCCCGGTGGTTGCGAAATCCTCGGACTCCCCTGCGCAACAAGGCTTTGCGGCGTGCCTGCGTCTACGCGACGCCGTCCTGGAATCGGCTAGTGATTTGCTGAAAGGTCTCGGGAATCGGCATGAATTGCAGCTGCGGTGCCGAAGCGCTGGCGCTTCCGGCTTCAGCCACGTAGCAGCGGAAGAAGCTGAGCGCCCTGCCGCTTGATTTCGGAGAGATAAGGCGTGTCGGACAGCACGAAGTGGGTGATGCCGAGATCCTGATATTTGCGCAGCGAGCGGGCGACGTCTTCCGCCGAACCGACCAGCCACGTGGTGCCGGCACCGCCGCCGCCGAACTTGCCGGGCGCGGTATAGAGGTTGTCGTCGAGGACATCGCCGCGCTCATGCAGTTCGAGCAACCGCTGCTGACCGACAGCGAGCACGCCCTGGTGATCGTGCCAGCCGGTACCCTTGCTTCTGGCCATCTCGGCGACCTTTGCCTCGGCGTCGGTCCAGGCCTGTTCGGTGGTATCGCGGACCAGCGTCGTTATCCGCAGGCCGAATTCCAGCGGCGGGAGGTCGCGGTCCAGTTCCCTGCTCAACGCCTTGAGCCGCGCGATCCGTTCGCGAACACCGTCGAGCGGCTCGCCCCAGAAAAGCTGGACATCGGCCTCGGTCGCGGCGACCCGTTCGGCCGCCTCCGAGGCACCGCCAAAATAGAATTTGGGGTGCCGACGGTCGCCGCGGACCTGGATGCGCGGCACCACGGTGGAGTCGGCGACCCGGAAGTGCTCGCCGGCAGAGGTGACGTTGTCTTCGGTCCACAGTCTGCGGACCAGCCGCATGAACTCCCTGGTGCGGCCATAGCGATGTGCCTGATCGCCCTCGCTGTCGCCGTAGGCAGAGAGGTTGTCCTTGCCCGACACGATGTTGATCCGCACCCTACCGCCGGTCAGGTGGTCCAGCGTCGCCGCCGCGGAAGCGAAGTTCGCCGGTCGCCAATAGCCTGGGCGGATCGCAATGAGCGGTTCGAAGGTGGTCGTCCGGGCAGCGAGCGAGGCCGCGACGGTAAACGTGTCGGGGCGGCCCCAACCTGTGCCGATGAGCGCCCCCTTCCAGCCATGCTCCTCCAGCGCCCTTGCGTGGCTGGTCAGCGTATCCAGGCTGTTGTGGTTCTCGACGGCGGAATCGCCGCGATGGCCGGCTTTGACGTCATTGGGAATGTACCAGAGAAATTCGGATTTATTGCTCATGCGATGCTGCGGTTCTGTCTGTAATTGGAGCAAAGCAAGGGGGAGGGAAGCCCCCTCAATAGATCATACGGCCGCCTGCACCTGCTGCTGCCTCGCCCGAACCACAAAGCCATTTGGCGGGCGTTGAAGGCCAAGGTTCTCCCGCAGCGTCGTGCCTTCGTATTCGTGCCGGAACAGGCCGCGCTTGCGCAGGATCGGGACGACCTGATCGACGAAATCGGCCAAGGCGGTGGGCAGGATCGGCGGCATGATGTTGAAGGCGTCGGCAGCACCGTTCTCGAACCAGGTCTGCATCGCATCGGCGATCTGCTCCGGCGTTCCCACAACCGTCCGATGGCCGCGAGCGGTGGCAACCGCCAGATAGAACTGGCGCAGCGTCAGATTGTTGCGCGATACCAGATCGGAAACCAGCTTGAGGCGGCTTTTGTTGAGTTCGGTATTTTCTGGCAGGGGAGGGGCAGGATCATCCAGCGAGTAGCCGGAAAGGTCGACGCCCTTGTAGTGGCGGGCGAGGATATTCCAGGCGATGGAGGGATGAACCAGCGATTGAATATGGTCGTAATTCGCCTGGGCTTCCGCTTCCGTCCCGCCGAGAACCGGGAATATGCCGGGACTGATCAGCAGTTCGTCCGGCCGGCGCCCGTAGCGGTCCAGCCGCCCCTTGACGTCGGAATAGAATTCCTGCGCATCCTCGAAGGTCTGGTTGGCGGTAAAGATCATTTCGGCCGTGCGGGCGGCAAGTTCGCGCCCCGGTTCCGATGCGCCGGCCTGCACGATGACAGGATAGCCCTGAACCGGACGGCCGACGTTGAGCGGACCGGCCACCGAGAAGAACTTGCCCTTGTGATCGACGAGATGCACCTTGTCGGGATCGAGATAGACGCCGCTTTCCTTGTCGCGGATGAAGGCATCGTCCTCGTAGGAGTCCCATAGGCCCTTCACCAGGTCGACGAATTCCTCGGCTCGCTCATAACGATCGGCATGGGCGGGATGGCCCGCGATTGAAAAATTCTTCGAAACATCCGCACCTGTCGTGACGACGTTCCATGCCGCACGACCCTTGGAGATATAGTCGAGCGAGGCGAACCTGCGGGCCAGCAGGTAGGGGTCCTCATAGGTCGTCGATGCCGTGGCAACGAAGCCGATATGTTTGGTCACCTGCGAGAGGGCAGCCCAGAGGGTCAGCGGCTCGAAATGAGCGCCCTGGGCCGTGCGGCGAAGCGCTTCCGGGTCTTTGGCGCGGTCCCAACCCGCGGGGCTGTCGGCGACGAAGACGAGATCGAATTTGCCGCGTTCGGCGGTCTGGGCGAGCTCGCGGTAGTGATCGATATTGAGACCGGCATCGGCCTGCGCCTCCGGATGACGCCAAGCGGCGATATGATGGCCCGTCGCCATGATGAACGCGCCAAGCCGCATTTGCCGTTTCGATGTGCTCATTGGCTTATCTCCAGATCAAATTAAGCTGTTGCTGATGTCAGGCGGCCTTGCGGCCCGGAAGCTCGACCCCGAGCCGGCGGAGAAGATGGATTCGGAATTGCGCAAAGCGCGGATCGCCGTGGTCGCGCGGCGTCGGCAGATCGATCTTGAGATCCTCGATGAGGCGCCCTTCGTCGAGAACCAGTATGCGGTCGGCCAGCGAAATCGCCTCGTCGACGTCGTGGGTGACGAGCAGCACGGCAGGACGGTGTCTTGCACACAACTCCCGCAGCAGATCGTGCATTTTCAGCCGGGTCAGCGCATCGAGCGCGCCGAACGGCTCATCGGCGAGAAGCAGGGCCGGTTCGCGCACCAGCGAACGGGCAAGCGCCACCCTCTGCTGCTCGCCACCCGAAAGCTGGTTCGGCCACGCCGTTTCCCGGCCTGCGAGTCCGACCTCCGCCAAAGCCTTCCGCCCGGCTTCCTGGCCGGAGGCGCCGGTCAAGCCGAGCGTGACGTTCTGGATGACGGTGCGCCACGGCAGCAGGCGGGCGTCCTGGAAAACCACCGAAAGGCTCTCCGGCGTCTCGAGGGTGCCGGTTCCCTCGACACCGTGATCGAGACCGGCCAGAGCCCTGAGGAACGTGCTTTTGCCGGAGCCGCTGCGGCCAAGCAGGGCGACGAACTCGCCTTCCTCGATATCGAGATCGACGCCGTCGAGGATCGTCTTCGTCGCAAACCGCCGTTCGAGATCTCGCACGTGGACGGCCTTGGTTGCGGGCTTCAGTTTGCCAGCGTGCGGCGCCATGAGAGGGCCCTCCGTTCAAGCAGGCGGACGAGACCGTCCGAGACGAGACCCAGCAGCACATAGACCACCAGGCCGACGAGAATGACGTCGGTCTGCCCGTAATTTCGGGCAAGATCGATCATGTAACCGAGCCCGCTGGTGGCGTTGATCTGCTCGACCACGACGAGAGAAACCCAGCAGAGGGTGACGGCAAACCGCAGACCCAGAAGGAAACCGGGCAAGGCGCCGGGCAGCACCACCTGAAGGATGAAGTCCTTCTGGCTCATCCGCAGGGTCTCGGCCAGTTCGACATAGCGGCTGTCGATGCTGCGGAGCGCATTGTGGGTGTGGATATAAATCGGCACGATCACGGCAAGCGCGATGGTCGTAACCTTCATGCTCTCGCCGATGCCGAACCATAGGATCAACAAAGGGATCAGGGCCAGCGTCGGTATCGCGCGCTTGATCTGCACCGGCCCGTCGATCAGGGCTTCTCCGATCCGGGAAAGACCGGCGATAACCGCCAGGATCGTGCCAATCAGCAATCCGATGCTGAGGCCGAGCAGGGCACGCGTCGCTGACGTCACGAAGTTGTCCTGCAGGCGACCCTGCTCTATCAGCCTTACGAAAGCCTCGACCACCGTCCACGGCGCCGACAGGATACGCGGGTCGATCCATCCGAGCGCCGAGCCGACGACCCAGGTCAAGACGAGCAATGCAGGCCCGATCTGCAATCCGAAAGGTATCGCAGGTCCGGGGCCTAGCCTGCGCCGGGCGCGAGGACTGGCGGAGCCAGCCAGGCCAGCAGAGCCAATCGGCTTTGCCACGCGTGAACCTGCGTGCGCAATTCTCCCGCTTGCTGTCAGGGATAGTTTCGCCTCATCTGCATCCCAAGTGGTTGCCATGCTTCAGATCTCCTCTCCGAAGGGGTGTCGAACATTACTGGCTCTTGGCCAAAGCCGCGGCGCCGAGCTTTTCGAAGCGATTGTCGAAAATCTGCTCCACATTGAGGGGCCTGTAGCCGAGCTCGTCTGCCAGCAGGTCGATGGTTTCCTGGTGGCGCTTCTTCACTTCGCTCCAGTCGCTGGGAACGACCTGTTCGCCAGTCAGCTTGACGAGATATTCCCCGTCTTCCTGGCTCAGTCCCTGCTGACCGACGTAATATTCCTTGATCCAGAGGTCCGGGTTCCGGTTCACCCATTCGGTGGCGCGTGCCCACAGACCGACATATTCGGCGAGAGCTGCCGCCTTGGCGGGATCATCCAGAACCCATTGCGGCGCATAAAGATGGCTCGGATCATCCCGCAGGCCATGTTCCACGAGGGTCGCGCCATCGGGTCCGTATTGTGTGATGTAGCGCCTGATGTAGACGCCGCCGAGCGGTGCGATGTCGACCTGTTTGCTCGCCAATGCCTTCGGATAGACGTCGCTGGTGCTTGGCAGTTCCACCAGAGTGACGTCGCCGCTCTTCAAGCCTGCGGCATGGAGGGCACGTAGAACGAGCGTGCCCTGGGCCTGTCCCGGGCTGAAGGCGATGCGTTTGCCGCGGAAATCTGCCAGCGTCTTGACGTCGGCACCCGGCGCGATGCCGAAGCGGTAGATCGGATTGGCGATCGGGTCACGGCGTTCGCGATAGGCGATGTTGCGGACGGGCAGGTTGTTCCAGTTGGCGAAGATCGAGGGGATCTCGGCCACCGACCCGACATCGAGCGCATGGGCGCGGAAAGCTTCCGAAGTCTGCGGCCCGCCGCTGATATTGGCCCATTTGACCTCGAAACTGAGCTCCTTGCCGAGACCGGACACTTCGAGCGCTTTCTGGGTGACAGGATCGCCGATCGTCAGCACCGTGCCTGGCGGCACTTTGGAAAGCAGCGGAGCCTCTGTCTCGGCTTCCGCCGGACCGTGAATGGCACTGAGACCAAGCAGACTGAACAACGCAATTTTGAATGTCCTTGCCAATGTCATCGTCGATCTTCCCGTTTCGGATTGTTGTTTGCAGGAGCGATGCACGGTAAGATGGAACATAATCTACTAAATCGATAGACTATTTAGTTTAATGAAAGTGGCGCTGAGGGAAAATTGTCCTCAAAAGTCGGGCAACAGAAACGATCGCATCCGTCGCGTCGAGGATGCTCGGCGCACCAGACGTGAAAAAGCGCCCGGGAGGCTCGTCCGCGGGCGCTTTCTGGGTCGTTGTTCAAACCCTTACTTTTGTTTTAGCCGGGCAGCGGACCGGAGCAGTCATCCAAGCCGTCGCGGACGTCGGGATCGACTGCCGTCAGGCGATATGCGGCGCGTATTCGCTGGCCGCGAATACGTGATGATGCACCTTGCCGGTAAAGAGCTGCAGGAGTTCGCCGGTCACCTCGCGGCTCTGCGACCGCACATCGGAGAGAAGTGCTGCGTTCACCGCGTCCATATCGGGATAACGAATGGCGAGCGCCATGGCATAAATCGGGGCGCCTGCGTCGCGCTCCATCCCGTCCAGCACCCGGATTTCCTCGGCGCCCGGAAATTTCGTCCAGAGAGGGACGAGCCGCTGCCGCACGAATTCGCGGAATTCCGCTTCTCTGCCGGGATGGATTTCGCCTTCAAACAAAGCATAACGAATGATCATAGGTTCTCTTTTCCAAAACTCGCCGGCGCTGGATGGATGTTGCAGTGATGTCAGGAAGTGAGGGCGTATCGATCGATACGCCCTCGGCTGGGAGGGTTATTTGCCCCAGATTTTCTTATATTGATCGCGATAGCCGTTATCGGGATCGAAGCTGTTCTTCGGTCCGCCGTCGAATTCGACATTCGCACTGGTCACCACATGCAGCGGCGACACATAGCCAGACCACGGAGCGCCCGCGAAGGCTCGGTTCAGTTCGTCGACGAGCTGCCAACCCTGGAGGTTGAGCGGTTCGGCGACCGTAACGGCCTGGAACTGCTTGGCGCGGATACGCTGATAGGCGCTCTCCGAACCGTCGCCGGCTGCAACGTTCACCGGTTTTCCGTCGCCTGCAATGCCGGCCGAGGCGAGCGAAGGTCCCATGAAGTCGTAATAGAGGTCATTGATCGCCAGAGAATGCGTCCACTTCGCACCATATTTCTGCAGAAGCGACGTGGTCAGCTGCGGCATGCGCTGGGAGGTTTCGGCGATCGGCGTGTCGACGTATTCGAGCACCATACCGCCGAGATCCTCGATCTCCTTCTTCATGCGATCGGCCTTGGCAATCGCGATCGCATAGGTGGAATCGGTAAAGATGATGACGCCCGGCTTGCCGCCGGCATCGGCGAAGGCCCAATCCGCCGCAGACTTCGACACTTCCATCGCATCGGTGGTCACGTTTGCGAAGACACCGACTTCGGGAACCGGACCGACCGCCGAGGCGGCGTGCCAGGAAACCATCGGAATGCCGGCAGCCTTGGCCGCTTCCATCGCCGGCTTCTGCTCGACCGCGTCAAAGCCGTTGATAATGATGCCATCCGGCTTCAGCGCCATCGCCTGTCCGAACGCCGCGGTCCGGCCGCCGATCGAACCGGCACCGTCAAGCGCCTTCACCGTCCAGCCGAGCGCGCCTGCCGCTTCCTGAACGCCATTGACTACGCCGAGGATGCCGCCGTTCTTCATATCGGCGGCAAGAATGACGATGTTCTTTCCAGTGGCGCCCTTGGGGCCGCTCGTCGGGCCATCCCAGGCGCTCACCTTGGAAGCATACTTTTCGACCACGGCCTTGGCGTCGGCCATGGAATCGGCCAATGCCGGCATGCTCAGCATAACGGCGACGGTTGCGACCGTTGCCTGCAATAACGTTCTACGCTTCATGTTCACTCCTCCATTTTGTTTGTTGTGAAATGCCGGGACGAGCCGGCATCCTCATTTGGATGCGGGTGTGATCCTCCTCACAGCTCCGCGCTTGCGCTGGGCGTAACCTGCTATGCCGATGGCAATCAGCAGGGTAACACCGTTGAACAGCGGTTCGACGAAGAACGACCCGCCGAATTGCTGAATTCCTGATATTCCGACCGCCAGGATGATGACGCCGATCAAGGTGCCCCAGACGTTCACCCGTCCCGGCTTGATCGTCGTCGATCCGAGGAACGCGCCGACAAGCGCCGGCAGGAGATATTCGAGGCCGACGCTCGCCTGGCCGATACGCAGCTTCGAGGCGAGCAGGACCCCGGTCAGAGCCGCGAGCAACCCCGAGGTGACGAAGGCGCCGATCACAAATTTGCGGACCGGAATGCCATTGAGGGCCGCCGCCTTCGGATTGGCGCCAATGGCGTAGAGGTAACGGCCGATCGGCAGGTATTCGAGCACGATCCACATGCAGATGGCGATCAGGAGCACGTAGAAGCCGGTGATCGGTAGGCCGAACAGCATGGTGCCGTTCAGCGCATAGAAACCTTCCGGCAGGACGCCGACCACCTGCCGTCCGCCGGTGTGCCAGAGCGCAAGCGCATAGAGGACCGTTCCGGTGCCGAGCGTCGCGATGAAACTGTCGATCTGCGCAACCTCGACCAGCAGGCCGTTTATGAAGCCGGTGAAGACGCCGAGTGCGAGAACAATCAGCACCGCGACCGGCCAGGGCAGGCCGTAGGCCGTCTGCAGGCTGATGGCGAGAATGTGCCAGAGCACGATGCCATAGCCGACGGTGAGATCGATGCGACCCGATGCCATCGGGATCATCGCGGCGAGCGACAGAAGCGCGATGATGGCCTTGTCGGACACGATCGAGCGGACGTTCAACAGGGTCGGGAACGTATCGGGCAGCAGGATCGAGAAGAGCACGATCAGGCCGACGGTGAGGATCACCAGCCCGTAAACCGGGATCAGGCGTCCGATCTTCTGTCCCGTGGACAGGCCGGCCATTTCGCTCTTGGTCGGCTCCAGAGCCGTGGATTCAATGGATTGCATGGCTGTTCTCCCGATGGCTCAAGCGGCTTCCGATGCGGATGCGGCCGTGATGACCGCCTCCGTCGTCAGAGCGCTTCCAGTCAGTTCGCTGACGATTTTCCCGCGCGAGAAAACCAGCGCGCGGTGGCAGATATGGGCGATTTCCTCGAAATCCGTCGAAACCACGACAACCGCGAGACCGGCCTCGAGCGCCCGGGTAATCAGACGGTAGATCTCCGCACGCGCGCCGATGTCGACGCCGGCGGTCGGATCTTCGGCGATCAGCAGCTTGCGGCCGGTCGCCAGCCAGCGGCCGACAACCACTTTCTGCTGATTGCCGCCCGACAGGGCCTCCACCGGCAGATCCGGGTCGTTGGGCCGCAGACCGACGGAATGGCCGATCTTATGGGCAAGATCGGCTTCGCCGCGCGGCGACAGGAAGGACAATAGCCCACGCCCGACGGCGCCCGGATTGAGATAGGTATTTTCCCGAATGGAAAGCGAGAGCGCCACTGATTCCTCCGTCCGGTCACGGGCGATCAAGCCGATGCCCGACGCCATGGCCCGCAGCGGGCTCGAAAGGTCGGGGGCCTCGTCATGCAGCAGAACCGAGCCGTTGAAGGGCTCGCAACCGAACAGGGCGCGGCCGATCCGTTCCTGACCGGCGCCGCGCAATCCAGCCAGGCCCAGAAGCTCGCCCTCGCGGATGTCGAAGGATATCGCGCCTGTGCCGGCGCAAACGAGATCGCGGACTTTGACGATCGCCTTGCCGGGGGTGATCGGTGTCTTGGAAAAGAGGCCGTCACCGCTGCGGCCGATGATCATCGTCACCAGCTCGTCGGGGGTGGTCTCGCTGACGGGCTTCTGTCCCACCATGCATCCGTCGCGCAGAACGGCGACCCGATCGGCAATCCGGAAAATCTCGTCCAGCCGGTGGGAGACGTAAATCATGCCGACGCCGCGATCCTTTAGGGGGCGGATCGCATTGAACAGCCGATCGACTTCATCGGCAGGAAGGCTCGCCGTCGGCTCGTCGAGCACCAGAACGTCGGCTTCGACGGCAAGCGCACGGGCAATGGCGACAAGCGACTTTTCGGTGCGCGACAGCGCCGAGACCCGGGTGGTGGGATCAAAATCGCAGCCGACCAGCTTCAAGGCTTCCTTGGCGCGTGCCTGCGTCCTGTTCCAATCGATCAGGCCGCGACGCATCGAGAAACCCTGCGACAGGCCCATGTTCTCGCCGACGGTCATCCACTCGATCAAACCGAGATCCTGGTGGATGAACGCAACCGGTTGCCGCTCGTTCGGCTTCGGGGGACGATGATGGTAGCTCTGGCCGCGAAAAAGGATGTCGCCGCTATCGGGCTTGTAAATGCCCGCAAGCGTCTTGATGAGCGTCGATTTGCCGGCGCCGTTTTCCCCCAGCAGCGCGAGGATTTCCCCCTCGCGAAGGTCGATCGAGACGTCGCGCAGCGCTTGCGTGCCGCCGAAGCTCTTGGTGATCGACTGGAACTCCAACAGTCTCTTGGCTTCCACTGTGGCTCCTCCCAAAGCTGCGGTTGTCATTGACCGTATGTTATCGATAACATTTATCGATGGTCAAGCGGAAAGATGAGGATCCCAAATTTCCCAGGAAATTGACGTCAGCCGGCCTGAAATCCGTCGAGAAGACGCATCATCTCAGCCGAGTCTCTTGCTCCAAGCCCGGCAGCGCAGAGCAGTCGGTGAATCTCGACCACAGAGCCGGTCATCGGCAATGGCGTCTTGGTCTTCAGCGCAAAGGCCTGAAGCGAATCCAGGTCCTTCAACATGTTGTCGATTCTGCCTGTCGGCGAGAAATCCCGGGCAGCGAATTTTGTCATGAATTCCTGCATTATCCTGTTGTCCGCCCTGCCGCCGGCAAGGGCGGCCGGAATGGCGGCCGGATCGACGCCGCCGGCTTCAGCGAGCTTAACCGCCTCGGCGACGGCCTGAAACAGCACGGCGCAAAACAGCTGATTGATCAGCTTCGTCGTCTGCCCGGCGCCCGATGCACCCATCAGCGTGTAATTGGCGGCAAGATGCCGCATCACCACGCGCGCCCGTTCGAAATCCTCAGGGCTGCCGCCCGCCATGATCGTCAGGCGTCCACTCAGCGCACCGGGCACGCCACCGGAGAGCGGGCAATCCACCCATGCCATGCCCGTTTCCCGACGGAGCCGCATCGCCATGTCAGCCGTCTCGGCGGGGTCGATCGACGACATGTCGATCAGCACCTTGTCGGCATTTGCAGCCGCCGCAACACCCTTTTCGCCGAAGACGACAGCGCGGACAATATTTGCGTGATTGAGGCTCAGCACACAAAACGCCGACCGTGAGACCGCTTCCTCCACGGAGCCAGCCGCGCGTGCGCCCTTGGCCTCCAAAGCCGCGACTTTTTCGGTATCCAGATCGAAGACGGAGACCTTATGCCCGGTCTCGATCAATCGGGTGACGATCGCCGTTCCCATGATGCCGGCACCGATGACGGCGACATCTGCTCTGTAGTCATCCTGCATGATAATCTCCTCCCTTAACGGCCACGCCGCTCAGTCCCTTGCAAGCCAACGCCACGATATCATCCAACGCATTATCGATCGCCACCGTCACCACACCAGCTTCACCGGTCGGCAGCTCCAGCGTCTGCAGCTGGCTGTCGAGCAGCGACGCCGGCATGAAATGGCCCTGACGAGCCTGCATGCGCGACAGCAACAGGTCGCGGGATCCTTCGAGGAAAACAAAGGCCAGGCGCCCGCCCGCCGCCTGTCTTAGCCTGTCCCGATAGCTTCTCTTCAGCGCCGAACAGGAAATCACCAATCCTTGCGACGTTTCTTGCGCGGTCCTTATTTCCGCGCCGATCCGGTCGAGCCAGGGCAGGCGGTCGTCGTCAGTAAGCGGTATGCCCTGCACCATCTTCTCGACATTTTGAGCCGGGTGGAGTTGGTCGCCCTCCAGAAACAGCACGCCGTTTTGAGCGGCGACACGTTCTCCAACCGAGGATTTGCCGCAGCCGCTGACACCCATGACGACAACGGCCAGAGGCGGTGCCTTTTTCTCGAAGTCCACGGTCTCATTTCTATCAGAGGCAGGTCGTGATGCCGCCATCGACATAAAGCGTGTGGCCGTTGATGAAGGACGAGCCGCGGCCTGACAGGAAAACGGCGGCACCCACCAGCTCCTCGACATTGCCCCAGCGTCCGGCCGGCGTCCGCTTCTCGAGCCAGGACGAGAACTCGGGATTGTCGACGAGCGCCTGGTTGAGCGGCGTCTTGAAATAGCCCGGCGCAATCGCGTTGATCTGCAGACCGTACTTGGCCCAGTCGGCGCACATGCCGCGGGTCAGATTGCGTACCGCGCCCTTCGTCGCCGTGTAGGGAGCAATGCCGGGGCGCGCCAGTTCGCTTTGAACGGAGGCGATGTTGATGATCTTACCCTGTCCGCGGGCGATCATGGGTTTGGCCGCTGCCTGGCCGACGTAGAACACGCTCGAAATATTGGTGGTCAGCAGCAGCTCCCATTTGTCCGCCGGGAAATCTTCCAGCGGCGTGCGAAACTGCATGCCGGCATTGTTGATCAGGATGTCGAGCGGCCCGATATCGGCTTCGATCGCGTCTATGCCTTCTTTGGCAGCATCCTTGCTGGTCACGTCGAAGATCGCCGCATGGGCAGACAGGCCTTGATCCTTGAGGCTCGCGACCGCGCGTTTGACGCTTTCGGGCGTGCGGCCGTTGATGATGACCTCAGCGCCGTGCTGCGCCAGGCCTTCGGCCAAGGCATAACCGATCCCCTGGCTCGAGCCGGTGATCAGGGCACGCCGTCCGGTAAGATCAAACAAGTTCTTCATGTAAATCACTCCTCCGGTCTCGCCGCAGGCGACGGCTTCAACTGCCGCTGACGGTGAAACTCACTTGACATCCCTTTTCCGAATTATATGTTATCGATAACATAATCAACTGTCAAAATGCGGGATGGAAACGGAATGCCTGAGGTAGAAATCTTGATGGCCGGAGCTTATCCGGAATGGGATATGGTGGATCTGGAGGCGAACTACCGCGTCCATCGCCTCTGGGAAGCGGCAGACCGGCAGGAGCTGATCGCGAGAGTCGGCAAGGATATCCGCGCCATAGCGACCCGTGGTGAACTCGGAGCCTCCGCAGAGCTGATGGCGCAATTGCCGAAACTGGAAATCGTCTCCTGTTACGGCGTCGGCACCGACGCAATCGACCTGTCCTATGCCCGCGCCAACGGCATTCGCGTCACGAACACGCCTGATGTGCTGACCGAGGATGTCGCCGATATCGCCATCGGACTGCTGCTTGCCACGGCGAGGCAGGTCCCTCAGGCCGATGTTCTCGTCCGCTCCGGCCAGTGGGGCAGCGTCGCCATGCCGCTGGTGACGCGCGTCTCGGGCAAGAAGGTGGGGATCGCCGGCATGGGCCGGATCGGCAAGGCAATCGCCAGGAGGGCGGCCGCATTCGGCTGCGACATCTCCTATTTCGCCCGCCACGATCACGAGGATGTTGCTTATGCCTACGAGCCCGATCTTGTCGCGCTTGCGGATTGGGCCGATTTTCTGATCGTCATCGTCCCCGGCGGGGAGGCGACCGTGAAGATCATCAACGCCGAGGTGCTCAAGGCCCTAGGTCCGAACGGCATCTTGATCAATGTTTCGCGCGGGACCACCGTCGACGAAGAGGCGTTGATCGCAGCCCTTCAAGACCGCACCATACAGGCCGCGGGCCTTGATGTCTTCCTGAACGAACCCAAGATCGATGCCCGTTTCCTGACGCTCCAAAACGTGGTGTTGCAGCCCCATCACGGCTCCGGTACCGTCGAGACCCGCAAGGCCATGGGCCAACTGGTCAGAGACAATCTTGCTGCGCATTTTGCCGGTAGCCCGCTTCCAACTCCCGTCGTGTGAGGGTCCCGATATGAAAGCCATCGTCATTCATGCCGCCAAGGATCTGAGAATCGAAGAACGCGAGCCGGAGATTGCGGGCGCCGGGCAGGTGGAGATTGCCATCGAGGCCGGCGGCATCTGCGGTTCCGACCTGCATTATTACAATCATGGCGGTTTCGGCACGGTTCGCCTGCGCGAACCGATGATCCTTGGTCATGAGATCGCCGGCACGGTGAAGGCGTTGGGTTCCGGCGTCGCCGACCTTGCCGTTGGAGACCGCGTTGCAGTTTCTCCGAGCCGGCCGTGCAACCATTGCCAATATTGCCTGAAGGGGCAGCAAAACCACTGCCTCAACATGCGGTTTTACGGCAGCGCTATGCCGATGCCGCATATTCAGGGCGGTTTTCGCCAGCGGCTGGTGGCAGAGCGTTGGCAATGCCACAAGGTCGCGGACGGTATTTCCATCCATGAGGCCGCCTTTGCCGAACCCTTTGCCGTGACGCTGCATGCGGCAAACCGCGCCGGGTCGCTGCTGGGCAAACGGGTGCTCGTCACCGGGTGCGGCCCCATTGGGATGCTGGCGATCGTCGCGGCGCGCGTCCTCGGCGCCCGTGAGATCATCGCAACTGACGTGACGGACAGCGTTCTGGCCATTGCCCGCACCAGCGGCGCCGATCGAACGATCAATGTTGCCACGCATGCTTCCGACCTTGCAGCTTACAGCGCCGAAAAGGGATACTTCGATGTCATGTTCGAGGCGTCAGGCAATGAGCGGGCGGTGCGCGCGGGCCTGGAGACGCTTAAACCCCGCGCCATTCTCGTGCAGCTTGGCCTTGGCGGCGATGTCTCTATCCCGCAGAACATGATCGTGGCGAAGGAAATCGAGATGCGCGGGACATTCCGTTTTCACGAGGAATTTGCGCTTGCCGTCGAACTGATCAACGCGCGTCGCGTCGATCTGAAGCCGCTGCTGACAGGTGTTTTCGGGATCGAAGAGGCCGTTGCCGCCTTCGAATTGGCAGGCGACCGCAGCAAGTCCATGAAAGTGCAGATCGCCTTCTGACCGACTGCAGATCCCTGCAGCCATTCAAAGTGTTACAGCGCCGCACATCTGAAAAGACGCGCGGCGCTTTAGCCTCAAGCGGTCGGCGCGCCGTTACGATCCGTGCTTTCGCGCAAGACAACCTTATAGCCCGTCAATGTGATCTCATCGCCGGTCGAGTCGCCGGTATGGAGGGCATCCAGCAGGCGGGCGGCCGCTTGGCGGCCGATGCCGTAACAGTCCACATTGATGGTGGTGATGCGCGGATGACAGATGGACGAGATCTCATAGTCGCCGAAACCGGCAACGGCGATGTCCCGCGGAACCTTCATTCCCCTGCGCGTGCATTCCATGATGGCGCCGAAGGCCGAAAGGTCGGAGACGCAGAGAACCACTTCCGTGTCCGGCCAGCGCTCCAGCAGGCTGACGATTGCCTGGCCACCCTGTTCCATGGTGATGGGCGGGACGCCGAAGGAAATCATCCGTCCCGGTCCGAGGCCGAGTTCTTCGACAGTCTTCTGGAAACCGCTTCGCCGCTGGCTGCCGCGCGTATCGCGCGCCGTCGTTCCGCCGATATAGCCGAACTTCCGATATCCCTGGCCGGCAAGCGTCCGCACCAGCAAGGACATCGCCTCGCTGTTGGAGAAGCCGACGACCTGATTGATCGGATCTTCCGGAAGTTCCCAGGTCTCGACAACGGGAATGCCGGCTTTTGCAAGCATGCGCCGTGCGCGCGCCGTGTGCGAACCACCGGTGAGGATGATGCCTTCCGGGCGGCGGCGCAGCATCGCCTCGATCAGCTCTTCCTCTTTCTCCGCCGAATAGTCGGTATAGCCGAGAAGGAGTTGAAGGCCGGTATTCTGCAGCGCATCGGTCATGCCCCGCGCGGTGTCGGAAAAATTCGAATTGTTGATGGAGGGCACCAGGGCGGCGATGAAGCCGCTCCGCCGCGACGAAAGACTGCCGGCCGACAGGTCGAGCACATAGCCGAGCGCGTCGACGGCTTCCATGATACGCTTCCGGGTCTCCTCGGAAACGCTCGCATCCTGGCGAAAGGCACGCGAAACGGTCATGGCGGATACGCCGACATATTTGGCGACCTCCGCCATCGTCAGCTTTTGAGCGTCTCCCGGCTTGAGACGCTTGTCTTTCGGCTCATCCTCGTTTTTCACTGGTCTCCGCTTTCAAAACAGAAGTCCGAACTGGACGGCTCAAGACACGATAAAGTTATCGCTATCATGGCACAATCGATATTATTGCGGGAATGCGCCGTTCCACAGTCCAAAAACCAAGATTCATGCAGTATTTTCGCAAAGGTCGGCAGCTCAGTATCTGTACGAAGCCATCAGAACGCGTCAAGATGATATCGATAACAATTTCGGAAATGGAGGAGCATCATGTTCGGGCAAATTGACGGTACGGGGTTTGAGGTTCTCGACCCGCGTTTCGAAAGCTGCTTCGTCGGTCACGCCCGCGTCGAGCGGCTTTGGACCGGCGGCCGCTGGCTGGAGGGACCGGCCTGGTTTGCTCCTGGACGGTATCTCGTCTTCTCCGATATCCCCAACAACCGAATGATGCGCTACGACGACACCAGCGGGCAGACGTCGGTATTCCGCGCGCCCAGCAACAACTCGAATGGCAACACTGTCGACAATCAGGGCCGGCTCATCACCTGCGAGCATCTGACGCGCCGTGTCACGCGAACCGAATTCGACGGCAGGATTACCGTTCTGGCCGATCGAATTGCAGGCAAACGGCTCAATTCTCCGAACGACGTCGCCGTCAAATCCGACGGGACCATCTGGTTCACCGACCCGAGCTACGGCATTCTTCACGATTATGAGGGCGACTACGGCGAAGAGGAAATCGGCGGATGCCACGTCTACCGGCATGATCCGGCAACAGGCGCGACCGAGCAGATGACCTCCGATTTCATCAAGCCGAACGGGCTGGCTTTCTCACCCGACGAGACCGTTCTCTACACTGCCGACACCGGGGCCTCGCACCTGCCGGGCGGTCCGCGCCATATAAGAAAGCTCGCAGTATCAGGCGATGGAAAGCTGATCGATCTCGGCGTTTTCGCCGAATGCACCTCAGGCTTTTTCGATGGCTTTCGCGTCGACCGGAAGGGAAGAATCTGGGCGAGCGCCGGTGATGGCGTGCACGCCTATGACCCGGATGGCACCCTGCTCGGTAAGATCCATATTCCGGAGATCGTCTCCAATGTCGCTTTCGGCGGCGAGAAACTGAACCGCCTCTTCATCACCGCGACCACGTCCCTCTACGCTGCCTATCTCACGGCCAACGGGTCAAGACTGGGGTAGAGCGTGCTGGCGTTCCGGTCTCGGTTGATTCCTGATAATACCGGAATCGGAAGGGCCGCGAGTGGGCTGTGGCTGGCCATTCCTGAGTTCGCTCTTCTTCCCTCTTTATCCGCTCCAACAATATCAGTCCACAGCCTGATCAATGCGCATGTTACTCATGCTATAGGCTGATTTAAATGTCTTGTTCTCGAATTTGCCCGCAGCTGAACGCGAGGCTCCTCCTTCCACTGAGAACCCAACTCTTGATTTTCAAACGCCCAGCAGAAGCCGCTTTCCCAGGCGGCCTCTGCTTTGCAGTGCTTCTCTCTTCATCGTTGGCTGAGGCCGTCCGCCAGCCTGATGAGGCCGAGGAAATCCGATCGGTAGCCGAAGGTGTCTGTTCCCCGCGATGCCGCTGCGAGATCGGCGATCGCCTGGTAAGAATAGGAATCGACGGCGGCGATACGGCTCAGTTTCTGGCCGAAGGCAGCGACGGCCACCGAGAAACGGACATCCTGCGGCGCGGCGTCGACGGTGGCGACCGCGTTGCCGTCGTTGACAGGCGTGGTGATGAGGGCGCTCTTGTCCTCGCCCGGCCGCTTGTAGCGCATCTTGACGAAGGCAAGCTCGCCTTGATGGGCGCTGCCGGCGGCCTCGGCGGGCACCTTATCGGCTGCACCATACCGCAGGTCATCATTCATCACTGCCGGACTTCCCTTTGGCGTAATCTCGTAAATCGCCGTGACGCTGTGGCCGGAGCCGATATCGCCGGCATCGACGCGGTCATTGTTGAAATCTTCGCGGTTCAGCGCCCGCGTCTCGTAGCCGATCAGCCGGTATTCGGCGATCCGTTCCGGGTTGAACTCGACCTGGAACTTGACGTCGCTGGCGATCGGAAACAGCGTCGATCCGGCCTCTTCGACCAGCGTCTTTTGCGCCTCCGCCAGGGTGTCGATATAGGCGGCGCCGCCATTGCCGTTCTGGGCGAGCGTCTGCATCAGGGAATCGTTGAGATTGCCCCGTCCGAAGCCGAGAACGGTGAGAAAGATGCCGTCCTTGCGCCTCTCCTCGATGATGCGCTTCAAATCCTCGTCGCTCGACGGGCCGACATTGAAATCGCCATCCGTCGCCAGCATCACGCGGTTGACGCCGTCCTTGACGAAGGCCTGTTTGGCAAGATCGTAGGCTGCCTCGATGCCTTCAGCGCCGCCGGTCGAGCCGCCGGGCTCCAGCCTGTCGATTGCCGACAGGATCTTCGATTTCTCCGCCACGCGTGTCGGGGACAGCACGGTGCCGGCATTGCCGGCATAGGTGACGATCGAGACGGTATCGTCGGCCTTCAGCCTGTTGACCAGCAGCCGGAAGGCGCTCTTCAGCAGTGGCAGCTTGTCCGGCTCGTCCATCGAGCCCGACACATCGATCAGGAAGACCAGATTGGCATGCGGCGCGGTCGCTGGCGCGATGTCATAGCCCTTGATCGCCACATGCATCAATTCCGTGTCGTGGTTCCACGGGGTCGGCATCACCGTCACCGTCGCCTTGAAAGGCTGGTCGGCAGTATCAGGACCCGGCCAGTCATAGGGGAAATAGTTGATCATCTCCTCGACGCGAACCGATTGCGGATCGGGCAGTGCCCCGCCGGTCAACGATCGGCGGACGAAGGCATAGGAAGCGCTGTCGACATCGGCGGAGAAGGTCGAGACCGGATCCGTCGCGACGCTCTTGATCGGATTTGCCGCCGCATTGGCAAACCGCTCACGATTGGGATCGAGTTGAATCTGGACACGTCCCTCCGCAGGCGGGGCAGGCGAAGGGGCGATGACAGACATCGGTTCGGCAAATTGCCGCTGGGGAACGATACCGGGCGCGGCCGGCGCAGCGCGTTTGGCGGCCCCGAGTGCTGCGGCAGTACCCTCCGGCTTGTTCGTAAGGGCGGCAATGTCGTCGGCATCGAATTCGGATGTCTGCGACGAATCGGGTTTCGCGAGTGCCGGCGCCTCCTTGTCCTGCGGGGCTTGCACGTCAGCGACAGATTGCTCAGGTAGGCTGCCGTTCCCGGCCGGTGCTTGCGGCGCTACCGCGACCGGCTGACCGGCGGTTACGGGCGGTTGTTTCGACGCCTCACTTTTCGAAAGGTTGCCGGCGATCTCGGTCTGGTCAACGATCGGCGATCCGTTGCGGGTCAGCTCGATTGTGAGATAACCTGCGGCCGGAATGACCAGCAGCGTCGCAAGGGCTGAACCGGCGAGGAATTTCTTGTTCATGGCAGGGCTCCATATCCAGTTGATGATGGAGCTTTGACGCCAGCCTTTCGCATTTCCTTGGGCTGCCGGCGCATTATTTTCTGCGGTGTCGAAGGCCTGCATCGCCGCAGCAAGCGCACGCGCGCGCGCCTCCGGATCGGGTGCTGGCGGTGTCAGGCGGGAGAGTTTTTCGAGTTCCTTGTCCACGGTCATACCTCTTCCTTGCCGAGCACGGCCTTCAGCCTCTTGCGCGCCTCATGGACCTGCCAGGACACGGTCGCCTCCGAACAGCCCATGACATCGGCGGCAGCCGAATGGCTGAGACCTTCGCCGTAAACGAGCAGCACGGCGTCGCATTGCCGTTCCGGCAAGGCGCGCACGGCGGCCCATAATTCGCTCGATATCTCGTCGTCGTTTCCGGCCGGCGCATCCTGCTGCGGTTCGGCGGCGTAGGCACGGAATGTCTGCTCCTCTCGTGCAAGCTTGCGTCTATGGTCGCGGGCGGCGTTGAGCGTCAGAGTATAGAGCCATGTCCTGAAGCGGCTGGCGCCGCGAAAGCTGCGGATGGCCGCGCCGAGCTTGACGCAGACTTCCTGGGCGATGTCGTCGGCATCGGTGGAACTGCCAGACCACCGCCACGCCGTCGCGTGGACGAAATCATAATGGCGCGAAACCAGTTGCCCGAAGGCCTCCCGGTCGCCGCCCTGCGCTCGTTCTATGAGCTCCGCGTCCAATTCCGCACCTACCCCAAACCGACCAGCAAGATGCTATTTCGAGATTGAGACGTTTCTCGGATGGCTTTCCTTGGGTCGGCGATGAAAAAATTATTTGGAATTTTGAAAGCCGCGACATTCATGGGTCGCGGCCAGACAGATCGGCTCCGTCACAAAGGCGCATGATGAGGACAGAGTCGGCCGGGACATGATCTGTCATGTCCCAAATCGCGAAAGGACCTCCATGTCCGCTCAACCGCCCGTCCCCACCGAAAAAGGCATCCTGCAGTTTCTGGCTATTTGCGATTCCTTCTATCCGCCAGACGCCGTTCAAGCGTCGATCGAGCAGCAGCGGCATTGGTACGATGCTCTTTGCGCGCGTTTCGACCACCCGCTGCCCCCGGAGATGATCTTTGCGGACGGCATGTTCCAGCGCATACCGATCCGGCGTTACCGTCCGCGCAAAATCAGCACGCGGACCATTCTGCTCTATCTTCATGGCGGCGGCTTCGTTGTCGGTTCGCTCGAGAGCCACCATACCATCTGCGCCGAAATTGCCGATTTTGCCGGCGCGGAACTCGTTTCCGTCGATTATCGGCTAGCCCCTGAATATCGCTGGCCGGCCCAGACGGATGACGGCTTTGCCGTGTTGAAGCATCTGCTTTCCGCCAACGGCAAGGTCGTGCTGATCGGCGACAGCGCCGGCGCCAATCTGGCGGCGGGCCTCGCATTGCGGGCGCGCGACGAAGGCCTGTCCGGCGTCGTCGGCCAAGTGCTGATCTATCCGGCGCTCGGCGGTGACCTTGCCGCAGGCTCCTATGTCGAAATGGCTGCGGCGCCCGGCCTGACGACGGCGGATGTCGCCTACTACCGCGAGATGCTGCAGGCACCGGCAGGCAATGAGATCGCCGAGCCGTTGCAGGCCGCTTCGCTTGCCGGACTGCCGCCGGTCTTCATCACGGTCGCGCATTTCGATCCGCTCCGGGACGACGGCCGGCAATATGCCGCCCGGCTCACCGCAGAGGGCGTTGAAGTCTGGTTCCGGGAGGAGCCGCAGATGGTGCATGCGTGGCTGCGCGCCCGCCACATGAGCGATGGCGCCCGCGACGGCTTCCGCGCCGTCTGCGAGGCCATCAGTCATTTTGCGGCGGCTTAGAGCCTTTCCGGGTTAGATTGCAGCATTCTGTTGGCTCAAACGGAGTCGGATGGTCGACCGGTCGGCGCGCGTCGTAGCCAAGCTCTACGGCCAAGCCGGCCGGTCGATCAGCCGGCCCGTTTCAGCCAACCCGAAGGGCCGGGCATCTTTCCGCCAGGATCAGAGGCGATCGGCTCGGACGTACCAAGAGGTATGCCCTTCGCCAATCGCCTCTGCCCTGACGAAAACCTGCTCCGGCAGAATGCTGAAATCTAACCCGGAGAGGCTCTAACGATCACATCAGGTCGCGCGCGATCCGTTTTTCCGCAAAGACTTTTTCGAAGATCTGCACGTCGTCCTCAAAAGCGGTAACGACGGCGCTGATGATCCAGTCAGTCCGGGTGCAGGCAATGCGCGCGGTCGCGACTGTGCGGGCGAACGAGCCGGGGCGGCGCATGTCGCAGGTCCAGGTCGACGTCCCGGTCATCGACAGCGGATTATCGGGTGAAATCGACCAGACCTCCTCCCGCAACTGCCGGGTCGACAGGCCGGTATCAGGGTGTTCGGTGAGCCCGGTATCCTCGTGGATGTGGTATTCCGTTCGGTTGGCCGAGAGATCGCGGACGATCTGCCGTTTCGTCGCGGCCGCCGCGTGCTCGATGTATTTCGGCAGCGGATCGGGATTGGCCGGTTCCTTGATGTCGATCCGCTGGTGCTCGCCGAGCATCGGCAGCCCCAGGCCGAGTGCCGCGATATCGACCTCGATGCCGCCGTCATCAGGCGGCGGCAGGATCATCGGCCAATAGGACGTGGAAAGCGAAAGGCGGATGCGATGTCCCTTGCGGAAGCGATAACCACAGGCATCGAGCACGAGCCGGATCGACACCCTTTCGCCTGGCGCCAGCGGCTTGGGATCTGCATTGCCGTCGCGGTGGGTGAGATTGACGACGCCGAAGGCGACACGCGTTGCCGTGCCATCCGGATGGACGTCGATGAGCCGGGCGCAGAGATTGCCGCCAGCCGCCCGGGGGCGCAGCGCAAGCGTCAGCACGGGCCGGCCGAGATAGTCATGATCGCCGGCAAGCGGCATCGTATCGAAGACCAGCGAGCCGGCATCGTCCGAGCGTTGATCGATCGCCATTTCGGCGTCGGGCTTCAACGTGAAATATTCGCCGGAGGCCGTCCCGGTGTCGAGCGGAGAATGCAGATAGATGGGATGCTCGGGGGCATGCGGGATCGGCATGCCTTCCGTCAACCTGCCGAATTGCTCGACGTAAAAACACTGCATCTGTGGCGGCGACCAGGCGTCTTTGGCGACCCAGAAGCCGGGATCGCTGTCGCGTCGCGGGGCAGGGCGGATGGCGTCGAGAATATAAGCGCGGGCCTGCGGCAGGCCGTCGATGCCATTGTCCTCGCCACGCAGCCATTTGTTCCACCAGGCGATCGCCTCGCCGTGGAAATCCGTGCGCGGCTTCGGCCAGGCGAAATGCGGATATTTGTGGACCCAGGGACCGATCAGCGCCTTTGCTTTTTTACCGAGGCCTTCGACGGCCATCAGTGGCGTATTGCGGTAGCCGTCTGCCCACCCGGCGATGACGAGCGCCGGGATCTCCACCTTCGAAAAATCCTCCGAGATCGAGCCATGACGCCAGAAATCGTCACGACGCTGGTGGCTCAGCCATTCCTCCAGGAAGAAGGGCTCACCGGCCAGGCGTTCCAACCACATCTGCTTCCAGCGTTCACCGACAAGGGCAGGATCCGGCGGGCGCGACTGGTAACCGAGCATTGTCGCCGCCCATGACAGCTGGGCGGAGAGATGGCAGCCGTTCTTGTAGTGGATGTCGTCATTGTAGCGGTCAACGGTCGATGCGATCGAGATGACGGCCTTCAGCCCCGGCGGACGCAGTGCTGCGACCTGCAGGCTGTTGAACCCGCCCCATGAGATGCCCATCATGCCGACCGCGCCGTTCGACCAGGGCTGCGCGGCAATCCAGGCAATGAGCTCGCAGGCATCGGCAAGCTCACGCTCGGTATATTCGCCATCGATGACGCCGTCGGATTCTCCCGATCCGCGGATATCGACGCGCACACCGGCAATCCCGGCTGCAGCGAAGACGGGGTAGGTGGATTCATCACGCGGGCTTGTCCCGTCGCGTTTACGATAGGGCAGGAACTCGAAGACCGCCGGCACGGGATCCTTCTCCGTGCCGTCGGGCATCCAGATGCGTGCGGCAAGCCGCGTGCCGTCCTTCAAGGTGATCCACTGATTTTCGATGGTCGTGAAGCTGCGGTCTGACATGGTCATATATCCAGAAGAGCTTTAGGCATTAAGCCACACACGGCTGCCGATGTAGCCGTTGGACATATCGTTGCCGATATCGTCGACATATCCCTTCAGCGTTTTCGAAGAGGCCATGATATAGTCGTTGAAGACGGGCAAGATCAGACCGCCATCGTCTCGCACCATCAGCGCCAATTGCCGATAAAGCACTTTTCGCTTGGCCTCATCAAGTTCAGACCTTGCTTGCAGAACGAATTTGTCGAAGTCAGCGCGCTTGAAACGCGTGTCGTTCCATTCTGCGGTCGACAGGTAGGAGGTGGAATAGCGCGAATCCTGAGTCGGACGGCCGCCCCAGAACGAGGCGCAGAAGGGCTGCTTGTTCCAGACATTGGTCCAGTAGCCGTCTTCCGGTTCGCGCTTGACGTCGATCGTGATGCCGGCCTTGCGCGCGCTTTGCTGGAACAGGATCGCCGCATCCACGGCGCCCGGAAAGGCCGCGTCTGATGTGAGCAGCTGAATGGAGCGATCGAGACCCGATTTTTTGAAGTGGAAGGCGGCCTTGTCCGGATCATAAGGGCGCTGCTCGATATCGGTCGGGGCGAGGGCGTAGTTGGAATTGACCGGATAGTCGTTGCCGATCGTTCCGTAGCCACCCAGAACCTTGTCGAGGATCGCCTGACGATCGATGGCATATTTCAGCGCAAGCCGAAGATCGGCGTTCTCGAAGGGAGCGGTGTCGCAATGCATCAGGAAACAATAGAAGCCCTTACCGGCATTCCGGAGGATGTCGACGGTCGGTGCTCGCTGCAGCATCGGGACGGTCTTGGGGTCGACGTTGTTGACGAAATGGACCTGGCCGGAGGCAAGTGCGGCAATGCGGGCGGTGTTGTCGTTGATGACGAGGATTTCGACGCTGTCGACAAAGCCGCGGTCGGAGCGCCAATCCTTCGGGTTTTTCTCGAAGGCTGCGCGAACGCCCGGTTCGAAGCTTTTCAGAATGTAAGGACCTGTACCGATGGCCGCCGCAGGCTTGTCGACGCCGCCCTTCGCCTGGATGATCAGGTGGTAGTCGGTCAAAAGCAAAGGCAGGTCCGCATTGCCTTCCGAAAGCGTCAGGATAAGGTCGCCCGCTTTTTCTTCGATACCGGTGATCGAGGCCATGAGCCCCAGAGCACCCGACTGCGAATTCTTGTCCGCATGTCGCTTCAGTGTCGCAACGATGTCCGCGACGGTCATCTTGCTGCCGTCGTGAAACTGCACGTCGTTCCTGATCTTGAAAGTCCAGACGGATGCGTCCGCTGATGGCGTCCAGGAAGTCGCCAGCGACGGCAAGGGCGCACCGGTCTTGGGGTCGGATTCGACAAGTGTGTCGCCCCAGAGACGGCCAATGACGAACAACACGGAGGCGCTATAGGTCGCAGGGTCGAGCGCATCACTGGTGGCGCCGCCCTTGAGGCCGAGTTTCAGATGACCACCGCGTTTCGCTTCCTGCGCGTGGGCATCGCGCGGCACCAGCAGGCCGGAGGTGAGAGCAGGCAAAGCGCCCAGCGCGACGGCACCGCCCAGGAAGTGGCGGCGGCCGATACTCAGAGGCGAAGATTGATCCTTTTCACGTGTCATTTGCAGTTCCCTTTTTCAATTTTATTAGAAGGGAACGTAGAGGTCAGGCTGCTCCACGCAATTTCGCGACTTGACGCATCTTTAAGCGAGTTTACGCTACTAACATTTAAGACGGAGCCGCCGATGCGTCACCTGGTCGAGAACCTCAAGATTGCCTGTGCCACGCAGCGTTCCATTTCGCATCTGTGCCGCGCGATCGATATCAATCGGCAGCAATTCAATCGATATATCAACGGCCAGACGAGCCCGTCTGCCCATAATCTCGCGCGCATAGCCAAGTATTTCGATCTCGACGCAGCCGACTTTGGTCTCGCTCCCAGGCTCTTTCGCGAACGGCTTCGCAAACCGACTCTGGACCTCAATCAAAGTTCCGAACTGTTAAAGGCGTTCCCAGGAGATCTGACCGCGCTCCGGCGCCATATCGGCTATTTCCAAACCTATCATCGTTCACCGTCCTGGCCGGGAATGGTTGTCTGTTCTTGCAGCCGCATTTTGGAGAAGGGTGGGCTTGCGCATGTCAAATCAATGGAGCGTCTGCGGGACCCCGGAAACGGCATCCAGCAGTTTTCTAAATATGTCGGCCTTGCTGCCTTCTATCGAAACCGGATTTTCATTACGGAGCGGGTGGTCGGCTCGAATCCGATACTGTCGCAGACGATCCTCCTGCCATTCGACGAGTACCAGCGCGTCTATCTGCGCGGGACGACAATGGGGGTTTCCTGGCGAAGGGAAAATCTCCCCTATGCGTCGCGGATGATCTGGCGGCATGTCGGCGCCGAGCCCGACCTGCGCGAGCTTCTGTCGCGCTGCGGACCACTGCCGCTGGCTTCACGCCAGCTGCCACCGACGGTGCGCTCGTTCCTCGCAGATCCATCCGCGGAAGTATATGCCGTGCCGGCAGAGTATTGAAGACACCGATTTGCGACTAAGCCATCAGATCCGGATGACAGCCGGAAGATTTGGAGCCTTCAATTTCCAGCGCTTGCCATCTTCCGCGTCGTCAGTACCCGCTCCAGCCAGCCGATCTCCATCTCGGGCACGGATTTCAGCAGCAGGTCGGTGTAATCGTCGAAGGGCGGCGATAGCGCTTGGGATTTGGGACCGAAGCGGACGAGCTTGCCGCGATGCATCACCGCGACGCTGTCGGCGATGGCGCGCACGATAGCGATGTCATGGGTGATGAAGACGTAGGAGAGCTGTTCCTCTTCCTGCAGCTTCAGCAGCAGTTTCAGAATGCCTTCGGCAACCAGCGGATCAAGCGCCGAGGTCGGCTCGTCGCAGAGGATCAGTTCGGGCTTGGCGGCAAGCGCCCTGGCGATCGCCACGCGCTGCTTCTGGCCGCCGGAGAGTTCGGCCGGGTAGCGATCGACAAAGCCCTTGCCCATTTCAATCTGATCGAGCAGTTCCTTCACCCGGGCGGTCTTCTCGGCACCTCTGAGGCCATAATAGAAGGTCAGCGGGCGGCCGATGATGTCGCGAACCGTCTGGCGCGGGTTCATCGCCGTATCGGCCATCTGGTAGATCAACTGGATTCGCCTGAGGTCGTCGTTCGGCCGGCTCTTCAGACCCGGCATCAGCGGCTTGCCGTCAAAGACGATACGCCCGCTGCTCGGCGGCAAGAGGCCGGTGATGACGCGCGCCAGGGTCGATTTGCCCGAGCCGGATTCACCGACGACGGCGAGTGTCTGGCCCTTGGGCACATGCAGCGTGACGTCGTGCAGCACCTTGAAGCCGTTGGAATATTCGGCGCTGACATTTTCCACCCTGAGAAGTGCCGTGGACTGGTCGATCGCCTCCTCACGATAGGCCTGCCTCACATTGACGAGGGCGCGCGTATAGTCCTGTTGCGGCGCCTCGATGATCTGCTGGACACTGCCATACTCGACTTGCTTGCCATAACGCAGGACCATGATGTCGTCCGAAATCTGGGCGACGACGGCAAGGTCATGGGTGATGTAGAGGGCGGCGGTGTGCGTTTCCTCGATCGCATGCTTGATCGCCGCCAGCACGTCGATCTGCGTGGTGACGTCGAGCGCCGTGGTCGGTTCGTCGAAGACGATGAGCTCAGGGTTGGAGCAGAGCGCCATCGCCGTCATCGCCCGCTGCAGCTGGCCGCCGGAGACCTGATGGGGAAAGCGCTCGCCGAAGGTTTCGGGATTGGGCAGGCCAAGGACGCTGAACAGATAAAGCGCCCGTTTGCGCGCCTCGTCCTTCGTCATCAAACCATGTTTGACCGAGGCTTCGATCACCTGATCGCCGAGCCTGTGGGCCGGATTGAAGGCGGCAGCGGCCGATTGCGCGACGTAGCAGACCCGCGCGCCGCGAATTTTTCGGATGCCGTTCTTGCCGAGCGCCAGGATATCGGCGCCGTCGAGCCGCACCTCACCGCCGGTGATTTCGGCGCCGCCTCTGCCATAGGCAAGCGCCGAAAGGCCGATCGTCGATTTGCCGGCGCCCGATTCCCCGATCAGGCCGAGAACCTTGCCCTTCTGCAGGTCGAAGGAAACGCCGTCGACGATCGTCACCCGCTTCGGCGGCTCGCCCGGCGGATAGCTGGTCGCTTCGATCTTCAGATTGCGAACGGAAAGAAGCTCAGGCATCGCCGCGCCCTCCCTTGAGGCTGGATGTGCGTTTCAGGAGCCAGTCAACGACGAGGTTGACGCAGACCGCAAGTGTCGCGATCGCGGTGCCCGGCACCAGCGCTGCCGAGATACCGAAGATGATGCCGTCCTTGTTGTCCTTGACCATGCCGCCCCAATCGGCCGCTGGTGGCTGAATGCCGAGGCCGAGGAAGGAAAGCGTCGAGAGGAACAGGATCGAGAAGGCGAAGCGCAGGCCGAATTCGGCCAGCAGAGGCGACAGCGTGTTCGGCAGGATTTCGCGGAAGATAATCCAGAGCTTGCCTTCGCCGCGCAGCGTCGCCGCCTCGACGAATTCCATCACCGCGACATCAAGCGCCACGGCACGGCCGAGACGATAGACGCGGGTGGAATCGAGGATCGCCATGACAAGGATCAGCACGACCATGTTTTGCGGCAGCACCGCCAGTACCACCAGTGCGAAGATCAGCGTCGGGATCGACATCATCAGATCGTTGAAGCGTGAGAGGACGGTGTCGACCACGCCGCGCGAGACGGCAGCGGTGAAGCTCAGGATAATGCCGAGCGAGAAGGAGATGACGGTGGCGGCGGACGCGACCACCAGCGTCGTGCGTGCGCCGTAGATCAGCCGCGAGAAGATGTCGCGGCCGAGATTGTCGAGGCCGAAGATATATTGATCATCCGGCATCTGCCAGACGTCGCCGACGACCTGTGTCTCGCCATAAGGAGCGATCCAGGGTGCGAATATCGCGAAGATGAAGGCGATGACGATACCGGCCATGCCGATCCAGGCGGTGATGGGAATGTCTCTCAATCTCATCGCGGATGCCTCAGCCTGGGATTGGCGATAATCGCGAGAATATCGGCCGTCATGTTGAGGAAGATATAGACGGCCGCGAAGATCAGGCCGCAGGCCTGCACGACAGGCATGTCGCGCACGGTGACCGCATCGACCATGTACTGCCCCATGCCGGGATAGACGAAGACCACTTCGACAACGACGACGCCGACCACGAGATAGGCAAGCGTCAATGCGATGACGTTGATGATCGGCGCAAGCGCATTGGGAGCGGCATGCTTGACGATCGAGCGGAAGGCACTGAGTCCCTTCAGCTCTGCGGTTTCCATATAGGCCGACGACATGACGGAGAGGATTGCCGCCCGCGTCATGCGCATCATATGCGCGAGTACGACGAGCACGAGGGTCGCCGTCGGTAGCGCGATTGCTTTCAATCGCTCGACAAAACCCATGCTGTCATAGACCGTCGCCGGAAAGGTGGCCACACCGAATTTCACCGCGAAGAAGAGGATCAGCAGGTAGCCGACGAAGAATTCCGGCAGCGAGATCGCCGCAAGCGAGATGACGTTGATGATCTTATCCGGCAGGCGATTGCGGAAATGCACCGACAGCATGCCGAGCCCGACGGCGAGCGGCACCGATATCACGGCTGCGAAACCCGCCAGGAAGAGCGAATTGCCAAGGCGCTTGCCGATCTGTTCGCTCACCGAATTCTTGCTGGCCCAGGAGGTGCCGAAGTCACCCTGGACGGCGTTGCCGAGCCATTCGACGTAACGCGTGGTGATCGGGCGGTTCAGCCCGAGGTCCTGGCGAATATTGGCAACGGCCTGCGGTGTCGCCGACTGGCCGAGATAGGTGGTCGCAAAATCGCCGGGCAGGGCTTCCAGGCCGCCGAAAATCACGATGGAAACGGCAAAGAGCAGGACGATGCTGAGCAAGAAGCGCTCAAGGATAAGGGCAAGCAGCGGAAAACGCTGCCGAAACCCGAGGCCGGGCAAGATATTGCTTGGGGCAGGATTGGTCATGGCGAGGACCTCGCGCTAAAACGTCGGGAGGACCGCGGGTTTTCATCCCACGGTCCAGGCTTCGTTGGAGATCGGAGGGCAAACGCCCCCATGCCCTCAGGCGTCCAGCCAGACGCGGGTCGCGACGTAACCGTTCGACATGTCGTTGCCGATGTCATGGACATAACCCTTCACCTGCTTGGTGGAGGCATTCACGAAATCGTTGAACATCGGCAGGATTACCCCACCTTCGTCACGCACCGTCATCGCCATGGTGCGATACATGTCCTTGCGTTTGGCCTCATCAAGTTCGGAGCGGGCCTCCAGCAGCAGCTTGTCGAAGTCAGGACGCTTGAACTTGGTGTCGTTCCAGTCCGCCGTCGAGAGATAGGCGGTGGAATACATCTGGTCCTGGGTCGGACGGCCACCCCAGTAGGAAGTCGAGAAGGGTTGGACGTTCCAGACATTGGTCCAGTAGCCGTCGCCCGGCTCGCGCTTGACCTCGATCTCGATGCCGGCCTTTTTGCAGCTTTCCTGATAGAGGACGGCCGCATCGACGCCGCCGGGGAAGGCGACTTCGGAGGTGCGCAAGAGAACCGAGCCGCTATGGCCTGATTTCTTGTAGTGGAAGGCGGCCTTGTCGGGATCGTAAACGCGCTGCTCGATGCCCTCGGGAAACAGCGCATAGGTGCTGTTGATCGGGAAGTCGTTGCCGACCTTGCCGTAACCGCCGAGGATCTTCTCCACCA
Source organism: Rhizobium sp. BT-226 (assembly GCF_025847085.2). Classification (NCBI taxonomy): domain Bacteria; kingdom Pseudomonadati; phylum Pseudomonadota; class Alphaproteobacteria; order Hyphomicrobiales; family Rhizobiaceae; genus Rhizobium; species Rhizobium sp. BT-226. Next base: position 175,751 of record NZ_JAOYTI010000007.1, on the reverse strand, counting down.
TGGTCTCGCGGTCCATGGCGTATTTGAGCGCCAGGCGCAGGTCGTTATTGTCGAACGGCGCCTTGTCGCAATGCATGATGAAGACGTAGTGGCCGCGGCCGGCAGTCGAGAGGATCTCGACATTCGGCGCGCGTTTCAGCAGGTTGACCGTCTTCGGGTCGACGCGGTTGATGTAGTGGACCTGGCCGGACGAAAGTGCCGCGATGCGGGCGGTGGCGTCGTTCATGCCGATGATTTCGATCGAATCGACATAGCCTCGGTCGGTGCGCCAGTCGTCCTTGTTCCTTTCGAAGGTGGCGCGGACGCCGGGCTCGAAGCTCGTCATCTTGTAGGGGCCGGTGCCGATCGAGGCGAGAGGATCGTCGACGCCGCCGTTCGGCTGGATGACCAGATGGTAGTCGGACAGCAGCAGCGGCATGTCGGCATTGCCTTCGCTGAGCGTCAGCACGAGATTGCCGCCGTCGGCCTTGATCTCCTTGATCGAGCCGAGAACACCGAGCGCGCCGGACTCCGACATCGCATCGGTATGACGCTTCAGTGTCGCAACGACGTCGTCGATCGTCAGTTCCTTGCCATCGTGGAACTTGACGCCCTTGCGGATCTTGAAGGTCCAGGTGACAGCATCCTTCGAAGGCTCCCAGGATTCGGCGAGTGAGGGCACAGCGGCACCCGTCAGCGGATCGGATTCGACCAGCATGTCGCCCCAGCAGCGGCCGACGCAGAACATGACCTGCGACAGGAATTTTGCCGGGTCCTTGGAATCGGTTGCTGCACCGCCTTCAAGGCCGAGTTTCAGGTGGCCGCCGCGCTTCGGCTCGGCGGCTTCAGCACTTTCGGTGAAGAGCTTGTCTGCGACGGCAAGTGTGATGCCGGCTGCCATGGCGCGTCCCATGAATTCGCGGCGGCTGAGCCCGCCGGCGGTGACACGGCTTGCGAGATATTTGGTGTAGTCGTTCATTCCCCAGTTCCTTCTTTATGGTGCGTTGACAGAACTTCCGGGCTGGTCCGCAGGCGGTTTCCTCTCCCCCTCCGGTGCCCGCAATCATGCGGGAAGATGTTGCGGTTGTCGCCGCCTGTTACTTTCCTTTCCAAATAGGGCTTCGCTTCTCGGCGAAGGCCCGCGCGCCTTCCAATTGGTCCTCGCTCGAATAGAGCGTGTCGACCGTCGCAAACTGCCGCTTGGTGATCTTGTTCATGGCAGTCTGAAACGTCGAACCCTCTGCTTCGCGCACGATTTCCTTGATGGCCGCATAGACAAGCGGCGGCCCGCTTTCGAGCAAGCGGGCAAGCTCCCATGCCCTCCCCATCAGCCGGTCGGCCGGCAGAACCTCGTTGACGAAACCCCAGCGATGCGCCTCGTGAACGTCGAGCCAACGACCGGTCAAAAGCATGTCCATGGCGATGTGGTAGGGAATGCGCTTCGGCAGCTTGATCGAAGCTGCATCGGCAACCGTGCCCGAGCGGATTTCCGGCAGGGCAAAGGTCGCATGTTCGGCGGCGAGGATCAGGTCGGTCGACAGCGCAATCTCCAGTCCGCCGCCGCAACAGATACCGTTGACCGCACAAATGATGGGCTTGTTGAGGTCGCGCAGTTCCTGCAGCCCGCCGAAGCCGCCCACGCCGTAATCTCCGTCGACCGCATCGCCTGATGCCGCCGCCTTGAGATCCCAGCCGGCACAGAAAAACTTCTCGCCCGCGCCCGACACGATGGCGACACGCAGGACCGGATCGTCGCGGAAGTCCCGGAAGATCATCCCCAAGGAACGACTGGTCGCTAGGTCGATGGCATTCGCCTTCGGCCGGTCGATGACGACTTCGAGCACGCCGCCGTCCTGTCGTGTGCGAATGGGATCGCTCAACCTATGCTACCTCCTCCGCCGTATCAGAGCATCGACTACAGTAACGCCACGCCCTTCGGGAAGAACCATCAATGGATTAATGTCCAGTTCCTCTAGGGATGCCGCGTTCTTTACGACATAATCTGCCGCTGCTGAGACAGCGCCGACAGCCGCTTCGAGGTCGCCTTTCGGCCGCCCGCGATAGCCGGAGAGCAATTTTGCCAGCTTGAGGCGTGAAATCGCCGCGTGAATGTCGGTTTTCGTCGCCGGAAGCGGCAGGATGACGGAATCCTCAAGCAATTCAACGAAGATTCCGCCCGCTCCAAGCGTCAGCGACAATCCGAAGACAGGGTCGCGAATGGCGCCGACAATGAGCTCGGCCACCGGTGGATCGATCATTTTCTCGACGAGATAGCCGGCATTCGGCGGCATTGCCGCCGCCGCATTCGACACAGCCTTACTATCCTCCAGGTTGAGTACAACGGCCCCGGCCTCGGTCTTGTGCGCGATCCCGAGCGCTTTCAGCACGACGGGGAAACCGAGCCGCTCAGCCTGCTCGGCCGCTTGACCGGGAGAGGAGGCCACCAGTCCTTGCGGAACCGGAAGGCCGAAGGCGGCAAGCTCAGCCTTCGCATCGGCTTCCGTCAGCGTCTCGATCTCGCCATCGATAGAGGACACATCGAGCAGCGGCAGGGGCGGCGGGCGATCCCACGCATGGCCGATGCCGGCGGCGACTTCCGCAGCCGTGATGGCTTCGTCGATACCGCAGAAGGCAATGATGCCATTTGCCATCAGCCGATCGGCGATCGGCTCCGGCATGTTTTCCGGAAGGGTCGCCAGAACCCCGGCCAGCGCACCGGTTGCAGCGGCGGCCGTCATGACAGCGTCTGCCGTCATCGCCCATTCAGACGCATCGCAGCGGTCGCCGCGGGGGAAGTCTAAGACGACGAGATTGAGGGCATAGCCGCCCTCGAACATAGCGCTGAAGGCTTCGGTCTGGCGTGCGAGATCCCCCCAGACAAAGGTGTGGTAATCGAGCGGATTGGAAAGCGTCACCATCTCGCCGAGGCTCCCCCGCAGACGGGGCAATTGTTGCGGCTGCAGCGCCGGGAATTCCACATTGCGACCGACGGCGGCATCCGCCATCAGCGAAGCTTCGCCCCCAGAACAGCTCATCGACGAGATCGAATGGCTTGCGAGCGGGCCGGCGACATGCAGCAGCTTCAGGGTTTCGAGCAGTGCCGGCAAGGTCTGGACACGGCCAAGACCGAGGCGGGCGAGCACGGCATCCGCGACGGCAACGCTGCCGGCAAGCGAGGCGGTGTGCGAGACTGCCGCTCGTTGTGCCTGGTCGGACCTGCCGACCTTCAGCACCACCACCGGCTTCCTGGACCGGCGGGCGATGCCGGCAAGGCGTTCGAGTGAAGCGAGATCCCCGAAACCTTCGACATGAAGGCCGACCGCCGTGACGCGCGGGTCGTCGATCAGCGCGCAGGCGACATCGGAAAGCGATGTCTGCGCCTGGTTGCCGAGGGTGACCAAATAGGCGATCGGCACGCCGCGTGTCTGCATGGTCAGGTTGAGGGCGATATTGGAGGACTGCGTGAGGATCGCGACGCCACGCTCGATGCGCTGCATGCCATGCTGATCGGGCCAGAGCAGCGCGCCGTCGAGACCGTTGATCAGCCCGTAGCAGTTCGGGCCGAGGATCGGCATGTCGCCGGCTGCCTCCAGCAGCGCGTGCTGCAGCTCGGCGCCATCCTCAAGTTCACCCGTCGCCTCGCTGAAACCCGATGCATAACAGACCGCCCCGCCGGCACCGGCTTCAGAAAGGCCGCGGACGATCTCGACGGTCAGCGTCCTGTTGACGCCGATGAAGGCGGCGTCCGGCGCCGAAGGCAGATCGGAGACGGAGCGATAGCAGGGCCGCCCGAGCACCTCGTCGAGCTTCGGATGAACAGGCCAGATCTCGCCCGCAAAACCCATGCGGTCGCATTGCTCGATCACCCTGCGCGCCTCGCGGCCGCCGAAGACGGCGATCGATTGCGGTCTGAGCAGGCGGTCGAGCGGGCGAGGCGTCATCGGCTCACGCTCCCAGGGGTCTGAGCAGGTCGCGGCTGATGATATGCCGCTGGATTTCCGAGGTGCCGTCCCAGATGCGCTCGACGCGCGCATCACGCCAGAAGCGGGCGAGCGGAAGATCGTCCATCAGTCCCATGCCGCCGAAGATCTGAATCGCCTCATCCGTGACGCGGGCGAGCATTTCGGAGGCGTAGAGCTTGGCCGATGCGATCTGCCGGTCCGCAGGGCGACCGGCATCGACCTGCCAGGCGGCGGCAAGGGTCAGCCAGTCGGCCGCGTCGATCTCGGTGATCATGTCGGCGAGCTTGAACGACACACCCTGATTGGCGCCGATCGGCTTGCCGAACTGCTTGCGCTCGGCGGCGTAGGGCAGGGCCAGGTCGAAGACACGTCGCGCCCGGCCGACGCAGGTGGCGGCAACGGTCAGCCGCGTGCCGTAGAGCCATTGATTGGCAATATCGAAACCGCGATGCACCTCGCCCAGAACTTGGGCTTCGGGAATGCGGCAATCTTCGAAGCTGAGCGTGCAGTTGTGGTAGCCGCGATGCGAAACGGAATCATAGCCTTTGAGGATTTCGAAGCCCGGCGTGCCGCGATCCACCAGGAATGCGGTGATCTTCTTCTTGATGCCTTTCGGTGTCTCCTCCTCGCCCGTCGCGGCAAAGACGATGACGAAATCGGCGACATCGGCATGCGAAATGAAGTGTTTCGTGCCGTTCAGCACGAAGTCGCTGCCATCGCGGCGGGCGGCGCATTTCATGCCGCGCATATCGGAACCGGCATCCGGCTCGGTAATCGCAAGCGCATCGATCTTCTCGCCGCGCACCGCAGGCAGGAGATAGCGCTCGCGCTGCTCACCCTCGCAGGCCATCAGGATGCCGGAAGGCCGGCCGAAGAAAACCGTCAGCCCCAGGGAGCCGCGCCCGAGCTCCCGCTCGACCAGCGTGAAGGTGACATGGTCGAGGCCGGCGCCGCCGACCTCTTCCGGGAAATTGCAGGCATAGAAGCCGAGATCGATACATTTGCGCTGGATCTCGCGTCCGAGCTCCGGCGGGACGATGCCCGTCCGCTCGACTTCGTTCTCATGCGGATAGATTTCGGTTTCGACGAAGGCGCGGACCGTCTCGACGATCATTTCCTGTTCTTCGCTCAATCCGAAATGCATGCCGATCCTCCTACCGTCTCTGGCCAACGTAGCGGCCGACACCGTCAGGCGCGGCCAAATTCGCATGGGCTTCCGCAATCGCTTTCGCCTTGTCGATGATGCCAGCCGGCGCCGGTGCGGCCTTGCCGGCCTTGCTGTCGACATGCAGCAGCATATGCTCGGCGGTGGCAATAGCCTCGCCTGTCGCCGTATCGTGAAGCGTATGGAAGACATGCAGCCGCTTCTCGTCGACGGAGAGGACCTGGCAGGTCGAATGGATTGCCTGCCCGAGCTTCGCCTCGCCGAGATGGCGGATGTGGGTCTCCACCGTATAGTAGCTGTGCCCCGCTTCGACATAGGCGAGATCGACGCCGATGAGGCGCAGCAATGCGTCTGATGTATCGCCGAAAACCTGCAGGTAGCGGTGCTCGGTCATATGGCCGTTATAGTCGACCCAAGCAGGGCCGACCTTCGTCTCGACGAGCTTCAGCGGCTTCGACGGGTCAAAAGAGGTGGTCGCGCCGCCGCCTTTTGCCCACAGCGATTGCTCGAAGTCCTTCAGCAGCTTGCCGGCGCCCCAGCCCTTGCCGTCGTGACCGCCCTTGAGGGCCTGGAGAATGCCAACGAGATTTTCGTCGCGGATGCGTTCGAGCTCGCGGATCGACAGGCCAGCCGCCTGTTCGTCAGATTGCCGGCCGATCTTTTCGATCAGCGCATCGTCGAGATCGACGACATCGGTGAGCTTGGTCCAGGGCCAGGCCAGGCATGGACCGAACTGGGCAAGGAAGTGGCGCATGCCGGCCTCCCCGCCGGCAATGCGGTAGGTCTGGAACAGGCCCATCTGCGCCCAGCGCAGGCCGAAAGAGTAGCGGATGACGTCATCAAGCGTCTCGACGGTGCAGATATCGTCGTGAATCAGCCACAAGGCCTCGCGCCAGAGCGCTTCGAGCAGCCGGTCGCCGACAAAGGCCTCGATCTCCTTGGCGATGTGGACGCCCTTCATGCCGATCGGCGCCAGTCGTTCCATCGCCGCCTGGATGGTCGCCGCCGAGCTCTGCTCGCCGCCGACGATTTCGACGAGCGGCAAGAGATAGACGGGATTATAGGGATGGGCGACGAAGAGGCGTTCGGGATGTTTCATGTCGCGCTGCAGATCGGTCGGCAGCAGGCCCGAGGTGGAAGAGCCGATCAGGGCGTCCGGGCGCGCCGCGGCATCGATCTCGGTCAGGACGCCGCGCTTGAGGTCGAGCCTTTCCGGCACGCTTTCCTGAATCCAGTCGGCGCCGGCGACGGCTTCCGCGAGCGTCGTGCAGAAGGTCAGCCTGCCGCGCGGCGGCAGGGGCGCGCCGGTCAGCATGGCATAGGCTTTTTCGGCGTTGGCGATGACTTCGCCGACGATGCGGCTCGCCTCCGGATGCGGGTCGAACACATTGACGTCGATGCCGGCGAGCAGAAAACGCGCGATCCATCCCCCGCCAATGACGCCGCCGCCGATACAAGCCGCCTTGTTGATCCCTGTCATGCCGTCCTCAGCGCTTCGTCAGTTTGAGTTTCTTGCGAACATCTTCCGGGCCGATGATCCGGGCACCCATGCCCTCGACCACCTGCACGGCCTTTTCGACAAGCTGCGCATTGGTGGCGAGCTGGCCCTTGCCGACGAAGAGGTTGTCCTCCAGGCCGACACGCACGTTGCCGCCGGCCAGAACCGCCGCCGCCGGATAGGCCATGGCGTTACGGCCGATCGAAAAGGCCGAAAAAGTCCAGCTTTCGGGCACGTTGTTGACCATCGCCATGAAGGTATTCAGATCGTCGGGCGCGCCCCATGGAATGCCCATGCAGAGCTGGATCAGCACCGGGTCTTCGATCAGGCCTTCCTCGGCAAGCTGCTTGGCAAACCAGAGATGGCCGGTGTCGAAGGCCTCGATCTCCGGCCGCACGCCGAGATCGGTCATCTTCTTCGCCATCGCCCGCAGCATGGCCGGCGTGTTGGTCATGACGTAGTCGCCGAGATTGAAGTTCATCGTGCCGCAGTCGAGCGTGCAGATCTCGGGCAGGCATTCGGCGACATGGCTGACGCGCTCGGTGGCGCCTGCCATATCGGTGCCCTTGGGATTGAGGGGAAGGGGGCTTTCGACATCGCCGAAGATCAGGTCCCCACCCATGCCGGCGGTGAGATTGAGCACGACGTCGATATCCGCCGAGCGGATGCGGTCGGTGACTTCCCTGTAGAGATCGTTGCGCCGGCTGGCGGCACCCGTTTCCGGATCGCGGACGTGGCAGTGAACGACCGCAGCACCAGCCTTTGCCGCGTCGATGGCGGACTCGGCGATCTGCTTGGGCGTGATCGGCACGTGGCTGGATTTGGAAACCGTATCGCCGGCGCCGGTGACGGCACAGGTGATGAAAACATCGCGGTTCATCGCAAGAGGCATGTTTTTGTTCTCCCTCGTCTTGTCCGCATTACGCGACAGGATGGATGGCGATGCGTTGCACTTTCGGAAGCAATCGATACATTATCGGAACTCGAGGGAGATAGCCTTGCTGCAGCGATCGACGGAACGGCTCGATATCGATCTTCTCGTCCTGCCGGACGCGAACCTGATCCTGATTGCCTCGGTCATCGAGCCGTTGCGCGGCGCCAACCGCATTTCCGGTAGCGAACTCTACCGCTGGCGGCTGCTGACGCTGGACGGAGCACCGGTCCCGACCACCAGCGATATCGCCGTGCCCGCCCAAGGCGCTTTCAAGGCCACGACCGAGGATACGCCGCTGTTCGTGCTTGCCAGCTACAACTGGCGCCGAAGTGCGACGCCGGCGCTGAAGATGCAACTCTCCCAGGCCGCCCGCTATCGCACGGTGATTGCCGGCATCGAATCCGGCACATGGCTGCTGGCGGAAGCAAGCCTGCTCGACGGACTGCCGGCGACCGTCCACTGGGAGGACTACGAGGATTTTGCGCTGGCCTATCCGCAAGTGCGGGCTGTCAAGGATCGCTTCGTCATCGATGGCAAGCGACTGACGACCTCGGGCTCGCTTCCGACCGTCGACCTGATGCTGGAGGTGATCCGACAGCGGCAGGGTTATTCGCTGGCGCTCGAGGTCAGCCGGCTGTTCCGTTACGAGCAGCCGTCCTTCCATGCCGATGAGCCGCTTTCCGCCGCCTCGGCGGGACTGCGCATGCACGATCCCCGCGTGACGCAGGCAGTGCGGCTGATGGAGGAGCATATCGAGCAACCTCTGGTCCTGGCGCGGCTCGCCCGCAGGGTGGGCATCAGCGCAAGGCATCTGCAGGATCTCTTCCAGCAGAGCATCGGCGCGGCGCCGCATGTGCACTATCTCGCGCTGCGCCTGAACGCGGCCCGCCGCAAGGTGATCGAGACGACAGCCTCCTTTGCCGACATCGCGGCGGCGACCGGCTTCAACTCGGCCTCGGCCTTTGCGAGAAGCTACCGCGCGAGTTTTTCAGAAAGCCCGTCGGAGACCCGGCGCCGTCTTCGCCGCCGCATCACACCGACGTAGGCTGGAAGGCGTCTCGTAACATATCGGCGAGTTCGCGAACTGCCTCACTGGATCGGTAGGGATTGCGCCGGAGCACGACTTTCGAGGAATCGACTGGTGGGAACCCGTCTTCGGCAGTCAGTTCCCGGCAGCCGGGCGGAATGTTGCTGCGGCACAGCGTGGTGACGGCAAGGCCCGCAGTCACGGCATTCTTCAGCCCCGAGCCGGTATCGGCGATGAATGCGATCCGGTAATTGCGGCCGATCTGCTCCAGCGACCGGAGCGCATAATCGCGTGACCAGGTGGAGTTGCGATAGGTCGCAATCGGCAGGGGATTGATGTCGTGCAGCCGGTGCACCATCGATGTCACCCAGACGGTCGGGTCGATACAGAGGACCTCGCCTTTCGTTTGATCGCTCCAGTCGAAAACGACAGCCAGATCGAGTTCGTCCCGCTCCAGGGCAGCGAGGTTGCGGACCGTATAGTCGCAGGACACGGTAACCTCGACGGCCGGATGGCGTACGGCGAAAGCCGCAAGAGCCGCCGGCAGCACCGTCTGGCTGTATTCCTCGGGAATTCCGATGCGCACCGGCCCATCCAGCGGTTTGCTGCGGATCGTCGCGGCGGCCTCGCTCAACAGATCGATGATCCGGCGGGCATAGGGAACGAGCTGTAGGCCCGGACGCGTGAGCAGCACGCCGCGAGCGCCCCGCTCGAATAGAGTTTCGCCGATCGTCTCCTCGAGCCGCTTGATCTGGCTGCTGACAGCCGACTGCGTCCGCCCGATGCGCTGGGCAGCCGCGGAGAAATTCGACGTCTCGGCAACGACCAGGAAGGTTCTCAGCAGGTCGCTCTCAATCGGCTCGTGCATGGGGAAGCCATAGAAAAAATCGATGATAGCCATCTCTACTATTCGTTTGTCTGATGTCAATTCTAGGCGCAGAAAAGAGCCGCGTTCGACTTCCTTCTTTGAGAATATCTGCGTGACCATTGAAAATCCGGCCAGACGCCTCGCAGGCAGCGAGCACGAGAAGGGTGTGCTTCTCATCATTGCCGCGACGCTTGCCTGGAGCGCGAGTGGCGTCTATTCGCGGCTCCTGACGACTGACGTATGGACGGCGATCGCCTGGCGGTCTTTGTTCGGCGGCCTGTTTCTGCTGATCCCCTGCCTTTTCCTCGAAGGGGGCATCTCACGGCAGCAATGGCGATCCGTCTTCCATCCGTCCGGTCTTGCCATGATCGCATGCCAGACCTTCAGTCAGGTATGCTTCATCGGTGCGCTATACATGACCACCGTCGCCAATGTGACGATGATCTATGCGACCGCGCCTTTCATCGCAGCGTTGCTCGGCTGGATCATCCTCAGGGAGAGGGTCTCCAGGCGGACGCTGATTGCCGGCGGCATTTCGCTCTTCGGCGTAGCGGTCATCGTCGCCTCGTCGATCGGCGGCGGCACTGGTCTCGGCGATCTGCTGGCGCTCGGCATGACCGCGTCCTTCGCGCTCGTCATCATCATTCCGCGCGTCAATCCCGGCGTGCCGAGCCTGCCACCGACCGTCGTCAGCGCCTTCCTGACGCTTGCTATCTTTGCCCCGTTCGGTTCGGTCGGCTCGCTTGACCTGCATAATTGGATCGTTCTCGCCGCCTTCGGCGCGACCAATTTCTCCCTCGCGCTGGTGCTTTTCCTGGCTGGAGCAAAGCGAATGCCGCCGGCGGAGGCGGCGCTGATCGGCACGATGGAAATCGTGCTGACGCCCTTCTGGGTCTGGCTGCTGTTTTCCGAAGAGCCGCCTATCGCCACCTTTTTCGGCGGCGCGATCATCCTAGGCGCCGTGTTCTGGCACACGGTTATGGACTTCAAGCGCGGCCAACGGCAGCGTTCCTGAACAGCGTCGCGCAGGCAGATTGTCCTGTCTTTGCCGACTGTCGTCTTTGAGTTGCGCCCTGTCGTTTTCATGAGCGCTGTTTTGCGCGCGGCGTGATTTGCTGAAGGTGTAAGCGGCAGAGGAACCGAGATCCTCAAGGACATCGCCGGATGACAATTCGGAAAGACACCTAGATCGACCGAAAGGAGGTTCTGGAGCCCGGAAACCAGCTCTTTGCGCAGCAGATCGACAGATTGCGGCAGGCGATCACGAACACGACAGGCTGAAGCTTCAGCGTTCGCTCCTCCCTTCCATTCAATCCGTCCCCGCCTATTTGCAGAATTCGAATATCGCCCGATGCGGCGGTATTGACATGCCGGACTGCAGAGGAGGCAGGCCGGAGGAAAGCTTGCCGTCGGCTGCATTGGTTGCGGATCGAGGCATTTCAAACACGTGGGAGGAATCCATGAGCAAAAATAGAGGCGTCGTCTATCTCCGTCCCGGCAAGGTCGAAGTGCGCGACATCGACGATCCGAAGCTGGAAGCGCCCGACGGCCGCCGCATCGAACACGGCGTCATCCTGAAGGTGATATCGACCAATATCTGCGGCTCCGATCAACATATGGTCCGCGGCCGCACGACGGCGATGCCGGGCCTAATCCTCGGTCATGAAATCACTGGCGAGATCATCGAGAAAGGCATCGACGTCGAGATGCTCGACATCGGCGATATCGTCTCGGTGCCTTTCAATGTCGCCTGCGGCCGTTGCCGCTGCTGCAAGTCTCAGGATACCGGTGTCTGCCTGACGGTAAACCCGGCCCGGGCCGGCGGTGCTTACGGTTATGTCGACATGGGCGGCTGGATCGGCGGACAGGCGCGCTACGTCACCATTCCCTACGCAGATTTCAACCTGCTGAAAATCCCTGATCGGGACAAGGCGATGGCGAAGATCCGCGATCTCACCATGCTCTCCGACATTTTGCCCACCGGCTTCCATGGCGCGGTGCGTGCAGGCGTCGGGGTCGGCTCGACCGTCTATGTCGCCGGTGCCGGCCCGGTCGGCCTTGCGGCTGCGGCTTCGGCCCGCATTCTCGGCGCAGCAGTCGTGATGATCGGCGATTTCAACAAGGACCGTCTGGCGCATGCGGCAAAGGTCGGTTTCGAACCGATCGACCTGTCGAAGAGCGACCGTCTTGGCGACATGATCGCGCAGGTCGTCGGCAGCAACGAGGTGGACAGCGCCATCGATGCGGTCGGCTTCGAGGCACGCGGCCACTCGGGTGGAGAGCAGCCGGCGATCGTGCTCAATCAGATGATGGAGATTACCCGCGCCGCAGGTTCGATCGGTATTCCCGGCCTCTACGTCACCGAAGATCCGGGCGCCGTCGACAACGCCGCCAAACACGGCAATCTTTCGCTTCGTTTCGGTCTCGGATGGGCCAAGGCACAGTCCTTCCACACCGGCCAGACTCCGGTGATCAAATACAATCGCCAACTCATGCAGGCGATCCTCCACGACCGGCTGCCAATTGCCGATATCGTCAACGCCAAGGTCATCCCGCTCGACGATGCCGCCAATGGATACGAGAGCTTCGACCAGGGAGCGGCGACGAAATATGTCCTCGATCCGCACGGAGAGGTGGCGAAAGCCGCCTAGCGATTACGACCGAGGAACTTTACCTGATAGGGATGGCCGGCGGAAAACCGGCCATTTCGCATTTGTCACATGACAATTTGAGTGACGAACTACTGAATGCTGAACGGGAAATATTTTGCGTTGATCATGTCGTAGGTCCCGTCCGCCTTGATGCTCTTCAACGCTTCGTTCAGGCGCGCAAGACGCTCCTTGTCATCGAGGCGCAGTGCGATCCCGGCACCTTCACCAAAATGAGTGATATCGACCAGATCCGGCCCCTTGAATTCGCAGCAGCTTCCCGCTTTCGTGTTGGCAATCCAGTCGTAGATGGCGAGTTTATCCTCGAGGATAATGTCCACGCTCCCATCCGCCAGGCCTTTGTACAATTCAGGCGAAGACCGAAACACCGTCTTTTTCATTTGCGGATAAAGATGGCTGGCATAGGATTCCTGCGCTGTCGACGATGTCACCCCAAGAATTTTATCGCTGAGGGCGGCCGGGCTGACATCGGTGATCGAGGAATCCTTCCGGGCGATGAACACCGACGGACTGTTGTAGTATTTTTCAGTGAAGGCAACCTTTTGACGCCGCTCAAGGCTCATCGACATGGATGAGATGATCGAATCGTATTTTCCGGCGACGAGATTGGGGATGATGTCGTCCCACTTCTCGATGATGAACTGGCATTCGAACTTACCGACCTCGCAAAGGGCATTGGCAATATCGATGTCGAAGCCCTGAAGCTTGTTATTCGCATCGAGATAGTTGAAGGGCGGAAATGCACCTTCGACGGCAATTCTCATAGGCATGCGATCTTGCGCAGCCACCTGGAGTGGCGAGATCGCCAGAAAAACACCCACCGCGCCCGTCATCAGCGCGCCGTGCACGATAGTCTGAATGGATATGCGCATCGTCGCGAGCTCCTTGGGGCGTATCGATCTCGCCCATAGTGCGCCCCAGCTTTTAATTCTACGTGAACGCTTCTTTGTTAGCCTCGGCCAATGCGCCCGTGTCGTGGTGTTCAGGGGTCTAGGCTTGCACATCGTTCTTCCTTCCAGCTCCAACGCGTTTCAGCAGTCCTGGATTGCTTCGGGGAGAATTCTGTTTCTGATTGCCGTCAGCGGGCTTGGAGCGATCGGACTGGTCGTGCTGTCGGCACTGTGGGCGGGAACCGAGAGCGATGCTGCCGCCCTTGATCGACAGCGCCAGCTTGTGAATGCCCGCTTGCGGGAGCAGGTCGATCAAGTCGCGCATGTTATCGGGCAGTTCGGCAACGGCTATCTCACACGTGTTTATCCGGCTGCCCGGTCAACCGGAGGCTCCTCCAGCCTCGATGCGGTTCTGACTGCGGCTGCCGGTAGTGCGATCAGCCAGACCGCAATGTCCGCCTTCGGCTACGATCAGGCGTTTGTAGTCGACGAGAAGGCGCAACTGCTCATGCTGGCCGATGCCCGAACGGAAAAGCGTTATCGCTGGATGAAGCCTCTCTTCTTGCCCCTCCTTCAGGATGCCCGGCTTGGGGTGAGACGCGGCACGGTTTCAAACGAGCGAACACCGTCCTCAATGGAAAGCCGCCTTGCGAGTGCCGCCCGTTCCAACCGGGCGCTGGCCAATCTGATGCGGCTGGAAGGTCGACCGACGATCGTCGGCGTCGTCGCCATCAACGAGGCCTCTGAGAGGCAGCAGCAGCCGATGCGGCAATTCCTGATCGTCGTGCGGTTTATCGATGGCGCGGCGCTGGACGAATTGAGCCGGGAACAGGGCCTCAATGGGGCGCGCTTCGCGCGCACGGCCGATGCCGACGAAAATGAGGTTGCGTTCCAGATTGACGCCACGGCAAACGGCGAACCGATCGGTTTCATCGTATGGCGGCCCGATCTTCCAGGTTCGAGGGTGATCGGCCGATTGATGCCGGCACTTTCAATTGCCGCCTTGGTGATCGCGATCCTGTTCTCGGTCTTGCTGGTGCGCCTGCGAAGCAGTCTCGGCGAGTTGAAGAGAAGCGAGTTGCATGCAAGGCAGCTTGCCTTGCATGATGTGCTGACCGATCTTCCCAACCGCGCTTTGTTCGCGATGAGGTTCGACGAGTGCCTGGCCGAGACGCAGAATTCGACCGAGCGCTCGGCGGTAGCGCTTCTCGACCTCGACCGCTTCAAAGCGGTGAACGACACGTTCGGCCATGCCGCCGGCGATGAACTCATCAGGATGGCTGCGGAGCGGATCCGCTCCCTGCTTCGTCCGGGTGACACGCTTGCCCGGCTCGGAGGGGACGAATTCGCCCTGCTTCTCCGGGACATCAAAGACCATGACCACGTTTTGCCGGCAATATGCGAAGCGATCGTTGCCGAACTTGGCAAACCCTTCCCGCTTTTGAGGGGCGAGGCCATTGCACGGGTCGGCGGCTCGATCGGTGTGACCGTCGTGCCGGATGCCGGGCGGAATGCCGATGACGTCATGCGCTACGCCGACGTCGCGCTGTACGAGGCAAAGATGGGGGGAAGGGGCCAGTGGCGTCTCTATTCACCGTCCATGGACGGCGGCAGGAACGCACGCGACATTCTCAAGAACGAATTGCGGGAAGTTCTGGCCAAAGGTACGGCCTCATCCGCTGACGGTCCGCAATCCGATCCGATTGTAAACAGGCCGGATTTCGGATCGCTCGAGGTCTATTACCAAACGGTACATCGCGCTGAGGCAGGATACTCGGCGTCGGGCGCCGAGGCTCTCGTGCGTTGGCGTCACAGTCAGCGCGGACTATTGACGCCTGCCAGCTTCATCCCTGTCGCAGAGGAGGGCGGTCTCATCGACGCTCTCGGTTTCTGGGTCTTGCGCGAAGCCTGCAGAGCCGCCTGCAAATGGCCGGAAGGCACATTTGTTGCGGTCAACGTGTCTCCCGCCCAGTTGAGGAGACCGAATTTTGCCGAGGAAGTCTTCGCCGTGCTTGAGGAGAGCGGCCTGCAGCCGTCCCGGCTCGAGCTCGAGCTCACCGAGTCCTCGCTCATCGAGGACAACACGGACGTCTATACGGTGCTGAAGTCGCTGCGCAGCCGGGGTGTTCAGGTTTCGCTCGATGATTTCGGAACCGGCTTTTCATGCCTCAGCCATCTGGTCCGCTTCGATATCGACCGCATCAAGATCGATCGTTCGTTCGTCTCGCAGCTCGGCACAAAAGCCAACGGGGCGGCAATCATTGGCGCCATCGTCGCGCTCAGCCGCAACCTCGGTATCTCGACGACGGCTGAAGGGGTCGAAACCGAATACCAACGCGACTTTCTGGCCGCCCTCGGCTGCACCGACCTTCAAGGTTACTTCTTCTCCAAACCGGTTCCTCTTCGCGACCTTGATAGTTTCCGGAAAGCTGAAAGCGCCGTCGCCTGAGAGGCTTTCGATCTTCCGCCAGGAACTTTCGCCTCACGCGGCGGTTGACGCCCAAAGACCGAGTGGAGGATATGATGGGCGAGGTGGGCGAATGGCGGCACCTTTGCGTCGACATGCAGCGGATGTTTGCCGAAGACACGCCATGGCACGTTCCCTGGATGGTACGGATCTCTCCCCAGATCGAAGAACTGGCCGGGCGACATCCGTCGCGAACGATCTTTACCCGCTTTCTGCCGCCCGAGCGTGCGGACGACATGCCGGGGAAATGGCGGGATTATTACCATAAATGGTGGATGATGACGGGCGAACATCTTCCGCGCGGCTTCATCGATCTCGCCCCATCGCTGGCATCGCTGGTTCCGCCGGCAAGGCACTTCGACAAACGCACCTATTCCCCTTGGATCGACGGCCGCCTGCATCCGATCCTTCAGTCGGAGCGGGTCGATACGCTGGTTATATCAGGCGGTGAAACGGATGTCTGCGTGCTGGCAACGACGCTCGGCGCGATCGATCTCGCCTATCGTGTCATCGTGCTCAAGGACGCCGTTTGCAGCGGCGCCGATGATACGCATGACGCGTCACTGGAACTTCTGCACGATCGGTTTTCCGTGCAGCTCGAGCTCATGGACACCGAAGAGTTTTTGAGGGTCGTTGGATAGAGCGCTGGGGCAGCCCGCGCTCGCCCGGCGACGTTTCTCGCCGGGCTTGCCGTTTTTATCGGATCGCCGTTCACCTCGGCGTCACGTCAATGCCACCACTTTTCGGTCGGTCTTTGCTTGGCAGTGTCTACTCTGCGGCTTCGATGAAGCGGTGGCGTTCATAGAGGAACTTCAGCACGGCTTCACGGCATTTGAGATATGTCCGGTCGGAGGCGAGTTCGATGCGATTGCGGGGACGGGGCATCGTCACATCGAGCACTTCGCCGATGCGGGCTGCCGGGCCGTTGGTCATCATCACGATGCGATCGGACAGCAGCACCGCTTCATCGACATCATGCGTGATCATCACCATCGTATTGCCAAGCCGTGCATGGATTTCCATCACCGCATCCTGAAGATGGGCGCGGGTCAGCGCATCGAGCGCGCCAAAGGGTTCGTCGAGCAGCAGGATCTTCGGTTCCATTGCAAGCGCGCGGGCAATGCCGACGCGCTGTTTCATGCCGCCTGAAATTTCCGAAGGCCGCTTATCTCTCGCATGCGCCATCTGCACGAGGTCGAGGTTGGCCATGACCCACTCATGCCGCTCGGCCTTGGTCTTCGTTCGGTTGAAGAGTTTGGAGACGGCGAGATTGACGTTCTCGTAGACCGTTAGCCAGGGCAGCAGCGAGTGGTTCTGGAAGACGACGGCGCGCTCCGGACCGGGTCCATTGACTTCGCGGTTTTCCAGGAGCACGGCGCCTGCCGAAACGGGCGTCAGGCCGGCAATAAGGTTGAGCAGGGTGGACTTGCCACAGCCGGAATGGCCGATGATCGAGACGAATTCGCCCTTGGAAATCGTCAGGTTAATGTCCTTCAGCACCTCGGCGCGCACGCCGCCGCGATCGAAATGTTTGTCGATATGATCAAGCTTCAGATAGGCGTTCATAGGTGCGCTCCTCAGTTGGCCATGGCGCCGCGGGTGATGAGTTTGCCGAGTGCTGCCACCAGCTTGTCGAGAGCGAAGCCGACGATGCCGATATAGACGAGCGCGACGATGATGTCCGAAAGGCGCGAGGAGTTCCACGCGTCCCAGATGAAGAAGCCGATGCCGACGCCGCCCGTCAGCATTTCGGCCGCGACTATGGCGAGCCAGGAGAGGCCGACCCCGATCCTGAGGCCTGTGAAGATGTAAGGCGCTGCCGAAGGCAGCATGATCTTCCAGAAAAACTCGAACTGGTTGAGGCGCAGCACCTCGGCGACATTGCGGTAGTCCTGCGGGATATTGCGGACGCCGACGGCGGTGTTGATGATCACCGGCCAGATCGAGGTGATGAAGATCACGAAGATTGCCGAGGGGTTGGAATCCTGGAAGGCTGCGAGCGACAGCGGCAACCAGGCGAGCGGCGGAACCGTACGCAGCACCTGAAAGATCGGATCGAGGCCCCGCATCGCCCAGACCGACTGGCCGATGATCGCACCGATGATGACGCCAGCGACCGCAGCAAGTCCGAAGCCATAGAGAACGCGCTGCAGCGAAACGAGCACGCGCCAGCCGAGTCCGATATCCTGGGAGCCGTAGTTGAAAAACGGATAGGCGATCAGGTCATAGCTATCCTGCCAGACCCGATGCGGCGAGGGCAAAGACGCATCCGCCGATGAACAGAGCACCTGCCAGACGAGCAGGATAAGTGCCAGCACGACGATCGGCGGAACGACGTTGCGAAGTGCGGCCAGTGCCGCTCGACGAAAATCGATCCGCGATCCGTGCTTGCCGGAAAACGGCAGAACCTTTGCCGCCGGCTTGGCAGCGGCGGCCGTGGAGGGATTTTCTTTATTTGCCAGGGCGGACATCAACGCGCTCCTCACGTGAATGAAAGGCCGGCGCGCCGTTGCGCGCCGGAGCGGGTCACGAGACAGCCTTGATCGAAAGGCTGTCGAGATAAGCGGAAGGATTTTCGGGGTCGAAGACCTTGCCGTCGAAGAAAGTCTCCTTGCCGCGAGAAGACGATGCGGGAATATCGGCTGCCGCGACGCCGAGATCCTTGGCGGCTTCACGCCAGACGTCTTCGCGGTTTACCTGGTTGACCAGTGCCTTGATGTCGGTGCTCGCCGGCAGATTTCCCCAGCGGATGTTCTCCGTCATGAACCAGGTATCGTGGCTCTTGAACGGGTAGGAGGCGCCGTCTTTCCAGAACTTCATATAGAGGTCGGTGGCCTTGACCTCGCGGCCGTTGCCATAATTGATGTCGCCCTTGAGGCGGCCGAGCACGTCCTTCGTCGGAACGTTGAACCATTGGCGCTTGCCGAGAATGTCAGCCATCTCCGCCTTGTTGTCCATGCTTTCACACCACTGCTGAGCCTCCATGACAGCCATCAGCAGGGCCTTGGCAGCATTGGGATTCTTTTCGATCCATTCGGCGCGCAGCCCGAGCGCTTTTTCAGGATGACCCTTCCAGAGCTCGCCGGTTGTGGCTGCGGTAAAGCCGATGCCCTGGTTGACGAGCTGCTCATTCCACGGTTCGCCCACACAGAAGACGTCCATGTTGCCGACCTTCATGTTGGCAACCATCTGCGGCGGCGGCACGACGATGGTCGAAACGTCCTTGTTCGGATCGATGCCGCCGGCGGCGAGCCAGTAGCGGATCCAGAGGTCATGGGTGCCGCCCGGGAAGGTCATGGCGGCCTTGATCTCCTTGCCCTCGGCCTTCTTTTTCTCGAATGCCGCCTTCAGCTTGGAGGAATCCAGCTGCACGCCGGTGTCGGCATATTCCTTGGCGACGGAAATGCCCTGGCTGTCGAGGTTGAGCCGGGCGAGGATCGCCATCGGCACCGGCTTATTGTTCTGCGTCACCTTGCCAGTATGCATGAGATAGGGGAGCGGCGAGAGGATATGGGCACCGTCGATGCCGTTTGCTGCACCGCCCAGCACCAGATTGTCGCGGGTCGCACCCCAGGATGCCTGTTTGGCCACATCCGTTTCTGGAAGGCCATGCTTGTCGAAAAAGCCCTTTTCCTTGGCGATGATCAACGGTGCGGAATCGGTGAGAGCGATAAAGCCCAGCTTGGCACCTTTTACCTCAGGGCCGGCTCCGGCTGCGAAGGCGCCGGACGGAAAGGCAGCCTTGACGGCGCCGATGAGGGCAGCCGCTGCCGTCGTCTTGAGCATGCTGCGGCGGGTAATGCCGGTTGTCGAAATCCCAGTCTGCAAATTCTTTGTCATGCGCAGGTTCCCTCTGCTGGCTGAATTTGGACACAAAAAAACGCCGCCGGAAATTGCGTCCAGGGGATGGGAGAATCCCGGAGCAAAGACCTTGCGACGTCGGTGTCTATTGTAGGCGCTTATGCCGCGCCTATCTGCGCCGGTCGCCATTGACCGATGCTTCTCAGAACCTGCAAGCAGCGTGCCAATTTCGAGAGGAGATGGTAACGGTATGAAGCAAAAGGAGAAATGCGAAGATTCTATAGCTGCCTATACTTTGGGCATCCTTGCTTTGTGCCAACCTTTTGTGCGATTGCTGCTATGGTCGCAGTCGCGAGAGCAATTATTTGTGCAGCGCACGCGCGCCGCTCGGTCGCCGCGCTGGCAGCGCAAAGCCGAGATTATCGCTCGAATGGTTCGCCGAGCGAAGCGACGCCGTTCAGTTTCAGCAGGCGGCGGTCAGCGGAGATGATGCCGAGCACGATGATGGTGACGAGATATGGCAGGCTTGAGAGCAGTTGCGAGGGAACGTCCAGCCCGGTTGCCTGGGCCGCAAGCCCCATTAGCGAGACCGCGCCGAAGAGGCAGGCGCCGAGGAAGATACGGCCGGTGAGCCAGGTCCCGAAGACGACGAGGGCAATCGCGATCCAACCGCGCCCAGCGATCATCCCGTCGGCCCAGAGTGGTGTATAGACTACCGATGCATAAGCGCCGGCGAAGCCGGCCATCGCACCGCCGAAGGCGATGGCGAGGACGCGGACCGATATCACCGAATAGCCGATGGCGTGAGCGGCCTTGGGATTCTCGCCGACGGCGCGGACGACAAGACCAAGCTTGCTGTAGGCAAATATGGCCCAGAGAGCGAGGGTCGCGGCAAGCGAAATCCACACGACGATGTCCTGGACGAAAAGGCGGCCGATAACCGGCAGGTCCGAAAGCCCGGGAAGGGCAAGCTTCGGAAGTCCTCTGACCGTGAGGCTTTCATAGGTCTTGCCGAAAAGCGCGGAGAGGCCCTGGCCGAGAATGCCGATGGCAAGGCCCGCCGCCACCTGGTTTGCCCGGAATCCCAACGTGACGAAGGCGAAGAGCAGGGAAAGAGCAGCGCTGCCGAGCCCCGCGGCGACGAAGCCCAGGAGATGCCCGCCGCCTTGGTAGACGATAATGAAGGCGAGCACGGCACCGAAAGCCATCAATCCCTCGACCCCGAGGTTGAGGACACCGGCGCGCTCGGCCACCAGTTCGCCGAGGGCTGCGAGAAGAAACGGGGTCGCAGCCGCAAGCATGCCGGCAAGAATGAACTCGATCGCGTTCATGACGGGCTCCGATGGGCGGCGCGGCGCCATTCAAGGCGATAGCGCACGAAGGTGACGGCGATGAGGTAGGCGAGTAGCAGACTGCCCTGGAAGACACGGACGGCGGCGATCGGCAGGTTAGCCGAGACCATGGCATTGTCGCCACCGATATAGATGACCGCCATGACCAGCGCCGAGATCACGATGCCGATCGGATGCAGGCCGCCGAGATAGGCGACGATGATGGCCGCATAGCCATAGCCGCTCGCGACCGAACGCTGCAGCTGACCGAGCGGCCCAGCGACTTCGGCGGCTCCGGCAAGACCGGCGGCAAAACCGCCGATCAGCAGAGAAAGCCAGATCGCCCAACCTTCCTTGAAGCCGGCATAGCCGGCAGCCCGCGGCGCCAGACCGCCGACCTGCAGCTTGTAACCGATGAAGCTTCTCTGCATGAAGATCCAGGCCGCAACCGACAAAGCAAGCGTGATGAGGAACGAGACATTGACGCGGGTACCGGCAATCAGGGTTGGCACCATCGCATCATACTGAAACATCACCGACTGGGGGAAGTTGAAGCCATTCGGATCCTTCCATGGGCCGAGCAGCAGATAGTTCAGCAACTGCGCCGCAACGAGGCTCAGCATCAGCGAAACGAGGATCTCGTTGGCGTTGAGGCGCACGCGCCAGAAGGCGGTGAGAGAAGCCCAGAGAGCGCCGCCGATGGCGCCGAGCAGCAGCATTGCCGGCCAGATCCACTGGCCCGTCGCTTGCGGAAACCAGACCGGAATGGCAGAGGCGAAGATCGCGCCAAGAATGAACTGGCCTTCGGCGCCGATGTTGAAGACCTTGGCACGAAAGCCGATCGCCAGCCCCTGCGCGATCAGAAGGAGCGGTCCTGCCTTGAGGAGCACTTCCGAAAATGACGCCCAGGAAAGGAAGGGCTCGAAAAGCATCGCATAGACAACCGCGACAGGGTCGCGGCCCATCAAGATGTAGAGGCCGAGATTAAGTGCGATCGCGCCCCCCAGCGCTATGACAGGCGCGCACAGGGCCGCGGTAAGCGAGGCGCGCTCCCGGCGGACCAGAGTGGGAACGAAAGCAAGGGACCAAGCACGCATTACTGGACTTTCTCAGGCGAGGCCTGTGCCCCGATCATGTATCGGCCGATCTCCTCGGGTTTCGTGTCCCGCGTTGCGAGCGGCGGGCTGAGCCGGCCGTGATGCAGCACCTGGATGGAATCGCAGAGTTCGAACAGTTCTTCGAGCTCCTCGGAAATGACGAGGATCGCCATGCCCTGATTGCGCAATGCGACCAGACGGCTGCGGATGGCGGATGCGGCGCCGATATCCACACCCCAGGTCGGCTGCGCCAGGAAAAGCAATTTGGGAGACAGCATGATTTCGCGGCCAACGATGAACTTCTGCAGATTGCCGCCCGATAGAGTGCCGGCTTCGGCATCCGGGCCGGGCGTGCGAACATCATACTGACGGATACAATCATCGGTGAACGCCAACGCCCGCGCCCTGTCGACGAGACCGTGGCGCAAAAGCTTGAGCGGATGGGCCGTCAGCAGGCTGTTGAGAACGAGCGACATTTCGGGCACGGCGCCGCGTCCGAGCCGGTCTTCCGGAACGAAGGCAAATCCGAGCGTCCGCCGCGCGGCGGCATCGAGCCTGCCGACATCCATTCCCATCATGTAGATCCGGTCGCGTTGGTCGCGTGCCAGTACCGTCTCACCTGAAATCAGCGCAGCAAGCTCGCTTTGGCCGTTGCCCGAAATACCGGCTATCCCGAGGATTTCGCCGGCACGAACTTCGAGGCTGATGCCGGAGAGCGGCACCGCGAAGGGATCGTCGGGCTGATAGTCCAATCCGATGATCTCCAGCCGCTTTTCCCCTCCAGACAGTGGCAGCGCCGACATCGGCGCCGGCATGTCATGGCCGATCATCATGCGGGCGAGGTCATGGGCATCATGTTCACGCGGGTCGACATCCCCGGTCACGCGTCCGCCGCGCAGGATCGTCGCCCGGTCGCAGATAGCGCGGATTTCTTCGAGCTTGTGGGAGATCAAAAGGATGGAAACGCCGCCGTCACGCAGTCGTCGCAGCGTGTCGAAGAGCCTCTCCACCAGTTGCGGTGGCAGGACGGAGGTGGGCTCGTCGAGGATCAGCAGTTTCGGGTTGGTCATCAGGCTTCGGATGATCTCCACCCGTTGCCGTTCGCCGACGGACAGCGCATGCACATGGGCAAGCGGGTCGACTTCGAGGCCGAATTCCCGTCCAAGCGTCCGAATACGTTCCTTGAGCTCAGCCTTGCGGCCCGGCACGACCAGCCGAATATTTTCCAGGACGGTCAGGGTCTCGAACAGCGAGAAATGCTGGAAGACCATGCCGATGCCGTGGCGCCTCGCCTCGGCGGGGGAGGCGAGGCGCAAAGGGTTTCCTTCCCAGATGACCTCTCCGTCGTCCGGTTGCTCGACGCCGTAGATCAGTTTCATCAGCGTCGATTTTCCCGCCCCGTTTTCCCCGAGGATCGCATGAATCGATTGCGGCGCCACGTCCAGATCGATGGCCTGATTGGCATGGATCTGGCCGTAGCTCTTCGAAATGCCGCGCAGCGACAGGAGCGGGGTGGTCATGACTTATTTCGGCAGCGGCGTGGACACGCCCTTGACGTGCCAGTTCATGGCGATGATCTCGGGGTCGGCCATGGTCGCACCCGATGCGACAGCTTCGCTGCCGTCAGCCTTGGCGATCGGCCCGGTGAAGGGCGAGAAGCTGCCATCGGCGATCTTTGCCTCGATCTCCTTGATCTTGGTCATCACGTCCGCCGGAATATCAGGATTCCAGTCGACCACCTCGACGACCTTGTCGGCAACGCCGAGGAAGGCATTGGCGCCCTTGAACGTACCGGCGAGATGGGCATCGACCGAAGCCTTGAAGAACGGTGACCAATCCGTCGCGACGCAGCCAAGATAGGTCTTCGGCGCATATTTCTTCATCGAAGAATTGAGGTTGAAGGCATAGACGCCGGCTTCCTCGCAGGCCGAGATGACGGAAGGCGTGTCCTGGGCGTTGGAGAAGATCACGTCGCACTTCTGCGCAATCAGCGCCTTGGCGGCTTCCTGCTCCTTGGCCGGGTCGAACCATGAGTTCACCCAGACCACCGAGACCTCGATATCGGGCTTGACGGCCTGGGCGCCGAGCGTAAAGGCGTTGATCGAGGTAATGAGCTCGGGGATGGCAAAGGCGGAGACAGAGCCGAGTTTGCCGCTCTTGGAAAGTGCTGCCGCAGCCATGCCGAGCAGGTAGGTGCCCTGGAAATATTTGGCGGCGAAAGGCGAAAAGTTCGGAGCGACCTGGAAGCCGGAGGCGTGCAGAACGGTCACGCTCGGATCGCGACGGGCGATCTGCAAGGCGCCGTTCTGATAGCCGAAAGAGCCGGCGACCAGGAACTTGTTTCCGTCGGCGACGGTCTTGTTCATGATGCGGTCGGCGTCCGGGCCTTCGGCGATATTCTCGAGCACGGTGACCTTCACCTTGTCGCCGTAAGCGGCCTTGATCGGCTCGAGGCCGGCGGCAAGTGCGTGCCCCCAGCCAACGTCGCCGACGGGCGAGGGGATTACCAGCGTAATGCCGAGGGGCTCGTCGGCGGCAAAAGCAAGGCGGCTGCCGAGCACACCGGCAAGGCCGGTGGCGGCAGCGGCCGTCATGAGATTTCTGCGGGTCAGTTTGGTCATGGTCTCAGTTCCCTCTTTTGGTATTTTTAAAATTCCACGGTGGATAGTGCGGCCTCGGCGTCAGCTGACAGCTTGGCTTCGTCGAGCCCAGGAAATTCGCCCTTCTGCCAGACGATGCGGCCATTGATCATGGTCATATCCGTCGCCATGCCGATGCCGACGCGGGCAATCAGGCTCAGCGGATCGTGGCGCGTGCCGACATAATCCATGCGCCGAGTGTCGATCGCAAACAGGTCGGCGGCCATGCCGGGCGCAAGCCGGCCGATATCGTGCCGGCCGAGCAGGCTGGCACCCCCGGTGGTGCCGTAGCCGAGGAAATCGACCGGCAGCGGCACGGGATGGGCACGGCTGGAGGAGACGAGGCATTGCAGCATGTAGGCGGAGTGCAGGCAGTGCATCAGGTTGGAATTGTCGTTGGAGGCAGCCCCGTCGCAGCCGAGGCCGACGCGCAGGCCGAAGGCTGCCATGGCGGGAGTGTCGGTGACCTCAGCGCCGACCAGATAGACCGGTTCCGGGCAATGCGCGACACCAGTGCCGCTGGCCGCCATCTTCCTGAGTTCGTCGTGGGTCAGCTCCCAGCAATGGGCATAGAAGGTGTCAGGCCCGGCAAAGCCGAGTTCTTCCAGATAATCGACCGTGCGCATGCCATGGCGAGCCTGAATGACCAGGCTTTCGCCTTCGCCGACATGGGTATGCATCATGACGCCGCGATCGCGCGCCAGTGCCACGGATTCGACAAAGGTCTCGCGGTAGCAATTGACCGGCTGGCAGGGCGCAACCACAACCTGGCGCATGCTGAAGGGGCTGGTATCGTGATAGGCGTCGATCAGCCGGGCGCAGTCGGCGATAAATTCGTCGGTCGTTTCCAGCATCTCGTCGGGAATGGTCGAGCCTTCCGACTTTGGCAGAGTATTGCCACCGCGGCCGGCATGGAAGCGCATGCCGAGCAGATCGGCTGCTTCGAACTGGCGGTCGATCAACCGCTTTCCGGCGTGCCGGGGGAAATTATATTGGTGATCCAAGGCCGTGGTGCAGCCGTGCTTGATCATCTCGGCCATCGCCGTGACGGAGGCGTGGTAAAAGCATTCCTCGTTGAGCTGCGAAAAGATCGGGTAGATGCGGTCCAGCCACTCGATCACCAAGAGCTTCGTCCAGTCGAGATCGGCGCGGTTGCGCACGAAGCACTGGAAGAAGTGATGATGGGTGTTGACGAGGCCCGGATAGACGAACCAGCCGGCAGCATCCTGAACGGCCGTGCCGGCAGGCAATGCGTCCGCCCGCAGATTTTCGCCGATCGCCACGATTGCCGGACCGTTGGTCAGGAGATCGACATTGCGATGGGCGACCGGCCCCTTGCCCTCGTCGACAATCACGGCTGCGCAGTTCTTCAGGAGATAGCCGGCCATCTCACGCCTCACCCGGCTCGATCTGGGGTTCGGGCTTCAATTCGTGCAGCCGGTGAATGCCTGGCATCTCGATAAACTTGTCGAGGGCGCGTAGCGCGCGGGACCAGAGCCGGATCGCAGGATAGGCATCCAGCGTGACGCCGCCATCAGGCGCCAGCGCGACATAGGGAAAGCAGGCGATGTCGGCAATTGTCGGCCGGTCGGCGGCGAGGAAACGTATGCCGCGAAGGCCCTGCTCGACAAGCCCGGCTTCAAGCTCGCGAAGGGCGGCGATGCCCTGGGCCTGCAGTGCATCGATATCGCCCGGCCGGAGCAGCATTTCATGGAGCCGTGCTGCCCCGAGGCTTGCCGTCAGCCGGCCGGAGAACGACAGCCATTGCTGCACCCGCGCCGCTTCCTCGGCCTTACCGCTGCCGAGCCATTCGGGTGCTGCCTTGGCGGCGAGATAGACAAGGATCGCCGACGACTCGGTCAGGATCAGGTCGCCATCCTCCAGTATCGGAATGGAGCCTGCCGGGTTGAGCGCAAGCAGCTCCGGGCCGCGATGCTCGCCGCCCGGATGGAAATCCACCGGTCGCAAGTCAAGCTTCACGCCGGTCAGCGCCGCCATCAGGCGCACCTTGTAGCAACTGGGCGAGAGAATATAGTCGTAGAGCTTCATTGCGCCACCAGCTGTGCGCCGTAGGTATAGTTGTGACGCTTCAGCCAGCGCCGGTAAGCGATCGATGTCAGATCGGCCCGCGTCGGAATTTCCATGCCGGGGTCGAGCGGCAGCAGCCGCGGGATCTGGTTTTCGAGGATCGAACGGTCCTGCAGGAAGATCGTCTGCTGGAAATGAATGAGGTCGGTCATCGCGGTCTCGTCGTCGAAGAGCGCCATCCACGGCCAGACGTCGCAGAGGTCCTCGGCCAGCGGCTGCACGAAGAGCGTGATGACATCCCATTCGCTCGGGCACGGCGGGCAGGTCTTGTAAAGCACGGAGCAGGTGGGCGCCGGCACGCGGTACATGTATTCCGTCGTGATCCCGCCACTTGCCGACTTGGCGGCCTGCGGCTGGTAGAATTTCACCTGCGTCGCCCAGACCTCGTCTTCTTCCTCGCGGATCTCGACCTTGTAATTCTGGACCTCGGTATGCGGCTCTGCGCCGAGAATGTCGGTGTGGACAAAGGGGAAATGGGCGATGTCGAGGAAGTTCTCGACGGCACGCAGAGGCGAGCAGCGCACCCGCACCACGCCGACATCGACGAAGCGGCGGCCTGGCTGATCGGCCTCGGGAATGGGGAAAAGCTCCTTCTGCGGCTGGCCGAGGGACGACCAGACATGACCGTAACGGACGCGCACCGGCAGAACACGCCCATCCACGCCCGACACCTGCGCATTGCCATCGGCATCGCGCGCCACGTCGATCGGCTCGCCCATCAGCGCCGTTTTACGGCCGGCGCTGTCGAGCTGGCTGAAAAGCCCGACCGGATACCATTCGTCGATCATCGCCTGCATGGTCATTGCGCGATCTCCTTTTTCTGAAGACCCTCAGCCCGGCGCCGCAGGCTTTCGGCGACCCGTGAAGCGTCGATGCCCGCGGCAAGGCCGGTATCACCCTTCAGCAGTACATGGATCAGCGTCTGTCCGTCTTCTTGGGCGGATAATAGCAGACAGATGCTCCCGGTGGGTGCCCCGATCTCGACAAGACCATCAGGGCTCGCCTTGCTGCCGGCCGCCGCCTCGATTGCGGCGATGCCGGCGAACGCCGTCAGGGAGCGCAGGGGAATGAGGCCCTCGAGCCTCGGCGGCTTCGATACGGGCGTGCCCACGGCCACCCAGATCACACTGTCCGCTTCCTCGACGTCATGGGTGGCGACGCGGATGGTTTCCGGTGGCGTCAGCCCCGGATGGGCGGGAATGCGCAGACAATTTCCGGCCTGGCCATAGCTCCAGCCGTGATAGATGCAGGAGAGCGCCTCGCCGCGCACGAAGCCGTGAGACAGGCGCATGCCGCGATGCGGACAGCGATCCGACGATGCCGATATACGCCCCGAAGCGCTGCGCCACAGGGCAATCGATCCGGCCGCCGTCCAAGCCGGCATGACGGTTCCGGCCGGCAAATCCCGGGAAAGGGCGACTGGCGTCCAAAAGCCCGTCGTATCGGAAGGCATGACTAGAATTCCCAAACAAAACCAAATGCTTGCCGATCGAGTCCCGCGTCGGCGTCGAGGCAATTCGGCCGCAACCCCATCAGGTTTGCATAATTATTTCGCATTGGCAACATTGAGTAAATAATATGCACGGAGGAAATATCCTACAGCCCGGCACTCGGTCTTTTCGCGCTGAGCGCTGTGCGTTCTATCCTCTCGACCCATACGTCGATAGGCCCGAGAGAGCATCCCATCTCCATCATGTCGATCAGCTCTTCCGGCCCAGCAACCTCAAGTTCGATCCGCATGGGACTCGTATGAGAAATGGTGTGCGAGAGCCCAAGCTTGGCAGCGTGGCGCCGGATCCAGGGAACGAAGGAGGCCGCCTCCAGATCACCGACAATCGCCATCCGCTCCAGAAGGTGGTTTGTATCTTTTTCTGTCATAAGATGTTCGACCTTGCCTTGCCACACCATAGCGCCTGATTGAACTTGCGGAAGAAGTTATCGTCAAGGCGAGGAAATGGGCCGCCGCCGACCCGGCGATTCAAGTAAGCTTCTCGACTGCAGATATCTCCTTACGCCCGCGGAGTCTCGCTCTGCTGCCCGCGCGAATTTGCGACAGTTTGCGACAAATTCCCCATGCCGCGGCACAGTTGTGCGACAGCGATGAGCTATTCCTGGCGAGTAACCGCCGCGTCCAGACATTGGTTTGAAAGTCCAGGAGGAGAGCACAAATGGCAGAGCAAAGTCCCGCAGATTCTCAAGGCGTTTGTGTGACGCGTCGAGCGGTCCTTGGCACCGGTGCCGGTGTTGCAGTCGCTACGATGCTTCCACTGCAATCCGCTGCCGCCCAGGAGATTTCCGTTCCGAATGAAACGGGCACGACACTCTTCGTTTCGACGACAGTGAATGGACAGACCGTCGCTCTCGATATTGACTCACGCGCATCGCTTCTTGACCTGCTGCGCGAGCGCCTTGGCTTCTCAGGAACAAAAAAAGGCTGCGATCATGGCCAGTGCGGTGCATGCACGGTGCACCTCGACGGCCGAACCGTAGTGTCCTGTCTGACGCTTGCGGCGAAAGTGGCGGGGCGTCAGGTGACCACCATCGAAGGGCTGGCCGACGGCGATACACTTCATCCGATGCAGACCGCCTTCATCGATCACGACGCATTGCAGTGCGGATACTGCACGCCGGGCCAGATCATGTCCGCCGTCGCATGCGTTCGACATGGTCATGCAACGGACAAAGCCTCGATCCGCCAATTTATGAGTGGAAACATCTGTCGCTGCGGCGCGTATGCCGGGATTGTCGCTGCCATCGAAGATGTGGCAGCCAATTCGAAGGAGGGCTGAAGATGCGAGCTATCGATTACACCCGGGCGGACAGCCTCGAAGCAGCCGTCGAAGCCTTTGCTGCGGTCGGCCTGGACGCGCGCTACATCGCCGGCGGCACAACGCTCTATGATCTGATGAAGCTCGGCGTGGAGCGGCCAGCGCATCTTATCGACGTTACCGGCATCATGGGCCTCGATACGATCGACACCGACGGCGACGTACTGCGGTTCGGTGCCTTGGCGCTGATGAGCGACGTTGCTTACGCGCCGGCAGTGCAGGAAGGATATCCCATCCTGTCTGAGAGCTTGCTGAAAGCAGCCTCGCAGCAGCTGCGCAATATGGCCACAGTTGGCGGCAACCTGCTTCAGCGAACCCGCTGTCCCTATTTCCGCAACGGCGCCGGGTCGCTGTCTACAGTCGGCGTGTACCCCTGCAACAAACGTGTGCCCGGTTCCGGTTGCGCGGCAATCGGCGGGTTGGACCGAGGCCATGCGATCCTTGGCGTGAGTGACGCTTGCATCGCGGTCTCACCGGGCGACTGGCCTGTGGCGTTGACGGCCCTGGGTGCATCGGTCGAAATTCATGGACCCACAGGAACGCGCACCGTGCCCATTTCGGACTTCTACCGGCTGCCCGGCGATACGCCCCATCTCGAATTCAATATAGCCCCAGCCGAATTGATCACGGCCATTACCGTCCCGAAAGCGCCAAGCCGTTCCTCGACTTATCACAAGATTCGCGACCGGGAGAGTTTTGCGTTCGCGGTGGCATCCGCCGCAGTCGTAGTCGAAATGGAAGGAGCCGATGTCCGAACGGCCCGCATTGCACTTGGTGGAGTCGCAACGATCCCATGGCGAGCGCAGAGTGCCGAAGAGACGTTGCGTGGCAAGCAATTAACGCCCGAGCTCGCCCTTGAAGCTGGTCGGGCCGCATTCAAGGATGCGCGCCCGGGCCAGCACAACGCCTTCAAGTCCGACCTGGGAGCCCGGGTTGTTGCCGATGCCTTGATGATTGCCGCAGAAAGGAGAGCGTGATGCCGTCACAAACCTTCTCAGAAATCGCCCGCGTCGACGCCAGGGATAAGGTACAGGGCCGCACGACGTACGCAGCCGACATGAGGCTGCCCGGCATGCTGCATGCGATGCTGGTCCCTGCCACCATTGCGAAAGGCAAAGTCACAAAAGTTGACGTCACCGCGGCGACCAAAATCCCCGGTGTCGTTCATGTCCTGTCCATCGGCGATTTCCCCTCACTTCGTCCACAAATATCGTTTCGTGGGCAGCCAATCGCGTTGGTTGTCGCTGAGACGATCGAGGCCGCGATCGAAGGTGCCGAAGCCGTGTCAGCTGACTACGAAGCGGCGCCATTTCTGCCCGTGATGACCAGTCCTGGTGCACAACGCGTCCCGGCAGAGGGGTTCAGTACAGGCGACGTCGACAAAGCGTTTCAAAATGCGGGCGTCATTGTCGAGGGCACTTTCGAGACGCCAACCCAGCACCATAACGCCATGGAATTGTTCGGGACCGTCGCAGAATGGTCTAACGGGCGACTGACGGTCCATGAGGGCTGCCAGAATATTGAGGCGGCCAAGGGCGCACTCGTTAAAGCCTTAGGACTTGCTCCAGACCAGGTTGCGGTCAAATCCGAACATGTCGGAGGCGGGTTCGGGCAGAAATCTCCTCCCAAGCTTCAAACCGCGTTGGTTGCCCAGGCTGCCAGGTTGACGGGGCGGCCGGTTAAGCTGGTCACACCGCGTGGGCAGCTGTTCCATATCGCCAATTACCGGCCGCGCAGTGTTCACAATATCCGTCTCGCCGCCGACGCGCAGGGGCGATTGGACGCCATCCTCTATGATGTGGTGCAAGAAAATATCCCTGACGGCGGATTCCGCTCAAGCGGTTACCATGAGGATATCGCGCGTCTTTATGCCATCGAGAATTTTCGAGCGACGGCAGGCGATATCCATATCGACCGCCAGATGCCGCGACACACCCGCGGGACGCATCCGTTCCCTGCCGGGTTTGCGCTGGAGAGCCTGATCGACGAGATGGCTTACAAGCTCGGCAAAGATCCGGTTCAACTTCGTCTCGAGCATGAAGCAAAGAACGACATTATCGCTGGTCAGTCGCTGTCGCCGCATTTCTTGAATGACTGCCTGCTGGAAGGTGCAAGGCGCTTCGGCTGGAGCCGGCGAACACCTGAACCGGGATCGATGCGACTAGACGACGGCACGATGGTCGGATACGGGGTCGCATGCGGGATCTTCGGGGCGTCGGGGTCAGCTGCCGAGACGACATTGCGGGTACGTGCGGACGGCACGACACGGGTGATTTCGTCCGGGCATGAAATGGGCCAGGGTATCCGGACTGCGGTCGCAAACACGATCCTCCAAGGACTCGACATCAACCCCGATCGTCTAGAGATTTTGCTTGGGGATACGACTGTCGGTCCGCAGATGATGACCGTTGGCGAGCGCGGCACGGCCAGCATCATCCCTGTCACGGCGAAGGCTGTCAGGGCGTTGCGCGCCCGCTTCGATGAGCTTGCAGGTCCGAACCCGCCGGCGGGCAATTTGCATGAGCAACTGGCGCGCCTGAAACGTCCCCAGATCGAAGTGGTGGTTTCGGAGGTCGCGCCCGGGCAGGACGCCTCCGCTCTTGAAGCCTTTCGAACCGGGGGTCGCGCAGGTGCCGGCCCTGAATACCCGGGCTTTACATCAATGAGTTACATTGCCCAGTTCGTCGAAATTCATATCGAACCCAGAACGGGCCGCATCCGCATGCCGCGGGTGGTCAGCATTGCCGACGTCGGCCGGGTCGTCAGTCCGGTGACCGCTCGTGGACAGATGTATGGCGGCGTTGTCTGGGGTTTTAGCACGGCGCTCCGCGAGGAGACAGACGTCGATCCGCGGTTTGCCGGCTACCTCAACGCTGATTTGGCCGACTACCTCATGGCGGTTAACGCCGACATCGGTGACATCGACGTTGGCTTCATCGACAAACCGGACACGATGGTCAATTCGGTCGGCGTCAAGGGCATGGGCGAACTCGTCATGCTTGGCACCGCTCCTGCGATCGCCAATGCGATCTACCATGCAACGGGCAAACGCGTCCGCAAGCTGCCGATCCGCATCGAAGATGTCCTTTGAAGGACTTCGCCGCCAAGCACCGCGTCATGCGAGTTCAAATGGCAGTTCTGTATTGCTCGACGGATCGCCACTGTCGTTGTGGCGCTCCCACGTAGAATTTGTCCCATGGCAAACCTCTTCAGGATTGAAGATGATTGCACCATCAATATTCGAGGTCCAACATCTCGAAATCCTGATTGCCAGATCGTCGCGTCGCGTTATGCGGTATCCCTATGTAAAGCTCTCGCGCCAATCGCCAATGGCGGCTTCCTTGGCCCCATCATAATCTGGGCAAGCAAAAGAGGGGAGGCTCGATCTCAAGGCGACTATAAGAGGCCCTCCCAAGTCGTGTGGGAAAATGGGTGTGGCCGAACTTGCTGTGAAACTTTGTTACATTTTTTTCGATGCGCGAACAGAACTCTTCTGCAACAATAGCCTCAGAGGTTATGCAAATGCAGAACACGTCGCACGTCGTGGTCGTCGACGATCACGGCGATATCCGGGATCTGGTTCGACAGTATCTGGAGCAGCAAGGATATAGAGTGAGCGTCGCCGAAAGCGGCGCGGCCCTTCGACGCCTGCTCGAGCGCGAGCGCCAGGTGGTGGACCTGATCATTCTCGACGTCATGATGCCGGGCGAGGATGGGTTGAGCGTGTGCCGCCAGGTGCGGGCCGCGACTGACATTCCGATCATTTTCCTGACCGCATTGGTCGAAGATACCGATCGTATCATCGGACTGGAACTTGGCGCCGACGACTACGTCGTGAAACCCTTCAATCCACGGGAGCTTCTCGCCCGCATCAGAGCCGTCCTTCGGCGTGCCACTAACCCGCTGACACAGCAGCGCATGACGCAACAGCAAAGGACGGTGCGCATCGGCAATTGGCGCGTGAACATGGGGCGTCAGGAAATATCTGGCGACGATGGCGTCGGTATTCCGTTAAGCACTGCCGAATTCCGCCTGCTGAAAGTCTTCATCGAAAGGCCTGGCCTGATCCTGAGCCGCGAGCAGCTGCTTGATCTGACAGTCGGCAGGACGGCGGACATCTTCGATCGCAGCATCGACAATCAGGTGAGCCGGCTGCGCAAGAAAATCGAAGAGAATCCCAAATGCCCATCGATCATCAAAACGCATTGGGGTGGCGGCTACAGCCTGGCCGCTGAGGTAGCATTCGAATGAACCACGTCTGGAACAGAAGCCTCGCGACGCAACTCATTGCCTTTACCCTTGCGGCCTTGATCATTTCCCAGGCGCTGACGTTTCTGATTTCCTGGAAGGAGCATTCCAAAGCGCTCGACGCTGCAGCCAAGAGCGAGTTTCTTAGTCGGGCACGCACGATGACGCGTCTTGTAGAAACTATTCCTGCCGAATATCAAAAGCAGGCCCTGCTGGCGAGCGAGACGAGGGATTCGCGTTTCTGGGTGACGGATCGTGAAGCGGAGGACCCTGCCACATGGCGCCTGACGGCTGCAGCCGAGTTTTCCCGACCTCTGGAAAACTTCGTGGACCTCGTCAGGATCTTTCAAGACGGTTCAGCCAAGACGCAGATCCCAGATGCGAAGAGGGTCGCAGCGTCAAACGGCGGGGAGGGGTGGCGCGTTCCAATGCAGAGCCTCTGGGCGCTCCCGCAGCCGATCAAATATGTCTATTTCGACGGCTCGCGGGGCTATGGCCTTGTCATCAAGGTCGACGATAGGACGTGGCTGAACGCCGCATTCTATATGCGACAGACCGGAGGCTGGTGGACCTCCACGTCGCTCGCCTCGCTCAGCCTGACGGCACTCATCCTGGCTTTGCTCGGCGTGTTCTTCGCCAGCCGCATATCAAGGCCGTTGCGGCATCTTGCGACCTCGGCCGAAGCCTTGGGGCGGGGAGAAAACCTGCCGCCGCTTTCGGAAGAAGGACCGGAAGAGGTCCGGCGCACTGCCGAAGCCTTCAACAAGATGCAAGGTCGGCTGCACCGTTTCCTTGAAGACAGAACAAAGATGCTGGCCGCGATCGGTCACGATCTGCGAACGCCCCTGACGACCTTGAGACTGAGGACCGAATTCGTGCAGGATCAGGAGATCCAGCGAAAAATGCTGTCGACGATCGATGAACTTCAGGGCATGACCGAGGCCGCCATTTCTTTTGCGCGTGGCGAATCGACGGAAGAGGAAACGCGCGACATCGATCTGGAAGCGCTGGTTGGAAGCATCTGCGACGACCAGTCCGATCTGGGCAAGCCCGTCAATTTCGTCGAAGGCGCGAAGTTGACCTATCGCTGCCGGTCGGATGGTCTCAGGCGCGCTGTGAGAAATCTCATAGAAAATGCCGTACGCTATGGCGGAGAGGCGCGGGTCTTCATCCGGCACACGGCTGCGACCATCGACATCGTCGTCGAGGACCGCGGTCCAGGCATTCCCGACCTTATGAAGGAAAAGGTGTTCACGCCGTTTTTCCGGCTCGAGGCTTCGCGCAACCGCGACACCGGCGGGATTGGACTTGGACTGTCGATTGCGCGTGCTGCAGCAAGGCAGCATGGCGGTGACATTTCCTTCGTAACAGGCGGCGGCGGCATGCAAGCCGTTCTTTCCTTGCCACGCGACGGCCGGGTGGAACCGCCAGCGGTCCCGAAGGGGCGTGATTGGAAATCCCTGCGCGGGTCGATCGGGCTCCGTGCGCCGAACCTGGCCGAGAAGCCGTCAAAGCCGCGGACGCAACATTAACCCCGGCGCCGTTGCGCGCAAAGTCTTATCCTCAGGCTCATGCATAGCGATCGAAAGTGCACCTCGAAAGACGTGCTTGTAGCGGTGTCGCAGCCTCACCGCTTATGCCGCGACACTTGATTACATTTTGACTCGTCTTCGGCAAAGCTCTGCGACAAGGCCGAACTAACCTTCCCCTCATCAAGCACAAGGCGCGAACCAGACGCGCGTCTTTCAATCGTCGCTTCGGCGATCGTCGGCTGGCCGCCCTGCGCTTCCAGCCCCCCGATGGGACCACGGGCCAGTCGACCGACGCGCGATCAATATGGAAAGGAAAGGTCATGGCAGATCAGAACAACAGCTACAGGCTTGAACAACACAGCATTTCAGCGATCGCCAGAGGAGTGTTGGCCGACATCATTCTGTTTGCCTCCCTCATCTCACTGACGGCCGTCATCAGCCTGGCGGGTAATTGATGGTGGTTGATACAACTGGTTACAGTTTTGCTCGCCTTCGGCACACCCGTGCGACAGAGCCGACTTACTTTCCCGCCGATCGCGATCCTGGTGGGCGCAAGGACGCCCACCTCGCGTGAAGACCGTTCATAGCCGCGCAAAGGTGTTCGACGATGCCAGCCAAATGCTTTTCGACCGTCTATGTTGCCATGATTTTTTGCCTCCCAGCCTTGCTTTCAAGTTGCAACGCTGACGTGGTGGCACAGGAGCGGCCAGCTCGTTCGAAACCTGAAGTCAGCGCGCAGACCTTGCATCGCCAGGCAGTGACACTGACGACAGAATTGGCGGGCCGTACCGGTGCACAAATGGTTTCGGAGGTCCGCCCTCGCGTGTCCGGCATCATACTCAGGCAAAGTTTCGATGAGGGCGGCTTGGTAAAAGCCGGAGACGTCCTTTACGAACTTGACCCCATGCCGTTTGAGGCCTCCTACCGCAATGCCGAGGCTGCTGTGCAGCGGGCCGAAAGTGCCCTTCCGAGCGCCCGAGCGCGCTCGCAGCGCTATGAGAGCCTGAGTGCGAGCAGTGTCGTCAGCCGCCAGGATTTCGATGAGGCACGAACACAGATGCTGCAGGCCGAGGCGGACGTCGCCGCTGCCAGGGCAGCTCTTGAAACCGCCCGCATCGAACTCGAATATGCCAAGGTCCGCGCCCCGATCAGCGGGCGTGTGGACGCTTCAAATGTCACCGAGGGTGCGCTGGTTACCGAAGATCAGGCGTCGCCAATGACGACGATCCGCCAGACGGACATCATCAATGTCGACCTTGTGCGCTCGAGCGCCAGCCTGCTCGCGCTTAACAAGGCGCTCGCGTCGCAGGATATCAAGGCACAGGAAGGCTCGGTGACCGTCGAACTCCGGCTCGAGGACGGCAGCAAATACGGCCATCCCGGAAAGTTGCAGTTCCGCAACGGTGCCGTATCGCAAACGACCGGCATGGTTCTGATGCGCGCCGTCTTCCCCAATCCGGAAGGCGCGCTCCTGCCCGGGATGTATGTGCGGGCACTCGTTGAAGACGGCTATGTCGAAGATGGCGTGCTCATTCCGCAGCGCGCGGTCTCGCGCAATAGCCGCGGAGAGGCCACGGCGCGTTTCATCAGCGCCGACGGGAAGGTCGAGGAACGTGTTCTGGCCGTCGAGCGCGGTATCGGCAACAATTGGTTGGTGACCGCTGGCGTCGGGGAGGGTGATCGTGTCGTCGTCGAGGGCCTCCAGAGGGCGGCGATCGGCGAAGAGGTCCAAGTCACCGCAGTGACCGTCGATAACGAGACGGGGGAGTTCGTTGCCGTCGCCGAGGCGGATCGGCCATCTGCAGGAAAACCCGCAGAGGTTTCCGTGCGGTTGCCTGACGCCGTAACGCGGTGAGGCGGCGCCATGTCGCGTTTCTTCATCAGCCGCCCGATCTTCGCATGGGTGCTTGCAATCGCCGTCATGATGACAGGCGCGATCGCAATCACCACCTTGTCCATATCGCAGTATCCGCAGATTGCTCCCACGTCGGTTCGCATCACCGCCAATTATCCGGGCGCCGACGCGAAGACCGTCGAGGACTCGGTGACTAAGGTGATCGAGCAGGGCATGACGGGCATCGAAAATCTGGACTATGTGTCCTCGAACTCGTCCTCCACCGGCGAGGCGTCGATCACATTGACCTTTACGAGCGCCGCCGATCCCGATGTGGCACAGATGCAGGTCCAGAACAATCTCCAGCTCGTCCAGGCACGTTTGCCGAGTGCGGTCCAGGACACGGGGCTGACGGTATCGAAGTCGACGTCCAGTTTCTTCCTGATCGCCTCCTTCCTGTCTGAGGACGACAGTCTGTCCGGAACGGATATCGCCGACTTTGTCGACAGCTCCCTCATGGACTCGTTGCGGCGCGTACCAGGCATTGGCGAGGTGCAACTGCTTGGCTCCTCCCGCTATGCCATGCGCATCTGGCTTGACCCCGACCGGCTCGCCCAGCATGGGCTTATGGTCACTGATGTGACGCAAGCGATCAGAGCGCAAAACACGCAGGTGTCCGCCGGTCAATTCGGGGCTCTGCCGCAGCGGCGGGGCCAACAGCTCAATGCCACCGTGACTGCGGGAAGCCGTCTCCAGAGCAAGGAGCAGTTCGAGGCAATCATCCTCGCGCGCGCTTCCGATGGCTCGGTCGTGACATTGAATGACGTTGCTGAGGTCGAACTTGGCTCCGAGAGTTATACCACGAGCGGAACCTATAGCGGTCATCCCTCCGCAGGCGTCGGCTTCCGCCTGGCGGCCGGCGCAAATGCGCTTGAAGCTGCGGAGGCGGTGCGCGCCGAGATCGAAAGCTACAGAGGTAGCTTCCCTCCAGGCGTAGAGGTCAAATATCCCCTCGACACGTCTCCTTTCGTGCGCCTGTCGATCGAGAGCGTCGTGGTGACATTGATCGAGGCTGTCATCCTCGTCTTCATCGTCATGTTCGTTTTCCTGCAGAACCTGCGCGCGACGATCATCCCGACGCTTGCGGTACCTGTGGTGCTGTTGGGGACCTTTGCCGTCATGGCTGTGTTCGGATACTCGATCAACACACTCACCATGTTCGGCATCGTTCTTGCGATCGGCCTTCTCGTTGATGACGCGATCGTCGTCGTCGAGAATGTCGAGCGGGTCATGGAAGAAGAGGGGCTCGGGCCGCGCGAGGCGACCTTGAAGTCCATGGGTGAAATCAGCGGCGCCCTGATCGGTATCACGACCGTGCTGTCGGCGGTTTTCATCCCCATGGCCTTCTTCTCTGGCTCTGTTGGAATCATCTACCGGCAGTTCTCGATCACTATCGTCTCGGCAATGGTGCTCTCCGTTCTGGTGGCCCTGGTTTTCACGCCGGCGCTTTGCGCCACGATCCTCAGACCGCCCGGATCCGAAAAGGCCGCGCCGTTTCGCTGGTTCAATGCCGGCTTCCGGAGGTTCACCGCACTTTACCAGCGCGCCACGCTTTCGATCGTCCGCCGGATCGGCGTGGCGCTCGTCCTGTTTGCGGCGCTATCGGGCGCGACCGTCCTGCTTTTCGCGAGGTTGCCGACCGCTTTTCTGCCGGAGGAGGACCAGGGCAGACTGATGACCTCGATCCAGCTTCCGCCGGGAGCGACGGCTGACCGGACGCGGCGGGTGCTGGACCAGGTGCTCGAATACTACCTGACCAGCGAGGCAAGCTACGTCGACGGCGTATTCGGCGCTACCGGCTTCAGCTTCGGTGGCCAAGGGCAAAATGTTGCGACAGTGTTCGTCGCTTTGAAGGATTTCGATCAGCGCTCGGCACCCGAAGCCTCTGCGCAGGCGATTGCCGGACGTGCGATGGCAGCGTTCAGCGCCATTCACGATGCGCGTGTCATTGCCTTGTCGCCACCCGCCCTGCCGGGCTTCGGAAACAATAGCGGCTTCGATTTCTTCCTGCGTGACACCGGTAGCGCCGGGCATGAGGCGCTGATGGCGGCTCGTAACCAATTTCTCAGGACAGCTGCGGCGAATGAGAGGTTGTCGGGCACCAGGCCGAACGGCCAGGAGGATACGCCGCAATATTCCGTTTCGATCGATCGCGGGCGGGCGAGCGCGCTCGGCATTACGCTTTCGGATATCGATGCGACGCTGTCGACGGCTTGGGGAGGCAGCTATGTGAACGACTTCGTCGACCGCGGGCGGGTCAAACGTGTCTATGTCCAGTCAGATGCGTCTTTTCGCATGCAGCCTGCCGATTTCGACCGCTGGCATGTCCGCAACGATCGCGGGGAGATGGTGCCGATTTCGGTCTTCTCGACGGGACGGTGGGATTATGGCTCGCCACGGCTCGAGCGATACAATGGCGTGTCGGCGGTGCAGGTTCAGGGCGCGGCCGCGGCCGGAGTAAGCTCCGGTCAGGCGATGGCGGAGGTCGAACGTATGGTGGGAGAGCTGCCTGCGGGTTTTTCGCACCAATGGACGAGCCTTTCGGCTCAGGAACGGCTTTCCGGCAATCAGGCCGCATACCTCTACGCCATTTCCGTCGTGGTCGTCTTCCTGGCGCTTGCGGCGCTCTACGAGAGCTGGACGGTGCCGTTCTCCGTCATGCTTGCCATTCCCGTCGGAGTCTTCGGGGCACTGGTTGCGGCAAGCACTTTCGGACAGTCCAATGACGTCTATTTCAAGGTCGGGCTTTTGACGACGATCGGTCTTGCAGCGAAGAACGCCATCCTGATCGTGGAATTTGCCATTACCGAGGAAGCCGGCGGGAAGGGATTGGTGGAGGCGACGCTTGAGGCCGCGCGCCAGCGGTTGCGGCCGATCCTGATGACATCCTTCGCTTTCATCCTTGGCGTCCTCCCGCTCGCCATCGCCGACGGCGCGGGTTCCGGTGCCCAAAACTCGATCGGTATAGGGGTCATGGGCGGCATGATATCGGCGACAGTTCTCGGCATATTCTTCATCCCCATGCTCTTCATCGTGACCCGGCGATTGTTCAGCCGCGGACCGCATCCCAAGCCTTACGCGGATGCGGGAGTAAGCGCTCCCGCCGAATAGGAGTGCATATCGACCGTCGGCGAGCGGCGACCGCGAAGCCGCACTCATCGACTTTCTTGAATACGCTTCGCCAGATGAGGGTCACGAACATGCAGATGGCATATCTCCACGGCGCGGCACCGCAGCTGCTCAGCGTTTTGCGCATCATCGCCGCGACATCATTCTTCACGCATGGAATGATGAAATTGTTCGGTTGGCCGGCACCGTTCGAATATCCGCTGAATGCGCTGTTTCTGGCGGCCGGCTTTCTTGAAGTCATCGGTGGTGTGCTTCTGGTGATTGGTCTGTTTTCTCGCCAAGTCGCTTTCCTGCTCTCCGGCCAGATGGCCTTTGCTTATTTTATTGGACACGCTTCACAGGGCTTCTTTCCCGCCCTCAATGGAGGCGAGACCGCGATGTTGTTCTGCTTCCTCCTCCTCTACATCGCCGCCGCCGGCCCAGGACCATGGAGCCTCGACGACGTGGCTTCGAAGGCACCACCCGTGCAGCAGGCAGGTCCGTCTAACTGACTTTTGCGGGCGAGGTGGCGCTTGATTTATGTCATCGACGGTCCGCTGAGATTCTCCACGGGCGAGCGCGCCCTCCGCGGAAGTGCGACAGATTGATACAAAGTGCGCGATCACTGACAAATCCATCAGACAAGTTCGCGCTAGATTTCGGTCGGACCGGTTCCTTCATCCCCCACAACCAAGGACCGGGATCCCCCGCATCGGCAGCCTGACCCCACGGTTGCCGATGCCCCCTTCACGACGAAGAAAACCTGCCGTTGCTCCGGACCTCGAGAGGATCTGATATGAACGAGATGGTAGCCATCACTCCGCTTCCTGCACCTGTCCAAGCGAGGATGTCGGACGATCCGTCAGAGATTTTGCGCTTTGCCGTTGAGTGCTTCGATCGAGGAGAGGTCGCGATCGCAACACTCGTCGACATTCGAGGAGGGGCAGCTCGTTCTCTGGGTTCGTTGGTTGCGGTCGCTGTTGACGGCAGCTACTGCGGCTATGTCTCCGGCGGCTGCGTGGAGGCTGCGGTTGCTTTCGACGCACTCCTTGCGATTGCCGAGGGCCGGGATCGGACTATGATGTTCGGCCAAGGCTCTCCCTTCTTCGACATAGCCCTGCC
The DNA here is from genome assembly GCF_025847085.2 of Rhizobium sp. BT-226. Classification (NCBI taxonomy): domain Bacteria; kingdom Pseudomonadati; phylum Pseudomonadota; class Alphaproteobacteria; order Hyphomicrobiales; family Rhizobiaceae; genus Rhizobium; species Rhizobium sp. BT-226. The sequence continues at coordinate 134,604 of NZ_JAOYTI010000007.1, read as the reverse complement.
GTGCGGCGGCGGCATCACCGTTGCAATCCATGTCTTGCGCGACATTTCGGCGCTCCGGCTTGTCCTCGAACGCCTGGAACGGAGGCAGCCGGTTGGCCTTCGTTATGTGCCGTCCCATCAGTCTCTCGCGGCAGTGGATCCGCCTGTTCAATCTGGTTGGTTTGAAGACGAGTTTCTGTCGGTATTCCTTCCGCGAACCCGCATCCTGATCTCGGGTCGTTCGCTCGAGGCGCGGGCCACGGCCCGCTGTGCAAATATCCTGGGCTACGATGTGATCCGGATCGAGAACGGCACCCACTATGTCGCGAAAATGATCGACGCCTTCACGGCCGTGGTACTTTTGCATCATGATCTCGAGGCTGAAGCGCCGCTTCTCGGACTGGCGCTCAGCTCGCCGGCATTCTACATCGGTGCCCTGGGCAGCATGAAAACGCACAGCAAGCGTGTCGAATTGCTGACGAGATCTGGTTTTGCCAGGACCGACATCGATCGGATCAAGGCACCGATCGGGCTGTTCGGCCCGGCGCGCGACTCGACCTCCCTCGCTCTTTCGGTGCTCGCTGACATTGCCGCGATGAGGCAAGGCATCCGTGAGTCGTGAGGCCGTTGATACGAGCTCGCCCCCGCACTCTTGCCGGCCCGATGGAAAGTGCCGATTGTCGGATCTGCTGTCCGCCTCCATCATGCTGTTGGCTCGCAGGCACTGGGCGAGGGATGATCCGATCACGATTGCAGCCGGCCCGCACGAGCGACATCATGCGTTGGAGTAGCGGCAGTCATATTGTCCGGCGGCACCCTCGAACGCCAGGACATACGAGGCGGCAGCCCGCGTTGAGCGGTAGTTCGGTTCTCGCAAGGTCCACGTTTCAGGCTGAACTTGACCGCTTGTAGTGGCTAGTGATCCAGCAATGACAAGGGATCTCCTGTTTTTGTGCTGTCGCGCGGATCTTGCGATCCCTCTCGAAAGTTCTTAGGTCACCCGAGGTCTTTGCATTCTGCAAACTCCGTGCTCGAGAGACCGACATGATCCTCACCCTCGCAGGTGTCAGAAAATCCTATGCCACTGCCGATGGCCCGATCGAAATCCTGAAGGGCGTCGATCTGGAAGTCGCCGCGGGCGAAACTGTTGCGCTCACCGGAGAGTCCGGCAGCGGCAAAAGCACATTGCTGCATCTGGCAGGCGGGCTCGACCGTGCAGACAGCGGCTCGGTCGTGATGGATGGCAGCGATCTCGCGCAATCTGCAGAAACCGATCGGGCCCGATACCGGAGAACGAAGGTCGGCCTGGTTTTTCAACAGTTTAACCTCATCCCATCCCTGAGCGTCGCAGCCAACATTTCATTTCACGCCAAGCTTGCAGACCGGTACGATCACGCTTGGGAAAGGCAGTTGATCGAAGAACTGGGGCTGCGCGAACACACCGCCCGATATCCCGAGCAGCTTTCCGGAGGGCAACAGCAGCGCGTTGCAATCGGGCGGACCTTGGCTGCTCGACCTCCTCTCATCCTTGCGGACGAGCCGACGGGCAACCTGGATGAGCAAACCGGCGATGCCGTCCTCGATCTGATGCTCAATCTCGCCCGGACAGTGGGATCGGCTCTGCTTCTCGTCACTCACTCCACCAGGCTCGCAGTTCGTCTGGACCGAACGGTGGTCCTTCGCGGTGGGAAGATCGCCGAATGAACTTCGTTGCATTCGCAGCCCTGCTGTCACACTGGCGTCGGAGACCTCTCCAGCTTCTGACGCTGGTCACGGGGGTTGCGCTTGCGACAGCGCTCTGGTCCGGCGTTCAGGCAATCAACGCCGAGGCGAGAGCGAGCTATGCCCGGGCGGCATCGGTTCTGGAGCAAGGCGACCTCCGGCAGATCGTCGCCAAGGATGGTGACGGCATAGCGACTGAGGTCTATGGCAGCCTGCGTCGAGCGGGCCTGAATGTTTCGCCCGTGATTGAGGGCAGCTACCGCTTCGGAAGCATAAGGATCCGTTTGGTCGGCATCGAGCCTCTGACGATGCCAAGGGACACCCAGAATGCGACGATCGCCAGCGGTTCAGATCTATCCGGCTTCTTTTCAGCCAGCGGACAGTTGCTCGTGTCGAGCGCCACTGCCGAGCGGCTTCGTGGCGCCACGAACATGAGCATCAAAATCAATGGCAACGTTCCCGACGGCGCCGCCTTCGTCGATATAGCGGTCGCCGATCGATTGCTCGAGAAGCACGGGAAGATCGACCGACTGGTGGTCGCAGCCGATCAAAAGATCACCCCCGAAGCAATCGATCAGGCGAGATTGACGATGCGCGAATCGGCGGAACAACCAGACGTCGCACGCCTCACAGACAGCTTTCACCTCAACTTGACCGCCTTCGGCTTCCTTTCGTTCATCGTCGGGCTCTTCATCGTGTATTCGGCCACGGGCCTGAGCTTCGAGCAGCGTCGAGGCACTTTTCGTACACTTCGATCGCTTGGTGTCTCCCTTCGAGCATTGACCACGATGCTCCTGATCGAGCTTTCGATGCTGGCGCTAATGTCGGGGTTGATCGGGGTCATACTCGGCTACGTCATCGCGTGGCTTCTGATGCCGGGTGTCGCCGCGACCCTCAGGGGCCTCTACGGCGCGAATGTGTCAGGCTCGCTATCCATTCGGCCGGAATGGTGGTTGGCTGGACTGGCAATTGCTCTCGGAGGAACCGCTGTCTCGTCAGCTCAGAGCCTGTGGCGGGTTTGGAAGCTGCCGGTTTTGGCTGCCGCCCAGCCGCGAGCGTGGGCGAGACAATCCGCCGGATCCCTTGCCTATCAGGGGGGAGGCGGGGCGCTTCTGCTGATCCTGGGGGCTATGCTGGCGATTACTGCGTCCGGGCTGGTAGCGGGCTTTGCGGTTCTTGGCTGCCTACTTCTGGGAACAGCACTGATGCTGCCCGGACTTCTTGCGGTCATCCTGACCGCAGCGCAGCGAACGGCGCGGAGCGCCCTCATGGAGTGGTTCTGGGCAGACACCCGCATGCAGCTTCCCGGCCTGTCGCTGGCTTTGATGGCTCTGCTACTGGCATTGTCGGCGAACATCGGCGTCGGTACGATGGTATCCAGTTTCCGGTTGACGTTCATCGGCTGGCTGGATCAACGGCTGGCCGCCGAGCTTTACGTGACGGCGAAGGATGAGGAGGAAGCGGCACGGCTCCGTGCTTGGCTTCCGCAACGCTCGACGGCAGTCCTGCCTATCTGGACCGTGGATGGCGAGGTACGTGGCGAACAAATCCAGATCTTTGGTGTCGCGGACGATCCAACTTACCGAGAGCACTGGCCCCTGATCGCGTCCGACAATGACGTTTGGGATAAGATCGCTGCCGGTCAGGGCGCTCTCGTCAACGAACAGATGTGGCGTCGCGGCGCAAGTAAGATCGGCCAGCCATTGGTCATGCCTGGAGGTTGGAGTGTAACCGTGGCCGGCGTGTACTCTGACTATGGGAACCCGAACGGGCAAGTGATCGTCGGGATCAATACCCTGGTCGATCATTACCCCGATGTCCCGAAACTCCGCTACGGCGTCCGAGTGGCTCCCGAGCGAGCTCAGGATCTCAAGCGCCAGTTGGTCGAGGAGTTTGGTCTGTCGGATACCGCGATCGTTGACCAGGCTTCGCTCAAGCGACAATCGAGAGCGATCTTCGACCAGACATTCAAGGTGACGGGCGCGTTAAACGTCCTCACTCTTGCTGTGGCAGGATTTGCCATGTTCTCAAGTCTTCTGACACTGTCTGGTATTCGGCTTCCTCAACTCGCGCCGGTGTGGGCCATGGGTGTACGGCGACGGGATCTGGCGCTTTATGAAGTTGCCCGGACACTTGCGCTCTGGTTCATAACATTTGTGGCGGCCGTCCCGGTCGGTCTTGCCCTGGCGTGGGTCTTGCTTGCGATTGTGAACGTGGAGGCCTTCGGTTGGCGATTGCCAATGACGGTGTTTCCGATGGATTGGCTTTGGTTGGGAGCAATCGCCTTCATAGCGGCATCGCTGTCGGTGCTGGTGCCGGTTCGGCGTCTGGCCTCGATTAATCCTGCGGACCTGATGAGGATTTTCGCCAATGAACGTTAGAAAGTTGGCGTCCCTCCTGATGGGGACCGCCATGATTTGCGTAAGCGGTCAGGCGTTCGCACAAGGCTTCGCCGGATTGGGATCGGATGCGCAAGGTTTTGCGATCCCGGAGCGTGGCAATGGTCTTTCTTTCCCCGCCGACCATGGCGCTCATCCTGATTACCGCATTGAGTGGTGGTATGTGACCGCCAATCTCAACGGTGATGATGGCAAACAATATGGGGCGCAGTGGACGCTGTTTCGCTCCGCGCTGGCTCCGGGAAACAAGACAGGTTTCGCAGATCCGCAAGTCTGGATCGGGCATGCAGCGATCACCACCCGGGGCCATCACTATGTAGCGGAGCGCTTGGGCCGGGGAGGCGTCGGGCAGGCGGGCGTTCAGGCAACGCCATTTCGCGCGTGGATAGACGACTGGCGGATGGAGGACAGCGAGCAAAGCGACTCGGACTCCTTTGGCAACCTTTCAGCCTTCGCCGGCGGGCCGGACTTCAGCTATACCTTAGACCTCAAGGCCGATGGGCCACTCGTTCTCCAAGGTGACAAAGGCTTTTCGGTAAAATCGGCGAACGGACAGGCGAGCTACTACTACTCGCAGCCTTTCTATGAGGTGGCGGGGACGATCACGACGTCCGGATCGCCGGTTAAGGTCACCGGCAAAGCTTGGCTGGACCGGGAGTGGTCGTCGCAGCCGCTTGCGTCCAATCAGACGGGCTGGGACTGGTTCTCACTGCACCTGAATTCCGGCGAGAAACTGATGGCTTTCCGCCTTCGTGACGACAAGGACGGGTTCATCTCCGCGAACTGGATATCCGCGGACGGGCGAACGACACCTCTGTCGAAAGACGACATCCAGCTGCAGCCAGCTCGGAACGCAACCGTCGATGGCCGCCAAATGCCGGTAGAGTGGCGTATACGTGTGCCGGGTAAGTCGCTCGATATCACGACCAAACCGTTGAACGACCAGTCCTGGATGGCGACCTCGACGCCTTATTGGGAGGGGCCGATCAACTTCACGGGCTCTACGTCAGGCGTCGGATATCTTGAGATGACCGGCTACTAGCTGTTACCTTTCACAGGGTAAGAGCTCCTTCGTTGAAGGATGCAAGCTCGCCAGCCCTTCGGCAAATTCCTACAGGATTGATCGGAGTCTGGCCTATTCAGTAAGCGTCCGGTGGTGTGATCAGCGTTTCAGGGTTGATCCGTCTGAATGGATCGGGCGGCCAAGCGTTGACGAAGGTCCTGAAGCGGTCGATGAAGCTCTTGTTCGCCGGCGTGTCGGCTCCCGACGAGGACCGCCCGGATGCGGCAGTGGGGTTGAGCTAAGCAATCGGCGAAATTCATTTACAAATGGCCGTAAGTGACGTCGCGCGATCGACATGAGCCTAACACTCCAGCGTAGTTCCATAATTCAGCTTATGCCACATTGCGCCATCTGGAGTTGCATACCCTCTTGCAGACGCCTCGCGAAAAATCTTGCAACATACTGATAAATAATGATAATTACGAAATTTCTTCAGAAAAGATGCACGCCGGAGAGGATTCTTGCTTCCTCATTTCCTCAATCGTTTTTAACGCAGGGTGGCACAGAAGCCAGCGTCGTTGGCCGAAAGGTTGTCCGCTTGCAAGAGGATGACGAGGACTTAGGCGGAGGACCAACGAAAATAGTTGATTGCCGCTCTCATCTTTAGTACCGACCTATCACCCGGTTAAAGGATGTCACGTGGCTATACTCCCGATGCAAGATCCGCCTCGCACGGCTGAAACTTTTGTCGCCGAAAATTTAGGTCTTCTGATAGAGCGGAACGAAATTCTCTGCGACGTCAGTCTTAAATTTCCGGCAGGAGAAGTTGTCGCGCTGGTCGGCCACAACGGCTCCGGAAAATCAAGTCTTCTCAAAATGTTAGCTCGCCAGCTTGCGCCGAGCACTGGATCGATCTCTTACGGGAACCAGGATCTGAGGATGTATAGCGACCGCGCCTTTGCGCGTTCGGTCGCATATCTGCCCCAGGATATCACGACCGGATCGGAAATGACGGTCCGCGAGCTTGTGGGATGCGGTCGTTATCCCTGGCACGGAGCGCTCGGCCGGTTCACCAAGAGCGATGAAGAGAAAGTCGAGGAAGCCCTTCGCGCCACGCATATCGAGACGTTCGCCGACCGTATCATGGGAACACTATCGGGCGGTGAGCGGCAGCGAGCCTGGATTGCGATGCTGATCGCTCAGGATGCTCGCTGCCTGTTGCTCGACGAACCGACTGCGGCACTCGACGTTGCGCATCAGGTCGAGGTGCTCTCACTTGTGCGACGCTTGGCGCATGAAGGTGGAAGGAGTGTCGTCATCGTTCTCCACGACATCAACATGGCCGCTCGCTTCTGCGATCGGATCCATGCATTGAAACGCGGTCGCGTGGTTGCCAGCGGAACACCGAGCGCGATTCTCGCGCCGGACACGCTGCAAGAGATCTATGGGATCGACATGGATGTGATCTCCGCGCCCAACCTGCCCTATCCGCTCGCCTATGTTTGCTGAGGCTCTGCGTTCAATGGAGGTTTCGCGGCGCTCCTTTTTGCAGTTCGCGGCGGTCTCGGCCATTCCAGCTCCGCTGTTTGGACAGTCGATGGGCCTAAGGATCGTCAGTCTCGACTACGGGCTTGCGTCCACTCTTTTATCCCTCGGATTGCCTCCGGTCGGGATTTCGGACCTCGCCGATTGGGACAGATGGGTTGTCGAGCCGCCGATGCCGAAATCCGTCGTCGATATCGGCAGTGCGTTCGAGGTCAATTTTGAAATTCTCGTCACGCTGAAGCCTGACGTTATCCTGACCACACCCTACCTGGATGAGCTGTTGCCCAAGCTGCAGTCGGTGGCGAGAGTCGTTCGGCTGGAAGTCTTTACGCCGGGCATTGGATCTATTCTTCCCGCTGCCATCGCGGCGACGCGGAAATTGGCTGTTGAGCTTGGCCGTGAGAATGAAGCAGAGCAGTTCCTTGCGCGCGCCGATGTCTTCTTCGAGCAATGCCGCAGTCGCCTTGTGGGCAAGAACCTGCCGCCGGTCGCGCTGGTGAATTTCATGGATGCCCGCCATGCCCGCATCTACTCGAGTCCCGGACTGTTCCACAATGTGCTCGAGCGCATCGGTGTCCGGAACGCCTGGACGAGAGAGTCGAATTATTGGGGCTTTGAAACGATCGGGATTGAAGACCTCTCCAAAGTCACCGATCCGGACGCGCGTCTGATCGCCTTTGACCCCATTCCTCCGGACGTTCTTCCGAAACTCACTCAGAGCCCGCTGTGGAACAGGCTTTCGTTTGCGCGTCCAGGCCATCTGTCGATTCTGCCGTCAGCCCTGATGTTTGGCATGGTGAACGAGGCCATGCGCTTTGCGGGTCTTTTGACGGATCTTCTGGAAAAGGAGGCTTGATGGTTTCCCGCCGCAACAATATCGGGCCAGCAATTGTCTTCCTCCTCCTGATGTGCGGTGGAGGCGTGGCATCGTGGTTTCTTGCCGCTCCTGCGATGTCAGAAATGGCTCGACCGGATTACGATGTCACGCGAATGGTGTTCACCTATTCGACGCTCCCCCGTCTTGCGACGGCGCTGATTGCCGGAGCCGCGCTTGCCTTGTCCGGTGCGCTGTTTCAGCAAGTTTTGCGAAACCCGCTCGCCGATCCTACCACCCTTGGCATATCGGCCGGAGCAAACCTGGCGCTGGTGGTAACATCGCTGTTTCTCCCCGACCTGCTTGGCGCCGGCCGCGATCTTGTCGCTCTGATCGGCAGTACGACCGCTGCTGTGATCGTCGTCAGCCTGGGCGCGCGCCGCGGTTTTTCGCCTTATTCGCTTGTTCTGTCGGGGCTGGTTCTCAGTCTTTGGTGCGGCGGCCTCGCCGCCATCCTGACCTATTTGAACCAGCGCTACCTCTCGAGCCTGTTCATCTGGGGCGCCGGCTCGCTGGCACAGCAAAGCTGGGTCATTCCCCTGTCGCTTCTTTGGAAGTTAGCCGTCATCGCCATCGGCTGCGCTTTCGTGATGAGACCGCTTTCGCTGCTCGATCTTGGCGAGAGCAGTTCCACGGCACTCGGCGTCAGATTGGTCCGCCTGCGTTTCGTTGTCGTCGCCCTTGCCGTCGCGCTTGCTGGATTTGTCACGAGCGCCGTTGGGGTGATTGGTTTCATTGGACTGGTCGCGCCGACGATTGCGCGATTGTCCGGAGCACGGCGTCCCGCGCAGCTCATTCTCTGGTCTCCCCTGATCGGCGCCGGACTGCTGCTTTTCGCCGACTCCATCCTGCAACTCGTCGCCGGCGGACTTGGTGATTTTTTGCCGACGGGGGCGGTAACAGCCATCTTCGGTTCGCCGCTGCTTCTCGCGCTCCTGCCGCGGCTGAAGCTCCGTCATAGACTACAGCAATCGCCGGCGTTCAGACGGCCACGTCGATGGGATGGAACTCGGCCGGTCATCATCGCGGCCGCCGGCCTGCTCGTCCTGTTGATGGTCAGCGCTTTTCTCGGACGCGACGTCAATGGCGGCTGGGCTTTTACGTCCGGCGAATTTTCGTACGATGTCCTTGCTATCAGGATACCTAAAATCCTCGCCGCCCTGACATCGGGCGCCATGCTTGCGGTCGCGGGCTCGATCCTTCAGCGACTGACCGGAAACGAAATGGCAAGTCCCGAAGTTCTGGGAATCAGTGCCGGTGCGACCTTCGGTGTTGCTATTGCCCTGTTTGCCGTCGCTCCAGGATTTTCCGGACAATTTGCATTTGCCGTGGCCGGTGCGATCAGCGTTCTTTTTGTCATCTTCGCCAGTTCCCGGCGATCGGCGTTCGCGCCTGAACGAGTCCTGCTGGCGGGCATTGCCTTAAGCGCGATGGTCGATGCTGTCGTCGGCGTGTTGAGCTCGACGGGAGATCCGAGAGCAGTTCTGCTGATGCGGTGGATGAGCGGGTCCACCTATCTTATCGAGGGGTCGACCGCCGCAATGGAGGTGGCGCTCGGCGCCGTGCTGATTGCCGTCTCTCTCGCCGCTCGCCGCTGGCTTGACATCCTACCTCTTGGGCCATCGCCTTCGGCGGCGGTCGGCATACCCTTGGCAAAATCGCGATTTGCGCTCTTTGGCCTCGCAGGATTGTTGACGGCTGCCGCGACGCTCACGGTTGGCCCGTTGTCATTCATCGGCCTCATGGGACCTCACCTTGCGCGCGAGGCGGGATTGGCGCGCGCGCTGCCGCAAATGGTTGGTGCCGCTCTGATCGGAGGGGGGCTTATGGTTGCGGCTGATTTCGTCGGCCGCACGATCGTATCGCCCTACCAGATCCCGGCCGGTCTTGTTTCCGCACTCATCGGAGCGCCGTTCTTGATGCTGATGATGCGGAAGCGCGGTGTCAGCTGAGGGTTCGTCCATGCAACACCATCAACGATCTCACTATGGCGTTGTCTCATTCGCCGGCAGGTTGGCCCTGCCTCTTGCTCCGAGGTGGGCCAATACGGGTGGGGAGCACGGCCGGCCGGACCATTAACGTCGGAGAGCGTCACATGTCGGTCAAACTCTGGACGGCGAACGCGATGCTAACCGCGCGATTCACGGCCGCCGCAAGAACGGACATGTGGGTCTCACCGGCATAAAGCGCGAATTCGGAGCGCAATCCGTCGGCAGTGCCGTTTAATCGCTCCGCCATTTCCTGCGCCAGGAGGACGGTCCGCTCCATCTTCCTCTTCTCCAGACGTGCAGTGGCATCCTCGTTCCGGTACTGGAAGGGTGCCAGAGCATCGCCTTCGTATTCTCCGGCGGACAAATGCAGGAAAGGTGCATTCCCCGGTGCCTCTTGACGTTGCGCTTCATTCTTGAGGATTTCGCTGTTCTCCCAATAGATGGTTGGGCTGGCCGCAATCCAATTGGCAAACAGACCTGGACGCTCGAACAGCGCATAGAGAGTAAAGAGGCCGCCGAAGGAATGTCCGAAAAGCGATCGGCGCATCGGATCCAGGATCACCATCTCTGCAATCCGCGGTATAAGCTCGTTCTCGATGAAACCCAGCAGCTTACCGGTCCCTCCGATGACAACCGGGGGACCGCCCTCGACGAACGGCGGATAGGATTTGACCGGCGGAGGCCCGAGGTCCCAAGACCGGCGGAGCGGATCATAGGGCTCGTCGGAGGGGTAGCCGATCGCCGCGATCACCCCCCAACCGACATTCGTTCCCGTGGGGTAAGGTGCCTGCGTGACCAAGCTGGCAACCGCGAAGGGGAACGTGGCGTTACCGTCGGTCATGACGAGAAGCGGCCATCCACCCGCCGGCGGTTTCTCCGCCGGAATGGAAAGGAATATGCGATAGGGCTCGCCGCCCGAAGCAGGAGCCAGATCAAAAAAACACGTTCCGGGCATCGAATAGACACTGATAGGATTGGTCATGAGAAAATTTTCTGATGGTTGGGAGGATAGGGGAAGGGAAATTGCTGTGGGTGCGGTTCACCGGCAGGTTTCGAAGCTTTCCAAGGTGGTGCAACTCTTTGCTGATATCCTGGCCTCTACGAAAGCGCATCATAGCAATCACGTGGGCTGCGATGCCGAACGCACCACGTCGACCTCATAATCGCCCGTGTTGAAATCCACGAACATCAATTCGATATCGTGCTCCACGCTCTTGCCCTTGATTTCATGGATGATATGGGCCGAGCAATCGACGAACACCAGCCGCCGCGCATGGCATTCCCCATCTGTGATCGTCGCGTCGGGCACCGCCACCGGATCGCTCGCCACCAGCCAGTCATTGACCATGCCCGGCGCCTGCCACACCCCGATGAACCCGCCACCGCCAGCAGCATCAGCCCCCTAGATAGAACAATACCCCCGGCCAAACCCCCGTCTTCCGGATACGAATTTTCCGGTTGGGCAACGCTTGGTTCAGGTCTGTCATGTCTTTCCTTCGCGGCTCATAAGACTCCTGCGTCCGCCATACTTCAGCTTTATCGCCCTGTCTACGCACAGTCCCGCGGCCCCTAAGCCCCGCCGCAGAACAATTGCACGGTCTCGTCGCTTCTGCTCTTCTGCCGCCAAACATCGCCATGCGGGCGTCACGACACCTCGACCCGACTGAAGATTATAAGTGCTGTTCTTATAAGAGCCAAATACGTCACCTTGATGGGAATCGGACCTACGGCCGGCTGTGCCAGCGAGGAGAAACTCGATATTCAATGCGTTGAGCGGGCTTTTCTCGTGCGAAATGTGTCAAGAGCCCATGAGCCTCCGCCAGCGACGCTGATATAGAGAAACAGGAAACAGAAGAGGATGGCTGCATCGCCACCATTGAGTGTCGGATAGAAACTGCGAAGAAAGTGGAACATGAAATAAGCCACGGCCATCATGCCGGAGAGGATAAAAGCCGTCGGGCGGGTAATCAGCCCAAGCATGATCAGGGCTCCGCCAACTACCTCCAACGTCCCTGCGAACCCCATGAACGAGAGGAACTCAACCGCCCCGCCCTCGCGTGGTGGAAAATTCAGGAGCTTCTGGGTTCCATGCGGGAAGAAGATCAGTCCGGCGATGAATCTTAGAACTGACAGCGCGCGAGGCGCCCAAACGCCGACGAAAGGATTGGAGATCAGATGTTGCAAGATATTCTCCTTGAGGTGAAACGCATTGACCAGAGAACGCTCCGGTGCGACGCCCCGCGGGCTTCGAAAACGGCAACTAGCGGATCTCATTCAGCGACGGGTAAGGCGGAAAACCTGAGCCGGGGGAAAGTTGTTGAACACCCATCCGATGCTTTGAGAGACGAGACCGACACGGTCCAGCACCTGTTCGTGGATCGGGCAACGCAGCCCATAGGTGAACTGATAAAAGCTGCCATCAGCCCTCAGGAGCTGAGGTCATTTTTGCTTGCAACGGCGCTCGGCGCGTTGGTCTGGGTCAGTGTTCTGGCGGGTGCCGGCTATACCTTGCATCTCAAAGGTTGGTCCGGTTCGGAAATCGGATTCGGTCTATTTGCCGCGCTCGTCAGCGCCGAGGCCGTCATAATGCTTGTGATGGTTGCTTTGAAGCATATCTCGAAGCACCATCCGGCGACGTGTCGGCCCACTGCCGTCTCAATGAAAGGGCCGGGGAAGGGTTCGACAAACGTCCTAAGGGCGTCACGAACGGGCCGAGCCGTTCAGTCTGCCGGTCGCGTTTCAGAAGAAAGGTTTCCCTGTCCGCGATACTGGCGCGGCGAGCATCCAACGACGCGCTTGAACGCCTTGCTGAAGGCGCTCTCGGACTGGTAGCCCAACGCCGGCGCGACAATCGAAATCGGATCGTCGCCCTTCTCGAGGCGGTCGCAGGCAAGCAGCATACGCCATCGGGATAAATATTCGATCGGTGTTTCGCCGACGGCGGCCTTGAAGCGCTCCGCAAACACCGATCTTGACATGCCGGCGGTCTCACCGAGTTCCGCCAATGTCCAGTTTTTTGCAGGCTCGGCGTGTATGGCTCGAATTGCGCTGCTCAAATGCTTGTCAGCCAAAGCGTAGAACCATCCTGTGCCCTGATGATCTTTGGCCAGATGAATGCGAAGCGCCTGAAGCAGCATCATATGCGCGAGATATTGCGCCATGAGGTAGCCGCCTGGCAGATGCGAACGGACCTCCTGCATCATGCGTTCGATCGCCCATCGCAAGGCCTCCCGCTCCGCTTCCTGGCGAAGATGGACAATGGGCGGCAGCATTTCCAGCAGCATGTCGGCATGATTGCCGCCGACCGCAAAACGCGCACCCACAAGGGAAAAACTGCCGCCTCCATTGACGGTCACCATACCGCCGGCACGGGCGGGCGGAAAGATTGTTGAGGCCGTGACCGACGGCAGGTCCAGATCGCTCGCGAGCCGAAAAGGCAGGCCACGCGGCAGGACGAAGCAGTCGCCTGCTTCGAGGCGCACCACCTCGCCAATACCGTCAACGGCCAACCAGCAGCCACCGGACAGGATCACGTAGCATTTGATCTGGCGTTGCTGGTCGCCGAACTGGATCGACCAGTCTCCCGTGGCTTCGAAGCCAGACGAGATTGTACTCGTGGGCTTCAGCAGGCTGAGGAACTCAGAGAGGGGGTCCATGACATTTCCGGACGATCGCGACGATAGTAGCGACTATAGAGCATGGAGCGTCCGCTAACAATACCTTACGTATCTAGGCATGGGTTTCGAGACGAGATGAGGCTTGGCAATAAAGCCACATCGTCCCTCGCGCAGCCACCAAGGAGCATATCATGATCGTCGTCACTGCCCCCACGGGAGATATCGGCCACCAGGTCGTCGAAAACCTGCTCGAGCACGCCGCTTCGGTCCGCCTTATCGTGCGCGATCCTAGCAAGTTGCCAGCCGCCATCCGTGACACGGTCGAGGTTGTCCAGGGCTCTCATGCGGACGATGGTATCGTGAAGCGCGCATTCGAAGATGCAGAGGCCGTGTTCTGGCTGGCGCCCGCGGATTCGAAAGCGCAAAGCGTCAATGCCGCCTATGTGGATTTCTCACGTTCGGCCGCGGCCGCCCTGAAGGCCAAGGGGGTAAAACGCGTCGTCGGCATCACTGCACTTGGCCGGACCACGCCGCTCGCCGGCGCTGCCGGCTATGTCACGGGCTCGCTCGCGATGGACGACCTGATCGCCAGCACCGGCATCGACTTTCGGGCACTGACCATGCCGTCCTTCATGGACAATCTTCTCATGCAGGCCGCGTCGATCAAGAACCAGGGCGTGTTCTTCTCGCCGATTTCCGGTGATTTGAAATTGCCAAGTTGCGCCACCCGCGACATCGCCGCCGTGGCGAGCCGCTTGCTGCTGGACGCCAGCTGGAGCGGCCAGGAAGAAGTCGCGGTTCTTGGGCCAGAGAACATCTCCTTCAACGACATGGCGGCGATCATATCGGACGTTCTGGACAATCCGGTCCGGTACCAACGAATTTCTTTCGAAGCCTACAAGGCTCGCTTCCTGCAGTTCGGCTTCTCCGAAGCGATGGCGCAGGGGATGACCGACATGGCCGATGCGAAGAACCAGGGTCTCGACCTCGGCATCGAAAGAACGCCCGAGAACACCACCCCGACCAGCTTCCGCCAATGGTGCGAAGACGTCCTGCGACCGGCACTCCGCGACTGACCTTCAAGGAAAACGACATTATGCAGATGACAGGCAATACCATCCTCATCATCGGCGGCACCAGCGGCATCGGCCGGGGACTTGCCGAAGCCTTTCACAGGCTCGGCAACCAGGTCCTGATCGCCGGCCGTCGCCAAGGCCGCCTCGATGAAATCATGGCGGCCAATCCTGGAATGCTCGCCTTTCAACTCGACGTGCAGGACCCGGCCGCGATCGACGCCTTCACTGGTCGCATCCGCGATAAGGTCCCGGAACTGAATGTCCTCGTGAACAATGCAGGCATCTCGTGGCCCGAGAGCCTGACGGCCGAGCCCGATCTCTCCGTCGCACGCGACATCGTCGAGACCAACGTCATGGGTGTGCTGCACATGACGGCGGCTTTACTGCCGGCACTCAAGACGAAACCGAATTCCGCGATCATCACCACGACATCCGGCCTTGCCTTCGTGCCGCGCAACAACTTCCCGACCTACTGCGCCAGCAAGGCGTTCCTGCATTCCTGGCTGCAATCGCTGCGCGTCCAACTTCGCGGCTCGTCGATCGAGGTACTCGAACTGGCCCCGCCTTATGTTCAGACGGAACTAAGCGGCCCGCATCAGCTGAGCGATCCCCACGCCATGCCGCTTGCCGCCTACATCACCGAAGTGATGCAACTCCTTGCCGATCCCAATCCGCCTGGCGGAGAAATCCTTGTCGATCGTGTCAGAGGAGAGCGCTTTGCCGAACGGGATGGCGACTACGCGCAGCGCTTTGCGCTCCTTAATGGGCGTTAGGCCGTGGCGCCGTTCAAGGAGCGTCATCGCAATAGCTAAAGATCGGAGGTCGGGGATTGGCAGGCGAAGTCATGGCGCTCATTGCACATGCGCGAGCGAGCGAGCGAACTTTCTCCCACTTCTTCATAAGACAGAAAAGAAGGAATGTCAGCATGAGCAATGTTCAAAATCAGCCCACCGCTGTTCACCGTCAGACGCGTGGAAAATTCATTCTTTGGACCGTCATCGCTTCCGTCGTCGCGGCCTTCGCCGCGTGGCTTAGCGCGGCACTCGCGTTGGAAGTCTGGGTCATGTTCGCCGGTTTTATCGCGTGGTTCACTCGACCGACCACGCTGACCAACAGCCTTGCCGCCATGCTGTGCCTGTGGCTAGGTCTTGCCATCGGCGCCGTATCGGGAGTTCTGACCGGGATGCTTATTCCTTCGCTGGGACATCTGGCCCTGCCGCTGGTCGTCTTCCTGGTCGCCCTTTTGATCGTCGGATTGCGAACGCAGCACGTCACCGGCAATATGCTCGCTTGGTTCCTTGGTATGGTGACATGGTTTGCGGCCGAATTCGACATGACAGCCGTGTCTTTCCTCCACCTCACCGTTGCGACATCAATCGGCGGGTTGGCTGGCTACACTTGCCAGGCGCTCAACCGACGCTGGGCAGAGTAGAGGCCCGGCACCAACGATTGACCTTCCGTTGGTGCAATGACATCAGGGTTGGATGTTCCTCTTGAAACCAACTGCAGACCGCCCTGCCGATGAAGCGCTTGTTTGGCTGGGAGACCGGACCGCCTTGCTGCTCGAGCTGGTCATGAAAGTGTGCTCCGAACATCTGGAAATACTGAAGCGGAACGCTGAATGGCGATATACTTGAGAGCCCGACCGAACAACAGTTGAGCGAAACCAGTGATCGGCAACATGCCCGGCGAGCGATCCGGTATGCAAGTGATCAGGCGGATCGAACCGCGATGTCCGATCCGGACTTGATCTCAGATATGCAGAGCACTTCCCAAAGCTTTCAGCGCCGCCTCCATCACCGCTTCGCTGCGGGTCGGGTGCGCGTGGATAGTGCCGGCGATATCTTCGAGACGTGCACCCATCTCGATGGCCAGCGCAAAGGCCGCCGAGAGCTCGGAGACCCCGGCGCCCACCGCCTGCAGGCCGAGCACGAGGTTGGTGTCGGCGCGGGCCACAACGCGCACGAAACCCTCTTCGGACAGCATCGTCATCGCCCGTCCGTTGGCGCTGAACGGAAACTGGCCGGTGCGGATTTCATAGCCTTGCGCCTTCGCGTCGGCCGGCGACAGGCCGGCGCTGACGATCTCCGGATCGGTAAAGCAGATGGCGGGAATGCATCTTTTGTCCCAGGCGCGCTTCTTTCCGGCGATGATCTCCGCCACCATCTCCCCTTGCGCCATGGCCCGATGGGCAAGCATCGGCTCGCCGGTGACGTCGCCGATCGCATAGATGCCGCGCATCGAGGTGCGGCAACGGTCGTCGATCCTCAGATAAGGGCCGGCACGATCGAGATCGAGCTCTTCGAGACCCGATCCTGCGGTTCTCAGGCGGCGGCCAACGGTGACGAGGATGCGGTCCGCCGGCAGGCTCTGCTGCCGGCCATCCGGCGTTTCGACGATCAATGCCTCGCCATCGTCGGCAAGGCCGATCGCCTTGGCACCGGTCAACACCCGGATACCGCCTTCGGTCAGCTTGCGCATGACGGGCCGCACGAGTTCGGCATCATATTGCGGCAGCACCTGCGGCGTCGCCTCGACGACCGTCACATCCGATCCCATCTTGGCAAAGGCCGTCCCGAGCTCCAGCCCGATATAACCGCCGCCGACCACGACGAGTTTGTTCGGCAGCTCCGTCAGCGACAGCGCCTCCGTCGAGGAAATGACGCGACCGCCGAAGGGCAGGTTGGCAAGCTCCACCGGATCGGAACCGGTGGCGATCACCACGGTCTCGGCGCGGATGATCTGCTGGCCGGTTTCGGTCTCCACCTCCACCGTCTTGCCGTCGCGGAAGCGCGCCCGGCCGTGGACGATCTTGACGCGCGCCTTCTGCAGCAGCCCCGAGACCCCGCTGGTCAGCCGGCCGACGATCCCGTCCTTCCAGGCAATCGTTCTGCCGAGATCGATCGAGGCGCCTTCGACGCGGATGCCCATCGGGTTTTTGCCGGCAAGCATCTTTTGCGTCGCGTCGAATTCCTCCGCCGCGTGGATCAGCGCCTTGGAGGGAATGCAGCCGACCGTCAGGCAGGTGCCACCCGGTTTGCCGGCCTCGACGATGACGGTATCGATGCCGAGCTGTCCGGCGCGGATGGCGCAGACATAACCGCCCGGGCCGGCGCCGATGACGAGGAGCTTGCAGACAATCTCTTTCATGGATCAACCTTCGATGAAAATGAGCGCCGGCGTTTCGAGCAGCGTGCGGATGCGCTGCACAAAGTTTGCCGCATCCCAGCCGTCGATGATGCGATGATCGAAACTGGAGGAGAGGTTCATCATCTTGCGCGGCACGAACTGCGCGCCGTCCCAGACCGGTCGCGTGGCGATCTTGTTGACGCCGATGATCGCCACCTCGGGACGGTTGATGATGGGTGTCGAGACGATGCCGCCGAGCGCGCCGAGCGAACTGATGGTGATAGTCGAGCCGGAAAGCTCATCGCGCGTCGCCGTCCCGGATCGCGCCGCATCCGCCAGCCGGTTCATCTCCGCGGCGCAATCCCAGATGCCGCGGGCTTCCGCATGCCGTAACACCGGCACGGTCAGGCCGGCCGGCGTCTGCGTGGCGATGCCGATATGCACGGCACCGTAGCGCGTGATGATGCCGGCATCGTCGTCGAAAGTGGCGTTGACGTCAGGCTGCTCGGAAATCGCCTTGACCAGCGCCCGCATCAGGAAGGGCAGAACCGTCAGCTTCGGATGATCAGGCCTGCGATCGCCGTTCATCGTGGCGCGCAGCTCCTCGAGTGCAGTCATATCTACCTCCTCCACATAAGTGATGTGAGGGATGCGCGAGGTGGAAAGCACCATCTTCTCGGCGATGCGGCGGCGCAGGCCGGTCAGCTTGATCTCCTCGGTCGCCGTCTTCCTGGCAAAACCGTTCTTCACCGCAGCGGGAGCGGCTCCAGGGGTCAGGAATTGCTCGATATCCTCGCGCAGGATACGCCCGGCCGGTCCTGTCCCCTGCACCTGCCTGAGATCGACACCGCTTTCCCTGGCGAAGAGCCGCACCGAGGGAGCGGCAAGCGGCTTTTCCGCCGATACAGCCGCCGGCACTGGTACCGGCGCAGGAGTTGCTGCCGGGGCAGGTTTTACAATTTCGGCCCTGGGGGTTTCGGCAATCGGCGCCTGCCCAATCACCACAGGCTGCGTCTCGCCGACATCTCCCGCGGTCTCGATCCGCACCAGCGGGGCCTTGACCGCGATGCGGTCTCCGACCTCGCCGGCAAGCCAAATGACGGTGCCATGGACGGGCGACGGAATTTCGACGGTGGCCTTGTCGGTCATGACGGCGGCGATCACCATGTCCTCGCGGACGGGATCTCCCGTCTTCACGAGCCATTCCACGATCTCGGCCTCGGCGACCCCCTCCCCGACATCGGGCATCTTGACGATGAATTCGCCCATGGCTCAGGCCTCCACGACTTCGGCAAGCGCCCGCCCGACACGGCCGGGACCGGGGAAATAATCCCACTCCTGCGCATGCGGATAGGGCGTGTCCCAGCCGGCGACACGCACGACCGGCGCTTCGAGATGATAGAAGCAATGTTCCTGCACCAGTGCTGTGACCTCGGCGCCGAAGCCGGATGTCAGGGTCGCCTCATGCACGACGACGCAGCGGCCGGTCTTGGACACCGATTTGACGATGGCATCGAGATCGAGTGGCAGCAGACTTCTCAAATCGATCACCTCGGCATCAATCCCGGCATCCTCGGCCGCGGCAAGCGCCACATGCACCATGGTGCCATAGGCAACGACCGTCACTGCCGATCCCGCGCGCCGCACTTCGGCCTTGCCGATCGGGATCGTGTAGTGGCCGTCCGGCACCTCTCCGAGGTCGTGTTTCGACCAGGGCGTCACTGGCCGCTCGTGATGGCCGTCGAAGGGGCCATTATAGAGGCGCTTCGGCTCCAGGAACATGACCGGGTCGGGATCCTCGATCGCCGCGATCAGCAGGCCTTTGGCATCATAGGGATTGGAAGGCACGATCACCTTCAGCCCGCAGACATGGGTAAAAAGCGCCTCCGGGCTCTGGCTGTGCGTCTGGCCGCCGAAGATACCGCCGCCGGTCGGCATGCGCACGACGATCGGGCAGGTGAAATCGCCGTTGGAACGGTAGCGGATGCGCGCCGCCTCCTGCGTCAGCTGGTCATAGGCCGGATACATGTAATCGGCGAACTGGATTTCGACGCAGGGCTTCAGCCCATAGGCCGCCATGCCGATCGCCGTGCCGACGATGCCGGATTCGCTGATTGGCGTATCGAAGCAGCGCGTTCTGCCGTATTTTGCCTGCAGGCCCTGTGTGCTGCGAAAGACGCCGCCGAAATAGCCGACATCCTCACCGAAAACGACAACATTGTCGTCCTTCGCCATCGAGACGTCCATGGCGCTGCGCACGGCCTCGATCATCGTCATCCTGGCCATGTCAGTACCCCGCCTGCTGCCGTTGGCGGCGGATATGCGGCGGCATCTCGGCATAGACGCCCTCGAAAATGTCGCGCACCGAAGGCCTGCCGCCGGCATGCAGCGTGCCATGAGCCTCTGCCTGGCGCTGCGCCTCGATCACCTCGTCCATGATTTCGGCTTCGGCCTGCACATGCCGCTCCTCCGACCAAGCGCCCTTGACGATCAGATGTTTCTTCAGCCGCAGCACGGGATCGCCGAGCGGCCAGGCCTCCGATTCCGTCTTGGGCCGATAGGCGCTCGGATCGTCGGAGGTCGAATGCGCGCCGACGCGATAGGTCACATATTCGATCAGCGTCGGCCCGAGATTGCGCCGCGCGCGCTCGGCCGCCCAGCGGGCGACGGCATGGACGGCGAGGTAGTCGTTTCCGTCGACACGCAGCGCCGGAATGCCGAAGCCGAGGCCCCGCGCCGCGAAAGTGCCGGAGCCGCCCCGGGCAATGCCCTGGAAGGTCGAGATCGCCCACTGATTGTTGACGATGTTGAGGATCACGGGCGCCTTATAGGTCGAGGCGAAAACGAGCGCCGAGTGGAAATCCGATTCCGCCGTCGATCCGTCGCCGATCCAGGCCGCGGCAATGCGGCTGTCGTTCTTGATCGCCGAGGCCATCGCCCAGCCGACGGCCTGCACATATTGGGTGGCGAGATTGCCCGAGATGGTGAAGAAGCCATGCTCCTTCGAGGAATACATGATCGGCAATTGCCGGCCGCGTAAGGGATCACTCTCGTTCGAGTAGATCTGGTTCATCATCTCGACCATCGGATAGTCGTCGGCAATCAAAAGGCCCGCCTGGCGATAGGTCGGGAAATTCATGTCTCCCTTCTCGAGCGCCTTGCGAAAGGCGCAACTGACGGCTTCCTCGCCGAGATGCTGCATGTAGAAGGAGGTCTTGCCCTGCCGCTGCGCCATCAGCATGCGGGCGTCGAAGGCCCGCAGCTTCATCATGTTGCGAAGCCCGGTCAGCAATTCCTCATCGGAAAGCGAGCCTGCCCAGGGGCCGACCGCCTCGCCGTCGCGGTTCAAAACGCGGATGATCGAATAGGCGAGATCACGGATATCTTCGGATGCGACATCCACCTCCGGCCGCGGCACCGAGCCGGCCTTGGCAATCTTGACATTGGAAAAATCAGGCTGACCGCCGGGGCGAACGGCGGGTTCGGGGACATGCAGGCTCAAACGAGCGGAATCCACCATATCTTTTCTTTCCTCCCTTTGCCGGCCTTGCTCCTCTCCTCCGGAAGCAGGGCCGGATGTGGTTCTTATAGATTGCGGGCAATCACCATGCGCTGCACGTCGCTCGTTCCTTCATAGATCTGGCAGATGCGCACGTCGCGGTAGATGCGCTCGACCGGATAGTCGGCCATGTAGCCATAACCTCCATGGACCTGGATCGCGTCGGAGCAGACGCGCTCGGCCATCTCGGAGGCAAAGAGCTTCGCCATCGAGGCTTCCGACAGGCAGGGCAGCCCGGCCTCTCTGAGCGAGGCGGCGTGAAAGACGAGCTGCCGCGCCGCCTCGATCCGCACCGCCATATCGGCAAGGCGGAAGGCAACGGCCTGATGTTCAAAAATCGGCTTGCCGAAGGCCGTACGCTCGCGGGCGTAGTCGCGCGCCGCCTCGAATGCCGCCCGCGCCATGCCGACCGCCTGCGCCGCTATGCCGATCCGCCCGCCCTCGAGATTGGCGAGGGCGATGCGGTAACCTTCGCCTTCCGCACCGAGCCTCAGCTCGGCCGGGATGCGCATGTTGTTGAAGGCGATCTGACAGGTATCGGTGGAATGCAGTCCGAGCTTTTCCTCGACGCGGATCACTTCATAGCCCGGCGTATTCGTCGGAACGATGAAGGCGGTAATGCCTTTCTTGCCAGCGTCCGGATCGGTGACGGCAAAGACGATGATGACATCGCCGTTTTTTCCCGAGGTGATGAATTGCTTGGAGCCGTCGAGCACATAGTGGTCACCGTCACGCCGCGCCCGGGTCTTCAGGTTCGAGGCATCGGATCCGGCCTGCGGCTCGGTCAGCGCAAAGCCGCCAATCCATTCGCCGCTCGCAAGTTTCGGCAGGAAGCGCTGCCGCTGCTCCTCGGTGCCGAATTTCAGGATCGGCACGCAGCCGACGGAACTGTGTACGCTCATAATCGTCGAACAGGGTCCGTCGCCGGCGGCAATCTCCTCCAGTGCGGCAGCATAAGCGACAACACCGGTATCCGAGCCGCCATAGGCTTCCGGCACCAGCATGCCGAGCAGCCCGAGTTCACCCATTTCCTTCAATTCCTCGCGCGGGAAGAGATGCTCCCGGTCGCGTTTGGCTGCCCCCGGCGCCAGCCGGTCGCGGGCAAAATCGCGGGCGAGATCTGAGATCTGCTGCTGGAGGTCGGAAAGGATCATCTGTTCTCCCCTCTCCTATTGCCGTTCGATGGCAACGGCGGTCGCCTCGCCGCCGCCGATGCAGAGCGCGGCCATGCCGCGCTTCAGACCGTGTCGCTCCAGTGCTGCAAGCAACGTCACCAGGATCCGGGCTCCCGAGGCGCCGATCGGATGGCCGAGCGCGCAGGCGCCGCCATGCACGTTCACTTTTTCATGCGGCAGGTTGAGATCGCGCATCGCCGCCATGGCGACAACGGCGAAAGCCTCGTTGATTTCGAACAGATCGACCTCCGACAACGATAAGCCGGTGCGATCGGACAGTTTCTGCAGCGCACCGATCGGTGCAGTGGCGAAAAGATTGGGCGCCTGTGAATGCGTGGCATGGCCAAGGATGGTGGCAAGCGGCTTCAGGCCGCGATGCTCCGCCTCGGTGCGGCGCATCAGCACCAGGGCTGCCGCACCATCGGAGATCGAGCTGGAATTGGCGGCGGTCACCGTACCACCGTCGCGGAAGGCGGGCTTCAGCGTCGGGATCTTGTCGAGCTTCGCCTTTCCGGGCTGTTCGTCGCGGCTCGCCACCTCCTCGGTCTTGCCGGATTTCACCGTGACCGGCACGATCTCGCTTTCGAAACAGCCCTCAGCAATCGCCTTCTGCGCCCGCGTCAGCGAGGCGATGGCGTAGGCATCCTGCGCCTCGCGCGTGAACTGATAGGCCTCGGCGCAATCCTCCGCGAAGCTGCCCATCAAGCGCCCCTTGTCATAAGCATCCTCCAACCCGTCGAGGAACATGTGATCCACGACACGCCCATGGCCGAGCCTGTAGCCGCCACGGGCCTTGTCAAGGAGATAGGGCGCATTGGTCATGCTTTCCATGCCACCTGCAACCGCCACCGAGGCGCTGCCGGCGGCGATCAGGTCATGCGCCATCATGACGGCCTTCATGCCTGAGCCGCACATCTTGTTGACGGTGCTTGCCGCGGTGGCGAAGGGCAGGCCGGCATGGATCGCCGCCTGGCGCGCCGGCGCCTGCCCCTGTCCCGCCGGCAGCACGCAGCCGAAGACGACCTCCTCGATCGCCTCGGCTTCGACGCGGCTCCGCTGCAGTGCCGCGCGGATCGCCGTTGCTCCCAGCTCCGGCGCTGTCGCCTCCTTCAGCTCTCCCTGAAAGCTGCCGATCGGGGTGCGCGCCGCACCAACGATCACGATGGGATCCTGCAAAACCATCTTTCCTCCTTCGGGCGAAGCGCTCAGCGCGCGCCCATCCGCAATGCGCCGTCGAGGCGGATGACCTCGCCGTTCAGCATGTTGTTTTCGAAGATATGGCGTACCAGCCCGGCAAATTCCGCCGGCCGACCGAGCCGCGGTGGAAAGGGCACGCTCTTGCCGAGTGCTGCCTGAACCTCGGCCGGCATATCAGCCATCATCGGTGTCTCGAAAATGCCGGGCGCGATCGCGACGACGCGAATGCCGTGACGGGCAAGCTCGCGGGCGATCGGCAAGGTCATCGCCGCCACCCCGCCCTTGGAGGCGGCATAGGCTGCCTGACCGATCTGGCCATCGAAGGCGGCAACCGAGGCCGTATTGACGATGACGCCGCGTTCGCCTTCCGCATCCGGCTCGGTCTTCTGGATTGCGGCGGCGGCAAGCCGGATCATGTTGAATGTGCCGATGAGATTGATGCTCACCGTACGGTCAAAACTCTCCAGCCGGTGCGGCCCGTCGCGGCCGATCACCTTTTCGGCCGGCGCCACGCCCGCGCAATTCACCAATCCGCGCAAGCCGCCGAAGGCTTCGACAGCAGCGGCAACCACCGCCGCCCCCTGCTCGGCATCGGTCACATCGGCCTTGACGAAGCAGGCATCGCGTCCGAATTCCCGGGCGATTTCTTCGCCCGCTTGCGTATTGAGATCGGCGATCGTGACGCGCCCGCCGGCTTCTACAAGCGCGCGCACTGTTGCCGCACCCAAGCCGGAGCCGCCGCCGGTCACGATGAAACTTGCTCCACGGATCAGCATGAATCTCTTCCTCC
Organism: Rhizobium sp. BT-226; assembly: GCF_025847085.2. Classification (NCBI taxonomy): domain Bacteria; kingdom Pseudomonadati; phylum Pseudomonadota; class Alphaproteobacteria; order Hyphomicrobiales; family Rhizobiaceae; genus Rhizobium; species Rhizobium sp. BT-226. The sequence continues at coordinate 110,548 of NZ_JAOYTI010000007.1, read as the reverse complement.
TGTCGACCGCACCCCCTCCAAGCGCAACCGACGGATACGATTCTATTCGCTCCACCTATTGCAAGCGATGACAGAACTGCCCCATTATTTCAGCCAGTTTTGCCATAGCGAGGATAGAATGGCCGAGATCGAGCGACGCATGATCGCGCCGGGCTTCGTGGAGGAGGCACTCGACAGCCTGCGGCGGCTCGGCAAGCCTTCGGCGCCGATCCTTTCCCGCGTCGGTCTGGCATCCCCCGTCGATCAGCCGGTTTCGGCAGAGACCTATGGCGCGCTCTGGCTGGCGATCGCCGCCGAGCTCGACGATGAATTCTTCGGTATGGGCGCACGGCCGATGCGCAGCGGCAGCTTCACGCTGCTGTGCCACTCTGTGCTGCATGCGCCGACACTGGGTCATGCGCTCCGCCGGGCGCTACGCTTCCTCGATGTCGTGCTCGACGATCCCCGGGGACGGCTCGTCATCCGCGACGGTCTGGCCGAGGTCGAGCTCACGGATGCCGGCGGCCCGCGTTCAGCCTTCGCTTATCGCACCTATTGGATCATCCTGCACGGCATCACCTGCTGGCTGGTCGGCCGGCGCATTCCGATCCGGCTCGTCGATTTCCGTTGCGCCGAGCCCAAACAAGGGGCCGACTACCGGCTTTTCTTCGGTGCGCCGGTGCGTTTCTCGCAAACCATCAGCCGGCTCGGCTTTGACAGTGCCCTGCTCGACCTGCCGATTACACGCAGCGAACAGGCGCTCAAACAGTTCCTGCGCGGCGCGCCCGCCAATATTCTGGTGCGCTATCGCTATGATGCCGGCGTCGCCGCCACTGTGCGCCGGCGCTTGAGCCAGGCAACACCTGCCATGTGGCGGAGCTTCGCCGAGCTCGCCGCCGATATGCGCATGCCGCCCTCCACGCTACGCCACCGCCTGCGCGACGAGGGACAAAGCTATGCCGCCATCAAGGATGACATCCGTCGCGACCTCGCCGTCGAACTGCTGCTGAACACGCCGAAGACCATCGGCGAGATTGCCGTGCAGCTCGGCTATTCCGAGCCGAGCGCCTTCTTCCGGGCCTTCCGGAAATGGATGGGCAAGAGCCCCGAAGCCTTTCGCCGGGAGGAAGCAGGGTCGCTGGGCGACGCTAGGTAGGCCAAGCTTGCTCCCTCTTTTCCCAGCGGGGCTATCAGATTCACACATCATCGAAAGCGTTGAGGAGGAGGGATACGCCGCGCTTGGCGGCCTGGAACTGTTGCCAGCCGTCGAGCATGACGATCGGGCCTGGCTTGCCGTAGTAGCCGGTCCACCCGCCGAGGCGGGCGCAGACCCAGGCGGATAGGAGCCCGGTTGCCGCCGAGCTTGCGCACCCGCATTCCCTGGCCGGCAGTCGCACGCCCCAGCAAGCGAGACTGTGTGGATAGAATGGTACCGGCGGTCGTGGCGTGAGGAGACCGTTCGCTAACACACAAAGGCAATCTTCACAGATGCCGCAGCAGACGTCATCCATCTCGGCTGGGCGCCCGCAGAAGTTAAATTATCGGAGATCGTCCGCGTTCGTCGTCCAGATCCGCAGGGATGATCTCGATCAGCGGGTCAGCCCCCCGCAGAATGGTCGCGTGAAAGCTGAAATCGCTCCGCGCGGTCCGACCGGACGCGCGGAGCGAAAGCGGGAAACAACCAGGCTACATTGACTGACCCCGAGGCGGCAGGTTCTGTTGCCAGGGCTTGCACCCCATCAAGTGGTCAGCGAATTGAGTCGCGGCCTGACTTAAGCATTTGCGCCTCCGTCTACGGTAACGGTTGTACCGGTGATCATATTTGCGCCGGGGCTTGCCAGAAATGCAACAACACCCGCGATTTCGCGGGGGTCCGCAAAGCGCCCGATTGATGACAGGCTCCGTTGGAAATCAGCGGTCGCGCCGTCTGCCGGATTTGCCTCGGTATCGGTCGATCCGGGCGAGATCAGGTTGACCGTAATGCCTTGTGGCCCAAGTTCTCGCGACAGGCCGCGTGTGAACGAGTGCAATGCCGATTTCGACATCGCGTAGGCTGTCACACCCGGAAAAGGAACGCGGTCGCCGAGAGCGGATCCGATCGAGATGATACGCCCGCCCTTGGAAAAGTGCGGAATAGCCGCTTTTGAAAAAGCGACAGGCGCGCGCACGTTGATATCCATGAGGGCCTGAAATTGCGTCAGATCGAGGTCGGCGATTGGTCCGGCCAGTCCGATGGCCGCACTATTCACCAAAATGTCGAGGCCACCGAGCTTTTCGACAGTCTCAGTCACGGCCCGCTTGGCAGCGTCCGGATCGGCACTGTCGGCCTGCACGGCCAGCGCACGGCGCCCCAGCTTTTCGATCGAAGACACGACGCCGTCCGCTCGCTCCGGCGACTTGTTGTATGTAATTGCCACGTCTGCGCCCTTCTCGGCCAACACCAGCGCGATCGCGGCGCCGATCCCCCGAGACCCTCCGGTAACAAGAGCGCGCTTCCCCATAAGATCAGCCATTTTACATCCTTTTGCTTCATGTTTCGGAGGCCCACTTTCGGGCCCGGGAAGGTCGTCATTTCCGCTCCCCTCCGGCCTTTAGATAAGCGGTCACGAGAAAATCAACATCTCCGATCCCACCTCATGCTTGCCTGATCCTTCCAAATTTGTCATATCGTCGTGAATGAACATCTCCGAGAACGTGACAGGTCGCCTGCTGGACGACGTCGCTCCTGTTGTTGCCGGCCGTACGGGAACTGTCGGGATTGCGACACCTGTCCCACGTCTGACGGTCTGGACGAGTACGGTCCCGACTTTACCGACGCCAGCCGTGTTCGAACCCATGTTTTACGCAGTCCTGCGTGGGACAAAGGTATTAATCATGGGCGCCAATCGCTTCGAACTGTCGGCTGGCATGTGCGCGGCATCATCCTTTGGTCTGCCCTTTATCCATCAGTTCACCGACGCCACGCCCGATCTGCCTTACGTCGCGATCAGCCTTCATCTTGATACGACTATGCTTACGCGCGTCATGCTCAATATGCCCAAACGCGACGACCGCTGGACCTGCGCGGTAGCGGCGGGAGAACTGAACGGCCTGGTCGGCGAGCCACTGGCTCGGCTTGTTGGGCTTTTGAACTCTCCGGACGATATCGGCATGCTTGCGCCGCACTATGAGACTGAACTCTACTACCGCCTTTTCCAGAGTACGATGGGAGATACGCTACGTCAGATCGGTCAGCGAAACGAGCGGTTCCAGCAACTCAAGGCGGCGGCCGATTGGCTTGCTTCCAACCACAACGAGCCCGTCAATATCCCCGATTTGGCAGCGTCCGCGGGAATGAGTGTCACTTCGTTTCATCGACACTTCAAGGGTGTGACGGGATTCAGCCCGCTTGCTTTTCAACGCCATATCCGTCTTTTGGAAGCTCGAAAGCTCCTCGCCTCCGGTTCCGCCAACGTGTCGCGTGTTGCTTATGAGGTCGGCTACGTTAGCCCGTCGCAATTCAGTCGGGAGTACAAGAGCATGTTCGGCAGTCCGCCCGTGGCTGACTTGCAACGGTAAGCCTTATCAGCCGGGCATCTTTCGGACTCGGATTACCCACTGACAACTACACCAAAGCGCACGGCGGCGGGCGGGACTGTCAAGTGGCGTGGCGCGGAAGGTGGGGGATCTTCTCGGGTCTGCTCGCGGACTGGCGCGGAAGATCTTCCAGCTTCACGGGCCGCTTGGCCGGCCTGGCCGGCGATGTCATGGGGCGGCAGCAGACATGCAGCCGGGAGGGCCTCAGTTCCGGGTGCGCGAGCAACCGACTGGACAGGCTCGACAAGAATTCGCAAGGCTCTTCGGCCGTATCATTCAAGGGCACTTTGACCCCGCCGCAACCCGCGCTACATATTTTAGCGGGAGGAGTGCCATGTTTGATTTTTCGCTCGGCGAAACCGCGGACGCGATCCGTGAAACGACGGCGCGGTTTGCCGCCGATCATATTGCTCCGCTGGCCGCGGAGATCGACGAAAGCAACACGTTTCCACGCCGGCTCTGGCCCGAGATGGGTGCGCTCGGCCTGCATGGGATCACCGTCGAAGAAGAATTCGGCGGCGCCGGTCTCGGCTATCTCGATCATGTCGTCGCCATGGAGGAAGTCTCACGCGCCTCGGCCTCCGTGGGGCTCAGTTACGGCGCCCATTCCAATCTCTGCGTCAACCAGATCCGCCGCTGGGCCTCGCCGGAACAAAAGCGCCGCTATCTGCCGAAGCTGATCTCCGGCGAACATGTCGGTTCGCTTGCCATGTCGGAGGTCGGCGCCGGTTCCGATGTCGTCTCCATGCGGTTGCGTGCCGAGAAAAAGGGCGACCGCTATATTCTGAACGGCACCAAGTTCTGGATCACCAACGCGCCGCATGCCGACGTGCTTGTTGTCTATGCCAAGACCGATCCCGCAGCCGGCCCGAAAGGCATTTCCACCTTCATCATCGAAAAGGGCCTGCCCGGTTTCAGCGTCTCCAAGAAGCTCTCCAAGCTCGGCATGCGCGGCAGCGACACGGCCGAACTGGTCTTCGAGGATTGTGCTGTGCCGGCCGAGGCGCTGATGGGCCGGGAGGGAGAAGGCGTGAAGATCCTGATGTCCGGCCTCGATTACGAGCGCGCCGTGCTTGCCGCCGGACCGCTCGGCATCATGCAGGCCTGCCTCGACGTCGTGCTGCCCTATGTGCGCGATCGCAAACAATTCGGCAAAGCGATCGGCGATTTCCAGCTGATGCAGGGCAAGATCGCCGATATGTATGTCGCGCTGAATTCGGCGCGTGCCTATGTCTATTCCGTCGCCCGGGCCTGCGATGCCGGCCGCGCGACGCGCACGGATGCAGCTGCTGCGATCCTCTTTGCCAGCGAAAATGCCGTAAAGGTCTCGCTGGAAGCGATCCAGGCGCTCGGCGGCGCCGGCTATACCAAGGAATGGCCGGTCGAACGCTACTTGCGCGACGCCAAGCTCTACGATATCGGCGCCGGCACCAACGAGATCCGCCGCTACCTGATCGGCCGGGAGCTCATTGCGTCATGACGGTGATTTCGACTGCGATCGCCCGCGACAGCGACAGCTTCAAGGCCAATGCCAGCAAGAACAAGGCGCTTATCGGCGAGCTCCATGACCGCTCGGCGAAAGCGCGCGAAGGTGGATCGCAGGCAGCGCGCGAGCGCCATACCGGCAAGGGCAAGCTGCTGCCGCGCGACCGCATCCAGCTTTTGCTCGATGCCGGCAGCCCGTTCCTGGAGATCGGGACGCTGGCGGCCAACGGCATGTATGATGACGAGGCGCCCGGCGCCGGCATCATCGCCGGCATCGGCCGTGTGTCCGGCCGCGAGGTGATGATCGTCGCCAATGATGCGACGGTGAAGGGCGGCGCCTATTTCCCGATGACGGTGAAGAAACATCTGCGGGCGCAGGAGATCGCCCTGCAGAACCGGCTGCCCTGCCTCTATCTGGTCGATAGCGGCGGCGCCAATCTTCCGCATCAGGCCGAAGTCTTTCCCGACCGCGACCATTTCGGCGCGATCTTTTACAACCAGGCGCAGATGTCGGCCGAGGGAATCCCACAGATCGCCTGCGTCATGGGAAGCTGCACTGCCGGCGGCGCCTATGTGCCCGCCATGTCCGACGAAACGGTGATCGTGCGCAATCAGGGCACGATCTTCCTGGCCGGCCCGCCGCTGGTGAAGGCCGCGACCGGCGAGATCATTTCGGCCGAAGAACTCGGCGGCGCCGAGACCCATGGCCGCCGCTCCGGCGTCGTTGATCATGTCGCCGAAAACGACGAACATGCACTGCTGCTCGTCCGCGATATCGCAGCCACCCTCAACAGCGTGAAATCAGTCGATATCGACCTCCAGCCGCCACGACCGCCGAAACTCGATCCCCAGGATCTCTGCGGCCTCATTCCGGAGGATGTGCGCTCGCCCTATGATGTGCGCGAGGTCATCGGCCGGATCGTCGATGGTTCCGAACTGCATGAGTTCAAGCCGCTCTACGGCACCACGCTGGTCTGCGGCTTCGCCCGCATCTGGGGCATGCCCGTCGCCGTCATCGCCAATAACGGCGTGTTGTTTTCCGAAAGCGCGCTGAAGGGGGCGCATTTCATCGAGCTCGCCTGCCAGCGCCGCGTGCCTTTGCTTTTCCTGCAGAATATCTCCGGCTTCATGGTCGGCGGCCGCTATGAGGCCGGCGGCATCGCCAAGGATGGGGCAAAGCTGGTGACGGCGGTTGCGACCGCCACCGTGCCGAAGGTCAGCGTCATCATCGGCGGCAGCTTCGGCGCCGGCAATTACGGCATGTGCGGCCGCGCCTATCGCCCGCGCTTCCTCTTCACCTGGCCGAACAGCCGCATCAGCGTGATGGGCGGCGAACAGGCGGCCTCCGTGCTTGCCACCATCCGCCGAGACTCCATGGAAGCGCGTGGGGAGAATTGGCCTATTGAAGAGGAGGAAGCCTTCAAGGCGCCGATCCGTTCGGGCTACGAGGCCGAGGGCAACCCCTATTATGCCACCGCCCGCCTCTGGGATGACGGCATCATCGATCCGCGCCAGACGCGGGATGTGCTGGGCCTTGCCTTTTCCGCCTGCCTGAACGCGCCGATCCCGAAGGGGCCGCGCTTCGGCCTGTTCAGGATGTGAGGCGCCGATGATGGAAAGTCTTCTCATTGCCAATAGGGGCGAAATCGCCCGCCGCATCATCCGCACCGCCAAGATACTCGGCATCCGCACCATCGCCGTCTATTCCGAGGCCGATGCCGGCCTACCCTTCGTAAGCGAGGCGGACGAGGCGATTACCATCGGTCCCTCGCCGGCCCGCGAAAGCTATCTCTCGCAGGAACGCATCCTGGAGGCCGCCCGGAAAACCGGCGCTGCCGCGATCCATCCCGGCTATGGTTTCCTTTCGGAAAATGCCGGGTTTGCCGAAGCGGTGGAAAAGGCCGGCATCCTCTGGGTCGGAGCGCCCCCGGCTGCCATCCGGGCGATGGGCCTCAAGGATGCCGCCAAGGAATTGATGCAGGCGGCCGGGGTGCCTGTGACCCCCGGTTATCTCGGGCCGGACCAGAGCCAAGAGAGGTTGGCGGCGGAAGCCGAGACCATCGGTTATCCCGTACTCATCAAGGCCGTTGCCGGCGGCGGCGGCAAGGGCATGCGCCGCGTCGAGCGCCCGCAGGATTTCGCCGAACTTCTCGCCTCCTGCCGTCGCGAAGCGGCCGCCGCCTTCGGCGACGACCGCGTACTGATCGAACGTTATATCGCCAATCCGCGCCATATCGAGGTGCAGGTTTTCGCCGACAAGCTTGGAAATTGCGTTCATCTCTTCGAGCGCGATTGTTCGCTGCAGCGCCGTCACCAGAAGGTCATCGAGGAGGCCCCTGCCCCCGGCCTCGATGCCGCTACCCGTGCGACGATCTGCGATGCGGCGGTGAAAGCCGCAAGAGCGGTGAATTATGTCGGCGCCGGCACCATCGAATTCATCGCCGATGCCTCCGAGGGCCTTCGCGAAGATCGCATCTGGTTCATGGAGATGAATACGCGGCTGCAGGTGGAACACCCGGTCACCGAGGCAATTACTGGCGAGGATCTGGTGCTCTGGCAGCTGAAGGTCGCTTGCGGCGAACCTTTGCCGAAAATGCAGGACGAGATCGCCATGAACGGCTGGGCCTTCGAAGCCCGGCTCTATGCCGAAAATCCTGCCGCCGGCTATCTGCCCTCGACAGGCCGGCTCGAACATCTGCGCCTGCCAGACACAATCCGCGTCGATAGCGGCGTCGAACAAGGCGATGAAATCACCGCCTTCTATGACCCGATGATTGCCAAGATCATCGCCCATGGGCCGAACCGCGAGGCGGCACTTTCGAAGCTCGCAGCCGCCTGCGCCGGTATCGAGGTCTGGCCGGTCAAATCCAATGCCGGCCTTCTTTCCCGCATCGCCGTCGATCCAGATTTTTGCGCAGCTCGGATCGACACCGGCTTTCTCGACCGCCATGACGACAGGCTTGTGGCGACGGAGCCGAGCGACACCGCAATCCACACCGCGGCCACGGCGCTTTTAAGGAACACCGATGGTGATCCCTGGACCGCGCTGACCGGGTTCCGCATCGCAGGCAAGGATGACAAGAGGGTGCGCATCCGTATCGGCGATCACCTCCATTGGGGGCAATCACGTCCGGAGCTTGAGGCAAATACCGTCACGATCGGTGAAACCACGGTGCTTTTCGACGCCGGCAACGCCTGGCCGATCAGCCTGCCCGTCGCAAGTGAAGTCGAAGCAAGTCAGGGTGCCGGCGATGGCGCGATCCTTTCGCCCATGCCCGGCCTCGTCATTTCGGTGGATGTCGCCGACGGAGATCGTGTCGCCAAGGGGGACCGCCTGCTGACGGTCGAAGCGATGAAAATGGAACATTCTCTGCGTGCGCCCTTCGACGGGATTGTTGAAAAACTGCAGGTTTCCTCGGGGATCAGGGTCTCGGAAAACCAGCTGGTCGTCAGCATTGTGAAGGAGCAGGATTGATGGCCGGCCGCTATTTCGACGAATGGACGGTCAGCGACCGCATCGCCCACGAGATCCGCCGCACGGTCACAGAGACCGACAATCTGCTGTTCACGACGCTCTCCCATAATCCGCAGCCGCTGCATCTCGATGCCGACTATGCTGCCGGCACCGAATTCGGCCGGATCGTCGTCAACGGCACCTTCACCTTCGCGCTCACCGTTGGCCTTTCGGTCGGCGACACCACGCTCGGCACGCTCATCGCCAATCTCGGCTATGACAAGGTGACGATGCCGAAGCCGGTCTTCATCGGTGATACGCTGCGGGTGGAAACCGAGGTGATGGAGCTGCGTCGCTCGAACTCCCGCCCCGATGCCGGCATCGTCACCTTCCGGCATATCACCCTGAACCAGCGCGGCGAGATCGTCTGCCAATGCCTGCGCACGGCAATGCTCAAGGTGAAACCGTCATGAGGCTGCGCTCGCTGCTCTTTGCGCCCGGTGACCGGCCGGGGCGTTTCGAAAAAGCGCTCGCCTCAGGCGCCGATGCCGTCATTCTCGACCTGGAGGATTCAGTTGCGCCGGGAAACAAACCGAGAGCACGCGAGAGCGTGCACGAGTTCGTCCTGCATCATGCCGGCGAGACCCCTCTCCTGATCCGAATCAATCCCCTCGCCTCGCAAGAATTCGAAGACGACCTTGCCGCTTTGAGCGGCCTTCATCCTTTCGCGCTCATGTTGCCGAAGGCCGAAGGGGCCGCTTCCGTGCTGAAACTCGCAGGCTCTCTTCCATCTGCTATCCCCATCCTGCCGATCGCGACCGAGACGCCATCCGCGATCTTCGAGATCGGCAGCTACCGGGATGTCGCGACCAGCCTCTGCGGCCTGACCTGGGGGGCTGAGGATCTGCCGGCCGCGATGGGGGCTGCGACCGCGCGGCGAACGGATGGCCGTTATACGCCGCCTTACGAGCTTGCCCGTTCGCTCACGCTATTCGCAGCCCATGCCGCCGCCGTTCCGGCCATCGACACCGTCTATCCCGATTTCCGCGATCTGGGCGGTCTCAGGGCCTATGTCGGCCGCGCCCGGCGCGACGGCTTTTCCGGCATGATGGCCATCCATCCAAGCCAGGTCGAAGTGATCAATCACGCCTTCACCCCGGATCCGTCCGAGATCGCCTGGGCCGAGAAAGTCGCCGCCGCCTTCGCCGCCAGGCCGGACGCAGGCGTCGTCCAGCTTGACGGGCGCATGCTGGATTTGCCGCATCTCAAGCTTGCGACCCGCATTCTCGATGTGGCCGGGCGATAGAGCAAATGCGCCGCCAATTAGCCCGCCTTTGCGGTTTGCTTGGAGGCGGCGTTCTCTCGGGTGAGGTAGCCGGCACCAATGGCGACGTAGAGATCCACATAGTCCTTGGCAACCTGTTGCACGGTGGCTGCAAGGCTTGCCTGGGCATCGGAGACCGACCGCTGCGCGTCCAGGACATCGAGCAATGACGAGGCGCCATCCTTGTAGCTCGTGGTCGAAAGCGCGAGCGACTCCTGCGCCGTCTGCACCTGTCTGCGCAACGGTTCGAGCGTCTGCGTGTCGCGGCGAACGGCCGACAGCGCGTTTTCCACCTCTTCGACCCCGTTCAGCACCGCCGCTTTCCAGGCGAGATACTGGGTCCTGGCATCGAATTTTTCGATATCGACATTCGCCCGCAATTTGCCGCCATCGAAGATCGGCAGGTTGAGCGTCGGTCCGAAAGACCAACTGGTCAGGGTTCCGCCGCTGGCACCCGATGATTTGACCCAGCTCGGCGAAATCGAACCGGAGAGCGAGATCGACGGGTAGAGCTGGGCTTCGGCGGCGCCGATATCGGCGACGGCCGCCGCCAGCTCGCGTTCGGCCTTGCGGATATCGGGACGGTTGCGGATGAGATCGGCCGGGATGCCGGCCCGAATGTCGCCGCGGAAAACCGGCTGGCCGGCGCTTTTCTGCATTTCGCCCATCAGCGAGGCCGCCGGCATCCCGAGCAGAGTGGCAATGTGATGGGCCGATTCGGTGAAGCTCTGTTCGAGGCCGGGAATGTCGGATTTTGTCGACTGTACCAGGCCCTCGGCCTGAACGACGTCGAGGCGGGAGGCCGCACCTGCCTTGAGCTGCAGCTGCGTGAGTTCGTAAGTCTGCTGGCGGGATTTCAAGCTCGCCTGCGAAAGCGCGATGCGCTCCTGGTAATAGCGGGCGTCGATATAGCTCTCGACCAGGTCTTTCAGGAAGGTGAGCTTTGCATTGTCGGCCGTCGCATAGGCGGCCCCCAGCGAGGCAATCGCACTCTCCTTCGAGCGACGGTACTGGCCGAAGACGTCGAGCAGCCAGGAAAGGCTGGCCCCGCCGGCTGTCGTGTTGGTGGTGCCGACCGTCGTGCGGAGCGGCCCCTTCTCGCCGGATACCGTGTGCGATGCGTCGACACTGAGGTTCGGCAGACCGCCGGCGCCGGCAACCGTGACATTGGCGGCAGCCGAGTTGATGCTCTCGAGCGCCTGCAGCACATCGAGGTTCTGGTCGAGGCCATGGGCCACCAGGCCGTCGAGCCGCTTGTCGCGATAGGCCGTCCACCACCGCGCCGTCACGACATCGCCGTTGCTCTTGTTACCGCCCTCCTCAAATTTGACAGGCAGCGGCATCTGCGGGGGAGTGTGATCCGGGCCACTGACGCAGCCCGTGAGCAGGAGCGCAAGGGCGGATGTGGCGTAGCGGAGGGATGATATTCTGGTGCGGAGCGACGGACTCACTGGCAAGCTTTCTGAACCGGGATCGGAGATTCAGGCTTAGCGAGGCCAGCGTTAATGGCGGTAAAGAAACTGTAAAGTTAGGTAAAATCCCGGGATGCCTGATCGTCAGCCGAACCATAGGGCGTCGGCCGCCTCGGAAGCTCCAGGGTGATCGCCAGGCCTCCGGCGTCAGGCAATGACGCATGCACGCGTCCGCCATGGCGCTCGATGGCCTGCCGGGTGATGGCGAGACCCAGGCCGTATCCGCCTCTCGGCACCGCCTCGTTCCCGCGCGAGAACGGCTGGAAGATCCGTTCGAGTTCGTCCCGCCTGACGCCCGGCCCCTGATCCGTCACGCAGATTTTGAGGCGGTCGGTCGTCGCCTCGCAAGCCACTGATATGCGCGAATGCTCGGCCGTGTACTTGACGGCGTTGCGGACGACGTTTTCGAGCGCCCTGTAGATGAGTTCGCCTTCGACTTCGGCGCGGAAGACGCCATCGACACTGGTTGTGATCGAGACGTCCCGCGCCTGGGCTTCGAATGCCGCATCGCCGAGGATTTCGTTCAACAGCTCGATGACATCAAGAGTGTGCGTTTTCAGCGACAGGCCGGATCCAGCAGTCAGCCTGGCAAGCGTCAGAACTTCGCCGACCAGCGCATCGAGCCGTTCGACCTCCCGGTCCATCCGGTCCAGCATGGCACCGAGTTTGGCAGGGCTCTGCCGAAGGACGCCGACGGCGGCCTGCAGACGGGACAAGGGCGAACGCAGTTCATGGGACACGTCGTGGAACAGCCGTTGCTGCGCATCCTGAAGCTCCTGAAGCCGCGCGGCGCTGGAATCGAAGTCGTGCGCAAGCGCGGTGACCTCGTCCTTTCGGCCGGCCATTTTGTCCCCGATACGGAAGTCGAAGCGGCCATGGGCGAGCGCGCTCAAGCCATCGCGCAGATGCACGACGGGACGAATGAGGTACCGGGCAAGTGCGCCTGCCGATATCGTGCTCGAAATCAGGATCGCGAGCCAAGGTATGAATGGACCAAGGTTGTCGAAGGTGGAAGTGGCCCGAACCGGCAGGGAAATCTGATAGCAAATCCCGTCCTTCAGGACGGATCTTGTATCGACGGTCTTTGGAACCGCGCAGGCATCGGCTTTCGCAGTTTTGGAAATCGTCAGACCAGGCGGCAACGTCTCTTCGCTTGTGCTGATGAAATACGTGGCGGCATCTTCGCCATCTCTTGCGAGCACGTTTGCGGTGAGATTCAGGGTGATCGCTCGCCGCTCTTCCTCCAGTTCGCGCGCAAAAGGAACCCCCTGGAGAAAATTGACGAGCAGGAAGATCACGCCGACTGTCGCCGCCATCGTCAGCCAGATCGTCGTGAAGAATTTCCAGAAAAGCCGAGGCATGGTCAGTCCACGAGAAGTTGATAGCCCTGACCGCGAACGGACTGGATCCAGGATTGTCCATCCTCCCTCAGTCCGAGCTTCTGACGAACGCTGCTGATATGGACGTCGATACGCCGATCGAACGGGGTCAGCGGCTTGCCGAAGGCCCGCTTCGAAATGTCCTGCTTCGATACGAGCTGGCCGGCACTGCGAGCGAGGACCTCGAGCAGGCTGAATTCCGTGCCCGTCAGTTCCAAGGTTTCGCCGCGCCATTCGGCGATCCTGCTGCTCGGATGAATCACGAGTTTTCCCGCCCTTATTGTGTCGGTCGTCGCGCCGGCCGCAGGCTGACCTGCCCGACGGAGGATGGCGCGCAACCTCGCCGCAAGTTCGCCCGGCGAGCATGGCTTCGGCACATAGTCGTCGGCGCCGAGATTGAGTCCCGATATCCTGTCGACGTCATCGCCCCTTGCGGTCAGCATCAGGACCGGGACCTGGCTGAGCTTCCTGATCCTCTGCAGAACCTCGATCCCGTTCATCCGGGGCATCATGATGTCGAGCACGATAATATCGACCGTATTGCCGGCAGCAGCGGCAATCGCGGCGCGACCGTCCGTATCGGTGACGACCTCATATCCTTCTTCGACCAGATATTCCTGCAGTAGCGTCGTCAGCTCGGCATCGTCGTCGATGAGGAGAACCTTGTTCATTCACTTCGTCCGTCATTAATCCCAGGCAGCCATACAGCACAAACGCAGTCGCGCGACCGAGTTTTACCTAACTTAACACTAACTTGACCGCACTTAACGTTCACCCCGTTACTTATCATTCCATGACATCACGCGGGCCAGGATCGGGTTGCCTCATCATGAGCCGCAATCCTGCGTCGAGTTGGCACGCATCGGGAAAGGGCCCCCATGCCTTTGCCCACAAGGAGTGCATCGTTGAGAAAACCGCCCAGAATACTCGCTGTCGCTCTTGTTGCGGCAGCGCTCCTGCTTCCCCTGCGCAATGCCATGGCGGATCAATCCGCCGCACCCGCCCTTACCGTGTCGCTGGTGACCCCGGCTGAGCGAGACTGGCCGGAAACCGTTCCCGCAAGCGGCTGGCTGAAACCCTGGCAGGAAGCCATCATCGCTTCCGAGACGAGCGGTCTGCGCGTAACCGAAATCCTGGCCGACGTCGGCTCCGTGGTTAAGAAGGGGCAGATCCTCGTGCGGCTGTCGCAGGACAGCGTGCAGGCCGACCTTCGCAAGCAGGAGGCGGCCGTCGTCACCGCTCAGGCAAACCTGACAAAGGCGAAGGCCAATGCGGATCGGGCTCGGCAGCTACGCTCTTCGGGCGCCCTCTCGGATGAAAAGATCGTCGAATATCTCGCTGACGAACAGACGGCGACGGCAAGTCTTGCGTCTGAAGAGGCGGCGCTCGACAGCCAGAAGATCAAGCTCGACCAGACAACCGTCACGGCCGTCGACGACGGCCTGATAACCTCGCGATCGGCCGAACTCGGCGCGGTCGTCTCGTCGGGCACCGAACTGTTTCGCCTGGTCCGCCAGCAGCGGGTCGAATGGCAGGCCGAGGTTTCGGCTCGTTACCTCTCACGCATCTCGGAGGGATTGAGCGTCGACATCGACGGGCCGGACGGACGTCCCGTTCAGGGCAAGGTGAGGCTCGTCGGACCGTCGGTCGACACCAATACGAGCCGGGCGATCGTCTATGTCGCGCTTCCCCAGGACGTTCACCCGCGCACCGGCCTTTACGTGACCGGCACGATCGAACTCAGGACCACGCCGGCGCTGACGGTTCCGGAGACGGCGATCGTGTTCCGCGACGGGATCAACTACGTCTTTGCGGCCGGCGAGGACAAGCGGGTAAGACGGGTGCGGGTGGAGACCGGCCGCCGCAACGACGGCGAAGTCGAAATCGTCTCGGGCATCGATAAGTCGGCGCGGGTGGTGACCTCGGGCGGAGCATTTCTGTCGGACAACGATCTCGTGAAGATTGCGGGAGAAGGCTGATGAACTTTTCCGCATTTTCGATCCGCAATCCCGTCCCGGCGATCCTGCTCTTTGCGATGCTTGCCGTCGGCGGTTTGCTGGCTTTCAAACACCTGCCGATCCAGAATTTCCCCGATATGGACCTCCCGACCATCAAAGTGACCGCGACGCTCGACGGCGCAGCACCTTCGCAGCTGGAGACGGAGGTCGCCCGCACGATCGAGGACAATCTTGCCTCGCTGAGCTATCTCGATCACATCACCACGACGATCACCGACGGCACGGTGTCGATCAGCGTCTCCTTCAAACTGGAGAAGGACAGCGAAACCGCCTTGAACGAAGTCCGCAATGCCGTGGACAGCGCCAAGGCCGATCTGCCGGCGCAGATGCAGACGCCGAGCGTCACCAAGGTTACCGTGCAGAATTCGGCGCTGGTCACCTATGCCGTCCAGTCTGCCACCCTCAATGAAACCGAACTCTCCTGGTTCATCGACAATGATCTGACCAAGGCGCTGCTGTCGGTGCCGGGTGTCGGGCAGGTCAACCGCATCGGCGGCGTCGACCGCGAGGTTCACGTCGATCTCGATCCGACGACGATGGCCGCCTTCGGCGTCACGGCGACCACTGTGTCGGCGCAGTTGAAATCGGTTCAGGCCGATACGTCGGGCGGCCTCGGAGAAATCGGCGGCACCCGGCAGACATTACGCACGCTCGGCGCCGTGGCCTCGGTCGATGCCCTGAAGGAATTGCGAATTCCCCTGGCAAACGGACAGCAGGTTCGCCTCGATGACGTCGCATCCGTCACCGACAGCTTCGCCGAGCGATCCTCGATGGCCTATCTCGACGGCAAACCGGTGATCGCCGTCGAGATCAAGCGCTCGAATGGGTTTTCCGACAGCGGTGTCTCGACCGATGTCGACACGGCAATGAAAGAGTTCACAGCCAAGCATTCCAACGTCCAGATCGAGGAAGCCTACAGCACCATCGGGCCGATCCTCGACAATTACGACGGCTCGATGCACATGCTGTACGAAGGAGCGATCCTGGCGATTGTCGTCGTCTGGCTCTTCCTTCGGGACTGGCGTGCGACGATCCTGTCGGCCGTAGCGCTGCCATTGTCGGTTATACCGACCTTCCTCGTCATGTACCTGGCCGGCTTCAGCCTGAACATCGTCACCCTGCTTGCGCTGTCGCTCGTCGTCGGCATCCTCGTCGACGACGCCATCGTCGAAGTCGAGAACATCGCCCGCCACCTGCAGATGGGCAAGCGGCCGATCGACGCCGCTCTGGAGGCGGCCAACGAGATCGGGCTCGCCGTCATCGCCACCACCTTCACGTTGGTCGCGGTCTTCCTGCCGACAGCCTTCATGAGCGGCATACCGGGACTTATATTCCGCCAGTTCGGCATCACCGCCGCGGTGGCGGTCCTCGTCTCGCTCGTCGTCGCACGGCTGCTGACGCCCATGATGGCCGCCTATTTCATGAAGGCCCATCCGACCGAGGAAAAGGACGGCCGCATCATGCGCGCCTATATGGCAATCGTGAAGGCCGCGATGAACCACAGGAAGACCACGGTGGCCCTGACCGCCGTCGTCGTCGCGCTTTCGCTTGCCACCATCCCGCTCCTCAAATCCGGCTTCCTACCCGCTTCCGACGACGCACGGGCCCAGATCACGCTGACCATGCAGCCGGGCGCCACCATCGAGCAGACGGACGCCGCGACCAAGCAAGCCGCCGATATCGTCGGCAAGCTCCAGGACGTGACGCATGTCTTTTCCGCGGTCGGTTCCGCATCCTCGGGCGGCGGCCCCGACTCCAGCACCACGAGCAGCGTCGGATCCGCCACGATCGTCGCTGTGCTGCCGCCCATCGGCGAGCGTGATCGCAAACAGTCGGAAATCGAAAACGACATCCGGCAGGCGCTCTCGGTCCTTCCCGGCGTGCGGGTCGCGGTCGGCGGCGGCGGCAACGGCACGAAGCTGGAGATCACCCTTGCCAGTGACGATGCCGACGCGCTTGACGGCGCAAGCACGGCGCTCGAAGAACAGCTCCGCACGCTGCAGGGCATCGGCGCGGTGACATCGACCGCGGCCAGGCAGGCGCCGGAGATTCAGATTACGCCCGACTTCGCCCGCGCAGCAGCGCTCGGGGTGACCTCGAGCGCCATCGCCGAGGCCGTGCGCGTGGCGACGAATGGCGAATATTCCGCCGACCTGCCGAAGCTCAACCTTCCGCAGCGCCAGGTTCCGATCGTCGTCCGCTTCAGCCCCGAGACGCGCACGAAGCTCGACGACATCAAGAACATGCGCGTGTCAGGAACGAACGGCAATGTCGATCTCGGATCGATCGCCGATATCCGGATCGGCGGCAGCCCGTCGGAGATCGACCGCATCGACCGGATGCGCAATGTCACCCTTTCCGTCGAGCTCAACGGCCGCATCCTGGGCGACGTCAACCGCGAGGCGCAGGCTCTGCCGGCACTCCAGCGTCTGCCGCCAGGTGTCACCCTCGTCGAACAGGGCGAACTTCAGCGCAGTTCGGAGTTGTTCCAGAGTTTTGGCCTTGCAATGGCGATCGGTGTGTTCTGCATCTACGCAGTCCTCGTCCTACTCTTCCACGACTTCCTGCAGCCACTCACCCTTTTGATGGCTCTGCCGCTCTCGCTCGGCGGTGCGCTGGTGCCGCTGGTGGTGACCGGAACCAGCTTCTCGATGTCCGCCGTCATCGGGCTGCTCATGCTCATGGGCGTGGTGACGAAGAACTCCATCCTTCTCATCGAATACGCGATCATGTCGCGTCGCCAGGGCATGTCGCGGTTCGACGCCCTTGTAGATGCCTGCCACAAGCGCGCGCGACCCATCATCATGACCACCATCGCCATGGCATTCGGCATGCTTCCGGTCGCTCTGAGCCTGACAGGCGGCGATTCCAGCTTCCGCCAGCCGATGGCGATCGTGGTGATCGGCGGGGTGATGATGTCGACGTTGCTCAGCCTCATCGTCATCCCTGTCATCTTCACCTTCGTCGACGACCTCAACGAGGCAATCAAGCGCCTCGTGCGCCCGACCGGGCCTAATACCGCCGACTCGGAACCGCAGGCATCCAATGATCGCGCGGCGATCACCTTCAAGCCCGGGCTTTCGAAGCGAGGGCAAGGTCAGAGATGACTGCTTTTGGCACGTTATTCGCAAGATGGCCGCGCCCGATACGGGCGACGCTGGCGACTTTCATGACAACCTCTTCGGTCGAATTCCCTCCCCCGGAACGAGACCGCGGGACGTATTCCCCCGCAGGCGGCCTCGCGCCGCCTGCGCGTCCTGCATCTTCTCTGCCAACAGCCTACCTCGCCCGCGTCGCAGAATGAACCTTTACCGAACTTTACACTTCCTTAACCGCGCTTAACCTCCACACAGCTATTAGAGTTCGACCTCAGTTCAATCCGGAGTGTCGTATGTCCAAGGCACATCGAAATATTCTGCGTTGCCGCTTCGCGGAGCGGAAAGTCATATTTGCCGAGATTTGGCGGTGGTTGCTGAAGCTTGATTCAAAGAATATCTCAATTGCTGCTTTCTTAAGTCCCGGGATCCAATCTCGCGCAGAAACCGTTCGAATAGAGCGTCATGCTCTACTGGAAGACATTTCAATTGGAGGAACGGGGTGATCGATGCTCCGGGTGATCAGGGCGTGTTTGCCGGACAGATCGAACAGTTCAACAGGGCAGCACGCCCTGTCTCATGCCGAACATTGCCGAGCGTCATGACAATGGCGTCATGGCTTCGAAATCGGGCAAGGCGCCGCTCGCGTAGCCGACTGCCCCGAGCGACGTGATGGCGATCCGGCCGTCGCGGATCGACAGCAGCGGTCCCTTGGCACCCTGCTCGTAGAGATCGGGATGGGCCGCGGCAAAGCGCGCCTTCTCCGCCTGCGGTGCTCCCTGCATGCCGGCCACATAATGATGGCCGTTGCGCTCGACATGGGAGAGGCCGAGCAGGGAGACCAGCGCCAGATCCTGCTGCACGGCAAGCCCCGCCTGGCAGGTCAGATCCTCGCCCGAGAGGAACAGTCCCGGCACGGTTCCGGTTCTGATACGGATCGCCTTCATGAGCGAACGGTAGATGCCCTTGCAGGTTTTCGAGGAGACGCCGGTATAACCAAGCCGCTTGGCGCCGGCAAAGGCGCCGTCGCCGTCGTCGCTCTCATCGATCAGGAAGGGCAATTGCGCCGCCAGATCCCCCAGCGGCGTTTCCATGGTGATCACGCGCGAGAACGGCTGTTCGACAAAGGCAATCGCCGAACGCAGCCGGGCGAGCCGGGGCGTCGCCTCGATTTGCGCCAGCAAGGCGGCGAGCTGTTCGGCGCCGCCAAACTGTTCGTTGCCATCGACCGTCACCCGATAGTCGGGCATGCGGTCCAGCACGGCGGCGATCCGCGTCAGGCGGTCGATATCGGCATCGATCGCGCCCGAAAGCTTGATCTTGAACCAGCGGTTGCCATAGCGGGCAATCACCGCCTCGAGGCTTTCCGGCAGGCCGTCACCGACGGGATGGACGATATCGCCCTCGGTGATCGGGTCGACAAGCCCGATCGTATGCCGGGCCGAGATCGCGCCGGCCGGGCGAAGGCTGGCAAGCATCGCTGAGGCGGCGTCCGCATCGATATCGCCGGGCAGCATGGGGCCGCCGATGCCGATCCGGTTCTGACGCACCGCGTCGAAGAAGGAAATGCCGGCAAGGCGGCAATAGGCATCGAGCGCGGCGCGGGCGATGAGCGACGGGCCGAACCCGGCGGCCAGCTGATTTCCAGGCAGGCGCCGCACTGTCTCCATCTCGTTCAGGCGGGCGGCCGCAAACAATGTCGTTAGCGCCGAGGATTCGAGCGAAGCAGCCGCAGCGGTGCGGATCGAGGTGCGCAACTGATCGACATTTTGCGCCGGCGTCAGCGCCGGATTTTTGTCGAACCATTTCGGCACCATCATCTCGGCGGCCGCGCCAATGGCGGTTCGCCCCTCTTCATCCTCGATACGGACCCTGAGAAAGGCTTGCGGTGCCTTTTCAAGAGTTGCCGCGCCAAAGCGGAATGGCAGGCGCAGCTTGATATCGCGCTCGAAGCCGTCGATCTCGATCATTCTGATGCGCGGCGCCGTCACGGAACCTCCAATGTTTGTTTTCATGATCATGCCATGCGGTCGAGCATGGCGCGGGACACTTCGTGATGGAGCGGTTCGCGGCGAAGCAGCCGGCCGATCTCGTCCACCATGGCCTGGCCTTGGGCGAGATGCGCCTCTTCAGTGTGACCGGCGGCATGCGGTGAAATCGTGACATTGGCCAGTGCAGGGTCGCGAAAGGGACTGTCCTGACGCAGCGGCTCGTTGTCGAAGACATCAAGAGCCGCTTCGATGCGGCCGGAGCGGATTTCGGCAAGCAGTGCGGCCTCATCGACCAGCTCCGCGCGCGCCGTGTTGATGAACAGCGTGCCGGGGCGCAGCAGCGCCAGTTCGCGGGCGCCGATCATGCGGCGCGTTTCGGGCAGGACAGGCGCATGCAGAGAGACCACATCTGCCTGAGCCAGCACATCGTTTAGCCCGGCTCTGAAAACGCCGAGGGCTGCGGCCTCGCTGTCGTCAAGGAAGGGATCGACGACCAGCACGCGGCAGCCGAACGGCACGAGCAGGCGCATGACCGCCCGGCCGACATATCCGGCGCCGACGATGCCGACCGTTCTGGCGCCCAGCAATTTCTGCGGCACGGCGGCGCGGACGTCGAGCCATTCGCCACCATTGCGCAAGTGATGATGCAGCCAGTGAATGCCGCGCATGGCGAGCAGCGCTTCGGCGACGACGAATTCGGCAACCGAGGTGGCAATTTTCGAGGCGGCATGGGTGACGCGAAGGCCATCGTCGAACAGACGCGCCGGGACCAGTGTGCGGACGCTGCCTGCCGAATGGGCGACAAGGGCGAGTTGCGGATGGCGCTGGCGCGCGGCGGGATCGAAGGGCGGCGTGCCCCATCCGGTGAGGCACGCGACAGCGCCCTGCAGCAGGCGGTCGACATCGGTGGCGTCGATCGTGGCGGCGGTCGGCCAACGCACCTCGCCAAGGGCGTTCAACTGGGCAATCGCCGCGTCGTCCAGCATCATCCGGCGGGTCTTTTCGGTCAGCAGTACGGCGATAACGGGAGCCTGTTCATTCATGGTTCTACTCTTTCGCTGCGGCGACCAGGCGCCGGAAATGGGCAAGATCAGCGCGGACCTTGTCGAGCGCCTGTTCCCGGGGAACCCGGTATTGGGAATGCATCGACAGCACGCCGGCAAAGCCGGTGGCCACCAGATGCGAGACGATTTCGTTCCAGGGCACCATGCCTTCATCGAGCCCGTACCAGTCCGAATGCCAAGCGCGTTGGCCGTGGGATCCGTAGGCGCCGGGGAACCAACCGCTGTTCTTGACGCCAATGCAGCAGAACCACGGATCGAGGATATCGAGGGTCAAACGCCAGTCCTCGCTTCCCTCGCGAATGATCTGATTGGCCGGATCGGCATAGGCGCCGATCTTGGTGGGATCGCGCCCGGCCAGCAATTGCACCGCCAGCGCGCCGGAGCTGTGCAGGGTCCCGCCGTGAAGCTGGATGGTCAGCGTGACGGCGAAACGTTCGGCCAGGCGCTCGAAGCCGTCGAGATCACGCCGCGCCTCGTCGAGCTGAACCTGCCAGCGCCGCGACGGGTCGTAGCGCCAGAAGCCAAGCCGGACCTGCCCGATGCCAGCCTCGCCGCAATAGCCGAGAAGCCGGGATGTGGCATCGTCGGGCTGTGTGGAATCGATGGTCGCCATCGGGGTGCGCAGGCCCGCCGCGGCAAAGAGCTTTACCGCATTGACGATCTCCTCCGGCCTGTCAGGGGAAACGGCGTGGCCGTCGCGGACGAGAAGATCGGCGCAGTCGAACCCCAAGCCCGCAGTGATCTCGGCCGCCCTCGCGAGCGGCAGGTCCTCCAGGGTCTTGGTGAAATAGGCGATATCCATGGATCAGATCCCAGAGAGAAAGGCGCTGTTCATGAGCGGGCGATACAAAACTCGCTGCGGCGGCCGAATGCATCGCGGGCGCACACCGCATAACGCACGCCCTGTGGCGGCGACATGTGCAGGAATGCCGTCGAGATCAGCGGCGCCGTGCTGACTTTTTCAAAGGCCTTGCCGTCGGCGCTGGCTAGGACATCGTAGAAGATGGCAGGTCTGATATCGCCGGCAGCCCAGAACAGCATGCGTTCTTCCCGGCCGCCGAGACCGAGATAGCGTTCGACGACGAGGCCGGTCGGTACTGCCGGGGGCGCACCGATATCGGGAACGACAAGCACCTGCGTCAGCGACGGCAATGGCACATCGAGGTCGACGCTGATCCGGCCGTCGTCGCAGTCGACGATGCTGATCGGATGCAGCAGGGCCGGCTCCTGCGCCCGGCGCAGTTCGGCAAACTGCGCTTCGGTCGGTGCGGGCGGTGCGCCGACCGGCTCGAAGAGCCCACGCGGGTTGCTTTCGTCGCGCTGGGCCTCCCAAACCTCCATCGGATTGGTGAATTCCTCGTCGATGCGCAGCAGGCAAAGCGCGTGGCGGCCGGGAACCAAGCCGCCCACCTCGAGACGGACGGCAGTCCGGCCCGAACGGTTGATGGCATCGACGCTATGGATGAGGCTGATGGAAACACCGCCGCCCGGCAGCCGCGTCGGCAGGATCGCCAGGCCATCCTGGTCGGGCGCAAGCGGCGGTTCGGCCGTCACCTTGCAAACCGTATCGCCGAGCGTTGCCAGCAGTTCCATCGATGTCAGGCCGGGCTTCTTGATGATGTCGAAGGGCGGCGCCCTGTCGACATCCGTCACCAGCATATCCAGATTGGTCTTGTGCTCCCATTGTGCCTTGGTGAAATTGCGCGAACCGAAATAGGCAAAAATCGTGCGCTGGCTCCAGCCGCCGATAAAGGCGTGGTCATTGCTGAGGAAAGTGAAATTCGCCGCTTTCGGGGCGATGATGCGCCGGTCGTGCTGTTCGATGATGCGGGCGATGATGCCGGCGTAATAGGCTTTGCCATGCCAGCTATGGTGATCGCTCCACCCAAGCTGCGGATCGCATTCATCATTGATGATGGGCAGGCCCGCAAGGCGCGGGTGATGCTCCTTGAGGTAGTCGACGACGAGAAGCGTGCGGTCGACGATACCGTTGGTTTTCGGGGTCAGATCTTCCTTGCTGCCGTTGACGCCCTTTTCGTGGATCGAAATGTAGTCGATCCGCGGCGGGCCATCGCCGGTCAGGCAGCTCATGCCGCTGTCGCAATGGGCCATGAGGGCGCGAAAGATCGGCGACAGCGTGCGGGCGGTGCCAGGCCCGCCCATCGGCAGGCTTGGATCGATGGCATCGAGCCCCGCGACGCAGGCGTCGTAGTAGTTGGTGTAACCCTTGATCCCGTAGGTCCACCAGCCCGAGTCGGCCTCATTCGTCGTTTCGAAATACCATGTGCGCAATTCGTCCATGCCGTAGCGCGCGCCATAACGGTCGACTGTTGCCGTCACAAGATCCCGCCAGCGCCTGACCTGATCCATGTCCTCATAATCGGTGAACAGGCCCGACGGGTTGCCCATCAGCTCGAAGAACGGCTTCAGGCGGTGTTCGATCATCACGTCGAGCGCGCGGTCGAGCAGCGACCAGTCGTAGCCGGCCTCGCCCTTCGCGCTCAGCAGGTTGTAGAGATAATGCACGCGCAGGAACCGGATGCCTTCATTCGGCAGGCCGCCAATATAGGCAAGCATCTGCCGCATCTCGGGCTCGAGCAGAAGCTCGGCGGGTGAAAAGCCGGTGCCCCGCCAGAAGCGGTTGAACGGGCGCACCGCTTCACTGGCATCGACGTTTATTCGCGTACGGTCACGCATGGGTCGTCTCTCCTTGGGCGGACGTTTGGCAGTGCGCCGCAATGCCGGCGCACGAGGCCAGGAGCCGGATTATTTGAACTTGTCGCGCATCGCATCGATGCCGGGGATGGTTTTGGTCAGATGCTGATGGGCGGGATCGAAGCGCTGGATCAGCCCCCGACGATGCTTGCCGACGAGAATGGTAAAGATATAGCCCCGGTGCCCCGGCGAGGTGACCGTCGGGTGGTAACCCCGATCGACCAGGACAGTATCACCGTTGCGGGTCATGAGGATCTTCACCGGACCGTCTTCGTCATAGGTGATCTGGCTGCCGAAGCCGGTCTCGGGCTGGAAGCGGTAGTGATAGAGTTCTTCATGCCGGGTCTCGACATCGCCGTCTTCGGTATCGTGTTTGTGAGGGGGATAGCCGGACCAGCAGCCTTCGCCGGCATAGAGTTCGCTCACCAGCAGGTTGCCGCAGCGTCCGTTCTGCCGTTGGCCGAGCAGGTGGACGATCCGTCGCTGGCTGTGGGTGTCAGACGAGCCGACATTGACCGCGTCAACCTCATCGGGCGTCACTCGGAACGGGGCGTAGCGCGTGTCGCAGAGACCGCCCGCGATCGCGACTTCCGCAGGTCCGCCGTGAGCCGATATCCGGACATTGGCGCCGACCGGCACGTAAACCGAATCCGCATCGCCTTCCCAGATATCGGCTCGCCGGCCCACAGCTTCGAACAGGATACCATCCACCTCGATATCCACCTGACCCGACAGCACGACGTAGAGGCTTTCGTGCGCGGGCAGCCGCCGGATGTCCTGCTCGTTGGAGGCGAGCGTGACGAGATCGAAGTAGATGAGATCGAGCGTCGTGGAGGAGGTATCCACAATAGGACGCTGCTCGGAGCGTGGAATGAATTCGGGCATCAATTGAACTCCGGAACGGTACGGTCGGCGAAGGGATTAAGCGACAAGGATTCGGCATGATGGCAGGCCACTGCGTGCCCCTCGGCCGTGACGCTGCGTA
The DNA here is from genome assembly GCF_025847085.2 of Rhizobium sp. BT-226. Lineage (NCBI taxonomy): Bacteria > Pseudomonadati > Pseudomonadota > Alphaproteobacteria > Hyphomicrobiales > Rhizobiaceae > Rhizobium > Rhizobium sp. BT-226. The sequence goes on along the minus strand of NZ_JAOYTI010000007.1, from coordinate 86,011 downwards.
AGCCCGGCACCTCCTGCTTGCAAAGCTCGGTGGCGTAGCGGCAGCGCGGATGAAATGCGCAGCCGGGAGGCGGATGAGCGGGATCGGCGACTTCACCCGCCAGCCGGATGCGCTGGCCGTGGCGGCGCATCCGCGGATCGGCGATCGGCACAGCCGAGAGCAGCGCTTCGGTATAGGGGTGAAGCGGGCGTGAGAAGATCTGCTCCGTCGGCGCCTTTTCGACGACCCGGCCGACATACATGACGGCGATATTGTCCGAGATGTGCCGGACGACCGAGAGATCGTGGGCGACGAAGAGATAGGTCAGGCCGAACTGCTCCTGCAGATCCTGCAGGAGGTTGATGGTTTGTGCCTGCACGCTGACATCGAGCGCCGAGACGGCCTCATCGGCGATCACCAGCCGCGGATTGGACGCCAGCGCCCGGGCGATGCCGATGCGCTGGCGTTCACCGCCGGAGAAAGCATGGGGATAGCGGTGCATGTATTCGGGCCGCAGGCCGACGCTCTGCATCAGCTCGGCGACCCGGTGCTCGAGCTCCCGGCCCTTGGCGATGCCGTTGACGCTCAGCACCTCGCCGATGATGTCGATCACCGGAAGGCGCGGATTGAGCGAGGATTGCGGATCCTGAAACACGATGCGCAGGTCGCGATGGATTTCGTCGAGGGCAGACCCCGACAAAGCCGCGAGATCGACCGTGCCGCCGCTGCGATTGCGATAGCGGACTTCGCCACTCGTCGGCTGGTAGATGCGCAGGACCGTGCGGGCAAGCGTGGACTTGCCGCAACCGGATTCCCCGACAATGCCGAGTGTTTCGCCATCCTCGACACGAAGCGAAACGCCGTCGACCGCCTTGACGTGTCCGACCACACGCCGGAATGCGCCCTTGCGAATGGGGAAATGCATCCTGAGATCGGTCAGCTCGAGCAGCGGGCTTGGTTGGGTTATGGGATCGGCCATCATTGTCTTCCTTCGTAAAGCAGACAGCTGGCGACATGCCCGTCGCCGATGGCGACGGGCTGCGGATCCTTTTGGTCGCACAGGCCCCCCCTCGCCTCTTTGCATCGGGGATGAAAGCTGCAGCCCTGGGGCCGGTTGAAACGCGAGGGCACCATGCCGTCGATGATGGCAAGCCGTTCGGTCGGTTGCCCATGCATGCGCGGCACCGATTGCAGCAGCGCCTTGGTGTAGGGATGAACAGGTGCGTGGAAGATCGTGTCGACATCGCCCGCCTCCACGACCCGGCCGACATACATGACGACGACCTCGTCGGCGATTTCGGCCACCACACCGAGATCATGGGTCACGAACAGGACCGAGAGCCCGAATTCGGCCTGCAGCGAGGCCAGCAGATCGAGGATATTGGCCTGGGTGGTCACATCGAGCGCCGTGGTCGGCTCGTCGGCGATCAAGAGCTTCGGGCGACAGGCGAGCGCGAGCGCGATGCAGACGCGCTGGCGCATGCCGCCGGAAAACTGGAAGGCGTAACTTTCCATGCGTTCGGCCGGCCGGGGAATGCCGACCAGAGCCAGGGTCTCGATCGCGTGTTCGCGCGCCTCCCTCTTTCCCATCTTCAGATGCAGGCGGATCACCTCCACCATCTGGTTGCCGATCGTATGGACGGGCGAAAGGGCGGCCATCGGCTCCTGGCTGATCAGGCCGATCTGGGCGCCGCGGATCGCTCGCATGTCGCGGCCGCGCGGATCGAGCCTCGCCAGATCGATGGCGGGTGCCGCCGGATCGGGCCTATAGCGGATCGCACCCGAGACGATGCGGCCGCCCCGCGGAACCTGGTTGAGAATCGAGCGGCCGGTAATGCTCTTGCCCGAACCGGATTCGCCGACGACGCAGACCGTCTTGCCGCGCGGGATGCTAAAGGAGACGCCGTCAACCGCCCGCACCGTGCCCGCACCGCCGAAGAAATGGGTTCTGAGGTCGTCGACCTCGATCAGCGCGTCGCGATCGGCGCTGCGCCCGCCGGCGGCGAAATGGGAGTCAGTATTCATAGGGATCTGCAGCATCGCGTAATCCATCACCGAGGAAATTGAGGGCGAGCACGGTGACGATCACCGCGAGGCCGGGAAGAAACAGCCAGGGGGCGCTCGTGACGGCGAGAATGTTCTGCGCCTCCTGAAGCAGCACGCCCCAGCTCACCACCGGCGGGCGCAGGCCGATGCCGAGGAAGGAGAGCGCGGTTTCTGCGAGGATCATCGTCGGGATGGCGAGCGTCACCGAGGCGATGATGTGGCTCATGAAGGACGGCACCATGTGCCGCCAGATGATGCGCATCTGCGAACAGCCGTCGAGACGGGCGGCGATGACGAAGTCTTCCGTCTTGAGCGACAGGAAGCGCCCGCGCACCACCCGCGCCAGGTCGGTCCAGCCGATCAGCGACAGGATGATGGTGATCCAGAGATAGACCAGGATCGGATCGGCGCTGATCGGAACGGCAGCCGCAAGGCCCATCCACAGCGGAATGGTCGGGATAGAGTTGATGAGTTCGATGGAACGCTGGATCACATCGTCCACCCAGCCGCCGTAGAGCCCCGAGATGCCGCCCAGGATGATGCCGAGGATGAGGCTGATTGCCACCCCGATCAGTCCGACGGACATCGAAACGCGCGTGCCGTGGACCGTCCGGCTGAAGACGTCGCGACCGAGCCGGTCGGCGCCGAACAGGTAGAATGGTTTGCCCATCTCGATCGGGCCGATCAGGTGCCGGTCCAGATCGAACAGACCCCAAAGCCGATAGGGTTCGCCCTTGACGAAGAAGCCGAGGGGGATGACGACGGCCGGATCGGGCACGTAATTGCGGCTGAGCGCGATCGGATCAACCTTCATCGAATAACCGTTGACGTAGAGCGGATGAAACTGCCCGGCCGCGTCGTAGCCGGCGAACCTGATCTGCTGGGGCGGCGCATAGGTGTAGCGGGAATCGTAGGTCTGCGATGAAACCGGGGCGAGAACCTCGGCAAACAGGGCGACCAGGTAGATCAAAAAGATGACGACGCCTGCCGCCAGCGCCAGCCGATGGCGACGGAAGCGCCGCCAGATGAGTTTCCACTGCCCGGCGACCGCGTCGGGATTCTGGATCAGTTCAGGTGATAGCGCGATGGCTTGATCGGTCATTGGTCTCGTCCTTCAGCCGTTGCGAATGCGTGGATCGAGCCAGGCGAGCAGCAGATCCGAAATCAGCGTGCCGATCAGCGTCAGCATGCTCATCAGCAGGATGAACGTGCCGGCCAGATACATGTCCTGGGCAAAGAGGGCGTTGAGCAGCAGTGGCCCGGTGATCGGCAGGCTGAGAACGATGGAGACCACCACCGAGCCGGAGACGAGGTGCGGCAGCACCCAGCCGACGGTCGAGATGAACGGGTTGAGCGCCACCCGCACCGGATATTTCAACAGCAGCCGGATTTCGCTTAAACCCCGGGCGCGGGCCATGTCGACATAAGGCTTGTTGAGCTCGTCGAGGAGGTTGGCGCGCATGATCCGGATCAGCGCCGCGGTGGCACCCGTGCCCAGCACGACGACCGGTATCCACATATGCGACATGAGATCGCCGAGCTTGGCCCAGCTCCAGACGGCGTTGATATAGGCAGGCGAAAACAGCCCGCCGGTACTTTGGCCGAAATACTGTGCCGAAACATACATCAGCACCAGCGCCAGCAGGAAGTTCGGGATGGCAAGGCCGAGAAAGCCAAAGAAGGTGGCGAAGTAATCTCCCACCGAATATTGCCGCACGGCCGAATAGATGCCGATCGGAAAGGCCACCGCCCATACGAAGAGCAGCGTGGTGACCGAGACCACCATCGTCAGGCCCATGCGGGCCCAGATCAGCTCGCTGACCGGCTTGTTCCAATCGAGGGACTGGCCGAAATCGCCGCGCATTAGGATGCCGCTGATCCATTTCCAGTATTGCACCGCCCAGGGCTGATCGAGCCCATAACGTTCACGCAGCCCGGCGATGACGCTGGGATCGATCGTTTCGTTCTGGGAGGCAAGACGCGCGGTCAGCGCGGTCAGGAAGTCGCCGGGCGGCAGCTGGATGATGATGAAGGTCACGACGGAAATCGCAAACATCATCGGGATCATATAAAGCAGACGTCTGATGATGAAGCCGGCCATGGTCAAGCTCCTTCAATCGGCGATCGCCGATCGGATTGGATGATTGGGACTGGGCTGGTGTCGATGGAATGGCGCCCGCGGGCGCCATTCCTGTCGGTCGCGTTCCATTATCGCTGGTAGTAGAAGGTCTCGGGCTTTGCCGGTCCCGGCGTCATGTAGAACGATGTGCTGGGAATGACTTTCGGGACATTGCGCATATTGGTCTTGACGATTCCGACGCGGTCCGGCTCCAGGTTGGTGCCGATGACGTAGAATTCGTCGCGAGTGATCGCCAGCAGTTCCCTCATCGCGGCCAACTGCTTTTCGAGCGTCGGCGCTTCCTTCACCTGCCGGTAGAGATCCATCTGCTTCTTGGCAGCGGGGCTCGGTTCTTGCGCGTTCGGATCCTTGGGATTCTGGTAATAGAGGCCCCAGGCCGTCGCGAAGCTCGACTCGTATTCGTGCGGGAAATACCATTTGGGATCGAGTAGGCCGAGGAAGTCGTAGCCACCGCCGCCAACCCATCCAAGGCCGTCATTCTCATTGTTCTGCAGGCGGGAGAAAATCAGCGAACGTTCAGCCGGGCGGGGCTGCATGTCGATGCCGACAGCCCGCCAGTAGCGCTGGATCATCTCAAGGGCGTCCACCTGGATCGGGCTTCCGGTCAAGGCGTCGATCGCAAAGGTGATCCGCTTGCCGTCCTGACCGAGACGATAACCTTCGGCGTCATGTTTGGTGAGACCGGCCTTGTCGAGATACTGATTGGCGAGATCGACATTATACTCCAGATACTGCGTCGCCATCTTCTCGTCGTAGAGCGCAGTGCCTTCACGCGGCGCTGCCTGATAAGGCTTGGCTTGTCCGGCATAGATCAGCTGGTTGAGCTCTTCGCGGTTGATGGCGTAGCTGAGGCCGATGCGGAAATCCTTGTTGGAGAAGACAGCGCGCAGCGCCGGATTCTTATGGGTCTGGTTGAGCGTGATCAGCAGGGCGTTCGACCATGCCGGCCGGGCGATGAACAGGCCGTAGCCGCCCTTCTGCTGGTTCTGCACGATCACCGTACGGGCGTCCGTCGTCTCGATGAAGCGGTTCTGCATGTCGATTTCGCCGCTGATCGCCTTCAGGATAATCGCCTGGGTATCCTGCATCACATCGATGGTGATCCGATCGAAGTAAGGCAGCTGGTTTCCTGCGGTATCCACCTTGGCATAGTATGGATTGCGTTCTCCAACGACCTGGGTGGTGCCGTTATAAGGCGCGGTCAACACCCAGGCATCGAGCGTTGGACGGCCGAGATCGCGCCAGCGGCCGGGAAAGCCGATCTTGTTGTTGAAGAGCTGAACCCAGTCGGTTGCGCCGGCTGCCTTCACCAGGACGTCGATACCGTCGGGATTGAAATCCTTATGGAATTGCTTGAGGTAATGCGCCGGTGCGGCTGCCAGAATATCGGAGCCGCGCACGGTGGCCATGTTCATCAGGAACAGGCCGTTCGGCGCGGCAAACTTGAAGACGACCTTGTCGTCGGCGAGCTTTTCGACCTTGACGGTCTCTCCGCCCGCGGTCAGCCAGCTGGGTGCGGCAGGCGTGATCTTGGTGTTGCGCAGCACGTTCTCGTTCCACCATACAAGATCGTCCGCGGTAAAGGGCTCGCCGTCCGACCAGCGTGTGCCTTCCCGCAAAGTGAACGTATATTCGGTGGCATCGGCATTGACCTCGACGCTCTTGGCGAGATCGGGGATCACCTCGGTCCATTCCGGATTCCAGCGGACCAGTCTTGTATAACCTATCGAACGCTCGATCTCACTATCGCCACCACCAAAGGTGGCCGTACGCCAGGTGCCGCCATAGCTACCGACCGATTCAAGCGGAGTGAGTACCAGCGGCTCCTTGGGCAGCCGCTTTTCGACCGGCGGCAGCTTACCGGCGTCGACGAGCGCCTTCAGTTCCGGCGACTCCTCAAAGCCGAATGCGGCACCGGCCCAGCCGGCGCCCATGAGGATCGCCGCGGCAACAGTCGAAACAACCTGCCGTCTTAAGATTCTGACGTGTTGCATTCTTTCCTCCCAATATCCCGCTCTAGGTTATCGTTAACGTACTCTCCTCTTTTGCTAACGTTATCGTTACCGTTCAGCCTTGTCAAAGAGATTCTCGACGCCGTATCCTTGCCCATATCAGCCTTGGCTTTCCCGGAAATTGTGTTAGTTATCGTTATCGTAAATTCCTGCCCATTTTTGATGAGACGATCCAGTTGAGCCGCCCCAAAGAGCCAGAATCCAAAATAACCATCGCCGATGTCGCCCGTGCTGCTGGGGTGTCGCCGATGACGGTATCGCGCGTGCTCAATGATCGCGGCGGAGCCAGCGCGGAGACCAGTCAGCGGATTATTTTGGCGGCGAGCGAACTCAATTACCGGCCCAATCCCTTTGCGCGCGGATTGCGGTCCGATCGATCGAAGGCCATCGGCCTTCTCGTTCCCGACATCACCAATCCGTTCTTTCCCGAAGTCATCAGGGGAGCCGAGGATGCCGCGAGCGCTGCCGGCTACAACCTGCTTCTGTCCAATGTCGTCGAAAACAGCAAGCGGGAGGAAGAGCTCATCGAGACGCTGCTGCGGCACCGGGTCGACGGGATCATCGTCTGCAGCCCGCGGCTGCCCGATGCCGCACTGCATAAGGCGCTTGCGCCCCACCGTGCCGTGGTGCTCATCAATCGCGAGGCGCCCAACGAGGTCGCCGGGACGATTGTCACCGATTACGAAACGGGAGCGTCGCGTGCCATCGACCATCTGGTCGAGCGCGGGCGCCGCAGTATAGCGATCATCGCCGGGCCGCGCAGTTCGTTTGGTGGCAAGGGCCGTCTTGTCGGCTTTCGCAAGACCCTGGCGGTCCACGGGCTCAAGGCACAGGGCATCGTTTATTGCGATCCGACCGCAGCGGGCGGCCAGACGGCGGCGGCGCAATTGCTGGCGGAGACACCCGGCATCGATGCCCTCGTCTGCTACAACGACCTCAATGCGATCGGCGCCATGAAGGCCTGCCGGGCTGCCGGCGTTTCGATCCCCGGGCAAATCGCCCTGATCGGTTTCGACGACATTCCGACTGCCGAACTGCTGTCTCCGGCACTCACCACCTTGCGGGTGCAGAAGCGGGAAATGGGTGAGGAAGCCGTGCGTCTGCTGCTCAGCCGCATCGCCATCAGAAACCGCCAGCACGGCATCGTCATCGTGCCCGAGCTCATTATCCGCGAAACAACCTGAACTCCCCCATCAACAGGAGGAATGTCCGATGGATATCAACAATCTGCAGTCACTGGCCCTGCCTGAGGAGAAGAAGGCCTGGTTCGTCCACGACCGCTTCGGCATGTTCGTGCACTGGGGGCTTTATGCGTTGCCGGCACGCCATGAATGGGTCAAGAGCCGCGAAGAACTGAACGACGCCGACTACCAGAAATATTTCGATCATTTCGATCCCGATCTCTACGACCCCAGTGAATGGGCCAGACGCGCAAAGGCTGCCGGCATGAAATATGTCGTGCTGACGACCAAACACCATGAAGGCTTCTGCCTCTGGGATACCAAGGCCACCGACTTCAAGGTGACCAACACGCCTTATGGGCGGGATCTGCTAGGCCCATTCGTCGACGCCTTCCGCGCCGAGGGCCTGAGGATAGGATTCTACTATTCACTGATCGACTGGCATCATCCGGACTTCACGGTCGATCCGCGCCACCCGCAGCGCAATCATCCCGATGCGCTGAAAATCAACGAAGGCCGGGACATGCAGCGTTACGCCGCCTTCATGCGTGAGCAGGTCCGCGAGTTGCTAACAGACTTCGGCCAGATCGACATCATGTGGTTCGATTTCAGCTATCCGCAATGGAAGCTTGGGGAGCTGGTCGGAAAGGGCCATCAGGATTGGGAAAGCGAGAAACTCGTGCGCCTGGTGCGTGAACTCGCCCCCGATATCATCATCAACAACCGGCTCGATCTCGCCGGCCTGCAGCCCGACATCGTCACGCCGGAGCAATATATGCCGCGCGCCCGGCCGCTCCGCGATGGCAGGCGAGTCGTCTGGGAAGCGTGCCATACGCTCAGCGGTTCCTGGGGCTATCACCGCGACGAGGACACCTGGAAGAGCACGGAACAACTGGTGCAGATGCTGGTCGGCACCGTTGCCATGGGCGGCAATCTGCTGATGAATGTCGGGCCGACGGCGCGCGGCACGCTCGACCACCGCGCGATTGCAGCCCTTGCCGCTTACGAGGAGTGGATGACACTGCACGAGCGCAGCATCGTCGGCTGCACCCAGTCCGACTTCGCCGCGCCGGCCGACTGCCGCCTGACCCAGAATGGCGATCGCCTCTATATCCACCTCTTCAACTGGCCCTATCGCCATCTGCATTTCGATGCGCTGGCAGGAAAAGTCGTATACGCGCAGTTCCTGCATGATGGCAGCGAGGTCACCTGGCTACGCCCGTCCTCCAATACCTTGTGGGCGAACACTCAGTTCCCCGTCGGTGAAGATCAAATGACATTCGTCCTACCGGTGCGCCGGCCTCAGATCGTGGTCCCGGTCATCGAAGTTAAGCTCAAGGCGGGAAGCACCTCCGGCGTTCAGGATTAAAGGGCGGCGGATGATTGCGCAGTTGAGATAGATTGCCTGAGCGGGCATATGTGCGCTCAGATAAACGGCTCCGTCGGCCCCGCCATACACCGACAGTGGCTCAAGGATTGGCTTCGGTGGTCTCCACGAAGAGCTGGTTGAGTTGTTTCATCTCGAGCGCATGGGCGCGCTTTCTGAGGGCGGCTGCCTGTTTGAGTGTTGCAAGATTGTCTGTTGTCTCGATGAGGTGAGCATCGGCGACGAGCATCTCCGCTTCAATCCTTCCCTGCTCTCTCAATTGCCAGACATCCCTGACGCGAAATTGAACCATTATCACGCCGAAAAGTGCCACGAGCGCGGAAGCGGCCATTGGCAGCCAATTGGGGACAACCGGGCCATAGGCGGAAAACAACGATGAGAGACCGCTCAAAACGATGATCCCCAATGTGAGAAAATTCCAGAGATATTGATTGACCTTGGAGGAGCGCGCATAGCCATTTCGATGTATTCGAAGGTCACGCAAAGCCTGCCTTTTGATCTCGGCTGCGTCCGAGGGAAGCATGCTTTCGGCCGTCTCCTGCTCGATCTCCCGCCTTGCCGCCAAAACCACGTTGATGACGGCGATAGTGATCCCGAAGGTAATCATGAACCAGGCGATGTAGCGCAAAGGGACGTCATCGAGAATGACGTTTGACAAAAACTCAGGTTGAAAAAATTCAATTAAAGCACCAATCGATATCAAGAATATAGACAGGGCAACCACTGCTATCGAAAGCATCGCCGCTATATTTCTATATCTGCCAGTCAGTGTCATTTTCTGCAGTTGAGCGCGGTCATTCCCCTCCTTTCTGAACAAATCCATCATCCTATCCTCGAGACTATAGGGTTAACCATAGTCAACCTTTTACCACGTCAGAAAGCAAGTAACGTTTGCGAGGTAATACTTTACGGACCGAATTACCGGCTACCCTGGCCAATGTGCGGGCCGGGGCAGCCTCCGCCTCTTCAATCCGGTCGCTTCAGGCTATGCTGATCGCCAGCGGCCAGGTCGAGATCGCGGGCAATATATTCCTGTATCTGTCGGACGATCTGCGCGGCGTGAGCGTTCGTCAGCCGGTCGGCCTGCTCGGCGCCTTGATCGCGGCGATGATCTCCTCATGCTCGTCCAGCCTGACAGTAGTTGAAAACCGACGCTGTCTGAGCGGGCAGGAGATCGGGCCTGCTCAGGAGAATGGCTCGGTCGGTCCCGCCGCCGGATTGGTCAGCCAGCATGGTCCCTCGGCGGTCATGTACATATGATCTTCGAGCCGGATCCCGAATTTCCCGGGGAAGACGATCATCGGTTCGTTGGAAAAACACATGCCGGCGGCAAGCGGCGTGTCGTTGCGGCGAACGATGTAGGGTTCCTCGTGGATCTCGAGCCCGAGGCCATGACCGGCGCGATGCGGCAAACCTGGCAGGCGATAGTCGGGGCCGAGGGAGTGTTTGGCAAGCACCTTGCGGGCCGCATCGTCGAGACTCGCGCAGGCGGCGCCGATCCGGGCTACGTCGAAGACGGCCTGCTGTGCCTCGCGCTCGATCCACCAGGCCCGTTCGAACGCGCTTTCGCCGCCCTCCAACATATAGGTCCTGGTGATATCGGAATGATAACCGTCGATCCGGCAGCCGGTATCGATGAGAATGACGTCGTCGCGACCAAGGACCTGATCGCCGTCGGCGCCATGCGGAAGCGAGGTCGCGGCGCCGAAGGAGACGATGCAGAATGTCGAGCCGGCATCGGCCCCGGCCTGGCGATGCTGCCGGTCAATGAAATTGACCACCTCGGATGATTTGATACCCGGCTTCAAAAGCCCGTGCACTTGCCTGTGGACGTCAAGCGTCAGGTCCATCGCATACTGAATGAGGGCAATCTCCGCGGCCGATTTGATCCGACGCAGGTCGCGGATCAGCCGCCCGCCATCGGCAAACCTTGCCACGCCCATCTCCGCTGCCAATGCATGATAGAAGAAAAGCGGCAAACCATCGTCGAGGCCAAGTCTGCCGCCCTGGGCAACAAGGCGGGCGATGAGAGCGGCGCTGCTCTCCTCCTCTTCCCAGGCCAGGATTTCGCCCGGCAGATGCGGCAGCGTTTCGACACGGCTGCGCTCGAACCCCGGAACGATATAGGAAATGGTCGTGGGCGTGACGAGCGCGCCGAGGAACCTTTCGCTCTGATGCCAGACGAGCCCGGTGAAGTAACGCAGGCTTTCGGTCGGCCCAAGAAGCAGGCCGACCAGCCCTTCGGCGTCGATCACTTGCCGAAGCCTGGCGAGGCGGGTCTGCCGTTCGTCCTCAGTGATGCGGGGTACGGGGTGCTGCCATGACATGTTGTTTTCCTGCTTTTCCTGCGCTTCCGGATCGATGAAGCCCTGGCCTTGCAGCCAGGATCTTGAACCGACACTAATGCCGCTGTAGGCAATATGTCGACATGAAAAATGAGGTTATGGCGATGGCAGTGGAATACACCATACCGGGCATCCTGATACGCGATCACATGGTCGACGTTCCCCTTGATTGGTCCAAGCCGGAGGGGGAGACGATCCGGATTTTCGCACGTGAAGTGTGCGATCCCGCCCGCCGTCGCGAAACACTGCCGTTGCTGGCTTTCCTTCAAGGCGGTCCTGGCGGAAAATCGCCGCGGCCGAGCAACGGCGGGCCGCCATGGCTTGCCGAAGCCCTGAAGACGCACCGCGTTATCCTGATCGACCAGCGCGGCACCGGGCGCAGCAGCCGGATCGAAAGTGCGACGATGGAGCGTTTTGCGGACGGCAGGGCCGCAGCCGACTATCTCACCCTCTTTCGCGCCGACAGCATCGTTGCCGATTGCGAACATCTGCGGAAAACCGTCTTCGGCGGCGGGCGCTGGCAGACGCTCGGCCAGAGCTATGGCGGCTTCCTGACCCTTACCTATCTCTCGAAGGCGCCGGAGGGACTTTCCGCCTGTTATGTCACCGGCGGCCTTGCCGGCCTTGGGGCGACGGCCGATGATGTCTATCGGCGCACCTACCCGCGCGTCACCGAAAAGAACACCGCCTATTACCGCCGCTACCCCGGGGATGCCGAGCGCATCGGCCGGATTGCCGACTATATCGAGACCAATGAGGTGCGGTTGCCCGATGGCGATCGCCTCTCCGTTCGCCGCTTTCAGACTATCGGCATCGATTTCGGTATGGCGCCGGGCTACGAGAACATCCACTGGTTGATCGATGAGGCTTTCTCCGGTCCCAATGAAGACCGTCTCTCCGATCGCTTCCTCGCGTCGGTGATGTCCCTGACCTCCTATGACGACAATCCGCTCTTCGCCGTTCTGCAGGAAAGCATCTATGGCCAGGCCGGGACGCCGACTGCCTGGGCGGCCGAACGCATCCGCGCCGAGCATCCAGCCTTTGCCGGCGACCGGCGGCCGCTGTTGTTGACGGGGGAGATGATGTATCCCTGGATGTTCGAAGAAATTCGCTCGCTCAGGGCCTTCAGGGCGGGTGTCGAGGCGCTGGCCACGCATGAGCGGTACCTGCCGCTCTATGCCCCGGCACGTCTCGCTGCAAACGAGGTGCCGGTCGCCGCCGTCATCTATCATGACGACATGTATGTGGATGCCGGGCTTTCACTCGAAACAGCGCGCCACGTCGCCAACGTGCAGGCATGGGTGACCAACGAATTCGAGCACGACGGTGTTCGCCAATCGGCGGCTGTCCTGCGCAGGCTGATGACCTTGGTCAGGGAACAGGGCGGCCCCCTCGCCTCCTGAGGCTCGAATGGTTCATTGCTCTCGTCGCATCAGGACATGCTGATCGCTACCGGCCGGTCCAGATCGCGGGCGATATATTCCTGGATCTGGCGAACGATCTGCCCGGCATGGGCGATCGCCAGGCGGTCCGCCCGCTCGACGTCACCGGCCTCAATCGCGGCGATGATCTCCTCATGTTCGTCGACATACTGGCGCGGCAGGCGGTCGTCGAATGTCGAGTAGTAAAGGCGCAGGATGCGGCGGCCTTCGTCGAGCAGCCTGGCGAAGAAGGCCGTGTAATAGGAATTGCCGGCAAGTTCGGCAATCGCGACGTGAAATTCGCGGTTAGCCTCGATCATCGCATAGGCATCGCGCGCCGCAACGGCTTCGGCGAAGTCCTTCTGATGCCGGCGGACGGTCTTCATGATCTCGCCGTTTCGCCGTTGCGCCGCGCCGCGGGTCGTCACCCGGTACATCAGCGTCAGCGCTTCGAAATAGGTGGGCAGGCTTGCGAAATCGATCGTCGCGACGATCGTGTTCCTGTTCGGCAGCGTCGTGACGAGCCCGTCGGCGGCGAGCCGCAACAGCGCCTCACGAATGGGAGTCCGCGACATCCGGAAACGCTCCGACAGCCGCACTTCGTCGAGCGGACTGCCGGGTTCCAGCGCCATCGAAAGGATTTCCTGCCTGAGCGTCACATAGACGCTCTGCGTGCCAGAGCCGCGCACCCGCACATTTTCCGCGTCGTTCCGCATCCGTCTGCCCCTCTTTCGTTAGAGCCTTGTATTTCGTTTCGGCCGATTCTCGCAATGTCGGTCTTCGGGGTTCAAATTTGTAAGATCTCATCATTGAATCTTGTCGACAGTTTGTATATAAGGCAACCAGTTTCAACGAGGCTCGATCGATGACTACAGGATGGAAGGGCGTATTTCCCGCCGTAACGACGCAGTTCAACGAAGATCTTTCCGTTGACTTGCCCTCGACCCAGCGTGTCCAGGACGCGCTTGTGAGCGACGGGGTCAACGGACTGATCGTCATGGGCACATGCGGCGAAAACAATTCGCTGGACCCCGAGGAGAAGCGCACGATCCTGAAAGCGGCCGTCGAGGTCGTCAACGGCCGCGTTCCCGTGGTCACCGGCGTTTCCGAATTCGACACGCGCCGTGCCGTCGCCTATGCTCGCGACGCCGAAAAGCTCGGCGCCGACGGGCTGATGCTGCTGCCGGCCATGGTTTATGTGCCGAAGCCCGAAGAGCTGATTGCACATTTCCGCACCGTCGCCGAAGCGACCTCACTGCCGATCATGCTCTACAACAATCCACCGGCCTACCGCGTCAATATCGGCGCCGATGTGCTGAAGGTGCTTGCCGACGTGCCGAACATCAAGGCGGTCAAGGAAAGTGCGCCGGATCCACGCCGCTTCACCGATCTCATCAATGAATTCGGCGATCGTTTCGATATCTTCGCGGGTCTCGACGACGTAGCGCTTGAAGGCCTGATGCTCGGCGCCAAGGGCTGGGTCTCCGGCCTGACCAGCGCCTTCCCGCAGGAATCCGTGCAGCTCGTCGCCGCCGCCGAACGCGGTGACTGGGAAGAGGCCCGCAAGATCTATCGCTGGTTCATGCCGCTTCTGCACCTCGATGCCGAGCACGACCTCGTCCAGTCGATCAAGCTCGCCGAGCAGATCATGGGCCGCGGCTCCGAACGCGTTCGCATGCCGCGCCTGCCGCTTTCGGGCGCCCGCCGCGCCGAAGTCACCGCGATGGTCGAGAAGGCCGCTGCCACGCGTCCCTCGAAGATCCGCCAGGCTGCCTGATCAACGAGGCCGGCGACCCCGCGGTTGCCGGCCTTTCCGTGTTTGCTCTTCAGGCAAGGGCCAGCGACCGGCCGCTCGCCGGATCGAACAGATGCATCTGGTTCATGTTGAACGAGAGCGGCATCGTCGACAACGGCCTCGGCCCGCTCTCTGGATCGATGCAGGCGCAAAGGCTTGCCTCGCCGATGCCGAAATAGACCATGGTCTCCGGTCCGAGTGGTTCCACAAGATCGATCTTCGCTTCGATGTTGGCATAACCAGGGCGGGTCTGGCGGTCGGTGATCGATTCCGGCCTGATCCCGAACACCACTGATTTACCGGCGTGGCTGGCATAGTCGCCGGCGCGCATCTCCGGCACTGGAAGCTCGCTGCCGTCGGTCAGCTTGACGACGAGACCCTTCTCTCGTGATAGCAGCGTCGCGGACAGGAAATTCATCGACGGTGAGCCGATGAAGCCGGCGACGAACTGGCTGACGGGCCGATGATAGAGTGCCTGTGGCGGCCCCGCCTGTTCGATGATGCCACCATTCATCACCACGACACGATCCGCCATGGTCATCGCCTCAACCTGGTCGTGCGTGACGTAGACGGTGGTCGTCGGCAACAGCTGGTGCAACCGCTTGATCTCCGTGCGCATCTGCACGCGAAGCTTGGCATCAAGGTTGGACAGCGGCTCGTCGAAGAGAAAGACTTTCGGGTTCCGCACGATGGCGCGTCCCATCGCGACGCGCTGGCGCTGGCCGCCCGAAAGCTGGCCCGGACGCCGGCCGAGCAGCTCGCTGATATGCAGGGTTTCCGCCGCCCTGATGATACGCGCGTCAATCTCGCTCTTGGCAAGCTTCTGCTGCTCCAGGCAGAACGAAATATTCTCCCGCACCGTCATGTGTGGATAGAGCGCATAGTTCTGAAAGACCATGGCGATATCGCGTTTGCCCGGGCCAAGCCGGTTGACGACCTGATCGCCGATCACGATCTCACCGCCGGTGATGTGTTCGAGACCCGCGATCATGCGCAATGTCGTCGATTTTCCGCATCCCGACGGGCCCACGAAAACGACGAATTCATTGTCTTCGATGTCAAGGCTGATGCCGCGCACGGCCTCGTAGATGCCATAGGATTTGACGATGCTTTTGAGTTCCAGCCGTGCCATGGTTTTCTCCTAGACCTCCTGCAACCAGATCGCCATCGCTCCGGGCTCGCGATTGGCCCAGAGGTGATAGGGGATCGCCGTGAAGGGCCGCTCCTTCAGCGAGGGAGGCGCGGTGCGATAGAGCGCATTCTGCCAATCGGATATATCGGCTTCGAGCGCAGAGCCTTCGAGGACGGTCGCTCCGCCGAGAAGCACGGCATCGTAGCGTGCGGAAATTTCCTCAGATGCCGGCAGGCGGAGCCGCTGCGGCTCGCCGCCGAGGTCCGTCTCCTCGATGCAATAGACGACAGGCCCGCGCCGCAGCGCGACGCGTCCACCGTCTTCGGAGACGGCAGGATGCGCGTAGATGCGCTCGACGGGCATCGAGAAGCCGATGCGGACCTCGTCGCCATTGCGCCATTCCCTTGATATTGCCGCATAACCCTTCGTCACGCATTGATCGAGATCGACGGCAACGCCGTTAACCGAGATCTGCGCCTGCCTGCACCATCCGGGGATGCGAAGACGAAGCTGAAACCGGCTTGGCCGCTCGACGGCGAACCGCAGGCTGATGTCGCCGTCCCAGGGATATTGCGTCTCCTGGATCAGGCGCACGAAATTCTTGCCGACTGTCAGCTCAGCCGAATTGGTGCCGTAGAGATGAACAGCGAGCTCATGATCATCAGTCGAATAGAAATATTGGCCGAGTGACGTGATGAAACGGGCAATGTTGGTCGGGCAGCAGGGGCAGTAGTGCCATTTCCACCGGCGGTGCTGCCCGTGGCTTTCAAGGACGTTCTCATAGAAATAATGCTCGCCGTCGCGCGAGATGCCGGAAAGCGCGCCGTTGTAGAGCACCGTTTCCAGCCTGTCGGTGAACTTGCTGTCGAGATCGACCTGCGCCATGCGATGGCTCCAGAAGCCGAGCGCGACGGCTGCGCATGTCTCGGCATAGGCCGTCTCGTTCGGCAGGTCGAATTCCCGGGTGAACCCTTCATTGGATGCCGACGGGCCAAGGCCGCCGGTCACGTAGAGCTGGCGGCTGACCAGATTGTCGAAAAGCCGGTCGCAGGCTTCCTTCAATGTCGGATCGTCGTTTTCATGGGAGAGATCCGCCATCGCAGAAAACAGGTACATGGCGCGGACCGCATGGCCGACGACCTGGTGCTGGTCGCGCACCGGCATATGAGCCTGGCTATAGGCATACGTCTTGTAGACGTAATCATCAGGGCTCTCGCCGCGTTTGCGGGCCTCTTCGTCGTAATATGAGGGCATCCGGCCACGTTCGTCGACGAAGTAGGTCGCAAGCTTCAGGTGCCGCGGATCGCGCGTCACGCGATAGAGCTTGACCAGCGCCAGCTCGATTTCCTCATGGGCGTCGTAACCTCTGAGCTTTCCGGGCTCCGCGCCGAAGGTGGCGATGATATGGTCGACGGCGCGGACCATCACATCGAGGAACCGACGCTTTCCCGTCGCCTCGTAATAGGCCACGGCCCCTTCCAGCAAGTGACCCATCGAATACATCTCGTGCAGGTCGCGCAGATTGGTCCAGCGCCTGTCCGGCTCGCGGCGAATGAACCAGCTGTTGAGGTAGCCATCCGCCATCTGCCCTTTTTCGAGCTTTTCGACGATAGCATCGATCTTCGTTTCGAGCGCCGCATTCGGGTGAGCCTTCAGCGTGTAACTTGCGGCCTCGATCCATTTGCCGAAATCGGAATCGAAGAAATGCTGCATCGACAGTCCGCTCGGCTGGATTGGGCGCACCAGCGGCCCGGCCGGCTTGTCAAAATCGAGCACCTCGAGGAAGCCCTCCTCTTCCAACCGCTTGTGCTGCGTCGGGATGGTGACGTTGCGGACCGTCTCCGTCCAGCTCTGCCAGAAACCGCCATGGAATACGACACTGGAATGATCGGCGGGCCTGTATCGCCGCCGTCCCGCAGCGCGTGCCGGTTGAAAACGAGGTGAGCTGGTCATGAGGACTCCTGTGCGGAACGAGCGCTGTCACTTCACGGCGCCGGCCGTCAGGCCGCGCACGTAATATCGTTGCAAGAGAAGGAAAAGCAGGATGCAGGGGACCATGGTCACGGCTATGCCGGCCTGCAGCGCACCCCAGTCGATGATGCCGTAGATGCCCGACGAAACATTCACCAGCATGATCGGCAGCGTGAACTTGTTCTGGTCGGACAGGAAAATGAGGGCAGCGAGGAACTCGTTCCAGGAATTCAGGAAGGCGAACATCGCAACGGTGGCGACACCGGGAAGCGCGATCGGCAGCATGATCCGGCGCAGGATCGTCGCCTGCGATGCACCGTCTATCCGGGCCGCTTCGATCAGCGCCTTCGGCACCGCATCGAAGGCGTTGCGCATCATGAAAACGGAAAAAGGAAGCTGGAAGGTCACGTAGATCAGCACCAGTCCGAAAAGGCTGTTCTGCAGCCGGAAGACCTTCAGGATCAGGAAAAGCGGCGTCAGGATCGACTGGAACGGGATCATCATCGTCGCCATGATCAGCACGAAGAGCAGCGACTGACCGGGAAAACGGAATTTCGAAAATCCGTATCCCGCCGGCACCGAGACGAGCACCGTCAGGATCACCGTTCCGGCGGCGATCAGCACCGAATTGCCGGCATAGACGTACCAGCCTGCACCGACATGTTCGAGGCGGCGGTAATTTTCAAGCGAGAAGGCTTTCGAGAAAAGCGCTGCCGGGTCGGCAAGTGCTGCGGCCGCGGGCTTGAAGGAATTGGCGAAGGACCAGACGATCGGCATCACGAAGAAGACGGCAAAGACGCATGCCGTCAGAACGAAGGCGAGATAACCGAGCCGCTCGCTCGCCGGCTTGGCTGCGAGATTGTGGTTGAGCCGTTCCATCAACCCTCCTCCGGCCGCTGGCGCAGCAGGACGAACTGGATCGCGCTGATCGCCACCAGGACGACGAGCAGGGCAAAGGAGATCGCCGAGCCATAACCGAGACGGTAGGATGAGAACGAGGCGAGATAGATCGAGAAGACCGCGGAGATCGTGCTGTTCTCAGGGCCGCCCTGGGTAATGATGAAGAACTGGTCGAAGGCCAGCATCGACGAGGTGACGTTGAGGACGAGCGCCAGCACGACCGAGTTCCTCATCAAGGGCAGCGTGATGCGCCGAAACCGGCTCCAGACGCTGGCTCCGTCGATCCTGGCCGCTTCGATGACGTCGTTGGATATGCTCTGCAGGCCGGTCAGAAGGATGATCATCGTGAAGCCCGCTGTTTTCCAGACGACCATCAGAATGACGACGCCGAGTGCCGGCCAGAAACTTTCGAGCGGCCTCGGGGCGCTGTCGATGATGCCTGCTCCGCGCAGCAACTGCGCAAAGACGCCGCTATCGGGATTGAGCAGCCACATCCACAATGTCGAGGCCGCCCCGAAGCCGATGACGACCGGCATGAAATAGATCGTGCGGAAAAAGCCGGCGATGCGCAGCGGCCGGTCGACGAGCAGCGCCAGAGGAAAGGCCACCAGGAAGATCGCAGCCGTGACGAGCACCGTATAGAGCAGCGTGAAACCCAGGGAATGCCAGAGCTGGGTATCGCCGATCAGCTCGGCATAGTTGGCGAGGCCGATGAATTTGGTCCGGCCAAGAAGCGGCCAGTTGTAGAAACTCATCCAGACCGTCATGACAAGCGGCACGAGGAAAAGCACGACGATGAACAGCAAGCCCGGCAGGATGAAGGCAAGGCCAAGCCAACCCTTTGGCTCCGGTTCTCCGGCCGCGACCGCGCGCCTCCTGCTGCGAAGTGTCGAGGATATCACCGCAACTCCTCCTTCCGTTTGAAAGTCGAGATGTGAAAGAGACGGCAGGGCATCCGCGGATACCCTGCCGAAACGCGTCGGCTTAGTTCGGATTGGTGCGTTCGAGGATACGGGTGAAGTCGGCCTGCGTCTTGGCGATCGTTGCGTCGACGTCGTCGCCGAAGATCGTGCCCTGGATCAGATTGAGGAAGGGTCCGGTGCGGCTGACGAAGAGTTCGTCGGACGAAAATGTGTAGGGCGTGCGCGCCTTGGCGAGGATATTGTAGGCGACGAGATTGCGCGGATCGAACTTCGCATAGGCTTCCGCTGCGAGGTCGGTACGCGACGGCATCCCCGATTCCTGGGTGATGTAGACCTGCTGCTCGGGCTGCATGTAAAAATTGACGAAGTCGAGCGCGACTTTCTTCTTCTCTTCGCTGATGCCCTTGATCAGGGAAAGCGTATCGCCGCCGGCAAAGCTCGATTCACCGCCCTTAGGCCCGGGGATCGGTGCGACGGCGAATTTCACGTCGGGATATTTGCTGGTCAGCAGATTGACGATGTAAGAGCCGGTCATCAGGATACCGACCTTGCCCGAGGCGAAGGCTTCGACGGCATTGTTGCCGTTGCCGGAACGCGATGTCGGATGGATCGCACCGGTCTTCCACATATCGCGATAGGCAGCGATGGTCTCCCTCAGCGCCGGCGTGTCGACCGTGGCGCTGCGGCCGTCATCGCTCAGCACATCGGCATTGGCGGCCCAGAGATGCGGCAGGAAGTCGTAGATCAGCCAGCTCCCCGAATTGGCGACGAAATAGAAGCCATAGGTCTCGTTGCCGAGCGCGGCGATCTTCTTGGCGTCGGCGGCAATCTCCTCCATCGATGCCGGCGCCTTGTTCGGATCAAGGCCGGCCTTGGTGAACAGATCGGTGTTATAAGCAATGATCGAGGCATCCGGCAGGGCCGGCACGCCGTAGATCTTGCCGTCATAGGTGGCAAGGCGGATGTGGGACGGGCTCATGGCCGCGGAATAAGGCAGGCCCTTCACGAAGTCGGAGATATCCTCGAGACCGTCCGCGGCAGCAAAGGTCGGGAGATAGATCAGGTCGAGCACGGCACCGTCAGGAGCCGCGCTGCCGGCAATCGCCGCACCCAGCTTCGGCACCATCTGCTCCGCCGTGATCTGGGTGACGTTGACCTTGTCGGAGTGCGAGGCGTTGTATTTGTCGGCCAATCCCTGAAGGACGGCGCCGGACGACGTGCGCACCCATAGGGTGA
Source organism: Rhizobium sp. BT-226 (assembly GCF_025847085.2). Taxonomy (NCBI): domain Bacteria; kingdom Pseudomonadati; phylum Pseudomonadota; class Alphaproteobacteria; order Hyphomicrobiales; family Rhizobiaceae; genus Rhizobium; species Rhizobium sp. BT-226. The sequence goes on along the minus strand of NZ_JAOYTI010000007.1, from coordinate 65,543 downwards.
TTTCTTCGGCGCCGGCGAGAGAAGAGCTTGCCAGCAGTGCAAGAGCGGTGATCGTCGTTTTCAGTCGAAGCATGCTTGTTCCCCTTTTTCTCGTTCAGGCCCAAGGCCATCGGACGAAATGAACGTTAGATCAGAAATTTTTTGATGTCGACAGTCTGTGTGCATAAATCTGATGTCCGATTGATAAAACCTTTTAACAGCTCATTTTTTTCTGCTAAAAGCTTTTATCAGGGATCGAACACGAGGCAGATCTTGAAGAATACGGGTGATCGGAGACGGACGATTTATGACGTGGCAAAGGCTGCGGGCGTCAGCATTTCGACGGCGTCAAACGCACTGAACGGCACGGGTCGGACGAACGCCGAGACGCGCGAGCGGGTTCGGCGCGTGGCGGAGGAGATCGGATTTCGACCCAATGCACTCGCTCGTGGGTTGCTAAGCAAGCGAAGCCATGCGATCGGCATGCTGACGAACGATACCTATGGGCGACTGACGCTGCCGATGGCGGCCGGGGTATCGGAGGTGCTGGTCGATCACGGCGTGTCCGTCTTCCTCTGCGCCACGAACAATGATCCAAGGCTCGCCCAGCTGCACCTGGAGGCGCTTCTCGACCGGCAGGTCGACGGCATCATATTCACCGCGACGCGCCTCGACCTCACGCCGCCGGTCCAGCTGTCCCGCCTGCCGATACCCGTCGTCTACGTCTTTGCGGAGGGGCCGGCTGACAGCGTCACCTTCTTTCCGGATGACGAACAGGGCGCCCGCCTCGCCGTCGATCACCTGAAAGAGCTCGGTCGCTCGCGGATCCTCCACATCACCGGGCCGCGGGATTATCTGGCCGCTCGCATCCGTGCCCAATCCTATCTCGACGCCTGCGGCGACGGGGCCGAAGCGATGTTCGGCGACTGGTCGGAGGAATGGGGTCACGAGGCCGTTCAGACGGTGTTTGCCCGGCCCGGCGCAAAACCCGACGCCATCTTCTGCGGCAGCGACGAGATCGCCCGTGGCGTCATCGATGCGCTACGCGACCTTAATGTGGAGATTCCCACGGATGTCGCCGTGGTCGGCTTCGACAATTGGGAGGTCGTCGCACGTCAAACGCGCCCGCCGCTGACCACCATCGACATGGAGTTGAAGGAACTGGGCCATCGCGCCGGCCTGGCAATCCTCAGCCTCTCCAAGGACGAGCCGGTCCCCACCGGCATCACCAGATTGCCGTGCCGCCTGGTCGTGCGGCAATCCTGCGGCAGCCCCTTTCGATCCGACTGAAAACGACGGCAAGAACAGAGACAAGGCGGCGCCGTCGCTATTATTTGTCCGTGGCATTGCCGGAACGGATCAGGCTGTTGCGGCTGACCAGCGACGGTATCTGGAGAATATGCTCGGCGCTGGTGCGGCCTTCTATTCTGGAAATCAGGGCCCTGGTGGCGACCTGGCCGAGCTCCCTGCCCGACTGATCGATGCTTGCGAGATTGACGAGGCCAAGTGCCGCGGTCGACGAGTTGTCGTATCCGATGACGGCGAGGTCTTCGGGCACGCGCACACCCATCTCCATGGCCAGGCTCAGAAGGATGATCGCGTCGAGATCGCTCCAGCAGAACACGGCGTGCGGCCTGTCCTTCCTCGATAGGAATTTTCGTATCGCCTCTTCCCGCTTTGGCGAGGCTATCGGAATTTTTCCGATCACTGCAGACGAGCCGAGCCCGCTGCGTTGCATCGCCCGGCGAAACCCGATTTCACGCTGGCGGACGACTGAGACCGCGTGTCCCTCGCGCTCGCCAAGGCTGAGCATCTCGATGTCGCGATAGCCGCAGGCAAGAAGCGCTTCCACGGCGATCTCCGCGCCGCGCTGATCGTCGGTGTTGACGGTGTCGAAGGCCGTCGCGCCGGCATCGTGGTAACCGACCGCGACGATCGGTATCTGGACTGCGAACTTTGCGAGGATCTCCGAGGGCAAGCGCGGCGCAACGAGGATCAGGCCGTCCATCTTGTAGTCGATCATCGACTCGATCAACGACGTCTCCAGTTGCACGCGCGCATCGCTGACGCCGATCATCGCCTGATAATGCGAGGGCGCCAGCACCCCGTTCACGCCGGCAATCACCTCAGGAAGGAAGGGATTGCGAATGTCGATCAGGAGCACGCCGATGGTGAAGCTTCGACCGCGCAGCCCCCTGGCTGCCCGCGATGGGCGATATGCGAGCACCTCGATGGCATCCGTCACCCTTGCGCGCAACGCGTCACTGACGCCGTAGGCGTTGCGCATCACCTTGGAAACCGCTGCGACCGATACGCCTGCATGGGTTGCCACGGTCCGGATCGTCACGCGATCGTTTCGTTGCGGCTTTTGCTTGTCTTCGATGGGCATGAAATCTCTGGCTTGCGGCTGCGAGTCGTCAACAGCGCCCGCGGAACCACCATGGCAGACTGGCAACGAAATTTCTATTGCGCTTCCGAAGAAAATGTAGAACGTTATATGGAGAACGTTCTACAAATTGTCGGGAGGACTTTATGAACTTTCAGCCGGCAGCCGTCAGCGGCAATCTCGTTTCGCGCGCCTGGTCCGGGGATATGATCGCGCCGCTGTCGGACGGCGGCCAGGGAACGGTCGCAAGCTTCGTCTCCAGCACCTTCGATCATGATGGCGCGGGGCTTCCGGTCGAACTCTTCATCTCCGCCCTTGGCCTCTATCGCTGCTTCATCAACGGCATTCGCGTCGGCGACGACCTGTTGACCCCAGGCTGGACGAACTACGACGATCGCCTTGCCTATCAGCGATATGATGTCTCGAATCTGCTCAAGCCGGGCCAGAACCGGATCGAGATCTGGCTTGCCGACGGGTGGTATCGGTCGCCATTGATGTGGGGCGCTAAAGCGATCCCGAACTGCTGGGGCGACAGAATCGGCGCTATCGCCGATCTGATCGGACCTGATGGCACCATTCTTTCGACCGACACCACATGGCGAAGCGGTCTTCTGCCGATCCTGAAGTCGGGGATCTATTTCGGCGAAGTCTACGATGCCCGGCAGGAAAACCGCGTCGAAACCCACGGCACCGAGAGATTGCCGTTCGACAGGGAATTGCTCGTCGCGCATGAAACTGCTGCGGTGCGCGAGTTGCGGCCACTCGCCCCTGTGGAAAGCTGGACCGACGATGACGGCAGGACGGTCTACGATTTCGGCCAAAATGCTGGCGGCTATATCAGATACACGGTCCGCGGCATTGCCGGCGCCGAAGTGCGGGTAGAGCATTCGGAAGTTCTCGGCCCTGATCGTCACTTCGACAATCGCAACTATCGCACGGCCGCCGCACATACAGTCTACACGCTGCGCGGCGACGGTGAGGAGACTTACGCGCCGCATTTCACCTTCCACGGCTTCCGCTATGCCAGGGTGACGGTCAAGGGCGACGCGAAGATCCTGGCGATCGCATCCGTCCCGATTTCGTCGGTGCCCGAGCCGGCCGGCGGTTTCACCTCGGGCAATGCGCTGGTCAATCGCCTCGTCGAGAATACCATCTGGTCGCAGCGCGCCAATTTCGTCGAAGTGCCGACCGATTGCCCGCAGCGCGACGAGCGCTTGGGCTGGACGGGCGACGCCCAGGTGTTTGCCGCAACCGCCTGCTGGCTGAGCGACAGCCAATCCTTCCTCAGGAAATATCTGCGCGACGTGATGGCCGACCAGCGCGAGGACGGCGCCGTCTCGCATTTTTCACCGGATCCGACACGTCTGCATCCGGCCAATTTCCCGGGCTATGCCGGCTCGACCGGCTGGGGCGATGCGATCGTCGTCATCCCCTGGGTTCTCTACACCCATTACGGCGATCGGGCTGTCCTGGCGGAATGTCTGGATTCGATGGTGCGCTGGGTCGATTTCGTCTGGTCGATCTCGGATGGTCCGCTGGTGCGCCCACCGTCGCGCTGGGGCGACCGCGGCTTTACCTTCGGCGACTGGCTGCAGCCGGTCGGCGACAACCGGAAGCCTCGCCCGACGATCGCCGACGACTGCGCGGCCACACTCTACCATTTCATCTCGACCGACCTTCTGGCAAGGATCGCAGCCACGCTAGGCGAGCATGCGCTTGAAGAGCGAATGAAACAGCGCGCCAACGAAATCCGGCTGGCATTCACCAACGAGTTCATCACGCCATCGGGACGGCTCGCACACAACGACCAGACGTCCTATGCGCTGGCCTTCCTGCACGAGTTGATACCGGCCGAGCATAGGCAAGCCGCACAGCAGCATTTCCGACAGGTGATCATCGATGCCGACTACAAAATCGGCACCGGCTTCATCGGCACGCCTGCCCTGCTGCCGGCGCTGACGAAACTAGGGATGGACGATCTGGCCGAAAAGGTCTTCCTACAGGAGGATGTACCGGGCTGGCTCTATCAGGTCTCGAAGGGAGCGACGACGATCTGGGAGCGCTGGGATTCCATGGCGCCCGACGGCACCATCTACGAACCCGACATGAACAGCTACAACCACTATGCCTATGGCGCCGTCTGCCAGTGGCTGTTCGAAAGCGTCGCCGGAATTTCGCCAAGCCCGAGCGCGCCGGGATTTATCGAGGTGATCGTCGATCCCGCGCCGATTCCATCCCTTTCGCCGGTTTCGGCTTATCACGATATCAGCCAGGGACGCATCGAGGCCGGCTGGCATTGCGCCGGCAACGAGGTCACCTACGTGCTGACGCTTCCGGAGGGCTGCATCGGCCGGTTCCGGCCCGGAAAACGGCATCAAAACCCGTCGCTCAACGGAGAGCCTGTCGTCGAGGAAGCCATTCTTCCCTCGGGGACGCACCGGCTCGTCTTTTCCCTACCCAATTCTTGAGGAGCATACACGTCACATCGTTCAGAGGAGGAACGTCATGACACATCGGATTAAACTCGTTCTTGCGGGCGCCTCCGCGCTTTTGGCATTGGTCGCGGCTGGCCCGTCGCATGCAGACACCACGCTGTCTTTGCTAATCGACAACAGCCCGGACACAGTCGCGGCCGCCGAAGCGCTGGTTGCTGGCTACCAGGCCAAGGCGCCTGACGTAACGATCGAAATCGAGCAGCGGCCCGGTGGCGGCGAAGGCGACAACATCGTCAAGACGCGCCTGGCGACCGGTGAAATGCCCGATGTGTTCCTCTATAATTCCGGTTCGCTGCTGCAGGCGCTGAAGCCGACACAGACGCTTGTCGATCTGAGTGGCCTCTCGTCGCAAGCGAAGGTGGACGACGGTTTCAAGTCAGTCGTCCGCGCCGACGACAAACTCTACGGCGTTCCCTTCGGCACGGCGATGGCGGGCGGAATCCTCTATAATAGGAAAATCTACCAGGACCTCGGCCTCACCGTCCCGAAGACATGGGCGGACTTCATGGCGAACAACGAAAAGGTTAAGGCATCGGGCAAGGTCGCAGTGGTGCAGACCTACCGCGATACCTGGACCTCGCAGCTGTTCGTTCTGGCTGACTATTACAACCTGCATGCCGCCGTGCCGAACTTCGCCGCCGACTACACCGCCAACAAGGCGAAATATGCCGAGACGCCTGCGGCCATGAAAGGCTTCGAACGGCTGAAGGATGTTCACGACGCCGGTCTGATGAATGAGGACTTCGGCGCGGCAAGTTATGATGATGGCCTGAGAATGGTTTCGACGGGCGAGGCAGCGCATTATCCGATGCTGACCTTTGCAGTCGGCGTGCTCAAGCAGAATTATCCCGAAAGCCTTAGCGATGTCGGCTTCTTCGCCCAGCCGAGCGACGACGCCGCAACCAACGGCCTGACCGTCTGGATGCCGCCGGCCCTCTATATTCCCGCCGCCAGCGCGCATATCGAAGAAGCGAAGAAATTCGTGGATTTTGCCGGAAGCGTCGAGGGCTGCAAGATCATGATGGAAATCAACACCGTTCAGGGACCTTCGCTCGTCGATGGCTGCGACCTGCCGGCCGACGTGCCGCCTGTGGTCAAGGACATGCTCCCCTATTTCGAAACCAAAGGCATGACGACACCGGCACTGGAATTCGTTTCGCCGATCAAGGGACCGTCCCTCGAGCAGATTACCGTCGAAGTCGGCTCCGGCATTCGCCAGCCGGCCGACGCGGCAAAGCTCTATGACGACGACGTGCGCAAGCAGGCCAAGCAGCTCGGCCTGCCGAACTGGTAGCGATCCTTCGGGCTACAGCGCCGCGCGTCCTTTCAGACGCGCAAAGGAGGCTGTAACACTTTGAATTGCGGGCAACCTCGCTCCCGAAGGAGCGAGGTTCCACCCGATCGAAGAGGTAGTCATGATCGAGACACCCCCCCGCTCGCGAAAATCGCCCTACCCACTGTGGTTTTTCATTCCGGCCGCAATCATCTACGGCGTGCTGTTTCTGGTTCCGACGATTTCATCTCTCTGGTTCAGCCTGACGCGCTGGGATCTGTCGACCGCCGAATTCATCGGGCTTGAGAACTTCCAGCAGTTCTTTTCGGAACCGTTCCTGATCCAGGGGCTCGTCAACACGCTGATCTACGCTGTGACGACATCCGGCCTGAAGACGGTCTGCGGGCTGTTGCTGGCCGTGCTTCTGACCAGTAATATTTTTGCCCGTGGTTTCCTGCGAACGCTGGTCTTCTTCCCCGTCCTGGTGTCGACAATCGGCATCGGCATCACCTTCGCCGTGATGATGCATCCCACGAAGGGCATCATCAACGTCGCGCTCGAGACGCTCGGCATTCCGGGACCTGGATGGCTGACCAATCCGGCACTGGCGCTTTTTTCAGTGGCCCTGGTCGATGTCTGGAAGGGTGTCGGGCTCGCTACGCTGATCTTCATCGCCGGCCTTGCCGCCATCAGCCCCGATTATTATGAGGCGTCGAGAATTGACGGCGCCACGCGCCTTCAGCAATTTTTCCGGATCACCCTGCCGCTCGTGCGTCCCGCCACCGTCATCGTCGTGACGTTGTCGCTGATCGGCGGGCTTCGGTCATTCGACCTGATATGGGCAATGACCCGCGGCGGGCCTGGTTTCTCCTCCGATGTGATCGCATCGGTCATCTACAAACAGTACCAGGCCGGTTTCTACGGCCTGTCGACGGCCGGCAACGTCATCCTGTTTGCGCTGATCGCCGTGATCATCCTGCCATTCACCCTTTGGTTCAACCGGCGCGGGGTCGAAGAATGAGAAGCAGCCGCCCTTATGTGACGGGCGCGATAGCGCTTGCAGTGGCGGCCGTCATCTTCGTGATGCCGTTCGTTTTCGTCGCTCTCCAGGCAGTCAAATCGAAATCCGAAGCGTCTCGCCTGGATTTCGAATTGCCCGAGCATTGGCTGCTCTGGGATAATCTGGTGGCCGTCTTCAAGGCGCGCGACTATCAGCTCGTGCTCGCCTATTTCAACTCCACCGTGATCACCGTCATCTCTGTCACGATCCTCATACTGCTGTCGGCGATGGTCGGATATGTCATGCAGCGCCGCAAGACCATCTGGAACAGGGTGGCCTCCATTGCGCTTTTCATGGGCCTGATGATGCCGCCGGCCGTCGTGCCCACCATCGGCCTCTTGCAGGAGATCGGGCTCTTCAAGACCATGACCGGGATGATCCTGATCCAGGTCGCCTATAATCTCTCCTTTTCGATATTGCTCTATAGGTCGTTCATCTCGACCATACCGCGCGATCTCGATGAGGCAGCGCTGATCGACGGCGCCAAGCCCCGGCAGATCTTCTTCCGGGTGATCCTGCCGCTTCTGAAACCGGTGACCGTGACCAATATCGTCGTGCAGTCGATCGCGATCTTCAACGACTTCACCAATCCGCTCTATTACCTTCCTGGCCGGGAGAACGTGACCGTGCAGCTGACGCTCTATAATTTCCAGAGCATGTATTCGAGCCAATACAATCTCCTCTTCATGAACATCCTCCTCGTGACGATCCCGCCGCTGATCGTCTTCATCTTCTTCAACCGGCAGATTGTCGCGGGCATGACGGCTGGCGGCGTAAAGGGGTAGCAAAATGGCTGAGCTCACTCTCAAACAGGTTCGCAAGAGCTTTGGCGCCCTCGAAGTCATCAAAGGGATCGATCTGGAGGTTGTCTCCGGCGAGTTCGTCGTTTTCGTTGGCCCGTCCGGATGCGGAAAGTCGACGCTGCTGCGCATCATCGCCGGCCTGGAAGAAACGACCTCGGGCACGCTGACCATCGGCGGCAAGGATGTGACCTATGCCGAGCCCTCCGAGCGCGGCATTGCCATGGTGTTCCAGAGCTATGCGCTCTATCCGCACATGACCGTCGCCGAGAACATCGGCTTCGGCCTTTCGCTCGCCCGCCGCCCGAAGGCGGAAATCGCCGCTAAGGTGGCGGCGACAGCGGAAACGCTGCAGCTCACCCAGCTGCTGGAGAGAAAGCCGAAAGCACTCTCCGGTGGCCAGAGGCAGCGCGTTGCCATCGGCCGGGCGATCATCCGCGATCCCAAGGTCTTCCTGTTCGACGAGCCGCTCTCCAATCTCGACGCTTCGCTCAGAGCCCAGATGCGCCTCGAGATATCAGATCTGCACGCCCGCCTGAAATCGACGATGATCTATGTCACCCACGACCAGGTCGAAGCCATGACGATGGCGGACAAGATCGTCGTCCTGAATGGCGGGGTGGTGGAACAGATCGGCAGCCCGATGGAACTCTACCGCAATCCCGCAACACCATTCGTCGCCGGCTTCATCGGCAGCCCGAAGATGAACCTCTATGGCGGAGAGACCGCACGGCGATTGAACTGCACGACCTACGGCATCCGCCCGGAACATATCAGGCTTTCGGAAGGCGCCGGACAGTGGCAGGGCAGGATCCGGCATCTCGAGCGGCTTGGCGCCGACGCGATCCTCTACCTCGATGTTCCCGAACTCGGCGAGATGGTGGTGCGCGCCGAAGGCGAGACGCCGTATGCGCCCGGAATGACGGTCTGGGCAAATCCGGTCGAAGGAGCGGAACATCGGTTCTGAAGCTAACGTCCGCGCCGTCTCGCTCATGAGCCGGCGGAATTTCAGGCGAGAAGATGCGCGGATTGGCCTTGGCGGATTAGCAGTTCCACCGCCTGCCTGTCGAAAGATACGAAGCTCTCGCCGCCAAGCCATGCTCCTTCATGGGCAATCACACCATCCGCGAAATCCCCGCCCGCCTCCAGCATGGCCAGTCCTGCTTCGACCGCAGGGCGGTTCATCGCCACATTGCCCGCGTTGAGCAGGTCGTGGATCGTCTGTGAAACATCTTCCTTTGACAGCCTGGCTCCTCGACGCAATATCCAGACCAGTTCACATAAGCTCGGCAGGGAAACCGCGATCAGCGATGCTTGCCTGAGGAGCTTTGCCGCTGCCCTTCCCTGCTCGGCATCATCCTGCAGGACTGCCCGAGCAAGAATGTTGGTATCGACTGTGACTTTCATTCCTCGCCGGCCCAGCCCGAAGCTGCGATTTCGTTCATCTCTTCGATGGTCAACGGCTTCTTCGTCTTGCCGGCATGCCGACCGATAAAATCGTCGATCGTCCCCGTTGGACGAGCAGCCTTGACCCGCAGTTCGCCTCCGGGGAGCTTGTCGAATTCGATCCGCTCCCCGGGTTTGACCCCAAGGTGGGTCAGCAAATCCCGTCTCAGCGTGATTTGCCCTTTCATTGTGACGGCAAGGGAAGGCATGGAAAAATCTCCTATCTCATACCAATACAAAAGTAATGGAATTTTTCCTTACATTCAAGGTTAGAGCGGTGGGGACTTTGCCTTCACCTGCCTTGCTCGCGCGTGGCTCACTTCCAGCGAAGAATGAGCGCCGATGCTCAAGCGAGCGGCGTGCCCCCGAGCCTCACGGTTCGGAAGACCTTTAGTTGCAAAGCCGCGACACCCGCCGGCAACCCTCAAAAGAGCGGGCCAGCAACTTGCCTTCGCCCCATTTAATCTTTAAGGACGCCCCAATTTCCAAGGCGCAGGGACTGAACAAGCATGTCACAGAACGACACCAGATCCTCAGGGCTTGGCGTAACAGCCGGCGACCTGGATCGCTACTTCACATTTCTCCGCCATGTTCTTGTGAATACAACCGCTACGCGGTCAGCGGGAGAGAGCCTGGATTATGCAGCAGCGGTGACCGAGTCCATGCAGCTGGCTCGCGCCACGCACGATGCCGGACGGAAGATTATGTTCATTGGCAACGGCGGCAGCGCGGCAATCGCCAGCCACATGGCGACGGACTATGCCAAAAACGGTGGGCTGCGCGCCATGGCGATGAACGACGGCGCGACGCTGACATGCCTCTCAAACGATCTTGGATATGAGAACGTGTTCTCGACGCAAATCGCCATGCACGCGAACGAAGGTGACCTGCTGGTGGCAATCAGCAGTTCGGGGAGATCAGAAAGCATTACCAAGGCCGTCCGTACGGCCCGGGAAAAAGGCTGCGCCGTCATGACTTTGAGCGGATTCGCGCCGGGGAATCCGCTGCGTGATCTCGGTGACCTGAACTTTTATGTGGCTTCCGATCAATATGGCTATGTGGAGATCGCACATCTGGCGATTTGCCATGCCGTATTGGATTTTTCCTGCGGACTTGTCCCGCCCACTCTCTCCTAACGAGCCGTTTCACGCGCATGAATTTCCCCAGCATTCACGATCCGGAATTGTCGCTCCTTACGCCTGACGATGATGTCGCCAACCCTGAAGTGACGATCCTCGTCCCGTCTCTTAACGAGGAATTGACGATCGGAACCTTCGTCGACTGGTGCCGCGAGGGTATCGCGGCAAGCGGTGCGGCCGTGGAGATCCTCATCGTCGACAGTTCGACCGATCGCACACCCGAAATCGCGCGCGACAGGGGGGCCCGCGTGTTGCGGACGCCAAAGCGCGGTTTGGGCAGAGCTTATATCGATGCCATTCCATTCGTCCGCGGCAAGTTCATCATCATGGGCGATGCGGACTGCACCTATGATTTTCGCCAGATTGCGCCGTTTATCGAGGCCTTCCGGAACGGCTATGATTTCGTGATGGGCTCACGGTTCAAGGGCTCGATCGAAGACAATGCGATGCCGCCCCTGCATCGCTATTTCGGAACGCCACTGACGACGTGGATTCTCAATCGGATGTTCGCCAGCCGCTTTTCCGACATCCATTGCGGCATGCGGGGCATCAGTGTCGATGCATTGCTGCGCATGGATCTTCGGTCGCAAGGGTGGGAATATGCATCGGAAATGGTGCTAAAGTCCGTGCATATGGAGCTTCCGACTACCGAAGTGCCGATCCACTTCCTAAAAGATCCGGATGGACGGCTCAGCCACATGAAGCGGCGGGGTTGGATGGAGCCATGGCGCGCAGGCTGGCGTAATCTTCAGGCGATGTTCGTCTACGGGTTTGATTTCTTTCTCATCTGGCCGGGCTTCCTGCTTCTGGCCCTCGGCTTGATCATCATGCTGCCGTTGCTCGCTGGACCCATGTCTATTGCCGGGGTGCGGTTCTCGTCTAATGCCATGCTTTTTGCCATGGCCCTGGCCGTGCTTGGTCAATCAATGCTGGTTTCGGCTGCGATCGGTCGGGTTATCTTCGATTATTCGGGACGCGTGCAGCCTCGTTTCGAGCGCCTCCTGCCTTATAACGCAACGATTTGGGGAACGGTCGTGGCCGTTCTTGCAGGCGTTTTGCTGGCGTTTCCGCTCTTCGATTCCTATGTCGGGAGCGGATACATGCTGCCTGAGATTGGCGTCGAAACGAACTGGGCCGTCTTCGGGCTCTGGCTTATCACAACAGCGTTTCAGATCTTTATTTCAGGACTCATGATACGAGCGCTTGGGGTCATGCTGCCAATCAAGAAGCCTGCGCCGCCTCTCGCGGGATAGGAGCCACGAAAGGGCGATAATGATCGTAGGCTGGTGCACGGTTCTCTCCATAATATTATGGGGCCTCGTAATCGACAGGAGCCTCGTTGCTTGGCTCAACCGACGTTGCGATCAGCCATTTCGAGATGGTATCGATTTCCTATTCAGCGGTATTTTGCCGGCTCTGGCGATATCAGGCGGTGCAGCTACCGTCCTTGGCGCATTTCATGGGCTGCGATGGGAAATCGTTCTTCCTATCGTGGCCGCTTCGATGATCTGGCGCCGGCGCGATCTCGTTGCCGTTCTTTGCGACGTGGGTTCGCTGTTTCGTAAAATCGCCGCTGAAGCGAAAATCGGAAACCCGTTTCCGGTGCTTGCGGCACTCACATGCATTGTACTTTGCTATGTGTGGAGCGTTCTGGCCCTATTTCCGCCGGGCATTGCCGACGTATGGGTTTTCCACGTCCCGCTCGCGAACAGCATCATCGAGCACGCCGGCTTTGTGTCGCCACAGATCGACCATCCCTTCTACGGCAATATTCCACTCTTCTTCAATCTGTTGTTTGCGCTCGTCATGATGGTCAGCGGTCACTGGACCGGCGCGGCGACCATGAATATCGCAATTTTCTTCGGATTTCTGTTCCTGCTTTCAAGCTGCGCCAGTCGTTGGCGGGCATGCGGTTTTTTCCTGGTGGCAGCCCTGATCCTCAGCATCCCCTTCTTCAGGGCGAGTGTCGGCGAACCGATGACGGATCTGGCCCGGTCGTGTTTCTCAGTCGCAGCCGTACTTTTTCTGTGGCGCTATTTGGAAACCCGACGTCCGGCGGAGCTTTTTCATTGTGCGCTCGTCTTAGGAGGAGCGGTCGGAGGAAAGTATACGGAACTGCAAATGGTTGGCCTTATAGGGCTGGCATTGATGCCGGCTCTTCTCAAGGGAAGAGTATCGCTGCCGCTCTTCCTGTCATGCCTCTGCGCATTTCTCGTCGTCGCGGGCTATTGGTACGCGAAAAACCTGATCGTCCTCGGCAATCCGATCTATCCCTTCCTGTTCGGTCATCCGGGCCTCACCGACGCTTGGATGGCGGACTACACGCTCGAATTGGGCCGGGCTTTCGATCCTGCCAACCGACATTTCGTGACGAACCTTGCAACTCTGCAGGGTTGGCACGACTTCCTCTATATTCTTTACGACTGGTTTCTCGCTCGCAAGCCGAATACTTTCGTCGCTCTTGCTTTGATACTGGCCGGTCTGGCAGTGGCTTTCCGGCGCATTGCATTTCTGGCAGCGATTGTCGCTGCCATGTTTGTTATATGGTACACCGTCATGTTCAATCACATACGGTGGGCGACGCCAGCCTATCTGCTTTTCTTTTCGACCGGGTTTATCGGCGCCTCCCTGGTTCGCGAACGGCTGGATAAATGGCTCGACCGGCGAGTCCTGCCGCAGATAGCCCCACTTGCGAAAATTGTCTCTTCGCCAGCATGCATGGTCGCCAGCCCGGTGGTCATCAGCTTGCTGGCCGGGGGCCTCTGGATTTCCCACTGGCATCGAGTGGGCGGCGACATTGATCCCGTCAAGGCGAAAGAACTCGACGTCGTGCTTGGGATGATAAGCGTCGACAAATATATGGAGAGCCACCGCGAAGCTTATTTCATGTATCGCTATATCGCCGAGCACGACCTGCGGACCGTTTTTCAGCCTTTCGATACCGCTAATACGCTATTGTCCACCGCCTACAACGACGGCCGTGACGGCGGCTGGCAATTGCCGCGCTACGTGCTGCCTAAACCGGGTTCGGATATCGATGCGTTCATCAAGGACAATCATATAGCCTACTTCATCGTTCCCCCCGATGCCGGTAGCGCGTTCCTCGCCGAACGCATTGGAGAAGACAAAATCATGTTGGCCAACAGCGTCATAGCCCGCATGATGCCCCGCTCCTCCGTGATATTGACGGATCGGTTCGGCTGGAAGCTCTACCGTTTTGACGCGGATCGGGCATCGTGACTACTCCGTCCCCCCGCGCTTTGCTTCGTGTCGCCATACCGGTTCTGAAAGTGGCTGTCGCGCTTGGCCTTGTCATATGGATCGCGCGCAGGGTCGATTTCGCAGAAGGGTGGGCTGCGGTCCGAACCTTGTCGGCGACGACCATCTGGGTCAACATCTTCCTTCTTCTCTTGCAGGCCCTGCTTTCAGCTTGGCGGTGGTGCCTTCTGTCGGAAATGATAGGTCAAAGGCTGAAAATGACCGGCGCCATGAAGCTCTTCATGGAAAGCCTCTTTTACAATCAGGCTCTGCCAAGTCCCATTCCGGGCGATGCCGCCCGCATATTCGGCGCCATCAAATATGGCCTGACAATAAAGGAAGCGACGCTGGGCGTCGTCATCGACCGTATCCTCACTCTTTTTGGGCTGGCGGTCGTTGCGCTGATCGGACTGGTCATCATGCGCGGCTTTTACGGGCAGGACTTCCCAATCCCCTATCTGTTCGAACTCACGGCCCTTGGCGTCGCGGGAACAGTGGCATCGGCCCTGGTATTCAGCTGGCGTCGGCAATTCTTCGTCCGGGTTCTTCCGGCAAAGCTCCACGCGCTGAACGATGCGCTCGGGGCTTTTCTCAACCACCGAAGAATGCTCGGGATATTTCTGTTGACCCTCGTCATTCACGGATTGAGTGTCATCTCGCTTGAAATCCTCGTTCTCGGTCTTGATCTCCCGCTCGATTGGGGCCAGGCCGCAGCCGCTTTCCCGCCAGTCCTATTGATCGCCATGGTCCCCATCTCCGTCGGAGGATGGGGCCTGCGGGAAGGCGGCATGATCATTTCACTTGCCGTGTTTGGCATCGGCACGACGGACGCCGCCACGCTGTCAGTGGTTTTCGGCCTCTTGCAGCTTGTGGTCGGCTTGGCCGGTGGTGTATTCGTCCTATCGCGTCCTCATTCGGGAAAGATCAAAGCGCTCTGAAGAGCCTTTACAGATCATATGGAGCTGCCGACATGCATGCCTTGGTAACAGGAGGGGCCGGTTTTATCGGCAGCCATCTCTGCGATCGTCTCTTGGATTCGGGTTATCGGGTAACCGTGATCGACAATCTTCATCTTGGCCGCATGCGCAACATCGATCATCTGCTGGAGCGATCGGATTTTCGCTTCCATGAGCTGGACATGCTCGATCGGGAAGGTATGGATCGGCTCATCGGGGCGGACCGTCCCGACGCTATTTTCCATCTCGCCGCCAATTCCGATATTGCCGCAGGCAATGCCAATGCAGAGCTCGACCTCCAGCTGAACCAGCTGACGACGACGACGCTGCTCGCCATTATGCGCAAGCATGAGATCGGCAGGCTTTTTTTCGCCAGCACCTCCGCCGTATTCGGTGAAGCCGAAGGAAACATCCATGAGAATCACGGCCCGCTGCGGCCGATTTCTCTCTATGGCGCCAGCAAGCTTGCCGCCGAAGCCTATTTGTCCGTCTATGCGCTGTCATTCGGCATCAAGACGCTCGTGCTGCGCTTTCCGAATGTGGTTGGGGAACGCTCAACGCACGGGGCTATCTACGACTTCATCAACAGGTTGAAGGCTGATCCGACGAGACTTCAGGTGCTCGGCAACGGGATGCAGACGAAACCTTATCTCTATGTCGGCGACCTGGTGGACGCGATCCTCCTTGCCTGGGACAAGGCACCCGGCGTCTATGAGGTGTTTCATGCCAGCGGCATCGGCGAAACATCCGTCCGTGATATCGCCGAGATCGTGGTCTCGAAGGTCGCATCCGGAGCCGCTATCGAATATGGAAGCGAAGACCGCGGCTGGCTGGGCGATGTGCCGCGCTTCAGCTACGACATAAGCCGACTTGTCGCTCTGGGCTGGACGCCGAAGCGAAAGTCGACCGAGGCTGTGGAACTCGCCGTCGAGCGGATCCTTGCGAATGGGTTCTGAAAACGCCATCCGCGAGGCAATCATCATTGCCGGGGGCCTGGGAACACGCGCGCGCAGCATGACGGGTGATGTCATCCCGAAGGCTCTTCTGCCCCTCGACGGCGTGCCGATCATTGTCAGGCAGATTCGTGTCCTCGCTCGCGAAGGTGTTCGGCATGTGCGTGTGCTTGGCGGACATCTCGGCAGCCAGCTCGAGCCTGCCCTTAGTCCGGAAGCTGAAAGACTAGGCATTACGATCGACGTCTTCGTTGAGAAATCCCCACTCGGTACGGCCGGTTGCTTGACGACTTTGGAGACGATCGCCGATGACGTCCTTATCGTATACGGTGACATGCTTTTTGATATCGATCTGTCGGCACTTGCGCGTCATCGTCGGCAATTTCCCGCCGCCCTGACGATCATCGCTCATCCCAACGATCATCCCCGCACATCCGATATCGTTGTTCAGAAGAACGGCTATCTCCAGCGCCTGTTGCCTCGCAAAGTGCCGCGTGATGCGGATTGGCGCAATCTCGTGCCAGCCGGTTTATACGTGGCTTGCGGCCAGTTCTTCGAGACTCTCCTGCCGGGGCAGCCGGCCGACATGATCCACGATGTGATCCCCGGTCTCCTCGAGCGATCCATACCGGTCGCAATTTATGATACGCCCGAATATATGAAGGATACCGGATCTCCGAGCCGACATGCCGCCGCGGCCGAGGATATTCGGCATGACCGGGTTCATGCCGTCCATCTGTCGGTTCGAAGACCTGCAGTGTTTTTCGATTGCGACGGCGTGCTCAATGAAGACGTCGGCGGCCATGGAGTCATACATCCAGACCAGGTGAAGCTGGTCGGCCGCGCCGGCGAAGCAGTGCGGCTCGCCCGTGAGGCGGGCTTCCTTACGGTTGCCGTAACCAACAGGCCGCAGGTCGCCAAAGGCCTGCTGGATGAAACCGGTCTCGATCACGTCCTCGGTCGCCTCGAGGCCGAGCTCGCCGAAGATGGCGGCGTCCTGGACCGCATCTATTTTTGTCCGCATCATCCGGACAAAGGATTTCCCAATGAAGTCGCCGCGCTCAAGATCGATTGTGCTTGCCGGAAGCCAGGAGACCTGATGATCCGTCAAGCCATGTCCGAACTGCCTATCGAAAAATCGAAATCAGTCATCATCGGCGACAGCTTGCGCGACATAGGTGCGGGCCGCAAGGCGGGCATCTGGGCCTATGGCGTCCGGACTGGTTATGGGGTGCGGGACAAGAAGAGCTATCCCACCGCCGAAACGGCGATTCCGCAAGCCGATCTCATCTTCGACACGGTCTATGACGCCGTTCGCTTCCAGTGCGGCTACCAAGATATCGGCCAAGCTTTATCCAGAGCGATCGATGAACGGCTTGCAGATACGGCGGGTCCTCTGATCGTAAGCATATGTGGCCGTTCCCGGTCCGGGAAAACTACGTTTGCGCATGCCGTTCAACGCATGCTCTCG
The DNA here is from genome assembly GCF_025847085.2 of Rhizobium sp. BT-226. Lineage (NCBI taxonomy): Bacteria > Pseudomonadati > Pseudomonadota > Alphaproteobacteria > Hyphomicrobiales > Rhizobiaceae > Rhizobium > Rhizobium sp. BT-226. The sequence continues at coordinate 48,327 of NZ_JAOYTI010000007.1, read as the reverse complement.
GAAGCAGGGCGCAAGGTGCTGCGGCTGGAACTCGACCGCTGGATACTGCCGCTCGAACATCGCAGCCCCGATATGAGCGCGGAAGAGCGCAGCAGGGTAGAGCTCTACCCCGAGATCGTCAGTATGCTGCGCCGATCCGGACAGGTCGAAGCGCCCGGCTATGACGCGGCAAGCCGTGGCCAGCCTAGGGATACCACCACCTATGACGCGCGAGATGCCGAGGTGATCCTCCTGGACGGCATCTTTGCCGGGCATGCGTCGATCCGCGAAGAGGTCGATATGGCCGTCTTCGTCGAAGCGTCGCAGCAGACGCTGCTGAACCGCTTTCACACATTCTACGCCTGGAAAGGCCTCACGCCCGTTGCCGCCGAGGGGCTCTGGCAGTCGCGAATTCAGGAAGAGTGGCCGAGGATCGATCTGCAGCGCACATCGGTCGATATTGTCATCAATCTCGAGGAGACAATTCTTTGATCGTTTCATCCGCACCTTTTCGGGTAAGTTTTGCCGGCGGCGGCTCGGATATAGCGTCCTATTACCGTCGCCAGGCGGGCGCGGTATTGTCCTGCGCGATAGCCAAGTACAGCTTCGTTATCGTGCACAACTATTTCAATGAGAACAAATACCATCTCAAATATACTCGCACCGAGCTTGCCGACACCCTTGAGGAGATCGCGCATCCGCTGCTGCGCGAGGCCTTGCGCATGCATCGGGTCGAACCGGGCATCGAAGTCGCCTCCGTCGCCGATATTCCCTCCGGGACTGGCCTCGGATCATCCAGCTCCTTTTCCGTGGCACTGATCAACGCGCTCTATGCCCACAGGTCGCGCTTCGCCTCCAAGGATCAGTTGGCAGAAGAAGCCTGCAAGCTCGAGATCGACATCCTGAAGGAGCCGATCGGCAAACAGGACCAGTACGCAGCCGCCCATGGTGGCCTGAATTTCATCGAATTCAATTCCAATGGCGGCGTCAACGTTCAGCCCGTCGTCCTCGGCTCCGAAAAGATGGCGGAACTCGAGAGCAACATCCTGTTGTTTTTCACAGGAAGCCAGCGCGACACGCGCTCGGTGCTGTCGACACAGGTGCAAGCCATGGAGGCGGACGAAGAGAAATTCCGGACCGTCGAGCGCATGGTGCAGTTGAGTTACGAAATGCGCGACATCCTGATGGCTGGAGATCTCAGTGCGTTCGGCGAAGCGCTGCACCGCGGATGGATGATGAAAAGATCGCTGACGTCGAAGATTACCAACAACGCGATCGACGAGTTTTACGAGGCAGCGCGCGCTGCCGGCGCTATCGGTGGCAAGCTCGCGGGTGCGGGCGGAGGGGGATTCCTCGTTCTTTATTGCCCGAAAGACCGTCAGGAAAAAGTCCGGCAAGCGCTGTCGCAGCTCAAGGAAATCGAGTTTCGTTTTGACTGGAGCGGCGCGCGCATCGCCTTTGCGCAGTAGAGAGTGGGAATGGCACCACGTCTCATCATCACCGGATCGACCGGCTATATCGGCGCAAGACTTGCAGTCATGGCGCGTGAGCGCGGCTTCGACGTGGTCGAGCTCGGCCGGCGCTCCGAAGCAAAATGGCGCATAGGTGACGAGCCCGCCGCGTCCGATCTGGAAGGGGCTGCTGCCGTCGTTCATCTCGCCCATTCCTGGGCCACCGGGCCGGAGACGGCCGAGGAAAACAACATCAATATCTCAGGCACCGTGAAATTGGCGGAAGCGGCAAAGGCAGCCGGAGTGCCGCGTTTCGTCTTTGCCTCATCCACCTCGTCCAGGCAGGAAGCGTTTAACGTCTACGGCCGCACCAAGTTCAGGATCGAACAGCAGTTGGCCGCCAGCTCCGCGGCGCCGATCGTTCGGATCGCGCGGATAGGGCTTGTTTACGGCGGGTCGCGCACAGCGATGTACGGTCTAATGGCGAAATTGTCCGCCTTAAGTCCGCTTCTGCCGATGATAGGGCTTGGCCGACACGTTCAGCCGATTCATCTCGACGAAGTGGCCGCGGGCCTGTTGGCGCTGGCGACAGACGAAAGCCAGCCGCCGCAAACATTCGTGCTCGCGCAGGAGAAGCCCATAAGCTTTGCTGCCTGGCTTCGAATCCTGCGCCGCAGCCAAGGCAAAGGGAACCTGCATTTCATACCGATCCCCGTCGCCGCCGCCCTGCTTGCCTGCCGCATGACGAAGCTTGTGCCATTGATCCCGACGGTCGATCCGGAGCGCGTCCTGGGGCTCGCGGGCGCCGCACCGATGGAGAGTAGCGAGAGCCTCAGGCTCTTGAAGTTGAAGCTGTCTGACCCGGCGATGGTGCTTGCCGGGGAATTCGGCCAGACACACGAGGACCAATCGCGACGTGAGGCACGGGCCCTGCTGCGATATCTAGGCGACGCACCCACGGAAATACAGCTGCAGCGACTTTGCGAAGGGCTGCGGCGTGAGGGATTGTCGCCGCTTGGCCTCTCCCCGGCAATGATCCTGCATCCTGGATTGCTGGCCCTCTTTGAACCGCCGGCCAATCGAACACGGCATCGCCTCGCGCAGGCCCTTTATTTGGCCGACCTCGCGAGCGAACCGGAAAGGCGCCTGGGCAAAAAGGCCGGATTTTTTGGCGCGATACTGGCGATTTCCAGTGATGTCCTGCTCCTTCCGCTCCGCGCGTTTTTAGCCGGGAGATATCGATGAATGGGCCGGACGCCGACTTCATCATCATCGGCAGTGGACCTGCAGGTGTTTCCGCCGCGTTTCCCCTGATAGCGGCCGGACGCCGCGTTCTGATGCTGGATGGCGGGGATGATGCCGGTTCGCAGGAGGAAAACCGCAGCGTCCGCGTCCTGGGAAGCAAACTGGAATCGCTGCGAACGGACGACGGAAGTTCGCCAAAATTGCAAACCCCTGCGGCACGCGGAATTCTCGAACCTTTTCGACGCCAATCCGGCATAACTGGCGACGGTTTCATCCCAATCGGCAGCCTTGCCCGCGGCGGTCTCTCCAACATCTGGGGAGCGCAGATCAGCTATCTCGATGCCGAGGACATCACGGCTTGGCCAATAGACATCGCCTCCCTGCAGAGATCCTACGAGCATGTGGCGAAGCGCATCGGCATCAGCAGAAATACGGATGTTACGACAGGCGCTCACGGCGAGCCCGTCCTGCCGCTTGGAGCGACAGCAGCCCATGTTCTCCATCGGCATCAGGCCGCAAAGCCGGCTGATGCATCATTTCGGCTTTTTCCCGCCGTCAATGCCATACTTTCGGAGGCGAGGTCCGGGCGGGCGGCATGCGACCTGCGCGGCGACTGTCTCTATGGCTGCCCGAGCGGCGCGATTTATAACAGCAGGCAGGATCTGCTTCTGTTGCGAAAGTCTCCGCATTTTCGTTTGCTCGACAACATGCAGGCGATGTCGCTGACACGCAGCTCGGGCTGGACAGTCGGAACGGCAGACGGATCGTCATTTTCCGCGCCGAGGATAATTCTTGCCGCAGGGGTTCTTGGAACGGCCGCTCTGCTGGCCGATCTCTTGCCGTTTGGCGAGCAAGGGCTGCGTCTGTTGAACAGCCCCACGCTGGCCGTTCCCCTGCTCTGCCCCACAAGGCTGTTGCGTTCCCCGACGCCGACGCACAGCCTTGCGCAACTTGGGTTATCTCTGCGCTACGGCAGCGGCGCATCCGATTATGTGACGGGAGCGATCTATGAAGTTGGTACTCTGCCGGCGCAGAGCTTCGTCAACAGGATGCCGCTCGGTCGAAAGGCCGGGCGCGCGGCGTTCGAGCTTATCGGCGGCAGTCTCCTCGTCGCAACGATCTATTATCCCGGCGATCAAAGCCACAGCTACATCCGTCGTGATGAAACGGCAGGAAAGGGTCTGACCGTCCGCGGCGGCTTCGCGGAAGGCTTTGATATTCACGCCGAGACTTTGAAAAAAACGCTCCGCCGTGAATGGAAACGGTTGGGACTGATACAGCTCCCGGGCGCATCGCTGGCAGAGCCTGGCATCGATGCCCATTTCGCCGGCACTCTGCCGATGGGCGCAGCGGGCCCGTTCGGCACTTCTTCGGATGGCGAGATGAATCTCCATCCCGGTCTTCACGTCGTCGATGGTTCAATTCTTCCCGATCTTTCCTCGAAATACGTGACGATGACGATCATGGCCAATGCCGACCGCATCGCCCATCGTCTGGCGGAAACGGAAGCAAAGCCGGTACTTTGACTCCATCCGGGTGAATCCATCGGCTTCAGAAAGCACCGAAATATCAACGAGATCCAGAACTGCACGCATGGCGATGGCCGCAATCGAAACGGCGGACCTCGGCAGAGGTGATCGAAGACTGCCCAAGCATCGACCGGCTCAGGCGATGCCGCCGAGGCACACATATTTGAGTTCAGTATATTCGTCCAACCCGTGGCTCGATCCTTCACGGCCGAGGCCCGACATCTTGACGCCGCCGAACGGCGCTTCCGCGGTCGAGACGACACCGGTATTGACGCCGACCATCCCGTATTCGAGCGCTTCGGCCACGCGAAACACCCGCGACAGGTCGCGCGCGTAAAAATACGAGGCAAGCCCGAATTCGGTGTCGTTTGCCTGGTCGATGACGTCCTGCTCGTCGCGGAAACGGAAAAGCGGAGCCAGCGGCCCGAAGGTTTCCTCGCGCGCGACCTGCATGCCGGCACTGACATCGCGCAGGATCGTCGGTTCGAAGAAATGGCCGCCAAGCGCGTGGCGCTTGCCGCCGAGGACGATCCCGGCGCCTTTTGCTACGGCATCGCTGATATGGCTTTCGACCTTGGCGACGGCGTTGTCGTCAATAAGCGGGCCAAGCACGACGTCACGGTCGAGACCGTTACCCACCTTCAAACCCGAAACGGCCTCGGCGAGCTTGGCGGCAAAGGCCTCGTAGACGCCATCCTGGACATAAAGGCGATTGGCGCAAACGCAGGTCTGGCCGTTGTTGCGGAACTTGGCGATGAGCGCGCCTTCGACCGCAGCGTCGAGATCGGCGTCGTCGAAGACGATGAAGGGTGCATTGCCGCCAAGCTCGAGGCCGAGCTTTTTGATGGTCGGCGCGCATTGCCGGTAAAGCAGCTCGCCCGTCCGCGTGGAGCCGGTGAAGGTCAGGACCCGAACGTCACGGCTTGCCGTCAGCGCCCCGCCAATTGCCGCTGCATCACCCGTGACGATGTTGAGAAGCCCCGGCGGCAGGCCGGCGCGCTCAGCGAGAACGGCGATCGCGATGGCGGAGAATGGTGTCTGCAGCGCCGGCTTGAGAACGACGGCACAGCCGGCGGCAAGCGCGGGGCCGATCTTGCGGGTGATCATCGCGTTCGGAAAGTTCCAGGGCGTGATCGCCGCCACCACGCCTGCAGGCTGGCGCAGGACGAGGATCCGCTTGTCCGGCTGATGTCCCGGTACGACCTCGCCGTTGATGCGTCTCGCCTCTTCCGCGAACCATTCGATGAAGCTCGCACCATAGGTGATCTCCCCTTTGGCCTCGGCCAGGGGTTTTCCCTGCTCCAGCGTCAGGATCATCGCCAGATCGTCGCAGTTTTCGATCATCAGCCGGTGCCAAGCCTTGAGAACGGCGGCGCGCTCCCCGGCGGTCTTCTTCGCCCAAAGCTTCTGCGCAATCACGGCAGCGCGGATGGCATCTTCCGTTTCCGCGGCGCCGAGGTCAGGGACCACCCCCAGCGGCTCGCCTGTCGCCGGATTGCGGACCGTCGCCGCCTTGCGGCCTTCCGTTTCGATCCAGCGATCGGCGATGGGGCATGCCTGACGGAACAGCGAGGGATCATTGAGCTTCATATGACAACTTTCAACAGAATACGTGAGCGGCACCGGGATCGAAATTCAGATGGACTATATCGCCACGGCTGAGCCCCGCGATAGCCTCGTGACCGAATGGCAGGCGAACCGCCAGTGCCTCGCCCGTCGCCGTCTCGGTCGAGACGTGAATATTGTTGCCGAGGAAGGTAATGTCGCTGACCGTTGCGGCAAGACCCGCTCCCGCCGCCTGGTTTCGCGACAACCGAATGCGCTCAGGCCTCAGCATCAGGGCTGCCCTCGTCCCGGAGGTTCCTTTTCCATGCACCGGAATATGATTGAAGACGCTCCCGCCGCCAAGCGAAATGGTAGCCTGCCCATCGGAGGATGACAGCAGGTCGCATGAAATGAAGTCGCTGTCGCCGATGAATTCGGCCACGAAGCGGGTCCGCGGATCGGCGTAGAGTTCCGGCCCCGTGCCGATCTGATCGATGACGCCCTTGGAAAAGACGGCGATGCGGTCGGAGAGCCGCAGCGCCTCCTCCTGGTCGTGCGTGACATAGAGGATCGTCACTTCGGTCTGCTGGTGGATCCGGCGTATCTCATGCTGGATTTCCTCACGCAGCTTCTTGTCGAGCGCCGATAGCGGCTCGTCCATCAGAAGCACCGGCGGATCATAGGCAAGGGCTCTGGCAAGGGCGACGCGCTGCTGCTGGCCACCGGACATTTGCGCAGGCTTGCGATCCTCGAAGCCTTCGAGCCTGACGAGGCGCAGCATCTCCTTCACCTTGCTGTCGACCTCGGCTTTGGACTTGCGGCGGACCTTCAGCGGGAATGCGATGTTTTCGCCCACCGTCAGGTGCGGAAACAGGGTGTAGCGCTGGAACACCATGCCGATGTTGCGCTTGTGCGACGGCGTGTCGAGCAGGGTCTTGCCCTCCAGCGTGATGTCGCCTTTCGTCGGAGTTTCAAAACCGGCCAGGATGTAGAGGGTGGTGCTTTTCCCGGATCCGGACGGTCCGAGAAAGGTCAGGAACTCTCCGCGCCGAACGTCGAGATTGACGTCGTGGACGGCGACGACAGGGCCGTATTCCTTGCGTATTCCGCGGATCTGAAGGAATGGTTCTTTCATTGTTTCAGTACCTTACGCACGACGGCAACCAGCGCCATCAAGAGGATCGTCAAAAGGATGAGAAGGGTCGACGCCGCAGCGACAACGGGCGTCAGGTCTTGCCGGAGCGTCGCCCATACCTTGACCGGCAGCGTCTGCAAGGTCGGACTGGACATGAAGATCGCCACCACCACCTCGTCCCAGGATGTCAGGAACGAGAAGACGGCAGCCGAAAACAGCCCATGGCTGATCGCAGGCAGGGTGACCCTGATCTTTGCTTCCAGAGGCGAGGCGCCGCACAGCACGGCCGCATCCTCGATCGACTTGTCGAAGCCCTCCAGCGCATTTGAGATGGAGAGGATCGAGAAGGGCAGTGCGAGAACGAGGTGTGAAATGACGAAACCCGCCAACGTGCCGCCGAGGCCGATTCTTAAGAAAAAGGCATAAAGGGCAACCGCAAGAACCACGACAGGAAGGATCATCGGCGTCAGGAACAGCGCTTTCAGCGCATCACGGAACAGGAACGAACCGCGCACCAGCCCGAAGGAAGTCACAAGCCCGAGCAGCACCGACAGAACAGTCACGATGACCGCGATCTTGAAACTCGTCCAAGCCGATTCCAGCCAGCGCGGATCGGCAAAGAGGTCGCTGTACCATTGAAACGTCCAGCCGGGCGGCGGAAAGATCAGCCACTGCGAGGAGCCGAAGGACAGGGCGGCTATAAAGACGATCGGCAGCAGCAGAAAGGCCGCAGTCAGAAGCGTGATCGCCAGCAGGATATATTTCCACCAGCCGAGGCGGTCGAAATTGAGCAACATCTCAACGCCCTCCCGGGTTCTGGTTGCCGACGAAGCGCAACTGCACGGCATAAAGCGACAGGGTCACCACGAGGAGCACCAGCGCCGCGGCACCTCCCATTCCCCAGTTGACCAGCGACTGCACGAATTGGGCGATCAGCTCCGCGAGCATCATGTTCGCGGTGCCGCCGAGCAGCGACGGCGTGACGAAATAACCAAGCGACATGACGAAGACCATGAGGGCACCGGCGGCCATGCCGGGCATGGCCAAGGGCAGCAGGACACGGGTCAGGCACTGCCACCGGTTGGCGCCGCAAAGTGCTGCTGCCTGCAGTGTCGACGGGTCGATCTTCTTGATCACGCCGTAGAGCGGCAGGATGATGAAGGGCAGCATGATATAGGTCATGCCGATCGTGACCCCGGTCAGATTGTTGACCAGCGCCAGGGGTTTGTCGATCAGCCCTATTCCGATCAGCATCTTGTTGATCAGCCCCGTCCGCTGCAAAAGCACCATCCAGGCATAGGTGCGGGCAAGCAGGTTGGTCCACATCGACAGGAGCAGGATCGCAAAGATCACCGAGGTCAGCCGCCCGGGCATGATTGCCAGCGCCCAGGCAACGGGAAATCCGATCAGCAGCGAAATCACCGTGACGAGACCCGAGACGATGAAGGTGTTGGCGAAAATCTTGAGATAGGTCGCGGACCCGATCAGCTGTGCATAGTTTCCAAGGCCCGGCACGGGTTCCAGCACGCTTCGCAACAAGAGCACCGCCACCGGCGCGATGAAAAAAATCGCCACGAAGGCGAGAGCCGGAAGGACCCCGCCAAACCCTGTTGCCCTGCGCGCCTTTGGCAGGGGCGCAATTGCAGCGGAGGCTTCGCTAAATGTCGACATGACAGTCCTTCCCACCCGTCAATTTCCGCAGGCGCCGAGGTCCAACAATGGGCACCGACGCTGCGGGAGGCACGGCGAACATTCGCCGTGCACGTTCATCTCAAGTTTCAGGTTATTTCGCCTGCCAGGCGTACCACTTCTCGCCGATGGCATCGCGATTGTCCGCCCAGTAATTCATGTCGGCATTCACCTGGTTGGCCGTCTGCTGATCCGGCAGGGTCTTGGCCGTCTCCGGATCCATCAGCTTGGCCGAGTCAACGTTGATTGGCGCATATCCGGTGGCTTTTGCAAGGGCCGCCTGCGGTTCGGCCGAGGTCGCCATTGCAATGAACTTCATCGCCGCTTCCACGTTCGGCGAACCCTTCGGCACGACGAGCGAATCCGCAGCGGTGATGTTCTGTTCCCATGAGGTCTCGGTCTTGATACCGCTCGCCGCAAGCGCGGTCATGCGACCATTCCAGACACTGCCGAAGGGAGCCTCGGCGGATGCCAGAAGCTGCTGCGATTGTGCGCCGCCCGACCACCAGACGATATCCGATTTGATCGTATCGAGCTTCTTGAAGGCGCGGTCGAGATCAAGCGGATAGAGCTTGTCGGCGGCCACGCCGTCGGCAAGCAGCGCCGCCTCGATCACGCCGGGCGCCGACCACTTGTAGAATGTGCGCTTTCCCGGAAACTTCGCCGTATCGAACAGATCCGCCCATGTCTTCGGGCAGGCGCTGACGGCATCGGCGTTGCAGCCGATCACGAAGGAATAATAGAAGCTGCCGACCGAATAATCGGTCACGAAGCGCGGATCGAGCTTGGACTTGTCGATGACCGAGAAATCGAGTTTCTCGAGCTGGCCATTCTTGCCGGCCTGGGCGGCATAGTCGCCTTCGACGTCGACAACGTCCCAGGTGACCTGGCCAGCCTCGACCATCGCCTTGAGCTTGCCGTAATCCGTCGGCCCATCCTGTACGACGGTGATACCGGTCTTCTCCGTGAACGGGCTGGCCCATGCGGCCTTCTGTGCATCCTGGGTCGTTCCTCCCCAGCTCGAGAAAACCATGTTGTCGGCGTGTGCCGGTACGGACACAGCCACGAATGCGGCAACCGCCGCGACAGCAAATGTTGTTTTCATGTTCCCTTATCCTTGTGCTGGTTTGTCCTACGGGTATGCCTTATGCCGTCAGTGCGCCTCGCTCCTGGGAGAAAAGTTGGCTGGCTTCATAATCTTGTTTTCCGCCACCTCGATCAGATCGCGGATCTTGGGCAGGAAGGCCTGCCACCGGGGATCGGCCAGAAGCCTCTGGCGCCTCGCCTCCCGGTCGTCGAGGCTCGCAAAGGCCCAGATGTGGACGATCTCGTTGATCGTCCCGATCTCCGAAAAGAAGTAACCGACGAGCGTGCCAAGATGGCTCTTCTGGATCTCGATCCCCTCCTCCTCGACGACCTTGAGATATTGCGGGATCGTGCCGTTCTTCAGCCGATAGGTGCGGATCTCGTAAAACATCCGCGCTACCTCATCACGAAGGGATCAGGGATCGGATCGTCCGATGTCCTCAGCCAGATCGTCTTGGTACGGGTATAGTCGAGCGCCGCGGCCATGCCGCCTTCCCGGCCATGGCCTGACAGGCCGAAACCGCCGAACGGCGCGATCGGCGATACCACGCGGTAGGTGTTGACCCAGACGATCCCGGCACGCAGCCCCTTCATCAGCCGGTGCGCCCGGGTCAGGTTCTGGGTGAAGACGCCGGAAGCCAGGCCATAACGGGTGTCGTTGGCGAGCCGCAGCGCCTCGGCCTCCGTCTCGAACGACACGACGGACAAGACCGGCCCGAAGAACTCCTCGATCAGCGATGGCGAGGCGACATCGTCGCAATCGAGAATCGTCGGCGGGAAATAGTAGCCGTCGCCATCGATCTTGCGCCCTCCCGTGACAAGGCGGGCGCCGATTTCAATCGACCTGGCAACGAGGGCGCCGATATTGTCCTGCTGGCGCTTGGTGGCAAGCGGGCCAACTTCGGTCGCCATATCGAGCGGAGCACCGATCCGGATCGCCTCCGCCTTATCACGCAGCAAGGCGACGAATTTATCCTTGATACTGCGTTCGACAATGAGGCGCGATCCGGCAACGCAGCTCTGGCCTGTCGCGGCGAAGATGCCTGCGACCTGGGCATTGGCCGCACTTTCGAGGTCCGCATCGGCAAAGACGATGAACGGCGACTTGCCGCCAAGTTCAAGCGAGGTGGAGGCGAGGTTTTCGGCCGAATTGCGAACGACGTGTCGGGCGGTTTCAGGGCCGCCGGTGAAGGCGACATGCGCGACCTTCGGGTGCCGACCGAGGGCGGCGCCGCAGGAGGCGCCGAAACCGGTGATGATGTTGACGACGCCGGCGGGAAAACCTGCCTCGTGCACGAGACGCGCAAATTCGAGAAGCGGCGCCGGCCCATCCTCCGAAGCCTTGACCACCATCGTGCAGCCGGCCGCGAGCGCCGGTCCGATCTTGACGGCAGAGAGGAAGAGCTGGCTGTTCCACGGCACGACCATCGCAACGACGCCGATCGGTTCGCGGCGAAGCCAGACATCCATGTCAGGCTTGTCGATCGGCAGGTAGGCGCCTTCGATCTTGTCGGCAATACCGGCATAATAGCGATAGTATTCGGCGACATAAGCGATCTGCGCCGAGGTTTCGCGGATGATCTTGCCGGTGTCGCGCGTCTCCAGTTCTGCGAGGATCTGCGCGTTGGCGGCAACCAGATCGGCCAGCTTGTAGAGCAGCTTGCCGCGTTGGGTGGCCGTCATTTTCGGCCATTGGCCGTCGTAAAGCGCCCTGTCGGCCGCGTTGACAGCCCGATCGACATCGCCCTCACGCGCTTCGGGCATATCAGCCCAGACCGTGCCGGAGGCTGGATCGATGCTCGGATAGCTGGCCTCGCCATCTGAGAATTCGCCGTCGATGTAGTGCTGAAAACGCCGCATGGTCTTACTCCTGAAATGCTGGCATGACCTCGGTGATGAAGCGCTCGAGCGACGCCTTCTTGCGCTCGAAGCTCATGCCGGTGTCGATCCAGAAGGAATATTCGTCATAGCCGAGCGCTTCGTACGCCTTGAGCCTGGCGATGACGGTCTCAGCGTCGCCAACGACATTGTTGGTGCGCATGACCTGATCCGACAGCATGGCGTTTGCTCTGATCTGTTCGTCAGGGATCCGTTCGATCAGACCCTGGGCAATCGGCTTCTCATTCTTGAACCAAGCGAAGAAATAATTGTAGTAGATGCTGAGCTCATGAGCGGCCTGGGCGACATCGTCCTCTGACGAGCCGACATAGGTATGGCGCAGCAACATGATCTTGGGCCGCTCGATATCGGGATGCTTGGCGCATGCGTCGTTGAAGCGCTCCATCAACGACTGAACCTCGTCGTCGCCCTGCCAGAGCGGCGTCACCTGAACGTTGCAGCCGTTGGCGACCGCAAATTCGTGCGAGTTCGGATCACGCGCTGCCACCCATATGGGCGGGTTCGGCTGCTGCAGCGGTTTCGGCGCCGACGTGGTCGACGGAAACTTGAAGAATTCCCCGTCATGCGCGTAGTCGCCGGCCCATATGCCCTTGACCGCCGGGATGAGCTCGCGCATGCGCTGGCCAGCACCCCAGGCATCGAGACCGGGCAGCAAACGTTCGTATTCGAAAGAATAGGCACCGCGCGCGATGCCGATATCCAGCCTTCCGTCGCAGATGATGTCGGCCATGGCCGCCTCACCGGCGAGTTTGATCGGATGCCAGAAGGGGGCAATCACCGTTCCCGTGCCGAGCCTTGCCCGCGATGTGCGGCGCGCCAGATCGGCAATGGTCACGAACGGATTGGGCGCAATGGTGAACTCCATGCCATGGTGCTCGCCCGTCCAGATCGCGTGCATGCCGCCCTTGTCGGCGATCTCGCAGAGCGCGACGAACTCCTCGTAGAGGCTCTTGTGGCTTTGGCTGGCGTCAAGCCGTTCCATATGGACGAAGAGGGAGAACTTCATGCTTTTGCGTCCTTGGCTGGAATTGGGTGAACAGTGCCGCCGGTCTCGTCGCCGAAATAGACGCCGAAATTTCCGATCGAGCTTTCCATCGCAAAACGGTTGACGATATCGGCAGTCGAACTGGTCTTGAACTTTGCCGCAACCAATGCGTCAGGCTTCAGGAACCTGCCGCCGGCAGGCTCACCCTCTCCGGCAACGGCGTGATAAACGATGTGCTGCTTGCCGTCGCTCTTGCCCTCATAAACCGAATAGAGAAAGCCGATACTGACCTTCAGCTCAGTGAGCGTCTCCAGGTATTTTTGCAGAGTCTCGGTCGGGCTGCCGTCATGGGCGTCAATGCTTGGCAGGGAGAGCACATCCTCGCCGAGCAGCAGAACCTCGCCGCGGCGCTCGACGACGGCTGCAAGTTCCATATTGCCTTCGCTTGCCGCGGACACCGCCTTGCTTGCCAGCGTCGGCGTGAAGTAACCGCCACGCGCATAGCCGAGACCGTTGCGGCCGCTATTGTCGAAAGCTTCGATACGCCCCATCAAGATGACGTGGTCGCCGGCTTCGATGACCTGCTCCATGGCACATTCGAACCAGGCCGCCACGCTCGAGAATATCGGGCAGCCTGCCGATCCCCTCGCCCACTCGACCGCCGCAAATCTATCCTCGACTGGTCGCGCAAAGGTGTTCGACACGTCTTTCTGCGTTTCCGAAAGCACGTTGATCGCGAAATGCTGCGCTCCGGTCATGATGGCGAAATTGCGCGATGTCTTTGCAAGGCAAACGAGGAGCAAAGGTGGATTGAGCGAGACCGAGGTGAAGGAGTTCGCCGTGAAGCCGATCGGATGTCCTTCCCCGTCGCAGGCGGTGACGACAGTTACCCCGGTCGGAAAGGCCCCGAATGCATCTCGCAGTGCTCTTGGGTCGACAGTCTGGATTGTCATCGTTCATCCTCCCCGAACGATAGCCACTCAGCGAGCAGCGAATTGACGATATCCGGCGCGGTCAGGTTCACCATATGACGATGACCTTCGACGATGCGGGCGTAGCCCCGCGGCGCAAGCTCTGCCATTTGCATTGCCATCAAGGGCGTCGAGTTCGGATCATCGGACCCCGTCAGAAACAGGGCCGGACCAGCCACGTCTTTCCAGCCGTCAGCATAGGTCTCGTCTCCTCCCGCGAAGGCGGCGTAAGCGACGGCATATCCCTGGGGATCGACGAGGTTCAGCCATTTTCGCGTCAATTCACGCGCAGTGACGCTATCCGCATCCTCCCCGAACCAGCGGGCCAGAGGGCCTTCCTTGTCGACGCCCGATACCGGAATGGCCGCGGCGCGCGAAAGGACGGCGGCCTTTGCCTCGGGGTCACGCCTGTAGACGCCATTGAGGTAAGCAACACGGCTGACACGCTCGCCAAAGGTCGCGGCCGCCCCTCCTGAAACCAGTGCACCCATCGAGTGCCCGGCAACATTTGCCGTGCCGATCGCCATCTCGTCGAGAAAGCGTCCGAACCAGGCGACGAACTCCTCGAGCCGACTGCCCGCCGGCAGCTTTGCGCTCTCGCCATGTCCCGGCATATCAACAGCGATGACGCGATGGCCTGCAGACAGGAATGCGATCTGCGGAGCCCAGGCTTCGAGCCGCATGCCGACGCCATGAATGAGAACCAGCGGCTCACCGCTGCCGGCCTCGTGATAGGCCGTTCCGCTTAACGTCGTCTTTCGGGGCAAGGCACCAGCGGCGTTTGTTGCTGCAGCGGTGCGTGTGGTCGATCCGGCTGTCAGCATCTCAGAGCGCTCCTTCAAACGCCCGCAGGATTGGCAACGTCCTGCCCCAGGTCTTTCAGATCCTGGTAGCGGTCGCCGATGCGGTGATGGGGGCGCCCGCCTATCGAAGCACCGAGAGCCACGACGATCTCGTCGGCAGCAGGCGCGTCGGGGATCGACGTCTGGATGGTCAGGTAGTGCGAACGGCGGCCTTCATCGTTCTTGTCCATCAGCGGGATCATGATCGGCGCGTTGGCAGGACCGCGTGTGTTGCAGAAGGCGAGATAGGACTTGGCGCCGACGGCCTGGCGATAAAAATTGCCGAAACGCAGCGTGTGGATAAGCGCGGACCCGTGTTCGATCTCGCCGTCCAGGCCGACGACAGCAGACTTTCCATAGCCCTCGACAGCCTCGCCGGACCCAACCGCCTCGATGATCATCTTGGTCAGCAACTCGCCGAGCACCGGAGCGCCTGCGTGAATTTCGGGCTTGAGGTCGTCGACGAAGCCACGCCCGGCCCAGGGATTCTTCACGACCGCGAAGGCGGTAAACAGCTTCAGCGGAACCGCCGCGGCCTTGCCGCCTTCGATCAGCGTCGTTTCGATCTGCAGTCCCGTCTTGCGAATTTGAATGGCCATCGAGCACCTCATTTCTCAATTTCGTATTATGGTATACCATAATATATGAGTGTCAAGTTGGTTCCCGCGAGGACGCAGTTCAGGCCGAGGCGGAGTTTTTCAATTCGGCGCGCGCGCACTCTCGATCCACCGGGCAGCGCTTTCTTCCCGTCAACGCGTTGTCAGCTGACAAACGACATGGCGGCGCCCCGCGGAGGCAGGCCGAGTCCAGAAGTCACGGTCATCCCAGTTCATGGTACCGCCTTACATATTACTTAATATGGCATACCATCACATTGGACAAAGTTAGGAGTCAAGCGCGGAGTATGGGTTCCGCTAAATTGCGCGGAACATCATCGCGCATGGAGTGATATCGACAGCTGAGATGAGCGCTTTGCCAGGCCTGCGGGGGAAGCGTCAGGGCTTCGCTCGTGCCTATTCGGCAGGCTTCTTGGCCGACAGCACCGCTTCGGCGATCGCGCTCGCGGCGGCGACGTGATCCATCGCGGCCCGGTAAGCCCCCTCGCCGTCGCCGCGGCGGATGGCGTCGACGATCTTCGACATCTGCAGCGGTCCTTCGATGCCGCGCCTCTCCGTCTTGATCGTCATCGAGCGCAGGTGGTTTATGCGCACTGTGAGGAGATTGACGACACCCCAGGCAACGTTCCTGTCAACCATCGTGAACAGCGTGTGATAGAAGGAAGAGGTGTTCGTCAGCACAGCCGCCATGTCGTTGTCGCGGTAACTGTTGCGGATCCCGGCCAGAGATTCCTCCAGCGCAGCGACGATCTCGGGACTGCGGCGCTCCGCGCACAGCCGCGCCGCCATGCCTTCCAGCGCACCGCGGATCTCATAGATCTGCTTGGCTTCGTCGATGTCGAGCTGCGCGACGATCGGCCCCTTGTTCGGCAGATTGGCGACAAGCCCTTCCGATTCCAGATGCCTCAGAACCTCGCGCACGACTGTTCGGCTGACGCCGAGCTGGGCACAGAGGTCGCGCTCGACAAGGCGATCTCCGGGACGGAAATATCCGTTGACGATGGCTTCGCGGACCTTGTCGAGCGCCAATTCCCGCAAGGTCTTTGCAGGACGCTCGACTCTAATGGCGTCCTTCAGAGCACCGCTCATTCTGTACCTCAGTGTTGGACTTTGCACGCTCAACTTCCGCCGCGGCAGCCGAATGCAAGAATCGTATTATGGCGTACCAGATACTGTAGCTGGCGGCGGACGGCAATTCAACAAGCGCCGTGCCGACCTATAGCGCCGCCCGTCTTGTCAGACGCGCAAAGGACGCTGTAGCTTTGATCTGCTGCCGACACGTCGGGAGCTAGCCTCTTGAAACAATCTCCTCGACCACGACTTTGGCCTGCACCCGGATATCCGGAACGGCCGTGATCTCCCAGAATTGTCCTGCCGTCAGGGCGCCGACCGCGAATAGTCGGGCCGGCGAGATTCGGGACGGGGCTATCACCTCGGAAGCGGCATCCACCTGGATCCCAAGACCAAGAGGATCGGGAATGATCAACTCAAAGCGGCTCATTTCCTTCAAAAGCGGTGAATGACTGATCCCGGCCCGCTCCATTCCCGTGCAGTTGACGAGCCAGTCCGCCCTGATCTCGGCGATGTCGCGCGTCGCTCTGACCCTGTAGCTGGCAACGAGCCGGCCCTCCTCGGCCCCGAGCGATTTCAGGAAGCCCGCGTGGAAACGAACAGTTCCGTCTAAGACCAGTTTCTCAAACCTGTCGAACACGTCGGGTGCTACCCGGTGACGATGGATGTTCCACCAGGGAAGCGCATGTCTGAGGAAGCGTGCCCGCTCCTTGCTCGAAAGCCGTTGCCAGAGAGCCTGCGTTGCAGGCCTCAGACCGTCCATCACGGCTCGCCAGTCGGCAACCGTCCGGCTCTTTCCCCGCAGGGTCTTCAATATGCCGCTGATCGTATCCGGAAGCGTGTGAACGTCGATCGGCAGAGGCGCCGGCGGCGTCCACGCATGCCCAAGCGGCGCAAGGCCACGCCGCGAAAGCACATCGATCTTGCCGCTGTGGCCATGGGCGCGAAGCGCGAGAACCTGATCGATCATCGTCAGGCCGGATCCGAGGATACACACCGCATCGGACGGTGCGACGCGCCTCAGCCACGAAAGCCGCCACGGGTTTTCGATGATCCGCGATCGCAGTGATGACAGGACTCCGTCCGGAGCGACCGGCAGGGTTGCGTTCCCGACGCCGAGGCAGAGCACCACGTTCTTGCCGGCAATCTCGTCACCATTGCCGAGATGGAAGGCCAGCGTGCTGCTGTAACGTTCCACGCATCCCGCCGCCTTGGCCTTGATGAAATCGACCCGGCAACGGCCGTCCCGCTTTCGAAGCAGCCGTGCAAGCGTATCGCGGACATAAAGACCGTAATCGCTGCGCGAGGCGAAATCGCCGGCCTTCAACGGGCGTCCATGGCTTTTCAGCCAGTCGACAAAGTCGTCGGGTTGATGCGGCAAGAGGCTCATGCGGCCGGCGGGAACATTGAGGCGATGGAGATAGAGCTCCGTCCGGTAGGCCGTCCCGCGGCCGAAGCCAGGATCGTCGCCGACGACGGCGATCTTCGCCGAAGCGGGAAGCTGCTCGATGAGATTGCAGGTAACCGCGATCGCTGAAAAACCGGAACCGACCACGATAACATCATATGTCAAATGCATTCTCCCTGAAGCTCAGAACGTCATCGAGACATTTCGTCATTCAGCCGCGTGTCCCTCACCCGTCCCTGCTGATCGCACGAGCGGCAGAATCACGAAAACAATTATCTCTATAGTCTATAAATATAGTTTGTTATTTCTCCCGCTAGCCCCTCCCCAACCATTACGCTTTTGAGGGTGAGATCAAGGGCCATGCGGCCCTGAACAAAGGGGCTCAAGATGAATTTCAGGAATTTGGTTGCCGCAATCGCCGTCGGCGTCGGCACTCTTGCAACGGCCGTGGTCGCTGAAGCGGCGGACAAGAAGGTTGTCGTCGCCTATCAAACCGACGCCTTGCCGTCTTCCGTGGCGATCGCCAATGGAGAATTTGCCAAGGAAACGGGATACGAGATCGACTTCCGCAGGTTTAATTCGGGTGCCGAAATCTTTGCGGCGATTGCCTCCGGTGACGTCCAGGTCGGCTATGTCGGCTCCAGCCCGTTTGCGGCTGCGGTGTCACGCGGGCTCGAGGTCAAGGCCTTTTACCTCGCCTCCATCTCGGGCATCGACGAGGCTCTCGTCGTCCGCAACGGTTCCGGCATCGAAAGCCTGAATGATCTGAAGGGCAAGAAGCTTGCCGCCGCGCCGGTGTCGACGGACCACTATCAGTTGCTGGCGCTGATCAAATCGCTGGGCCTGACCGAAAAGGACGTTCAGGTCTTCGCAATCCCTCAGCCCGAGATCGTCGCGAGCTATAATCGCGGCGATATCGATGGCGGCTTCGTCTGGGATCCGGCACTCACCGAATTGAAGAAAAACGGGAAGGTCCTGGTGACCTCCAAAGACGTGGCAGACAAGGGTGCGCCGACATTCTCGGCCTGGGTCGCGACCTCGAAATTTGCCGCCGACAACCCGGAATTTCTGAAGGGTTTCGCCTCGGTCATCACCAAATACTACGCATCCTTCGCATCGGACAAATCCGCCTGGGGTCCCGACAGCGACAATGCCAAGTCGCTTGCCAAGCTTCTCGGCGGAACAGCTGAACAGCAGGCCTCGGCCCTGAAGAACCTGACGCTGCTGACGCCTGAGGTTCAGGCATCGGATGCCTGGCTTGGCGGCGGCGAAAAGGCAGGTGCCGGCAAGATCCTCAAGGACACGGCATCGTTTCTGAAGGAACAGGGCAAGGTTTCCGACGTGCTGGCGAATTACGGCGCCTTCGTCACTGCAGACGCGCTCACCGGCGTCAGCAACTGATCCTCCGCGACACCGGCGCGGCTTGCCGCGCCGGTGTCAAACCTGCGAGCGGCAACATGCTTAAAGTCGATCACGCCAGCGTTTTCTTCGCAGCCCGCGACGGACGAATCGTTCACGCGCTCGATCGCGTTTCCTTCGATATTCCCGAACGAGGCTTCGTCGTCGCACTCGGGGCATCAGGATGCGGAAAATCAACCCTCCTCAACGCGATTGCCGGTTTCCTTCCGCTTTCGGATGGCCGGATCACGCTCGATGGTCGCGCGGTCGAACAACCCGGCGCAGACCGTGGCGTCGTCTTCCAGAAGGACTCGCTGCTGCCCTGGAAATCGGTTGTCGACAATGTCGCGCTCGGTTTGAAGTTCGGCGGGGTCAAGCGCAAGGAGCGCGAAGCCCGCGCCCTGGAGCTTGTCCGTCTCGTCGGCCTCGATGAATTCGCCGGCGCTTTTCCCTATGAGCTGTCGGGCGGCATGCGCCAGCGTGTCGGCATCGCCCGGGCTCTGGCGACAAATCCCGACATCCTGCTGATGGACGAGCCGTTCGGCGCGCTCGACAGCCTGACGCGCGAGCAGATGCAGGAACTGCTGATTTCCATCTGGGATAAAACGGCAAAAAAGGTCTTCTTCATCACGCACTCGATCGAAGAGGCCTTGTTCCTGGGCACGCAGGTCCTGGTCATGTCACCTCGACCGGGACGCGTCGTGGCACGCTTCGATCTGGATTTCGTTCGCCGCTTCGCCGAAACCGGCGACGCCCGATCGATCAAGGCGTCGCCGCAATTTGCCGAGCTGCGCGAGGAGATCCGCGCCATTCTGCACAGCACCGAAGACCTCAGGAGCGCCGCATGAGCGATATAGTGCAGGCCCCGCCGATTGCGGCGGGTAGAGAGGACCGCCAGGTCAAGCTGGTAAAAATGGTAAGCTTCGGAGCCGGCGAGAAATCGACAGTGGCCATCAGCATTGCCACGGCGCTGGCCATACTGCTGCTGTGGTGGCTCGTATCCGCGCTCGGTGTCGTTCCACACCTGTTCCTGCCGCGCCCAGACGAGGTGCTGACACAGATCGGCGCCATCTATCGCGACGGTTACGCCGGCGCGTCACTGTCCGAGCATGTTTTTGCGAGCCTGTTCCGCATCGTGGTCGCCGCCCTCATCGCCGTTTCCGCCGGCATTCCGCTCGGATTGCTCATGGGCCTGAACCGTTGGGCGAAAGGCGTGCTCGACGCACCGATCGAGTTTTACTGGCCGCTTCCGCCGCTCTCCTACCTGCCGCTGATGATCATCTGGCTCGGCATCGGCGAGACGTCGAAAATCACGCTGCTGGTGCTTGCTATGTTCGCGCCGATTTGCCTCTCGGCCCAGGCCGGTGTCCGTTCGCTGCCGATCGAGCGCGTCAATGCCGCGCGTTCGCTGGGCGCGAGCCGGCTGCAGCTCTTCCTGGACATCGTCCTGCCGTCCGCCCTGCCCGAAATCCTCACCGGCATTCGAATTGCGCTCGGTGTCGGCTGGAGCACGCTGGTTGCGGCTGAATTGATTGCCTCCACGCGCGGGATCGGTTTCATGATCATGTCGGCCTCACAGTTCCTGGCGACCGACGTCGTCTTCGTCGGCATCGGCATCATCGCGATCTGCGCCTTCACCTTCTCGGCCGCCATTCGATTTCTGGAGGCGTTCCTCGTGCCCTGGAAGGGCAAGCTCTGACCAGAGGGCGGGAGGGAGCCTATTTCAATGGCTTCCTGTCGCCGCGTTCAGCCCGTGTATGGCAACAAGCTCGGCTGCAACCAGCTTCTGAAGCCGCCATAGATTGCGGTCCCGGATGCCACGTTCCTCCAGATGCTTCACCGTCAGATACAGATATTCGGCGCAGGAGCCCATATGTCCGCAGGCTCTTGCGAGCACCTGCGCCACCGTCTCCAGCGGCAATTTGCGGGAAACACGCTCGCCCTTCGGGCCAGCCCAAAAGACCAGCGCGCGCACGAGCCCGTGCGCGGTGGCGACCGGGATCCAGCGAACCGACGCAGCGTCTTCGATCGTGCCGACTTCACGGCGGATCAACCGCCGAATCTGGCCAAGGCGATCATCATCGGCAAGCCTGAAGACGATGCCGTTGCAACGTCCACCGCGGTCAAGTGCCATCATCAGACCCGGCTGGGCCCGCGTTCCCCGCCAGCGGGTCATCTGCAGGCAGAAGGAGCGATGCCACCCTCTTGTTGCGCCATGCTGTGATTCGACGGCATCGAAGTCCGGCTTCCATATCAATGATCCATAGGCGAAGATCCAAAGCGGCGCGCCGGTAGACTCGTGAAGAAGCCGGTTGGCGAGCATCTCCACCTCCGCTTCGGTCAGCGGTTTTCGATGTGGCTCGGGGCCGACATCGATCGCGGGGCGAAGGCTCAGCGATACGAGCTCGTCCGTCAGAGCCATTCTTGATCCGGTCATCAAAAGTTTGCTTTCGCGGACCGCCGACTGTTTATGCTCCCGGATATCCATCATGGTCAATGCACCGTAAATCTGGCCGCATCGGCCTGGCGCCGCTGCAGGCTGCGTATCAGCATCGCGGCCTCCCTGACGATTGCCGAAAACGTCACATCATCGGCTTCTGCGATCCTTTCCGTCATCTCGCGGATGATCGTCGTCAGATGGAGGATCGAATGGCGATGCTGCGCATCTCCCGGTCCGATTTCGGCATCGGCCATGGCAAGCAGCGTCTGTACCAGTCGCTCCATGGTTTGACGGCGCCTGGTTCTTGGATCGGCATTTGGATCTTCGCTAAGGCGGAACAGGTCGGCGACAATATCGGACATTCCACTCTGTCTCACATAGCAAAAGCCGGCGGCATCGAAACGACATGCCTTCGACCGCGCGTTTGCGTCTTCAAGCCTTCCAGCAATCGGTAGCCGTTGCGCCAGCGGCCAAAGCCGCTGGCGACATTGATGTGCCCGGCAAGGCCGATATTCCTGGTCTCGGCGTTCCACAAGCGGCCGAACAGGGTCAACCGATCGACCGTCATGTAAGCATCGTTCATGCTGCCGACGACGATGCTTGGAAAAGGCAAAGGCGCCGTCGGCATGGCACCAAACGAGATATGCCCGGGATGCAGGTTTTCCGTGACCGGCAGATCGCATGGAGCAACGAGCAATGCTCCTTTGACGCGACGGGCAGCACTTCGCCCGGCCAAGCGGGCGGCAAGCAGGCATCCGAGACTATGGGCAACCAGATAGGCCTCGCTGGCCTCTTCAAGTGCGCCTTCCAATCGCGGCAGCCAGTTGTCAAGGTTCGGATGATCCCAGTTGTCCTGAGCGACGCACCGACTGCCCGGCTGATCCTGCAGCCAGTGCTGTTGCCAATGCCCTTCTCCTGAGCCGAAAAGCCCGGGAAGAATAAGTACATCGATCATCTGACGGCACCCTCTCTGAAGCTGCGCGCCGGTCTTTTTCCCGATCGGGGCAAACATCGGACATCACTCATCAGATCCACCCGATCACCAGGGCGAACAGGAATGTGAAGGAACTGACGATCGTGCAGATTCCGGCCGCATGCCTGAAATGCGACATGACGCTGCCTTCCGCTCTTCTCGCACCGTGCCGACGCAGGTCGGTCTCAACGACAATCGCCATCACACCGTTCTCCTCAATACCAAAGGCCGGGCATGGTGCCCCAATAATGGAGTTCGTATTCGCGAGCGGACCGGTCGCGCTCGTCGTCCCGCGCGAACAATCCGTTTACAGGCTCCCGTGCAGCGGGCGGCCTCAGGCCGAGGAACCGGCCGATCGAAAGCTTCAGCCAGAAGTGAAAATCAAGCTTCATGCGAACCTCCTGTCAGGAACCGGTATTCTTCGGCTAGAGCATTTCCGTTTTTCTTCGAGTCACGGAGGTGCTCTATCTCTTTGTTTTCATGCAATTCCGGACGCAAACCGCTGTGCACTTCTGCTGGAATTGCTCTACGAAATCAGCGAATGACGTTGTGCCTTGGCGAGAAGAACGTGAAGCGATGCCGTTGGTCTGTAGAGCATCAGCAGGCGGTTCTCCTCGCGTTTGGCGAGACGATATCGTCGGGCGAATTCGAAGACGCTCCACAATTGCTCGCCTGGCTCCGGCCTTTCCGCATCGGTGATCGTCGCTTCCTTAGATCGAACCATGGCGGCGACTCCTACTCGGCCGCCGCCAGGGCCGGATTTGCGCCCGGAAAGAAGGCCGCCAATTCGCCGATCACTTCGTTGATCCTGGCCAAAAGCGCGTCGGATGAAACCGCATAGTCTGTAAAATCGCGATCGGACGCATAGACGGCGGTCGGCAAGGTATGGGCCATGAAAAATCCAAACAGCGGCCGAAGCTGATGCTCGACCATCAACGCATGCCGGTCACCGCCGCCGGTCGCCGTGATGATGATCGGCTTGCCCCGAAGTTCGTGGGGGTCGATCAGGTCGATCAGGTGCTTGAAATGGCCGGGATAAGAGCCCTTGTAGGTTGGCGAGCCGATGATCAGGGCATCGGCCTGCACGATCTCGTCGATGACATGCCTGGCCTGCGCGTCGAGATCCTTGCGCCACAAGGCGCTGCCCAGCGACGAACCGACATCATGCAGATCATAGGTCTTGCTCGTAAATCCGTAGCGAATGCTCGCACGTTCGGCGACGTGCCGGACGAGCGCCAATGTCTTCGATGGACGGTTGAAGCTGCCAGCGATGCCGACGAGTTTGAAACCTGACATGGTTTTTCCTCTCATTGCGTTGCTCCAACTATTGTCTACAAAATTGATAGATTAAAGGAACGTGCATCTCTCCTTCTTCGCCTGGTTGAAAAAAACGTTCGCCGCCGCTCCGGCACGCATAAGCTGCATGGCGATGGTCACAAGGGATCGCCGATCCGGCGACCGCTTCGACCTCGCATGTGGGAAGACGACAGGGAGGGACGCAGATGTAGGCGGCATCGTGATGTCGCGAGCCCGGCGAGAGGCTCTTGCAAACGGCCCGCCATAAATGGCTTTGCCGCAAGGTCGAATATAATTGGTATAAGATTTCCGGTTCAGCGGAACGATTGGATGACAAGCCCTGCCTTTTCCTCTGCGGAAAATATACACTTCTTATAGATTTTAGTGGGAGCTTTTCATGTCAGTGCAGACGGCTGATGTCATCGATTTCCAGGCCTACCGGCAATCGCGCAGCAAAGATGCGCCCGATGCGTTCAAGGCGGCCGCGCCCGTATCCTTTGCGATGCAGCCGGTTCTGATGTGGGTGCCGTATTGGGGTTTTGTCCCGGTCATGGCAATGGGCATTGCGGGATATGGCGTCTGATCAAGCGCTTCTTCCCGACGGCGAAGCGAGAGACACCGCCGAGGAGATCACGGTTCAGACAGGACAGAATTTGCGGCGCATTCGCACCCGCCGCGGCTACTCCCTGGACCGGCTGGCAAAGATCGCCGGCGTCAGCCGTGCCATGCTCGGGCAAATCGAAACGGGCAAAAGCAGCCCGACGTTAAGCATCCTCTCGAAGATCGCGCTTGCTCTCGGTATTCCCTGCGCAGCACTGATTGCCGAACGCGGCGAAACCTCGATCATTGCGGTGCCGCGGGCAAGATCGAAAATCCTCGCCTCTTCCGAAGGACGCTTCCGGACACGGGCTCTTTTCCCCTTCGAAGGCGAGAGAAAGGTGGAATTCTACGAGCTCAGGATCGCTCCGCACCATAGCGAAAGTGCCGATGCCCATCAGCATGGAACGGTCGAAAATTTGGTCGTTGCCCAAGGCACTGTCGAAATCATCGCCGGCAGGCAGGCACCGCACATCCTGGGTGAAGGCGACGCCATCATCTTCGATGCCGATGTGCCCCATATCTACCGCAACATGACAGGAACGGAAGCAATCCTCTACCTGGTGACAACCTATCTCGAAGACGTTCGCGTCTGACGCAAAAAGAGCCCCCGTCTCCGGAGGCTCTTGGTCATTTGCTCTCAGAGGCGGATGGCTCAGGCAGCCATCATGCAGCACATCATCATGCCGCCGCAGTTCATCATCACGGGCATGCCGCCGGACATCATGGACATCATGCGCTTGCAGCACTCCATGAACATGTCCTTGTCCATGCCTTCCATCGGCTTCATTTCGCAGACCATGCCTTCGGCAGTCATGCTGCACTTCATGGAGCCCATCATCATCATCATCATCGGCATGGAGGCCATCATCGGCATCATCGCGCCGCTCATCATCGGCATGCCACCCATCGGCATCATTCCACCCATCATCGGGTTCATCATGGCAGGCATCATGTTGTTCATCATCGGCATCATGTTCATGGCGGGGTTCATGTCTCTCTCCGATCAATACAGCGGCGTTTCGCGTTTCAATGAGCGGGGAGATAAAAGAACTAATTGCAGCAAACAATGTAAAAAAATCTTCCCATATCTTTTCCTCCAATAGAATGGAACGATTTCGAGAGGATTGCGCAATCTTGCCAAGATAACGGAATTCTGTCCGCTATCATCGCTCGAGCGGAGCGATGCTCGCTTCGCCGGCCAGCACTCCCTGCTTAGCGCGAAGCACCTCAGCAAAGGCAATGAGACCCAGGCCCAGCAAGGTTGAGCCGCTGTCCCTCACGTCACGGCTGCGTGGCGATGGCACTGGCCGCTCGGCCGGTGACCTCGGATGCGATGGGCGCCGTACCAGTTATGAATGATGAGGATGCGTCGGATCGTCGTGCGGCTTCAGAAAAAACCGGCGCGCGATGTCCCAATAGCCATCATAGACAAGCCCGCCATTCGAACGGACGAGCGTATCGCGGTTTTTGCGATAGACCGCCGGAAGGCGATACCAGGAGATGCCCGGCCGACGATGATGGAGAACGTGCAGGTTGTTGAAGAGAAACAGCAAGCCGAAGAGATAGCTGTTTTCCACGATGGCGGTGCGTTCCTCATGGCTTTCGGCATATCTGTGCTCAGCATAGGATCTGAGCCGCGTCATCGCAGCACCCGTATAGACGAAAGCGAGGTAAAGCCACAGCGGCACGCCGCAGACGATGGCCGCCCAGAAAAGAACCGCGGCGACACCGATGCCGTGCACACCCCATATCCGTCGTCGTCCCGGTTCGTTTGCCCGTACCAGCTGCCCTTCCTGACCAAGGAAACTCAACAGCATCACGGCAGGGCCGATGGTCAAACGGCCGAACAGGGTGGTGTTCCACCGCGCCAGCAGCCTGCCGGTCGCGCCCAATTGCTCCCAGGTGGCCTTGGTGAAATAGGAAGATTCCGGATCCTCGATCGGATCGGTCAGATATCGTCGCGATGATGCTCCAGATGGCTATCCTTATAGATCGGATAAGGCAGCCACAGCGACAGCGGTACCGACCCGATCGCGTCGTTTATCCCTTGGTTTCCCGTCGGATGGCCGTGAATGACTTCGTGCTGGAGGGATCCGTGCCAGGCAACCAACCAGCCTCCGGCGATCACGACCACGATCAGCGGCAATGATTGCCACCACCGGGTCAGTGCAAGAAATCCGCCATGGATGACGAGTGCGAGAATGACGGTCGGCCATTCCGTCGAACGCCTGGAAGCAATGGTTCCGGCCGCCTGCGAAGTCCTGTCGAGCATGCGTGTGATTTCCCCGTCAACCACACCAATCTATCGCAGGGCATCAGGAGTAGAGAATAAGGCCTATCTATTTTATATGCTTATCTGAAAAAATCCGTCTCAACCGGGGCTGAATTGCTTAATCCAAGCCTAAGGCTTGTCGCCGTGAAGGTGATGTTCGAGGAAGGGCAAATTGTCCTGTCCCCAATAGATTTCACCATCGTAGATATAGGTGGGAAAGCCGAAGACGCCGCTGTCGCGCGCATGCACGCGGTCTGCCGACCATTTGTTCTGGACATCGTCGTCGGCTTGTCGTCTGAGGAGTACCGCGCCATCGAAACCTGCTGATGTCACGATCGCCTCGCGCACATCGGGCTTGCCGATATCCCTCGCCTCGCTCCAGAAGGCATGCTGCAGGGCGCGGGCAACGCCGATCCAATCCTGTCCGTCGAGATAGGCCGCAATCACGAAGAGGGACGCCGGCGTCGGATCGCTCAAATCAGGGCGATGTTCGAGCCGCAGTTCCTTGCCGCGCACGCGCGCCCAGCGCTTGAGGTCCCGCGTCCAGTAGGCGCGCCGGATCTCCGGGCGGTTGCGCGAAAAGATACCGCCATTTTCCTCGACCACCGTCGTCAGATAGGGCGTGATGACCACGTCGTTCTTCGCCGCGAGTTCAGCGAAGGCGTCGAAGCCGATATAGGACCAGGGCGATCCGATCGAAAAGAAGTATTCTATTGATTTGGTCACTGATGCATGTTCCCTGCGAGGTGATTGTTCTGGCGTCGAATGGGCGACGACATTTTCAGGAAGCGGATCTAACTTCGGATGGCGCTTTCCATCCGAGTTCCGGTGCGATTGTTGTCACGAAGTCGTGGAGAATCTGGCGATATTCCTCGTGCTCGAACTCGTAAGGGAGCTCCAGCCTCAACTCGCCGACCTCAGGCAGGATCGGATCGGCAAAAAGCTGCGCCAATATCTCGTCCGATGTGCCGACGACATCACGGGCGAACAGGGTGCGCCGCTCGCCCTGCGGTGAAAGGGTTCGCTCATGGCGGCCATCGGCATAGTCTCGATACCGGCGCCGCGTTGCGGCATCGGCGCTGTCGAAAGGCACGATGACGCGGCCCAGCGCGACCCGGCGCTGCGTGCCGGCGGCACGATAGGTTTCGATCAGCCGCGATTGCGCGGTGAAGAAATCATCGGTCCCCTCGCCCGTTATCACATTGCCGGTCAACAGGTTGAAGCCATTGCGGCCGGCCCATTCGGCCGAGCGCTGCGACCCGCCGCCATACCAGATCCGGTCGATCAGGCCCTTGGCATAAGGCTGCAGCCGCGGCCGCTGCGGGCCGAAGGGCGTCTTGATCAAGGTCTGCTCGTCTCCGAGATAAGTGCCGCGCAGATTGTCGGCAAAGCGCAGCACGCGGTCGTGCGAGAAATCGTAGCCCGTCCAGTCGCCGTCGAAGACAAGCGGAGCGATCAGCTCGGCGTGCAACGGCCGGCCGGCGCTGACGCCGATATTCAGCCGCCCGCGCGACAGAACATCGACGGTGGCGAGATCTTCGGCCAACCGGTAAGGGCTTTCATAGCCGATCGGGATGACCGCGGTTCCAAGTTCGATCCGGCTGGTGCGCTGAGTCGCCGCCGCCAGGAAGGCGCTCGCGGAAGAGATTCCAGGCTCCAGGTGCCGCTGGCGAACCCAGGCGCTATCGAAGCCCAAATCCTCACCATATTGCAGTTGCTGAAGCGTCTGCTCCAATCCCGACAACGGATTTTCGTCGGGATAATTGCCGGGGGTGAGGAAGCCGATATGGCTGATGGATATGTTGCGGCCGATCATGTCGTCCCTTCCACTCGTGCCATCCGATGATCAGTATTTCGGCAGGCCGGGCGGATTGGTCTCGGATACCGGCAAGGCTTCCTCGGAAAGATGCCAGTGATCGAGGATTTTTGCGTAGGTGCCATCCTTGATCAGGCCGTTGGTGGCGACAGTCAGCGCATCGGCCAGTCCGCTTCCCTTGCGGGTGGTGATCGCGACATCCGAGCGATCCGGCCAGCCGGCGCTCAGCGTGCCGACGCGCTTGATGTTCTTGTCGCGCGCGGCGATGAAGACGAGCTGTGCATGCGGCTGGACGATGACATCGGCCCGGCCGGACCGCAGCGCGAGAAGGCATGCCGCCTCGTCGTCGTAATATTGCAGCTCGATCGGCTTCAGGCCCCCGGCAACATCTTCCTCGCTCCACTTCACCAGGATGCGCTCCTGGTTGGTGCCGGCCCCGACAATGATCCTGAGGCCTGCCGCATCCTTGGGCTCCTTGATCGAGGTGACGGGGCTGTCGGATTTTACGAAGAAACCGTGCAGACCCTGGCGGTAGGTGGAGAAATCGAATTTTTCCTTGCGCTGCTCGGTGACCCCGACATTGGAGATGACGGCATCATACTTGCCCGAGGCAAGGCCGAGCGGCCAGTCGATCCAGGCGACCGGCACGATCTCCAGCGTCAGGCCAAGGCTGTCGGCGATGGCATAGGCATAATCGGGATCTGCCCCGACCACGGTCTTGGCATCCGTGGCATAGGTGGCAAGCGGAGGGCCGCCGGGACTGACGGCAATGGTGAACTTGCCGGGTGTAACGAACTTGAACTCCTTGGGGATTGCGGCAATAGCCGCATCGTTCCTGGCGGCGTGAAGCCGTCCCGACTGCTCTGGGCTAAGGTCGAAATCCTCGGCTGCATGAGTTGCACCGAAGGAAAGGGCAGACGCCATGGCGGCGATCAGCAGGGTCCGGAATGCCGGAAGGGCAATCATCGTCTTCTCCAAATTGTCAGGCAGGAATGGCCGGCAGCATTGCCGCCGGCTCAATAGGGATCCATCAGGAGCCGCTCTTCGGCAGGCCGGGCGGGTTGGTCTGGGCCTTGTCGATCGCTTCGGGACCGAGGTTCCACGTATCGAGAATCTTCCGGTAGGCGCCGCTGGCGATCAGGTCATTGACGACATCGGTCAAGGGCGCTGCCAGGCCGCTGCCCTTGCGTGTGGTGACAGCAATCTCGGCCGTGATCGGCCAACCGCCGCTGACGGTGCCGACGAGCTTGGTCTTGCCGTTTATCCCTGCCGAATAGGCCTGCGTCGCGTTCACGCTGAAGACGGTGTCGGCTCTGCCGGACTGAACGGCGAGATCCTTGACCGCGTCGTCGTCATAATATTGCACCTCGATCGGCTTCAGGCCGGCGGCTACGTTCTGTCGGTCCCATTCCAGCAGGATCTTCTCCTGGTTGGTGCCGGCATCGGTGATGACCTTCAGGCCGGCAATATCCTTCGGCTGCTTGATCGAGGTGATTGGGCTGTCGGCCTTGACGTAGAAGCCAAGCTCGTCCTTGCGATAGGTCGAGAAATCGAATTTCTCCTTGCGCTCTTCCGTGACCGTCACGTTGGAGATCACCGCGTCGAACTTTCCGGAGGTCAGCCCCAACGGCCAATCGGCCCAGGCAACAGAAACCAGTTCGAGCTTCAGGCCCAGGCTATCGGCAATGGCCTGCGCCAGATCGACATCGTAACCGATGACCGTCTTGGAATCGGAGGCATAATCATGCAGCGGCAGATTGCCGCTCGAGCTGATACCGACAGTGAAGACGCCGCTTTCGACGAACTTGAAGTCCTTGACTTCGGCGATGCGTTTCTCGTTCTTTTCCACCCGCAGCCGGTTCGGCTGCTCGGGGCTGAGATCGAACTTCTGCTGCGCCTGAGCGGAACCGAAACCGATCGCGGCAATGGTGACGGCTCCCGCTATCAGAAGCCTTGCCCTATCTTTAAATGTCATGCCCCTTCTCCATTTCATCTTTAGGTTGTGGTTATTGTTATTCTGCCGGAGCAGCCCGTCGCGGCCCGGCATTTCGCCAGCGCTATCAGGCGCTAGAGAACCTTGGCGAGGAATTCCCGCGTACGGGGATGTTCCGCTTGTGCGAAGATGCGGGCCGGCGGGCCAGCCTCCAGGATGCGGCCGCTGTCCATGAAGACTACCGTGTCGGCGACTTCGCGGGCAAAACCGACCTCATGGGTGACGATGACGAGCGTCGTGCCGGTGCGGGCAAGTTCCTTGATGACGTCGAGCACTTCGCCGACGAGCTCGGGATCGAGCGCCGAGGTCGGCTCGTCGAAGAGCAGCACCTTCGGGCGGAGCGCCAGTGCGCGGGCGATCGCCACACGCTGCTGCTGGCCGCCGGAAAGCTGGCGCGGATAGGCGTTGATCTTGTCGCTGAGGCCGATGCGTGCCAGCAGCTCCTGCGCCAGCTGCACCGCTTCCTCGCGGCCGATGCCGCGAACCTGGATCGGTGCCTCGATGAGGTTTTCGAGCACGGTCAGATGCGGGAAGAGATTGAAGCTCTGGAAGACCATGCCGATATCGGCGCGGCGCTTGAGGATATCCTTCTCCTTGAGCTCGTAGAGCGTGTCGCCCTTCCTGCTGTAGCCGACGAAATCGCCGTCGACCGAGATGAAACCCTCATCGACACGCTCCAGATGGTTGATGGCGCGCAGAAGCGTCGACTTGCCGGAGCCGGACGGACCGAGGATGGCGGTCACGCTGCCTGCGGGAAGGCTGAGCTCGACATCATCGAGCACTTTCAGCGAGCCGAAGCTTTTGGAGATACTGTGGATGCGCACCGCGCCGCCTGCGGCCCGCAGCGTCGCAGCATCCTGGAAACCGATCTTGCGCACGGTGTCGGTCGCCGTATCGAGGACAGGCAGCGGACGGCGGAAACGCTCGAAAAATGCCTGGAAGGGCAACGGCGTCGGGTTGCGCACGGCGCCTTTGGAGAAGTAGCGTTCGATATAGCGCTGAGCGATCGACAGCACCGTCATGATGATCAGATACCAGACGGTCGCGACCATCAGCAGCGGAATGACTTCGAGATTGCGCCGATAAATCACCTGGACCGTATAGAAGAGCTCCGGCAGCGCCAGCACGTAGACCATGGAGGTGCTCTTGGCCAGTCCGATGAGTTCGTTGAAGCCGGTCGGCAGGATCGAGCGCATGGCCTGCGGCAGCACGATGCGGAAGGCCTGGCGGCGGCGCGGCAGACCGAGTGCTGCGGCGGCCTCCAACTGTCCGTGATCCACAGCGAGGATGCCGCCGCGCACGATCTCGGCGAAGAAGGCCGACTGGTTGAGCGTCAGGCCGAGAAAAGCGGCAGCAAAGGGCGTCAGCAACTGCACTGTGGGATAGTCGAGGAAGATAGTATCGGTGAAGGGAATGCCGATCTTGATCGTCTCATAGAGGTAGCCGAGATTGTTCAAGATCAGCAGCAGCACGATGACGGGGATCGAGCGCAGCAGCCAGATATAGCCCCAGGAGAGACCGGAGAGCAGCGGCGACTTGGAAACGCGGGCAAGCGCCAGAGCCGTTCCGAGGATGGAGCCGGATATGGCGGCAAGCACGGTCAAAAGCAGCGTCCTGCCGAGACCGACGAGCACGGGTTCGGCAAAGAACCATTCGGCAAAGACGCCCCAACCCCAGCGCGGATTGGTGAAGATGGAATAGAGCACGGCGATGATGACGACGGCGGCAAAGATCGTACCCGCCAAGCGGCCCGGATGGCGGGCAGGCACGATGCGATAACGGGAATAATCCTTCGATCCTGCCGTCCTGCTGCCGGGGTCGATGCCGGCGAAATCCGTCGTCAGTGCCATTGTGCTTCCCTTTTATGATTGTCGGTCTTTGCCGTTTTCAGAAATTTGCGCCGGCCACGCGCAGGCGCGGTTCCGCATCTTCGTGAGCAGGCTCAGCGAGATGGGTGATGTCCTTCTCGAAGGGCAGGCTCTTGTAGATCT
This sequence comes from Rhizobium sp. BT-226, assembly GCF_025847085.2. Classification (NCBI taxonomy): domain Bacteria; kingdom Pseudomonadati; phylum Pseudomonadota; class Alphaproteobacteria; order Hyphomicrobiales; family Rhizobiaceae; genus Rhizobium; species Rhizobium sp. BT-226. The sequence continues at coordinate 16,096 of NZ_JAOYTI010000007.1, read as the reverse complement.
CGGGATCGGCGGAGGTGTCGAAGAGAGCGGTGTAGCCGTAGTTCAGATAGAGGCCGACGGCTTCGGGCTGGCGAAAGCCGGTCGTCAGGTAGATACGGGAATAGCCTTGGCGGGCGGCCTGGGCCTCCAGTTCCACCAGCACCTTGCGGGCAAGGCCCTGACGGCGCAGATCGGAGCGCGTCCAGATGCGTTTGAACTCGGCCGTGCGTTCGTCATAATTCTTGAAGGCGCCGCCGCCGATGGTTTCGCCATCACGGATCAACAGGAGAAAATTGCCGTCAGGCGGCGCAAAGGCTTCGGGAGGATAACGGTTCAACTCGGCCGCAGCTCCTTCGGCATTGAAATAGTTGCCGTAGCGGCTGTCGTATTCGTAGATCAACTCATCGATCAACGGCTTGGCGCGCGGGTCGAGAGGGCTGGTATAGAGAAACGTATCGCTCATATCGTTCATCACCCGTTGTCATCAGTGAGGAAGGTTTCGGCGAGCCGCACCCAGTAGCGGGCGGCCGGCGCGATGATCGCGTCGTTGAAATTGTAATGGGCACTGTGGAGAGGCGCGCTGTCGCCATTCCCGACGAAGAGATAACTGCCGGGATTTGCCTGCAGCATGAAGGCAAAATCCTCGCTCGCGGTTCTCGGCCGGAAATCCTTCTCGATCGCCGCGGCGCCGAGTGCGTCATAGGCGACGTCGCGGGCAAAGGCCGTCTCCGCCGCATGGTTGATCAGCGCCGGAAAGCCGAGGCGGTAATTCACATCCGCTTCGGCGCCGAAGCTTTCGGCCTGGGCGCGGGCAAGTGCGGGAATGCGCTCTCGCAACAGCTGGCGGACCGCCTCGCTATAGGCCCGCATGGTCAGCTGCATCTCGACGCTTTCCGGAATGACGTTCGAGGCGGAGCCGGCATGGATCGAGCCGACGGTGACGACCGCCATCTCCTGCGGATCGACATTGCGCGAGACGACGCTCTGCAGGGCGGTGATGAAGGAGGCCGACGCGAGCACCGGATCGACGGTCCGGTGGGGTTCGGCACCATGGCCGCCCTTGCCGATGATCTTGATGATTGCCTTGTCGACCGAAGCCATGGCCGGGCCGGCGACGAAACCGAATTGGCCCGTCGGCACACCCGGCCAATTGTGCAGCCCGAAGACCGCATCGACAGGAAACCGTTCGAACAGGCCTTCCGAGATCATCTTGCGGGCGCCGGCGCCGATCTCCTCGGCGGGCTGGAAGATCAGCCGCAGCGTGCCGCTGAAATTGCCGCTTTCGGCGAGATAACGGGCAGCGGCGAGCAGGATCGACGTATGCCCGTCATGGCCGCAGGCATGCATGACGCCGGGATTGCTGCTGGCATAGGCAAGACCGGTCGCCTCCTCGATCGGCAGCGCGTCCATGTCGGCACGGATGCCGATCCGCTTTTTGCCATCGCCGCGCCTGAGGGTGGCGACGATGCCGGTTCCGGCAATGCCCGTCGCCACCTCATAGCCCCAGGAGGAAAGGTGGGTTGCCACAAGCTTGCTGGTCCTGAGCTCCTGAAACGCGAGCTCCGGATATTGGTGCAGGTCGTGGCGAAGCGCGATGATCTCGTCGAGATGGGCGGCGATACCCTTCTCGACCGGATCGTTGCTGCGCGGGTTGTGAGCGATGATGTTCATGACGGTTCGTCGGCGCTTCAGGCGCCGACAGCCTTTCCGCGTTCGACCTGATCGGCGCCCGCCGCATAGCGGCTTTCGCGGAAGGGCAGACCCAGATGGTCGCGCAGCGTCTCGCCCTTCAAGACCGGATCGAAATAGCCGCGCTCCGTCAGGATCGGCAGAACGTATCTGGAGAAATCGTCAAAGCCCTCGGCGATGACAGGGAAACCGAGGATGAAGCCGTCGGCGGCCCCATGGTCCACCCAGCGAATGATCTCGTTGGCGATATGCTCGGCCGTGCCGATGAAGGCCGTACGCGGCGTTGCGGAATCCAGCGCGACCTGGCGGAGCGTCAGGCCCTTCTGCCGCGCCGTCTTCTTGATGCGGTCGGTGGTTGCGCGGAAATTGTTCCTGCCGATCTCGCCGAGTTCGGGGAACGGCTCGTCGAGCGGATAGACGCTGAAATCATGATGATCGAAGAAACGGCCGAGATAAAGCAGCGCCTCCTCTGTCGTGACGAGGTTGCGGATCTCCTGATACTTGGCTTCCGCCTCTTCCTGCGTCGCACCGACGATCGGCCCGATACCAGGATAAATGCCGACTTCAGCGGCACTGCGGCCATGGGCGATCACGCTGTCCTTGAGCTGTCGGTAGAAGGCCTGCGCCTCCTCGAACGGCCCGCCATTGGTGAAGACGGCGTCGGCATGTTTGCCGGCGAGCCTGATGCCGGAATCCGAGGCGCCAGCCTGGAAAACGACTGGTTGGCCCTGCTTGGAACGGCCGATATTGAGCGGTCCCTCGACGCGGAAAAAGCGGCCCTTGTGGTTGAGGCGATGCATTTTCGTCTTGTCGACAAAGACGCCGGTCTCCCGGTTGCGGACGAAAGCGTCGTCGTCCCAGGAATCCCACAGGCCCTTGATCGCATCGATATAATCCTCGGCGATCTCGTAGCGCAGTTCGTGCTCGGGATGCTCGCGGCTGTAATTGCGCCCCGAACCCTCGAGCGGCGAGGTTACCGCATTCCACCCTGCCCTGCCGCCGCTGATGAGATCGATCGAGGCGAACTGGCGGGCAATGGTGAAGGGATCGCTGTAAGAGGTCGAAACCGTACCGACGAGGCCGATCTTCGAGGTCAAGGCGGCGAGCGCCGAGAGAATGGCGATCGGCTCGAACCGATTGAGGAAATGCGGAATGGACTGCTCGTTGATGTAGAGCCCGTCGGCAACGAAGGCGAAAGCGATGCCCGCCGCCTCCGCCTTGCGCGCTGTCTTGACGAAGAAGTCGAAATTGACGCTGGCATCCGCCGGTCCGCTTGGATGCTTCCACGCATTCATGTGACCGCCTGGACCCTGCAGCATGATGCCGAAGGTGACGTGTTTTTGAGCCATGGGATCAATCCTCCTTGGAAACGGTCAGGCGACGAGGGAAAGCCGCTCCTTGGCGAGCAGCTCGATGGAAGCCAGGCGCTCGGCAACCGAAAGCGCCGGCGTATCGAGCACGAACTCCTTGACCCCGTAGCGGCGATGAAGTTCGTCCAGTTCCTTGCGGATCTGTTCCGCTGTGCCATGCAGCACGCTCGGCACTTTTTCCTCGGTGCGGTAATCGGTGACGCCGGCCTGGCGGGCGAATTCAGCCGCCTCCTCCTCGCTGCCGACATTGACGGTCTGGCCGTTCGGCAGGAACACCTTGACGATGCGCAGCTTGCCGACGCGCTCGCGGGCATAGTCCTCGCTTTCGGCGGCGAAGGCTGCGAGCGCCAGGATCGGGCGCTTGCCGCCGGATGCCCGCTCATAGGCCTCGAAGGTTCTGCGCAAATTGTCAGGATCGCCGTTCAAATGACCGGCGAAAACAAGCTCCCAGCCTTTCTCGGCAGCGAGCTCGGCGCTTTCGACGCTGGCGCCGAGCAGGAAACGCTCAGGAGCCGTCGGCGGGAAAGGCGTTGCCTGCGCACCGTCATAATTCGGGTCCGCGGCGAGATAGGTGTTGAGATCCGAAAGCTGGCTCGCAAAATCCGGCTTCCTGGACGGATCGACGGCAAGCTGCAGGGCGCGTGTCGAGAGCGGAAACCCGCCCGGCGCTTTGCCGACACCGAGATCGACGCGGCCGGGCGCAAGCGATGCCAGAAGATTGAAGGTCTCCGCAACCTTATACGCACTGTAGTGCTGCAGCATGACGCCGCCGGAGCCGATGCGGATCCTCGAGGTCCTGGCGAGAAGATAGGCTATCAGCGCCTCCGGCGCGGAGCTCGCCAGATTGGACATGTTATGGTGCTCGGCGACCCAGAAACGGTGATAACCGAGTTCCTCGGCCCGAGCGGCAATCTTTACCGTCGCACGCAGCGCATCTGCGGCCGTTAGACCCTGTTCGATCGGGCTTTTGTCGAGAAGACTGAGGAGGTAGGTCATGACACCACGATCCGATCCCTGGTTGCAAAGCTTAATCTATAAAATCAGTAGACAAACTTCATTATAAGAAATGACATTCTCTTTCGAACACGCTGAGTGAAAAAAATCGGATGCCGGGAATGTGCGCCGCCGGCATTGAAAGGCTTCTTTCAATCGACCATTTGATGGTCTATATTCTGGTCGAAAAGGAGTAACCGCATGAAGCTGTCAGAACAGGTCAAGCCGATCAGCTATCTCAAGGCGCACGCGCCGGAGATCATCCGGACACTGAAGGATAACCCGCAGCCGGTCGTCATTACGCTTCACGGAGAGGCGAAAGCCATCCTTCAGGACGTCGGCCAATACGAAGAAACACAGGAGACGCTGGCGCTGCTGAAGGTGCTGGCGCTCACCAACCGGCAGGTCGAGGAGGGCAAACTGCGCCCCGCCGCGGAATCCTTCGTGCGCATCCGCAAACGTCTGGCGGACAGCCGATCCTGATGCCATATCGTGTTCTTTTCGCCGAAGACGCGGAACGCGACATCGAGGATCTCTATCGCTTCATCGCTAGCCGCGACGGCGCCGAGACGGCAGAGCGCATCCTGACGGAAATCGAGAGTGCCTGCGTCGAGCTTGAAGAATTTCCCACCCGCGGAAATATTCCGAAGGAGTTGGCGGGTATCGGAATTTCCGAATATCGGGAACTGCACCATAAGCCGTGGCGCATGATCTATCGGATCCTTGGCACAGACGTCGTCGTCTACTGCGTCGTAGACGGACGTCGCGACATGCAGAGTTTTCTGGAGCGAAGGCTTATCCGCGCTTAGCCATACGCTGCCCACGCGAAGGTTGAACACTATCCAACTTTCCGCCCCGCCGGCGCATTTGCCCGCAGAAGTGCCATCAGCATCGGGCCGATTGCGAATTCTCCCTTTTCGCTTCGCCGCGTCAGGCCACGAAGATAGCCACCGGCCGAATTAATGTGGCCGCCACGCTCCAGGATGCATGCCATCACGGTGGCGGCGTTCTCCGGACCCATCACGGTTGCCGCCTCCTCGTAGGCCGACGGACTGACGCCCAGCATCGATCGAACGATGACGGCTGCGGCCATCAAATCGCGCCAGTTGCGGATTGCGCCATCCGGCCCATAGGCAAGGATTTCCGGGCAGGCCTGCAGAACCAGTCCGAGCGGGAAGGATTTCAGTCCGCCACCATCATTGCGGACGTCCGGCCGTCGACTTTGCGCTTCCTCCTTCTTCTGCCCGTGCGGATAGGCTGCCTCACCCCTCGCCTTCTTTGGCGCCACGGCCCCTCGGTCGTGGTCTTGCTCAGCTATCGCGCCCTGCTTCGTTTCGAAGCTTGGTTCAAGTTCAGAGGTGGATTCGGGATTTGAATTCTGTATGTGACGCTCGATATAATCGGCATTGCCGCGCTGTTTTGTTGATTTAACCCGAATTTCCAGCCGGTTAAGAATATCTGTGCGCAGGGCCGCCAATTCATCCAGCAACAGTTCAAGCTGCGCTGTCGTCGGTGATCGCGGCAGGCCTTCGATTAGGTCCCGGAATTCGCGGTATACGCCTTGCCAATCCCCAGGGATCTCTTCTTCAACTGCCGCTTCGATCAGTTTGGCAATGTCACGGCGGCAAAGGGTGATGCGTTCACGCAGGCGGTGAACATGCAGCCGCTCAGCCATCACCGCGGCCGCGAGCTGTTCGATCTCCTCGGCACGGGCAAGCAGCGGCGCCAGCGAGAAGCCGAACGCCTCATCGACCTCCCCTGCCCTGTCCCTGCGGACGTAACGCTTGCCGTTGGGGCTATCCTTGCGCAGCAGAAGACCGGCCTCGACGAGCGCGGCGAGATGACGCCGCACAGTCTGTTCGGCCATGCCATGCGTTCTGAGCGAAAGCTGGATATTCGACGGGAAGACGATCAAACCGTTTCCCTGGGCCAGCTCATTCTTCGGATAAAAACTCAAAAGAGCGTTGAGCACGGCAAGCGCCCGATCGCCGATGCCGAGCAGCGGCTTTGCTTCGCACAGCGCGCGAAACAATTTCCACTTATCGACCGACTGATCCGGTTTGATCTCCCCGACCATGACCTGGCTTGCGAGCATGCCAAGCGTCATCGACCGCCGCCCGAAGGGCGTCGTCACACTTCCGGTTTCCATATCTTCCACCTCAACGAGGCAAAAGAAATCCGCTCACCAAAACGGCGCCAAAAACTCTTGACAGCGATTCTCGGAAGTGCGATTCTCGGAGGTGTTCAAGACTACGAGGAAAGCTTCCGTGACGGTGACGTTCGGGGGCTTTTTTCTTTTGCGCGTTATCTCCTATCCGAATTGTCAGCTGACAACCGGTCTAACTGCCTCATTTTCCCTCATTTTCCTCTTCGAACTCGGCGGCGAGGCCTACCAACCGCTGAGCCAGGAATTCCGAAAACGCCGCCGATTTGACGGTGATGCGAAAGGTTTTGCCGGAGCGGGCCACCAAAGCAAGCGGCGCGCCGCCTTGGGTCCGGAGCGTCTGCTCGGCCCGCTGCGGTGCGCTCTTCTCCTCCAGCGCCTTCCAGATGACATCGAAGCGGCTGTTGGTCTCCAACGTCCCGAAACCAGCGACACTGACGGCGGCCTGCGCCTTTTTCTGCCCGCCCGTCTCCCTGAATTTCTCGGCAAATGCCAACCAGCGCGGGCGCCCGACCTTGGGGGCCGGCCCGATGGCGAGAATGATCTCGGGATCGATCGTCTGAGCCACCTGCAGGAGCCTTGACGTTTCCGGCTTGTCTGTCGCCAGCGCCTTGGCAATCATGTCGCGGCTGAAGCCATGCTCATCCATGCGGCGCGCAAACAGTGCCCGCTCGATAAAACTCAAGTCGACACGGGGGCCATTTTCCTGACCCTGTGCCAGGATCAGCTCTTCATCCGTGAGCTTTCGCACGACGGCCTTAACAGGAACCCCGATCTCCGCTGCCGCCCGCAGGCGCCTGTGGCCATAGGCGGCCTGGTAGTGCCCGGCCCTTGCCGGATCCGGCCGCACCAGGATCGGAACCTGCTGTCCGCTTTCCTGGATGGACTGCTTCAATCGCTCGAACTCGGCATCCTTGTCGACCGGGATACGGTCGCGGATGAAGGACATTTCGACGGCGGCCGGATCGATCTCCAGCACCTTGTCGCCGGAGGCCAGCGATTCGCGCAGAGCCTTGGCGGCGGCGGCTTCCTCTCCCAGTCGCCCAAGCGACAGGTTCATCGCCTTGACCGCTCCGGATGGTCGGTGCGGCTGTTGCACGCTTGGCACCTCCGGCCGTGTCGGCTCGACGGCGCCGACCATGCTCTTCAGGATGTCGCGTCCTTTTGGGCTCATGTCCTGCTCCATGCGCTGCGAATGAGTTGCTCGACCTCGGCATTGACACTGTCGACGGATTCCACCCCGCGGTCATAGGTCTGGCGATGCATCGTCTCGCGTCCCGCCTCGTAGATTGTCTGCTTCGACAGGCCCGCATCCGAGACCGCTGTCGACTTGACCATCATCGATGTCAGCACGCGCTCGCCGAACAGACTGCGCAGGAAGGCGACGATCTGCGCCTGCGGTCCATCATTTGCCTCATAACGGGTGATCAGATAGCGCATCCAGTCATAATCGAGATTGCCGCCTGCCTGCTTGACCACGGCCAGAAGGTCGGAGGTCATCGTCAGGAACTGGTTCATCGACGCGACATCGAGCATCTGCGGATGGACGGTGATGAGGACGGAGGTGGCAGCGCAGAGAGCAGACAATGTCAGGAAGCCGAGGGTCGGCGGGCAATCGATGATGACGACATCATAGCTCTGCTCCAGCGAATGCAGCGCATTGCCGACCCGCATGAAGAACATGTCCTTGTCGTCGCGGTTGGTGTCGGCAAGCGCCTTTGGAGTATCGTGTTCGAACTCGTGCAGTTCGAGATTGCCGGGAATGAGATCGAGCCCCGGAAAATAAGTCTGGCGGACGATGTCGGCTACGTCGCGTCGCGTTTCGTCATATTTGATGGCACCGTAAAGCGTCTCGTTTTCGCCGACGTCGAATTCCGGCTGATATCCGAGCATCGCCGACATCGAGGCCTGCGGATCAAGGTCGACGGCGAGCACGCGGTAGCCGCGAAGAGCCAGGAACTGCGCCAGGTGGATCGATGTCGTCGTCTTGCCGGAGCCGCCTTTGAAATTAGTGACGGCGATCACCTGGAGATGGTCGCCCGGCCGGCGCATCGGCAGATAGGAGGGTTTGGTGCGCCCGAGATGGTGGCGCATTGCATGGATTTCCTCAAGCGAGAACACCCGTCGCCCGGCCGCCGTCTTTTCCGGATTGATGCTTTCCACCTGAGCGGCGAGGTGGCGAACATAGCTGTCGGTAACGCCGAGCAGCTTGGCAGTCTCCGTGCTGCTGAACCGCCGCAGCGATTTGCGGGCGTCGGGCGAAAACAACCGCTCGAACAGCACCTGCAATTGGCTGCTGAGCATCGTCGAGTCCTGCGCGATCGTCTCGTCGATCGAAACTCGACTCGCTCTCTTGGCTTTCTCAACAATCGCGGCCTTGGTCGGCATTCACGCAAATCCTGATAAATCGGGTCATTTTGCGCAAATGATCGTGAGTCTGCCGATTCCGTCAAGCGATTTCTTGGTTAGCCAATGGATAACAAACGGGATTCGACGAAAAAATCATGTGGAATTCCGGAATCTTAGCGCGATTGTCAGCTGACAATGGGGCCGTGTCCTCCTCCATCGGCGGCAGCCCTAACGCACTTCAGCATATTCGATACGACAGAGCGCCATTACCCGACTCACTTGAAAACAACATCCACCGCTTGGGCACGCTGGATCAGGCAATCCGTTTTTCATTTATAGGCAGACGAACGGCAAAGGCTTTCGGCTTCCAGCCCGCGGACGGGTTCGCTGCCGGAGGCCTTGTCATTTGCGTCTTGGGTTTCGGCAACGCGGCGTGGCTGAGCAAGGCTCAGCATTTGTTCGAGACGACCGGCATTGAGCGGAGCGCTTATTCCCTTGAAGTTCATGATCTATCTTTCGTCTGCGCATCGATTGCGTGAAGCCGTAGAGATAAGCGCAATTTGAACCTGCCGAGAACCGCCCGTCGGCGTTATCACCATCTTTTCCGATGCCAAGCGGGCAAGGGGAGGGAGACCTCCATCTTCAAGCCGCTCTGAAATGCGGCCTTCGGCAGCGACAATTGTCTCGGTTCTCTTCTGCGCAGGAGCGGACTGCCATGCGAAACTGAAGCTTGCCCGCTCACCGGCGAACCGGCGTTGTCTCCGATCATGCGGCATCGCCGGAATTCCGAGATGTCGGTGTGGGGCTCACTCCAGGGAGCGCTGTTGCTGCGTGCTATCGGGGGAAGGGAGGTGTGGCCTGGATTTTCTTGCCGGTCTAAGTCGGCAGAATACCGAGGGCAGGGGCGTTGAAAGGTGGGGGATCGTTTGTCCGGAGATCCGATCGATCGCCAGGCCAGACCGAAGACACCAATCCGATCAGATGCCGGCAGTTGTGCGCGAATAGGTTTCCGCTATCCCGGGGGTCATCCCCCGCGAAGATCACAACAGCGCATGCTAGGCGAATCAGGTGGCGGTGGGTAAGATCAATCCTGCTAATCGGGATCATACGTTGGTAAAGACGTTTGCCCTAGCCTGATCAACCAGATCTCACCCTGTTCGGCAACGTGGTCATCTTTCCTAGCGGAACTTATTGGCGAGTTCGCTTCCGTCGGCGGAATTTCTTCTTGTTTACCTGCTATTTACCATAATGCTCCACGGCTCCGGTCAAGCCCGTTCCTTGCTAGCAGGGTTGCACGAGGCAGGCATTTCACTAGCGCGCCTTCGTTCCCTCGCGATTGGTAAAATGGGCATTGCCCAACCCCGTGCCGATGGTCAGCACCGCCCATCTCGACACGTCGTTCATAAAAGGGATCTGCGACAATCCCTGCACGACGGCATCGTTGTGCATCATCACGAATGTGCTGTCCTCGCCGATCTCCGGAATGGCCTTCATCAGTGCGGCAGGAAGGTTGAAGCTATCGCTCTCCCAGTTTCCGCCCGGCAGGTTCTGTCCGCCGCGTTCGATGGAGCCATCGGCTTTGATGATGCCGGGGCATGCGATCCCGATGATGGGCGCCGGCTTGAGATTGGCCTTTTCGGCCTTGCCGATCAGATCCTGCAACATCGCGGCCAACTTCTCGATGGTTGCCGTACGGCTTGGCTCGTCGTCGGCATGACGCCAGATGGCTGAATCCCAGACGCTTGCATCCGCAAAATTCGGCACGTCGTCCCTTCCGAATTTAACGACGCCGGCGCGAACATTCGTGCCGCCGATATCGACAGCGAGCATCGCCTCGTGCCCTTTGAACATCCAGCGCGGCATTAGGTGGACCGCGCCGATCAGTCCGGCCTCATCGGGGTGGTGAACGATCGGCACGACCTCGACGTCGACGCCGGCCACCTTGAGAATAACCATGGTCCTGGCGATCGCGAGCTCGCCAAAGCGGCTCTGCCGGAAGCCGCCGCCGACGACGATGCGTTCCGTCTTTACCCAGCGCTTGTCCTTCAGGAACTTTCCGATCACGTCGGCGAAGTCCTGGGAGAAGTCCTCCACCGCCCCCATGACCAATGCCGCCGCCGCCATATCGTCGCCCTTGAGAAAGGCATCGATCTTCTTCTTGGAAAGCTTCTCGGTGGCGGCCTTGCCGAGCGGATCGTCTCCGACCTTGCGGATGCGTTTTCTCCAATCGTCGAGCTTCAACTGAAAAGTCTTCTTGTTGGCGTTGTCGCCAACGAAACCATCCTTGTCACGCAGTTCGTTGTTGTAATCGTCGATCGTGACCAATGGCAGGTTTAACGCGCCATGCGCCAACGGGGCATTCACCTCATCACGGGGATCGGAACTGCTTTTGGCCATCAATGTACCTTCTACGGCGCGAGTGCTCGAACGGGCGGCGAGATACAACGCGGACTAGCCTCCGGATGTTCCGGAGTCTGAAAAGCCACCTTGTCCTTGTCGGCCAGCGACCTAGCTTCAGTGATTGCAGAGTTTTGGAGAATGCCGTGCAGGACGACGACGCTACTCAGGAAATGCTTTCACTGGTCTTGGAAGAGCCGGATCATTGGGCAATGTTTCTCGATATCGACGGGACGCTGCTCAATCTCGCGCCTACACCGGATGCGATTGAGGTCCCGGAGGCGCTTCCCGGACAACTTCATCGCCTGTCCAACAAGCTCGGCGGCGCCCTGGCGTTGGTCACCGGCCGGTCGCTTGCTTATGCAGACGAGCTGTTTAAACCCTTTGCATTTCCGACAGCAGGCCTTCACGGCGCGGAAATCAGGAACGCGGCGGGAATGCAGACGGTCGAGGCGACAGCTGAGTTTCAGGCGCTGAAGCATGCGCTGACCGCGGAAGCCGAGCACTATCCTGGAGTCTTGATCGAGGATAAGGGTGCGGCCGTTGCCGCCCACTACCGGCTCGCGCCCGAATATGAAAAGGTGCTCGAAGACCGCATGAACCATTATGCGGCGCTCGCCGGGCCGAACTGGGCATTGCAGCTCGGCAAGATGGTATTCGAACTGCGCCCGGCACGGTCGAGCAAAGGCGATGCGCTGGAGCGGTTTTTCCAGTCCGACCCCTTCAAGAACCGCTGCCCGATTACCATCGGCGATGATCTGACCGACGAGTCGATGTTTGCGATCGCCAATGCGCGTGGCGGCGTTTCGGTGCGTGTCGGCGCGATCGGCGCTCCGAGCTGCGCCACGAGCCGGCTGTCCTCTTCTGCGCTGGTTAGAAATGTCATCGCTGCCTTGGCGGCCTGAGGCACGCTGTTGGACGATGTGCATGCGGATTGCTATCGTCTTTACGCCGGCTGTGCGGCATCAATTGTCAAAAAAGTATCGGTTTTAGCCGGGAATCGTGGTGGCGGGCGTGACACGAGCCCACTACACTCCCCTTCAACAATAAAGCCAAAAAGGGAATTTGGCTGGCGGGCCTAGAACCGTCCTCGGAGGAGGAGACATGGAACCTGACTTGGAAGTCATTCAGATCCGCCCGGGCGAATCTTTCGCAACGAAAGCGCATGGCTACCCCTACCATACGGTTCGTTGGCATTTTCACCCGGAATACGAACTTCATCTCGTCGTGGCGACAACGGGACGCTATTTCGTCGGCGACTTCATCGGCGAGTTCGAGCCGGGTAACCTTGTGCTTGCCGGGCCTAATCTTCCCCATAACTGGATCAGCGATGTCCCGAAAGGATCGAGCATTCCGCTTCGCTGTCAGCTCATTCAGTTCAGCGAGAATTTCATCAGCGGCACGATGAAGGTGCTGGCCGAACTTGGGTCCTTCGATCCGGTTCTTGAAGCCTCCCGCCGTGGCGTGCTCTTCGGCGCCGATACCAGCCGACAGGTTGCTCCCCTGATGAACGAGGTGCAGCAGGCCCACGGTGTGCGTCGTATCGAGCTCTTCATGATGATCGTCGGCCTGCTCAGCCGGGCGCAGGATTCCCGGCTTCTTGCCAGCCCGAGCTATCTGCCCGATCCATCGGGCTACATGTCGGCCGGCATCAACAAGGCGCTCGCCTATATCAGAGAGAACCTGACGAAATCCTTCGACGAAGCCGATCTCGCGGCGATCGCCGAACAGTCGACCGGCGCCTTTTCGCGCGCATTCCGACGCCATACCGGCATGTCGCTGGTACAGTATGTGAAACGCCTGCGCATCAATCTCGCCTGCCAGATCCTGATGAGTGATGACCACGCATCGATCACCGATATCTGCTTCGAGGTCGGCTTCAACAATCTGTCCAACTTCAACCGGCAGTTCCTCGCGGAAAAAGGCATGACGCCGTCCCGTTTCCGGCGGTTGTTGGGTGACAATATCAACGTGGCAAAGGCGGCCTAGAGCAATACCAGCAAAAGTGCGCAGCGGTTTTGCGTCCGGAATTGCGTAAAACAAAAAAATAGACAACCGAACAAGCACGGGACGAGGGAGGACGAGGAGGAGGAGGAGGAGGAACAGAAACTGACACTGACTTGAACGCGGGCACGCGATGAGCGGCTCGCGATCGGAGATGCTTGTCCTCAAAAACGTCAAACGCCAGGACAGGCGCGACCGTTCCTTCAGCCGAACGGCCACGGCAGACAGTGCAATCACGAACCTACACAATTTTTACCAATGGGAGGAGATGGAAATGATGAAATTCTCGACAAAGGCGGCAGGCGCCGCGGCATTTGCCCTAGCCTTATCAGGCGGTACTTCCGCCTTTGCGCAAACCGCCGTTTCGGATGCGACAGTGGCATTCCTCATGCCCGATCAGGGCTCGACCCGCTACGAGGAGCACGATCACCCGGGCTTCGTCGCGGAAATGAAGAAACTCTGCGCGTCATGCAAGGTTCTCTACCAGAACGCCGATGCCGATATCGCAAAACAGCAACAGCAGTTCAATTCAGCCATCACGCAAGGCGCGAAGGTCATCGTACTGGACCCGGTGGATTCGGCCGCCGCCGCATCGCTCGTCCAACTCGCGCAGAGCCAGGGTGTCAAGGTCATTGCCTATGACCGTCCTATTCCCAAAGGCAAGGCCGATTTCTACGTCTCCTTCGACAACAAGGCGATCGGCAAGGCAATAGCGGAATCGCTCGTCCAGCATCTGAAGGCGCAGAACGTGCCGACCGATGGCGGCGGCATCCTGCAGATCAACGGTTCGCCGACCGATGCGGCTGCCGGGCTAATCAAGGACGGTATCCACGAGGGGCTGGCGAGCGGCGGATACAAGACGCTTGCCGAATTCGACACGCCGAACTGGCAGCCGGCGAATGCCCAGCAATGGGCAGGCGGCCAGATCACCCGCTTCGGCAAACAGATTGTCGGCGTGGTCGCCGCCAATGACGGCACCGGCGGTGGCGCCATCGCAGCTTTCAAGGCGGCGGGTGTCGATCCGGTGCCACCGGTAACCGGCAATGATGCGACGATCGCTGCGCTGCAGCTGATCATAGCAGGGGATCAGTACAATACGATTTCTAAGCCGAGCGAAATTGTCGCCGCTGCCGCTGCCAACGTCGCCGTGAAGCTCCTGGCCGGAGAAACGATCAAGGCCGAAATGACGCTCTACGACACGCCCGCGCAGCTCTTCGTGCCGGCTGTCGTTACGGCAGAGAACCTCAAGGCCGAGATCATCGACAAGAAGATCAACACCGCCGAGGAGCTGTGCACCGGCCGCTATGCCGACGGCTGCAAGAAGCTCGGCATCACCAAGTAATCGAGCCAAGGGAAAGCGCGGCTGGGCCACCGGCCGCGCTTCCGATTTTCGCTTTTTCGAAAGGCCAGGCAATGTCTGAAACCTCTCATACTCCTGACCCTTCCCGTCAGCCTGTCCTCAGTCTGCGTGGAATATCGAAGAACTTCGGAGCAGTGTCGGCGCTCACCGATATCGAACTCGATGTGTATGCCGGCGAGGTCGTGGCGCTCGTGGGCGATAACGGCGCCGGCAAATCGACGCTGGTCAAGATCCTGGCCGGCGTGCACCAGCCAAGCTCGGGCACGATCATCTTCGAGGACAAGCCGGTCAACTTGTCGAGCCCAAGTGCTGCGCTCGACCTCGGCATCGCAACCGTCTTCCAGGACTTGGCGCTTTGCGAAAATCTGGACGTCGTCGCCAATATCTTTCTCGGCAAGGAGCTCAACCCCTATCAGCTCGATGAAGTCGCGATGGAGATCGCCGCCTGGAAGCTCTTGAACGAGCTTTCGGCCCGCATTCCGAGCGTGCGCGAGCCTGTCGCCTCACTCTCCGGCGGACAGCGCCAGACGGTGGCCATCGCCCGATCGCTGCTGCTCCAGCCGAAACTGATCATGCTCGACGAACCCACAGCTGCACTGGGCGTCGCCCAGACCGCCGAGGTGCTAGACCTTATCGAGCGCGTGCGGGAGCGCGGCCTCGCGGTCATCATGATCAGCCACAATATGGAGGACGTTCGGGCCGTCGCGGACCGTATTGTCGTTCTTCGGCTCGGCCGCAACAACGGCACCATGTTGCCCGACGCATCCAACGAACAGCTCGTCAGCGCCATCACCGGCGCATCCAACAATTCCGTCTCCCGCCGCGCGATGCGCCGCAAGGCGCAAAGCCACCAAAACGAGGAGGGCAGGCCATGATGAAGACTATCCAGAATGAACCGGCAGCACCTGCGCTCCTCGACCGACGTGACGAAAGAGTGCACCACGACGATAGCCTCGCCGGCTCGATCCGCGCCTTTGGGGATCGCATCCGCTCCGGCGATCTCGGTTCGCTGCCGGTCATTGTCGGCCTGGCGATCATCTGGACGGTGTTCCAGGCGCTCAATCCGGTGTTTCTCTCGAGCAGCAACCTCGTCAACATGCTGTTCGACTGCTCGACCGTCGGCGTCATCTCGCTGGGTATCGTCTGCATCCTGATGGTGGGTGAGATCGATCTGTCCGTCGGCTCCGTCAGCGGCTTCGCCTCGGCACTGGTCGGCGTCTTCTGGGTCAACCAGGGCTGGCCGGTGGTCCTGGCGATCCTCGCCGCCATGATTATCGGCGCCCTGATCGGCTCACTCTACGCGTTTCTCTTCAACCGCTTCGGGATGCCGAGCTTCGTGTCGACGCTGTCGGGGCTGCTCGCGGTTCTCGGCCTGCAGCTCTATATCCTCGGAGCGACCGGTTCGATCAATCTTCCCTATGGTTCCTGGCTCGTGAGTTTCGGCCAGATCATGGTCATGCCGGACCCGGTCGCCTATCTGCTGGTGGCGCTTGCCGGCATTGCCTTCTTCTTCTCCAGCTACCGCACCTCGGCGCGCCGGCGGGCTGCCGGCCTGTCTGCGAAATCGACCGGCGGACTGCTTATCCGCGCTGTCATCATCACGGTCGCCCTCGAAGCAGTCGCATTCTATCTCAACCAGTCGCGCGGCATTCCTTGGATGTTCGGCCTTTTCGTCGGGCTCGTCGCCGCCATGAACTATGCGCTGACGCGCACGAAATGGGGGCGCTCCATGCATGCCGTCGGCGGCAACAGGGAGGCTGCCCGCCGCTCCGGCATCAACGTCTCGCGCAT
>NZ_JAOYTI010000006.1:0-370860 GCF_025847085.2 Rhizobium sp. BT-226 | reverse complement strand
AAAGACTTCGTCGCCAGCAGCGCCGCCGCCCTCGTTCAGTGAGGGGGCTTATAGAACTAACCCCTGTAGACAGTCAACACACCAAACAAAAGTTTTTTGACATTTTTGTAACAGGTTGATTCGCCTGGCATTTTTGTCGGTCGATATTATCCACAGGGCGCCCTTTCGGGACGGATTCGCGAAAATTCCTTTACCGGCTGGTCAAAAATCCATCGGGACGCCATTCTCAACTACCGAAAGATAGCGAAAAAACAGGATCTTGCGCGAATTTATGGTTAACGGAGGATGAAAGCGCCTCCGCCGGGCGAGCTTTAAATTTCCGTCACAAATCAGCGACTGAGATTTCGGAACCTATCACCGAGTTGGGTGTTGTCTTTCCCATTGAAGGAAGGAGACCGACATGGCTGCCAATACCGATGATATCAGAGCATCTGTCAGCAAGGACATCGCCGCACTCCAGCAGGAAGTTTCTCGCCTGCAGAAGATGATTTCCGCTCAGGGCGCCGAAGCCTATTACGAAGTGCGCGGCCGCGCCGGCAAGGTTTATGACGAAGCTCTGCCCCGGGCCAAAAACGCCGTGGCTCAAATCCGAGCTGAAGGTGTGGCTGCTGCCGACGCCGCCCGCGAACATCCGACCGCAACGACCACGGCTCTGGTGCTTGCAGGCGCCATTGGCTTCCTTGCCGGATACCTGCTTTCCGGCAACCCGCAGCCGCAGCCTCGCCATTGGTGGCGCTGAACACGCCGTAGCCACTCATAAACCAGCTTTTTGCGCACCCGCCGATCCGTTTTTCGGCAGGGTGCGTAAATGCTTATGTCTTAGAAAAACCAATTTTTAATGCCAGCTATGGGAACATAAAAAACGAAGGGAGGACTACCATGGAAAACAAGAGGGCCAACTGCATTATCGAAGTCAGTGTCGACAGCGCCAATGGCCGCTATGCGGTCGGCATCATGAATATGCGCCAGGCACTCGATCTGCCGGAAATGCCTAGTCTGTCCTACACCCATCCGGACCCGGTCAAGGCCGCCGCCGGCATCGTCGTCAGCCGTAAGGAACTGGCCGGCTTCATGGCCTGCCGCTGAGACAGCGCCACCCTACAAAGCCGCGACGGCGCTTTATCCAAAGCGCTGAGCCTTTTTGCAACGCCTGTTATTCCCATCGTTTTTTATTCACGCTGCTGGCATCCTTCTGTCGTTCATGCCAAGAAAACGGCATCAAAAGCAGGATAAGGATGGCAGATGAGGGAGCGGCGCCCACCGCACAAGACGCGTGAACGGACAAAGCCCACCGATAACGCCGCGGCCAAGCGGGTCACCCTTCCCCGTGCCCTTTCCAAGCTCGGTTATTGCTCCCGCACGCAGGCCGAACGCCTGATCGCCGAAAATCGTGTTGCGGTTGACGGCCGAACCGTCAGCGATACCTCCGCATGGGTTGATCTTGCCACGGCAAGCATCAGCATCGACGGCCTTGTCATCGCTGCCGAAGTGAAAATCTATCTGATGCTCAACAAGCCCCGCGGACTCGTCACCACCCGCCACGATCCAGAAGGCAGGCCGACGGTCTATGATTGCCTCAGGGATTTCGACATCCCGCATCTCTCTCCGGTCGGTCGGCTTGACAAGGCGAGCGAGGGCTTGCTGCTTTTCACCAACGACACCGAATTCGCCCAGATCCTACTCGATCCGGTCACGCATGTGACGAAGACCTATCATGTCCAGATCGACCGCATCATGGACGACGAGGACATTGCCGCCATGACATCGGGCCTCCGCCACGATGGCGAGCTGCTGACGGCAACCGCCGCGCGGCGCCTGCGCCAGGGCGACAGGAATTCATGGATCGAGGTCGAGCTCGACGAGGGCCGCAACCGCCAGATCCGCCGCATGCTGGAGGCGCTCGGAGCCGAATGCCTGCGCCTCGTGCGCGTTGCAATCGGCGGGCTCGAACTTGGCGAACTGCCGAAAGGCGCCGTGCGTGCACTGACCGAACCCGAATTGCAGGCACTACGCCGGAAAACCGGCATGGAGAGGACGAGACGCAATTGACTGCTGTGACGGAGATGGCGCCGCACGATTTCTGGCAGGAGCTTCACCCGCCCGGCACCTTTGCCGGTGATGGGGAATTCACCTCCTTCTATGTCGCCACGCTCGAAGACGGCCGCCAGCTTCGCCTGCCCATACGTGAGCTGGCGGATGGCGACCACGCCCTCGCCTCGCTGATCGTCAACCAGGCGAGCTTTGCCGTGCTCGATGCGCTCGCCGAAAGCCTTGCCGAAAAGATCAGACCCCTGCGCATCGATGTCGTCGCCGGCCTGCCGACGCTCGGCCTGACGCTGGCCGCCGCCGTGGCGCAGAAGCTCGGCCATAGCCGCTACGTTCCGCTCGGCACCTCGCGTAAATTCTGGTATCGCGACGAGCTCTCCGTCGCCCTGTCATCGATCACCACCCCGACACAGCAGAAACGTCTCTATATCGATCCGCGCATGCTGCCGCTGCTTCAGGGACGACGTGTAGCCCTCATCGATGACGTCATTTCCAGCGGCGCCTCGATCGTTGCCGGCCTCCATCTGCTGATGGCCTGCGGTATCGAACCCGTCATCATCGGTGCAGCCATGCTGCAATCGGAGCGCTGGCGCGAAAGCCTCGCAGCCGCCGGGCCGCAATGGAGCGCGCGCGCCGTTGGCGTCTTCGCAACCCCCATTCTGGAGCGGAACGCCACGGGCCGGTGGCAGACACCACCAGCCTGACGCGAGATATGAGGATTGTTAAATCTTTGCCTGAAGGCGCCTCTGTACAGCGCATGAGGAACGACTACAGTCCGGCCTGATCGATGAAACAATGGACCCGCCCATGTCGTTCGAGCAAGCATCCCTGCTGATCCTTGTGCTGGCGATGCTCATTCTCTTCTCGCTCCATCGCATCCGCATCGAGGTGGTCTCGATCGCCGGCTTGCTCGGCGGTTATGCGCTCGGCCTTTATCCCTCCGATCAGATCTTCACGGGCTTTGCCAGTCCCGTCGTCATCACCGTCGTCG
This sequence comes from Rhizobium sp. BT-226, assembly GCF_025847085.2. Taxonomy (NCBI): domain Bacteria; kingdom Pseudomonadati; phylum Pseudomonadota; class Alphaproteobacteria; order Hyphomicrobiales; family Rhizobiaceae; genus Rhizobium; species Rhizobium sp. BT-226. The sequence continues at coordinate 367,823 of NZ_JAOYTI010000006.1, read as the reverse complement.
AGATCTTGCTGATCGTCCAAGTGCTGGCGCGCGCCAAGCTGTTCGACAGTCTCGCCGCCCGTTTTGCGGCCGCAAGACCTTCAGGCTTCAAGGTCATCGCCGGCACTTCCTCGCTTGCCGGCTTCATGTCCATCTTCATGAACAATATCGGCGCCTTTGCGATCACCTTGCCGGTCGCGCTACGCCTCGGCACGGTCCTGACGATCCCCCGCCGCCAGCTCGTCATGCCGGTCTCGTTCGCGGCCCTGCTCGGCGGCCTCGTTTCGCTGATCGGCACGCCGGCCAACCTGCTCGTCAGCGATGCGCTCGCCAAGACGACCGGAACCGGCTTTCGCTTCTTCGATTTCGCCTATGTCGGCCTGCCGGTCGCCATTGCCGGCATTCTGCTCATCGCCTTTCGCGTGCAGCGCCTGTTTCAGGAACCCGACGAAACACCTGCAACCATCTCCCCGACCGCGCGCCGCATCGTCGTCGAGCGTCGCATCCCTGATGTCTCGCCGCTGATCGGCGTGCGGCTTTCCGATTGCCCGGTGCGTTTCGGCATCAAGCCCCACGCGCTGATCCGCGGCGACAATTTCGTCTTCGGTCCGCTCGACCAGTCGGTGATCGAACCCGGCGATGTGCTGCTTGCCGAAGGCGCCGATGCGGTCTTTGCCGGCCTTGCCGCCACGCAGGCGCTGATCGCCGATGCCCATCCGCATGGCCTGCAGCCGGATTTCACCCGTGTCGAAGCCGTCGTCATGCCGGAGAGCACGTTGGTCGGTTCGCGCGTCCGTTCGCTCGAAGTCTTCCACCATCGCGGCATCGCGGTCACCGCCCTTTCCATGCGCGCGCCACGCATCGAAGGCCGCTTCCTAGACCTGCAACTGTCGATCGGCGATATATTGACGCTGGAGGGGCCGCGCATTGCAATCGGCGAAGCGTTGGAGGAAAGCGAGTGCCTGCCGCTCGCCTCGACAGCACCGAGCGAACCGGCGCTCCTATCCTGGCGGCCCTTCGCGCTCTTTGCCTGCGGCGTCGCCGCCTCGGCGGCCGGCCTGCGTCCCGACGTCGCTTTTGCCGGCGTCGTGCTCGTGCTCGCTCTGCTCAATCACCTCAACATCCGTCAGGCGATGGCCGATCTCAACTGGCCGATCATCATCATGCTGGCGGCGATGATCCCGATTGGCCAAGCGGTGGCGAGCACCGGAGCGGCCGAAACCATTGCCGGCTGGCTCAGCCTCGTCGTGCCGATCACCCATCCGCTCTTCGGCATCGCCCTCATCCTCTTCCTCGCCATGGCATTGACGCCTTTTGTCAACAATGCGACGGTCGCAATCGTCCTGACCCCGATCGCACTGGAATTCGCAAGAGCCGGCAGGCATGCGCCGGACGCCTATCTGATCGCGGTGGCCGCCGGCGCCTCCTTGGATTTCCTGACGCCCTTCGGCCATCACAACAACACGCTGGCAATGGGCATCGGCGGCTACCGCTTCAGCGATTTCCTGCGCGCCGGCTGGCCGCTTGCCGTCGCAAGTTACGGCCTCGCCCTGCTTCTTACCGGTCTGTTCTGGCTGTGATGCGATACCCGGTCGGCTTGACTTCCCCAGCAATGAAACTAGAGCAGGAAGTCTTCACCCAATAATTAAGGACAGTCGAGCGCCGTGCGAATTCTCTCCGAAGCCCATTTCCCGGAATTGCCGAACTATTATCGCGGCAAGGTGCGTGAGAATTACGATCTTCCGGACGGACGCCGCATCATTATCAGCACCGACCGGCTGAGCGCTTTCGACCGCATCCTCACCTGCATCCCCTATAAGGGTGAAGTATTGACGCAGACGGCGCGCTACTGGTTCGAGGCGACGAAGGACATCTGCCCGAACCACATTCTCGACTATCCCGATCCGAATGTCGTTATCGGCAAGCGGCTCGACATCCTGCCGGTCGAGATCGTCGTGCGCGGTTATCTCGCCGGCACCACCGGCACCTCGATCCTGACGCTTTATAAAAAGGGCGAACGCGAGATGTATGGCATGCGTCTGCCCGATGGCATGCGCGACAACCAGATCCTGCCAGAACCCGTCATCACGCCGACCAGCAAGGAATTCGACGGCGGCCACGATGAGCCGCTGACACCCGCCGAAATCGTCACACGCGGCCTTCTCACGAATGAACAATGGCAGACGCTGTCGACATATGCGCTCGCCATCTTTGCCCGCGGCCAGGAGATGGCGGCGAAAAACGGCCTAATCCTGGTCGATACCAAATACGAGTTCGGTACCGATGGTGACGGCAACATTATCCTCGCCGACGAGATCCACACGCCGGACAGCAGCCGCTACTGGCTGACCGAAAGTTATCCGGCAAGCTTTGCCGCCGGAAAACGTCCGGAAAGTTTCGACAAGGATTTCGTCCGCGCCTGGGTGGCGGAGCGCTGCGACCCCTATAAGGACGAGATCCCGGAAATCCCCGCCGAACTGATCGAGCAGACCTCGGCCGTCTACATCAAAGCCTACGAGGCGATCACCGGCGAGCGCTTTGTCCCCGATGACAGCGGCGAGACGCCGCTTGCCCGCGTCCGAAACAACCTCGCCAGCTATTTCCCTTGAAATGGCGGCACGCGAAGCCGCCGGGCCGTTCATCGGCTTGCGGCATTTCGCCCAATCGCGCTGGAGGCGCGCGTCCAAGAGGACGGGCTAAGAACGCGCTATCACTTTGAATTGGCGCATAATCCTTTCCGAAAATCGATTCCGATTTTCGGAGTTATGCGCTAGCATCGAAAAATAGGGGTATCGGGCTCAGCCCGGCGGGGAACAGATGGTAAGAAGGCCAAGACGCAAGGCCGAGGAAACGCGGGAAGACATTCTCTCCATCGCGGAGATGCTGTTTCGCGAGCGTGGCTTCGTCGCGGTATCGATCGCCGATATCGCCGGCGCGCTGCACATGTCGCCCGCCAATGTCTTCAAGCATTTCCGTTCCAAGGTCGCGCTGGTCGATGCGATCGCCGGACGCCATCTCGATGATGCCGCCGAGCGCTTCGCCGCCTTCGACGAGAAGCTGCCGCCAAAGGAACAATTGCTCCGCTTCATCCTACGTCTGCTGGAAAGCCACCTGCAGGACATCCAGAAGAACCCTTACATCTTCGAAATGGTGCTTTCGACGATCGAAGCCAAACTCGAGGCCGGCAATCGTTATCGCGCCCGCATCGAGGCGAAGCTCGGCGAGATCATCCGCGAGGGCATGGCGGAGGGACGTTATCATTGCCGCGATCCCGAGAGCGCGGCGCATACCGTTGCAGACCTCCTGGCCTGCGTGCTGCACCCCGTCCTGATCGCTCGCGACGACAAGGAGACCCTTGTGCACCGTGCCGAAAAAATCGTGTGTTTCGTCGATGCCGCACTGCAAAATAGCGCTTGCTAAGTGATGATTGCTGAATTACGTCACTTCGTAAAGCTTTTCTTAAATTCGGATAACGGCATTTGAAGCCAACCCAATCCTGACGCTTATATACCTGCGCTCGATCAAGCCGAGCCTGCAGGCCCGAGCTCGTGGATTGAACGGCGATTGCCACCGCACAGGAATTCAGCATGATACGGCGTGCCCTCCTCATCTCCTCGGCACTGGCATTCGCAGCCCTTCTCGCCGCCTGCAGCGACAGTGGCTCCAAGCCCGCCGGCAATGCGGGTGCAGGGGCGGCGCAGCAGGCTGCCCCCGTCGGCGTAGTCACGCTGGCGAAGGGTACCTTCCCGATCACCACGATCCTGCCCGGCCGCGCCGAGACATTTCAGACAGCCGATATCCGGCCTCAGGTCAGCGGCCTGATCCGCGAGATTGCCTTTAAGGACGGCGGCGAGATCAAGAAGGGCGACCTTCTCTACCAGATCGAGGATGCACCTTATGTCGCCGCCGTCGAGCAGGCCAAGGCGGCGATCTCCAAGGCGCAGGCGAGCGTGCCGAGCGCTGAAAGCAATCTCGACCGCTACCAGCGCCTCGTCGGCAGTGGCGCCACCCAGATCGAATTCGAGACGGCCAAGACGACGCTGCTGCAGGCCAAGGCCGAAGTCGAGTCGGCGAAAGCCGCGCTTTCCGCCGCACAGATCGATCTCGACCATACCAGGATCGTCGCGCCTTTCGATGGCATCATCGACCAGACGGCCGTTAATGTCGGCAACGTCGTCTCTGCCAACCAGACGACGGCGCTGACGACGATCCGCCAGCTCGATCCGATCTACATCTCGCTGACGGAATCGAGCACCAACCTCTTGAAGCTGCGCGATGCGATGGCCGCCGGCGACATCAAGGGCGAAGCCAATGTCGTCTTCCACCTGATCCTGGAAAACGGCAAGGAATACAACCAGCAGGGCAAGCTCGACATGTCGAAGCAGGTAGTCAGCGAGACGACCGGCACCTTCATCATCCGTGTGCTCTTTCCCAATCCCGACCGTATCGTACTGCCCGGCATGTATGTCCGCGCAACCGTCGAGCTCGGCGCCGAGGCCGGTTATGCGCTGCCGCAGCTGGCGACGAGCCGTGACGCCAACGGCCGGCTGACGGCACAGTTCATTTCCGCCGACGGCAAGGTAGAAACCCGCGCCTTCGAGAACAGCTCGCCCTCCAACAATTCCTGGCTCGTGACCGAAGGCATCAAGGACGGCGATCAGCTGATCGTCACCGGCCTGCAATCGATCACCTCAGGCATGCCGGTGAAGCCGGTCCCGATGAAGATCAACGACACCGGCGTGGTCGTGCCTGCCGAGCAGCCCGCGGCCGGTGATGCTGAGAAACCCGCAGCGAAGTAATCGCCGCAGGCCCGCATCGTCACCGTCTCAGCCGCACAGGAACAACCGATGGCCAAGTTTTTCATCCGACGTCCGATTTTCGCTTGGGTCATTGCGATCACAATCATGCTCGCCGGCCTGCTGGCGATCTTCACGCTGTCGATCTCGCAATATCCCGACATCGCCCCGACGACGGTTCGCATCAACGCCACCTATCGCGGTGCCAGCGCCGAGACTGTCGAGAAATCGGTGACGACGATCATCGAGGATGGCATGACCGGCCTCGACGACCTCACCTACATGACCTCGACCTCAGCGACGGGTTCGGCCAGCATCCAGCTCACCTTCGGGACGAGCGCCGACCCCGATATCGCCCAGGTGCAGGTGCAGAACAAGCTGCAGCTGGTTCAATCGCAGCTTCCAAGCGACGTCATCGATGCCGGCATCAGCGTCACCCGCTCGACCTCGAGCATCCTTCTCGTCGGCTCGCTCGTTTCGACCGACGGCAAACGCAACTCTGTCGACCTCGGCAATATCATGTCGACCTCGATCGAGGATCAGATCCAGCGCCTGGAAGGCGTCGGCAGCATCAACGTCTTCGGTTCGGGTTACGCCATGCGCGTCTGGCTCGATCCGTTCAAGCTCTTGAAATACCAGTTGACGCCGAGCGACGTGACGTCAGCCATCCAGGCGCAGAACACCCAGGTCTCCGTCGGTTCGCTCGGTGCCCAGCCGGCCATTCCCGGCCAGCAGATCAACGTCACCATCACTGCCCAAAGTCAGCTGACCACCGTCGCCGATTTCGAGCACATCATCCTGAAGGTCGAAAAGGACGGCGCGACGGTGCGCCTGAGCGACGTCTCGCGCATCGAGATCGGCCAGGAAAGCTACGGCGGCGGTTCGCGATATAACGGCCAGCCGTCGACCGGTTTTGCCGTCAACCTTGCAATCGGCGCCAACGCCATCGATACCGCCGCCCGCGTGCGCTCCGCGCTCGAGGTTATCGGCCGCGGCCTGCCGGCAGGTGTCGAGATCACCTATCCCTACGACACCACGCCCTTCGTGGAACTGTCGATCGAGAAGGTCGTGCACACGCTGATCGAGGCGATCGTGCTCGTCTTCGTGGTGCTGCTCGTCTTCCTGCAGAATCTCCGTGCGACGCTGATCCCGACGATTGCCGTTCCCGTGGTGCTGCTCGGCACCTTCGGAGTGCTCGCGGTCACCGGCTATTCGATCAATACCTTGACCATGTTCGCCATGGTGCTGGCGATCGGCCTTCTCGTCGATGACGCCATCGTCGTCGTCGAAAACGTCGAACGCATCATGTCCGAAGAAAAGCTTTCACCGCTCGAAGCGACGGAAAAATCGATGGGCGAGATCACCGGCGCCATCGTCGGCATCGCACTCGTCCTCACCGCCGTCTTCATTCCGATGGCCTTCTTCGGTGGTTCGACCGGCATCATCTATCGGCAGTTCTCGATCACCATCGTCTCGGCCATGCTGCTGTCGGCGCTCGTCGCCCTCGTGCTGACGCCCGCACTTTGCGCCACGATGCTGAAGCCGATCGGCGAACATAGCAAGCACCGCGTCGGCGACTGGTTCAACCGCAACTTCACGCGCTCGACCAACGGCTACATCAGCGCCATCGGCTATCTGTTGAAGCGGCCGATCCGCGTCATGCTGGTCTTCCTTCTGGTCGGCGCCGGCTGCGCCTATCTCTTCACCCGCCTGCCGAGCTCCTTCCTGCCGCAGGAAGACCAGGGGGTGCTGCTGACCATCGTCACCACACCGCCGGGCTCGACCACGCAGCAGACCCAGGCAGTCGTCGAAAAGGTCGAGAAATACTATCGTGAAAACGAGAAGGACGCCGTCGAATCCGTGTTCGGCGCGCTCGGCTTCGGCTTCAGCGGTTCCGGCCAGAACAGCGCCATTGTCTTCACCAAGCTCAAGGATTTCTCGCTGCGCACCGATCCGACGCTGAGCGCCCAGTCGGTCGTCAACCGTGCGCTTGGCAATTTCTTTGCGATCCGCGAGGCGCAGGTCTTCGCGCTCCTGCCGCCGGCGATCCAGGGTCTCGGCGTGTCGAGCGGCTTCTCCATGTATCTCGTCGACACCGGCGGCCACGGCAACGACGCCCTGACGGCCGCCTCCAAGCGGCTGATCCAGATGGGCAATGGCTCGGGCAAGATCGTGGCGCTGCGCAGCAGCAACAAGGAAGTCGAGCCGCAGATGCGCATCGTGCTCGATCAGGAGAAGATCGGCGCCATGGGCGTCGACATCGCCTCGGTCAATTCGATGCTGTCGATCATCTTCACCGGCCGCGACGTCAACGACTTCACGCTGAACGGCGAGATCAAGCCGGTTTACGTCGAGGGCGATGCGCCCTTCCGCATGCAGCCGAGCGATCTCAACCATTGGTACGCCCGCAACAATGACGGCGAAATGGTCCCCTTCTCCGCCTTTACCCGCACGGAGTGGGTAAAGGGCGCGCCCTCGCTTGCCCGCTTCAACGCCGTCAGCGCCATTCCGCTCGACGGCGCTTCCGCACCCGGAGTTTCCTCCGGCGATGCGATGAACGAAATGGAAGCACTGACCAATGAGCTCGGCGGCGGTTATACGGTCGCCTGGCAGGGCATCTCCTATCAGGAGCGGCTCTCCGGTTCGCAGGCGCCGATGCTCTACGCGATCTCGGTGCTGGTCGTCTTCCTCTGCTTGGCAGCGCTTTACGAAAGCTGGTCGATCCCCTTCTCGGTAATCATGGCGGTGCCGGTCGGCATCCTCGGGGCGCTGACAGCGGCAACCGTCTTCGGCCAGTCAAACGACGTCTATTTCAAGGTCGGCTTGCTCACAACCATCGGGCTGGCGGCGAAGAACGCCATTCTGATTGTCGAATTCGCCAAGGACCGCATGGAAAGCGGCATGGGACTCTACGAGGCGACATTGGAAGCGGCGAGATTGCGGCTGCGACCGATCATCATGACCTCGCTTGCTTTCATTCTCGGCGTCGTGCCGCTGGCGATCGCGACAGGCGCGGGCTCGGCGGCGCAGAATGCCATCGGTATCGGCGTTCTCGGCGGCATGCTGGCGGCAACGCTGCTCGGAATTTTCTTCGTTCCGTCGTTTTTCGTCGTCATTCGACGCATCTTTGCCACACGCGCCAAAAATGCGGCAGGACTGTGATATAAATGCACTGTGATAATGCAGTTCCCGTTGCTACATTGCGCCCGACTGCTTCGGTGTGTTTTTTTGGTATGACGAGGCGCGGCGGCGATAGTGAAGCATGAAGCGTCGGACAAGAATTGACTTGCTCGAGTACAGGATGAAATGAATGGTATCTCTTCGTTTTGCCACACCGGCATTATTGTTATTGTTGTCGGGCTGCGTTGTGGGCCCGGATCATGCTCCTCCTGAAATGCCGCTGCCCGCCAAATTCGGAGAGGGTGGAACCAAGAGTGTAGGCGACGTTGCTACCGCATCCTGGTGGACCGCCTTCAACGACCCCAAACTGAATGGCTATGTCCAGGCCGGCCTCGATCAGAATCTGACCGTCCAACAGGCGATCGAACGCATCAATGCGGCCTCCGCCAACGTCACCACCGCCGGTGCGGGCGGCCTTCCGAACCTGAACGTCGGCGCCTCGCACACCGTCAGCGGCCAGAAGGGCGAATTGCGCACGCAGTTCGACACGCGCAACACCAGCGCCGGCGACGTCCAACTGAGCTGGCTGCTCGATCTCTTCGGCCTCTACAAGCGCAGCACCGAGAGCGCGCTCGCTTCGCTCGATTCCGCCTACGCATCCGCTGATGTCGCCAAGCTGACCCTCGTGCAGGATCTCGTCTCGAGCTATATCGACGTTCGCTATTATCAGCAGCGCCTGGCGCTTTCGAACGCCAACCTGAAGTCTCGCCGGGAAACCTTCGAGCTGACCAAGTTCCAGCTCGAAGCCGGCGCCGCCTCGCGTCTCGACGTCGTTCAGGCCGAAGGCCTCGTCCAGTCGACGCTCGCTGAAATTCCCGGCCTCGAAACCAACATCCGCATATCGGCCCATCACATCGCCACGCTGCTCGGCCTGCCGGCCTCGGCTCTCGTCGATGAATTGCTGAAGGGCCGTGGCCAGCCGGTATTCCGCGGCGGCATCAACTCCGGCATTCCGGCAGATTTGATCCGCAACCGTCCCGACATCCGCGTAGCGGAGCGTGATCTCGCCGCCGCAACCGCCAATATCGGTGTTGCTCAGGCGCAGCTTTATCCGAGCATCTCGCTCAGCGGCTCGATCTCGCCGTCCTACATCAACCAGCGCGGCGTCCATGGCGGCCTGACCGGCTGGTCCTTCGGTCCGAGCCTCAACCTGCCGATCTTCGATGGTGGCCGTCTTCGCGCCAACGTCAAGTCGGCAGAGTCCAACGCTGCCACCGCCTATCTCAACTGGAAGTCGACGGTGCTGTCCGCCGTCGAACAGGTCGAAAATGCGCTTGCCGCCGTCCGGCGTGACGCCCGCACGGTCGCAGCACTTCAGGCCCAAGTGAAGACCACGCAGGAAACGCTCGAGCTTTCCACAGCATCCTACAAGGACGGCGCCTCTTCGCTGCTTGACGTTCTCGACGCCCAGCGCCAGGTTTCGCTTGCCCAGGCAAGCCTTGCCGCAGCCGTCCAGCAGATGGCCAAGGACTACGTGTCGCTGAACATCGCAGTCGGCGGCGGCTTCGCCCCCGGCGGCAAGACCACCGCACCGGCGGTAAAGGTTGTGGCTGTCAAGGGCTGACAGCTGCTTCAATCGATCTGAAAGTACAAAGCCTCGCGATCGTCTCGCGGGGCTTTTTCTTATCCGCAGCGTGCCGTAACCGAATAATTGCGCATAAGATGAATTCGGATTCGACAGGCGGGAAAAGCTGAGCTATCACTCTGATTAAACGATTAATCAGAGTGATCGTCGATCATGGCAACTTCGCGCCCGGGACCGAACCTCAGCAGGATAGCGACGTCGCTCGGCGTCTCCGTCGCCACGGTCTCCAATGCGCTTTCCGGCAAGGGCCGGGTTTCCGGCCAACTGGTCGAAAGGATCCGTGAGCATGCAGCCGAGCTCGGTTACGTCCCGAGCCAGGCAGGGCGGGCGCTGCGGACCGGCCGCAGTGGCGTCCTCGGCCTGGTGCTGCCCGATATCGCCAATCCGCTGTTCCCGAAGATCGCGCAGGCGATCGAATTCGCTGCCTCCGCCGCAGGTTACGGCGTGCTGATCGCCGATTCCCGCGGTGATGCCGCCGCCCAGACCGAGGCGATCAACCGGCTGGTCGAGCGCGGCGTCGACGGCATGGTCATCATTCCCCGCCGCGCCACCCGCATTTCGTCTGCCGCCTGTCCGGTCGCCGTCATCGACACTCCCTCGACGTCCGGAAACACCGTCGCCGCCGACCATTCGCAGGGCGGCCGCGAAATCGCCGGCCATCTCGCGAGCCTTGGCCATCGCCGTATCCTCATCATCGGCAACAATCGGGAATCCAACGTCCAGAACGACCGCGCCGGCGGCATCCGCTCCGGCATGCGCCCGGGCATGCATTCGGAAACGCTGTGGATCGACAGGCTGGAGCAGGAGAACGGCAGCGGCTGCCCGCTCGGCCTCGCCGAAAAAGTCAGGCAGGGTTTCACCGCCTTCGCAGCCCTCTCCGACCTGCAGGCGCTGCGCGCGCTGACGGAGTTGCAGCAGGCGGGTATCAACATTCCCACTGACGTCAGCGTCACCGGCTTCGATGACCTCATCTGGTCGCCTGTTGTCACGCCGTCGCTGACGACGGTCCGGATGGACATGGATAGGATTGCCGGCATCGCGGTATCGGCGCTGGCCGATACCATAAGAAAAAGCCGCACCCGGGAGGGCATGCTCGTTACCGCGGAGATCGAACGCGTCGCCATGCAACTGATCGTCCGCCAATCGTCCGGGCCTACGAACCCGGCACCAAAAACCTCAGAGATGGAGAACATGTAAGATGAAAAGAGCTCTCATTGCCTCGGCAGCATTCGCCGCCCTTTTCCCGCTCGCCGCAGCCGCAGCAGAACGGACGCTGACGATTTCCGTCTATGCCTTTGCACAGGACGATTTCAAGACGCTGGTCTACGATCCGTTCGAAGCCCAATGCGGCTGCAAGCTCGTGGTAGAGACCGGCAACAGCGTCGAGCGTCTGGCCAAGATGGAGGCGAACAAGGCCAACCCCGTCGTCGATCTCGCCGCCGTTTCCATGGCCGATGCGCTGGCCGCGTCCCGCGCCGACCTGATCGACAAGATCGATACCGCGAAGCTCGCCGATTTCGCCAAGCTCTACGAGGTCGCCAAGGATCCGAACGGCGACGGCATGAGCGTCGGTTACACCTTCTACGCCACTTCGATTGCCTATCGCTCCGACAAGATGAAGATCGACTCCTGGGCCGATCTCTTGAAGCCGGAATATGTCGGCCACGTTGCCTTTCCGAACGTGACCACCAACCAAGGCCCGCCGGCGCTCTATATGCTCGGCTTGGCGCTCGGCAAGGACACGCCGGATCTGAAGGGACCGATCGAAGCGCTGGGCGAGAAGAAGGACGACATCGTCACCTTCTACGAAAAGTCCTCGCAGCTGGTGCAACTGATGCAACAGGAAGAGATCTGGGCAGCGCCGATCGGCCGTTTCTCCTGGGCCGGCTTCACCAAACTCGACGTCCCGGTCGCCTGGGCAACGCCGAAGGAGGGGCAGACCGGCGGTATGAACGTGCTGGTTCTGACCAAGGGCTCGAAGAACCAGGATCTCGCTTTGCAGTTCATGGACTTCTGGCTCTCGACCGACATCCAGACCAAACTCGCCGAAAAGCTGATCGACAGTCCGGCAAACAGCGAGGTCAAGCTTTCCGAAGCCGCCGTCAACAACCTCACCTATGGCGAGGAAACGGCCAAGAGCCTCAAGCTGATCCCCTCAGCCGTTGCCCTCGACAATCGCGCCGGCTGGCTGAAGACGTGGAACGAGAAGGTCGGCCAGTAAGGCCCGCGTGAAAACTGGCCCCGGCGCCTCTGCCGGGGCCTTCCTCTTGTCCGCTCGAAAGGCGCCTCATGTTCCAGAACCGCGCAGAAGCCCTGGCACTCGCCTTGCCGGCAGCCATCTTTGCCACCGTGGTCTTTCTGTTGCCCGTTGCGATCCTCTTGTCGGAGGGCTTCCGCGCCGGCAGCAGCTGGAGCCTGTCGGCCTATACCGATTTCTTCTCAGGGACGTTGAACCGCACCGTTTTCCTGCGCACGTTCCGGCTCGGGTTCGAAGTCACCGCCGTTTCCGCGATCATCGGTTATGCCGCAGCCTTTGCCATCGTCAACCTGCCGGCGAAAGGCAAGGGCCGGATGATCGGCATCGTGACCCTGCCGCTGATGATCTCCCCGGTGGCGCGCACCTATGCCTGGATCGTCATTCTCGGCCGCACCGGCATTGTCAACCAGGCGATAACAGGCCTGGGTCTCAGCGCCGAGCCGCTGCGGCTGCTGTTCACCGAGACCGCGGTCTTCATCGGCCTCCTGCAGCTCTTCCTGCCGCTGATGATCCTATCGCTGATCAGCGCGCTCGAAAACATGCCGAAGGATGCGATTCCGGCTGCCCGCGTGCTCGGCGCCAACTGGTTCCAGGTCTTCTGGAAAGTCATCCTGCCGCTCACCAGGGAAGGCCTCGTCGTCGGCGGCACGCTTGTCTTCACCGGATCGCTGACCGCCTATATCACCCCCGCCGTGCTTGGCGGCTCCAAGGTGCTGATGCTGGAAACGCTGATGTACCAGCAGGTTTCCGTCGCCAATAATTTCGTTTCGGCAAGCGTCATCGCCTTCATCCTGATCGTCATGAGCTTTGCCGCCAACATTCTGCTGAAACGCCTTGCGACGGCGAGGAACCGCCGATGACGCTGCGTCTGTTTTCGCCTCTCGTGCTTTTCCTGCTGCTGGTCTTCCTGATCGGCCCGTTCCTGATCATCATCGCCGCTTCGCTATCATCAGGCGATACGCTGGCCTTCCCGCCGCAGGGCCTGTCGCCGCGTTGGGTGATGAAGGTGTTCACCATCGAGAGCTTCCGCGACAGCTTCGCCATGTCGATGTTCCTCGCCGTCTTCGGAACGCTCGCAGCCCTCCTCCTCGGCATCCCGGCCGCCTACGCCCTCTCCCGCTACAAGCTGCCCGCGGCCGAGACCGTCCGCACCATCGTCTCGCTGCCGATCATCGTGCCCGGCATCATCGTCGGTCTGGCGCTGCTGCGTTATCTCGTCGTGCCCTTCGGCTTCAATATCACGCTCGCGCTGTTCTTCGCCCATACGGCCCTGGTGCTGCCCTATGCCGTGCGCGTCGTCTCGGCGAGCCTTGACAATCTGCGCTCGGACATCGAGGAGGCCGCCGTCCTGCTCGGTTCCTCGCGGCTCGGCGCCTTCTTCCGCGTGGTGATGCCGAATATCCGCGGCGGCATCCTTGCCGCCTTCATCCTCGGTTTCGTCACCAGCTTCAATCAGGTGCCCGTCTCGCTCTTCCTGTCCGGTCCCGGCGTCCGCACGCTGCCGATCGACATGCTGGGTTACATGGAAACCACCTACGATCCTTCCATCGCGGCGCTCTCCGCCCTTCTCGCCTTTCTCTCCATCGGCATCGTCTTCCTCGCCGAACGCTTCCTGGGATTCTCGCGCTATGTCTGATGCCTATCTTCAACTCGACAAGCTGACCCTTGCCTATGGCGATACGGTCGCGGTCAGGGACCTCGACCTCGCGATCGGCAAAGGTGAGCTGGTGGCGCTTCTCGGCCCCTCCGGCTGCGGCAAGACGACGACGATGCGCGCCATCGCCGGCCTGCTGACGCCCGCCGGTGGCCGCATCCGCCTCGACGGCGCCGATATCACCCGCGTCTCGGCCAACAAACGCGCCGTTGGCCTCGTCTTCCAGTCCTATGCCCTCTTCCCGCATCTGACAGTCTATGAGAACGTCGCCTTCGGCTTGCGTCTCAAGGGCATTTCAGGCCAGGATCTCGATGCCCGCGTCGGCGCCGGCTTGAAATCGGTCGGGCTCTCGGCTTTTTCCGGCCGCAAGCCCGCCGAACTCTCCGGCGGCCAGCAGCAGCGCGTGGCGCTCGCCCGTTCGATGGTGATGGAGCCGAAGGTGCTGTTGCTCGACGAGCCGCTCTCCAATCTCGATGCCCGCCTTCGCCTCGAAATGCGCGCCGAATTGCAGCGCGTGCAGAAGGAGACCAGCGTCACCATGATCTTCGTCACCCACGACCAGGTGGAGGCCCTGGCGCTCGCCGACCGCATCGTCGTGATGCTGAACGGCGGCATCGAACAGATCGGCACGCCGGAGGAGATCTACAACAATCCGGCCTCAGCCTTCGTCGCCGATTTCGTCGGCTTCGAGAATGTCTTCGCGCTGAAGGATGGAAAGCTTGCGACGCCGAATGGGCCGGTCGGACTTTCCGGCCCGGCGCCGGAAGCCGCAGCCGGCCTCGCCTGGCGTCCGCGCATGGTGACCCTTGGCTCCGGTGCTTTCCAGGGCACCGTGCGCGGCACGTCTTTCGCCGGCAACGCCCGCGAATACCTGCTCGACACTCCGCTCGGCCCGATCAAAGCCGAGATCGATGCGGGCCTGCCGCCGCACGAGATCGGCAGCCCGCTCGCCTTCGATCTGCCGGTTGCCGGCGCAGCAAGCCTCAAACGGTTCGGGTGAAATCATGGGCGTCTGGATCGACACGGACATGGGTTTCGACGACATCGCCGCCATTCTGGTGGTGGGACAGTCGGAACTCGAGATCGACGGTGTATCGCTGATCTTCGGCAATACGCCGCTGCCGCAGGTGAGGATAAACGCCGCCGGCGCCGCCCGCGCCTTCGGCTGGACGTTCCCCATCCACACCGGCCGCCCCATGCCCGTGCTCGGCAAGCTCGAAACCGCTCAGGCGATCCTCGGCGAAACCGGCATCCCGACCATCGGCAGAAGCCTGCCGCAGGCGGCTGCCCTTGCCGAAAGCGATGCCTTCACAGCACTCTGCCGCTGGCTGGAGCGCAAAGGCCAGCACCGCATCCTGGCGCTTGGACCGCTCACCAACATCGCCGCCGTGGCGCTCGCCCGGCCGGATCTTGCTGCCCGCATCACCGAGCTCGTCTGGATGGGCGGCGGCGTCACCAGCGGCAACCATACGGCCTCTGCCGAGTTCAACGCGCTCGCCGATCCCGAGGCGCTTGCGATCGTCATCGCCCATGGCCTGCCGCTGCGCATGGTCGATCTCGACCTCTGCCGCAAGGTGCTGGCCAGGCCCGAAGACGCCGAGCCGGTGCGCAATGCCGGCGGCGCCAACGCCGAGCTGATCGCCGATATGTTTTCGGGTTATATCCGCATCGGTACCAGCCGCGGCCGCCCGGCCATGGCGATCTACGATCCTTCCGCCGCCGTCGCCTTCGTCGCTCCCGATATCGTCAGCTTCCGCCCTGCCCGTATCGACGTCGAGCTGCATGGCGCCTTGACCCGTGGTCGCACCGTCGTCGAGACCCGCGCCACGCATGCGAGTTTCAATGCTCAATTCGCCGCCGACATCGATGCCGACATGGCGCGAGTCATCATTCTCGCTGCCCTGGTCAACGAGGCCCGCAAATGAACGTCACCGCTCGCCAAGAACCCGCCGATCTCAACGATCCTGCCTTGCGGGCCCGCGCCGTCACTGCTGCGCGCGGCGACGCCCCCTTCGACATGCTGATCACCGGCGGCCGGCTGATCGATACGGTGACGGGCCTGATCCGGCAAGCCGATATCGGCCTTGTCGGCGCACTGATATCAAGCGTCCATGCCCCGGCAAGCCGTGCGGATGCAGTCGAGATTATCGATGCGGCGGGCAGTATCCTGACGCCCGGCCTGATCGACACGCACATGCACGTCGAAAGTTCGATGGTGACACCGGCCGAATATGCGAGCGCCGTCTTGCCACGCGGCGTGACAACGATCGTCTGGGATCCGCATGAATTCGGCAACGTCCATGGCCTCGACGGCGTGCGCTGGGCGATCGAGGCGGCGCGCGGCCTGCCGCTGCGTATGATCCTTCTCGCGCCCTCCTGCGTGCCCTCCGCACCAGGCCTGGAACTTGCCGGCGCCGATTTCGATGCTGCGGTCGTCGCCGAGATGCTGCACTCCTCCGCCGTCGGCGGCGTCGCCGAAGTGATGAACATGCGCGGCGTCATCGACGGCGATCCGCGCATGACGGCCATCGTCAATGCCGGCCTTGCCGCCGGCAAGCTCGTCTGCGGCCATGCCCGCGGCCTCGAAGGCGCCGATCTCAACGCCTTCATGGCATCGGGCATCACCTCCGACCACGAACTTACCTCCGGCGCCGATCTCCTCGCCAAGCTTTCCGCCGGCTTGACGATCGAGCTGCGCGGCTCTCACGACCATCTGCTGCAGGAGTTCGTCGAGGTACTGAACGGTCTCGGCCACCTGCCCCCGACCGTCACGCTCTGCACCGACGACGTCTTTCCGGACGAACTCCAGGAAGGTGGCGGCCTCGACGACGTCATCAGGCGCCTGGTGCGCTACGGCATGAAGCCGGAATGGGCCATCCGTGCCGCGACCTTCAACGCCGCACAACGTCTGAAGCGCTCCGATCTCGGCCTCGTCGCCGCCGGCCGCCGCGCCGACATCGTGCTCTTCGAAGACCTCGCGGAATTCCGGGCGCGGCTCGTCATATCAGCCGGCCGCATCGTTGCCCGCAACGGCAGCATGCAGGTTGCCGTCCAGCAGATCGATACGGCGCCGCTTGTCAATTCGGTGAAGCTGCTGCCGCTGACCGAGAATGATTTTCGCATCCCGGCGAAGGGCGAGCGCGTCCGCGTCGCCACCATCGACCGCCCGCGCTTCACGCAATGGGGCGAGGCCGAAACCGAGGTCAGGGATGGTTTCATCGTACCGCCGGCCGGCAGCGCCATGATCGCCGTCGTCCATCGCCACGGCAAGACCGACGGCATCCCGCGCATCGGCTTCCTCACCGGCTGGGGTGAATGGCGCGGCGCCTTCTGTACCACCGTTTCGCATGACAGCCACAACCTCACCGTCTTCGGCGGCAATCCAGGCGACATGGCGCTCGCCGCCAACGCCGTCATATCAGCCGGCGGCGGCATGGCGGTCGCCAAAGACGGTAGGGTCGAGGCGATACTGCCGCTGCCGCTCTCCGGTCTGGTGACGGATGCATCGCTGAAGGACACGGCCCTGGCCTTCGCCGGCATCCGCAAGGCGATGGAAAAGATCGTCACGTGGAAGCCACCCTATCGGGTCTTCAAGGCCTGCTTCGGCGCAACACTCGCCTGCAATCTCGGCCCGCATCAGACCGATCGGGGGATTGCCGATGTGGTGACGGGCAAGGTGCTGGAAAGCCCGGTACTGGCTGTTTGGTAGATCGAGGAAAGCGCAGCTCCGCCAGAAGGCGTGCCGTGTGCTCCTCAATGCCTAACCGGCCGAAGCAGGCGCCGTTACGGCAAATCCCGGCATGCGTTGTTTGAGGTTGACCGCAGCCAGCCCATCGGGCCCTGCTGTCATCATTTTTCGGCCTCCGGTTCGGATCATTGTTGCAATTCATTCTTAATTGCACAATATTCAAAGCAAGGGTCGTCAAGCATTTTTTGCAAATCATTCTGAATCGCAACTTGTTCGGCTCTCCGCGGCTTTTGCAATTCGGTCGCAATAGCAGCAAGAGGAGAAATATATGCTCTATAGGGAAAGACGGTCGGTTTTGGCCGGAGTTATTGGGGTGGCATTCGCGGCCGTGCTGGCTGCTTTTCCCGCCGTCGCCCAACAGACAAGCAATTCGAAGTTCAAGGTGGTGACGACCTTCACGGTGATTGCCGACATGGCAAAAAACGTGGCCGGTGATGCTGCGATCGTGGAATCGATCACCAAGCCGGGCGCGGAGATCCACAACTATGCGCCGACGCCGGGTGACATCCAGCGAGCACAAGGCGCACAGCTCATTCTCTGGAATGGGCTCAATCTGGAGCGCTGGTTCGAAAAGTTCTTCCAGAACCTGCACGACGTCCCCGGCGCCGTCGTCTCCGATGGCATCGAACCGATGGGCATCTCGGAAGGCCCCTACGAAGGCAAGCCCAATCCCCACGCCTGGATGTCGCCGAAGAACGCCCTGATTTACGTCGACAATATCCGAGATGCTTTCGCAAAGTATGATCCGGCGAATGCGGAGACCTACAAGGCTAACGCCGAGGCCTACAAGCAGAAGATCGAAGCGACGATCACTCCGATCCGCGCCACCCTCGAAAAAATTCCCGAGGACAAGCGCTGGCTGGTTTCAAGCGAGGGCGCCTTTTCCTATCTCGCCCGCGATTTCGGACTGAAGGAACTCTATCTCTGGCCAATCAACGCCGACCAGCAGGGCACGCCCCAGCAGGTCCGCAAGGTGATCGATGCGGTGAAGGAACACCAGATTCCAACCGTCTTCAGCGAAAGCACCGTTTCCGATAAACCGGCCCGGCAGGCGGCGCGCGAAACCGGCGCGCATTATGGCGGCGTCCTCTATGTCGACTCGCTGAGCGAAGCCGACGGCCCGGTGCCAACCTATATCGATCTTTTGCGCGTGACCTCCGATACTGTGGCCAAGGGTCTTGCCGATGGGTTGTCGCAATGACCGTGCTGCTTGGCAATCTTGTCCGTCCCGCATCCTCGGATGCGGGATCGGGGATCACGGTAAAGGATGCGACCGTCACTTACCGCAATGGACATACGGCCCTGAGGGACGCGAGTTTCCAGATTCCGACGGGCACGATCGCCGCGCTGGTCGGTGTCAACGGTTCCGGCAAGTCGACGCTCTTCAAGTCGATCATGGGCTTCGTGCGGCTCGCCAGGGGCCACATTCGCGTGCTTGGCATGCCGGTCGAAGAGGCGCTGCGCAAGAACCTCGTCGCTTATGTGCCGCAATCGGAAGAAGTCGACTGGAACTTCCCGGTGCTGGTCGAGGATGTCGTAATGATGGGCCGCTACGGCCACATGGGCATGATGCGCATCCCGAAGGCCGCGGACCACGAGGCAGTGGCGGCCGCGCTCGCCCGCGTCGCCATGAGCGAGTTCCGCAAGCGCCAGATCGGCGAACTCTCCGGCGGTCAGAGGAAGCGGGTCTTTTTGGCGCGAGCACTGGCGCAGGACGGCCGGGTCATTCTGCTCGATGAACCCTTTACCGGCGTCGATGTAAAGACCGAGGACCAGATCATCAAGCTCCTGCGCGAACTGCGGGATGAAGGCCGCGTCATGCTGGTCTCCACCCACAATCTCGGCTCCGTGCCGGAATTCTGCGACCGGACCATCCTGATCAAGGGCACGGTGCTCGCCTACGGCCCGACCGTCGAGACTTTTACGCAGGAAAATCTGGAAAAGACCTTTGGCGGCGTGCTGCGTCATTTCGTGTTGAGCGGAGCGCAGAACGGCAGGCCAACGTCGATCGGCGTTATAACCGATGATGAGCGCCCCTTGATTCTGCAGGGTGGCAAAGCGACTGCCCGAGGCCCCGATAGTGGCAATGGGGGCCGGGAATGATAGCCGACCTCCTGCAGCCCTTCACCTATGAATACATGCTCAATGCCATGTGGGTGTCCGCCCTTGTCGGCGGCGTCTGCGCTTTCCTCTCCTGTTATCTGATGCTGAAAGGCTGGTCGCTGATCGGCGACGCGCTCTCGCACGCCATCGTTCCCGGCGTCGCCGGCGCCTATATGCTCGGACTTCCCTTTTCGATCGGAGCCTTCTTTTCCGGAGGGCTCGCTGCCGC
Source organism: Rhizobium sp. BT-226 (assembly GCF_025847085.2). Lineage (NCBI taxonomy): Bacteria > Pseudomonadati > Pseudomonadota > Alphaproteobacteria > Hyphomicrobiales > Rhizobiaceae > Rhizobium > Rhizobium sp. BT-226. Next base: position 348,292 of record NZ_JAOYTI010000006.1, on the reverse strand, counting down.
AGCGATGCTTTTCCTCAACCAGCGCACCAAGCTGAAGGAAGATGCCATCATCGGCCTGATCTTCTCCTCCTTCTTCGGGCTGGGCCTGTTCATGGTTTCGCTCCAGCCTATGGCGGTCAACATCCAGACGATCGTGCTTGGCAACATTCTCGCCATCACGCCCGAGGATACGCTGCAACTCGCCATCATCGGCTTCGTGTCGCTCGCTGTCCTGCTCGTCAAATGGAAGGACCTGATGGTCACTTTCTTCGACGAGAGCCATGCCCGATCGATCGGTCTCAATCCAACCGCTCTCAAGGTGATTTTCTTCACGCTGCTGTCTGCCTCCACCGTCGCGGCGCTGCAGACAGTCGGTGCATTCCTCGTCATCTGCATGGTGGTGACGCCCGGCGCGACCGCCTATCTGCTGACCGACCGCTTCCCGCGGCTGCTTGTGATCGCCGTCATCATCGGATCGATGACCAGTTTCGTCGGCGCTTATGCGAGTTACTTCCTCGATGGCGCGACAGGCGGCATCATCGTCGTGCTGCAGACGGCAATCTTCCTGATCGCGTTTTTCTTCGCACCCAAGCACGGCATGCTGGCGGCGCGCAGACGCGCCGCGCAGGCGCTGGAGGCAACACCATGAACATGGTCGAGACGCTTCTTTCGCCTTTCCAGTTCGGCTTCATGGTCAATGCGCTGGTGATCTCGGTGCTGGTCGCAATCCCGATGGCGCTGTTGTCCTGCTTCCTGGTTCTGAAAGGCTGGTCCCTGATGGGAGACGCCATCAGCCACGCCGTCTTCCCCGGCGTGGTAATCGCCTATATCGTCGGCATACCCTTCGCGGTCGGCGCCTTCGTGGCCGGCATGTTTTGCGCTATCGCCACCGGTTTCCTGAAAGATAACAGCCGTATCAAACAGGATACGGTGATGGGCATCGTTTTCTCCGGCATGTTCGGGCTCGGCCTGGTTCTTTATGTCAAGATCCAGTCCGACGTGCATCTCGACCACATCCTGTTCGGCGACATGCTCGGTGTTTCCTGGAGCGACATCGGGCAGTCGGCCGTCATCGCCGCGATCACGGCTGTCATTCTTGGTGTGAAGTGGAAGGACTTCCTGCTGCACGCCTTCGACCCCGCCCAGGCGAGGGCGGTGGGCCTCAGGATCAACCTGCTGCATTACGGCCTTCTCGCCCTCATCTCGCTGACGATCGTCGGTGCCTTGCAGGCGGTGGGCATCATCCTTTCGATCGCCATGCTGATTGCGCCGGGAGCCATCGCCTTCCTGCTCACCCGCAAGTTCAGCACGATGCTGCTCCTCTCCGTCACCATTGCCGTGATCGGCTCTTTTGTCGGCGTCTATCTGTCCTTCTTCATCGACAGCGCGCCGGCGCCGACCATCGTGCTTGTGCTGGCGATCGGCTTCGTGCTCGCCTTCATCCGTGCCACGCGCGGGACGGCCCGGGTTGAGGAATCGCCGATCGACTGATGGACATTGACGAAGTCGCTGCACCAGATAATCAAATCTTCAATTCTCGCTCGACCAACGCCACCCAATAGGCCGCCCCATATCCCAGCGCTTCTTCGTTGAAATCATAGGCCGTGTTGTGATGCAGCGCCCCATCCATTGCCGGACCGTTGCCGAGCCAGACATAGCAGCCCGGCGCGTTCTGGGCGAAGAAGGCGAAATCGTCGCCTGCCGTCGACGGTGGAAAGCTTGTCCGCACCTTTCCGCCGAAGACCGAGTTGGCCGCTGCGAGCGCCCGCGCGGTCGCATCCGCGTCATTGATGACAGGCGGAATCCGCCGCTCGAATGCATAGTCCACGGCGATGCCGTACATGGCCGCAGTGCCATGCGCCAACCGCCCGATCTCGGTCTCCAGCTGGTCGCGCACATCAGGCGAATAGGCCCGCGCCGTCCCGCCGATCTCGACGATATCAGGAATGACGTTCAGCGCCTTCGAGTCGCCCGCCTGCAGGAAACAGGCGCTGACGACGGCCGGTTGCAGCGGATCGACCACCCGCCCGACGATCGTCTGCAGCGATGCCAGGAAGGTCCCGGCCGCCGTGATCGGATCGCGGCCGAGATGCGGCTTGGCGCCGTGCGTGCCGGTCCCACGAAAGGTCATGCGCCAGCTGTCGGAGGAGGCAAGCTGCGGCCCCTCGACCACGGCGATCTCATCGACCGCAAGTCCAGGCATGTTATGCAGCCCATAAACGGCGTCGCAGGGGAAAAGCCTGAACAGCCCCTCCTCGACCATGCGCCTTGCTCCGCCTCGCCCTTCCTCGGCCGGCTGGAAGATGAAATGCACCGTGCCGGAAAAACCCTGCGTCGCCGCTAGATGCCGCGCGGCGCCAAGCAGCATCGCCGTATGGCCGTCATGGCCGCAGGCATGCATCTTGCCAGGCACCGTCGATTTATAAGGCCGCTCCGCCATCTCAGGCATGGCGAGCGCGTCCATATCGGCCCGCAGCCCGATCCTGCGCCCGCCTTTGCCGACCTGCAGCGTGCCGACCACGCCGGTGCCACCGAGGCCACGAAGCACCGTGATGCCAGCCTCTTCGAGAAGCCTCGCGACGATGCCGGCGGTACGCTCCTCCTCGAAACCGAGTTCGGGATGGGCGTGCAGGTCGCGGCGCAAGGCAGTAAGAAACGGCAGATCGTCTTTGATCCGGGCGGGAATGCTCATCGGGCAATGCTCCTGGGGCCTGGATATCCTGTCATGCGAAACGGGCGCCCAACCGGCGCCCGCGTCAGATTATCCTTGTTCATCAAACGGCCCACAAGTTCAACCCCTCAGGCCTCCTCGACGAACACCTCCTCGCGCTTCTTCTTGACACTCGGCAGGAAGACGACGACCAGCACGGCGAGCGCGATGGCCAGAAGAATGGCGCTGATCGGCCGTGTGACGAAGGTGGTGGGATCGCCACGCGACAGGATCATGGCGCGCCGGAGGTTCTCCTCGAGCAATGGCCCGAGCACGAAGCCGAGCAGAAGCGGCGCCGGCTCACAGCGAAGCTTCGCCAGCACATAGCCGATGAGCCCGAAGAAGGCGACGGCGTAGAGATCGTAGACGTTGGCGTTGACGCTGTAGACCCCGATCGAGCAGAAGGCCATGATGATGGGGAAGAGCACGTAGTAAGGCACGGTCAGGAGCTTTACCCAGAGCCCGATCAGCGGCAGGTTGAGGATGACCAGCATCAGGTTGCCGATCCACATCGAGGCGATGATACCCCAGAACAGCGCCGGCTGCTCGGTGGCGACGTTCGGACCGGGTACGATGCCCTGGATGATCATCGCCCCGACCATCAGCGCCATGACGGGATTGGCCGGAATGCCGAGCGTCAGCAGCGGAATGAACGAGGTCTGCGCGCCGGCATTGTTCGCCGATTCCGGTCCCGCAACGCCGGCGATCGCACCCTTGCCGAATTCCTCTGGCGTTTTCGACATCCGCTTTTCCACCGTGTAGGAGGCAAAAGCGGCGAGAATGGCGCCACCACCCGGCAGGATGCCGAGCGCCGAGCCGATCGCCGTACCGCGAATGACCGGCGCAATCATCTCCTTGAATTCCTGGCGGGACGGCAAAAGGCCGGTGACTTTGGCCATCAGCACCGTGCGTGTCGACTCGCCCTCGAGGTTGCGCAGGATTTCCGCCACCCCGAACACGCCGACGGCAAGCGCCACGAAGTTCAGCCCGTCAGCATATTCACGGATGCCGAGCGTAAAGCGTGGCGTGCCGGTGTAGATGTCGGTGCCGACGAGACCGAGCAGCAGCCCGAGCGCCACCATCGCCAGCGCCTTGACGACCGAGCCATGCGCGAGCGCGATCGAGGAGACGAGGCCGACGATCATTAGCGAGAAATATTCCGCCGAGCCGAATTGCAGGGCGATTGCGGTCAGCGGCGGTGCGAAGATCGCGACGAGGAAGGTCGAGACCGTGCCGGCAAAGAACGAACCCAGTGCCGCGATCGCAAGCGCTGCGCCGGCTCGGCCCTTGCGGGCCATCTGGTAGCCGTCGATCGCGGTCACGGCCGAGGAGGATTCGCCCGGCATGTTGATCAGGATCGCCGTCGTCGAGCCGCCGTACTGCGCGCCGTAATAGATGCCGGCGAGCATGATCAGCGAGGAAACCGGTTCAAGCTGGAAGGTGATCGGCAAGAGCATGGCGATCGTCGCCGTGGCGCCGATGCCGGGCAGCACGCCGATCAGCGTGCCGAGCAGCACGCCGATCAGGCAGAAGAGCAGGTTTTCCGGAGTGCCGGCTGTTGCAAAGCCGAGCGCGAGATTGCTGAAAAGATCCATCATCGTCTCCTAGAACCGGACCCAGGGGCCGAAGCGCTCGAACGGCAGGCCGAGCCCGTAGCTGAAGACCCCAACCGAAAAGATCGTCAGCAGCAACGACAGCACGATCGCGAAGAACACGTTCATCTTTCGCGATGCGAAGCAGGCGATGAAGGCGGTGAAAAACAGCGCTGGCGCAAATCCGAGCCCGCGCACCGTCAACCCGAAGAACACCGGCGCCGGCAGGATGAAGAACATGCCGCGCCAGGCAAACGGGTCGATCGGCTCGCCCTCGACCCGCAGCGCCTGAATGAAGATGATCGCGCCGAGAAGCACGAGCACGGCGGCAAGCACCAACGGAAAATAACCGGGCCCCATGCGCACTGACGTGCCGAGGTCGAGCCCCAGCGACTGGATGGCGAAGAAAGCACCGGTCGCGACGAAAAGCGCGCCGCAGATCGCATTGGTGGTATCGAAACTGATGGATTTCATGGTGTCTCCTGGGGAGATGGTTCGTGACGCACTGCTGCTGCGATTGCCCTCATTCGCCTGCCGGCACCTTCTCACCGCATGCGGGGAGAAGGAAAAATGCTGCTGCAAGCCCTTCGCCCCTTGCCGCCTTTGAGTGACGCAAGTCCCCTCTCCCCGTTCACGGGGAGAGGGTTAGGGTGAGGGGCTTATCCGGCATGTCCTGACGAGGATAATCCTCAGTCGGCATATTCGCCAGCGGCCTCGATCACCGTTTTCCAGCGGGCAATCTCGCTTTCGAGCTTGGCCTTCAACGCAGCCGGCGTCGCATCGGCGTCGGAGGATGGCGCCGTGCCGAGTTCGGCAAAGCGGGCGCCGACATTCGGATCCTTCAGCGCCACCTGCAGCGACTTCGACAGACGTTCGTTGATCTCGGCCGGCGTGCCCTTCGGCGTATAGATGCCGTGCCAGATACCGACCTCGAAGCCCGGCAGACCGGCTTCGACGGCCGTCGGAATGTCCTTCATCACGTCGAGGCGCTTGGGCGAGGTCACGGCATAGGCCTTGATCGTGCCGCCCTGGATCTGCTTCGTCGTGTTGGTCGTCTGGTCGCACATGACGTCGACCTGACCGCCGAGCAGATCGGTCATGGCAGGGCCGGTCCCCTTATAGGGAACGGTCGTGAGCGGCGTCTGGATGGCGCTCATGAACATCATGCCGCAGAGATGCGAGGCCGCACCGATGCCGGCATTGGCAACCGTCACCTTGTCCTTGTTAGCCTTGATATAATCGATCAGCCCCTTGAGGTCGGCCGGCTCCATGTCCTTACGGGCAACGATCGTCATCGGCACGTCGGTGACGAGGCCGACATAGTCGAAGGCGCCGAGCGTGTCGTAGGCGAGCTTGCGGTAGAGCGTCGCGCTGGTCGCCATGCCGATATGGTGCAGCAGGATGGTGTAACCGTCGGGATCGGCATTCGCCACGCGGCCGGCGCCAAGCGTGCCGCCCGCTCCGCCGACATTTTCGACGACGATCTGCTGGCCGAGATCCTTCGACATGGATTCGGCGACGAGGCGCGCGACGGTATCGGTCGGGCCGCCGGCCGCAAAGGGCACGACCATCGTAATGGTGCGCTCGGGATAGGTCTGCGCCGAAGCGGCGCCGGCGAGAAGAGAGACCGCGGCAGCCGCGGTCAGGCCGAGCATGGCCTTCAGAATTTTCATCGTTTCCTCCCTGATGAAATAAGCGAGCCCGCCGACACATCCTCCGCGCCGGTTCGGATCACCTATTTGCCGCCTGGAAAAATCGACCCGCAATCATTGCAGCCGCTTTCGAAAGACGATTTTACGACAGTGCGATGCAGCATGGGTCGATTTGGAAACAAACGGCTCCGGCGATGGGTGGAAATCCACCCATCGCACCGCGAGAGTGCGCCGCCGCCAGCTCCGGGGCTAGCTTTCGGTCGTCAGCATCCGCTTGTCGAGACCGTATTTCTGCATCTTTTCGTAGAGGGTCTTCCGGGAAATGCCGAGCGACTCATAGACCGGCCTGAGGCTGCCGCCATGCGCCACCAGCGCGCTGGCAATGACCCCGCGTTCGAATTCGGCGACACGCTCCGCAAGCCCGGTCGCCTCCTCGGCTTGCCGACCGCCATTGTCGAGACCGAGGACCAGACGGTCGGCAGCGTTCCTCAGCTCACGCACATTGCCGGGCCAGTCGCGCTGAGCAATGTCGGAAATCACGTCTGGCGGCACGGCCATCTCGTCGCGGCCGTAGCGGGCCGCCGCTTCCCGCACCAGTTGCAGGAAAAGCAGCGGAACATCCGCCCGCCGCTGCGACAAAGACGGCACGTGCAGCGTCGCGACGTTCAGCCGATAGAAGAGGTCGGCGCGGAAGCGCCCCGCCGCCACCTCCGCCTCCAGATCAACCTTGCTTGTCGCGATGAAGCGCACGTCGAGTGCCACCACCTCGTTCGATCCGAGCCTGGAGATCACCCGCTCCTGCAGCACCCGCAGGAACTTCGCCTGCAGGTCGAAGGGCATGGAGCCGATCTCGTCGAGCAGGATCGTGCCGCCGCGCCCGTGTTCGAATTTTCCATAACGCGGCCTCACCGCGCCCGGAAAGGCCCCCACCTCATGGCCGAAGAGCTCGCTCTCGATCAAGTTCGCCGGCAGTGCGGCACAATTGATCGCGATGAACGGCCGGCTCGCCCGGGCGCTGATGTCGTGGAGCGCCCGCGCCACCACCTCCTTGCCGGCCCCGGTCTCGCCGACGATAAGCGTATCGGCATCGCTCGCCCCGATCGCCCGGATGCGGTAGCGCAAATCCACCATCACCTGCGTGCGCCCCGGCAACCGCGCCTCGATATCGTCGCGCTTGCCGGCCACCGCTTTCAGCAGCCGGTTTTCGAGCACGAGGCCGCGCCGCTCCATCGCCCGGCGGATGACGCCGGCAAGCATCTCCGGCGTGAACGGCTTCTCGATGAAATCATAGGCGCCTTCGCGCATCGCCTTCACCGCAAGCTGCACGTCGCCGTGGCCGGTGACGAGAATGACCGGCACCTCGGGGTCGAGCTCGCGGATCTTCTGCATCAGCGTCATGCCGTCCATGCCGGGCATGCGGATATCGCTGACGACGACACCGGGAAAACTGTAGCCGATCAACTCCAGCACGTGGTCGCCGTTCGAAAAGGTCTCGACGCTGAAGCCGGAGAGCTCCAATGCCTGCGCCGTCGAGCGGCGCAATTCCTCCTCGTCGTCGACCAGCAGGATCTTCGCATCGTTCATTCCGCTGCCTCCGGCATCAGCCCTGCCGCCGATTGCAGCTCGATGCGGAACACCGCGCCCCCTTCGGGATGATTGGCAGCAGTAAGGCTGCCGCCGAAATCCTTGATGATGTTGTAGGAGATCGAAAGCCCGAGACCGAGCCCCTTGCCGACGCCCTTCGTCGTGAAGAAGGGATCGAAGATACGCTGGGCGATCGCCGCCGGCACACCCGGCCCATGGTCCCGCACCGTCAGCACCACTTTGCCGGCCTCCTCGAAGGCCGAAACCTCGATACGCCTGTCGTCCAGCCCTTCCACCGCATCGGCCGCATTCGAGATCACGTTCACCAGCACCTGCTGCAGACGCACCGAACCGGCGCGCACGACCGGCGGACGCGGTCCCAGATCGAGCAGGAATTCGGCATCCGCCGCCTTCAGCCGCCAGGCTATGATCTCGAGCGTATCGCGCATCGCCTCGTCGAGGGAAACGGGACCGAGCTTCTCGTTCGGCTTGCGGGCGAAGTTGCGCAGGTGCCGGCTGATCGCGGCCATGCGGTCGATGAGCCCACCGATACGCCGGATATTGTCCCGCGCCTCCTCCGTCCGCCCACGCTCGATGAGAACGGAGGCGCTGTCCGTATAGGTCTTGGCGGCGGCGAGCGGCTGGTTGAACTCGTGCGAAAGGGCAGCCGACATCTGCCCCAGCCCGGCAAGCTTGCCCGCCTGGATCAGATCGGCCTGTGTTTGTCTAAGCTGTTGCTCGGTCAGCCGCCGTTCGGCGATTTCTTCTTCGATGCGGCTGTTGACGCGGGCAAGATCGGCCGTGCGCTCCTCGACGCGCCGCTCCAGCTCGTTGCGGGCTTCGGCTTGCATCTGCATGCGCTCGGCAAGCCGCGCCCGCCTCTGACGCAGAACCGCAACCGCGAGCCCGGCGATGCAGAGAAAGAGAAAGACTGCCGCAAGCGCCGTGCGTGCCTGGGCACGGATGGAACTCGTCTCCATCAGCACGTTCACCGTCCAGTCCTCGGCCGGCATGTAATGCGAAAGCACCAGATATTCGCTCGAACCGCGCTCGCCGGCCAGCGTCATCAGCTCATGCTGCTCGAAGTGGTGACGCGTCACCGGCAGCGCCGCCAGCCTGGCATTGGCATAACGCCGCGACGCCTCGGTGCGGGCGACGCGATCGGCCGTCAGCGGCAGGATCGCGCCATAGAGCCATTCCGGGCTACCGGACATAAAGATGATACCCTCCGGATCGGAGACGAAAATCTTGTATTCGCCGCCGCCCCAGGAGGATTCGATCATGTCGATATCGACCTTGAAGACGATGACGCCGCGAATATCCGTGCCCGTCCGGATCGGTGCGGCAAAATAATAGCCGCGCTTCAGCGAGGTGGTGCCGAGCGCGTAAAATCGTGCCTGCCGGCCTTCGATCGCATCCTGGAAATAGGGCCTGTAGCTGAAATTCTGTCCGACGAAGCTTGCTGGCCCATCGTAATTGCTGGCCGCGATCGTCTCTCCGTCTGGCTTGACCACATAGATATCGGAGGATTTCAGCAGCCCGTTGATCTCCTTGAGATAGAGATTGGCCGCATCGCGCAGCGCCGCATCTTCAGGCGCGCTCACCAGTTCCTTGATGTCGTCATGATCGGCGATCAGCGCCGGCAGCGCCTCGTAGCGGTTGAGATGGCCGCTGAGTGCCGAAACGGCAAGGCGTAGCGCCGTTCCTGCCTGCGCCGAGGCTTCCTCCATATAGGCGCGCGTCGCAATCGCGCTCCCATACGTGAAGAAGGCGAAGATGATCAGCGGCACCACCAGCAACGCAGCTATCGCACGATATTTCGAAGACAGAACCGGCTCCTCCCCTTTTCTGCCTCCACTCCCCAGCGAGGCATACCCAACGCACCGAGTTTAGAGGGGTGGATAGGGATTTCCAAGGGGCCGCCGAAACTTGACACCCGGCAGGGGCAGTGTCCTATTGCTACACCGCAAGGAGGCCCCGCCCATGAGCGACGACCAGACGCCCGCCGACAGCAAACTCACCACATCCAAGCGTCGCTGGGCGGCAGAGGGCAAGTTCCTGACCGGCCGTATCAGCCGTCCCGAAGCCGAGCGCCTGCCGCCCGGCCAGCACCTTGTCAAGAACTGGCCTGTACTCGACCTCGGCCAGCAGCCTGTCATCTCGACCGAGACCTGGCGGCTCGAGGTGCGCGGCCTCGTCGAAACGACGCGCACCCTCACCTGGGCCGACTTCCAGGCGATCGAACAGAGCACGGGGGTGAGCGATATCCACTGCGTCACCACCTGGTCGCGCTACGACAACAAATGGAAGGGCGTTTCGACGCGCGATCTGCTTGACCTCGCCATGCCGAAGCCGGAAGCAGCTTACGTCATGCTGACGAGCTACGACGGCTATACCACGAACCTGCCGCTCTCCGATTTCGCCGCCGAGGATGCAATCCTCGCCACCGCCTGGGAAGGCCTGCCGCTGACGGCGGAGCACGGCGGCCCGATGCGTCTCGTCGTACCGCATCTCTATTTCTGGAAAAGCGCCAAATGGCTGCGCCGCATAGAGCTGATGCCTGCTGACCAGGCGGGCTTCTGGGAAAAGAACGGCTACCACATCTATGGCGATCCGTGGCGCGAGCAACGCTATTCCGACGATTGAGCTTTCGGCCGCGTGAAACGGCGAAGCGCAAACACGCTAAGGCCGAACAAAGAGGCGAGCCCCGTCAGCGATGCCATGCTGGCGGCATGAAACGGGACTCCGCTCCAGCGCGGCTCGACGATATCGGCCGTGTTGAAGGCTGCGCCGCTGAACCGGCAACTGATCAGCGCAAGCCCGCGCCGCGCCATGTCGGCGTCGACCGCGGAAATGATTTCACCCGCCGCAGCGGCCTCCCGCGGCATCTCGCGCATCGAAAGCAAGACCGCCTTGGTCGCGGCGAGATAGGCATGGGCGCATTCGTTGAACGGGCTCTCCTCGTCCGTCACGCTGCCCGGCACCCGGCCCCACAGACAGTAGGCGTACTGGATTTCAGCATAGTTCAACACACGACGGAACGGCTCGTTTGTCTCGACGGCGCGGGATGCAAGATCGATGATCCGACCGCGATAGTCAGACATGACAGCCATCTCGCCATGGGAGATTTGCGGGATATTCAGCCCGGCATAGCTGCCGCCGCCGCCGCGGCTATGGGCAAAAGCGCTTCCGGCGACCACACAAAAAAACGCGGCGGCAGAAAACGCCGCCAGCAGCAATGGTCTGGCTCTGTCGTTTTTCATAATCGCCCGAAAAGTTTAGGGCGCCGGCAAAGCGGTGCCCTTCGATGCGTTCAGTGAAATGCCGTTGCCGGTCGGCCGCGTTGCCCGCCCTTAACGGCAAGCCGCTTTTCCGCCAGCGCCCCGAAGACGAGGCCGAGCGTTGCCCAGAGGATCGCATGCATGCCGAGCGAGGTCGTGCGGAAGCCCCAGAGCACCATCGCCGAAAAGTTCTCCGGCACCTCGTTGATCGGCGGCAGCAGAGAGAGCACGAGACCGATGAAGACGAGATAGGCGATGCCGGCGATGATCGCGCCGTTCCAGGGACCGAAGCGCTCGGAGAGACGACGTGACAGCGCCACCGCGGCGATGAGTGCGGCAAGCGAAACGACGATCATCAGGAAGAATAGTTCGGTCCTGACGCCGATCGTGTCGGGATTGCCGACCGCCGGCGGAGTGGCGGGATATTTGATGCTGGGAACAAGCACGACCGCCACGAAGGCGGCAATGGCGATGGCGGCCGAGGTGCCGCGCGCCGAAAGGCGGCTGAAGCGACCGTGCACGAAGGCGAAAGCGAGCGCGAAGAGCCCGCCGACGGCGACGCTGTAGGCCATGACGCCGGTGAAAAGGCCGAGACCGGCCTGCGTGGCGCGGCTGACAATTTCAGGTTCGGCAGCTTCGCCGGCCGCCTGGGCGCTCGCCTCCTCGAAGGCGATCGCCGCATCGACCAGCGGCTCGCCGAAGGTATGGGCGAAAGCAAAAACGAGGATGCCGGCAATCAGGCCCGCGAGCATGCCGCGAAGCAGAAGGTTTCCAACCATGTCAGGAACTCCGATCGCGAAGCGCGCTTTAGTGGCAGGGAAAGCCGAGGAGATGGCGGCCGTCATGCACGAATTCGTGCACATACATGCCGTTGAACAGCGCCATCGCGCCTTCCTCGGTACCGACGAAATAGAGGACGATCAGCATCAGCAGGCCGCCGAAGATCGCCCAGGGCAGGATCTCTCCTACTGGGATCGGCGCCGGTACAGCAACGGGCGCGAAAGTGGTGTCAGACATGTATTCCTCCGGGAATGACGCGTTCAGTCGAAAGAGTGCTTATGCAGGTGGGTCTGACTTCCAGCGCGAAGAGTTTCGACACGCTGGTCACAGTGGCGCGACCGCGCCGGACTTACACCGGCTTCCAAACCCGCAACAGCACGGTTATATCTGCACGCCGAAGAGACTGTCAACGAAACTTCACAAGCCGGCGAAGGACGCTGTCGCTGCATTCCGGGAGACAAGAACGACCGTGAACACGCGCCTCACCTGGATCTGCCATGGCGCGACGGCAGCAAGCCGCAAGGCCCTGTTCCCGCTCGACGAACCGCTGGAGGACAAGGCAGTGGAGGAAGCCGGCAGGATGATCGCCCCGCCCCGCGCCGACCGTATTGCCACGAGCCCCGCCTTGCGCGCCCGCCAGACTGCTGACGCGCTCCGCCTCGAAGCCCAAATAGATCAGGCGCTTTGCGACTGCGACCATGGCCGCTGGGCCGGCAGGTCGATCGCGGCGATCGGAACCGAAGAGCCGGAGAACCTCATGGGCTGGATGAGCGATCCGGAAGCGGCTCCGCATGGCGGCGAGAGCCTTCTTGATCTGCGCAAGCGCATCGCCGGCTGGATGGATGGCCAGACCGTCCTCGGCGGCCACATCATTGCAATCAGCCATGCGGCCGTCATCCGGGCAGCGATCGTCCATGTGCTGCAGGCGCCGCTCTCCTCCTTCTGGCTGAGCGACGTCGAGCCGCTTTCCGTCATCAGCATGACCAGCAACGGACAGCGCTGGTCTCTGCGCTTCCAGCATTAGAGACTGCTGATCTTATCCAGCTTTGCACAAGCAAATCGCGTCATCTCTGTTGAACCCGGCTTTGCGGGGACTACTTCCTTGTCCCAAGGAGATGGAAGAATGACATATGATTGGAGTGGCGAGCGCACACGGCGCCTACGTTTGATGCGTGTCGCCACAGTCACGGTTCTGGTCGGTCTCATCGTCAGCGTCCCGCTGCTGATCGTCACCGCCTGAAGCACGAGAAAGGGCGAGCGATGCAATAGCACGCTCGCCTTCGTTTTTTCCCGCATCAGCCGGTCTCCCAACCAAGAATCGCGCTGCCAACGACGCCCTGGTTCCCCACAAGCCCTGTCGGGTCTCTCTGCGGCACAGCAACAGGCTGCCGCCTCCGATAATTCGCCTTCTGGTTTCAACAAACATTTCAGACTTTCGTGATAATTCGGCGAAGGGTGGAGATGGAGAAGGCATAATGCCGGTGTTTTTCCAAAGCAGGGCCGGACGGCAATGCGTGTCGATTGTCGGATTTGGGGTAACCCTCTGGCTCCTCGGCACGCTGTTACAGCTCGACGACAGCCTGGTCTCCTTCATGACCGGCTTCGGCGAATACGGCGCCGACAAGCTCGTTTTGGCGCTCGGCATCGCCGGCGCCATGAGCTTCGTCTATTCAGTGCTGCGCATCGCCGACCTGCGCAAGGAAATGGACCTGCGCGCCGCCGCCCAGGCCAAGGCCGATTGGACCGCAACCCACGACCATCTGACCAAGCTACCGAACCGCTACGCCTTCGAGCGCAAGATCCTCTCACGGCCGATCAAGGACGATGAGGCCGAGATCGAGGAGTGGGACCGCAACGTCACCATCTTCTCCGTCGACCTCGACGGCTTCAAGAAGGTCAACGATCTCGTCGGCCACAAGGGCGGCGATGTCCTGCTGATCGAGGTTGCCAGACGCATCTGCGCGCTCGGCAATGCCGATTGCGTCTATCGCTTCGGCGGCGACGAATTCATCATCGTCGCCTTCGCCCTGACCGCGCAGCGCGAGGAGCGTTTTGCCAAGCTGCTGATCCAGGCCGTCACCCGGCCGATCCATATCGATGGCTTTGCCGTCGAAGTCGGCGCCAGCGTCGGCTATGACCGCTGGGCCGAGGGGGCCGAGCCGCTGGAAGATGCCGCCCACCGTGCCGACCTCGCCATGTACGAGGCGAAATCACGCGGGCCCAACCACTATTTCGTCTTCGAAGCTTCGATGCAGGACAAGGTAACGGAGCGTGCCGCGCTGGAAACCAGGCTGCGCGTCGCAATCTCCAACAAGGCGATCAAGCCCTTCTATCAGCCGCTGATCGACCTGAAGACCGGCCAGCTCTGCGGCTTCGAGGCCTTAGCGCGTTGGATCGGTGACGACGGCGTCAATATTCCGCCGCCGGTCTTCATCGATATCGCCGAGGAAACCGGCATGATCACCGCATTGTTCGAGGACCTTCTCACCCAGGCCTGTAGCGACGCCCTCACCTGGCCGGAGCATGTGATGTTGTCCTTCAACGTCTCGCCGGTGCAGATGGAAGACAGATTATTGACGTCGCGCATTCTCAAGGTCCTTTCGGCAAGCCGGCTGCCGCCGCAGCGCCTGGAAGTGGAGATCACCGAAAACGCGCTGATCCAGGATCCCACCATTGCCGCGCTTATTCTCGATGAGCTGCATGCCGCCGGCATCCAGATCGCCCTCGACGATTTCGGCACGGGCTATTCGAGCCTCGCACAGCTCGCCCGCTACCGTTTCGACAAGATCAAGATCGACAAAAGCTTCATCGCCACCTATCGCGACGACGAGCGTCAGGAGAAGATCGTCCGCGCCATGCTCGGCCTCGGCAGGAGCCTCAACATCAAGACGACGGCCGAAGGTATCGAGGAGCACGGCCAGCTTGCCTTCCTGCTGCAGCTTGGCTGCGACATCGGCCAGGGCTATCTCTTCGGCAAGGCCATGCCCGCCGCCGAGGCGGACATCTTCATCAGCGATCGCAATGCCAGCCTGGCCTCCACGGCCTGACGGGACGCCTTAAAAAACCTGACGCATGATCACGAAGAGCACGAAGGCGATCGCGATCGAGGCCGGCAGCGTCAGCACCCAGGCCATCAGCATGTTGCGCACGGTCGACCATTGCAGGCCGGAACCGTTCGCCGCCATGGTGCCGGCAACGCCGGATGACAGCACGTGCGTGGTCGAGACCGGCAGGCCGAGATGGTCGGCCGAGGCGATGGTGACCATCGCCACGACTTCGGCTGCCGCGCCCTGACCATAGGTCAGATGCGTCTTGCCGATCTTTTCGCCGACGGTGACGACGATGCGCTTCCAGCCCACCATCGTGCCGAGGCCGAGCGCGATCGCGACCGCCACTTTCACCCAGAGCGGGATGAACTTCGTCGCGTTGTCGACCGCCTTGTGGTAGTTCGTCACCGCGCTGAGGTCGCCGGCATCCATCGGCAGCAGCTTCTGCTTGTCGATCAACTTCAGCGCCTCGCCGATCAGGTAGATGTCGTTGCGGACGTTGCCGACGAGATTGGTCGGCACTGCTTCGAGCGTCGGGAAGCCGGCGACTTCAGCACTGGTCTGGTGGATATATTGCTGCAGGGCCGGCGTCGTCGCATCCGTCCAGGTCTTGTTCTTGACGGCGTTGCTGACCTCGGCCTTGTAGTCCGCAACCGTCACGCCAGGCTTCACATATTTGCCGAGCGCGGTTTCCACCTGGGCCGATGCCGACTTGTAGGCTTCGAGATAGTTGACATCGGGCGTGCGGTTCAGCGCGAAAGCCGTCGGCACCAGGCCGATCAGGATGAGCATGATGAGACCCATGCCCTTCTGGCCGTCGTTGGAGCCGTGGGCGAAGCTGACGCCGGTGCAGGTGAAGATCAGGATGGCGCGGATCCAGAGAGGCGGCGGCTGGTTGCCCTTCGGCTCTGCATAGAGCGCCTTGTTGCGCACCAGAAGCTTCATGACCAGCAGAAGAACAGCGGACAGGCCGAAGCCGATCAGCGGAGAGATCAAAAGCGACAGGCCGATATTGGTCGCCTGCGACCAGTCGACGCCGCTGGTCGCAGTGCCCGCCGGTGCCAGGAACTGATTGGCGAGGCCGACGCCGATGATCGAGCCGACCAGCGTGTGCGAACTCGACGACGGCAGGCCGAGATACCAGGTGCCGAGGTTCCAGACGATCGCGGCAATCAGCAGCGCGAAGACCATGGCAAGGCCGGAGCCGGAACCGACCTGCAGGATCAGTTCCACCGGCAGCAGCGCCAGAATACCGAAGGCGACGGCGCCGCTCGAGGTCAGCACGCCAAGGAAGTTGAAGAAGCCGGACCAGATGACGGCGAATTCCGCCGGCATGGAACGGGTGTAGATCACGGTGGCGACGGCATTGGCCGTATCATGAAAACCGTTGACGAACTCGAAGCCGAGCGCGATGAGCAGCGCAAGGCCTAGGAGAATCCAGGGAACGGCAACTGCGGTTGTCAGGTCGCGGGCGAGTGCATAGGCGACATATCCAAGGCCGCAAACCAGAACGAGCGCGAACAGCGGCAAGAACCACTTGCTGGCCGAATTCGAACTGTGGAGCGGGTGGGACTCGTCGCTATGAACCTGGCTGGGGGCAATATCGGCCATGTCATAGTTCCTTGTTCCGTTTTGCAAATTTGCCTTTTGTTAATAATTCTGCAGCGTGAACCTCTCATGACGCCTTACCCGGCCCACCCGTAAGGTACTGACATCGGCCAATATTCACTGTCACATGCCTCCATCCCGGCACATTCATGCAGGATGCCGCGGCACGATCCCGCCGGCACAAGAGGATAGGCCGGGCAGCGACAAAAATGCGGGAATGGCGATGAGATACCTTTCCGTCCAGGGCCCCGGCACTAAGTTCGGCCATCGTCACCTCCACACGGAGTCTGAGAGGACATGTCATCGACCGACCTCCTGCTGACCTTCAACGCCGGCTCCTCCACGATCAAGATCGGCATCTTCGCGATAGATGGCGCCGAGACGCGGTACATCGGCAAGGGCGTCATCGATTTCCACGCCGAACCGCTCTCGCTCGGCCTGACAAAAGGGCAGCAGATAGTCGAGATCCAGTTGAAAGCCGAGGTGACGGAAGACCTGCACGGCGTCATCGATGAGACTTTTGCGCGTCTCGCCGATCACTTCGACATGACAGCCACGCGTGCTGCCGGCCACCGTGTCGTCCATGGCGGCGACCGCTTCACCAGGCCGATCGCCCTCGACACCGCCGCAATCGATGCCGTCGATGCGCTGACCCCGCTTGCGCCCCTGCACCAGCCGCAGGCGCTGCGTTTCATCCGCGCCCTCCGGCATCTGAAACCGGATCTTGCCCAGACGGCCTCCTTCGACACGGCTTTTCACGCCACGCAGGACGATCTCGTTCGCCGCTTCGCCATTCCCCGCGCGCTGCATGACGAGGGCATCAAGCGCTATGGCTTCCACGGCCTTTCCTATAAATTCATCGCCGGAGAGCTTCGCCGCAAGGCGCCACGTGCGGCAAAGGTGGTTGTCGCCCATCTCGGCAGCGGCGCCAGCCTCTGTGCGCTGGATGACGGCGTCAGCCGCGATTGCAGCATGGGCTTTTCGACGCTCGACGGCATCCCGATGGCGACGCGCCCGGGCTCGCTCGATCCCGGCGTCATCCTGCACCTGGCCGGTCAGAGGAAACAATCCTTCGAGGAGATAGAGGACCTGCTCTATCACCGCTCAGGCCTGCTCGGCGTCTCCGGCATCAGCGCCGATACGCGCGACCTGGTGAAGGACGGACGGCCGGAGGCGCGCCAGGCAATCGACCTCTTCACGCTGCGCATTGCCGGCGAAATCGGCCGCATGGCGGCAACGCTGAACGGCCTTGACGCCATCGTCTTCACCGCCGGCATCGGCGAGCATCGGCCGGAGATCCGCGCAGGCGTGGCCAAGCGGCTGTCCTGGCTTGGTCTTGCGATCGACGAAAAGACCAATGCCGCCAATGATTTCACCATCAGCACCAGGGAAAGCCGCATCGCCGCCCATGTCATCGCCACCGATGAGGAGCAGATCATCGCCGAGGAGGCACTGTCCGTTCTTCGCGGTGGCTGATCCAGATCAACAGCTTGCCGGCATCAGCCGGTAGAATTGACGTTGAAGACGTTTTCGAACGGGAGAAACCCATGGAAAAGCATGTCTCGACCGCCGCCCTGACCGACACCGAACTCACGCTCATCGACCGCTACTGGCGCGCCGCCAACTATCTCTCGGTCGGCCAGATCTATCTGCTTTCCAATCCGCTGCTGCGTGAGCCGCTGAAAGCCGAGCACATCAAGCCCCGCCTGCTCGGCCATTGGGGCACGACGCCCGGCCTCAACTTCATCTATGCGCATCTGAACCGCCTGATCCGCGCCCGCGACCTCGACATCATCTATATATGCGGCCCCGGCCATGGCGGACCGGGCATGGTCGCCAACACCTACCTCGAAGGCATCTACAGCGAGATCTATCCCGATATCTCCGAGGATACGGAGGGCATGCGCAAGCTCTTTCGGCAATTCTCCTTCCCCGGCGGCATTCCGAGCCACGCAGCACCCGAGACACCGGGCTCGATCCACGAGGGCGGCGAACTCGGTTACGCCCTCGTCCATGCCTATGGCGCCGCCTTCGACAATCCCAATCTGATCGTTGCCTGCGTCGTCGGCGACGGCGAGGCCGAAACCGGGCCGCTGGCTGCGAGCTGGCATTCCAACAAGTTTCTGAACCCTGCCCGCGATGGCGCCGTGCTGCCGATCCTGCATCTGAACGGCTACAAGATCGCCAATCCGACCATTCTTGGCCGCGCCAGTCACGAGGATTTGCAGAGCCTCTTTGAAGGCTACGGCTATGAGCCCTTCTTCGTCCAGGGTCACGAGCCGCGCGACATGCACCAGCAGATGGCCGCAACCTTCGACAAGGTCTTCGACCGCATTCGCGAAATCCAGGAGGAAGCCCGCAATGGCAAGGCGCCCGATACCTGCCCGCGCTGGCCGATGATCGTGCTGCGCAGCCCGAAGGGCTGGACGGGACCTAAGGAAGTCGACGGCAAGAAGGTCGAAGGCTTCTGGCGCGCCCACCAGGTGCCGGTCTCCAATTGCCGCGAGAATGAAGGGCATCGCAAGATCCTCGAGGACTGGATGCGGGGCTATGATCCCGAGGACCTGTTCAGTGCCGACGGCCGGCTGAAACCCGAGTTGCGCGCACTCGCCCCTGTCGGCGAACGCCGCATGGGCGCCAATCCGCATGCCAATGGCGGCTTGCTGCGCAAGGAGCTCGACGTTCCCGATATTCGCGACTATGCGGTCGATATCGGCAAGCGCGGCAGCGCCATGGTGCAGTCGACCGAGATCCTCGGCCATTATCTGCGCGACACGATGAAGCGCAACGCGGAGGCCGCCAATTTCCGTATCTTCGGTCCCGACGAGACTGAATCGAACCGTCTCGGCAGCGTCTTCGAAGTCACCGACCGTGTCTGGATGGAGGGTATCGAACCCTACGACGTCCACTTGTCCCGGGATGGACGTGTCATGGAGGTGCTGAGCGAACATCTCTGCCAGGGCTGGCTGGAAGGTTATTTGCTGACCGGCCGGCACGGCCTGTTCTCCTGCTACGAAGCCTTCATCCACATCATCGATTCCATGTTCAACCAGCACGCCAAATGGCTGAAGGTGACGCGCGAACTCGAGTGGAGAAAGCCGATCTCGTCGCTGAATTACCTGCTGACCTCGCATGTCTGGCGTCAGGACCACAACGGCTTCAGCCACCAGGACCCCGGTTTCGTCGACCTCGTCGCCAATAAGAAGGCCGATATCGTCCGCATCTACCTGCCGCCGGACGCCAACACCCTGCTTTGGGTCGGCGACCATTGCCTGCGCACCTATGACCGCATCAATGTCATCGTCGCCGGCAAGCAACCGGAGCCGCAATGGCTATCGATGGACGAGGCGGTGAAACATTGCGAGGCCGGCATCGGCATCTGGCACTGGGCGAGCAACGAGGACGACACCATCCTGCCTGATCTCGTCATGGCCTGCGCCGGCGACGTGCCGACCATGGAGACGCTTGCAGCGGTCGATCTTCTGCGTAAAGCCATTCCCGAGCTGAAGATCCGCACCCTCAACGTCGTCGATCTCCTGGCACTGCAATCCAGGGATCAGCATCCGCACGGCCTGACCGACGAGGCATTCGATGCGATCTTCACCGCCGATAAGCCTGTCATTTTCGCCTATCACGGCTATCCCTATCTCATTCACCGCCTGACCTATAAACGCACCAACCACCGCAACATCCACGTCCGCGGTTTCATTGAGGAAGGCACGATGACGACCCCCTTCGACATGACCGTCCTCAACGAACTCGACCGCTTCCACCTCGCCATCGAAGCGATCGAGCGTGTGCCGGGCCTGAAGGAAAAAGCAGGCAAAGCGCTCGCCGCCTTCCACGGCAAGCTTGCGGAGCATCACGACTATGTCCGTGAATATGGCGAGGACATGCCGGAGGTGCGAAACTGGACGTGGCCGGAGGCGTGAAGCGCAAACCAAACGGAATCGCACGGAACTGGTCGGCGGAGATCATCCGGCGGAAACAATCATCAAGCAAAGTCTAAAGTTGGTGAAAACCATCGGCGCACTGTTCCTGGAAGACCGCATCGTAGGCTATGTGTCTCGGGCAAGCTTCAAGGCCGTCGACCGAGGAAACGACATGAAAAGTTTCGCTGCCACTCTTACCGCCGCCCGGCTGGAAAAAGCGCTCGCCTTCTACATGACGCCCGAAGGCCAGCGCGATGGCTCAGACGATACCGTCAAGTCAGCTGATCAACGAGACGCATACGAGACGCGCACCGGCGAACGCGCCCGCAACACGGAAGAGGGTGTCGAAGCCTGGTAAGGCCGTTGCACCGGGCAACCCCTGCGCCCGGCCTATAAACCTTCAAGTCGAACCTTCTCCTTCATGCGCCAGACCCGCGGCGTTTCTCCGGTGTACTTGACGAAGAAGCGCGAAAAATAGGCGGGGTCGGCAAAGCCGAGCCGAAATCCGATCTCCTGAACGCTGCCCAGTGTAAAAACCAGCTGGCGTTTCGCCTCTTCGACGAGTTTGCCGGCGATCAATTCATGCGGCGTGTTGCCGGTCATCGACCGGACGATGCGGGTGAGATGCGTCGGCGAAAGCCCAAGCTCCCTGGCATAGAAGGACGCGGGCTTGTGTGATCGGAAATGTTGCTGGATAAGCTCGCTCAGCATTTCCATCCGCCGCTCGTTCTCGTTTGCCGGAAGCTCGTGCGCATTCCCCTCATCGGAAATCCTCGCCGTCAGCCGCAGCGCCAGGGCGACATAGGCGGCCAACGCCTCGTTGCGGCCGCTGCGGCGGTTTTCGAATTCGTCGCCCAGCCGCTTCAACGTCTGCATGACATAGGCTGCCTCGGCATGATCGGGATCGAGCGACGTCAGATGCGCCGCCGCCAGCCATTCGCCGAGCTGGCTTCGGTCGCCGGGCGGATGGCTGAGATGGGATTTCAACAGGGTGATCACCAAGCCATCGATATCGCGTGAAAAACGAAAGCCGTGATTGAGGCCAGGCGGCACGGTGATGATGGCCGGCGGACGGATGGCATGGCTCCTTTCGCCGAAGATCGCATCGCCCGAACCGCCTTCGATGTACAATATCTGAAAGAAACTCTCGTGACGGTGCGGGCGAATCTCCCATTGATGCAAGCTGCTGCGGGAGCGAATTGTTTCGCAATGCAACCAAAAATCGGGCTTTCGCCCGGTATTTTCGCCGTAGAGTTCGTAGGTAGGAACGTGTCTGCTCATGGGGATCGTCCGACACCAATGTTCGATTAGTGCAATTTTTCGGCGGGAATGTCCATTGCTGCAGCAGGGACAACACGGCAGAATCTGGCAAAACGCAAAATTGCAGGGAGGCAGCCGTTGCGAACGCAGGTCGCTATCATCGGTTCTGGACCATCCGGCCTGCTGCTCGGCCAGCTCCTGACCGAAGCTGGTATCGACAATGTCATTCTCGATCGTGTGAACAAGGATTACATCCTCGGCCGGGTTCGCGCCGGCGTTCTGGAGGAAGGCACCGTCGAGCTGCTGGATCAGGCAAAAGCCGGGACGCGGCTGCACGCCGAAGGCCTGCCGCATGACGGTTTCTCATTGGCCTTCGACGGACGCGACCATCGCATCGACCTCCACGACTTGACCGGCGGCAGACGCGTGACGGTTTATGGACAGACCGAGGTGACGCGCGACCTCATGGAGCGGCGTGAAGCGAGCGGCTCCCTGTCGATCTACGATGCCGTCGATGTCGCGCCGCATGATTTCGACGGCCATTCTCCCTTCGTCACCTATGCGAAAGACGGTGTTGCCAAGCGCATCGATTGCGATTTCATCGCCGGCTGCGACGGGTTTCACGGCGCCAGCCGCAAGGCCGTCCCTGAACGGGCGATCAGGAGTTTCGAGAAGGTCTATCCCTTTGGCTGGCTGGGGGTCCTTGCCGACTTGGCGCCTGTCAGCCATGAGCTGATCTACGCCAACCATCCAAGGGGCTTTGCGCTCTGTTCGATGCGCTCAGCCACCCGCAGCCGCTACTACATCCAATGCGCGCTCGACGAGAAGATCGAAGACTGGAGCGACGATCGCTTCTGGGACGAGTTGAGACGGCGGCTGCCGGCGCATCATGCCGAGGCATTGGCGACCGCGCCGTCCTTCGAGAAATCGATCGCGCCGTTGCGCTCCTTCGTCACTGAACCGATGCGTTTCGGCCGGCTTTTCCTGGTCGGCGACGCCGCCCATATCGTCCCGCCGACCGGCGCCAAGGGACTGAACCTTGCCGCCAGCGACGTTCATTATCTTTTCTCCGGGCTGATCGAGCATTACCGCGAGGGATCGGATGGCGGCATCGACGCCTATTCGCAAAAGGCGCTCGCCCGCGTGTGGAAAGCCGTGCGGTTTTCCTGGTGGATGACGACGATGATGCATCGTTTTCCGGATACCGGGGATTTTGACCAGAAGATCCAGGAGGCGGAGCTCGACTATCTCACCCACTCCCGCGCCGCCTCGACGGCGCTTGCGGAGAACTATGTGGGACTGCCATTCTGATAGGGTTGTCTGAGGTGGGCCATAGACCAGAATTCGACCGTAGAATCGGCCGCCGATAGTTCCGCTCTTCGACACACAATCATAATTGTACAGTTATGGATTGCAGTACTTATTTCATTTTACATCACCATTTCGCATGACAGGTTAGCGCTAAATTTCTAGCGGCTAGCGAATACGGCGCTGGAGTGCGCCAAAAAGGGAGAGAGAGAATGAAGAAACTATTTCTGGCCGCCATTGCGGCAGTCGCCATGGGCACGAGCGCCTATGCCGACACCATCAAAGTCGGGGTCATCGGGCCGTTCTCCGGTCCGTTCGCGCTCCAAGGCAAGAACTTCAAGGCCGGCATCGATGCCTATATGGCAGTCAACGGCAACAAGGTCGGCAACGATACGGTCGAGATCGTCTATCGCGATGTGCCGCAGGCAGATCCCGCCCAATCCAAGGCGCTTGCGCAGGAACTCATTGTCAAGGAGAAGGTCCAGTATCTCGCCGGCTTTTATTTCACGCCCGATGCCATGGCTGTGACGCCGATCCTGAAACAGGGCAATGTGCCGATGGTCATCATGAACGCCGCCACCTCGGCGATCGTCACCAAGAGCCCGCTTGTCGTCCGCACCTCGTTTACCACCTGGCAGACCTCGACGCCGATCGCCAAGGTGGCCTTCGACGCCGGCGTCAAGAAGGTGATTTCCGTCGTCAGCGATTACGGCCCCGGCATCGACGCCGAGAACGCCTTCAAGGCCGGCTTCGAAAAGGCCGGCGGCCAGGTGGTCGAGGCGATCCGCATGCCGCTTGCGACCAACGACTTCAGCCCGATCATGCAGCGCATCAAGGATTCCGGCGCTGAGGGCGTGTTCGCCTTCCTGCCGTCCGGTCCGACGACGCTCGGCTTCGTCAAGGCTTACAACGACAATGGCCTGAAGGCTGCCGGCATCAAGTTCTTCGCGCCGGGTGATCTGACGCAGGAATCCGATCTGCCGGCGCTCGGCGATGCTGCCCTCGGCATCCAGACGACCTTCCACTATGCCGTGTCGCACGATTCTCCCGAGAACAAGGCTTTTGTCGAGGCGGCAACCAAGGCGATCGGCAACAAGGCCGAACTCTCCTTCCCCTCAGTCAGCGCCTATGACGGCATGTATGTCATCTACAAGATGATCGAGGCGACGGGCGGCAAGCAGGATGCTGAAAAGGCCGTCGATGCGGTCAAGGGCCTTGCCTGGACGAGCCCGCGCGGCCCGGTTTCGATCGATCCGGAAAGCCGTCACATCACGCAGAACATCTATCTGCGCGAAGTCACCAAGGCCGATGACGGGACCTACATCAACAAGGAGGTCCAGACTTTCGAGAAGCAGGGCGATCCGGGCCTGGCGGCCGTCAAGTAACATCGAGCGTCAAGACAGGTGACGGGCTTGGCCTGCGATCAGGCCGAGCCCGTCGCTTGGAAGCAAGGTATTTCCATGCAGACAGTCTTCAGCATAGCCGTCGACGCCCTTGCCTATGGCATGGTGCTGTTCGTGATCTCGATCGGCCTTTCGGTGACCATGGGGCTGATGCGTGTCGTCAACCTCGCCCATGGCGCCTTCGCAATGATCGGCGGCTATATCGCCTCCTATGTCGCACGTGATCTTGGCCTCGGTTATGCCGCGGCGGTCGTTGCCGCCGTTGCCATCACGATCATCGTCGCCATTCCGATCGAGCGTTTTCTCTACCGCCGGATCTATGGCGCGCCGGAACTGACCCAGGTGCTGATGACCATCGGCATCACCTTCTGCGTCATCGGCATCGCCAATTATGTCATGGGGCCGACGCTGAAGACCATTCCGCTTGCCGATGCGCTGCAGGGGTCAGCCGATCTCGGCTTCCGCACCATTCCCATTCACCGGCTTTTCGTCATCCTCTGCGGCCTCGCCGTGGCGCTCGCCCTCTGGTTTGCGATCGACAGGACAAGCTTCGGCGTCAAGCTGCGCGCCTCCGTCGATGATGCGGCAATGGCCGCGGCACTCGGTGTGCGCACCGAGATCATCTATGCCGTGAGCTTTGCCGTTGCCGTCGGGCTCGCCGCCTTCGGCGGCGTGGTCGGGGCCGAACTCCTGCCCGTCGAACCCTATTACGCGCTACGCTACATGGTGACCTTCCTGGTCGTCGTCTCCGTCGGCGGCGCGGGCTCCATTCCGGGTGCGCTGATCGCCTGCCTGCTGCTAGGCGCGATCGATACGACAGGGCGGTATCTGATGCCGGAATTCGGCGAATTCTTCTTCTATCTCGCCGTGATCGCAATCATCTGCGTCTTCCCGCGCGGCCTTGCCGGAAGGGCGAAATAAGATGGCGCTTGTGATGAACAACGAAAACGAAGGTCTACAGCATCGTCGCGGATCTATCGGCCGCGATCTTATCGGAATAGCGGTCATCATAGTCATTGGCGCGGTTGGCTATTTCGCCTTCCCCGATAATCTCGCCCTTCTGACCCGGATGATCACGATCGCCCTGCTCGTCCTGTCTCTCGATCTCGTGACCGGTTATTGCGGCGTCGCAACGCTCGGCCATGCCGCACTTTTCGGCTCCGGCGCCTATGCCGCCGGGATCCTGTCGGCGCATTACGGCATCAATGATCCGCTGCTGATGATGCTGGCCGGCATTGTCGGCGGCGCGCTTGCCGGGCTGCTCTGCGGCGCCATCATCCTGCGTGCGCATGGGCTGCCGCAGCTGGTGCTGTCGATTGCGCTGATCAACCTCTTCCATGAATTCGCTAACAAGGCCTCGTCCTGGACAGGCGGCAGCGACGGACTTTCCGGCATTGCGCCGGATCCGGTCTTCGGCCTCTTCGAGTTCGATCTCTACGGTCACACCGCCTTCTTCTTCGGAATGGCGCTGCTGCTGATCGTCTTCGTGCTGCTGAGGGTTCTGGTTCGCTCACCCTTCGGCATGCTGTGCCGCGCCATCAAGCAGGACCCGCTGCGCATCCGCGCCATGGGCGCTTCGCCGAAGGCAGCTCTGATCAGGATGTACGCGATCTCCGGCGCCGTTGCCGGTGTCGGCGGCGCCTTGAACGCGATTTCGACGCAGGTCGTCGGCCTCGACAGCCTGTCTTTCACGCAGTCGGCCGAAGCGCTTGTGATGCTGGTGCTCGGCGGCACCGGTTCTCTCTTCGGGGCACTTTCCGGCACCGTCATCTTCATGCTCTTCGAGGACTATGTCTCCGCCGCCAATCCCTTCCATTGGCTGACCATGGTCGGCGCGCTGCTGATTGCCGTCGTGCTCTTTGCGCCGAAAGGTCTCTACGGCACGGCCGCAGCCTTCGTTAGCCGCCGCAGGGAGCAGCGCTCATGAGCCCGGTCTTCGAAGTCGCCAATCTCAAGAAAGCCTTCGGCGGCCTTGCCGTGACCAATAATGTCTCGCTCACGATGTCGCCTGGCGATCGTATCGCGCTGATCGGCCCGAACGGCGCCGGCAAGACCACCTTCGTCAACCTCGTGACCGGTAATCTCTCTCCCGATTCCGGCGAGGTTCGCCTCGGCGGCGAGGTGGTGACGAAGGTCGATGCGATCGGCAGGGTCAGACGCGGCCTTGTCCGCTCCTTTCAGGTAACCCGGCTCTTCCAGGACATGACGCCGGCCGAACATGTGGGACTTGCCGTCCTCCAGCGCGACGGAAAGACCGGGCACATGTTCGGCAATTTCCTGCGTATGCCCGGCGTCATGGCGGAGGTCGATGATCTCCTCGGCAAGCTCGGGCTGGCTTTCCTGATGCATCGCAAGGTCAGCGAAATCGCCTATGGCCAGCAGCGGCTTCTCGAGATCGCCGTGGCGCTGGCATTGAAGCCGAAAGTCCTGCTGCTCGACGAGCCGGCAGCCGGCGTGCCGCAGAGCGATACCGGCCGCATCGAGCAGGCGCTGGCCGATCTGCCCGCCGATCTCGCCGTGCTGATGATCGAACACGACATGGACCTCGTCTTCCGTTTTGCGAAACGCGTCATCGTGCTGGCATCAGGCGCGATCATCTTCGACGGCCTGCCTGAAGACGTCACCAAGGACGCGCGCGTGCGCGAGGCCTATCTCGGGAGCTATGCCAATGCCAGCCATATCACTTGAGGTCGAGAATCTGTCGGCCGGATATGGGCCGACAAAAGTGCTCGAAGGCATTTCCTTCGCCGTGCCGGCAGGTGCACGGCTTGCCGTGCTCGGCCGCAACGGCATGGGCAAGACCACGCTGCTCGCGACGCTTGCCGGGCAGACCAGGCGATACGAGGGCAGCATCCGCCTCGGCGATTCGGATGTCACGTCGGCACCGAGTGCTGCACGCGCGCACAAGGGCCTCGGATATGTGCCGCAGGCACGCTGCGTCTTCCCGACGCTGACGGTCGAAGAGAACCTCTTCGTCGGCTTGAAGGCGCGACCGAAAACGGCGCTGGAGGAAGCCTATGCGATGTTCCCGCGCCTGAAGGAGCGCCGCCGCAACCTCGGCAGCCAGCTTTCCGGCGGCGAGCAGCAGATGCTCTCCACGGCCCGCACCATCCTCGGCCGCCCGTCCGTCCTGCTGCTCGACGAACCGCTGGAGGGCTTGGCACCCGTTATCTGCGAGGAACTGATGGCGGCCTTCGCCGACCTTGCCAAGACGGGAGACATGACCATCGTGCTGGTCGAGCAGCGCATCCAGAGCGCGCTCGATTTCGCCGATCAGGTCGTCATTCTCGAACGCGGCAGACTGGCCTGGACCGGAACGCCGGAGAACCTCACCAGGGATCACGAGGCTGTCGAGAGCCTGCTCGGGGTCGGCGGCCTGCATTGATGGGATGGTCGGCAGAAGCTCCGGCTCTGCTGATTGCTCCCCTTTCGCCTTCAAGATTGCTCTTGGCGCGCCGAGCAATTCATGCAGTATATCGTCATGACGACGTCATGATTGATCCGCCATTATTATCCTGCCTGAAAGTTTTCCGCTGGCCGAATTGATGGATCGCCTGAAAAGGCGAGCAACACCATGATCGATGAAGCGGCAGCAACGTAAGACAAGACGTAAATCCTGGTTCATAAACAGGATCGACGTTTATGCCGCTCCCTTTACCTGAACAGTTGAGCTGTAATCGACCGGAATGTGTGGCGTTGACGGGCGGAATTGCTTTGACGCTCCCTCAATTTCGGTTGCCAGATACCCTATAGGGTTGCATAGTCGAACAGAAAATCACATGGGAGGTAGAAATGGCAAATCACAAGCCGGTCGCAGGTGATGTATACCAGCCTATTTTCAACATCGACAACCCGATCGACGGCAACATCCTGGACAATACCAGTTCGGTGGATGCCGACGGAGATCAGGTGCGTCTCAACTTCGTCAATGGACAGCGAATTCCGCAACCAGCCGATCCGAACGGGCCTGCCACGACCACCACAGTCGAGGGAAAGTACGGCACTCTGACCGTCTATTCCAACGGCAACTACACCTATGAGCGCGATCCCACCAACCCGGTGGTATCAGCGCTCGGCCCGGGAGACCAACTCGTCGACCAGTTCAATTTTAAGATCTCGGATGGCAAAGGCGCCACCGACTTCGGCTTGCTCAACATCGCGGTCGACCTGCCGGAACGCGGCGACGTCTTCGTGAATTTCGAAGATGTCGGCAACCACGACTTCCCGACGGGCTACAAAGGCTTCGATTGGGGCGCTTGGTACGATGGTGACGACGCGACTGTGCGGGAGGAAGCGGATGGCAACCACTATCTGGGAGGAGGCGTGTTCTGGACACCCATCCAAGCCGCCGATGGCGGCAACTTTCAGATCGAGCAATTCAGTGTCGCAAACGGCACATCGGACTATGACAACGTTCTGACGATCGAAGGTAAGCTGGACGGCGATACCGTATTCTTGGTCACGGTCAACGTCACCGCCGACAGCATTCACGACCCGCAAGTGATCGATCTCAGCGCCTACGGCGAAATCGACTCTCTCGTGCTCGACACCGAACCCGTCATCAACGAAACGAGCGGCCCGGATTATTACGGCGCGCAATACGACAACTTTCATTTCATCGTTTGACGGAGGGCGAAAGGGCGCCGCATCACCGAAATCTGTGCACCTTCACCGACTGCGCTCTGCGGCGCCTATCTGGGTACCAATTTCTTGCGATAGCTGACGGGCCTGCATCTTGCTAGCATTGGATCGTTCGAGGGGGGAACGATTATGCTGGGATGGAGGAAGTGATGCAGCCAGTCGGGATCAGGTTAGCGGCGGTCATGTTCTCGCTTGCCGTATGGGCTATTATTATCGCTGTCGCATCCCACTTTTGGGCGACGAAGATGCCTCTGTTGCTTTTGACGCTTTACAGATAGGCCCGTCCCGCGAAAATCCTGCATCAGGGCCGGACTGGTTTTCCCCTCGCCGCCACGTTTGGCGATGCGACCAATGAGTTGCCAAGGCCGCCACCCGGCTCAAAATCGAGCCGCAAAAATCGCTAATTCTGCAATGAGAAGATGGTAGCGGAGGAGGGATTTGAACCCCCGACACAAGGATTATGATTCCTCTGCTCTGACCTACTGAGCTACTCCGCCACTGGTCAACGATACCTGCTCGCGAAGCGATGCCGGTTCGTGGGATGAGCGGCTTATAAGGTGCGCTTCGGCTTTGTGTCAAGCGCATGATCGAGAAAAACGGTGAGCTTTGCCGGCCGTCGTTTCCCACGGGTTTCAGGCGGCGACGGGGCTGGCCAAAAGGGCCTTCAGGCAGGCTTCCGCCGAAGGTTCACGCTCGGAGCGTTCGATGAAACCGCCGCCGAAGACGCGGGCGTTGTCGCTGGGCGCGGAATAAAGCGCGCAGGCCTGGCCGGGCGCGATACCCGCCTCGCCGACCGTCAGGTCGACATAAGTGCCGGTTGCATCGACATGCAATACCGCGGGCGCGGGCGCCCGCGTCGAGCGGACCTTGGCGTAGCAGGCAAAGCCCTTGCCGGCGGCGGCTTCCGCAAGCGTCTCGTCGCCCAGCCAGTTGACGTCGCGCAGGTAGACGCGGTGCGTTTCCAGCGCCTCCTTCGGCCCGACGATGACGCGGCGCGAACGGGCGTCGAGAAAGACGACGTAGAGCGGCTCGCCGGTGGCGATGCCGATGCCGCGGCGCTGGCCGATCGTGAAGTGCAGGATGCCCTCATGGGTGCCGAGCACGCGACCGTCGAGATGGACGATCTCGCCGGCAAGCGCCGCATTCGGCTTCAGCTTGGTGATGACGTCGGAATATTTGCCCTGCGGCACGAAGCAGATGTCCTGGCTGTCGGCCTTCTTGGCAACGACGAGGCCCATCTCTTCGGCGAGCCTGCGGGTCTCGGCCTTCGGCAGGCCGCCCAGGGGAAAGCGCAGATAATCGATCTGTTCCTGCGTCGTGGCGAAGAGGAAATAGCTCTGGTCGCGGTCGGCATCGGCCGGCCGGAAAAGCGCGCGGCGGCCGGGATTGTCCGGCGAAGGGTTCGGGCCTGAGCGGATGTAGTGGCCGGTCGCCAGCGCATCGGCGCCGAGCTCTTTGGCGGTCGCCAGCAGATCGGCGAATTTGACGGTCTGGTTGCAGGAAACGCAAGGGATCGGCGTTTCGCCCGCTACATAACTTTCGGCAAAGGGGTTGATCACCGTCTCGCGGAAGCGCTTTTCGTAATCCAGCACGTAATGCGGAATGCCGAGCGTTTCGCAGACGCGGCGCGCATCGTCGATATCCTGGCCGGCGCAGCAGGAGCCGGCGCGGTGAACGGCGGCGCCATGATCGTAAAGCTGCAGCGTGATGCCGAGCACATCGTAACCCTGCTGTTTGAGAAGGCCGGCGACGACGGATGAATCGACGCCGCCCGACATGGCGACGACGACACGGGTCTCTTCCGGCTTCTTATCAAAATCCAGTGTGTTCAACGATGATGCCAATTCTGCTTGGGTCACGATCCGCCCTTGCGCTGCAGTTGCGGCGGATTGCTGACCTCCGGCGGGATCGGCCGCCGTCTCTCGATGAGGCACCGATATAGAAAGGATTGTCCTTGGGCGCAAGGGGCAGCCTTCTGGCGCCGATATTTCGCATTCCCGCCTGAAGAGAAGGCGCAGCCGAAGCCGCGCCTTGGAGCGGGGGGTGCGGCTCAAGTGCCGATCAGCTTGTTGCAGGCGAATGCGATGCCCGGATTGGCGATGATGGCGGTTACGAGCGCCAGTCCGATCATCGAGAATGAATAGCGTTTCATAGACATCCTCCTTTCCAGCCCGCGACGATTATGCCGCTTCTGCCACCGTTCTCAAAATGACGAATGCTTGATGGCATCGGGCTGCACGCCTCTGCCGGACGGCTGATCCCAGCTGCCGCGCAAGCGCTTCTATCTGCGAGACGAAGCAGCCTTCAGCGCGCGGCCGTGGATCAGCGCCTCCGCCTCGTGCTGTGGCATCGGCCGGCCGAGCAGATACCCCTGCACTTCGCTGAAGCCTTCTGCGCGCAGCTTCTGCAACTGCTCTTCCGTCTCGATCCCTTCGGCCAGCGTCGTCGCGTTGAAGCCGGAGCCGATGCCGACGACGGCGCGCACGATGGCGAGATTGCCGGCATCCGTCTCGATGCCCGAAACGAAGCTGCGGTCGAGCTTGATCTTGTCGAAGGGGAAGGACCTGAGATAGCTTAGCGACGAATAACCGGTGCCGAAATCGTCGATGGCGATGCGGAGGCCGAGCTCCTTCAATGCACGCAGCCGCGGCAGGCTTTGGTCGGCGTCGGTCAGGAATACGGATTCGGTGATTTCGATTTCAAGCCGGTCGGCATTGAGGCCCGTCTCGTCGAGCGCCGCGACCACGGTCGAGAGCAGGCTTGCATGCCGAAACTGGCTGACGGAGAGATTGACGGCGATCCTCAGATGGGCGGGCCAGCCGACGGCCGCGCGGCAGGCTTCCCGGATCACCCAGTCGCCGATCGGCACGATAAGGCCGGTTTCCTCAGCGAGCGGAATGAATTCCATCGGCGCCACCAGCCCGCGCTTGGGATGGCGCCAGCGGATCAGCGCTTCGAAGCCGCCGATGCCGTCATTGTCGAGCTGCACGATCGGCTGGTAATGCAGCTCGAACTGGCGCTTCTCCAGCGCTTCCCACAGCTCGGCGGTCATCACGTGGCGGCGTTCAGCGGCAAGCCGCATCTCCGTCTCGTAGAAGCGATAGGTCGAGCGCCCGTTCTCCTTGGCGGCATAGAGGGCCAGATCCGCGTGCCGCATCAGCACATCCGCGTCACCGGCATGATCCGGCGCCAAGGCGATACCTATGCTGCAGGTGACATGCTCCCGGGCGCCGTCGAGATCGAAAGCACGGCTCAGGGCCTTGAGCAGCCGCTGCGCAAAACGGTCGGCCCGCTCCAGCTCGTCGAGTTCCAGCACGACGGCGAACTCGTCGCCGCCGAGGCGGGCGACGAGATCGCCCTCCTCCGCCAGCTGCAGCAGCCGCTCCGACACTTGGCAAAGCAGCGCGTCGCCGGCGGCATGTCCCTTGCTGTCGTTGATATGCTTGAAATGATCGACGTCGACATAGAGCAGCGCGATCGGGCTGTCGGCGGTCGCCTCGACCGCCCGCTGGCCGATATGTTTGGAAAATGCCGCCCTGTTCGGCAGGCCGGTGAGCGAATCATGCATGGCGAGATGGGCAAGCTTTGCCTCGACGGCGCGCTCCTCCGTGACGTCCTGAGAGATGCCGAGCAGATAACGCGGCGCATGACCCTCGGGCGTCGGCAGGGCGCGCTTGACGGTGCGCAGGAGGCGCCGCGCCCCATCGGCGCGCAGCATCGTCTCCTCGAAGCTGATCGTCGCATTGGCTTCGAAGGCCCGGCGATCCTGCTCGCGGAAGGCGTCTGTCTGGCCGGCTGGAAACAGCGCCCGGTCGGTTTGGCCGACCACGTCCTCCGCCCTCATGCCGACGATGTCGCCGCAGGCCTCGTTGAAGAGAACGTAAAGCCCGTCCGCTTCCATGTCCTTGACGAAGACGCCGACCGGCAGGTTGTCGACGATGCTGTCGAGAAGCGAGCGCGTATCGCTGATCTGGCGTCTGGCGGCATTGACCTCGCTGCGATCCTGCACGATCGCCAGGATGGCGGCCCGGCCCTCGAAACGCACTTCTCGGCCATAGGTCAGCACTTCGAAGGTCTCGCCGCTCGCCTTGAGGTGAACCCAGCGTTCTGCCTTTTCCATGTCAGTACGGCCGCTGACGGCGTCGATCATCCGCTCCCGCTCATGCTCGGGACGGATATCCAGAACGGTCATGCGCCGATATTCGTCCGCGCCATAGCCGTAAAGTGCTACCGCCGCCTCGTTGACGATGAGAAAATGCAGCGATACTGGGTCATAGACCCACATCGGCGACGGATGTGTTGCAAACAATGACCGGAAGTCGTCGTTTAATGCTTCGGTCTGCTCGGTCTTCTGCAAGGGGGCCATGGAAATTCGCGTGCGGTTGATGCCGATGTCAGGGTATACCGAGAAAAGTTAAATAAAATCAGAATCATAATTAAGGTTAAACTTTGGGCTTCCGCCTTCAGAATGTGCAAAGCTGTCACGATCTCGCCCTCGATAAAATAATTTGAGCGTCATGGAACAATCCCGTCGATCGTGCGTTGCGGGTGATCGATGTCGCATTCGAATTGCTGAGGAGGGTTTCATGGGCAGGTTCGGCACGACGACGGATTACAGCAGGATCAGACATTGGATCGAGGCGCGCGGCGGCCATCCCGCCCGCATCAAGAACGCGCCGGACAGCGAAACCGTCCGCGTCGATTTTTCCTCTGAAACGCAGGAAGAGATTTCCTGGGACGAATTCTTCCAGGGTCTCGACGGCAGCAGGCTCGCCTTCCTTCACCGCACGAAGGCGCAGGACGATGCCGCCCGTCTCGGCAGGATTGTCCGCCGACGCCGGCATCACTAAATTCATCGGTTCCTGATACCGGAAAAACCCCGCGCCGTTTCTGAACTACCCCCGAGGTTGGATGTCCAACTTTCGGGGGTCAGTTCATTGCAGCACCGGGTTTTTCGTGTCCTCGGGAGGAAAAACTCAGTCGATATTGAAGGTCAGCGGCTTTGCCTGGCGAACCGCCTGGTGGGCAGTCAACTCAGCAAGCACGGCGTCATCAACCTTGCCGTCGACATAGAGCAGTGCGATGGCGTCGCCGCCCTGTTTGTCACGGCCGAGCTGGAAGTTGGCGATATTGACGCCGGCAGCACCAAGCGTCGTGCCGATGAAGCCGATCATGCCGGGGACGTCGGTATTGGTGATGTAGATCATGTGTGAGCCGACATCGGCATCGAGGTTGATGCCCTTGATCTGGATGAAGCGCGGCTTGCCGTCCGAAAACACCGTGCCGGCGACCGAGCGCGTCATGCTTTCCGTCGTCACCGTCAGCTTGATATAGCCGTCGAAGACGCCTGTCTTGTCGCGCTTGACCTCGGAAAGCACGATGCCCTTTTCCTTGATCATGATCGGCGCCGAAACCATGTTGACGTCGGCAACCTGCGGGCGGATGAGACCGGCGAGCACAGCGCTGGTCAGCGCTCGCGTATTCATGTTGGCGGTGATGCCGTCATAGAGGATTTCGATTTCCTTGATCGGCTCTTCGGTGACCTGGCCGACGAAGGCGCCGAGAACGTCGGCAAGACGGATGAAGGGCTTCAGGATCGGCGCTTCCTCAGCCGTGATCGACGGCATGTTGATGGCGTTGGAGACCGCACCATTGACAAGGTAATCCGCCATCTGTTCGGCGACCTGCAAAGCGACGTTTTCCTGAGCCTCGGTCGTCGAGGCGCCAAGATGCGGCGTGCAGACGACGTTCGGCAAGCCGAAGAGCGGGCTTTCCTTGGCGGGCTCGACCTCGAACACGTCGAAGGCGGCACCCGCGACATGCCCCGTCTTGATGGCCTCGGCAAGCGCTGCCTCATCGACCAGGCCGCCGCGTGCGCAATTGATGATGCGCACGCCGGGCTTGGTCTTTGCCAGTGCTTCCTTGTTGAGGATGCCGCGCGTCTTGTCGGTCATCGGCACATGCAGCGTGATGAAATCGGCGCGGGCGAAAAGCTCTTCCAGCTCGACCTTGGTGACGCCCATCTCTTCGGCGCGCTCCTTGGAGAGGAACGGATCGTAGGCGACGACGTGCATCTTCAGGCCGATGGCCCGGGCGCAGACGATCGAGCCGATATTGCCGGCGCCGATGACGCCGAGCGTCTTGCCGGTGATCTCGACGCCCATGAACTTTGACTTCTCCCACTTGCCGGCCTGCGTCGAGGTATCGGCTGCCGGAAGCTGGCGGGCAACGGCGAACATCAGCGCGATCGCATGTTCGGCCGTCGTGATCGAGTTGCCGAAGGGCGTGTTCATGACGATGATGCCGCGGCGCGAGGCGGCCGGGATATCGACATTGTCGACACCGATACCGGCGCGGCCGACGACCTTGAGGTTCGTCGCCCGCTCGATGATCTTTTCCGTCACCTTGGTGGCGGAGCGGATGGCCAGGCCATCATACTTGCCGATGACTTCGAGCAGACGGTCCTTGTCCTTGCCGAGCTGCGGTTCGAAATCGACTTCGACGCCGCGGTCGCGAAAAATCTGGACGGCGGTTTCCGACAATTCGTCGGATACGAGAACGCGAGGTGCCATTGTGGCCTCCTTCAAAAGTGTTCAGCGATGAATGAATGGAGATGCTAGGCTCCGCCCGATGGCGGAGCCGAATGCGATCAGGTCAGGCTGCCGCCTGAGCGAGCTGCGCCTTCTGGGTTTCGAAAGCCCAGGAAAGCCAAGGCATCAGCTTCTGCATATCGGATGCCTCGATCGTGGCGCCGGCCCAGATACGCAGGCCGGACGGCGCGTCACGGTAGTGGCCGACGTCATAGGCGACGCCTTCCTTTTCCAGGAGGCCGACCAGACCCTTGGCGAAATTGGCCTGGCCGTCGTCGTCAAGGGCTGCGATGTCCTTATCGACGATCTTCAGGCAGACGGAGGTGTTGGAGGCGGTTTCCGCCTTGACGGCGAGATTGGCGATCCAGTCGTTAGCCGCGACGAAATCGTGGATGACCTTGGCATTTGCATCGGCACGCGCGATCAGCCCCTTGAGGCCGCCGAGGCCCTTGGCCCAGACAAGCGCATCGATATAGTCCTCGACGCAGAGCATCGACGGTGTGTTGATCGTCTCGCCCTGGAAGATGCCTTCCGTCAGCTTGCCGCCCGAGGTCATACGGAAGATTTTCGGCAACGGCCAGGCCGGGGTATAGGTGACCAGACGCTCGACGGCACGCGGCGAAAGAATGATGACGCCATGGGCGCCCTCGCCGCCTAGAACCTTCTGCCAGGAGAAGGTGACGACGTCGAGCTTGGCGAAATCGAGTGCCTGCGCGAAAGCGGCCGAGGTGGCGTCGCAGATCGTCAGGCCCTTGCGGTCGGCCGGGATGAAATCGGCGTTCGGCACGCGCACGCCTGAGGTGGTACCGTTCCAGGTGAAGACGACGTCGCGGTCGAAATCGACGGCGGAGAGATCGGGAAGCTCGCCGTAACCGGCTTCGAGCTTGCGCACATCCTTGAGCTTCAGCTGCTTGACGACATCGGTGACCCAGCCGGCGCCGAAGCTTTCCCAGGCGAGCATATCGACGCCGCGTTCGCCGAGCAGCGACCAGAGCGCCATTTCGACGGCACCCGTGTCGGACGCCGGAACGATGCCGATGCGGTAATCCGCCGGGACTTCGAGAATTTCACGGGTAAGGTCGATGGCCTGCTTGAGCTTGGCCTTGCCGACCTTCGCGCGGTGCGAACGGCCAAGGGCCGCGTCGGAAAGGGCTTCGAGCGACCAACCGGGGCGCTTCGAGCAGGGGCCAGAAGAAAAATGGGTATTGTGCGGACGGATGTCCGGCTTTGCGGTCTTCGCCATGATGCTATCCTCTCAGATAGAAAGCCCTTCGTTGGGGAAGGGTGTCCCGCCGCCGTGTGTATGGATCCGGCGCGTCATAGTCAAGATCGAAGTGTCGCGGGCGGAACATATTTTGACGCAGGGCGGTAGGGCCGCAATACGAAAAGCCGCCCGGTTGGGGGCGGCTTTCAGATGTCTGGGAATTGGACTTACTTGTAGACAGGCTGCTGCAGCGGGATTTCCGGCGGCGGTTCATAGCTCGCCTGGGCGCAACCGCCGAAGAGATAACGGGCGCCGACGCGGGCTTCGTGGACGCTGAGGCCCTTGTCGCGGCCCGGGCCGCCATTATCGGCATAACCGAACATGTTGCCGCCGTCGATATGCAGGTAACGGTAACCGACATCGGCCTTGACGTTGCAGGTCACGTCGATCGAGGCTCCGGCCATGAGCGCGTAGGTGAAGCGCCAGTTGCCCTTGCCACCATGGGTGACCTGGTCGTCGCAGAAGCTGCCGTCATCGGCGCAGGCAACGTTGCGCAGGTTCTTCCACTTCACGTAAGAACCACCGATACCGGCGCCGACATAAGGCGTGACGTAGCCGTAGGTGCCGAGATCGACATAGGCGTTGGCGAGCAGCGTATAGGCTGTCAGCGAAGAGCGGTCGCTCGAGGTGCAGTCCACCAGCGGAAAGCCGCACTGCCCAACCGTCGAGCCCTTGAAATCCGCCTGGGTGAGATAGTCGAAGGTCAGATCGGTGCGCAGATAGCTGTTGATCTGATAGCCGACACCGCCGCCGATCGTCCATGCGTCGTCGAGGTCGGCGTCGTCGAAATCGACTTCCGTGGCGTTACTGCCCTGGAAGTAGCGCGCGCCGCGCAAATCGGTGAAGGCATAACCGACGTCGCCGCGCAGATACCACCCGGTCGCTTCGGTGACCGTCACTTCAGGCGGCTGCTCAGGAATAGGCTCGGCAGGAGCGAAGTCCGCGGAATAAGCGTTTGTCGCGATCAACAATGCGGCGAAAACGCCGGACAAGCTTCTTTTCATGGATCCCACTCCAAAATCCCGTTACGTCGGCAGGCTCGATCGCCGCCAATCTGGTACGCTTCGTATGGATAATGAATTGGAAACGTTAAAAGCTGCTTAACTATAAATAGGAAGAAACGTTAAGAGAGAGATTGGCGGCAAATTCCTCGATATGGTCGTGGAGTAGGCTGAGGCTGCCAGCCGCCGGGCAGTCAGATCCATCGGCTGCTTCAATCGGCAAATCCTGCCGTTATTTCCATTGCGTCGCGTTTTCGGCGGCGCAGCCATATGGGGGCAAGGAGCTGCCAAAGGTCGTTTTGAGCTTGGCACAACCCCAGGCATTGATCGGGCCTGGCATGGCATTGTTGAGCGTGATGCCGATTTCATCATAGGGGCTGTCGGTGTTGGTAATGTAGCGGTACCAGCGGAAACCGGTAAAGACGACGAATGCGAGAGCGATCGTCAGCAGCAGGCTCACTAATTTTTTCATGATATTTCCTTTGAATGCAAACGCCGCCGTGTAACATCCGCGTGTGGTGGTTGACAGCGCTGTCACCGAAGGCATCGGCAATTTCCGTGGGAGCCGTGTCGGTGCTCACCGCGCCCGACATGGTGCGGCTGCCGACGCCCTACCGGAAGCCAAGCTGGCAAGTCACTGATATGTGGTCGTCCATCCGGCGTGGATCTTCGAACCGAAGGCGCCAATGACGAAAAAGCCGGCACTTGCGTACCGGCTTTTGACATTTCGTCCCGAAAAAATCAGGCGGCGGTCCGGACGTTCGAGATCGTGCCGATCAGCTCGTTGACGATGCGTTCAATCTGGGCGCGGTCGTCACCCTCGGCCATAACGCGGATCAGCGGCTCGGTGCCTGAGGGGCGGATGACGAGGCGGCCATTCCTGGCAAGCTCGGCTTCGGCATCGGCGATCGCCTTCTGTACCTGCATATCCTCCAGCGGCTTGCCGCCGCTGATGCGGACATTGCGCAGGAGCTGCGGCACCGGCTCGAAGCGGCGGCAGACCTCGCTGACGGTCCGGCCCGTACGCTTGACCGCGGCCAGGATCTGCAAGGCCGCAACGAGACCGTCGCCGGTCGTGCCGTAATCCGAAAGCACGATGTGGCCGGACTGCTCGCCGCCGACATTGTAATTGTGCTGGCGCATATGCTCGACGACATAACGGTCACCAACCTTCGTCCGGGCAAGGCCGAGGCCCTTGTCCTCGAGGAAACGCTCGAGGCCGAGATTGGACATGACGGTCGCAACGATACCATTGCCGCGCAGCTGCTGGCTCTCGGCCCAGCTCTCGGCAATGACGGCCATCAGCTGGTCGCCATCGACGATCGAACCGTTCTCGTCGACGATGATGACGCGGTCCGCGTCGCCGTCGAGCGCGATGCCGATATCGGCGCGTACCTCGTCGACCTTCTTCTGCAGCGCGACGGGGCTGGTGGAGCCGCAATTGAGATTGATGTTGGTGCCGTTCGGCTCATTGCCGATGGTGACGACATCGGCGCCGAGCTCCCAGAGCACGGCGGGCGCCACCTTGTAGGCGGCGCCATTGGCGCAGTCGATCGCGATCCTAAGACCCTGTAGCGTCACATCGCGCGGTAGGGTGCGCTTGGCATGTTCGATATAACGGTCATGCACGCCGTCGACGCGCTTGGCGCGGCCGATATCGTCGGATTTCGCGAGCTGCGCATTCAGGTCCTTTTCGAGCAGATCCTCGATCTCTGCCTCAATGTCGTCTGAAAGCTTGTAACCGTCGGGGCCGAAAAGCTTGATGCCGTTATCCTCGTAAGGATTGTGCGACGCAGAGATCATCACGCCAATATCGGCGCGCAGCGAGCGCGTCAGCATGGCGACAGCAGGTGTCGGGATCGGGCCGAGAATAAATGCGTCGAGGCCCGCGGCCGTGAAGCCCGCGACCATGGCGTTCTCCAGCATATAGCCGGAAAGGCGCGTATCCTTGCCGATGACGACGCGATGGCGGTGATTGCCGCGGCGGAAGATCGTGCCGGCGGCAATGCCGACCCGCATGGCGAGATCCGGCGTCATCGGGAAGACGTTGGATTGGCCGCGAATGCCGTCCGTACCGAAATAGCGTCTTTTCATCTGCACTCCTACGCTTTCCGCGCGCCATTCAAGGCAGCGCACCGTTCCAAGCGAATCCGGCTTCGGTGGATTGTCGTCAATCCAGGAGCGTGATTCATGCTTGCCTCAATTCAGCGGAATGCCACAAAATGCGGCGAACGGCACGTAAATTAGCAAGAAAAATGATTATATCCCGTTACCAATAGAAAAGGCCGAATCTCCCACTTCGGAAATCCGGCCTTGTTCAGGGTAGTGCCGCTGTTCAATGCGGCTGCGGTTCGAGGCCGCCTTCGGGCTCGTCGCCCTTAGTGGCAGGCCGTGCGCCGGCCTTCGGAACGGCCGAGCCGCGGCTCGGCGGCGAATCATCGCCGAGATCGCGGGAAGGCTTTTCGCCGCGGATCAGCGCCTTGATCTCTTCACCGGTCAGCGTCTCGTATTCGAGCAGACCTTCGGCAAGGGCGACGAACTCGTCGTGCTTTTCCGTCAGGATCGTGCGGGCCTGGGTATAGGCTTCGTCGATCAGGCGGCGCACTTCATTGTCGATCTTCTGCGCGGTTGCTTCCGAAACATTCTTCGATTGCGAAACCGAGTGGCCGAGGAAGACTTCCTGCTGGTTCTCGCCATAGGCGACCTGACCAAGCTGATCGGAGAAGCCCCACTGCGTGACCATGGCGCGGGCAAGCTTGGTGGCCTGTTCGATGTCGGAAGAAGCACCCGAAGTGATGTTCTCCTTGCCGAAGGTCAGCTCTTCGGCGACGCGGCCGCCCATCATGATGCAGAGGCGCGAGACCATCCACT
This sequence comes from Rhizobium sp. BT-226, assembly GCF_025847085.2. Taxonomy (NCBI): domain Bacteria; kingdom Pseudomonadati; phylum Pseudomonadota; class Alphaproteobacteria; order Hyphomicrobiales; family Rhizobiaceae; genus Rhizobium; species Rhizobium sp. BT-226. The sequence goes on along the minus strand of NZ_JAOYTI010000006.1, from coordinate 307,789 downwards.
TGTAGCTCATCGAGTAGCGGTCGCCCTCGGGAAGCTGCATGACCATGCCGAGCGCACGGCCGCGCGGAATGATCGTCGCCTTGTGCAGCGGATCGGCGACGGCGACATTGAGCGCGGTGATAGCGTGTCCGGCTTCATGGTATGCGGTGAGCTTCTTTTCCGCCTCGGTCATTGCCGAGGAACGGCGCTCGGCGCCCATCATGATCTTGTCTTTGGCGTCCTCGAATTCCTGCATGGTGACGACGCGCTTGTTGCGGCGGGCGGCCATGAGGGCGGCTTCGTTGACGAGGTTCATCAGGTCGGCGCCGGAAAAACCGGGCGTACCGCGGGCGAGGATCTTGAGATCGACATTCGGCGCCAGCGGGACGTTGCGGGCATGCACCTTGAGAATGCGCTCGCGGCCGACGATGTCTGGGTTCGGCACGACGACCTGACGGTCGAAACGGCCGGGACGCAGCAGCGCCGGATCGAGAACGTCGGGACGGTTGGTGGCGGCGATCAGGATCACGCCTTCATTCGCCTCAAAGCCGTCCATTTCGACCAGCAGCTGGTTCAGCGTCTGCTCGCGTTCGTCATTACCGCCGCCGAGACCGGCACCGCGATGACGGCCGACGGCATCGATTTCGTCGATGAAGATGATGCAGGGCGCATTCTTCTTCGCCTGCTCGAACATATCGCGCACACGGCTTGCACCGACGCCGACGAACATTTCGACGAAGTCGGAACCTGAAATGGTGAAGAAGGGCACATTGGCTTCGCCGGCAACCGAGCGGGCGAGCAGCGTCTTGCCGGTGCCCGGAGGGCCGACGAGCAGCACGCCGCGCGGGATCTTGCCGCCGAGACGCTGGAACTTCTGCGGATCACGCAGGAATTCGACGATTTCTTCGAGATCCTGCTTGGCCTCGTCGACACCGGCAACGTCTTCAAACGTCACGCGGCCATGCGCTTCGGTGAGCAGCTTGGCCTTGGACTTGCCGAAGCCCATCGCCCCGCGCGAGCCGCCCTGCATCTGCCGCATGAAGAACAGCCAGACGCCAAGGATCAGAAGCATCGGCAAAAGCGTGCCGAGATAGCTGAGGAAACCCGAAGAGCCGTCCGTTTCAGGACGGGCGGAAACCAGGACATTCTTCGACTGCAGGCGATCGAGCAGACTGTCGTCGATCACAGGCGAATAGGTCTGGAAGGTGGTGCCATTTTCAACATAGCTTCCAGAGAGACGGTTGCCCGTGACCACGACGTCCTTCACACGGCCCGCATCGACCTCACGCAGAAACTGCGAATAAGGGATTTCGCGGGAGCCCGTCTGCGCCGGCGCCGTCTGAAACATACTGAAAAGGGCGATCAGCAGAAGCGCTATGATCGCCCACAAGGCGAAATTGCGTAAGTTAGGGTTCATTGAACTCCCCAGCATGGAACAGCCGCCTCATGGCGACCGTCTTATTCGTTTCTAACATAGGGTTGCGCCGTGCGATTGCCAAGGCGATCCCCCAAGTCAGATGGTTTTTCCGTCAATACTTCTTAAAGGCAGCCTCGCATAGGGCGCCGTCGCGAAAACCGCCGAAAGCCTGTTGGCAAAGATGAAGTCAAATCGTGTCAAAAAGCGGTCGAAGGGTGCGAAATAGGGCATGAGGCGCACATAGCCTTCCGATTTCGCCGTCGGTACGCTCTCTTCGAAGGGTAAGGCGATCGGCGATGCCGCCATCGCGCGTTTCGCCGCCGCCTTGGGAAGGCCCCTGCCCCACCCTCCCTCATTCCCTTCCTCGGGTTTAACCCGAGGGATGTCACAGGAATCCAGCGCGCCCAAGTCCTTGGGCGCGGAAGACTCTTCACGCATTGTTAAGTCATTCACCGCGCCGACGCGCGGTGGCTGGATTCCTGTGACAAGCACAGGAATGAGGGAGGAGCGAGGTTTCGTCCCTACCCCTACCGCCTCGATCCTGACGCCGGACGCGGAGGCGTTTGCAACCTCGAAACGGCCATCCCAAACCCCAGCCTCTCCCGGCGGCAATACCAGCGGCACCATCCCCCGGCTCTCTCGCGTCAGATAAAGCCCGTCACGCCTGAGATCAAAAACCACCCTGCCAGCGGTCATCCGTCCCGGTTCACTGCCGGTGGCAAATGCAAGGATACGCTCCATATGCGCCCTCCCCGGCGCAAACGGTTGCCCCCCGAAAACGGCCGTCAGGCGCCCAAGCGCATAATCGAGGACGGCCCGATCCTGCCTCAAGCCGTCAAGCATCACCTGTCCGAGCAGACCGCCGTGAAGCGTGAAGTAACGATCCAGCCACTCTGCACCCTTGGTTGAAAGAGCCAGCCGCTCTTCCCAGGCTGCGCGGATATTCCCCTCAGCACCGGTATCGGCCGAAAGCTGCCGGCGCGTCCGCACGCGCTCGTAATTGGTATCCTCGTTGCTGGGATCGTCGATCCACGGCACGCCCCGCTCCTTCAGGAACGCGCGGATATCTACCCGGGTGGAAAAAAGAAGCGGCCGTAAAATCCAGAAACGCCGGTCGAAGAGCACCGCATCGGCAATACCGGTCGAAAGCTGCTCCGTTCGCATCCCACGCATGGCAACCGTTTCGCGCTGGTCGTCGAACGTATGGCCGGTGACGATGAGATCGGCCTCGAAACTTTCGGCGGCAGCCGCAAGCAGGCCGTAGCGTGCCTGGCGGGCAGCCGCCATGATGCCGGTTTTCGGCTTGTCGCCCTGCCAAGTCAGAATGGTGTGGGGAATGCCGAGCGATGCGCAGAGGGCGGCGACTTCACGCGCCTCGTCTGCGGAGCCTGGGCGCAACGCATGATTGACGGTTGCGGCGCAAAGGGAAATCTTGAGATGGGGCGCGGCCTTCAGGGCTTCATCGAGCAGAAGAAGCAGGCCGGTGGAATCGCTGCCGCCCGAGATCGCGACGAGAATGCGCGCGGGGCTTTGAAGCGACGTGAGAAACTGGAGGATCGCCAGTTGAGGCGATGCGGCTTCCGGAGACATTCCGGAAGACCTTAGCAGGAGAGGCGCTTCTGTTCGCTCGCAACCTTGCTTATAACGGCACGCGAAGCCTTTGGATAACGCTTCGACACTTCGCGCAGCGTCGCACAGGCAGTCTCGTTATTGTCGAGGGCCGCAAGCGACATGCCGAGCTTCAGCAGCATTTCCGGCGCCTTTTCCGATGTGCCGTATTTCTGATGCGCATTGAGGAAGGTCTTGGCCGCCTCATTGTACTTGCCCTGCGAATAGAGCGCTTCGCCGAGCCAGAAATTGGCGTCCGCCGCCCGCGCGCTGCTCGGGTAGCGGGTGATATACTGCGTGAATTCCTGTTCGGCCGTGCTGTAGTCGCCGGATAGCACGTGGCCATAGGCGGCCTTGTACTGGTCGGCCTCGCTGCCGAGCGAGGCGGTCTGCTGCGGTGTTTTTGGGCTGGCATCGGGAATCGGCCCGGAACCGATCGTGGCATTTTCGTCGACGCTTCCGCCGATCGGATTGCCGTTCTGATCGAAATCGATCGAGCCGAGTTCCTTCGGTGGTTGGCCGAGACCGCTATTCTCCGGCACGCTGGTGGAGGGAGCCGTTTCGGCTCCCTGCGGTGCTTGGATCACCTTGGCAATATCGTCGCCGCCGGAGGCGGCCGGAGCGGCATCGGTCTCGCTCTTCTTGACAGGGGCCTTGGCGCCGCCGCCGCCGGCACCGGTCTTTTCGAGCTGCTGGAAGCGGAATTCATTGTCTTCCTGCTGCTTGCGGATCGTCTCCTGCATCTGCAGAAGCTGAAAGCTCATCTCCTCGATCCGGCCGTTCAGCTGCCGCAACTGCTCTTCGAGCTGCTGCACGCGGACCTCCGCGTCGCCGCTCTGCACCTTGACGACGGGCGGCGGCGCCTGGTTTTCCGCGGTTCGGCCGCCGAGATGTAGCCCGAAGAACGAGGCCGAATAGGCCGCCCGTTCGCTTCCGGTCACAGCCGCGAGGCACAGCATGCCTGCCACGACAAGTTTCTTCATATGTATCGTCCTGTCCCAGTGATTCTTCGCACCTCGATGGCACGAACAGGAGACTTTTCCAATTGCTTTCAAAAAGCAACGGAGTCTGGCCAAAGTGTGGTCAAAAAGAAAAGGCGGCCCCGGATGGGACCGCCTGCCGAAAAAGCGAATTGTTGCTCGGCAATTACATGCCGGCGCCGCCAAGCACGGTAACCGCGCGACGATTCTGCGACCAGCAGGAAATATCGTCGCAGACGGCGACCGGACGTTCCTTGCCGTAGGAGATCGTCTTCAGGCGCTGCGCCGGGACGCCGCGCGAAGCGAGATAGTCCTTGGCGGCAGCAGCACGGCGGGCGCCGAGCGCGAGGTTATATTCGCGCGTGCCACGTTCGTCGGCATGGCCTTCGACGGTGATCTGGTAGTTCGGGTAACGGGCGAGCCACTGCGCCTGACGGTCAAGCGTCTGCGAGGCATCGGCGCGGATCGAGGAGGAGTCGGTATCGAAGAAGATACGGTCGCCGACATTGACCGTGAAGTCCTGGGCAGAGCCCGGCGTTGCCGCGCCAGCACCGGCGCCAAGGCCGAGATCGCCGGCGCTGTTCGGTACGTTCTTCTTGGCGCAGCTCGCGAGGGCGAGACCGGCGATAAGCGCGATCATGACGGGGTTGCGGGCGAAATTCTGCATGCGGCTCATTGCCGGGGTGTGAATTCGGCTCATGGCCGGGTCTCCTTGCGATTTCAGGGTTTCCGGACAGTAACCGCACTCGGTTAACCGCCCCTCAATGACTATGGTTAACAATTTACTGATTTGTCCCGCAGTCGCCCGGTTTTCATGACTTTGGGGCGACATGAAGGCATTGTGGCAACCGCTACTCCAGAAGCGGCGACCAGGCCGGGTCCGAACCGTAGGTCGGTGTCTTCACAAGCTGTTCGTTGTAACCGGTCAGATCGATCGAATAGAGCTGCGGACCGCCCGATCCTGCCGCCTGGCGGAAGAACATCAGGACGCGACCGTTCGGCGCCCAGGTCGGGCCCTCATTGTGGAAGCCCGTCGTCAGAATGCGCTCGCCCGAACCATCCGGCTTCATCACCCCGATCGAGAACTTGCCGCCGGCCTGTTTGGTGAAGGCGATGAGATCGCCGCGCGGCGACCAGACCGGCGTCGAATAGGAACCGTCGCCGAAGGAAATGCGCGTCTGGCCGGAGCCATCAGCATTCATCACGTAGATCTGCGGCTTTCCGCCGCGGTCGCTTTCGAAGCTGACACGCGCACCATCAGGCGAATAGGAGGGCGAGGTATCGATCGCCGCCGTCGAGGTCAACCGCGTCGTCGTGCGCGAGCGCAGGTCCATCGTATAGATGTTGGAATTGCCTTCCTGCTGCAGGCTCATAATCACCTTCTGACCGTCCGGCGAAAAGCGCGGTGAGAAGGTCATGCCGGGGAAGTTGCCGACGACCTCGCGCTGCCCAGTTTCGAGCTGCAGCAGATAGACCCGCGGCTGCTGGTTGGCAAAGGACATGTAAGTGACTTCCTGCCGGCTCGGCGAGAAGCGCGGCGTCAGCACGAGATCACTGCCATCGGTCAGCATCCGCACGTTGAAGCCATCCTGATCCATGATCGCAAGCTGCCGCTTGCGCTGCTGCTTGGTGCCGGATTCGGAGACGAAGACGACGCGGGTGTCGAAATAACCCTCTTCGCCGGTGATCTGCTTGTAGATCGCATCGGCGATGATGTGAGCCACACGGCGCCAGTTCTCCGGCTGCGTATAGAACTGCTGACCGGTCATCTGCTGTCCGGCAAAAGTATCCCATAGGCGGAATTCGGCGCGAAGGCGGCCATCCGCTTCCTTGGTAACCCGGCCGGTGACCAACGCCTGCGCGTTAATAACCTTCCAGTCCTCGAATCGCGGCGAAGCGTCCGGGTTGGAAATCTTCTCGATGAAGGCGGTTTTGTTGATGGGTGCGAAGAGACCGGACCGCTGCAAGTCGGCGGCGATGACTTGCGAGACCTGCGCGCCCATGTCGCCCTGCAGGAAGTCGGTTACCGCAATCGGCAGTGGCTGAACGTTACCTTTGTTGATGTTGATCTCCACGAGCGCGTTCGCAGGCGATGCAACAAGAGCGGCGGCAGCCATGCCGACGGCGACGACGAGCGCGCGGATGAGGGAACACTTGACCATATCAAACAAGCCTTTCAGCATCTTATTGCGTAAGAGCGCTGGTGTCGAAGTTCAAAATAACTTCCTTCCAGGCATCGTATTTATCTTTTGGAAGCATCGTAAAAGGAGCTGCGCGACGAACTGCGCGAACGCCGGCATTGGTAATGCTTTTTCGCGTGCTCTCACTACCACCACTGGCCTCCACGTCAGGAACGCCTACGATCTGGCCATCTCTATCAAGCTTTACGTGAATCGTCATACGCACGCTGCCGATGTCTTTCAGACTGGTATCGATATTGAACTGCCTCTGGATTGCATCTCGCATCGCGACAGCGGTAGCCGAACTGATAGCGGATACTTCCTTACCGCCATTTCCCCGATCAACCGTCTCCGCATTTGCTTCGAGCGGCAACGCCAAGCCAATCGCGATTCCCACCAGCACCGCGCGTATCCCGAAAGACTTCGCGAAATAATACAGGCTCTTCAGCATTTAAATTCCCAGATCGCTTGGATCGAAGTTGACGACGACTTCGCTCCAGGCATCGTATTTGTCTTTTGGAAGCGACGAGAAAGGAGCCGATTTCATGATGGCGCGATAAGCGCCGCCGGCGAGTGCCCGACGAGTAGATTCGTTATCGCCACCAACCGCCTCGACTTCCGGTTCGCCGACGATATTGCCGTCCTGATCGAGATTCATATGCACCTTGATGCGAACATCGCTCACGCCTTCCATGCCGGGAATGACAGACCAATTGCCGGCGATGGCGCTTTTCAGCGCATCCATCTCGCTCATCGAAAGCTTGGAGCCGCCATTGCTCTTCTTCGCTCCGAGCGATGCCTCCTGCGTCGAGCGCTTAGCACCACCTGCTGAAGGATCGGTCTTGTTCAGCAACGCCGCAACCTCATCGGCATTGAAATCGCTCTTCATCGATGAGGCAGATTTCGCAGTCTCCTGCTTCTGATCGGCCTTCTTCTTTTCGGTCGGCTTCTCGGCAGCCTTCGGCTGGTCGGCTGTCTTTTCCGGCGGCTTTTCGGCGGGCTTTTGCGGCTCAGGCGGCTTTACCTGCGGCTTGGCAACCGGCGTCGGCACATTGTCAGGCAGCGCCTCGGCATCCGGCTTCGGCGGCTCCTCCGGCTTGGCCTGCTCTTCCGGCGGCTTTTCCTCAGGCTTCGGCGGCGTCACTTCGACCGGCTTCGGCGGCGGAATTGAAGCGACCTCCTTCGGCTGCTCGACTTCCGTTTCCTCCTTGACGATCTCCTTGACGTCATTCGGCTTAGGATCGATCTTCGGCATCGGCTTATCGCTCGAATTCGCCGCGGCCGCTTCGCTATTGCTGGGTTTGGCGTTCGGGACCGGCGGCGTTTTCAGGTCGACATTGTTGTCGCCGGCATTCTCGGCCGGCTGTGCGATCGGCGGCCGTGTCGTCGGCACGGGCGCCGAAGTCTCCTTCTTCGGAGCCTTCTTGTCGCCTTGCTGCATCTGGGTAATGGATTCCACCGGTACGAGATCAACCGGCATCGCCTCGAAATCCTCCACCTTGAAGGATTCCGGGGCGCCGAGCGACACCATCGCCCAGGTGAGCACCAGGCCGTGCAAAACAGCAGATGTGATGACACTGGCCTTCATTTTGAGCGCTATTGGTCCTTCTTCTGCTGCGTCACCAGGCCGATATTCTTGAAGCCTGCGCCCTGAATACGGGCCATGACATCGGCGATGACGCCGTAGGGCGCTGTCGCGTCACCGCGCACGAAGATACGTTCGTTGTACCCGGTCGTCGCGATCGCCTCGAGCTTGGCGGCGATTTCCGCGGCCGGGATCGGCGTTTCCTGCAGGAACACTTCGCCGTCATTCTTGACGGAGATGGTGATCGGCTGCGTCTCGGAATTGAGCGCCTTGGCCTGCGTTTCCGGCAGGTCGATCGGCACGCCGACAGTCATCATCGGTGCCGCGACCATGAAGATGATCAAAAGCACCAGCATGACGTCGACGAGCGGCGTCACGTTGATTTCGGAAATCACGGCCCTGTTCCGACCGCCGCGACGGCGGCGTCCGCCGCCCCCGCCGCCATTGCCTCCAACAGCCATACCCATGTCAGAATACTCCGTTGGTTACTGAGCGGCAGCGCGCGGCTGCAGTTTCTCGTCGATCTGGCGCGAAAGTATGGCGGAGAATTCATCCGCGAAACCTTCCATGCGGCCCGAGAGCTTGCCGGCATCGGCAGAGAACTTGTTGTAGGCGATAACTGCGGGGATAGCCGCGACGAGACCGATCGCGGTGGCAAGCAGCGCTTCGGCGATACCGGGCGCGACGACCGCAAGGTTGGTCGATTTCGAACCGGCGATCGCCTGGAACGAAGTCATGATGCCGACGACCGTGCCGAAGAGACCGATGAACGGACCGGCCGAGCCGATGGTCGCCAGCGATCCAAGGCGGGCGCCGAGAAATTCTGTTTCACGGGCGAGTGTCACGTCCATCGCGCGGTCGATACGCATCTGCAGGCCGATCGGCGAGCGGGCGCCGCGTTCGAAGGATTTCTTCCACTCGCGCATCGCGGCCACGAAGATTGCCGCCAGCCCGGTATTGTTGCGTTCCGACAGCGAGCGGTAGAGTTCTTCCAGCGACTGGCCCGACCAGAACACCTGTTCGAACTTGTCGAACTGGCGCCGTGCGCGGCCATAGGCCAGGTATTTGTCGATGACGATCGCCCACGTCCACACCGAGGCCGCGATGAGCCCGAGCATGACGAGCTTGACGACGATGCCGGCCTGCATGAAAAGCGACCAGAGGCTGACGTCCGTCGTTGCTGCTGCCAATCCTACTTGTTCCATTGGTCCAAAATCCCCGAATCCAAACGCCCGGTGCTGGACCGGGCGGCACAAACTGATCTCGCAAGAAGTGTCCGGCGGCCGCCGCCCAAAGCCCTGGTCAAACTTCCAAGCTCATCTTCCGCCTTCTTGCCGTCAAATTTGGTCAAAGGAAGGCGTGCACCGCACAAACTCCGACTTTCCCAGTAAGACACTATTATGGTTAATAGATCGTTAGTGCCGGACTGTGACAGTAAGCCTATGTTTGGAAGATTTCGTTCCATGGATTACTTGACCGGAGCAAGGTCCGGCTGCCGAAAGAGCGCTCATCCTGCGGCGCGGGAATTCCTTCACATAAAACTCAAGTTCTGACAAGAGCTGAATTTCAAGCGATTCTGACTACAATGGCTGACTGCCTTCCAGGAATTTCGCCGCCAGCGTTTCCGGCAGCCGCCTCGGCCGCCCCCGAGCGTTGATGACGGCGATGATCACCCTGGCGGCGATCAGCAGCGTCTCGCCCGAACGGATCTGCTGATTGAGCACCATCTTGGCGCCGCCGGCTTTTTCCGTATGCGTCAGGATCGTCAGCACATCGTCCATGCGCGCCGGGCTCTTGAAGTCGATCTCCATGCGGTGGACGACGAAAACCAGCCCCTCCTCGTCGGCACTGACGAGTTCGCGCTGCTCGACGCCGAGGCAGCGCAGATAATCGGTGCGGCCGCGCTCCAGGAAATGCAGGTAGCGGGCGTGATAAACCAGGCCGGAGAAGTCCGTGTCTTCATAATAGACCCGCTGCACGAGGCGGTGTCCGGCCTCCGTCAGCTCTCCCGAAATGGAAAAAGGGCGTTCCGTCATAATTTTCTCCAAACTCAGGTGCCCTGTTTGGCGCAACGCTTCCGGACAGGCAAGCATTGAATGCCCGGCCGGCAGGCATTGAATGATTGTCACAATTCCTAACTATTCCCGATAATGAGCGACCAATCAGGAGACGATGCGATGAAGATTGCGGTTATGGGTGGAGACGGTTTCATTGGTTGGCCAACGTCGCTGCATCTCTCCGATGCCGGGCACGACATCCATATCCTCGACAATCTCTCGCGCCGCTGGATCGACACCGAACTTGGCGTTCAGTCGCTGACCCCAATGGATTCGATCCAGGAGCGCACCCGCATCTGGCACGCCGAAACCGGGCGCCGCATCCACTTCAATCTGATCGATCTCGCCAAAGATTACGAACTCCTGAAGAACTGGCTTTCCGAACACCGCCCGGATGCCGTCATCCACTTCGCCGAGCAGCGGGCCGCGCCCTATTCGATGAAGAGCGACCGCCACAAGAACTACACTGTCAACAACAATGTCAGCGCCACGCACAATCTGCTGAACGCGCTGACGGAACTTAACCTCGATGCCCATCTCATCCATCTCGGCACCATGGGCGTCTACGGCTATTCGACGGTCGGGGCGGCGATCCCAGAAGGTTACCTGCCGGTCGGCATCGAAACCGCCGGCGGCGAGACGGTCAGCCAGGAGATCCTCTATCCCTCCAATCCCGGCTCGATCTATCACATGACCAAGTGCCTGGATCAGCTGCTCTTCCAGTTCTACGCCAGAAATGATGGCCTGAGGATCACCGATCTGCACCAGGGCATCGTCTGGGGCACACACACCGAGCAGACGCGCCGCCACGCGCAGCTGATCAACCGTTTCGACTATGACGGCGATTATGGCACGGTGCTGAACCGCTTCCTCATCCAGGCGGCGATCGGTTATCCGCTGACGGTGCACGGCACCGGCGGCCAGACCCGCGCCTTCATCCACATCCAGGATTCGGTCCGCTGCATCGAACTGGCGCTGAAAAACCCGCCGGCCCGCGGCGCCCGCGTCGAGATCTTCAACCAGATGACCGAAACCCACCGGGTGCGCGACCTTGCCGAGATGATCGCCAGGATGAGCGGCGCCAAAATTGCCTGGCTGCCCAACCCGCGCAAGGAAGCCGCAGAGAACGAGCTGATCGTCCGGAACGAAAAATTCCGCGATCTCGGCCTTGAACCGATCACGCTGGAAGCGGGCCTGCTCGGCGAGATCGTCGACGTCGCGAAGAAATTCGCCTATCGCGTCGACCGCGCGCGCGTGCCGGCCGTCTCCGCCTGGACCAAGGACATCGCCGCGACGATCAATCACGATCCGGAAGGCAAGCGGCTGAAGTCGGTTTCATGAGTGCTGAGAGATGACGAAGGCTAGGAAGGCCGCGGCTTGCTCCCTCTTCTCCCCAGCGGGGAGAAGGTGGCCCGTAGGGTCGGATGAGGGGGCCACACGGCACGCCCTTCATTGCCCTTCGCTCGCGCTCAGCGCACTCGCTCCTATCGTCGCTCGCCCCCTCATCCGCCTGCCGGCACCTTCTCCCCGCTGGGGAGAAGAGACATGTAGCAACGCCTTGCCGTCTCTCCTTCGCCGTAGCCAGATATACCGAGGCAGCGGAATCCGATGAACCGCTCGTCCGTCTTCGCCTACGTCACACTCGTCACCAATGCCGATTACGCCATGGGCGCGACCGCGCTTGCCCGCTCCCTACGCCGAACCGGCACTGGGGCCGACATCGTCATTCTCCATACCGGCGGTGTCGACAAAACCATTCTCGCACCCATCGAAGCGCTCGACTGCCGCCTGATCGAGGTCGAGCACCTGCCACTGTCTGCGGCCTTCACCGAACGCCATGCGCGTGGGCAGCTCCATTCGACAGCCCCTTTCACTAAGGGTCGCAAACCGGATTTCCATTCGCCGCTCGACAATTTCTGCAAGCTCAGGCTCTGGCAGCTCACCGAATACCAGCGCTGCGTCTTCATCGACGCCGACGCCCTCGTGCTGAAGAATGTCGACAGGCTCTTCCTCTATCCGGAATTTTCCGCCGCCCCGAATGTCTACGAAAACCTCGCCGACTTCCGCCGGATGAATTCCGGCGTCTTCGTCGCCACGCCCTCGCATGACACGTTCCGGCACATGCTCGAAAGGCTCGACAGGCCGGACACGTTCTGGCGGCGCACCGATCAGACCTTTCTCGAGACATTCTTCCCGGATTGGCACGGCCTGCCGGTTTATTTCAACATGCTGCAATATGTATGGTTCACCATGCCGGACCTTTGGGACTGGAAGAGCATTTCGATCCTGCATTACCAGTATGAAAAACCGTGGGAAAAGGATCATCCCAAGGCAGCGCGACTACAACCTTTGATCGATCTGTGGCACCGTTTCCACGATGGCGGCGATATGCCTGAGATCACCGCGCTGAACAATCCGGAAGGGGTAGCATGAAGGTACTGGTGTCGGGTGGAACGGGTCTCGTCGGCCGGTATGTCGTCGAGGAACTGCTGGCCGCCGGATATCAGGTGATCGTCGGCGGGCGTCGCGCGCCGCTGCCCCGCCTCTTCTCCCGCCCGGTCGAGTTCGCAGCACTTTCGCTCGATCCCGACAAGGATCAGATCGACGTCTTCGACGACGCCTATTTCTTCGTCCACGCCGCCTTCAGCCATGTTCCGGGCAAATATCGCGGCGGCGAGGGCGACGATCCGAAGACCTTCCACAGGCTGAACCTCGACGGCACCGTCCGGCTTTTCGAAGCCGCCAAACGCGCCGGCACGCGCCGCTGCGTCTTCCTGTCCAGCCGCGCCGCCTACGGCGAACATCCCGGGGCAACCGAACTGACGGAGACGATGCTGGCCAAGCCCGAAACACTCTACGGTCAGGTGAAGCTCGATGCCGAACGCGCGCTTGCCCACCTCTCCACGCCGGGCTTTGCCGGCGTAAGCCTGAGGGCAACCGGCGTCTATGGCGATCTCTCGCCGAACAAATGGGACGGCCTCATCGCCGATTACCTCGCCGGCCGGCCGGTTGCTGCCCGTCTGGGAACGGAAGTTCACGGCCGCGACCTCGGTCGGGCGGTGAGGCTGATGCTGGAGACGGAAAGCACTCGCATCTCCGGTGAGGTCTTCAACGTCTCAGACATGTCAGTCGACACGCGCGATATCCTTTCACCCATCCGCCGCGAGACGGGCTGTCGGCACGCGTTGCCGGCCCCTGCCGATAGCGCAGCACTCAACCCCATGAGCACGGCGAAAATCCGCGCGCTCGGCTGGGCGCCCGGCGGAGCGCCTCTGTTCGAGGAGACGGTGCAGCGGCTGGCCGCTGCACCTCCCGAATCCCCGAGGCACAGGTCCACGCAAGTCTGACGTTGCAGAATGCGCCCAAATTGCAATCGGGGGCCCGAATCAAAAATCGGGGGATAGTCCATGCAGGTCGCAACCACGTCTGCCTCCATCATCTTGCGCGGCGCGTCTTCGACCGCAGCCATTTCAACCGCCGGAAGCGAGACCGATCAAGGTGTGCTGAAGTTGCAGCGCGCCACCCAGGCGCTGCAGCAGATGCGCCAGACCTTGGCGAACTCGGGAGACGAGGCCAAGGCCAAGGCGCAACGCAAGCTCGAAGAGGCAAAGCAGGAGCTGGAGATGCTGCGCAGCTCGAACATGGCTCCTGAGGTGGTCGCCCGGCTGGCCGCCGAACTGGCGCGTAAGGTTGGCACCGCCGCCTCCGAATTCGCATCATCAGTCGCGACCGGCAGCCCGGCAATGGCTGTTCCGGTGGATGCAACCACGGGCGCTGCGGCCGTCGCAACGAGCGGGGCCGCGGCTGCGCCGACGGATACTTCAGGAGAAATTGCGGCCGGCGAGACCGGCTCGCAGGAACCGGATGCCGCCGCCAACGCCCGCAACGCCTATGCGAGCGTCGCCGAAGATGCCCCGAAATTCTCAGGCATTTCGGCCGATGATCGCGAAAAGATGGAAGAGTTCAAGGCGGTCGCGCGTGAACTCAAGCAAGTGCTCGAAAAGGCGATGCGCGAGTTGCGGCAGCAGGCCGGGGCCAATATGGCCGGCTTCTCCATCGCCACGGCGACAATACCGACAAGCATCGTCGTCTGACGACCACTGCCGCAGGCGGGCGAGGCGTGAAACGAGCGTGATGCCGTCGCATCCTGCATTTGCATCCGACATCCAGCCGTCTATGCTCGGGTAAATCTCTCAGAACCGGCAGATCGAATGACCGCGAAAGAATTGAAAGCGCAGTTGCGCAACGAACGGCTGTCCGCGCGAGACGCCATCCCCGCCGAGAAACGCGCTTCCAAAAGCCTCGCAATGGCCGACCATGCCGGCGAGGCCGTCGGTTTTGCGCTGGATACGATCGTCTCCGGCTTTCTGCCGATCCGTTCGGAAGCCGATCTGCGGCCGCTGATGGCGCGCTTTGCCGTGCGTGGTGCGCGGCTCTGCGTGCCGGCGATCCTCGATCGGCAGACCATCGTCTTTCGCGAGCTGGCGGAGGGTGCGCCCCTCGTCGATACCGGTTTCGGCACGGTCGGCCCCAGCGCGGATGCCGCCATTCTTGATCCCGAGATCATGCTGGTGCCGCTTTCGGCCTTCGATGCCCGCGGCCACCGCATCGGCTACGGCGCCGGCCACTACGATCGAGCCATCAGCCGGCTAAGGCAAAAAGGCCTGCATCCGAAGCTGATCGGCATTGCATTCGACTGCCAGGAAGTGGCACATGTGCCCGACGAGCCGCATGACATAAGCCTGGATGCCATCCTGACAGAAAGCGGCCTTCGCTTTTTTGCCTCTTGGATTGGATAGGGAATGCGGCTGCTTTTTCTGGGTGACATGGTCGGCAAGACGGGACGCACGGCGGTGTGGGACCGCCTCCCCGGCCTCGTTTCCGACCTCAAGCTCGATTTCGTCATCGTCAACGGCGAGAATGCCGCCGGCGGCTTCGGCATCACCGAGGACATCTTTCTGGAAACAATCAATGCCGGCGCCGATGTGGTGACGACCGGCAATCACGTCTGGGACCAGAAGGAAGCCGTCGCTTTTGCCGGCCGCCACGATCAATTCCTGCGGCCGGCCAACTATCCGCAAGGCACGCCCGGCCGCGGCTCCGGCCTTTTCTATGCCAGGAACGGCGCGCGCGTGCTCGTCGCCAATGTCATGGGCCGGGTCTTCATGCATCCCGAACTCGACGACCCCTTCAAATCGGCGGAGGTCATCCTCGCCGCCTGCCCGCTGAAGGAGCAGGCCGATGCGATCATCTTCGATTTCCATGCCGAGGCCACCAGCGAGAAGCAGTGCTTCGGCCATTTCGTCGACGGCCGCGCCAGTTTCGTCGTCGGCACCCACACGCATGTGCCGACGGCCGACGCACAGATCCTGAACGGCGGCACCGCTTATATGTCGGATGCCGGCATGTGCGGCGATTACGACTCCTCCCTCGGCATGGACAAGGAGGAGCCGCTCAACCGCTTCATCTCCAAGATGCCGAAGGGCCGCATGGAGGCAGCGAACGGCCCCGCGACGATCTGCGGCGTCGGCGTGGAAATTTCCGATGCAACGGGGTTGGCTGAAAAGATCGCCCCACTCCGGATCGGACCCCGGCTGACCGAGACGGTGCCGGAGTTCTGGCGGTAACAGGCGACGGGCGGCCATCCAACACGCAATTGTGAGCATCCGCCGTCTGGACCCCTGCGGCCTCATGCCGCATCCTCCCGCCACTCGCGCATAACCCCGAAAATCGGAATCGATTTTCGGAAAGGATTATGCGCCGATTGAAGGGTGATAGAGCGCCGGAGGGGTGGCATGAAGCCGCGATATCTTGTCCTCGCTATCGCATACCTTGCGGCCTTCGCCGCGCCTAGTCTTGCCGGAGCACAAGAGCAGCGGCCACCGGTCAGCCAGTGCCAGGCGATCGCACAAACCATCCCCAAGGTGACCTTCGCAAGCTTTTCCGGCGCTCCGCCGCTGATGCCTGCCGTCTCCGAGGGCGAGGACGTCAAGCTCACCTTCCTCGGCCACTCCACCTTCGCGATCGAGACCCCGGGCGGCATCGTCATAGCGACAGACTATAATGGCTGGTACAGGCCTGCGACGATGCCCGACGTCGTGACCATGAACAAGGCCCACTCGACCCACTTCACCTTGGCGCCCGATCCGGCAATCAAGCACGTACTGCACGGGTGGAGCGATGTTCCGGACGAGAAGGCCAATGTCAATCTCGTCGTCGGCGATGCCTATATCCGCAACGTCACGACGGATATCCGCTTCAGCTATGGCCTCGGCGGCTCGCACGAAAACGGCAATTCCATCTTCATCTTCGAGATCGCCGGCCTCTGCATCGGCCATCTCGGCCACCTGCATTACGAGCTGACGGATACCCATTATACCGAGATCGGCCGCCTCGACGTCGTCATGGTCCCCGTCGATGGCGGCCTGACCATGGGCGCCGACAGCATGAGCCGCGTCATCAAGCGGCTGCGCTCGTCGTTGATCCTGCCGATGCACCGGCGCGGCCCGCCGGTCGAAGCCTTCGTTTCGATGTTCGGAAAGGATTTCGACGTCGCCAATGCGCCCGATGATAGTATCACCGTCTCGATGCGTACCCTGCCGAAAAAGCCGCTGATCTATGTCATGAAGGGTGTGCAGTAAAAAAGGCCCGGCGGTTTCCCTTCTACAGCGCCGCGCGTCTCTTCAGACGCGCAAAAGACGCTGTGGCGCTTTGAATTCCTGCATCAGGCGAACTGCAGATGGCGCTTGATGCCGACATCCGGCATCTTGTCGTCGTCAAGATTGGCCTTGGCGATCTCCCAGCCGAATTTCAGCTTGTTGCCTGTGGAGACCCAGATCTCGGCATCGTCGACATGGAGCGACAGCATGGTGAGCTTGGGGTCCTTCTTGCCGCCGTCATACCAGGCCGCGACGATCGAGCTCCAATATTCCTCGATCTTGGAGGGGTCAGGACGCACCTCGATCACACCGGCGAGGCAGGCGTGATAGTCGTGATCCTTGCCGATCACGCAGAAATGCGCGCGGCTACCGGGCTTGATGGCGCGCACGATGTCGGCGTCGGTCTTGGTGTAAAACCAGATGGTGTTGGTGGTGGGATCGGCATGGGGCGCCATCGGCTGCATGTGCATGTCGAGTCCGGAAATTCCGAGCATGCCGGCATAAACGCCGTTGACCTGATCCCAGAGCTGACGTGCTGGATGTTCCTGCGCCTCGCTGAGACTTGCCATGACCGTTCCTTTCCGTTGGATGGAGTTCGGTTGAAACGTCATCCCCTCGCCTTTGTTCCGAACTGCTTTTTCCTTGAACGGGTGCCATTTCGCTCTTATAAGGCGGCCCATTCCGAATAATGAGACGTGAACAGGGGTGCCATGGCTGGCCATTCACAGTTTAAAAACATCATGCACCGCAAGGGCCGTCAGGATGCCGTGCGGTCGAAAATGTTCTCCAAGCTTGCGCGCGAAATCACCGTTGCCGCCAAGGCCGGCCTGCCCGACCCGACGATGAACGCCCGTCTTCGCCTGGCGATCCAAAACGCCAAGGCTCAGTCTATGCCGAAGGACAATATCGACCGCGCCATCAAGAAGGCAGCCGGCGCCGATGGCGAAAACTATGATGAAGTCCGCTATGAAGGTTATGGCCCCGGCGGCACGGCGATCATCGTCGAGGCGCTGACCGACAACCGCAACCGCACCGCCTCCAACGTCCGCTCGAGCTTCACCAAGGCAGGCGGCGCTCTCGGCGAAACCGGCTCCGTCTCCTTCTCCTTCGACCATGTCGGCGAAATCACCTACAAGCTTTCCGTCGGCGATGCCGACAAGGTGATGGAAGCCGCGATCGAAGCCGGCGCCGATGACGTCGAGACCGACGAAGACGGCCACTACATCACCTGCGCCTTCGAAGCCCTCGGCGAAGTGGCAAAAGCGCTGGAATCGAGCCTCGGCGAAGCCGAAACCGTCAAGGCCGTCTGGCGCGCCCAAAACAACGTGCCGGTAGACGAGGAAAAAGCCCAGTCGCTGCTGAAACTCATCGACAGCCTGGAAGACGATGACGACGTGCAGAACGTCTATTCCAACTTCGAAGTCTCCGAAGAAGTGCTGGCGAAGCTCTCGGCCTGATCTCCTCAGGCAGGTGTCAAATAAAAACCCGGCTGCAACGCCGGGTTTTTTCTTGCCGGAAAGATGGCGCCGTCGGAGTGCGCCTTGCGTAGATCCTAAGCGGCGGCTCGCATGAAATTTCCCAGCCCCGCGAATAGTTCCACCGATGTCAGCCGCGCCTCGATGTCGTGGATCGGCATCGAGATGATTACCTCGTCGGCCTGCGTTTCCTGTAGAAACTCCGTCAGTTTCGCCTCCGCCGTCTTCGGCGAGCCGACCACGGCATAACGCAGCGTGTGTTCGACATTCATCTTTTCCATCGGCGACCAGAAGTCCCCCATATCGGCCACCGGACGCGGGAACGGGCCGCGGACATTGCGGCGCAGATTGACGAACTGCTGCTCTGCGGAAGTGAAATGGTAGCGAGCCTCCTCATCGGTCGCCGCCACCGCGCCCATGACGCCGACCATCACATGGGGCTTGTCGAGCGTCGCCGAGGGCTGGAAGCGGTCGCGGTAGATCGCGATCGCATCGAGCAGCATGTCGGGCGCGAAATGCGAGGCGAAGGCATAGGGAAGGCCGAGCATGCCGGCGAGCTGGGCACTGTAGAGGCTGGAGCCGAGCAGCCAGATCGGGATATGTGAGCTATTGCCGGGAACCGCGAGGATCGCCTGGTTCTCGACTGGCGTGCCGAGGAGTTGCTGCAGTTCCACCACGTCGTTGGGGAAGCTGTTTGCGCCGGCCTCGAGATTGCGCCGCAGCGCCTGTGCCGTGCGCATGTCCGTTCCCGGCGCGCGCCCGAGGCCGAGATCGATCCGGCCGGGGAAGAGCGCCTCCAACGTGCCGAACTGCTCGGCGATGACGAGCGGCGAATGATTGGGCAGCATGATGCCGCCGGAGCCGATACGGATGCGCTTTGTCGCGGCCCCGACATGGCCGATGACGACGGCGGTGGCAGCGCTGGCGATCCCCGGCATGCCGTGATGTTCAGCAAGCCAGAAGCGCTTGTAGCCGAATTCCTCGGCCTTCACAGCCATCCGCGCCGAACCGTCGAGGGACTGGCGCACGGTGCTGCCTTCGGCAACGGGGGAAAGGTCGAGTATGGAGAAGGGAACCATGGGAAACCTGCCGGGCGGTTGAACGATGCCGTCTATGTAGGTTCGCGCCCGCACCATTCCAAACCACGCGCGCAAACAAAAAGGCCGCGCGAGCGCGACCCTTCTGCAATGTCAGAAGCGATCGTTTATCGGTGACGGCGCAGCACATGCACCTCAGCGCTCGGCTGGTGGTGGCCGGGCGGCAGCGTGAAATTGCCGAGCTGGCGGTCCATTTCCAGGGCTTCCGTCGCCAGCCGGTGGATCGCCGCCGTCGTCTCCTCGACCATCGAGGCGTTCTGTTGCGTCATCGTGTCGAGTTCGACGACAGCGCTATTGATCTCACGCAGCGTGTTGGCCTCCTCGCGGGTCGCACCCATGATCTCGTTGATCTGGCCGTTGATCGCCTCGACATGGGCGCCGATGCCCGTCAGCGCAACGCCCGCTTTTTCCACAAGCGTAACGCCGCTTTCGACCTCATGCGTCGATTTCTGCAGCAGGCTGGAGATCTCCTTGGCCGCACTTGATGAGCGCTGCGCCAGCTCGCGCACTTCCATGGCGACGACGGCGAAGCCCTTGCCGGATTCACCGGCGCGCGCCGCTTCGACACCGGCATTGAGCGCCAGGAGGTTGGTCTGGAAGGCGATGTCGTCGATGACTGAGATGATCGTGTTGATCTGGCGCGAGGAGGCCTGGATTGCCTCCATCGCCGCGATCGTCTCGCGCATGATCTGGCCGGAGCCTGTCGTCTCCTTCTTGGCGTCGCGGGCGATGCGCTCGGCCTGCTCGGCCCGCTCGATCTGCCGGCGAACCGACTGTGTGATGGCGCTAATCGCATTCGCCGTCTCGGTGATCGAGCCGGCCTGGCGCTCGGTGCGACCGGCAAGTTCGTCGGCGCCGGTGCGCATCTCCTCGGAGCCGGCGCGTACCGCCATCGAGTTGCGGCCGATTGCCGTCATAGTTTCGCTGAGCGTCGCCAGCGCCTCGTTGAAATTGACGCGCAGGCTTTCAAGCTCGTTCGGGAAACGGGTATCGATCTGATAAGCAAGATCGCCGCTCGCCAGATGATGCAGGCCCTCGTCAATCGCCTCGACCACCTGCTGCAGCGTCTTCGCCTCGGCCTCACGCTCGGTCAGGTTCTGCTGGCGGTCCTGCTCGGCCCGCAGGCGCGTCTCTTCACTGGCGGCTTCGAGCTCGCGGCTTTCGATCAGCGACTGCCGGAAGCGGTCGAGCGCGTTGGCCATCGTGCCGATCTCGTCCTTGCGGTTCAGGCTGCCGATCTCGCTGTCGAGCTTGCCGTCGGCGACATCGCGGGTAACGCCGGCAAGCCGCGCAAGCGGCGAAAACAGCAGATTGGTGACGAGCCCGGTCGTGACCGCCATGACGACGAGCACGCCGATGCCGATCATCGTCAGCAGAGTGGCGATCTCGATCGAGCCGGCATTGAGTTCGCTGAGGAGCACACTCTCGACAACAAGGAAGCGGTCGCCGCGATAGTCGATGCCGCGGACATAGCCACGAGCCGCTCCGTCCGCCCGGTCGAAATCGGCAACCGTCATCGCCGAACTGGCAAGCGCGCTCTTGATGAAGGTGAAGGGCGTCGCATCGAGCGTAGCAAGTTTGCCGCTTCCGTCGAGGCCGACGGCGGAGCCATCGCCGGAGACGATCGCCGCCCGCGCCGTGCTGCCCTGAACGATGCCCTTGGCGAGGATGCCGGTGACGATCTCGTCGCGCACCTTGAAGAGGATGATGCCCTTGGCCGCTCCAAGCTTGATAATCGGCACGGCATAGAAGATCGCCGATTTGCCGCTGCCGGCATCGACTCGAAGGCCGGAGAAGCCTGTCGGCGCGGCGTCATCGGTCGCCTTGGCGGTATTGTCGATCGCCTTGGCGAAAGCGATGCCGGCGCCGGTTGTCTTCCAGGCGTCCGACTTCAGGTTCTCAGCGAAATCGTCCTGCTTCTTATAAGAATAGAGGACCGTGCCCTCGAGATCGGCGATCAGCAGGTCGCTGAAGGCGGTATCCTCGAGGTCGCGGGCGACTTCGCCCTGCGTCTTCTCATGGTTCGAATAATAAAAACCGCTCGGCCCTTCCGGCTTCATGAGCTTCTCGCGCTGGTCGGCCGGGTTGGGATTGTTCGATATGAAAACCTTCTTCAGCTCGGCACGAGCGTCGCCCGAGGTTTTCTCGACGGTTTTCCAGCCGCTCTTCAGGCTGGTGATCGACATTTGCAGCGCCTCGATGCGCGCAATCGAGTTGGCCTGGTTTTCAAGCTGCGCCAGCTGGTCCTGCAGCATGTCGCCGCGGAAGATCAGCACGCTTTCCTTGGCCTTCAGCGCCTGCTCGTCGGAGATGCGGCTGCTGGCAAAATAGGCCAGCACGTCGATGACCGCGATCGACAGCACGGTCAGCAGAATGAATGTGACGATGACCTTGAAGGACAGGGATTGAAATCTCTGTGCCATGTACGACGAACCCCTTCTGAACGCGCTTGCCAGCCGGGCATGCAGCGCATGCCTGATCGACCGACCTGTAAACAGAACATCGGAGGCTTAATCTTCGCGAAAAGAAGCCCCTCTCGTATTGACGACTAGAATTCAGGCATCTGTTTTAATTCGCGGTAAATGTCGGGCCCTAAATCCGGGAGTGTTTTTGTTTTGTTCACATATCGATGGCACTTATTTCGCGATCGCTATAGGTTGAACCATGCAAAATACGATTCGCATCGTCGGTATTGATCCTGGACTTCGCCGCACCGGCTGGGGAATCATCGACACGCTGGGCAATTCCCTGCGGTTTGTCGCATCTGGAACAGTGACTTCCGACGGCGACATGGACCTTGCCTCCCGCCTTTGCCAATTGCACGACGGCCTGGCGGAGATCGTCCACAGCTATAAGCCGGATGAGGCCGCCGTCGAACAGACCTTCGTCAACAAGGATGCGGTGGCGACCCTGAAGCTTGGCCAGGCCCGCGGCATTGCCATGCTGGTGCCGGCGCGCGCCGGGCTGCCGGTCTCCGAATATGCCCCGAACGCCGTGAAGAAGGCCGTCATCGGCGTCGGCCACGGCGAAAAGCAGCAGATCCACATGATGTTGAAGATTCTGATGCCGAAGGTCGAATTCAAGGGCAACGACGCCGCCGACGCCCTGGCGATCGCCATCTGCCATGCGCATAATCGCGGCAGCAACCGCATGCGACAGGCGCTGGCCGGATAGCTTGTTCTTGACTTGTTCCATTGGTAAGGATAATTCTTACTCTGAAGGAGCAACAAGATGCGTGTTACGTCCAAAGGGCAGGTCACTATTCCTCGCGATCTCAGGGAACTTGTCGGTATCGAGGCCAATAGCGAGGTCATTTTCTCGATAGAGGGCGGCAAGCTCGTTCTCTCGCCGAAGAACGGCAAGCAGGAGATCGAGGATCGGGGCCGCCTGGATCGTTTCATACAGACGATCCGTCGTCTCGAGGGCACTGGCGATCAGGAGATCGATGCCGAAGACCTTATGTCGATGACCCGTGATCGCTGATGGCCACACTTGTCGACACGAACATACTTGTCGATCTGGCCGTAGTCGGTTCGGACTGGCACGGGTGGTCGCGTCGAAAGATGCTTGACGTCTTCAAAGACGGACCTGTCCTCATAAACCCGATCATCTATTCCGAATTTTCCGTTCGGTACGACGACGTGGACGAAGTCGATCGACTGCTGCCGCAGGATGAATTCCGCCGCGAGAACCTGCCTTGGCCGGCTGCATTCGCCGCTGCTGCGGCCTTCCGGCTTTACCGTCGCGCCGGCGGTGGGCGCGAACGGATATTGCCCGATTTCTTCATCGGCGCGCATGCGGCGATAAGGGGCTACAGAATTTTGACCCGCGATCCCAGCGGATACCGCTCCTATTTCCCCTCCGTTGACCTTATAACCCCCGAAACGCATCCTTGAGAGACCGCGACCCATGATCGGCAAGCTGAAAGGCACCATAGACGAGATCGGCGAAGACTATGTGCTCGTCGATGTGCACGGCGTCTGCTACGTCGCCCATTGCTCGGCCCGCACCCTGTCCAAGCTCGGCTCAGCCGGCGAGGCGTGCGTGCTGTTCATCGAAACCTATGTGCGCGAGGACCAGCTAAGGCTCTTCGGCTTCATGACCGCGCTGGAGCGGGAATGGTTCAACCTGCTCCAGAGCGTTCAGGGCGTCGGCGCCAAGGTGGCGCTCGCCGTGCTCTCGACGCTGACACCAGGCGAACTCGCCAATGCGATTGCCCTGCAGGATCGCGCCGCCGTCTCGCGTGCGCCGGGCGTCGGTCCGAAAGTGGCGATGCGTCTCGTCACCGAGCTCAAGAACCGGGCGCCGGCCTTTGCCGGCGAAGCGATCAATATCGCCCTCAAGCAGGAACTCGGCGAAGGGGTCGCGGCCGCCCCGGTCGCCGACGCGGTATCTGCGCTGACCAACCTCGGCTATTCCCGCGACCAGGCGGCGAACGCGATTGCCACGGCAATGAAGACGGCAGGCGACGGCGCCGACAGTGCCAAGCTGATCAGGCTGGGATTGAAGGAGCTAGCGCGATAGAGTAGGATGAAATGTCATTTTTCTGCCGATTGACAAATTTTCCGACTAACGCACATAGATAGGACTGCTGATCCATGCGGGGAGAATTTACCCTTTCACCGAAAGGCCAGATAACGTTTCCGAAAGAGTTGCGGGACACGCTCGGCCTTCAGCCTGGCGATCAGCTTGTTTTCTCGATGATCGACGGAGAAGTCGTGATTACACCGAAATCGATCAACTTCAATGATCTTGCAGGCCTTCTGGGATCGCCTCCAAATGGTCGTGCTTCCCTGGAAGAGATCGACGCTACCGTCACCGACGCTGCGGGCAGCGATGTCGTCAACGAAGCCACGCGATCGAAATCGGATGTAGCGGCATGATTGCCTATGGCTTGGATACAAACGTCCTGCTGAGGCTCATCGTCGACGATGATCCGGAGCAAAGGGCGGCCGCCCTGAAATTCGGTGAAGGCATCGGCAGGGATTATCGTGGATTTCTCTCGCTTCTGAACCTCTTGGAACTGGATTGGGCGCTGCGCGCACGGTTCGGCTTCAAGAAAAAGGACGTTGTCGAGGCAATCGGCAAGTTGACACGCGTCAGGGGATTGGACATCGAGAACCAGACCCTCGTTATCAAGGCCCTGAGGGCCGTGGAAACGCGAAACGCCGATTTTGCCGATGCCTTGATCGGCTACCGCGCCGCGGATGAGGGATGCCCGGCGACCAAGACATTTGACCGGCACGCGTTCAAGACCGTGCCAGGTATGGAGCTTCTTTCATGAGCGAATCCGCCCGCCTGATATCGCCGGAAAAGCGGGGCGAAGACCTTGATATCACGTTGCGCCCGCAATCGCTGGATGAGTTCACCGGCCAGGCGGAAGCGCGCGCCAATCTCAAGGTCTTTATCGAGGCGGCGAAAAACCGCGGCGAAGCGCTGGACCATGTGCTCTTCGTCGGTCCGCCCGGCCTCGGCAAGACGACGCTGGCGCAGATCATGGCCAAAGAACTCGGCGTCAACTTTCGCTCGACGTCGGGCCCGGTGATCGCCAAGGCCGGCGATCTCGCTGCCCTGCTGACCAATCTCGAGGAGCGCGACGTGCTCTTCATCGACGAAATCCATCGGCTCAATCCCGCCGTCGAGGAAATCCTCTATCCGGCCATGGAAGATTTCCAGCTTGACCTCATCATCGGGGAAGGCCCTGCCGCTCGCTCGGTGAAGATCGACCTGTCGAAATTCACGCTGGTGGCGGCCACCACCCGCCTCGGCCTGTTGACGACGCCGCTGCGCGACCGGTTTGGCATTCCGGTGCGCCTGAGCTTCTACACCGTCGAGGAGCTGGAACTGATCGTGCGCCGTGGCGCCCGGCTGATGAACCTGCCGATCACCGAGGAAGGCGCCCGCGAGATCGCAAGACGCGCCCGCGGCACCCCGCGCATCGCCGGCCGGCTGCTGCGGCGCGTGCGCGACTTCGCCGAGGTGGCAAGGGCGGAAGCCGTCACCCGCGAAATCGCCGACGAGGCGCTGACCCGCCTGCTGGTCGACAATGTCGGCTTCGACCAGCTCGACAAACGTTACCTCAACATGATCGCCATCAATTTCGGCGGCGGCCCGGTCGGCATCGAAACCATCGCCGCCGGCCTTTCCGAGCCGCGCGACGCGATCGAGGACATCATCGAGCCCTACATGATCCAGCAGGGTTTCATTCAGCGCACACCACGCGGCCGTGTTCTGACCGCAATCGCGTGGAAACATCTGGGAATGCAACCGCCCAAGGATATGGAGGCTGCACAGTTCCGGCTGTTCCAGGAGGACAACTGAGTGATCACCCGCCGCGGATTTTTCAAGGTTCTGGGCGGCGGTGTCGCAGGCGTTATGTCGCTCGGTGGTTACGCCTTCGCCTATGAACCGCTCGCGCGGCTTGCCATCACCCGCTACCAGCTGACGCCGCCCGGATGGACGCCGGGGCTCAAGCTCCGCGTCGTTGCGCTCGCCGATCTCCATGCCTGCGAACCCTGGATGTCGGCAAGCCGCATTGCCGCGATCTGCCACAGGGCGAATGAACTGGAGGGCGACGTCACCGTCCTGCTCGGCGATTATGCCGCCGGCATGAACATGGTGACGCAGTACGTGCATTCGAGCCAATGGTCGAAGGCGCTCGCCACTTTGCAGGCCCCTCTCGGCGTCCATGCGGTCATGGGCAACCATGATTGGTGGGAGGACAGGACCGCCCAGAAGAACGGCGGGATGGAGACATTCGGACACCGAGCCCTCGCCGACGTCGGCATCCCGGTCTATGGCAACCGCGCCGTTCGGCTCGAAAAAGATGGCCGCGGCTTTTGGCTCGCAGGCCTCGAAGATCAGCTGGCGCTGCTGCCGGGCCGGAAGTGGGGCCGCACGCATATGCTCGGCCTCGATGATCTCGAGGGAACGATGGCTCAGGTTACGGACGATGCGCCCGTCATCCTGCTCGCCCATGAGCCCGATATCTTTCCGCGCGTGCCCGAACGTGTCTCGCTGACGCTTTCGGGCCACACGCATGGCGGACAGATCCGCCTCCTCGGCCGTTCGCCGATCGTCCCCTCGCGTTACGGCAACCGCTATGCCTATGGCCATATGGCCGAGGAGGGGCGTAATATCATCGTGTCCGGTGGCCTCGGCTGCTCCATTGCACCGGTCCGCTTCGGCGTGCCGCCGGAAATTGTCGTGATCGATCTTGGATAAGAATGGCATGGCCAAGCGCACTCTCATCCGCCTGAATGCGGGCGCTGAGCGTTTCAACTATCGCATCGCCGGCCTCGGCTTTCGCGACGGCCACGTGCTCGTCCATCGCGCCGTGCATGAGCCCTTCTGGACCTTTCCAGGCGGCAGGGCGGAAATCGGCGAGACGTCGGAGGAAACGCTCAAACGGGAGATGGTGGAGGAACTGGGCGTTGAGGTGACCGTCCATCGGCTGTTGTGGATTGTCGAGAATTTTTTCCGCTACGAACGGCGCGACTGGCATGAACTCGGTCTCTATTACCTGATGGACCTCCCGCCGGAATTCCCCTTTTTGTCCGGCGAGATCATCCATCGGGTCGAGGACGGCGACAACCATCTCGAGTTCAAATGGGTGCCGGCAACGCGTAGTGCCCTGACCGCACTCGACATCCCGCCCTATTTCATCGCCGATCAAATCGAGGCCCTACCCGTTGCGCCACGTCATCTCGTCTGGCGGGACGGCGATCTCGACGGCAAAGACTGATGCAAGCAGTTGAAAATGTTACAGCGTCCTTGCGCGCCTCAAAAGGCGCCCGGGCGCTGTAGCCAAAAGCGCTTAAAGAGGAGATGCGCCAATGCCGACCTTCGATCCTGTCAGGCCATTCCGCAAACTTGCCTATAACAACGCCCTTGCCAACCGCCGGCTGCTGCAGGCCTGCGCGACATTGAAGCCTGGAGAATTCGAAGCGCCACGCACCAGCTTCTTCCCCTCGATCAAGGAAACCTTGAACCATATCATCACGGTCGACTGGTTCTATGTCGACGGCCTGGAAGGCGGCACGCTCGGGCTCAAGGCCTTCGAGATCGACGAACCATTCGATGACGTCTCCTCGCTGGCGCAAGCGCAGGCGAAGGTCGATCAGCGCCTGGTGGCGCTTTGCGAGGCCCTGACGCCGGACAGGCTCGCCTCGACCGTCAGCCTCCATCGCGGCGCCCGCATCCAGCAGGAGCGGATGGAGGACGTGCTCGGGCATCTCTTCCAGCATCAGACCCATCATCGCGGCCAGGTGCATGCGATGCTCTCTGGCACCAGCGTCGCTCCGCCACAGCTCGATGAATTCATCGTTGCCGACGATGCACGGTTTCGCGGCAACGAACTCGCCGACCTCGGCTGGAGCGAAGAGAGGCTGATGCGCTGACGTCATGACAAAGCGCGCTTAGCGCGTCCTATCGGACGCGCGACGCTTTAATTCTGCAGCCGCCTCCTCAACCCGTCGATGATCGTCTTGGTAAGAAGGTCGTAATTCTCGTCGAAATGATGGTCGCCGGGCAGTTCGATCACTTCGGCGCCGCTCTCCTTCACCGCCGGACAGGCGACATCGTCATCGTCGTCCTTGCCGTAGATGCACTGCACGAGCTTCGGATCGATGTTCTTCAGATCGCTGACGGGATCGCCTCCGGCCCCATCCGTTTTCTGGCCGAGCCAACCGAGAACGGAAATGACGTAGTCGACTTCGTGTGACAGCGACAGCAGCGACAATTGCACCACCGCCGACTTTTCAGCCGGCTTGAGGAGCTGATAGGTGGCCGGCACGACATCGGCGCCGAAGGAATAGCCGACGAGCAGCACATGCTTCACCTTCCACTGCTTGCGGTAGAAATCGATGATCTTCGAAAGATCGGCGGCGGTCTCCTCCGGCTTACGCTCCGACCAGAAATAGTGAAGCGAATCGACGCCGACGACCGGAATGCCTTCCTTCTGCAGCGTGCCGCCGACCTCCTTGTCGATGTCGCGCCAACCGCCGTCGCCGGAATAGATCACCGCCATCGTATCGAAGGCCGGCGTTGTCTCGAGCACCGCCAGCGGCAGGCCGAGCGGATTGCCGAAGGCGCCGGAGGCGGTGACGAGATCGTCGAGCGTATCGGCAAATACCGTCTGCGCATCGTCGGTGGATTCGCGGATCTCGATCTCGGCATGGGCCTTCTTCAGCGCTTCGGCATGCGCCCTGCCATCCTTGTCGGCATTGGGCGTAAAGACGGCGACGATCGGATCCGGCAGAGCGCCGTCGCTGAGGCCATACATGGTGCGTTGGCCGACGACCTGCTTGGAAGCCGGCGTGCAAAGTCCCTGGGCGAGTGGAATGCCGGCCTTCGGATCGACAGCAAGCGTCTGGCCGATCGTCGCATCCGGCGTCTGCGCGGCAATCGCCAGCGCTAAGGCCCCGCCCTCGCCGATGCCGGCGACGATCGGCAGGTGATAGGCACTGTTGCCGGTCGCGCGCTGCACCTGCTGGCTCAGCGATTCGATGTCCGAGACCATGTAGACGCAGCCGTCATTGAGGCTGACGTCGTACCGGTTGAGCGCCTGGATATAGGAGGGGAAGTCGACGCCGATGACGACGGCGCCTTCGGCGACCAGCCTGTCGGCTTCGGCCTTCTCATAGTCGCCCCAGCCGGCCGCATCCGAGATCAGCATCACCGTGCCCTTCACCTCCCCTTCCGGCAGGAAGATGTGCGGCGACGGGATGAGCCCGGCTTCGAAGCTCTGTGTGGTCTCTTCGGCAGCATCAGCCGGTGCGGCCGCGAGCATGCAGGCGCATGCCGTGGCAAGAAGGATTGTCCTGATCATTTTCTCACTACCCCTTTCAATCCGCCCCCGATCAGAAATGTCGCGTCCATCAACGCGATCATCGGATTGCCCCCTCCGGAGACCGCAAGATAGCGCGGTTGCCAGTGCGGATGAAACTTGGATTTGAATGCCCGAAGGCCTTTGAAGTTATAGAAGCGCTCGCCGTGTTCGAAAACGGTGCTGCCGATGCGGTCCCAGACGGGCGCCGCCTCGCGTTTCGACATGCCGGAGAGAGGCGCCATGCCGAGATTGAAGTGGGTGAAACCCTGCCCTCGCAGATATTCCATGATCTGCACGAAGAGAAAGTCCATCGAGCCCTTCGGCGCATCCGGCGAGAAGCGCATGAGATCGATCGTGCCCTCCTGTCTGGATTCGGTCACGAGGATATTGGCGAAGGCGACGATCCTGCCGTCCTTTTTCAGGATGCCGACCGGCTGCGAGGAGACGTAATCGGCATCGAAGGCGCCGAGAGAAAAGCCCTTTTCCTTGGCATTGTGATGCTCGAGCCAGGCCGTGGAAACGGCGGAAAGGTCATCGATGACCGAGCGCACGTCTTCAGGTTCGACGACGGCGAATTCCAGCCCGTCGCGCTGGGCGCGGCTCGCCGTCTGGCGAAGGTTCGCCCAT
The DNA here is from genome assembly GCF_025847085.2 of Rhizobium sp. BT-226. Lineage (NCBI taxonomy): Bacteria > Pseudomonadati > Pseudomonadota > Alphaproteobacteria > Hyphomicrobiales > Rhizobiaceae > Rhizobium > Rhizobium sp. BT-226. The sequence continues at coordinate 278,296 of NZ_JAOYTI010000006.1, read as the reverse complement.
TTGCCGCCCTTCATCTCGAAGGTCCTGAGATCGGCCACCGCCAGTTCGCCGAGCTTGAAGGCGCGCAAGCCGGCATCGGCGCAATGCGACAGCAGCGCCGGCGATATCTGGTAGAACACGGCCCGGCAGCCGGCGGCGCGCGCCGCTTCGACGAAACGCCAGACGAGTTCCTGCACGGCGTGATGGTCGCCGACCGGATCGAACAGCGCGATCCAGGAGCGGCCCTGCCGGCCATACATGATGAAAGCGTCGCCGTTTTCCGAGAACATGATGCTCTTGTCGCCCATGCGCACCAGATTGGCGTCGGCATTACCCTGCTTCATGACGATCTCGACGGCACGCGCCAGGGCCTCGTCCGTCGCCTGCTCCGGCCGGAAGCTCGCCGGCCGGAGCAGGCTGAAGACGGCGATCGCCGACGAGATGATGGTGATTCCGAGAACGGCGCGTAAGCCCCGCGGCGCCTCGGCGGTAAATTCGAACTGCCACCAGAGCTGGTTGCTGTATTCGACGTCGCGATAGACGAAGAGCAGGATGACGACGGCGCCGACGACGATCACAGCGATCGCCATCAGCCAGGACGCCGTCAGCGCCTGGTTGAGCAGCGAGGCCTGGCGGGTAAAGAGCCGGCGGCTGACGAAGAGCCCGAAGATGAGGAAGGCGAGAAACGCGGCTTCGACAAGCGCGATCGCCTTCAACAGCGACAAAGTCAAGGCGGCAAGCGCCGAGAACACGGCCACCCACCAGGCGCCGTCGAGCCGCTGGCCGAGGCCGCGGGCGGCGACGACGAGTGCCAGCCCCAGCAGGCTGGAGAGGAAATGCGCCCCTTCGACCATCGGCAGTGGCAGATAGTTGGAGAGGAATTCGAGGTTCTGGTCCGGCGTCGGCGTGACGCTCGAAAACACCAGCATGACGCCGAGCAGCAGCGCGAGAGCCGACAGCAGCTGCGGCATCAGCCGTCCGCCGATGCGCCGCATGCTGGAGGCGGCCGGATGGTCGACGAAACGACGCAGCTCCGCCGCCGAGACCGCGAGCACCGCGATCAGCAGCGGCAGCACATGGTAAACCAGCCGGTAGAGCACCAGTGATCCGAGCACCGCATCGATGTTCACCGCGCTGCCGAGCGACGCGATGATCACGGTCTCGAACACGCCGAGGCCGGCCGGAACGTGACTGAGCACGCCGAGACCGACGGCGATCGCATAGACGGCGAGGAAGACCGGCCAGCCGATGGCCGTCTGCGGCAGCAGCACATAGAGTACTGATGCCGAGGCTGCGATATCGAAGGCTGTGACGAGGAACTGCCGCGACCAGGTACGCGAATCCGGCAGGCGGATTGCCACGGGCCCGAGATCGAGCACGCGCCCATCGCGGCCGATGATCATCACCGCGCCCAGAATGGCGACGATCGAACCGGCGATCAGCCGCAGAAGGAAGGGGCTCACGCCGACGAGCGGGCCGATCTCATCGGCGATGACGATGAGGGCGATCGCCGCGACGCCCGCAAGACCCAATCCGAAGGACAGCGTGACGAAGGCGATGATGCGGCCGATATCCTCCGGCGAGAGCCCGAGGCGCGTATAGGCGCGGTAGCGGATGGCACCCCCCGAAAGCGCGCCGAAACCGGCGGTATTGCCGACGGCATAGGCACTGAACGCCGTCAGCGCCACATGCGGAAAGGGCAGCTTCTTGCCGATATATTCTATGGCGTTGAGATCGTAGAAGATCAGCGCGAGGAAACTGAGCGCCGTGAAGAACAACGCAAGCAGGATCGCGCTCGGCCTGGTCGCGGCCAGCGCACCGACGACGTCGTCATAGCGCACCTCGTTGGTGAGCTGCATGATCGCGTAACCGACGAGGCAGAAAACCACCAGTGACGCGGCTGCCAGCAGCGGAGTTCTGTACCGTCTGAATAGCCCGCCAAAAGAAAATCCGCCCGATTCTTCCATATTTTCCAAATTGCCATGACCCGACATCTCGTACCTGTCGCAACTGCTAGCGTGGCGGGAATCATTTTTGAAAGGCGTAACATAGGAGGCATGGAAGCTCTATGAAGCCATGCCGCCGCTACCCGCCCCGCCCGTTGCGCCTCAATTATCCTCAATTGGGGCGAATTTGCGCAGGCGGGCGTCACGGTGCATTGCATTTTTGTAAGCTTCGAAAGAACTTGGCCCTGCGATGGGATTTGAGATCCGGGAGAACAATTCGATATGCAGGATGGTCCGGCCTTCATAATGCTTGTCCTCGGCCGCCTGCTGCTAGGCGGCCTCTATGTCGCTGGCGGCATTCATCATTTTTTCGTCATCGTGCCGCTGACCGAGGCGATCGAAGCCCGCGGCATTCCTTTCGCGAAATGGGTGCTGCTCTCGGGCAGCCTGTTCCAGATCGCGGCCGGCCTCCTGTTGATGCTGGGGCTTTTCGTCACGGCAGCGGCATTCGGTCTCATCATCTTCACGCTGGCCGCCACCGTCATGCTGCTGAACTTCTGGGATATGCAGGGAACGGCGCGCGACAGCGCAATCAATACCTGGAAAACCAACATGGCGATCATTGGCGGCCTGCTGATCGCAGCCGCCGGCGCGATGTGAGGGTTTACGCCGCCGGCTCGCTGCCCGCCCGTGCATGCGCGGCATAGCGCCCCACGGCAGCATCGACCTCCGCGTCGCGATCGCCCGCCACCTGCACGGTCGGCACGGCGAATTCGATGCCGTTTTCCTGGAAGGCATTGCGGATCATCGCCAGCGCATTGCGGCGGATGACGAATTGCTCGCCGGGTTTCGTCATCATCGACTGAATTATCGCCCAGCCGAAAGTGAAAGAAGACGAAGTCGCACAGCGCCGGTACCAGAACAATGCGACCGTCGGCCCGGGCATGATCGCAGCGGTGATACCTGCCGTTCTTCCTCCACCCTCGGCAGCCCGATGAGATCGACGACCAGCACGCCGCCGAAGCAGATCGTAAAGCGCCGGACGAGGAGCGCAACGACGCAGACGATCGCGATGCTCTGGCTGAGCGGTGGCCAGCTGAGGCTGAGAAGTGTCAGTACCGTTGCCGCCGCGAAGATCAATGCCGGGATGAGGCGCGGCGCGAGATGCAAGCCCGCCATCTGCGCCGCCTGACGGCCTCGGCTATGACGGCGCGCGCTACGGCGCCACGCGTCTTTTCGAGAGCCGCAGGGCGCTGTAGCACTTTCATTGGTTCAGGATTTCGCGGCTGGCTTTTCCACGTGGCCGCCGAAGCCCGCGCGCATCGCCGACAGCACCTTGTTGGCGAATTCGTCATTGTCGCGCGAGGAGAAGCGACCGTAGAGCGCAGCGCTCAGCACCGGCGTCGGCACGCTCTCGTCGATTGCCGCCATGATCGTCCAGCGGCCTTCGCCGCTGTCCGAGACGCGGCCGGCATATTTCGAAAGTGCGGGATCGGCATGCAGCGCATCGGCCGTGAGATCGAGCAGCCAGGAGGTGATGACGCTGCCGCGGCGCCAGACTTCGGCGACATCCTGCAGGTTGAAATCATACTGGAAATGTTCCGGATGGGCGAGCGGCGCAGTCTCCGCATCGGCCACGTGCGAGGCAGCGCCGATATTGGCGTGTTTCAGAATATTGATACCTTCGGCATAGGCAGCCATCAGGCCGTATTCGATGCCGTTATGTACCATCTTGACGAAATGTCCGGCGCCATGTGGACCGCAATGCAGGTAACCCTGCTCCGCAGTGCTGGCAGCAGCCGCTTCGGCGCTCCGGTTCGGCGAGGCTTCCGTCTTGCCGACGCCGGGCGCCAGCGTCGCGAAGATCGGGGAAAGGTGTTCGACGATGCCTTTCTCGCCGCCGATCATCAGGCAATAACCGCGCTCGAGGCCAAAGACGCCGCCGCTTGTGCCGACATCGACATAGTGGATGCCCTTGGTGATGAGGTCGGCGCCGCGGCGGATGTCGTCATGATAATAGGAGTTTCCACCGTCGATGACGATATCGCCATTCTCAAGCAGCGGCACCAGGCTCGCCAGTACCTTGTCGACGATCGCTGCCGGCAGCATCAGCCAGATCGCGCGCGGATGGGCGAGCTTCGAGACGAACTCCTCGAGCGAGGCACTGCCGGTCGCGCCGAGGCCTGCGAGCGCGGCAACGCTTTCCGGTCTGGCGTCGTAGACGACGCATTCGTGACCGCCTCGCATCAAGCGCTGGACCATATAATTGCCCATGCGGCCCAAACCAACCATGCCAAGCTGCATAATGAATCTCCTGGAAACCGAAATGAAGTATCGAATCCGGAAATTAGCACCCGCAGTGTGACAGGCAAGCGAAGTCTCGGTGATATTGGCGAATGCGACGATTGCGCCGCCGATCTTCTTGACACCGCCGCACGCGTTCAAACATCAGGCGCGCTGGCCGGCTCACCCTTCATTTCGCTTAGGAACATGCCTTCGCGCAGATTGATGCCGTATTCGACGAAAGCCTTCATGCAGCAAAGCATCTGCGTCCAGCCTTCGCAGTTGAGATAGGTGCCGCGCCGGCCGGCCTCGTCCTCGCGCCAGCCGGTCTCGGCGATGGTCACCAGCGTGCCGCCATCTTCCAGCGGCTTGAAGTTCATCTCCACCAGCGTCTTATAGGTCGTCTTGTCTTCGCCGGTGCCGCCATCCCAGCGCAGCACGATGCGGCTTTCCGGCACGAGTTCGACGACCTCGACCGGCGCATCCTTCCACCAAGTCACCGTCGTGCCCATCACGAGCGGTGCGCTCGCTCCGCCGATCGTGGTGAAATAGCTGCTGAGCTTCGTTGGGTTGACGACAGCATCGAACACCTCTGCAACGGGGCGGCCGACACGGCCCGAAACGCGGATTCCGAGAGACATGACACTTCTCCTCTTCTCCAGTGTGTCTGTTCCATTGTCCTTGGCGCCATTATGTTATAAAAATATAACATGTCAAGCGAATCAACCGACGACCCAGTCTTCAAGGCGCTGGCGCATCATCGCCGCCGCGAAATCCTCGATCTGCTCAAGGATGCCCCCCGAACCACAGGGACCCTTTGCGAGATGTTTCCGCAGATGGACCGCTGCACGGTAATGCAGCATCTGAAGGTTCTGGAGGAGGCCGACTTGGTCATCGCCAGGAAGGAAGGCCGCGAGCGCTGGAACCACCTGAACAGCCTGCCGATCAAGCACATCTATGACCGCTGGATCAGCGCCTATGCCGGCCATTCCCTGTCGATTCTCGACCGGCTGAAAGGCGACCTCGAGGGCCAGCCCGAATAATGATCCGGCCGCCCAACAGCTTGCTGCCCGGCCGGCCGAAGCCTTATGCTGGCCAAAACATCATGGGATCAGGCAGATGACGATATCGGGGACCGGCATACGCCGCATGCGGCTGCTGCGCAGCATGAAGCAGGGACACCTCGCCGAACTCCTCGGCGTCAACCAGGCGACGGTCTCGCGCTGGGAGCGCGACCAGCTCGCCCTCTCGCCCGAACAGGCAATCAAGCTGGAACGGATTTTCGCCTCACCGCGACATACGGCAGTCGATGCGGCGCTAAAGCGGCTGGTCGAGGATTCCGTCCGGCCGGTGCATCTGATCTGCGACCGCACCCACCGGCTGCTCTCCGCCTCTCGCCGGCGGCAGGCGGAGTGGCGGGCGCCGCTCGGCGCCTTTCTCGGCTGTTCTCTGTTCTCCTACGCCTCCGCCGAAATCGCCGCCGCCGAGCAGTCGCTCGAAGAGCGCGGCTGGCATGAGGGCAGGCTATCGTCGCTGACCCTCGATACCGGCGCCAACGGCAATGCGCTGCTGCCGATCGCCGCCGGCCGCGTCACCTGGGAACGGATCATGCTTTCCGACGGCAGCGCCGGCCGCCTTGTTACGACCATCTGCTGAGCCTCAAGCTTTCCTGCACGCCTATGCATAATTTATGCGTTGTCCGGAAACGTCAGTCTTTATAGCGTCCCCTGCCGAACGGTCAGGAGACGATGTGATGACGATATTGGTAACGGGAAGTGCTGGCCATCTCGGCGAGGCGCTGATGCGAACCTTGAGGGCCGAAAGCCGCTGGGTGCGCGGCATCGATATCAAGCCCTCGGCTTTCACCGACATGGTCGGCTCGATCAGTGATCGCGCCTTCGTCCGGCAGGCGATGTCTGGCATCAGCCACGTCATCCATGCCGCGACGCTGCACAAGCCGCATGTGGCAACCCACGACAATCGCGATTTCCTCGACACCAATATCGCCGGCACACTCAACCTGCTCGAAGAAGCGGCCGCCGCAGGCGTTGCAAGCTTCGTCTTCACCAGCACCACCAGCACCTTCGGCGCGGCATTGACGCCGGCTGCCGGCGAACCGGCGGCATGGGTGACCGAGGACGTGCTTCCCGTCGCGAAAAACATCTACGGCGTGACGAAACTCGCTGCCGAAGGTCTGTGCGAACTCTTCGCCCGCAAATCCGGCCTACCGGTGGTCATTCTCAGGACGTCGCGTTTCTTTCCTGAAAACGACGACGATCCTGACATTCGCAGCGGCTATTCGGCAGAGAACGCCCAGGCCAATGAGCTTCTTCACCGCCGCGTCGATATCGCCGACGTGGTCGGTGCCCATCTGCAGGCGCTCGAAAAGGCGCCGGCAATCGGCTTTGGCCGCTACATCATCTCCGCCACAACGCCGTTTTCGGCAAATGATCTTGCCGCGATCCGGCGCGATGCGCCTCACGTCGTCGAACGACTGTTCCCGGGTGCAGGCGCCCTTTACGCATCCCGCGGATGGGAGATGTTTCCTTCACTCGACCGTGTCTATGTCAACGAACGCGCAAGACGGGAACTCGGCTGGCAGCCGCGATATGATTTCCGTTTCGTGCTCGATTGCCTGCGCGACAACAGGGAGTGGCGAAGCCCTTTGGCGCTGAATGTCGGCTCCAAGGGCTACCACGATGAGGTCTTCGCCGAGGGGCCTTATCCAGTCGGATAGAGCAGTGAGGCTGATGGCACCATGTTCGTCAGCGACGAATACGGGCAAGCCGATCGCGCCGAAGGGCGTCGTCGATCCCTCGCTGACGCCGGCGACGCTGACGCCCTCATCGACCTCAACGACAAGGCCGATCTCGCCCGCTTCGGTCTGCGCAACGGCGCACCGAACGACCAGAACAATCTATCGGAAAAATGGGAAGCCATGGGTCTGGTGAGCGTTCTCGACCCGAACCTGCCGGACGACTACTTCCTGTTCGTCGCCAATGACAACGACTTCTTGACGCAGGATGGTTTCCAGGTGGGTGCAGCTTACAAGGCAGACGGCGGTGCCGACGTCGACACCATGTTCCAGGTCACCCTTCCAGGCCTGAAGAAATAGCGGACGTGCTGAAACGGACGAACGCGCGAGCCGACATTCGTCGTCATCGCGATGATAAAAGAAAAGGTGCGATCCACGACCACCGATGGATGTTTACGATCCTGGGTGCCTACAAACGTAGGTGGGCGCCGTGTGTCCAGGCCCACGGGCCTGGCCAGGGACAGCTCCCTTTGGATCGAGTATGGCCCCAGGGATTGTGGTTCCTGTCGAGAGGCGCAGACCGCATGGCGATATATAAGGTCGTTTGTGCTGACGCGCCAGTGGTGACGAAAGGCCACCCCTATTTATTTGGGATCAATTGAGTTCCGGGGCAGACCGGCCGTTCAGCTTGTCGGTGATGCCGCGAATGCGGCTCGACACTTCACTCAGCGCCGCCGCAAGATTTTCCTCGGTGCGGGCGGTCGCTGCAAGCACCGTATCGCGGTTGCCGCGCAGCGACTCGAGTTCGGATTCCAATCCAGCGACGCGGCGCGTGAGTTCGGAAATTTCATCCACAACCATGATGCCGGCCATGACGGTGATCCTGAGATCGCCGATTTCGCCGAACTGATCCTTGAGATGGCCGACATAGCCGTCGAAGCGGTTGGCGAGATCGGTCAGGTGATCCTCCTGCCCTTCTTCGCAGGCCATACGATAGGCCTTGCCGTCGATCGTTACCGTCACCTGCGCCATGCCAAACTCTCTCTCATCAGCGATCCAGAACTGCGCGGATCGTTTCCATCGCCGTCACCAGCCGCCGCGATACCTCGCGATTGACCTCTTCCAGCCGGTTGGCGCGGAATTCGGCCTGGTCGAGCTCCTGCGCCAGCCGCGAACGGTCGGCGTGCACACGCCGCACCTCGCCCTCGATCTCGCCCTGCTCGCGCTGCCGCTCGACGCGCATGTCGACGGCGTTTTCGAGGCTCGATATCGCCTGTCTCAATTCGTTGAGCGCTGCTTCCATGGTTTTGCCTGTGGGCATCATGTCTTTCCGATTCCCGCGCAGGATCCGCGAATCGGCACGCCGCGCCGATCCTGCGATTTCAAAAGGATATGCAGCTCGCCGACGGCCCGTCAATAAATCCTGTCACTTGCCCACCGGCCTATCCTGTGGATGAGCGTTTTACATAGGCTCGTCACAGCAGATTCGTCATTTGTACAATCGCGCGATCAAATGTCAAAAATCGCCGCTGCTTGCCCGGATTTGGCCTGCCATTTATTGACTTGCCCGTCCCAACTGCTATGTCTCTGCCGCTTTCACTCGATGGTCTTGGAGGCTCGAGGCCATCCCCCGACACCCGGAACTTGCGGAAAAGCCATGACCTCTCCCGAACAACACGACCGGATGGCGAATGCGATCCGTTTTCTCGCCATGGACGCCGTCGAAAAGGCGAACTCCGGCCACCCGGGCATGCCGATGGGCATGGCTGACGTGGCAACGGTCCTGTTCACCAAATATCTGCGCTTCGATCCCAAGAAGCCGCACTGGCCGAACCGCGATCGCTTCGTGCTGTCGGCCGGCCATGGCTCGATGCTGCTCTATTCGCTGCTGTATCTGACCGGCTACCCCGACATGACGGTCGAAGATCTGAAGCAGTTCCGTCAGGTCGGCTCGAAGACCGCCGGCCATCCGGAATATGGTCACGCGACCGGCATCGAAACGACGACCGGCCCGCTCGGCCAGGGCATTGCCAATGCCGTCGGCATGGCGATTGCCGAGCGCAAGCTGCGCGAGGAGTTCGGCTCCGATCTGCAGGACCACTACACCTATGTCATCAATGGCGACGGCTGCCTGATGGAAGGCATCAGCCATGAGGCGATCGCGCTTGCCGGCCACTTGAAGCTGAACAAGCTGATCCTGTTCTGGGACAACAATTCGATCACCATCGACGGCGCCGTCTCGCTGTCGGACTCGACTGACCAGATCGCCCGCTTCAAGGCCGTTCACTGGAACACCATCGAGATCGACGGTCACGATCAGGCCGCTATCGCTGACGCGATCGAAGCCGCCCACAAGTCCGACCGCCCGACCTTCATTGCCTGCAAGACCGTCATCGGCTTCGGCGCCCCGAACAAGCAGGGCACCCACAAGGTCCACGGCAACCCGCTCGGCGCCGAGGAAATCGCCGCCACCCGCAAGGCGCTGAACTGGGATTACGAGCCCTTCGTCATCCCCTCCGACGTCCTGGACGCATGGCGCGCGGCCGGCACCCGCTCTGACAATATCGTCAAGGCGTGGGAGGAAACCCTCGCCAAAGCCGCCGCCAAGGCCGAATTTACCCGCCGCATGGCAGGCGAGCTGCCGGAAGGCTTCGACGCCGCGATCAGCGCATATAAGAAGAAGCTCGCCGAGACCAAGCCGACGGTTGCGACCCGCAAGGCTTCGGAAGACGCGCTCGAGGTCATCAACGGCTTCCTGCCGGAAACGCTCGGCGGCTCCGCCGACCTGACGCCGTCGAACAACACCAAGACCAGCCAGATGCACTCGATCACGCCGACGGATTTCGCCGGTCGCTACGTGCATTGGGGCATCCGCGAGCATGGCATGGCGTCTGCCATGAACGGCATTGCGCTGCATGGCGGCCTCATCCCCTATAGCGGCGGCTTCCTGATCTTCTCGGACTATTGCCGCCCGCCGATCCGCCTTGCTTCGCTGATGGGCATCCGCGTCATTCACGTCCTGACGCATGACTCGATCGGCGTCGGCGAAGACGGCCCGACGCACCAGCCCGTCGAACAGCTCGCCGGTCTGCGAGCCATCCCAAACCTGATGGTCTTCCGTCCGGCCGACGCCACGGAAACGGCGGAATGCTGGCAAATCGCCATCAAAACGCACAACCGTCCTTCAGGCCTTGCTCTGACGCGCCAGAACCTGCTTGCAGCCCGCACCGAATACAGCGAAAAGAACCTGTGCGAACAGGGTGCTTACACGCTGGCCGGCAATGCCGACGCCAAGGTGACGATCTTCGCGTCCGGCTCCGAAGTCGAAATCGCCGTTGCAGCCCGTACGGCACTCGAAGCCAAGGGTGTCACCGTCCGCGTCGTATCGGTTCCCTGCACGGAACTCTTCTTCGAGCAGCCGGAAGCCTATCGCAGGGAGATCCTCGGCAACTCGCCGGTCAAGATCGCCGTCGAAGCCGCCGTTCGCGAAGGCTGGGATGCGTTCATCGGCCCGGAAGGCACCTTCATCGGCATGAAGAGCTTCGGCGCTTCCGGCCCGGTCAAGGACGTTTACAAGCATTTCGGCATCACCGCCGACGCCGTCGTTGCGGCCGCGGAAGCAAAGCTTTAATGAGGGCGCCTTGGGGCGCTCTCCATCTCCTCAATCCAGGCCCTCACTATCGGGCCCTACTCTATCGGGAGTGAATGAACATGACAGTCAAGGTTGCCATCAACGGTTTCGGCCGCATCGGCCGCAACGTCCTGCGCGCGATCGTCGAATCCGGCCGCACCGACATCGAAGTCGTCGCCATCAACGACCTCGGCCCGGTCGAAACCAACGCCCACCTGCTGCGCTACGACTCGATCCACGGCCGTTTCCCGGCAACCGTGAAGGTCGAAGGTGACACGATCATCGTCGGCAACGGCAAGCCGATCAAGGTTACGGCGATCAAGGATCCGGCAACGCTGCCGCACCGCGAACTCGGCGTCGACATCGCCATGGAATGCACCGGCATCTTCACCGCCCGCGACAAGGCTGCCGCCCACCTGACGGCCGGCGCCAAGCGCGTCATCGTCTCGGCGCCTGCCGATGGTGCCGACCTGACGGTCGTCTTCGGCGTCAACCATGACCAGCTCACCAAGGAGCACATGGTCATCTCCAACGCATCCTGCACCACCAACTGCCTGGTGCCGGTCGTGAAGGTTCTCGACGACGCCGTCGGCATCGACCACGGCTTCATGACGACCATCCACTCCTATACCGGCGACCAGCCGACGCTCGACACGATGCACAAGGACCTGTATCGCGCCCGTGCTGCTGCCCTCTCGATGATCCCGACCTCGACGGGCGCTGCAAAGGCCGTTGGCCTCGTCATGCCGCACCTCAAGGGCAAGCTCGACGGCACCTCGATCCGCGTTCCGACCCCGAACGTTTCCGTCGTCGACTTCAAGTTCGTCGCCAAGAAGGCAACCAGCGTCGGCGAAATCAACGAAGCCATCAAGGCTGCGGCAGACGGCAAGCTGAAGGGCATCCTCGGCTACACCGACGAGCCGCTCGTCTCCCGTGACTTCAACCACGACAGCCACTCCTCGATCTTCGCAACCGATCAGACCAAGGTCATGGAAGGCAACTTCGTGCGCGTCCTGTCCTGGTACGACAACGAGTGGGGCTTCTCCAGCCGCATGTCCGACACCGCCGTCGCGTTTGCCAAGCTGATCTAAGAGCCTGACTATCGACTATCGCAAGCGGCCCGGGAAACCGGGCCGTTTTGTCATACGCGCTCGTGCCGCATGATTTCCCATTTCCAGCACCGGATCTGGTAGGATAGGCGGCCTTGGGCATTCGACATGCACAGACTGCCAGTACCGCCTCGGTTCCGAAGCCGGCTATGGCGTCATCGATAACCCCTGCAGCCGCATCGTCGTCTGGGGGAGATAAAGAGAGATGGATGGATTACTTTACCGTTGAAATCGCCGGCCGCGCCGTTGCCAGTTTTCGCTCGGAAAATCACGAGGAAGCGACGCATTTCTTCGAGGCTGAAGACTTTCGCGACGATCTGACCATCCTGGAATCCGAAGGCAAGCCTCTTTGGGACCGCAAAGCGGCCCTGAGCTTGCGCAAGGCAACGGCTGAGGAAGCAAGCGAAGTCGAGCACGCCTATGAATTCGACGACGATCCCGAACGGACGATCGAGGACGAGTTCGTCGTTTTCCTGGTCCCGGTCGCGGATCTGACCGACGAGGGCGAAGACACGCAAGACTGAGCGAGTTGGCAATCCGCTGGCCAAGCGTGCTAGATTGAGGACATGCACAGCGCTGCACAATGGCTAAAATGAGCCAAGTAGAGGTGATAAATGGCAGAGGCACAAAAACGCTTGTCCCACACCACCCTCAAACGGCGGCAGCGGTTTCACCCCAAGCGGGACGTCAGACCTGCCGTGCTGGCAAAGGCTAATCGTCTGGTCATCTGGGTTGCCGCGTTCATTGGCCTCTCGTTTCTCGCCGTCGTCATACTTCAGGCAGTGTTGGGATAGCAGAGCAAGGGCCGGCCGGCCGCTTCTGACACAAGACTACAGCCGGCTGCTCTCGGCCGGCATTTTCCTACCCGATATCGAAAAATCTCAGCGTGGATTTCCTCGCTCTCCGCATCCGCGCGTGTAATCCAGTCTTCCCGTCATTGGACAAGGCAAACGCGCCGCGTGGCAGGAGCGTGTCTTATGCTGTTGCCATTCGCAGATACCGGCAGGAAAAATCCGTGCCTGTCTCTTTTGCCCTGCTCTCGCCTGATTTTCCTATACATTCTTTATAGAGACTTTCTCCCGTAGCATTCCGTGTCGGTTGGCCGTCCGGCAGCCGTTCAGCAGCATGAAGCAGCATCGCGACGAGGTTAAGCCGCAAGGCCTACCCTTCTCTGGCGTTTTGCCGTTTACTGATGGATTGCCGCGCGTGACGGAGGGGGTTGAATAAAGGCGGATCGGCCGGGGCGGCCGTGTTCGCGAAGCAGTCGATGGAAAGGGGTGGGCATGGAAGCGTTCTATATCGTGGTGCTGGTTTCGACGGCGCTCGTGCTTCTTGCCGCTTTTTCGAGCCTGCTCGCCTTCCGCTTCGGCGCCCCCCTGCTGCTGCTCTTCCTGATGATCGGCCTTGCTGCCGGCGTCGATGGCCTCGGCATCGAGTTCAGCAACAATTATCTCGCCTATATTCTCGGCTCCATCGCCCTGGCCATCATCCTGTTCGATTCCGGCTTCGGCACGCCGATACAGGCCTTCCGGCTCGCGGCCGTGCCCTCTCTGGCGCTCGCCTCGGTCGGTGTGCTGATCACCGCCTCGCTCTTTGCTTTCGCCGCCATGTGGCTTTTGAACTTCACCTGGCTGGAAGGACTGCTGCTGGGCTCGATCGTCGCGTCGACGGATGCCGCCGCCGTCTTCTTCCTGCTGCGCATCGGCGGCATCAACATCCGCGACAAGGTGCGCTCGACGCTGGAAGTCGAATCCGGCACCAACGACCCGATGGCGATCTTCCTCACCATCGCCCTCGTCGAGGTGCTGGCGAGCGGCGAACGTTATGCCGGCATCAATATCGGCATGCTCGCCATGTTCGTGCAGCAGATGGGCCTCGGCGTCATCCTCGGCCTGCTCGGCGGAATGATGATCGTGTTGATCGTCAGCAAGCTCGATACCGATCGCGGCCTGACGCCGATCTTCGTGCTGGCGCTCGCCCTTCTCGTCTTCTCCTTCACCGGCGCTGTCGGCGGCAGCGGCTTCCTCGCCGTCTATGTCGCCGGTATCTATGCCGGAAACCGCAAGATGCACGCGATCGGCACCATCAAGCGTTTCCAGGACGGCATGACGTGGCTGGCGCAGATCATCATGTTCCTGGTGCTCGGCCTGCTTGCCACGCCGTCGCAATTCCCTGCGATCATCGTGCCGGCCATCCTGCTCGCCCTCTTCCTGATCTTCGTCGCCCGGCCGTTGGCGATCTGGCTGTCGCTGCTTCCCTTCGATTACACGCAGCAGGAAATCGGCTTCGTTGCCTGGGTCGGCCTGCGCGGCGCCGTCTCCATCCTGCTTGCCATCATGCCGATCCTCGGGGGGCTTGAGAACGGCCAGATCTATTTCAATACGGCTTTCATCATCGTGCTGGTCTCGCTGCTCGTCCAAGGCTGGACGATCAAACCCGTCGCCAAGAAGCTCGGGCTGATCATTCCACCGCGCATCGGTGCCGTCGACAAGGTCGAGGTCGACCTGCCGGGCGCAGCGCACCACGAACTGCTCTCCTACCGCGTCATCAAGGACAGCCCGGTGCTGCGCGGCGAGCGCATTCCGCGCTGGGCGACACCCTCCCTCGTCATCCGCGACGGCAAATCGATGCGCTACCAATATGCCGGGCGGCTGCGCGAGCACGATCTCGTCTATCTATTCATCGTCCCGAGTTATTCCCGCCTGCTCGACCGGCTTTTCGCCAGCCGTGCTCCGGTCGATGACGACGATGCCGAATTCTTCGGGGCCTTCGCGCTCTCTCCCGCCCGCCCTGCCGCGGATCTCGACGCCGCCTATGGCCCCGGCCTGCTCAACGAATCCGAAAAGGGCCTGACGATCGCCGAATTGATGCGGCAGCGCCTCGGCGGCAAGGCCGATTATGCCGACCGCGTCCGCCTCGGCTCGATCATCCTCATCGTCCGCGATCTCGATGAGCACGACCACATCACCTCCGTCGGCATGTCGCTCGAAGCAGTCGAACCGGCAATTACGCTGCCGATCTTCCTCAATCTCAAGGACATTATCCAGCGCATCCGCGACCGACTGAACGGACGCCGGAACCGGGAAACCGCAGCCTCCGAAAGCACGCAGAAACCGCCGGCCGGACGCGACGAAGGCACACGCGAAAACGGCCGCTGAACGCCTTGCGTCTCGAATGATCCTTGCTATGTTCGGCGCAACTTTCGCCAACCACGACAGGATCCTCCCCATGCCTTCTTTCAAGACCCTCGACGATCTTTCCGACATCCGCGGCAAGCGCGTTCTCGTCCGCGTCGACCTCAACGTCCCGGTGAAAGACGGCAAGGTCACCGATGTGACGCGCATCGAGCGTGTGGCGCCGACGATCCTGGAATTGTCCGAAAAGGGTGCCAAGGTGATCCTGCTGGCCCATTTTGGCCGGCCGAAGGATGGCCCTTCGCCGGAGCTGTCGCTGTCGCTGATCGCCCCTTCCGTCGAGGAAGTCCTTGATCATGCCGTGCTGACGGCCTCCGACTGCATCGGTGAAGCCGCCGCCTCCGCGGTTGCCGCGATGAATGACGGCGATATCCTGCTTCTGGAAAACACCCGCTTCCACAAGGGCGAGGAAAACAACGACCCCGACTTCACCAAGGCGCTTGCCGCCAATGGCGACATCTATGTCAACGACGCCTTTTCGGCCGCCCACCGCGCCCATGCCTCGACCGAGGGTCTTGCCCACCACCTGCCGGCCTATGCCGGCCGCACCATGCAGGCCGAGCTGGAGGCGCTGGAGAAGGGCCTCGGTGATCCCGCTCGCCCTGTCGTCGCGATCGTCGGCGGCGCCAAGGTCTCCACCAAGATCGACCTGTTGATGAACCTCGTGAAGAAGGTCGATGCGCTCGTCATCGGCGGCGGCATGGCCAATACCTTCATCGCCGCCCGCGGCACCAATGTCGGCAAGTCGCTTTGCGAACATGATCTCGCCGAAACCGCCAAGCAGATCATGATCGAGGCCGCGACCGCCGGCTGCGCCATTATCCTGCCCGAGGATGGCGTGATTGCCCGCGAGTTCAAGGCGGGTGCCGCCAACGAGACGGTCGATATCAACGCCATTCCTGCCGATGCCATGGTGCTCGATGTCGGCCCGAAATCCGTCGAGGCCGTCAACGCCTGGATCGAGCGCGCCGCAACCGTGGTCTGGAACGGCCCGCTCGGCGCCTTTGAGATCGCACCCTTCGATGCTGCGACGGTCGCTGCTGCGAAATTCGCCGCTGGTCGCACGGTAGCCGGCAAGCTCACCTCCGTTGCCGGCGGCGGCGACACCGTCTCGGCACTCAACCATGCCGGCGTTGCCGACGATTTCACCTATGTCTCGACCGCCGGCGGCGCCTTCCTCGAATGGATGGAAGGCAAAGAGCTTCCCGGCGTCGCCGTCCTCAACGCTGCAAGGTAATCGGCAAGACTGATTTCGCAGATTTTACATGTGGATAGACCGTGGAAGAAAAACAGCTTCCGCGGTCTTTTGCTCAGAGGACGAAAAAAATCCCAACTTTCAAACGATTGAATTGAATTCAATCGTTTCAATGACTTAGCCTTCCATTTTCCTCGCTATAAACTTCTGTTATCCGCGTTCTATATTCCTGAAGTGCCGATGTTTATTGTTGTGGAGAGAACGAAAATGAGCGAACGACTGGAAGACATTGCAGTGCAGATGGTTACGGGTGGCCGGGGACTGCTCGCCGCCGATGAATCGACCTCCACCATCAAGAAGCGTTTCGACGCGATCAATCTCGAATCGACCGAAACCAGCCGGCGCGACTATCGCGAAATGCTCTTCCGCTCCGACGAGGCGATGAAGAAATATATCTCCGGCGTCATCCTCTTCGAAGAGACCCTGTTCCAGAAGGCCGCAGACGGCACGCCTTTCGTCGATATCATCCGCGCAGCCGGCGCCATCCCCGGCATCAAGGTCGATACCGGCGCCAAGCCGATGGCCAAGTATCCCGCTGAAACCATCACCGAAGGCCTCGACGGCCTCGGCGAGCGCCTTGCCAGATATTATGAAGCCGGCGCCCGCTTCGCCAAGTGGCGCGGCGTCATCGCCATCTCGCCGACCTTGCCGACCCGCGGTTCCGTCCGCGCCAACGCTCAGGCGCTTGCTCGTTATGCCGCACTTTGCCAGGAAGCCGGGATCGTTCCGATCGTCGAGCCGGAATGCTTGATGGACGGCAAACCGGGCGACCACAATATCGACCGCTGCGCCGAAGTAACCGAATCCACGCTGCGCATCGTTTTCGAGGAACTGGCCGAGGCCCGCGTCAACCTCGAAGGCATGATCCTCAAGCCGAACATGGTGATCGACGGCAAGAATGCCCGCAAGGCCTCGGTCGCCGAAGTTGCCGAGCGCACCGTCAAGGTGCTGAAGGCGACCGTTCCGCCCGCCGTTCCCGGCATCGCCTTCCTCTCCGGCGGCCAGACGACCGAAGAAGCGACAGCCCATCTTTCGGCGATCAATGCCGGCGGCGACCTGCCCTGGTTCGTCACCTTCTCCTACGGCCGCGCCCTGCAGGACAGCGCGCTCCGGGCCTGGAACGGCAAGCAGGAAAACGTCGCTGCCGGCCAACGCGAGTTCACCCACCGCGCCGAGATGAACAGCCTCGCCGCCAAGGGCAACTGGAAGAAAGACCTGGAAAAGGCCGCCTGAGTTTTTGCTCCGGGATTCCGGGCGGAGTGGCAACCACAACGTTGCCGCTCTTGTCCAAATCCCTTCGCCTCCCTCATTCCTGTGCTTGTCACAGGAATCCAGTGCGCCCAAGTCCTTGGGCGCGAAAGACTTTTCCCCTGAAGTATTGATTCATTGACCGCGCAGACGCGCGGTGGCTGGATTCCTGTGACAGGCACAGGAATGAAGGGAGTCCGGGGAGATGCTCTCCTCCGCCAACGAGCCTCTGGGGAAATCAGCCCAGCGCACATCCTTCTCATTGTCACGGCGACAAGAAACCGCTTCGTTCCGCGAAAAACCGTGATTACTCATAGCGCCCTGTCACAACAGGAGCCGCCATGAACACCCTCTCCTACGTCACCGTCGATGTCTTCACCTCCACCCGCTTCGAGGGCAATCCGCTTGCCGTCATTTCCGATGCGCGCGGTCTGAGCGATGTGGCGATGCAAAAGATCGCCACCGAGTTCAACTATTCCGAAGTCACCTTCGTCCTGCCGCCGGAAGACCCGCAAAATTCCGCCCGCGTGCGAATCTTCACCCCGACGATGGAAATACCCTTTGCCGGCCATCCGAATGTCGGCACAGCCTATGTGCTCGGCCAGCAGGTGGAGATATTCGGCAAGCCGGTCGGCGATACGCTGCGTTTCGAGGAAAAGGCCGGCATCGTCGAAGTCAGCCTGAAACGCAGCGGCGGAAAGGTTTCTGCTGCCGCCATCCGCGCGCCGCAGCCGCTGACGATCGGCGCCACCATAGCCGCGCAAACCATCGCCGGCTGTGTCTCGCTCGACCCCAGCGTCATCGTCAACACCACACATGCCCCGGCCTTTGCATCCGTCGGCCTGAACTTCGCCATCGCAGAGCTGAACGGGCTCGAAGCGCTGGCCGGCGCCCGCCCGAACCTTGCCGGGTTCCAGGCAGCTGCCGGCCGCCAGGCGACCAGCGGCCACGATTTCTCGCTCTTCCTTTATGTGAGGACAGTCGAAAATCCATGGAATATTCGCGCCCGCATGTTCGCGCCTCTCGACAATGTGCCCGAAGATCCGGCAACGGGCAGCGCTTCGGCGGCGCTCGGCGCCTATCTCGTCTCGCTTGCGCCGGAGGCCGATATGAACGTCCGCATCACCATTGAACAGGGCGTCGAAATGGGCCGCCGCAGCGTCATCACCCTTGATGTTCTGAAATCCAACGGCATCGTCACCGATGTCGTCATTTCGGGAAGCTGTGTTTCCGTCATGCGCGGCGAAATTGGCTTGCAAGACTGACGGTCGCAGGTCGGACCGCAATCCAAGGATTACATCAGGAAGTCGCGCGAAAGCAGAGCCACTGCCCAGACGGCGAAAGCGATCAGCGCGAGCTTCCAGAAATCCATCCGCCGCCTGAGGCCGGGAAGCCCGAGCGGTTTGATCACCTGTATCGCCATGGCAAGGATGAGCAGCAAGGCTATCAGCTTTGTCATGCTTTATTTTTTCCGTTTTTCGGAATGTCACAGGACGGACATTTTTCCGCGCGAACAAGAGGATCTCGACACGCCGTAAAGACATTCCGGGGCACAATCAATCATCTTGAGGCTGGGCTGACGCAGGTCCTGCCTTATGTCATTGCAAATCGCTAAGACTGAGTCTGGGGAAATGAAGAGAAATCTGCTGTCCGTCGCCGCGCTGCTTTTTGGCACGCTCTTCCTTTTCATGGGCAACGGCCTGCAGGGCATACTGCTTCCCGTGCGCGGCAATCTTGAAGGCTACGCAACGACGACGCTCGGCCTGCTCGGCACCTCCTGGGCGGGGGGCTTCGTCATCGGCTGCCTGGTTGCACCGAAGATCGTGCGCCGCGTCGGCCATGTGCGTGCCTTTTCCGGCTTCATCTCGATCATCGCCATCATCGCGCTGGTCAGCGGTATCATTATCGATCCGATCTGGTGGGTGGTCCTGCGCGCCGTCACCGGCTTCTCCACCGCCGGCACGTCGATGATCATTGAAAGCTGGCTGAACGAGCGCGCCAGCAACGAGAGCCGCGGCATGATCTTCTCGCTCTATATCGGCATCACACTCATCGGCGTCGTCGGCGGCCAGATGATGATCCCGCTCGAGGATGTGCGTACGCCGGTGCTGTTCATGATTTGCGGCATCTTCTATTGCATCGCGATGCTGCCGACGACGCTGTCGACCGCCGCTTCGCCGCAGCCGCTGAAGGCGGTGCGCCTCGATCTGCCGGCGCTCTATCGCAACTCGCCGGTCTCCTGCCTCGGCATCCTGCTCGTCGGCATCGCCAACGGTGCCTACGGCACGCTCGCCCCTGTATTCGGCGCCGGCGCCGGCCTCTCCGACGCCAGCATCGCCGTCATGATGAGCGCTACCATCTTCGCCGGGGCGGTGATGCAGCTGCCGGCCGGCCGGCTTTCCGATCGCATCGACCGGCGTTACGTGCTCGCCGCCATGTCGGGGATCGCCGCCCTTGCCGGCCTGCTGATCTTCCTGCTCCACCCGACGTCCCCCGCTTTGCTGATCGGGCTCGTCGTCCTTTACGGTGCCGTGGCGAATACGCTCTATCCGATCGCCGTCGCCCACGCGAACGACTTCGCGGCGTCGGAGGATTTCGTCAAGGTCTCGGGCGGCTTGCTGCTGCTCTATGGCATCGGCACGGTGATCGGCCCGACGCTCAGCGGTCCCGTCATGTCGGCGATCACGCCGCATGCGCTTTTCCTCGTCACCGCCATCGCCCATGTGATGATCACCGTTTATGCCATCATCAGGAGCCGCATCCGCGCCGCGGTCCCGGCCAGCGACCGCGACGCCTACACCACGATCCCGACCGGCACCTCGCCGATGCTGACACCGCAAAGCATGTCGCTTGCCGATCGCGGCGCCGGCATACCTCCCGAAACCGGAAAGTCTCCCGAAAGCGGCGATCCTGCTGTAAAGTTCGGCTAGAGCAAATTCCGGAAAAAGTGTGCAGCGACTTTGCGTTCCGGAATTGCGTAAAAATGCCACGCAGCGAACGGAGGACGAACCATGAGCTTCATCGATGATGACCGGCCGCAGAAGAAAGTCGCCCACGAGATCGGCGCCGATCTCTCCATGCTTTCAGTCGACGAATTGAGGGCGCGGATGGAATTGCTGAAGACGGAGATCGCCCGTCTCGAAGCCGAGGCCGCCCGCAAAGCCTCCGGGCGGCAGGCGGCGGAAAGCTTCTTCCGTTCGTGATCCGATAAAAACCCCGAAAAACAAGGCTGTAGGCGGCCAAAATAGCCCGCCTCAAGTCTTACTTCGGCACAATGTTAATAAAATATTAAGCTTTATAAGGTATTACTGTATTCATCCGGATTTCCTCTGGATCTCAGACAGTTTTCCAAGCGGTGAATTGGTCTGATTTTTCTCCCTGTTTTACCTTGAGAGCCGCGTTTGCGGCTCTTCTTTTTCCCATCGCCGGCGCACTTCCACGAAACTGTGGAGATTAACCCTTTCTTAAGAAACGTCTTGCGCATTTGGGCTAATGATACCATCTTAAAGTCATAAAGACCCGGCCGGGAAACTTTTCCATCGGAACCGGCGTTACCTGAATATATGTAGCTGCGTGCGAACAGGGACTATTGCGATGTCGGAAGTTGGATTGAACACGATCAGTTTTGCAGGTCGCGCCGCTGCATCTTCGCAGTTCAAGGCACTTTATGCGGAAGGCATGTCGCTGGTCGAAGAGACTGCCGCCTATCTCGACGGTCAGGGCCGCGCCGCTTCCAAGGTTCTGCCGCGGATGGCCTCGGTTCTCTACGCCGCGGAATCGATGCGTCTCACCACTCGCCTGATGCAAATGGCCTCCTGGCTGCTGCTGCAGCGCGCCGTCAACAATGGCGAAATGTCCCGCGACCAGGTGCTCGCCGAAAAGAACAAGGTTCGCCTCGACGGCTTCAACGTCGATCGCGCCGCACCCGGCTGGGGTGACCTGCCGGAATCCTTCCGCGACCTCGTTGAACGCTCGCTGCGTTTGCAGAACCGCATTGCCTTGCTCGACCGCGAGATCTACCGCCCGTCCGAAGCCGTGATCGTTCACGATAATCAGAACAGCGTCCAAGCCCAGCTTTCCCTGCTGCAGACCGCCTTCGGCAACAACTGACCAGATCTGCAAGAATTCGAATACAAACCGGCTGCGTCTCACGCGGCCGGTTTTTATTTGCCGCTGAAGGCCGGCATCCCTACAGCGTCCTTTGCGCGTCCGAAAAGACGCGCGGCACCATAAGCCGTTGCAAACGCAAAAAAGCCCGGCGAAACCGGGCTCTCTTCGAATTCCGTCGAGCAAAAGCGATTAGAGGCCGAGGCCGCCGAAACGCTTGTTGAACTTGGAAACGCGGCCACCGCGGTCCATGAGCTGCTGGTTGCCGCCGGTCCAGGCCGGATGCGACTTGGAATCGATTTCGAGGTTCATGACAGCGCCTTCCGAACCCCAGGTCGAGCGGGTTTCGTACTCAGTGCCATCGGTCATGACCACCTTGATCATGTGATATTCGGGATGGATGCCTGCCTTCATAACAATCTTCCTGCGATACCGGAGTTCAATTTGCCGCATGCAGTTGCGGCCAACGAACCGATTGAATAAATGAAGCCGCAGTCGGATGGCTACGGCTTCCCATTAGGATGCGGTGCCTATACATGAAGGACGCCGGGATAACAAGAGCCAACAGGCCGCATTGCGCGGGTCCTGCGGGCGATCGGAGACGAATTGGCAGAGCAGGCACGGGCTGAGGAAAACAAGAAGCGATCGCTGCGATCGCTCGGCAGGCTGACGCCCTATCTCATGCGTTATCGCGGCCTGGTGGCCGGTGCGCTGATCTCGCTGGCACTTGCCGCCATCACCTCGCTGGCGCTGCCGCTCGCCGTGCGTCGCATGATCGATCACGGCTTCACCCAATCCGACGGCCGCTTCATCAACAGCTACTTCGCCATGCTGATGGTCATGGCCATCGTGCTCGCGGTCGCCAGCGCGCTGCGCTATTATTTCGTCATCACCATCGGCGAGCGCATCGTTGCCGATCTTCGCCGCGATGTCTTTTCCCATGTGACCAGGCTGTCGCCCTCCTTCTTCGACGTCAACCAATCCGGCGAGATCGTCTCGCGGCTGACCGCCGATACGACGCAGATCAAGTCCGCCGTCGGCGCCACCGCCTCGGTGGCGCTCAGGAACCTCATCCTCTGTATCGGCGCCATGGGCATGATGATCGTCACCTCGCCGAAGCTTTCGAGCCTCGTCATCGGAGCGATCCCGCTGATCGTCTTCCCGCTCGTCGCCTTCGGCCGCTCGGTGCGCAAGCGCTCGCGCGCCGCCCAGGATACGCTCGCCGATGCCTCCGCCTTCGCCAATGAGACGATCGCCGCGACCCGCACCGTCCAGGCCTTCAACGGAGAGGATGCCGCAGCGACGCGTTACGGCACCGCCGTCGAATCCGCCTACGAGGCCGCCCGCGCCGCCATCCGCTCGCGCGCGCTGCTAACCGGGATCGCCATCACGCTGATCTTCGGCAGCGTCGTTGCCGTGCTCTGGGTCGGCGCCCACAGCGTGCTCGCCGGCACGCTTTCGGCCGGCACGCTCGGCCAGTTCCTGCTCTATGCCGTCATCTCCGCCGGTTCGCTGGGCGCGCTGTCGGAGGTCTGGGGTGAACTCTCGCAGGCAGCCGGTGCCGCAGACCGGCTGACCGAGCTTCTCGACGAGGTCTCGCCGATCGCAGCGCCCGCCAGCCCTGAGCCGCTTCCCTCGCCCAGCCGCGGCCGCGTCGAATTTTCCGGCGTGCATTTTGCCTATCCCTCGCGCCCCGGCAAATCGGCGCTGCACGGTTTAAGCTTCGCGGTCACGCCAGGTGAGACCGTCGCCATCGTCGGCCCTTCCGGTGCCGGCAAGAGCACCGTCTTTTCGCTGCTGCTGCGCTTCTACGATCCGCAGCAGGGTAGCGTGAAGATCGATGGTGTCGATGCGCAGCTGACGACGCCCGACGAGTTGCGCCAGCGCATCGCCATCGTGCCGCAGGACGTCACCATCTTTGCCGCCTCGATCCATGACAACATCGCCTTCGGCCGTCCCGGCGCCTCGCGTGACGAGGTCCGTGCCGCAGCGCTTGCCGCACAGGCCGACGAATTCATCGCCCGGCTGGACCAGGGTTATGAGACCGAGGTCGGCGAACGCGGCATCACGCTCTCCGGCGGCCAGCGACAGCGCATTGCCATTGCCCGCGCCATCCTGAAGAACGCGCCCGTGTTGCTGCTCGATGAGGCGACCTCTGCGCTTGACGCCGAAAGCGAGACGCTGGTTCAGAAGGCGCTCGACGGCCTGGTGGACGGCCGCACGACGCTCGTCATCGCCCATCGCCTGGCAACCGTGCTGAAGGCCGACCGCATTCTCGTCATGGATCAGGGCCGGGTCGTCGAAGAGGGCACGCATCAGAGCCTGATCCGTCACGGCGGCATCTATGCGCGGCTGGCGCGGCTGCAATTCGACGCCGCCAACGAGGATGTGCTCGCCGCCGCGAAATAGCCCGCGCGCACTTCTCCCGCCAACAGAGACTAAAGTCTGAACCCGCCGCGTCTCTCTGCGGTTGTCTTTCGCGCGTCCTGCCCTAACCTCTTCATTCCCCGGGGTGGGGATATTGCTGCTGAAATCCTTGGGAGGAGATAGGAATGGCGCTTTCCGATATGACGCGACGTACGGGCCTTGCGCTCGGTTTCGGTGTGCTTGCGGCCCTTGCCGTCGGCGCGTCTGCCACTGCTGCGGATTTTCCTGATCGCGCGATCACCATGGTCGTGCCCTTCGCGGCCGGCGGCTCGACCGACGTCGTCGCCCGCATCGTCGCGCAGAAGATGTCGGAGGATCTCGGCCAGCAGGTGATCGTCCAGAACGTCGCCGGCGCCGGCGGCAATCTCGGCGCCGGTAACGTCGCCCGCGCCGAACCGGACGGCTACACCATCCTGATGGGCACGGTCGCGACCCACGCACTCAATCCGCTGATCCTGAAATCGACGCCATATGACGCCGAAAAGGATTTCGCACCGATCTCGCTGCTCGTCGTCGTACCGAATGTGCTGGTCGTCAATCCGGAGCTGCCGGCAAAGACCGTGCAGGAGCTGGTCGCGCTGCTGAAGGCCGAGCCCGACAAATACAGCTACGCCTCGTCGGGCAACGGCACGCCGCTGCACCTTTCCGGCGAACTCTTCAAGTCCATGGCGGGTGTCAGCATGCAGCACATCCCCTATAAGGGCGCCGGCCCGGCATTGAACGACGTCATCGGCAACCAGGTGCCGATCATGTTCGATAACCTGCCCTCCTCGTCGAGCCACATCAAAGCCGGCACTCTGCGGGCGCTGGCGGTGACCACGGCCGAGCGCGCGCCCTCCTTCCCCGACGTACCGACCGTCGCCGAGTCAGGCATTCCAGGTTACGAGACCTACACCTGGAACGCGCTTTTCGCCCCGGCCAAGACGCCGAGCGAGGTCGTGATGCGCCTCAACGCCTCGGCTAAAAAGGCGCTCGCCGACCCAGCCGTCGCCGAACGCATGAAGGAATTCAGCGCCACCATCGTCGGCTCGACGCCGGAGGAACTCGCCGCGCATGTGAAGGCCGAGCTCGCCAAATGGGGACCGGTCGTCAAGGGCGCGAACATCCAGATGGAGTGATGCCAAAGCATGATGCGAAAAGTGTGAGCGGTTTTCGGATGACATCATGCTCTATTCTTTAATTGAGAACCGGAATCAGATTTCAGGCTGGCCCGGCCTGAAATCATCCTGCTCCCGGGGCATAGGCGCCGGCGTATTCATTCGCTTGCGTCCAATGGAAACGGTGACAATTGGACGCTAAGC
Source organism: Rhizobium sp. BT-226 (assembly GCF_025847085.2). Taxonomy (NCBI): domain Bacteria; kingdom Pseudomonadati; phylum Pseudomonadota; class Alphaproteobacteria; order Hyphomicrobiales; family Rhizobiaceae; genus Rhizobium; species Rhizobium sp. BT-226. The sequence continues at coordinate 253,061 of NZ_JAOYTI010000006.1, read as the reverse complement.
AACCCAATCCTGATTAAGGCAGTGGAAAAGCTCGCCATTTTGATCTAGCCTCCACTAAGCTGATGGTTGCAATTCAGCGTTTTGGGATTTCGGGAGACATCTATGTATAAATTCGAAGTCTATAAGGATAAGGCCGGCGAGTTCCGCTTCCGCTTCAAGGCATCGAACGGGGAAACCATGTTCCTGTCCGAAGGCTACAAGGCGAAGGCGTCCGCCGTGAGTGCCATCGAATCCATCAAGAAGAACACGCCAAGCGCCGAGGTCGTCGACCAGACGAAGGCCGAATCCTGAGCAGACCGGCAGCGGCGGCGTGATTGCCGCCCTGCCCTTTCGCGCCCGTAAGCAGCGCCGGCGCCCTTGAGCTCGGCTCGCTTGCTTGCGATTTTCGGCGCCATTTTTCTTTTTCGCATATTTTTTTGAAAGCCATGTCGAAACGACCGGTGGCCGCGCCTCATTGTTTCGGAACGGCCCCGCCGCTCCGCCGGGCTTCGCGGCTTTCGGGATCTCGATCCCCGATACCGGGAGGCTCGGATCAACGTCAGCAACGAGATCAGGAGTTTTCCATGCAATATGCTCTCATCATTCGCGAAGCCGCCGAGGATTTCGCCCGCCGTAGCGATCCCGCCTATCGCGACGGCTGGGTCGCCTACAGCCAGGCGCTCGCCCAGGCAGGGATCATGACTGGCGGCGCCGGGCTGACAGGCCCCGAAACCGGCACGATCGTGCGCCGCAAGGCGAGGAACACGATGTCCAGGACGGCCCTTATCCGGACGGCAAGGAACAGCTCGGCGGCTTCTATCTGATCGACGTCCCCGACATGGACACCGCGCTCGAATGGGCAACCCGGGTTCCGATCTCCGACAAGGGTTCGGTCGAGGTGCGCCCGCGCCTGCAGATGTGAGGTGGTCATGCCGCCCGATGCCGGACGCGCTGCCGAAAAGGTGGCGCGTCAGTCCTACGGCAAGCTGATCGCCTTTCTCGCCGCCCGCTCGCGCGACGTGCCGGCGGCAGAAGATGCATTGTCGGAAGCGCTGGCTTCGGCGCTTCGCGTCTGGCCGGAACGCGGCGTTCCCGGCAACCCGGAAGCCTGGCTGCTGGTGGCTGCCCGCCGCAACCTCATGCAGGCGGCCCGTCACCGCACCGTCGAGGCCAATGCGCAAACGACGATATCGGTCGCCTTCGAGGAGGCGGAGGAACGCATGAACGCGGCCGGCAGCGCCATCTTTCCCGATGAGCGGCTGAAGCTGCTCTTCGCCTGCACCCATCCCGCCATCGACAGCTCCGTGCATACGGCGCTGATGCTGCAGACCGTGCTCGGCATCGAGGCAAAAACCATCGCCCGATCGTTCGTCGTCTCACCGGAGGCGATGAGCCAGCGGCTGGTGCGGGCCAAGGTGAAGATCCGTGATGCCGGCATTCCCTTCGCCGTCCCGCCTCGCCCCGCCTTACCCGGGCGGCTTGCGGCGGTGCTCTCGGCGATCTACGCGGCTTACGGTCTTGGCTGGGACGGTCTCGACGGCGAGGAAGAGCGCCATTCGCTCGCCGGCGAGGCGATCTGGCTCGGTCGTGCGCTTCTGGCAGTGCTTCCGGACGAACCGGAAGCGATCGGCCTGCTGTCGCTGATGCTCCACTGCGAAGCCCGCCGCAGCGCCCGGCGCGACGATAGCGGCCGATATGTGCCGCTGGGCGAGCAGGACGCGGCCGCGTGGAACGCGATCATGATGGACGAGGCGGATGCACTGCTGCGCAAGGCCGGTGGCTTCGACCGTTTCGGCCCCTTCCAGTGTCAGGCGGCGATCCAGTCCGTGCATGCGGCGCGCCGGCTGTCAGGAACGACAGACTGGCAGGCGCTGACGACACTCTATGCGGCGCTGGTGATGATGAAGCCGATGCTGGGTGCACGCGTCAGCCAGGCTGCGGTGATCGGCAGGGCCTCGAGCGCCGCTGCCGGGCTGGAGCAGCTCGACAAGCTCGATCCGCGCGACATCGCAAGCTACCAGCCCTACTGGGCGGTGCGTGCCTTTCTCCTGACCCAGGTTGGCGATCATACCGCGGCAGCCGATGCCTATATGACAGCAATCGGCCTCAGCGACAGCCCCGCCGTGCGCGATTTCCTCGCCGGCCGGCTAAAGGACGCGCGGCAGGCGATATGATGTTAATCACTTCTCGGTCAGCTTCAGCTCGATGCGGCGGTTGGTAGAGCGCGCATCCGGTGTATCGCCAGGCGCGATCGGCTGGAACTCGCCGAAGCCGGCGGCAACCAGCCGGTCGGCCGGCACGCCCTGTGCAATCAGGAATTTGACAACCGAAATCGCGCGCGCCGAGGAGAGTTCCCAATTGTCGCGATAGCGGCCAGTTCCGCCAAGCGGCACATTGTCGGTATGGCCATCGACGCGCAGCACCCAGTTGATCTCGGGCGGAATTTCCTTGGCGAGATCGAGAAGGGCGCTAGCAAGCTTCGCCATCTCGGTCTGCCCCTCCGGGTTGAGATCGGCGCCGCCCGAGGGAAACAGCACTTCCGATTGGAAGACGAACCGGTCGCCGACGATGCGGATATTCTCGCGGTCCGAGAGGATCTCGCGCAGGCGGCCGAAGAAGTCGGAACGGTAGCGGTTCAGCTCCTGGACGCGTGCGGCGAGCGCCACGTTGAGGCGGCTGCCGAGGTCGGCGATCTTGGTCTGCGAGACCCGGTCTTTCTCCTCCGACGCCTGAAGGGCTGCTTCGACGGCGGCAATCTGGCTGCGAAGCGCTGCGATCTGCTGGTTCAGCAATTCGACCTGGCTGAGCGCCCGCTCGCTCACCTGCTTCTGCTCGTCGAGCTCCTGCGTCATCGAGCCGATCCGCTTCTGTGCCGCATCCTGACCGCCCGAACCGGCATTCAGCAGCGCCTGCAGCCGCGACCGGTCACCTTCGGCGCTGGCAAGCGAGGCCTGCAGATTGGCGACCGAATCCTGGAGATCCTGGTTGCTGCCCTTTTCGAGCGCGAGAAGCTGCGTCAATTCGTTGATCTGGCTGTTGAGGCGATTGAGCACCTCATCGCGTCCAGTGATCTCGCGGCTGAGGATGAACTGCCCGACGACGAAGACCGTCAGCAGGAACATGATGGAAATGAGCAGCGTCGACAGCGCGTCGACGAAGCCCGGCCAGTAATCCACCGTGCGTTCGCGGCGCCGGTTGCGGGCAAGAGCCATGGCTTACTTGCCCTCGCTCTTTTCTGCCTGGCTGGCACGGTCGCGCAAACGCTCGCCGGCGCGGTCCTGCACGCCGATGCGTTCGGCAAGCCGGTCCAGCGTGCGGCGCATGGCCTTGGCCTCGTCCTGCTGTGCCTCGATCCAGTCGCGCAGCATCTGCTGTTCGTTGCGCATGTTCTTGACGAGGCCCTGAATACCTTCGGCAAGGCTTGCCATGGCAGCGACGGAGCGCTGGCTTCCGGCGCCGCCCTCTTCGGAGACCTTGCGCAGATAATCGGAGAGCGCGCGCATGTCGTCCGAGGAAGCGCCGGAAACGGCCTCGAGAGCCGGAGCAAGATCGGAGCCGACATCCGTGACCGAGGACAGCCAGTTTTCCAGCTCCATGTAGAAGCGGTTCTGCGCGCGGCCGGCCTGCAGGTCGAGGAAGCCGAGAATGAGCGAACCGGAAAGGCCGAGCAGCGAAGAGGAGAAGGCCTGGCCCATGCCCGAAAGCGGCATCGAGAGCCCTTCCTTAAGCGCCGAGAGCACGTCCCCCGTGCCGTTCGAGCCGGCATCGAGCGACTGGATGACGATGCTAATCGAACCGATCGTGCCGATGAGGCCCCAGAAGGTGCCGAGCAGGCCGAGGAAGACCAAGAGGCCGATCAGGTAGCGCGAAACGTCGCGCGATTCGTCGAGGCGGGTGGCGATCGAATCGAGGATCGAGCGCAGCGCCGTCGTCGACAGCGCCACTGAGGACTTGCGGCTGCCGAGCAGCGCCCGCATTGGCGCAAGCAGCCGCGGATTGCGGTTGACCTTGTCGGCGCTGCCGGCGGCGCGGAACGAATTGAACCACCGCACCTCGGGGCGAAGCGCCAGTACGTGGTTGAAAACAAGGATGATTCCGACCGCGAGAACGCCGACGATCAGGCCGTTGAGGCCCGGATTGTGCATGAAGGCGGTCTGCGTCTGGCGGAAGAGGATGGCGGCGATAAAACCGACGATGACGAGGAAAAGCAGCATCGTCCAGAGGAAGGGCATGGGGCTCGAAAGCCTGTGGGCATAAGTGCCCGCCGTCTTTTCGGTGGAGCCGATCTCCGCCACATTCACATTTTCCATAGGTTACGCAGCCTCCGGATTCCCTGCTGGCGGAGACTAGAGCAACATTGTGCCGAATTGAAGTATGCCGGGGAGAAAACCGTGACTTTACAACAGCCAGATTTTCGTTCGATCACTTGGCGGGAACCGGCCGCTTGACGACTTCGATCAACGCCTTGTGGATGAGCTCGTTGCCGGCGACGATCGTGCCGCTCTCGAGCATCGTTGCGCCGCCGTCCCAGTCGGTGGCGAAACCGCCGGCTTCGCGGATGAGCAGGATGCCGGCGGCCATGTCCCAGGGCGCAAGCTCCGCTTCCCAGAAACCGTCGAAACGACCGGCCGCGACATAGGCAAGATCGAGCGTCGGCGAGCCCAGGCGCCGGATGCCCGCCACTTCGCCCATCACGTGGCGAAGCTCGACCAGGAACTTGCCGTGATTGCGCTTGCCCAGCGCCGGCACACCGCAGCCGATAACGCAATCCGACAGCGCCCGGCGCGCAGCGACCCGCAGCCGCCGGTCGTTGAGGAAGGCGCCGCCGCCGCGCTCGGCAGTATAGAGCTCGTCGGTCGCCGGATTGAAGACGACGGCGGCAACGATCTCGCCATTGCGTTCGAGCGCGATCGAGACAGCGAAGGCCGGGATGCCGTGCAAAAAGTTCGTCGTGCCGTCGAGCGGGTCGACGATCCAGCGATGCGCGCCGTCGGTGCCGTTGATTTCCTCGCTTTCCTCGCCGAGGAAGCCATAGGTCGGACGCGCCTTGAGCAGCTCTTCCCTGACGATCTTTTCGGCCTTGCGGTCGGCGGTGGAAACGAAATCGCCCGGTCCCTTCACGGAAACCTGCAGGTTCTGCACTTCGCCGAAATCACGTCCCAGCGACTTTCCTGCCTTGAGGGCAGCCTGAACCATGACATTGAGAAGAGCTGAACGGGCCATCGGCGCATTTTTCCTTGGGACTGATACGGGGCGCGCGCGCTGCCAGGGGCGGGAAGTGTCCCTGAACATGCATGACAGGCAGCGCTGCGAAGATTGGAGGCCTCAAGACCACAAAATCAGGGAAATTTCAAGGGGAGGCACGCATGGCTGCCCTGCGGCGCCAAAAACCGCCGGTTATGCTGAACGGATAAATCGGCGACATCTTCCGAGGCCGTCCATTTTCTTGCGTTCCGTTGAAACGATCTCAGAACTTCTGCTGCGTCATCAGCACTTCGCGAGCGATCTGGTCGAGCGGTAGGACACGGTCGACGCCGCCCTTGGCGATCGCCTCCTTCGGCATGCCGAAGACAACCGAACTCGCCTCGTCCTGCGCCACCGTGTAGGCCCCGGCCTGATGCATTTCCAGCATGCCGCGCGCGCCGTCGTCGCCCATGCCTGTCATGATGATGCCCATGGCGTTCGAGCCGGCCGAGCGCGCCGCCGAGCGGAAGAGCACGTCGACGGAAGGCCGGTGTCGCGACACCAGCGGCCCGGTCTTGACGCTCACATAGTAGCGCGCACCTTGGCGTTCGAGCAGCATATGTTTGTCGCCTGGCGCGATCAGCACATGGCCGCGCAGCACCGGATCGCCATCGACGGCTTCCTTGACCTCGACCTCGCAGAGCCCGTTCAGCCGCTTGGCGAAGGCGGCAGTGAATTTCTCCGGCATATGCTGGACGATCACCATGCCAGGCGCATTGGCCGGCAGTTCCTCCAGGAACTCACGCAGCGCTTCGGTGCCGCCGGTGGAGGCGCCGACGCAGACGACCATCTCGGTCGTCTTCGCCATGGCCCGTCCCGTCGGCGGCGGCAGCATCACATCTGCCGTTAGCTTCTTGGCCGGCCCTTCCACTGAGGCCGAGCGGATGGTTCCTGCGGCGCGGCGGACGTTGGAAAGCCGTGCATGCGAAGCGCTCTTGACGACTTCGCGAATACGCATCGCGTCGTCGGAAAGGCTGTCGGCGGCGCCGATCTTCGATTTCAGGATGACGTCGACGGCACCGGCCTCCAGCGCCTGGAGCAGCGTTTCCGATCCCGCCTCCGTCAGCGACGAACACATCACGACAGGGATCGGCCGTTGCGACATCAACTTGCGCAGGAAGGTGATGCCATCCATGCGCGGCATCTCGACATCGAGCGTGATGACATCGGGGATCTCTTCCTGCAGCTTCCGCGCCGCCATGAAGGGGTCGGATGCAACCGCCATGATCTCGATATCGGGATCCTGCTCCAGCACATGCGTCAGCGTCTGGCGGATGCTGGCGGAATCGTCGATGATGAGAACGCGGATTTTCTTAGCCATGAATGCCCCTAATGCATGCCGTCCAGAAGTGCGCAGCGGTTTTGGGATGACGCGATGCGCTTTAGATACGCTGAAACACCGTATTCGAGACCTGCTTCAACGGCAGATCGAAGCCGGTGATTGATTCAGAATGGCCGATAAACATATAGCCGCCCTTCGCCAGGCAATCACAGAGGCGGTTGAGAACACCGGCCTGAGTCTGCTTGTCGAAGTAGATTAGCACGTTGCGGCAGAAGATAACGTGCATCGGCTCGCCGATCGCGTATTTCTCGTCCATCAGGTTCATGCGGGCAAAACCGATCTTGCTGCGCAATCTCGGCGTGATGCGCACCTCCCGCCGACCCGGCTGCTTGGCCGTCAGCACATATTTGCGCTGCAGATCGCGCGGCACAGGCGCGATCAAATCTTCTGGGTAGATGCCCCGCCGCGCCGTCTGCAGCACGTCGGTGGAAAGGTCGGTCGCCAGCACGCTGTAGGAGACGTCGTTGCGGCCTTCGGCGAATTCTGCCAGCACCATCGCCATCGTGTAGGGTTCCGCCCCCGTCGAGCAGGCCGAACTCCAGGTGCGGATGGTCCGCACGCCGCTGTTGGCGATCGCCGGCAACGCCACGCTCTGCAGATAGTCGAAATGCTTGGCTTCGCGGAAGAAGTCGGTCTTATTCGTCGTCACGACGTCGATCAGGTAGACGGTTTCCTGGGCGAGGCCATCGTCATTGAACAGGAAGTCGCAATAATCGTCGAAGGTCGCGTGGTTGGTTGCACGAAGGCGGCGTCTCAGCCGCCCTTCGAGCATCGTCAGCTTGGTCGGCGGCATCTTGATGCCGCTATAGTCGTAAATGAACCGGGCAAGCTTGTCGAAATTGCGCTTGCTGATCCGGTCGCCCGGCAATTGGGTTTCCACCGCTGCTGCCATACCCATAGAACGCAGTACTCCAGGTTGATACGCGGTCAGGCCGCTGATTGCAGTGCCGAGGCGTCCTCGCGCGACAGCAGCCGTGCAAGATCGATGATGACGACGAAGCCGTTTTCACGGCGAACGACGCCGGCGATATAGTCCGAGCGCCAGCGCACGCCGATATCAGGCGCCGCCTCGATCTGCTCGCGCCGGAACGGTGTGACCTCGAAGACGCGGTCGGCGACGAGGCCAAGCGTCAGCAGCCGGCTTTCCATCGGCACATCGAGGACGAGCACGCGCGTGTGCGGCGTCGGCACGGTCTTCGTCATGCCGAGCTTCAAGCGAAGATCGATCGTCGGCACGCCCTGCCCGCGCACATCGCGCAGGCCGAGCAGATAGTCAGGACCATTCGGAATCTTGAAAGCTTCCGCATAGTCGAGGATTTCCCGCACGACCTCAACCGGCACGGCGAAGATCTCGTCGCCGAGGCTGAAGGTCACGAATTGCGCTTCCAGAGATGTCGTGGCCATGATCATGCACTTTCCTTGAACTCGGCGTCCCCATCATCGGGACCGCCCATGGAGAGATCGAGAGCGAAGCCTTTCGCCCGCGCCTGCTGGCCGGCGACGCTATTGGCAGCCGGCTTCTTGGGCGCAGGCTTGCGGGCGGCAGCGGCCGGAGCCTGGCTACGGACAGTCGTCCTGGCGGCCGGTGCGCGCTCACGGCGCCCGCCTGCCATGTCGACCTTGAAGAAGGCGATCGATGTCTGCAGTTCTTCCGCCTGGGAGGCCAGTTCCTCTGAGGTTGCCGACATCTGCTCGGAGGCCCCGGCATTCTGCTGCGTTACCTTGTCGAGTTGCTGGATCGCTTCGTTGATTTGCGAAGCGCCGATATCCTGTTCGCGGCAGGCAGCGCTGATCTCGGAGACCAACTCCGCCGTCTTGCGGATATCGGGCACCAGCCGGCCGAGCATGTCGCCCGCTTCCTGGGCGGCTTTGACAGTATCACCGGACATCGCGCCGATTTCCGCAGCCGCCGACTGGCTGCGCTCGGCAAGCTTGCGCACCTCGGAGGCAACGACCGCGAAGCCCTTGCCGTGCTCGCCGGCACGTGCCGCTTCCACGGCGGCATTGAGAGCCAGCAGATCGGTCTGACGGGCGATCTCCTGGACGATGCCGATCTTCTGGGCAATCGTGCGCATCGCATCGACAGCGCGAGAGACGGCTTCGCCGCTCATCTCCGCGTCCTTGGCCGACTGGCGGGCGATCTTTTCTGTCTGTGCAGCGTTATCGGCGTTCTGCTTGATGTTGGCGGCCATTTCTTCCATCGAGGCGGAAGCCTCTTCGGCCGAAGCCGCCTGTTCGGTGGCGCCCTGCGACACCTGTTCGGAGCTCGAGGACAGTTCCTGGCTGCCGGCCGAGACATTCTCAGCGGCGGCGATCGCATCGGCAACGACGCCGCGCAGGCGCTCAACCATCTGCTCCAGCGCGATGCCGAGCATATCCTTCTCCGAAAGGGGCTTCGGAGAGACAGTCAGGTCGCCGTTCGAGATCTGGTTGGCGATCGTTGCGGTAGTGCGCAGGTTCGCCGTCATCCGGCTCATCGAATGGACGAGATCGCGGATCTCGTCGTTGCTCTTGTGCTCGATAGTCTGTTCGAGGTCGCCGATGCTGACGGCATCGGCAAGGTTGACGGCGCGCTTCAAGCCGCGCGAAATGTTGAGCAGGATCCAGATCGCTGCTGCCGACGAGACGATGATCAGGCCGATCGTCATCATGACCAGCAGATTGCGCGAGTGCGCATACTGGTCGTTGGTGGCGGCGTCGGTTTCGGCGACATTGCCGGTCACCGTGTCGTTCAGCTTGGTGAGGATGCCGAGTAGCTGGGTAGTCACCTGCTGGCCTTCGCCCATCGAGATGACGCCGGCCTGAGTGTTGGACTCCGTCGTGTTCTGCGTGGCGAGACCGGCGACGCGATCCTGCAGCGCTGTCCACTTGCCGTAGAGATCGCCGAACTGGCCCATGCCATTCCTGATATCAGGGTCTTCCGAAGCAGCGAGGCGAGCCTGCAATGTCTTGATCTGCTCGCGCTGCTGCGAGATCTCATCGACATAACCGGCGATCTTGGTCGGATCGGTGTTGATGATCGCATCCTTTTCGGCGCGGATCGAGCGCATCACGGCATCGGAGAGATCGCCGGAATCGCGCAGATTGGCGACCGGACCGGCAACCATGATCGAGATCTCGCTGTTCAGCGACGAGAGATTATAGATCGAAAGACCGGCCATCGCACAGGTCAGGAGAACGATGAAACCGAACACTAGGCTCAGTTTTAATTTGATTGTGAAGCGCATTTCAAACCCCCGTTAGTACCGCGGCGGATATTCCGCCAGATCGCACATCGTGCCGTCGTAAAAACGCTTCATGCGTCACCGGCGGAGCCGGCATGACCAGGTGCGTCCATGCACCGGTTCAATCGAGGGCCGCTATCCACCGCGGCCCCCCGCTTCGGCATCGGAAAAGCCCTATGCGCTTTCACGGAACTCGTCATCGGTCGTATCGGGACCGCCCATCGACATATCGAGGGCAAAGCCCTTCACGCGGGCCTGCTGGCCGGCGACCGTATTGGCAGGCGCCTTGCCAGCCGGTTTGCGCGGTGCGGCCGGAGCCCGGTTGCGAACGGTGAGTTTTGTAGCCGGTGCGCGCTCGCGGCGCCCGCCTGCCATGTCGACCCTGAAGAAAGCAATTGACGTCTGCAGCTCTTCAGCCTGGGAGGCGAGTTCCTCCGAGGTTGCCGACATCTGCTCGGAGGCGCCGGCATTCTGCTGCGTCACCTTGTCGAGCTGCTGGATTGCCTCGTTGATCTGGGCCGCCCCGATATCCTGTTCACGGCAGGCAGCACTGATCTCGGAAACCAGCTCGGCCGTCTTGCGGATATCCGGCACCAGCCGGCCGAGCATATCGCCCGCTTCCTGGGCCGCCGTCACCGTATCGCTCGACATTGAGCTTATCTCGGCGGCAGCCGACTGGCTGCGTTCAGCAAGCTTGCGCACCTCCGAGGCGACCACCGCGAAACCCTTGCCGTGTTCACCGGCGCGTGCTGCTTCCACAGCCGCATTGAGAGCCAAGAGATCGGTCTGGCGAGCGATTTCCTGGACGATGCCGATCTTCTGGGCGATCGTCCGCATGGCGTCGACCGCACGGGAGACGGCTTCGCCGCTGGCTTCCGCATCCTTGGCCGACTGCCGGGCAATCTTTTCGGTCTGGGCGGCGTTATCGGCGTTCTGCTTGATGTTGGAAGCCATCTCTTCCATCGAGGCCGAGGCCTCTTCGGCGGAAGCCGCCTGTTCCGTGGCGCCCTGCGACACCTGCTCGGAGCTTGCCGAAAGCTCCTGGCTGCCGGATGAGACGTTCTCGGCGGCCGAGATCGCATCGGCGACGACGCCGCGCAGGCGCTCGACCATCTGTTCGAGCGCGATGCCCAGTGCATCCTTGTCGGAGAGCGGCTTTGGAGACACCGTCAGGTCGCCGTTCGCGATCTGATCGGCGATGCCGGCGGTGGTGCGCAGGTTGGAGATCATGCTCTGCATCGCGATGCCGAGCGTGTCCTTGTCCGAGAGCGGCTTGGCATCGGTGCTGAGGTCGCCCATGGCGATCTGATCGGCAAGTGCTGCCGTGGCGCGCAGGTTGGCAGTCATGGCATTGACCGTATCGATGAGATCCTTGATCTCGTCGTTGGTTTTGACATCGACCTTCTGGTTGAGGTCGCCGATTGCGACGGCGTTTGCGACGGTCGTAATCTTCCGCAGACCGTTGTTGATGCCGAGCGTGATCCACAGTGCAGCGCCGAGAGCCACGAGCACGGCGATGCCGGAAGCGGTGCTGAGGATCAGCTTCGTCGAGTTGTAAAGATCCGTGTTCGCCTGATCGGTCGCCTTCATGCCCTTGCGCTGGATCTCGATGAGTGCGGCAATCGCATCACCCATGTCGTTCGTCATCGTGCGTAGGTCACCGAGCGACAGCGCCAGTGCACCGGCCTGATCTCCCCTGGCGTCGAGCTGCTGCAGTTCTGCGGATCTGTCGCGGAATTTCGCACCGATCGTCTGCAGCTTTTCCCAATAGGGCTTGCCTTCAGGCGAAGCGATGGCGTGGCCGGCGTCGACGGCATCGAACATCGCCTGCAAGTTCTGGTCGGCTTCCTTGTAGAAACCGGCAGCTGCATCGGGATCCGCGGAAAGCAGAGCGTTCTTCTGAGCGCGGATGGCGTTGACTTCGGCAACATTAGCGCTCAGCGCCAGTTCCAGGCGGCGCATCGGGCCGTCGATCATATTGCCGCTTGCCTCGTTCAAGGTGCCGAGGCTGAGGCTTCCATAAACCGCGATGCCGATCAGCAGCAGCGTCATGATGCCGAAGGCAAGACCCAGTTTGAGCTTGATGGTGAAACGCATATGATACCCCTATTTGCGGTAAAAACGAATGGATAGCGACACGTCCCATCGGTGGGGCGTCGAGCTTGAAAGTGATGTGTCTGAAAAGGGGGAAAGCGACTACATTCACTTCCCGGCAGCCGGACATCTATCGATCGCAGCGCCAACGCCTACATGCGTTGGGGGATATTCCCGTCTCGGGCCGCCGGAGCAGCCCGAGGGATCACTTTGAGGCGAAGGCGCTCAAGCGCTTTCCCCAGGAGACGCTTATGCGCTCTCCCTGAACTCGTCGTCGCTGGCGTCTGGACCACCCATCGACATATCGAGAGCAAAGCCTTTGAGACGCTGCTGTTGAGCCAAAATCGTCTGGCCGCGGCCTTGGCTCTGGGCCTGCGGGACAGCTTTACGGACAGCGGCCGGGGCCTTCACCTTGGCCGAAGCTTTTGGCTGCGCTTTGTTGGCGCCGGACCGCACGCTGCCTGCCGTATCAACCTTGAAGAAGGCGATCGACGTCTGCAGCTCTTCGGCCTGGGAGGCGAGTTCCTCGGAAGTTGCCGACATCTGCTCGGAGGCGCCGGCGTTCTGCTGCGTCACCTTGTCGAGCTGCTGGATCGCTTCGTTGATCTGCGAGGCGCCGATATCCTGTTCGCGGCAGGCGGCACTGATTTCGGAAACCAGTTCCGCCGTCTTGCGGATGTCGGGCACCAGCCGGCCGAGCATGTCGCCGGCATCGGCGGCAGCCTTCACCGTATCGCTCGACATCGAGCTGATTTCGGCCGCCGCCGACTGGCTGCGTTCGGCAAGCTTGCGCACCTCGGAGGCGACGACCGCAAAACCCTTGCCATGTTCACCGGCACGAGCGGCTTCGACGGCAGCATTCAGAGCCAGCAGATCGGTCTGGCGGGCGATTTCCTGGACGATGCCGATCTTCTGGGCAATCGTGCGCATGGCGTCGACAGCACGCGTCACCGCTTCACCACTCATCTCCGCGTCCTTGGCCGATTGGCGGGCGATCTTTTCTGTCTGGGCAGCGTTATCGGCGTTCTGCTTGATGTTGGCGGCCATCTGTTCCATCGAGGCGGAAGCCTCTTCGGCCGACGCTGCCTGTTCGGTTGCGCCCTGCGATACCTGTTCCGAACTCGCCGAAAGTTCCTGGCTGCCGGAAGAGACGTTGTCGGCGGCCGACAGTGCGTCGGCAACGACGCCGCGCAGGCGTTCGATCATAGTATTGACGTTGCCCAGAAGTTCGCCGATTTCGTCACGGCTGGTGATGTCGGCCATCTTCGTCAGATCGCCTTCCGACACTTCGCGCACCACGATATTGGCCCGGCTAAGACCCTTGCTGATCGTGCTGGCGATCCAGAACGCGGTGACGGCAGCAATCAGCAGGGCGACGGCGGCGACCGCAACCATCATTGTGCGCGTCGTCGTGTACTGCGCTTCGGCGCCATCGTCGGCAGCCTTCATACGCTGCTTTTCAAGTGCCAGGACTTCACTGAGCGTCGAGTCGATGTCGTTGGCAGCGACCCGCGCCGTCGTGACGGAAACGGCATTCGCGCCTTCGGCATTGCCGGCCTTCATATATTCCCGGATCTGATCGTCGGCTGCCGTGAAGGTCTTGGAAAGTTCGGCGATGCGCGCCCAGCGCGCCTTGCCTTCTTCCGTGGCGAGTTCCAACACCTGGTTGAAGGCGTCGGTGAAGTCCTTGCGGGCCTGATTGCTCTTCGCGATTGCGCCGGCCGTCTCCTCGGCGGTACGGGCGGTGAGCAGGTTCTTCTGCTGGCGGATCTCCTCGAGCTGGGCAATGTTGATCTGCTGCGCCAGATCGAGGCGGGCTGCCGGGCCGGCGAGAAGCTTATCGATCGTGTCGTTGAGCGATCCAAGGCTGAAGATGCCGTAAGCGGCGGTGCCTACGAGCATCAGAATGATGAAGGTGAACGCGGTCACCAGTTTCGTCTTGATTGTCAGTCGCATTGTCCAAACCCCTCGTTGAATTCATCCAGCGTCAATTGACGGCTCCCGCCGCATCGTGCCTCGATGAAAAGATCGCCTGCAGATTGGGGAGAATGATGAATTCTCCGCCCCTCTTCACCAGGCAGTTGATGTAGTCGGCGCGCCAGCGCATGCCGACGCTCGGTGGCGCTTCGCTGGCGGACTTTGCAAGCGTCGTCACCTCGTTCACCTTGTCTGTCCTGAGGCCGACGAGCGTCTGCTCGCCCTGCAGATCGATCTCGATGACGATGAAGCGGCTGTCGATCGTCGCCTCTGCTGCTTCCATCCCGAAGGCGAGACGCAGATCGGCGAGCGGAATGACCTTGCCCCGAAAGTTGATGACGCTGGCGACGAAGGGCTGGCTGCCCGGCACCGCGGTCTCTGGAAGCAGGTCCAGGATTTCCTGGACGATGACCGCTTCCAGCGCGAAGGTTTCGCCGTTGAGATCGAAGGTCAGGACCTCGACTTCCTCGGCATAGTTCCAGTGATTGTCAAATCGTTCGGCTGCTGCTGTTGCACTCATCCTGCTACGCGCAATTGCGCCTCCTGTTGCTGACCCGCGGCCACCAGGTGCCCGACGTCGAGAATGAGAGCGACGCTGCCGTCGCCGAGAATGGTGGCGCCCGAGAAGGTCGCGACGTTATTGTGCAGTTTCGACATCGACTTGATGACCGTCTGGTGGTCGCCGATGATCTGGTCGACGACCAGGCCGACGCGCTCCGTGCCGGTCGAGATGACGACGACCTTCTGATGCACATCGGGCTTGGTGCCGGTGCGGAAGAGGTCGCGCAGGCGCAGGAACGGCACCAGGCTGTCGCGCAGCGAGATGAAGCTGCGGCCGCGCGAGCGAAGATCTTCCTCGAGCGACAGTTCGAGGCATTCCTCGACCGCCGAAAGCGGGATGACGTAGCGGCCGGAACCGACGCGCACCAGCAGGCCGTCGATGATAGCGAGCGTCAGAGGGATGCGCAGCGACACTTCCGAACCCTGTCCCGGCACGCTGACGATGTCGATCGCGCCGCGGAGCGCCTCGACCGTCTTCTTGACCACGTCCATGCCGACCCCGCGGCCGGACAGATTGGTGATCGCGGCTGCCGTCGAGAAGCCGGGGGCGAAGATCAGCTGCAGCAGCTCGGAGTCGGAAAGCGGCTGGCCGGGCTGGATGAGGCCGGAGGATTCCGCTTTGGCGCGAACCCGTTCGCGATTGATCCCGCGGCCGTCGTCCTTGATCGCGATGATCACCTCGCCGCCGGCCTGACGGGCCGAAAGCGTCACCGTGCCGGCTTCGTTCTTGCCGGAGGCAAGGCGGTCGGCAGGCATTTCGAGGCCGTGATCGATCGAGTTGCGCACCAGATGCACCAGCGGATCGGCCAGACGTTCGATAACGGTTTTGTCGACTTCGGTGCTCTCGCCCTCCGTCACCAGTTCGATCACCTTGCCGGTCTCGCGAGCGAGATCGTGGACGAGGCGGCGGAAGCGGGAGAAGAGGGTGGCGACCGGCACCATGCGCAGCACCATCATGGTGTCGCGCAATTCGCCGGAGAGGCGTTCAATTTCTTCGGAGACGGAGCGCAACGCGATATCGGTACTGGCGCTGGCGAGCTGGCTGAGGCGCGATTGCGCGATGACGAGCTCGCCGACACGGTCCATCAACTCGTCCAGGCGTTCGGCAGGGACGCGGACATTCTCGGCCGCCTTCGCCTGGCTGACGGCGGCGGGCGCCTCTCGCTTGGCCGGAACCGCCTCGACAGGACGGAATTCCGGGACGGCGGACGGCGGAACGGGCGGCGCCGATGCCGCCGCGACCGGGGCGGGCACTGCCCTTTCCTCGACCGGTGCGGCGGGTGCTGCGGGTGCCGCTGCCGCGCCGTCGATCTCCTCGACGCTAAGTTCCATGTCGTCGAGCACGAAGATGAAGACGTCGTCGATCGCCGAGCGGTCCTGCTCGCTGGTCAGCGTCACGTCCCAGGAAATGTGGAGTTCCGTCGGAGTGAGCTCGTCGAGGGGCGGAATGGCCGAGGTGTTGGCGCGCACGTTGCATTCGCCGAGATCGCGCAGCTCGTCCAGCAGGCCGAGCGGGTTGGTGCCGTTGGCCATCGAATTGGCGGGCAGGCTGAAGCGGATGCGCCAGCTGTTTTTCTTTTTCGCCGTTGCCTCGCGAATGGCGGCGGGGGTGGGAGCAGCCGCCGCTGCTGGCGCCGCTTCCTTGCCGCCGACGGCAGCCTGCAGCTGCGCCAGAAGCTTATGCCCGGTATCGCCGTGATCGGCGTCCGGCTGGTCGACCAGAGCACGCATGTGGTCCTGGGCGGCGAGAACGGCGGCCACGAGTTCGCTGGTCGCCGCGACCTCGCCCTTGCGGACACGGTCGAAGGCTGTTTCGCAATGATGGGTGAAGGCGGCGAGCGCTTCGAAACCGAACATCGCGCCGGAGCCCTTGAGCGTGTGGAGCCCGCGGAACACGGCGTCGACGAGATCCTTATTGTCGAGCTGATGGGTCAGGTCGAGAAGACCGGCCTCGATCGCTTCGAGGCATTCAGCGGCTTCGGTGCGGAATACGGCGACAGGATCGAGCGTACTCATCGTCCGAGAACCTTCTTGACGATCTTGACCAGGCTTTCCGGGTCGAACGGCTTGGTCAGCCAGCCCGTCGCGCCGGCGGCCTTGGCGCGCGCCTTGAGGTCAGCGTCCGATTCCGTCGTCAGGAAGATGATCGGAACGCCGGCCTGCGCCGGCAGCTTGCGCAGTTCCTCGATCATCGTCAGCCCGTCCATGACAGGCATATTGAGATCGGTCACGATCAGATCGAAGCTGCTTCCCTTGGCCGTTGCGAGGCCCTCTGCCCCGTTGACCGCCTCGGTGACGCTATAGCCGGCATTGGTCAGCGTGACTTTGGTGGTCAGACGAATGCTGGCGGAATCGTCGACAGTCAGGATATTTGCACTCATAACGTCACCTCTTTATGCAACCAGAAATTTGCGTCTTCTCGATCGAAGGATTCGATGAAACCGGCGCGCTCAAGTACCTTCAGCACCGAGCCGCTGGCCGGAGAAGAAAGTTTGAACGTCTTTCCCTTGGCCTTTGCTTGGCGGCGCGAGGATTCGATAAGTTGAACGAAACTCAGATCCGCTTCCGCGCCTTCGGGAATGTTGATGGTGATTGTATCATTACTATGAAATTCATCAGTAAACTTTGAGTATAGTTCGGACATGTTACGAATAGTGAGCACTTCCGGGAAATTTATAGATTCGTAATATTGTTTCTGAGTATCCAATGCAGCCTCCTGGGCCAGAAAAATACTTGATGACCCTAAAAGGACTCTCACGGCAGCGTTAATGCAGAGTAAACAGCGGTTGTAGGAAACTGCCGTATAGCACGTTCCGCGACTCCCAATTCTCATCCGGGATAAGTTGTATTTTTCCCTCAAAATTTAGAAATAAATAAAATAAAAACAATATGTTGAATCATAAAGCCGAGCGTTAGGCTTTCACCGACACACCATCAACATCTTTCGTTAATCACAACGCTGGCGAGTCCCGGCGCGTTTACCGGACGTTTCCATCCTGCCCGTAAAAATAGAGTCGAATTGCCTGTATATTAAGAAAAGGTATAAAAGTGGCACACGCTCTGGTATCACCGAACGCTGCAGCCTACACATCAGGGCGGGACATCAGCCAGACCCTGGAATCTGCTCGGAGCCAGGTCGAGGAACGTTTCCTCGAAGGCGGCACCGTGCTGCTCTCGGTGATGGATGTCCTCAACCGTCTGTTGAACTCGCTCGAGAGCGTCACCACAACGCTCGACAACAAGGAGGCGAGCGACACCAGCGCCGATCTCCGCGCCACGGTGGAGAGCCTGATGGCGCTGCCCGTCACCGAGGAAAACCGGCAGCAGGCGCTCGTTTCGCTGGCGCATACCGGCAGGGAACTGCGCAAGCACGTCGCCGACATGCAGGAGACGATGCGTTATCTCAGAACCTTCGCGGTGACCGTGAAGATCACCGGTGCCGGCCTTGCCGAATTCGCCGGCTTCGCTCAGGAGATCCTGGAGCGCATCTATTCCGGCACCGATGAGGTCAACCGTTTCGCCACGCACCTCGACAGTCTCGATAAGGAGGTCAAGCTCGCCGCCTCCTTTGGCGCCGGTGTTTCCAAGGGCTATGCCGATACCGTTCCGGCCGTCGCGGCAGCGCTCCGCGATGATGCCGCCAAGATCGCCGGACATCGCAAGGATCTCGGCGTCATCGCCCGCGAGGTCGGCGCAATTGCCCGCGCCGTCCAAAGCAAGGTCGCCTCGACCCTGTCTGCCCTGCAGATCGGCGATATCACCCGCCAGCGCATCGAGCATGTGCAGGCCACCTTTTCGCTGCTTGAAGATTTTTTTGCCGGCGAGGATGGCGCGAGGCTCGATGCCGACGCGCGCCAGCGCCTCCAGAACGTCATTCACCATCTGACAGCGGCGCAGATGAGCGACATGTGCGCAAATTTCCAGCGGGATTCCGAAAACGTCGTCAAGACGATCGCGAGTTTCGACCACGACATGCGGGAGATTCTCAAGCTGCGCGATCAGATGAGCGGTGAGGGTGGCGAGGCCGGCGGCAACTTCATGCGCGCGCTGGAATCCAGCGTTTCAGCCGCCCATGAAATCGTCAAGCAGGTCGACACGGCAAGCCGCCAGGCTGACCAGGTAAGCCAGTCGACGATCGGTACGGCCGCCAAGCTCTCCGAAGCGATCGGCAACATCCGCGCCGTCAAGACCGACATTCACTATATGGCTTTGAATACCAACCTGCGCTGCAGCCGGCTCGGCGAGGAAGGCAAGTCGATCAACGTCGTCACCGCCGAGCTGCGCATCTTCGCCGGCAAGCTCGACGATTCCGCCGACGCCATCGTCAACGGCCTGCCGGCGCTCGAAGCTGCGGCCGGGCGCGTCGCCCCCGCCACGGATGCCGGAGCCGGCAATCTCGGAGAAAGCCTGACCTCGGCCGTCGGCAACATCCGCTCTGCAGCCAACGTGATGGAAAACGAGTTGAAGGTGCTCGCCGAGAACGGTCGCGAGGTCGCCAACAAGATCAGCCTATTGATCGGCAAGCTCGATTTCCAGCATAATCTCGGCGAAGTCCTTGCCGGCTGCGCCGATATGCTCGAAGGGGTCGCCGGCACCGATGTCGCCGACATCTCCGATCTCGCCGAGACGATCGCGCCGCTCGACCGCAAGATCTTCAAGCACTATACGATGGTCCAGGAGCGCAGCATTCATCGCGGCATCATTCCGGCGAGCGAGGACAGCACCTCCGCTCCCGCCGAAACCGCCAAAGCCGAAAACGATGAAGACCTCTTCGCCGATGCGCTTTTTTAGGTTGGAACGCGACAGCGCCGCACGTCTTTTCAGACGCGCAAAGGATGTTGTAGCAGCATAATGCCCAAATCGATTCAGATTTAAGGGATTATGCAATAGCCCGTCCGCCTCGTCGGCCGGGTCGCCAAGCGGTCGCTATCGCCGCCGGAACTTGTTGGCGGCGTCGATCGCCGCCTTCTGCTGGGTGTCCTCGATGCCGAGATAGAAATCCTCGAGCGCCGGATCGGCGAGCCCGGCCCGGCGTGAGAGCACGTACCACTTCGCCGCCTCGATCGGATTGGGCGCCGTGCCGATCGCGTTGATATAGAGATGGGCGAGCTTGTTCTGCGCGGCGACATTGCCGCCATTGGCGGCAAGTTTCAGCCATTCGAAGCCCTTGACGTAATCCTTCGGCCCGCCGACGCCGTTGACCAGCCAGATGCCGAGATCAAGCTGGGCCGTGTCGAAGCCGGCGCGCGCCGCGCGTGCCATCCATTCGCGAGCGAGCTTCTTCTTTTCCTCCGGCAGGTCCTTCAGCGTCGCATAGATCTGCGCCACGGCATATTGCGAGTCGGCAATGCCCTGCTCGGCCGATTTCTCATAGAATGGCAGCGCCAGCCTCAGTCCCTTCTCGCCGGGATTGTCGGCGATGAGAAGCTGTGCCCAGTTGAATTCCGCCGAAGGATTGCCGGCTTCGGCCGCCTTGTGCATGTAGTCGTCGGCCTTGACCTTGTCGCGCGGCACGCCCTCGCCTTCCATCAGGATCAGCGCATATTTGAACATCGCCGCCGCATCGCCGCCTTCGGCCGCCTTGCCGTACCAGAAGGCAGCGCTTTTCACGTCCTTCTTGACGCCGAGGCCCTGCGAGAGGATTTCGCCGATCAGCGTCTGCGCCGCCGGATCGCCGAGCTGGGCGCGCGGCAGCGCCTTGTCCATTGCCGTCAGGTAATAACCGCGCTGGAAGGCGCCGTAGGCCTCGTCGATCGGCCCCTTGTAATCCTTCTCCGGCGGCAGGTCCGGCAGCTTCGCGCCCATGCGGTCGAATACGCCGACACCATCGGAAGGTTGCACGCCCGGGCTGGAAGGCCGGTCGGTGCGGAAGGTCGAAGCCGGCCCCGTGTCCGGCTGGCTGATGACGCTGTCCGGCGCCTGCGCCAAGGCAACATTCGGCCCGGCCGCAAGGAAGGTGGCCATGCCGGCGAGGAGATATTTCAAAAGACGGGCGGGCGGGATCGGCATGAGCGCGATTTCAATCCTCAAACCGTGGCGCTTTTTCGTCAAGCAACGCATTGATCTCGGCAACGACGGACGGCGCCCGGGCGGGCTCGCCGAAGACCGCCAGCCGCATCGCCACGAACTCCGCTCCGGTCTCGGCGACGGCGAGCGCCGAAGCCGGATCGGTACCGCCCATGACGATGCAGGGAATCTCGATCATCGAGGCCCACCATTCGCCGAGCGCCAGGTTCTTCGGATGCGCCTCCGGCTTGATGTCCCCGTCGAGCTTGCCGAAGAAGATATAGTCCGGCCTGACTTCGCCGATCTCCAGCGCGTGGTGGCGGTCAGCCGCGTTGCCGCCGCCGACGATCAGCTTCGGCGCATGTTTGTCGATCGCCTCCGAAAGGGCCTCCGCATTGCCGGAAAGGTGCAGGCCGTCGGCCTTCGCCCGGCCTGCGACACGGCTGTCGCCTGCTATCAGCGCGGCGGCGCCAGCGTCCTGGATCAACGGCACCAGCTTTTCGGCATGTTTCTGGAAGGTGCCGTCGTCGCGCCCGTATTGCGGCACGATCACCGAGGCGACATCGCCGCCCTTCAGCGCGTCGGCGACGATCTTTGCCTGTTCATCGGCATCGGCGATATCAGGTGCGATGAGCACAAGGCGGCAGCGGTTTTCCGGTTCGGTCATGGGGTCTTTCCGTTTCCTGCGAATTCCCCTTCGAAATGAGGGATCCGCACTCGTTTTGTGTGAGTAGTTCCGTTAGACGAGGCTTGCAAGAGGAGGACGTCGAAAGCATGCCGCAGGATTTTTCATTCTACTACGCCGCCGTGCCCGCCGTTCTGCTGGTGGGCCTCGCAAAGGGCGGTATGGGCGACGCTTTGTCGCTGATCGGCTTGCCCTTCCTCGCCCTCGTCGTCTCGCCGGTCGAGGCGGCGGCGATCCTGCTGCCGATCCTGGTCTTCATGGACGTCATCTCGCTCGTCATCTGGCGCAAGCATGGCGACTGGACGACGCTGAAGATCATGCTGCCGGGCGCCGTCTTCGGCATTGCGCTAGGCTGGGCGACCTCGGCGCTGGTTCCGGGCAACATGCTGCGCATCGTCATCGGCGCGGTGACAATCCTCTTCTGCCTGCGCTATTTCTGGAGCAATTTCGGCCCAGGCGCCGGCAAGGTGGCCCCACCGCGCGGCCAGCGGTCGGTAGCAGCCAGCCTCTGGGGCACATTCTCCGGTTACGGCAGCTTCGTCGCCCATGCCGGCGGCGCACCCTTCCAGATCTATGCCCTGCCGCTCAAATTGCAGCCACGCGAATATACCGGCACCAGCGTGCGCTTCTTCGCGATCCTCAACGCCATCAAGCTGGTCCCCTATTTCGCGCTCGGCCAACTCGGCACCCAGAACCTTGCGACCTCCGCAACGCTTCTGCCCTTCGCCCCGCTCGCCACCATTGCCGGCGCCTGGTGCGTGCGCCGGATGAAGCCACAGATCTTCTACCCCTTCATGTATGCAATGGCTCTGATCGCCGCCTTCCTGATCCTGCGCGAGGGCCTTGGCTGGTAAGCGGCCCTATAGCGCCGCGCGTCTTTTCAAGAGCGCAAATGACGCTGTAGCACTTTGAATGGCTGCACGCTGCAATGCACAATTTCCTTGCTGGCACGGCCTGTTTGACGTAGCGTTGCCGCCATGTCGAACACAGACCCGTTCTCTGCGATTGCCGATCCGAACCGGCGGTTTCTGCTGGAGGAATTGCGTCGCGCGCCACGGACGGTCAATGAGCTCGCCGAAGGCCTGCCGATCAGCCGTCCTGCTGTTTCGCAGCACCTGAAGGCGCTTCTCGACAGCAATCTCGTTTCCGTGACCTCGGAAGGCACCAAACGCATCTACACGGTCAACAACCGCGGCTTCGACAAGCTCAATTTGTGGCTGGATCAGTTCTGGGCCTGATGCACGTTCCCATGAGATTTGGGAATACGATGCAAATCACAAGGAATGCGATGTGAGATGTGGCGACCCAAAAGCGCCAGCCACGATGCCGGATGCATCGGACTGGCGCAAATATGGTGTCAAATCACCGGTTCTTGCAAATTTTTGGTGGAATGGATGGATTTACCTTGTTGCGCAAGATGATCGCCCGGCGACCCTTGGGAAGACTAGTGGACGGATGACTTAAGACGCTGAATCTCGTCCTTGATGCGCAGCTTGCGGCGCTTGCATTCGGCAAGTTCCGTATCGGAAATAGAGGGAGATGTTCTGAGCGCGTGCAACTCCTCCTCGAGAGCGACATGCTTTTTCTGGAGTGACTCAAGATGAGCTTGAACAGTCATATGACCCTTCCTTCCTCTTACCCTCCCCGGCCAACATCGTCGGGGATCAAGGTGTCAACGGGCGGGACTGTGACACATTTTTGAAGGCTTGTCGAAGGCCAAAAGATGAAGACTGGATGGCAATTTCATGATCAAGACTAACTAGCCGTTACCTGTATTTGGTGATAGGAGCTTGCGGAAATCATCGCCAGATCGGACAAGGTCCAGGGACGATAACGGGGAATGCATATGGCCGATCAGGAACAGGCGGAAATCAGGCTCACGGTGGCGCGTCTGCGCCAGGAGCACGAGGATTTCGACGCCGCGATCAACGCCATGATCCAGACCGGATGCGATGCTCTGCGGATCCAGCGCATGAAAAAGAAGAAGCTCGTTATCAAGGACAAGCTCTCCAAGCTGGAAGATCAGATCATCCCTGACATCATCGCCTGAGAGGGAATAGCAGCAACGATGACAGACAGACCACCCGTCGCCATCATCATGGGCAGCCAGTCCGACTGGGAGACCATGAAAAACGCCGCCGACACGCTGGAGGCGCTGGAAATTCCCTATGACGCGCGCATCATTTCAGCGCACCGCACAGTCGACCGGCTGGTCAATTTCGCCAAGGGCGCACGCGCGGAGGGCTTCAAGGTCATCATCGCCGGCGCCGGCGGCGCCGCCCATCTGCCGGGTATGACCGCCGCGATGACGCCGCTGCCGGTCTTCGGCGTGCCGGTCCAGTCGAAAGCCCTGTCCGGCCAGGACAGCCTCCTTTCCATCGTGCAGATGCCGGCCGGTATTCCTGTCGGTACGCTCGCCATCGGCAAGGCCGGCGCGGTCAACGCCGCCCTTCTCGCCGCCGCGGTGCTTGCCCTTTCCGACGAAGAAATTGCCGACCGGCTCGACGAATGGCGCGAGCGCCAGAGTGCTGCCGTCGCCGAATACCCGATGGACGATCTATGACGGCAAGAACGATCGGCATTATCGGCGGCGGCCAGCTCGGCCGCATGCTGGCCATTGCCGCCGCCAAGTTGAATTTTCGCACGGTCATCCTCGAGCCGCAGGCAGACTGCCCGGCCGCCCAGCTCGCCAACCGGCAGATTACCGCCGCCTATGACGATCCGGCGGCACTGGCCGAACTCGCCGATATTTCTGACGTCGTCACCTACGAATTCGAGAACGTGCCCGTTGCAGCCGCCGAAACGCTGTCGGCGCGCGTGCCCGTCTATCCGCCGCCGAAGGCGCTGGAAGCCGCCCAGGACCGTCTCGTCGAAAAACGCTTTCTCAACGGCTGTGGCATAACCACTGCCCGCTTCCATGCGATCGACAGCCAGGCCGATCTCGAGGCGGTACTGAAGGATTTCGGCGGCCAGGGCGTGCTGAAGACCCGCCGTCTCGGTTATGATGGCAAGGGCCAGAAGGTTTTCCGCTCGGCCGCAGACAGCCCGGATGGCGCCTATGCGGCACTTGGCGGCGTGCCGCTCATCCTCGAAAGCTTCGTCGCCTTCGAGCGAGAGGTCTCGATCATCGCTGCCCGCGCTACCGACGGTACGGTCGTCTGCTTCGATCCCGCCGAGAATGTCCACCGCAGCGGTATCCTCCACACCTCGACGGTTCCCGCCGCGATCTCCGCGCCGGCGGCGGACGCCGCGCGGCAATCGGCCGAGAAAATCCTTGCCGCATTGAACTATGTCGGCGTCATCGGCATCGAATTCTTCGTGCTTGCCGATGGCGGTCTGATTGCCAACGAGATGGCGCCGCGTGTCCACAACTCCGGTCACTGGACGGAAGCCGCCTGCGTCGTCAGCCAGTTCGAGCAGCATATCCGCGCCGTTGCCGGCCTGCCGCTCGGCAATGCCGAGCGCCATTCCGACTGCGTCATGCAGAACCTGATCGGCGACGATATCCTTGCCGTTCCCGACTGGCTGCGGCGCCCCGATACGCTGGTTCATCTCTATGGCAAGACCGAGTGGCGCCCCGGCCGCAAGATGGGCCATGTCACCACCTTGACGCCGAAATCGCCGGTTTTAGCCTGAGAAAACACCGCGACGCCTTGGGAAAAACACCTTCATGTGGTTGACACGGAAAAGGTGAAGAGGTATCTGCTCCCCACCTAAACAGCGCGCCCGATGGCGCGCTTTTGATTGTTAAAGATACGGGCGAATGTGAATTCCCCCATAGAGATCGCGGATCAGAAAAATGAAGATCAAGAATTCGCTCAAGTCGCTCAAGGCTCGTCACCGTGACAACCGTCTGGTTCGCCGCAAGGGCCGCATCTACATCATCAACAAGCTGAACCCGCGCTTCAAGGCTCGTCAGGGCTGATTTCGCGCGTCCGGATCGCCCTGCCGCGTGCGCTTGCGCCGGCGGATATATCCGGTGGGTCGCTGCGGTGATCACGTCAAATTTGTTTGATCTTCAGCGCTGGCGGGCTAATATGTCCGCCATGCGCTTTTTTGCTTTGACATTCGCGGCGCTGCCGCTCGCCCTCATTTTTCTCACCTCCTCCTTTCCGGCCGCCGCCGCGGAAGAGCCCGTTGCCGCCGCGAAAAAGGACGTCATCGTCGAGCAGGCGGATGCCAACTCTTCGCCGAAGCAGCACATCGACCAGCTCTTCAGCCAGCTGAAGCGCGAACGCGATCCCGAAAAGGCCAGCGGCATCGCCAATGAAATCCGCATGGAATGGAACGATTCCGGCAGCGCCACCATCAATCTGCTGATGCAGTGGGCCGACAAGGCGATCGAGGAAAAGCGCAACCCCGCGGCCCTCGATTTCCTCGACGAGGCAATCGCGCTGAAGCCCGATTATGCCGAAAGCTGGAACCGCCGCGCCACGCTGAATTTCGTCATGGGAAATTATCGCAAGTCGATGTCCGACATCGAACGTGTGCTCGATCTCGAGCCGCGCCATTTCGGCGCGCTCTCCGGCATGGCGGCGATCCTCAGCAATTCCGGCAACGATCAGCTGACCTTGAAGGCGTGGGAGCGTTTTCTCGATATCTATCCCGCCGAACGCACCGCGCAGGAACAGGCCAACACGCTTGCGGAAAAACTTGCCGGCAACCGCACCTGATTCTCGACCGGTAACCTTGATGTCGGATCGCGCCGCGCAATTTTGGAATATGGAGGGAAACGATGTAGCGGTCTGTCCGCCCGCAAGTGATCCCGCAATTATCGCTCGTTAAGATCATGCTTGCAGAAGTTTCCGCTCTTCTCGTCCCGCTCGCCGCCGCCATCGGTTACTCATCCTATAAGGCGCGGCAATTCGAACAGGCCTATCCGAATATCGGCGAACTGACGGATGTCGGCGGCTACCGCATGAATGCCGTCCACATCGAACCTCCCGAAAATGCGGATCTGCCGGCGCTGGTCTTCATTCACGGTGCCAGCGGCAATCTGCTCGACCAGGTCGTTGCCTTCCGCGCCGCACTCGAAGGCCGAGCGGAAATGCTGTTTGTCGATCGTCCCGGTCATGGCTATTCCGAACGCGGCGGCCCTGAGAACGCCGTCCCCTCCGGCCAGGCAGATGCGATCGCCAGGCTGATGGAGAAGCGTGGCATCGAGAAGGCGATCATCGTCGGCCATTCCTTCGGCGGCGCGATCACCGCCGCCTTCGGCCTGCGCCATCCTGACAAGACCGCCGGCCTGCTCTTCCTCGCGCCCGCCACCCATCCTTGGCCGGGCGGCATCGACTGGTACTATCACGTGGCGACAGTGCCGATCGTCGGCTGGCTCTTCAACCATGCGATCGTCGTGCCGCTCGGGCTGAGCCGGCTGGAGCGCGGCACGCTGAATGTCTTCCGTCCCAATCCTCGCCCGGCCGACTACATCGAAAAAACCGGTCCGTCGCTGGTGCTGCGCCCCAGCGCCTTCCACAACAACGCAGCCGACTTCAAAAGGCTGCTCGCCTATGTGAAGGAGCAGTCGCTGCTCTATTCGCAGATCACCGCGCCGACCGTCATCATAACAGGCGACCGCGACGAGATCGTCTGGGAACACCTGCATTCGCGCGGCCTTGCCCGCGATATATCAGGTTCCGAGCTCATTACCGTCAGGGGCGTCGGCCACAAGCCGGATTACCTCGCAACCGATGTCGCCATCGCCGCCATGGAGAAGATATCAGGCAAGCCGCGCGACCTGCAGGCAATCGCCCGCAACGCCGAAGAGAGGCTTGCCGCCGCCTCACGCGATCGGACGGTCGCAACCGCGCCGTCGTTGGCGCCTGCTGCGCCGCGTGTCTTTTCAGACGCGCAAAACACGCTGTAGCACGTTGAATTGTATCGCTATCCAGCCAAGGGCCGCATGTCCTTCGACCGCGGCTCTGACGACGACACCAACCGGAAACTCGCCGAACTCCTGACGCTTTAGTTTTTGTTTTTACGCATGTCGTCGTCGCAAGCCGCTGCACAGTTTTGCGCGACATGATTTAAAGCCAACCCCTTGCATTGCCTCGGGCCCAGGCAGTCCCATATGTTTTTCCATCATTGTCCATAGGAGGGGAAATCATGGGCCGCCTGCATATCGGGACGATCTCCGTCTTCACAGCACTTTCGCTGAGCTTGACTCCAGCCTTCGCCGCTTCGCCGGCGCCAGTCGAAGCCGAGCACGGCATGGTCGTCACCGCCCAGCATCTGGCGACCGATGTCGGCGTCGAGGTCCTGAAAGGCGGCGGCAACGCCGTCGATGCGGCGGTCGCCGTTGGTTATGCGCTGGCGGTGGTCTATCCCTCGGCCGGTAATCTCGGCGGTGGCGGCTTCATGACCATCCGCCTGAAGGACGGCACCAAGACCTTCCTCGATTTTCGCGAACGCGCGCCGCTTGCCGCAACCAAGGCCATGTATCTCGACGCCAAGGGCGATATCGTGCCCCGCGCCAGCCTCGACGGTTATCTCGCCGTCGGCGTGCCGGGTTCTGTCATGGGCTTGGAGACCGCGCGCGAGAAATACGGCACCAAATTGCGCCAGGATCTGATCGCGCCGGCACTTCGCTTCGCCAAAGAGGGTTTCACGCTGGAACAGGGCGACGCCGCAAGCTTTGCCGGCAGCGCCAAGCGCCTCGCCAAGGATGAGGCGGCGGCAAAGATATTCCTGAAACCGGACGGCAAACCCTATGCATCGGGAGAAAAACTCCAGCAGCCGGACCTTGCTTCGGTCCTGGCAGGCATCTCCGAAAAAGGCCCCGACGCCTTCTACAGGGCCGCGCCCGCTGAGGCGATCGTCAAGGCGAGCCAGGCCAAGGGCGGCATCCTCGCCAAAGAGGATTTCGAGCAATATGCCGTGCGCGAATTGAAGCCGATCGAGTGCAATTATCGCGGCTACGACATCATCTCCTCGCCGCCGCCCTCCTCCGGCGGCGTCATCATCTGCGAGATCCTCAATGTTCTCGAAGGCTATCCGCTCTCGTATCTCGGTTATAACTCGGCCGAAACCGTGCACATCATGGTCGAGGCGATGCGTTATGCCTATGTCGACCGCAATGCAGCACTCGGCGATCCCGACTTCGTCGAGAACCCGGTCACAAAGCTGCTCGACAAGAAATATGCTCTGGAAATTGCCGCCAAGATCGATCCCTACAAGGCCGGCACTTCGGCGAACCTGAAACCGCTCGGCGGCAAGGAAAGCAACGAGACGACGCATTATTCGATCATCGACGACGAGGGCAATGCGGTCGCCGTCACCTATACGCTGAATGGCTCCTTCGGTGCCGGCGTCGTAGCGCCCGGCACCGGTGTGCTGCTGAACAACGAAATGGACGATTTCACTTCCAAGCCCGGCGTGCCGAACCTCTACGGACTGGTGCAGGGCGAGGCCAATGCCATCGCCCCGAAGAAGACGCCGCTCTCCTCGATGAGCCCGACAATCGTCACCCGGGACGGCAAACCCTTTATGGTGATCGGCAGCCCCGGCGGCTCGCGCATCATCACCATCACACTGGAAGCGATCCTCAATGTCGTCGATTTCGGCATGGATATCAGCCAGGCGGTCAATGCCCCGCGCCTCCACCACCAATGGCAGCCCGACAAAGTCTTTCTCGAACCCTATGCGCTTTCGCCCGATACCGAAAAGACGCTTGCCGCCATGGGCTACAGCTTCGATGGCGGCAATGACGCGCCGCAATGGGGCCAGGCCGCCGGCATCCTCGTCGGCGGCAAAAGCCTTGCCGCCATCGAAAAGGGTGGCGGCGCCCGCTACAACGGCGCCATGGATAGCCGCGCAGTGGAAGGGTCGGCAAGCGGTTACTGACGCTTCGGGGATGGCCTGATCAAACTGTCGGCGGAAGCGCGACGCGGTTCAAGACGCAGCGGTGGCACCATTCATGTCACCGTGACAAAGTCGCCGTTCACAATTACCTTGCCTCGCCCTATGCATGGGCGAACCCGCAAGCAGAAAGATTCCCGAATGGCCAGCATTGAAATGATTGTCGCAGCCCGCGCCCGTCTGCGCGGTCATATCAGGCGCACGCCGCTTCTCTCCTCCCCCTTCCTCAATGAGATTGCCGGCCGGCGTCTCTTCGTGAAGGCGGAATGCCTGCAGCATTCCGGCTCGTTCAAGTTTCGCGGCGGCTGGTCGGCGGTCTCCGGCCTCGATCCGGCGGTGCGCTCGAAGGGCGTCATCGCTTTCTCCTCGGGGAACCACGCCCAGGGCGTTGCGCTTGCGGCCAAGCTGCACAATATCCCCTCCGTGATCATCATGCCGAGCGATGCGCCGAAGCTGAAGATCGACAATACCCGCGCCTTCGGCGCCGAGGTGGTGCTTTACGACCGCGTCAACGAGGATCGCGACGAGATCGGCGCGAGGCTTTCGGCCGAACGCGGCCTGACACTGATCAAGCCCTTCGACGAACCGCTGGTCATCGCCGGTCAGGGCACGACCGGTCTTGAAATCTCCGAACAAGCCGAAGAGGAAGGCGTGACATCAGCCGAAGTCCTCGTTCCCTGCGGCGGCGGCGGATTGACCTCCGGCATTGCGCTCGCCCTTGAAGCCAGCGCCCCCGGCTTTCGCGTCCGCCCTTGCGAGCCCAAGGATTTCGACGACACCACCCGCTCGCTCGCCTCCGGCAAGATCGAACGCAACGCGGCGGTATCAGGCTCGATCTGCGATGCGATCGTCACGCCGCAGCCCGGCAACATCACTTTCCCGATCCTCAAACGCCTCGCCGGCGCCGGCATCGTCGTCACCGACGAGGAGGCGCTGCGCGCCATGGCACTCGCCTTCACACGGCTAAAGATCGTCGTCGAGCCCGGCGGCGCCGTTGCGCTTGCTGCCGCCCTCTTCCATGGCGACGCCCTGGAAAGCGACACGATCGTCGCCGTCACATCGGGCGGCAACGTCGATGCCGATACTTTCTCCACCGCCTTGGAACGCTTCGGTTGAGGTAAGTGCCCCAACCATCCGCAGCATATGCCGCGGATGGTTTTTGTCAGCAAACCATTATGCCAGCTTGTAACGCTTGGCCGGCACACTGCGAGACAGGTTCGGAATCAATGCCTGGCGCGCCTGCTCGTAAGCAGAAAGCAAGCCTGCATCCTCAAGCGCCGGAATCGTTGCGAACTCACCCTGCTTAAGGCCGGCGAGCGAGGCATCGACCATGTCTTCGGCCGACATTACGATCTCGTTCGGCAGATGCTCTATCGGCGTGCCGGCAATGCCCCAGAATTCCGTCGCTGTGGCGCCCGGTAGCACGGCCTGTATACGGATGTTCTTCTCCGTCAGTTCATGCTTCAGCGACTGGCTGAAGGCGAGCACGAAGGCTTTCGTGGCGCCATAGACGCCGTTCAGGCGCTCTGGCGCGATCGCGACGATGGAAGCAATGTTAATGATCGTGCCACCGCCGCGGGCAACGAAACCGGGAACGGCGGCATAGGTCAGTCGCATCAGCGCCGTCACGTTGAGTTCGATCATCTTCTGCATCTTGTCGACATCGGTGGCGAGCAGCGGCGCCGTTCCGCCAACGCCGGCATTGTTGACCAGAAGCGTGATGCTCCGGTCTTGCTTCAGCACGCCTTCGACACGGGCGAGGTCGGCCGTGTTGCCGAGGTCAGCCACAACGGTCTCGACCGTCCTGCCCGTCTCCTCAGTCAGTCCGCTTGCCAAGGCCTTCAGCCGCTCACCGTTGCGGGCAACGATGATCAGGTCATAACCCTGCTTTGCCAGCCTGTGCGCATAGACTGCTCCGATGCCCGAGGATGCGCCGGTGACAAGCGCCGTGCCCATATGTTCCTGTATCATGATCTATCTCCTCGCATGCGCCGGCCCGATGCCTTGCGCTTGAGGAGAGTCTTACGCTCGATTGCGTGCGTCCTGAATGTCATATATACCACTTTTCAGGACATCCTCTTTTTCGAAGGTGATGATCGTGCAGCAAATCGGCTTTCTGCTCTATCCCGGCTTCCAGATCATGAGCCTGGCGGCCGTCTCCGCCTTCGAGTTCGCCAATCTCGAGCTTGAGGAAAAGGTTTACGAGATCCGCTACCTCTCCGAAAATGGCGGGCCGATTGCCAACTCGCTTGGCATGATGATGGAGACGGAAGCCTTTGGCGACCCCGAGCTCGACACGCTGATCGTGGCAGGAGCGCCCGGTATCAGGCTGCCGAATGCCGCAGAAGCCGACTTCATCCGCGCAGCCCTGCCGGCCGCGCGTCGTCTGGCCTCGATCTGCACCGGTGCCTTCTTTCTCGCTGAAGCCGGCATCCTCGATGGCCGCCGCGCGACGACGCACTGGTATGTCTCCCGCGAACTGCAAAGCCGCTATCCCAAGATAAAGATGGAAGAGGACCGGATCTTCATTATCGATGGTTCCATCTGGACCTCGGCCGGCATGACGGCCGGCCTCGATCTGGCTTTGGCGATGGTCGAGAAGGATCATGGTTTCGAGGTAGCGCGCGCCGTTTCCCGCAAGCTCGTCGTCTATCATCGCCGCGCTGGTGGCCAGTCACAATTTTCCGCCCTGCTGGAACTGGAGCCTAAATCGGACCGCATCCAGAAGGCGCTCGCTCACGCCCGCAGCAATCTGAAATCGGCGCTTTCAGTCGAGGAGTTGGCGGAAGCCGCTCATCTCAGCCCCCGCCAGTTCAGCCGCGCTTTCCGCGCCGAAACCGGACAATCGCCGGCCAAGGCCGTCGAGAATCTGCGGCTGGAAGCGGCCCGTCTGATGATGGAGCAGGGCCGCCACCCGATCGATATCGTTGCCCGCGAAACCGGCTTTGCCGATCGCGAGCGCATGCGCCGCGCCTTCCTTCGCGCCTTTGGCCAGCCGCCCCAGGCAATTCGACGTGCCGCCGTGCAGGAACAGCAGATCTGATGCACCCGGCCTGCTGCCTAATTCCTTAAATCGGATTGGATTTAAGGATAAAATTATGCAGCAATTCAAAGCGCTACAGCGTCCTTAGCGCGTCTGAAACGACGCGCGGCGCTGTCGGCGGCCGGATGCATCATGTCCCGACTACTGCTCCTGAAGCGCCCGGCGGATCGCGGTCTCGACCGGCGAATAGGCGCCGTCCTTCCGTTCAAGCCGAAGAGGTTCGGCGGGTGCAAGGCCGGGCTGCGCCATGAAACGCGGCTCCTTGCCGCGATGCATCTGCGCTGCATGGATGAGGAACGGATGGCACAGATAGACCGTGCCCGCCAGGCCCGTCGCTAACGCCAGCGGACGGTCTTCTCCCACATGCTCCAGCCAGAGATGCGCCATCCCCGCTTCCCCCGCCGGCGCTAGAAGACGAGCAATATCCTTGTGAGAACCGACGCGGATACGGGTCGGCGCATCCTCCTCTCCGACATCCGAAAACAGGAAGAGCATGAGGAGCGCCCGCCCGCGCGAGGTGATGTTCACCCGCCAGGCAGAAAAATCCCGCTGCTCGTCCGGATCGGAACCCTTGCCGGGAAAGCTCAGATCGACATGCCAACCGGCATCGCCGGGATCATCGGGATGGGGAAAGCGGACCGGGAAACTGCCAAGCCCACTGCGCGGCTCCCAGCGCCCGGTGCCGACGAGCTGATCGAAGGCCGAATGCAATACCGGCGTGTTGACGGCTTTCTCGAAAGGTCCGCCGCCATAACCGGCAAGCCGCACCACTGGCTGCGTCCACGTCCTTGGATCATCCGCATCGAAGGGAATATCGCGCCACATGATGGCACGAGCTTCCTTGGCCAATTCGCGGGAAAAAGCATCGTCGATCCTGACGAAACCATCCTCGATGAATCGCTCGATCTGCGCAGCACTCAGTGCCGGCGGGTAAACATTTGATGTCATGACATATCTCTCTATCGCCAAACCTGCCGGCCCTTTCCTTGGCCAGATGCAGGGTGGTTACATCCACGGCAACGCGCCAGCCACGACGGCTGGTCAGCGGCCGCATCTTCTGATGCCCGAAGGCAGAGCCTTAGAGGCTCAAGAAGAAGACCGAAGCGATATTGAGGGTGAACGTCTTCATAGCGGTTCGAGGCTACAGGCTTGCGCCCGAGGGGTCAATGCAGAGATGTCAAGCCAACACCTCGCGCAACGCGCCATGCACCGACTGAAGCACGAGCTCGGCAAGGCGGGCCGCAGCCGGTTGCGGTTCGGCTTCCGCCCGATGTAGAACCAAACCGAGCTTCGGCAAATCCGGCAAGCCGATTGTCTCCGGCGCGAGCGGCCGGACCTTCGCCGGCAGGCCGATCGGCGTGCGGATGGTGAGGCCGAGGCCCGCCGCCGCCGCGGCCCAGAGACCGCCGAGACTGGGACTGACGAAGGCGAGCCGCCAGGAAATGCCCGCCTCATCAAGTGCCTTGGTCGCCGCGCTGCGCAGCAGGCACGGCGCCTCCAGCGAAGCGAGCGGCATCGGCTCGCCGCTTGCGGCTTGCCAGCCCGGCTGCCCCTCGGAAGGTCCGATCCAGCGCATCGGCACTTCGCCGATCCGCTCGCAATGCGCCGTCAGTGTGCCGTCGCTCCAGGCAAGCGCCAGATCGAGCTTGCCTGATGTGACACGCTCGAGCAATTCGGCATTGCGCACCACCCGCGCCTCGATGCGGACCTTCGGATGGGCACGCGCGAAGCGGCCAAGCACCTCCGGCAGCAAGGTCTCGCCGAAATCCTCCTGCAGGCCGAGCCGCACCCAGCCTTCCAGCTCGACGCTGTTGACGGCCGCAGCCGCCTCGTCGTTAAGCTCCAGCAGCCGCCGGGCATAACCGAGCATCGTCTCGCCGGCATCGGTCAGCGCCAGCCCGCGCCCTGCCTTGCGGAAGATCGGCGTGCCGGCCTGTTCCTCCAGCTTCTTCAGCTGCGCACTCACTGCCGAGGTCGAACGCCCGAGCCGCTCGGCCGCCTTGGCGAAGTTGCCAAGCTCCATGCCGGTCGAAAAGGTTCGAAGCACGTCGAGATCGAAGTTCGTCCGTCGCATTTCATAATCCCGTTTTTAAGGATCATTAATCCATAAAATTCTGATTTTCAGCATCATCGTGCCGTGCGATGGTTCTGCTGTCAAGGCCGACCGACGGCCCGAACCATGGAGATTCCGATGCCCTTCGTTCGCATTTCCCTTCGCAAAGGCAAGTCGCCGGACTACCTCATGGCACTGGCCGACAACATTCAGCGCGCCCTGGTCGAGACCTTCGACGTGCCCGAAAGCGACCGCTTCCAGACCATCCACCAGCATGACGAGAACGAATTGATCTTCGACCGCAGCTATCTCGCCGGCCCGCGCTCCGACGATTTCGTCTATATCTCGATCACGATCGGCAGGCCTCGCACCGGCGAGATGAAGGCTGCGCTCTATCGGCGGCTCGCCGATCTCCTGGCGCAATCGCCGGGCCTCCGGCCTGAGGATGTGATGATCGTCATCAGCACCAGCGCACCGGAAGACTGGTCCTTCGGCGACGGCATTGCCCAGATGACCGACCCAGACTGGCGGCTTCGTGTGGCTGGAGGTAGGCAATGAGGAAACGGCTGCAGCCGGTGGAGGGACAGTCATGATCACCATGCAGTACGGCTTCACCCTGCCCGCCGATTACGACATGTCGATCATCGATCGCCGCATCCGCGACAAGGGGCCGATGCTCGACGGCTTTCCCAATCTCGGCTTCAAGGCCTATCTCAGCGCCCGCAAGGGGGAGTTCGGCAGCCACGACAATCTCTATGCGCCCTTCTATCTCTGGCGGAGGCCGGAAGGAGCAAGCGACTTTCTGTGCAGCCCAGGTTTCGAGGCTCTCACCAGCGCCTTCGGCTGGCCACAGGTGAGAACGTGGATCGTCTGGCAGGCAGAAATCTCGCCTGATATCGCCTCAGCCCGGTTCGCCACACGCCATATTCTGCAAACGGAGCGTTACGCGCCGCTTGCCGATATCCGCCGTACCGAAAGCGCAGAGGCCACAGCCGCCGTTGCGACAGGCGCCGCACTCGCCTCCGTCTCCGGCTTCGAACCGACGACCTGGACGCGGGTGCGCTTCAGGCTCTGGCGGGAGATTTCCGAGATCGGTGAACAAACGCAAGCCTATCGCGTCGGTCATCTATCCCTGGCTCGACCCTGAACTCAGACGGTCGCCCGGCGATAGAATGCGAGCGAGCCGGCAAGCGCCAGCAGCGCGCCACCGCAGGCCCGCTCCAGCCACATGGCGCCCGAGGTTTTCAGGAAACGCACCGCCTGCGAGCCGAAGAAGGCGTAGCCGAACATGATGAGGAAATCGAGCGCGGCAAAGACAAGGGCGAGCAGCATATATTGCATCGCCTGCGGCATGGTCGGATCGATGAATTGGGGCAGGAAGGCCGAGAAGAACAGGTAGCCCTTCGGATTGGTCGCCGCGACCATAAAACTCTTCAGTCCGATCGAGAAGGGCGATGTCGCACTCGCAGGCGCTCCGGACTTCAACGCCGCATCGATCGTGCCCTTCGAACGCAGCAGCATGATGCCGAGAAAAGCGAGATAGGCGGCGCCTGCCCATTTCAGCATCGAGAACCAGAATTCCGATGCCGCCAGCAGCGCACCAAGCCCGATCGCGACGGCGCCGATCAGCACGAAATCGGACAGCACCGCGCCGATCATGCCGGCAACGGCCCGGCGCAGACCGTGCCGAGAGCCGTTGGTCAGCGCCAGCAGCACCGTTGGCCCCGGCGTCGCGATGCCAACGAAGGAAACGGCCGCAAAAGCCAGAAGCGTGACGATATCCATGATGCTCCTCCGAACCCTGCCCTAGGGACCGAAACTTGCACGCGCCGCCAAGCTTGGCAATGCCGATCCGTCAACGAAAAAGCCCACCGCCTCTCCTCAGGCAGCGGGCTTTCGAAGGGATGCAATTGGATCAGACGCCGCTCTGGCCGTCGGAGCCGATATAGGCAATGCGGATCATGTTGGTGGCGCCGGGCGTGCCGAGCGGCACACCGGCCGAGATGATGATGCGATCGCCCGGCTTGCCGAAGCCTTCGTCCGCGACGATGCGGCAGGCGCGGTTGACCATGTCGTCGAGGTCGGTCGCGTCATGGGTGACGACGCAATGCAGGCCCCAGACGACGGCAAGACGGCGCGCCGTCTTGATGATCGGCGACAGCGCCAGGATCGGCACCTGCGGACGCTCGCGCGAGGCACGAAGGCCTGTCGTGCCCGACGAGGTGTAACAGACGATCGCCGACAGCTTCAGCGTTTCGGCGATCTGGCGGGCGGCAAGCGAGATCGCATCGGCGCCGGTCGCTTCCGGCTGGGCACGCTGGGCATAGATGATGCCGGGGTAATGCGGCTCGCGCTCGATGGCGGTGGCAATCGACGCCATCGTCGAGACGGCTTCGACGGGATAGTCGCCCGAGGCAGATTCGGCCGAGAGCATGACGGCATCCGCGCCTTCGAAGACGGCGGTCGCGACGTCGGAAACTTCGGCACGTGTCGGCACCGGCGCTGAGATCATCGATTCCAGCATCTGGGTGGCAACGACCACCGGCTTGCCCGAACGGCGGCAGGCGCGGATCAGCTGCTTCTGGATGCCGGGAACCGATTCGAGCGGCATTTCGACGCCGAGATCGCCGCGGGCGACCATCAATGCGTCGGAAAGCTCGATGATTTCCTCGATGCGCTCGAGAGCCTGCGGCTTTTCGATCTTCGACATCAGGCCGACGCGGCCGCGGGCGATCTTGCGCACTTCGGCAAGGTCGTCGGGACGCTGGACGAAGGAAAGCGCCACCCAGTCGACATCGTCGGTGGCAAGCACGGCGTCAAGATCGGCGCGGTCCTTGTCCGTCAGCGCGCCGACGCCGAGCAGCGTGTCGGGAAGGCTGACGCCCTTGCGGTCGGAGATGCGCGTGCCCGAAATAACGGTGGTGACGATGCTCTTGCCGTCGCATTTTTCTGCGCGCAGGGCGAGCTTGCCGTCATCGATCAGCAGACGGTGGCCGGGCTGCACCGACTCCAGGATCTCGGGGTGCGGCAGATAGACGCGGTTCTGATCGCCGAGCGCTTCGTTGTTGTCAAGCGTGAAGGTCTGGCCGGGTTTCAGATCTACCTTGCTGTCGACGAACTTGCCGACACGCAGTTTCGGTCCCTGCAGGTCGGCGAGAATGCCGATCGGCCGGCCGGAGCGGGCCTCGACCGAGCGAATGCGCTGAATAAGCGTACGCATCAGGTCGTGGCTCGCATGGCTCATATTGATGCGGAAGACATCGGCACCGGCCTGGTGCAGCTTCTCGATCATCGATTCCTCGGAGGAGGCTGGCCCGAGGGTGGCGAGGATTTTAACTTTGCGATTACGCTTCATCAATTCTGGCTTTCTTGCGTCCCTGGGGTGTCGGAGAGCTGAACCATCCAGCTACCCTGGCGGCCCGTATCATATTCCTTGAATCCCATCTTCTGGTAACCGCGGGCATAACAATCCTGCACACCCGCGATCTTGAATTCGTTTTCCGCCACGCACATCTGCACGTCACCCGTCCATCGTCCTCCCCGGGCGGCGTCCTCTGCGTAGAGATAATAATAACGCGACTGCAATTCTCCCTCGATCAACGTGGCGCAGGTCGTTGCCGGCACCTGCCACCAGCCCTCCGTCACCCAGCCATCCTTGGCCCGGTATCCGATCGCGACGCCGACGAGATTCTGTGTTCCGTTGCAGACGCGAAAATCGGCGCGTGCGGCATCTGCGATGAAAAACGGCATGGCGGCTGCAAGAGCGAACAAAGCGAGACGGACCAGGGGTCCGGACCGCGTGAGGAAACTTGGCGCGGCTTGGATCAACACGGCTCCCAAATAGCTCCACGGTTATTCGTATCCGTGTCTTCTTGCGCCGCCGTCAAGCGAAAGTCAACGCAATGCTAATCGATTATATTTCCTTTCATAATCCACCTGTCGAGGGTCCGGCTCAACCTCTCCCCGCCTGCCACGCTTGAACCCGCCGCAGGTGCATGCGATCACTGCGCCCGACGGCGCAATGACGAACGGCAATTCCTGATGGACGACTTCCAATCCTTCGAAATCCTATCCGGCAAACATGACAAAGGCATGGTGATCCTCGCAGATCACGCGATGAACCGCCTTCCCGCGCGATATGGCCGGCTCGGACTGCCCGACGCGGCCTTCGCCCGCCACATCGCCTATGACATCGGCATCGAGGGCCTGACGCGGCAGCTTTCGGCGAAGCTCGGCGTTCCTGCCGTGCTCGGCGGCTTTTCGCGTCTGCTGATCGATCCGAATCGCGGCGAAGACGATCCGACGCTGATCATGAAGATCTCCGACGGCGCCGTCATATCAGGCAATCATCCGATCACACCGCAGGAATGGGACTACCGCATCGAAACCTTCCATCGCCCCTATCACGACGCTGTCGCCGCAACGATCGACAGCGTGGCGAATGCCACTGGCAGGGCGCCGCTGGTGCTGTCGCTGCACTCCTTCACGCCGGCCTGGAAAGGCATTCCCCGTCCCTGGCACGCCGCTGTGCTTTGGGATAGCGACCATCGCGCCGTCGGCCCGCTGCTCGACATGCTGCGCGCCGACCCCGATCTCGCCGTCGGCGACAACGAACCCTATGACGGCGCACTGAAGGGCGATACCATGTACCGCCATTGCATGATCACAGGCATCCCGCATGCGCTGCTCGAAGTGCGGCAGGACCTGATCGCAGACGAGACCGGCATATCGGCATGGGCCGAACGCCTGGCGCCGATCTTTGCGGCGATGAATGCCGATCCCGCCTTGCACGGATACGACGTTCATTTGTCGCGCACCGGCCCCTATTGAACGAAGGCCCGATTTTAACGAAAGGAAGCGAGATGACCGCGCTCAGCAAGGAACAACAGACCGAATTCGAAGCTGCCGCCTTCCGCCGCCTCGTCGCACATCTTCGCGAACGCAGCGACGTTCAGAACATTGATCTGATGAATCTGGCCGGCTTCTGCCGCAACTGCCTGTCGAACTGGTATCGCGAAGCCGCCGAGGCCGAAGGTGTCCCGGTTACCAGGGACGAATCGCGCGAAATGGTCTATGGCATGTCCTATGAGGACTGGAAGAATCTTCACCAGAACGAGGCCTCGCCTGTGCAAAAGGCTGCTTTTGAACTGAACAACCCACACAAATAGCTCGGGCGGCCGCGAACAGGCTTGACCGTGACGCCGCTTCGCGGCAGTCACTGGCATCCAAAATTGATCACCGAAAAATCAGGAGAACACGATGTCTGATGCTCATGGCGTCGCCCGCGATCAGCTTCGCGCTTTCATCGAGCGCATTGAACGGCTGGAAGAAGAAAAGAAGACCATCGCCGACGACATCAAGGACGTCTATGGCGAGGCCAAGGGAATGGGCTTCGATACCAAGATCCTGAAGAAAGTCGTGGCGCTGCGCAAGAAGGACGAGCAGGAGCGCATGGAAGAGGAAGCAATCCTCGACACCTACCTGCTCGCGCTCGGCATGATCGAGTCGCCGCCGGAAGGCTGATCCGCCGACATCGCCTATCTCGATAAGCCGTCGGGCCTTCCGGCGGCTTTTCTTTTGCGCGCAAGGCGGAACGGCCATCTCGCTCCATCGAAACAGCAAAAAGAAAAACCGCCGGATCGCTCCGGCGGTTTCGACATTCCGTAATCGGCAGGCTCAGTTCGTGTTGAACTTGCGCACTTCCATGAAGTTCACAGCCGTGCCGCTGAAGCGGGCCGGGTCGACCGAAGCGGTCTTGACGTTGAAGCCCTCGGCATAGACGGCGGTCGGCTGGGCGCGCATCGTCTGGCTGACGAACCGCGGCGCCTTGACCTGCTTGGAAGCCATTTCCAGGCGGGCATTGGTGAGCGCCCACTGCGAGATCATCTTTTCCGTTAGCTTCGGCTCGGTGCGCACCGTCGTGCGGCTGGCATCCGCTGCCGCGGCTTCCTTATGCGTCGGGCGACCACCCTTGGCAGGAAGCCCCTGCGCCACGGCGCTTTCGACAGCCGGTTCGTCGAAGCCGTCGCCAAAGCTTGCAGATTTGGTCATCGGCGCCAAGGCGGCGAGTTCGAGCGGCGGCTTTGCGGCAGGCGCCTTTTGCGTCATCGCGGCGTTGATCGCCTGCTCAACCGTTTGCGGCGGCGCCTTCGACGCGATCTGGCTTTCCGCATCCTCGTTCCGCTGCTGGTCGAGCGCATCGGCAAGGGCAGGAGACAGCGCGTCCTGATCGGCTTCGTCGGCCTCTGCTTCCGGATCGGCATCGGCCGCGGCAAGAAGGTTCTCGGCAACGGCAGGGCGTTCGATCGGCGTCGGAACCGGCAGCGCATTCGCGCCCGTCAGCATGGGATCGGCCAATGCCACCTCGGCGTCGCCAGGCGCCCGGCGCTGGCCGAGAAGCGAGGGAACCGGAATGCTGTAGGCGCTGAGATCGGCGAACTGCTTCGGCTGGGCCTGATCGGCCGGAAGGGCCGCCGCAAGAGCCTGCTGTGCGGCATTACCCGAAGGCGGCGCGACGAGCGCGCTCGCCACTTCGCTGCCCGTCGGCTGGTTGCTGAATGCCGGGCGAACCTGCGGTACCGGCGCGTTCAGGTCGGCGACTTCGGTCTGCTGCGGCTCGGCAGGAGCGGGCTCGGCCTTCGGCGGCGTCGCCTTGGCGACGGCAACAGGCGTGGAATCGTCCGACTCGTCTTCCTGCTCGTCCGCTCCGCCGCCAAAGAGCGCGGCAAACAGCGTCTTATGCTTCGGCGCCGCCGATTCGGAAGCGCTGGCGATCTGGATCTGCGGGCCGCTGCCGCGGCGCTTATACTCGGCCATTGCCTGCTGGTAGCCCGGCAGCGGCTTACCGTCGGCCGGAATATGGATGGTATTGCCGTTCGGGAAGAGCCGAACCAGTTCGTCGCGGCTCATGCGCGGCCAGGCGCGAACGCCGCCGACATCCATATGCACGAAGGGAGAGCCCGATTTCGGATAGAAGCCGACGCCGCCGACCTGCATTTTCATGCCGATGGCGCGCAAAGTCGCCAGCTTGACGTCGGGAATGAAGAAGTCCATCGCCTTGCCGAGCATATGCTGGCTCTTTTCGGCGACACCGGACTTGCGCGAGCGGCCGCGCAGCATCTCGTTGGTTCCCGGCGAACGGAAACCGCAGACGACGTTGATGTAATCCCTCGAACCGCTCTGGCGATAGACTTCCCAGATCAGGTCGAACAGGCGCGGGTCCATCTTCGTCGGCTGGTTCTTGCGCCAGTCGCGCAGAAAGCGGTTCAGCTGCTCCAGACCCTTGGGGTCGAACTTGCCGTTACGCTTGTAGGTGATGACGGCTTTTTCGCCGGTATGAATGAAATAGAGCTTGAGGCTGCGGGTGTCGCCCGCTGCCTGCGAAGGCGTACCAACGAATACCGGTGAGGAAACCGCGAGCGCAATAAGGGCGGCCGCTACCGTCCTCATTGCCTTTCCGCAAATGTCGGCGCACAACAAACGCCAGCTCAAGCGCGAAGGCTTGGAATTCCCATTCAGATTCGGCAACTCGATCCCCGTCAGACAGACAATGTCCCGTACTGTCTCAGATGACTGTCAAATGCGGTCACACGATGGCAAAAATGCCACACATGATCAACCTTTTCTTTACATAGTGAACGCGCCACTAACAAGTGGTTTATGACTAGTAACAAAACGCGGTTGCCTTAATCTTAATGAAAAGCGCTTAAGCCGCATCTTTCTGGGGATTGTCAGGGTCTATGCCGTAGTCCTTGAGCTTGCGATAAAGTGTGGATCGGCCGATGCCGAGCTTGCGTGCTACTTGACTCATCTGCCCGCGATAGAATTTGAGCGCGAATCGGATGAGTTCCTCCTCGACATCGGCAAGCTTGCGCACGTCTCCGGCAGGATTGACGCTGGCGATCGCATTTTCCGAGGTCTCGGACAGGCGGTGGTGCACCTCACCCATCGACGCCCTGAAGTCCTCGCCATAGCCATCGTCGGGATCGAGGCCGGTGTTGTCGGCAACGAGCGCCAGGTGATCTATCACTTCATATTCGGGAAGCTGGGCGGCGATCTGCGGGAAATCCGCCTCGGTCAGCTCCGGTCCTTCGGCCAGGACGACCGCACGGAAGATCGCGTTTTCGAGCTGGCGGATATTGCCCGGCCAGTCATAGGCGGTCAGCAAAGCCAGCGTGCCGGCATTCACCGTCATGCGGCGGCCGTTCTTCTGCTCGCTGGAGAAGCGGTCGGCAAAGACGCGCACCAGATGCGGAATGTCTTCCTTGCGTTTGCGTAGCGCCGGAATGGTGATCGGGAAGACGTTGAGGCGATAGTAGAGATCCTCGCGGAAATGGCCGTTCTTGACCTCCTCGATCAGATCCTTGTTGGTCGCAGAGATCAGCCGGACATTGACCTTGTGCGCGGTGCGCGCACCGACTGTCTCGATCTCGCCCTGCTGCACGGCACGCAGGAGCTTCACCTGCACGTCGAGCGGC
Source organism: Rhizobium sp. BT-226 (assembly GCF_025847085.2). NCBI lineage: Bacteria > Pseudomonadati > Pseudomonadota > Alphaproteobacteria > Hyphomicrobiales > Rhizobiaceae > Rhizobium > Rhizobium sp. BT-226. The sequence goes on along the minus strand of NZ_JAOYTI010000006.1, from coordinate 210,519 downwards.
AGATCGCCAATCTCGTCGAGGAAGATTGTGCCGCCGTCGGCTTCCATGAATTTGCCGATATGACGCTCGGTCGCGCCGGTAAACGCACCCTTCTCGTGACCGAAGAGAATGCTCTCGACCAGATTATGCGGGATCGCCCCGCAATTGACCGTGACGAAGGGCTTGTTCGAGCGGTCGCCGCCGGACTGGATGGCGCGCGCCACCAGTTCCTTGCCGACGCCGGATTCGCCTTCGAGCACGACGGGAATGTTGGACTGAGCCGCCCGCTGGGCGAGATCGATGACGCGGAGCATCGCCGGGCTTGCCGAGACGATGTCGTCGAAGCCGACCGAGCCTGAGCGCGACCGGCGTCCGGCCCGCGCCTTCACCTCGCGCTGGTCGAGCTTCATCGCGTTCGAGATCGAAGTGGCGATGCGTTCGGGCGAGACCGGCTTGACGACGAAATCGAAGGCGCCGGCGCGCATCGCCTGCACCACCGTCTCGATGCCGCCCTGCCCCGTCTGCACGATGACGGGGATCTGTGTGCCGAATTCATGAAGCGCATCGAGGAATTCGAGGCCGGTCATCTCCGGCATCATCAAGTCGAGCACGATGACGTTGAAAAGGCCGCTGTCGCGTTTGACCATTTCCAGGCCGATGCGGCCATTTTCCGCCTGGTGCACGACATGGCCGTGACGCTCGATTGCGTTCTTGAGCAGGCGGCGCTGCACGGGGTCGTCCTCGACCACGAGGATTTGCCCTGCTCCCTTGAGCTCATTGTAACCGGTCATTGTCGCCTCACTTCATGCGAAACCATGAAGCGCACTCTGACAGCAAGGCTTGAACATCCAGTTTTGAGAAACAATTGCATTTTAACGATTGCAACGGGTCGTTTTCGTGCCGAAGCGAGGCCTTTCATGCGCCGAAAACCCCTTGATGCGGGGCGTTAGCACGCTTACAGCGCCGCGCGTCTTTTCAGACGCGCAAAGGACGCTGTAACACTTTCAATCGACGCATCGTGCTTTCCGAAAATCGATTCCGATTTTCGGGCCGATGCGGTAGACAAGCTGACCTGTTACGGCAGACCTGTTATAAAAGTGGAGAGGAATTGCGCTCATGAAAAACAAGCTCCCGCACGCCGGCCTTCTTCTATCGGCGGCAGCGCCAGCTGGGGCCGCCGATGCGGCGCTCGGCGATCTGCCGGTCTGGAAGCTGCAGGATCTTTATCCCTCCGCCACCTCCACCGCCTTCGTCGCCGACATGGAAAAGGCCGGCAAGGCCGCGATCGCCTTTGAAGAAAAGTGGAAGGGCACGCTCACTGAGGCGGCGACGAAGACCGGCGCTGAGGGCATCGGCGCGGCGCTGAAGGAATATGAGGCGCTGGATGACATCATCGGCCGTCTCGGCTCCTTCGCCGGCCTCACCTATTTCTCCGACACCATCAACCCGGCAAACGGCAAGCTCTACGGCGACGTACAGGCCAAGATCACCGAATTCTCCGGCCATCTCCTATTCTTCGCGCTGGAACTGAACCGCATCGACGACGCGGTGATCGACGCCTGCATGGCGAATGATCCCGCCGCCGGACATTATCGCCCATGGCTGCTCGACCTCAGGAAGGACAAGCCCTACCAGCTCGACGACAGACTGGAACAGCTCTTCCTCGAGAAATCGATGACATCGGCCGCAGCCTTCAACCGCCTCTTCGACGAAACCATGGCGGAACTTCGCTACGATATCGATGGCGAAAAAGTGCCGCTCGAAGTGGCGCTGAACAAGCTGCAGGAAAAGGATCCGGAAGTGCGCCGCAAGGCAGCCATGGCGCTTGCCGAAACCTTCAAGACGAATATCCGCACCTTCACGCTGATCACCAATACACTTGCCAAGGACAAGGAGATCGCCGACCGCTGGCGCGGCTTCGAGGACATCGCCGACAGCCGACACCTGGCAAATCGCGTCGAGCGCGAGGTCGTCGATGCGCTGGCCGCAGCCGTCCGCGAAGCCTATCCCCGCCTTTCGCATCGCTATTACAAGATGAAGGCGAAATGGCTCGGCATGGAGCAGATGAATTTCTGGGACCGCAATGCGCCCCTTCCGGAAACCTCCAGCGCCACCATCTCCTGGCCGGAGGCGAAGGACACGGTGCTTTCGGCCTATGGCAATTTTTCCCCCGAAATGGCTGATATCGCCAGGCGGTTCTTCGACGAACAGTGGATCGATGCGCCGGTCCGTGCCGGCAAGGCGCCCGGCGCCTTCGCCCATCCGACGGTTCCCTCGGCCCATCCCTACGTGCTCGTCAATTACATGGGCAAGCCGCGCGATGTGATGACGCTCGCCCATGAACTCGGGCACGGCGTGCACCAGGTTCTCGCCGGTGCGCAGGGGGCACTGATGTGCCAGACGCCGCTGACACTTGCCGAAACCGCTTCCGTCTTCGGCGAAATGCTGACCTTCCGCGCCCTTCTGGAAAAGACCACCGATACGCGCGAGCGCAAGGCGATGCTTGCCCAGAAGGTCGAGGACATGATCAACACGGTCGTGCGCCAGATCGCCTTCTACGAATTCGAGCGCAAGCTGCACACCGCCCGCAAGGCTGGCGAACTCACAGCCGACGACATCGGCGAACTCTGGCTCTCCGTCCAGTCGGAAAGCCTTGGGCCGGCGATCAACATTTCCGAGGGCTACGAGACCTACTGGGCCTATATCCCCCACTTCATTCACTCGCCCTTCTATGTCTACGCCTATGCCTTCGGCGATTGCCTGGTGAATTCGCTCTATGCCGTCTACCAGAAGGCCGAGAAGGGCTTCCAGGAGAAGTATTTCGAACTGCTGAGGGCCGGCGGCACCAAGCATCACTCGGACCTGCTGAAGCCTTTCGGCCTCGACGCCACCAATCCGTCGTTCTGGAGCCAGGGCCTGTCGATGATCGAAGGGCTGATTGATGAGTTGGAGGCTTTGGATAGAGGCTGAGGCTCGGCCACGACCAGAAAAGCGAGTGCCACGATAGGCTCAACCGCATTCTGCAACGTCCATGAGGATCCATGACGGCACCCCACTCTCCCTCATTCCTGTGCTCGTCACAGGAATCCAGCGCGCCCAAGTCCTTGGGCGCCGGGGACTCCTTGTTTGCCGAAAATAGATCATTCACGGCGCGGACGCGCCGTGGCTGGATTCCTGTGACGAGCACAGGAATGAGGGAGGTGGGTGCCACTGCGGTCTCGGCCTACCGCAGCAAAACCACGAGTTTCGCATCGCCCGGCATCGCAGACGCGACCGTCGGATAACCAAGCAATATGCCGCGAACAATGTCTGACCCCTACATTCTCTTCCGCGACGACACATCAGGACAGGTGATGCTTTTTGCCGAGCCGGCAGAGATCATCGTTGCCAGGACGCGCGCCGAGTTCTTTGCGGGCCTTGCCCGTATGCAGCAGGCAAAGGCCGCAGGCAAATGGCTTGCCGGCTACATGGCCTATGAGGCCGGATACCTCTTCGAGGAAAAACTTGCTCCCTTCGCCGGGGAACATCGCGAGACCCCGCTCATCTGTTTCGGCGTGTTCGACGCTCCGCAGGCCGATACGCATCCGCTTGCCCAGCCAAAACAGCGCCTCGAAAACGAGGAATTCCTCACCGCTCCGAAAGCTGCCTGGGATTTCCCTATATATAAAGAGCGCTTCGACCGTCTCCACCAGCACCTGCGGCTCGGCGACGCCTATCAGGCGAACCTCACCATGCCGGTCGAGGCTCGCTGGAACGGCGACCCTCGGGCCGCCTTCTGGTCGCTGATCGAACGCCAGCCGGTCAAATACGGCGCGCTGGTCGATCTCGGCGGCCCGATCATCCTTTCGCGGTCGCCCGAACTTTTCTTCCGCACCGATGAAGAGGGCTGGATCGAGACCCATCCGATGAAGGGCACGGCGAAACGCGGCGCTACCGCCGCCGAGGATGCCGAAATCATCGAGACCATGCGCCGCGATATCAAGACGCAGGCGGAAAACCGCATGATTGTCGATCTCCTGCGCAACGATATCTCCCGCATCACCGAGGTCGGCACGCTCGACGTCCCGAAGCTCTTCGACATCGAGACCTATCCGACCGTCCATCAGATGGTGAGCCATGTCCAGGCAAGGCTGCAACCCGATCTTTCGATCCGCGACATCTTCTCCGCGCTCTTCCCCTGCGGTTCGATCACCGGCGCGCCGAAGATGCGGGCAATGGAAATCCTCCATGCGCTCGAGGATGTCCCGCGCGACGCGTATTGCGGCGCGATCGGCATGATCTCGCCCACCGGTGCCATGCGTTTTTCCGTCGCCATCCGCACCATCACGCTTTTTGAGGGCGGCAGGGCCGTCTTCAATGTCGGCGGCGGCATCGTCTTCGATTCGACCGCCGAGGCCGAATATGAGGAATGCCTGCTCAAGGCCCGCTTCGCTATCGGCGACCAATGGATTGCGCGATGATCGATTTTTCGCTGATCGAGACGCTACGCTGGCAGCCCGGCGAGGGCTTCATCCGGCTGCGGCTGCATCTCGCCCGGCTTTCCCGCTCCGCCCGCCGCCTTGGTTTCCCCCCACCGATCGAGGCGGAAGCAAAGCTCGAAACGGCCGTTGCAGGTGCCGCCGGTCCGCGGCGCATCCGCCTGACTTTCAACGCGCAAGGCCATATCGAGGTGACGAGTGCAGCTTTCGTCCCGCTGGGACAGGATACGGTCTGGACCGTCCGCATCGCCAAGACCCGCCTCGATTCCTCTGACAGGTTGCTGCGCGTCAAGACTACGCGCCGCGCTATCTATGAGAGCGCCCGCGGCGAATATACGGCAGCCGAAGCCGATGAGGTCATCCTTTTAAATGAGCACGGCGACGTCTGCGAGGGCACCATCACCTCCATCTTCCTGGACGACGGAACCGGCATTCTGCGCACCCCTCCCATCTCCTGCGGCCTGCTCGCCGGCGTGCTGCGCACCGAACTCATCTGCAGCCGCAAGGCCCGCGTCGGCCGTATCACGCTTGCCGATCTCGATGCCGGCACGCTTTATATCGGCAATTCGCTGCGCGGTCTGATCCGCGCAAACCTCGTCAGGAGCTGACCATGTTCATTCTCTCCCTCACCTATGTGAAATCCAACGACGAAGCCGACAGGCACATGGAGCCGCACATGGCCTGGGTGAAGGAGGGCTACGCCAAGGGCTGGTTCCTCGCCTCCGGCCGCAAGGTGCCGCGCACCGGCGGCATTGTCCTGGCAATCGGCGATCGCGCCGCAATCGAGGCCTATGTCGCCGCCGATCCCTTCACCATCCACGGCGTCGCCGAATACGAAATCACCGAGCTTGCCGTGACGACGGCGGTCGAAGGACTGGAAATCCTGAAGCGCTGAATTCGCAGGAGCCGATCATGGATGATCTAGCAGCCCATCTGAAAGAGCTCGAAGAAAAACTCTTCGATCCGTCGGTTCGCGCCTCGCGGGACATGCTGACCGCGCTGCTCTCGCGCGATTTCCGCGAAATCGGCAGTTCCGGACGGCTCTATACCTTTGAAGTCATTGTGCCCAGTCTCTTGGCCGAGCAACGGACGGGAACGTCCCGCGGCGAGCATTTCGAAACCCAAAGACTTGCCGAGCACATCGCGCTCGTCACCTACCGCGCCATTTACACAGACACCGACGGAAGCGAAAGGCGGACGCTGCGCAGTTCCATCTGGCGGCTGGAAGAGGACGGGCACTGGCGCATGCTCTTCCACCAGGGCACCGTCATCGGTTAAGCCAATCCATGCGGCCTGCCGATCCCCAGGACGGTTTCGCCGGCCCCTATCGCCGCTCGATATTTGGGCTTTCCCCGTCAACGCTCTTTATTGTGACGCCATTTTATGATTAGAGCCGGTCACCTCGTACTCTCTGCGGCAATTTCAAAATAATTCTTCGGGCTGAACGCCTTCGTCCCCTTCCACAGGAGAAAAGAATGACGGAACAGAACTATCCGGTATATGCCGAAATTACCGGTCCGATCGTGATGATCGGCTTTGGCTCCATCGGCCGCGGCACCCTGCCCCTGATCGAGCGCCATTTCAAATTCGACAAGAGCCGGATGGTCGTCATCGACCCTCGTGAAGAGCCCTCCGACATGGAGATCCTGAAGAAGCACGGCGTTCGCCACATCAAGGAATATGTCACCAAGGACAATTACAAGGAACTGCTGAAGCCGCTGCTGACGGAAGGCGAAGGTCAGGGCTTCTGCGTCAACCTTTCGGTCGACACCTCCTCGCTCGACATCATCAAGCTCTGCCGCAAACTCGACGTTCCCTATATCGACACGGTCGTCGAGCCCTGGCTCGGCTTCTATTTCGACAAGAGCATGAGCAATGCCGACCGCACCAACTATGCGCTGCGCGAAACCATGCGCAAGGAAAAGGCGAAGAACCCGGGTGGCGCCACTGCCGTCTCCACCTGCGGCGCCAATCCCGGCATGGTCTCCTGGTTCGTCAAGCAGGCGCTCGTCAACCTCGCCAATGACATCGGCCTCAAATTCGAGGAACCGGACCAGCACGACCGCGAAGGCTGGGCAAAGCTCATGAAGAAGGTCGGCGTCAAGGGCATCCACATTGCCGAGCGCGACACCCAGCGCACCAAGCATCCGAAGCCGCTCAACGTCTTCTGGAACACTTGGTCCGTCGAAGGCTTCATCTCCGAAGGCATGCAGCCCGCCGAACTCGGCTGGGGCACGCACGAAGAGTGGATGCCGAAGAATGCCAAGAAGCACAAGAAGGGCAACAAGGCGGCGATCTACCTGGAGCAGCCGGGCGCCAACACCCGCGTGCGGACCTGGTGCCCGACGCCCGGCCCGCAATATGGCTTCCTCGTCACCCACAACGAGTCGATCTCGATCGCCGACTTTTTCACGGTCCGCGACAAGGACGGCGAAGTGACCTTCCGCCCGACCTGTCACTATGCCTACCATCCGGCCAACGACGCCGTTCTCTCGCTGCATGAGATGTTCGGCAATGGCGGCACGCCGCAGCCGGTCCATCACGTTCTCGACGAGGACGAACTGGAGGACGGCATCGACGAACTCGGCGTCCTGCTCTACGGCCATGAGAAGAATGCCTATTGGTATGGCTCGCGCCTGTCGCTGGAAGAAACCCGCCGCATCGCGCCCTACCAGAACGCCACCGGCCTGCAGGTCACATCAGCCGTCCTGGCCGGCATGGTCTGGGCGCTGGAAAACCCGAATGCCGGCATCGTCGAGGCCGACGAGATCGATTACAAGCGCTGCCTCGAAGTGCAGATGCCCTATCTCGGCCCGGTCGAAGGCCACTACACCGACTGGACCCCGCTCGACGGCCGTCCGGGCCTCTTCCCCGAGGATATCGACACCAAGGATCCCTGGCAGTTCAGGAACATTCTGGTTCGCTAGAGCAATTCCAGGAAAAGTGCGCAGCGGTTTTCCCAGGCAAGGCGCGAAGCGCTTTTGCCGGGAATTGCGTGATAAAAACTTAGAGCGGTTCTGCGTTTCCATGAAAAGCTGCACCGCTCTAAGATCGCCTGCACGACTTCGACAATGCCCGCCGCAAGGCGGGCATTTTTGTAACGCCGGCTGTCTAAATGCCGCCCGCCGCCCTTCCAAGGCTTGCCTTCATGCCGGGCGCGCGCCATGTTTTGCCCGAACTTGGCGGCTGTCCGCCGCGCCGATTCGCCGGGAGAAGCCTTATGAAAATCAGAACTGGTCTTGTTCTTGTCGGTGCAGCGGCCGCTCTTGCCGCCTGCGTTTCATCGGAGCCGCGCCGCTTGCCGGTTGCAACCGCGCCCGCCGCCACCGGCGTCGAAGGCAACTGGAGCGATCCGAACGGCATCGTTTCCACCTTCCAGGGCGGTAGTTTCACCACCCGCACGACCGACAGCAACCAGCTCCTTGCCTCGGGCACCTATATCAATACCTCACCGACCCTGGTGGAAATCAACATGACCTCGCTGGTGCGCAAGACCCAGTCCAAGGTCAATTGCGCGCTCGTCAACCCGAGCCAGCTCAATTGCACGTCCGATTCCGGCGCACAGTTCACGCTTTCCCGCCGCGGCTGAAAGATAAGGCGATAGGCTAAGCACGCCATGCGGGCCTTCGCCTCTTATTTCGTCCTGCTGCTCGCGATGCCGCTTGCGGCACTTGCGGTCGTTTTGCCGGCCAATGTCTATCGTGCCCAGGGTATCGCCTCTCCCGATTGCGACGGGCCGCTGCAGGTGCTGATCTTCGCCGTGCCGGCAGTCTTGATCTATGGTGCGGGCGCGCTCCTTGTCTATCGGGCCGGCCGGCGCTTTCATCGCCTCGTTTCCCTTCTCTGCTTGATCATCGCGCTCGCCACGGTTCCGAATATCGCGGAGGCCATGCACGAACTCTATCGAAACACCGGCGACGGCGAATGCCTGGGATAGGCAACCCGGCTTTTTTGGCCTGCCCCCTTGGAAAGCGCCTCGCCTGGCCCAGCTTTCTCTTGCGGTCGTGCATCGTCTGATGGAACATCCGCAGGCCGGGAAACCGCCCCGGCGCACGATGAAAGGGTCGGCGAGGATCAGGGGGATCTTTCGCCTCAATCAGGAGAACAGGGATGACGAAGTCTTTCAGCTTCGGTCTTTTGACCGCGTCCATGCTGGCGCTGAGCGCGGGCGCCGCCTTTGCGGATTACGAACTCAATATTCTTCATATCAACGATTTCCATTCGCGCATCGAATCGATCAACAAGTTCGACTCCACCTGCTCGGCCGAGGAGGAAGGCAAGAAGGAATGCTTCGGTGGTGCTGCCCGCCTGAAGACCGCGATCGACCAGCGCCGTCAGGCGCTATCCGGCAAGAACATCGTCCTCCTCAACGCCGGCGACAATTTCCAGGGCTCGCTCTTCTACACCACCTACAAGGGGGCAGCCGAAGCCGAATTCCTGAACCTGATGAAGTTCGACGCCATGACCGTCGGCAACCATGAATTCGACGACAGCGAGGACGGGCTCGCGACCTTCCTCGACAAGGTGCAGTTCCCTGTCGTGACCGCGAACGTCAAGGCGACTGCCGCCTCCAAGCTCGGCGACCGCATCAAGCCGTCGCTGGTGCTCGATATCGGCGGCCAAAAGATCGGCATCGTCGGCGCCGTCACCAATGATACGGCAGAGCTTTCCTCCCCCGGCCCGAACGTCACGATCGCCGACGACGTTGAGACTATCACAGCGGCCGTTCAGGATCTGAAGGGCCAGGGCGTCAACAAGATCATCGCGCTGACCCACGTCGGTTACACCCGCGATCTCGCCCTGATCGCCAAGATCCCGGATGTCGATGTCGTGGTCGGCGGGCATTCCCACAGCCTGCTCTCGAACACCGACCCGAAGGCCGAAGGCCCGTACCCGACGATGGTCGACAATCCCGGCGGTTACAAGGTGCCGGTCGTCCAAGCCGCCTCCTACAGCAAATATCTCGGCGATCTCGTCGTCAATTTCGACGATAGCGGCGTCGTCAAGGATGCCAAGGGCGATCCGATCCTGATCGATTCCACCTTTACGCCCGATCCTGCCGTCGTCGCCCGTATCGCCGAACTGGCAAAGCCGATCGAGGAACTGCGCAAGAAGGTGATCGGCTCTTCCGAAAGCCCGATCGAAGGCGACCGCAAGGTCTGCCGCGTCAAGGAATGCTCGATGGGCAATCTGGTGGCCGACGCCATGCTCGATCGCACCAAGAACCAGGGCGTCACCATCGCCGTCCAGAACGGCGGTGGCCTGCGCGCTTCGATCGACGGGGGCGAGATCACCCAGGGCGAGGTCATCACCGTCCTGCCTTTCCAGAATACGCTCGCGACGTTTGAGCTGACCGGCGCAGACATCGTCAAGGCGCTCGAAAACGGCGTCAGCCAGATCGACCAGGGCGCCGGCCGCTTCCCGCAGGTCGCCGGCCTGAAATTCTCGTTCGACCAGTCGAAGCCAGTCAATAGCCGTGTCAGCGACGTTCAGGTGAAGGACGGCGACAATTTCGCTCCGATCGACCCGGCCAAGACCTACAAGGTCGCCACCAACAACTTCATGCGGGCCGGCGGCGACGGTTACTCGATCTTCAAGGACGGCAAGAACGCCTATGACTATGGTCCGGACCTTGCCGACGTGACCGCCGAATATGTCGCAGCACATTCGCCTTACAAGCCCTACACGGATGGCCGCGTCACGGAACTGGCGCAGGCAGCGCCTGCTCCCTCCGCTTCCGAGCCGGCGCCTGCCGCACCGGCAGCTCCGACCCCTTCTACAGAACCCACACCGGCTGCTCCGGCCCCCGCCCCGGCAACACCGGCACCTGCCACCGAGCCCGCCCCGGCTCCCGCACCCGCCGCACCGGCACCGGCAGCACCCGCACCCGCTGCGGAACCGACGCCGGCACCGGCAGCCTCCACACCTGCCGCGACGACGCCTTCCACCCACGTCATCGCCGCGGGCGACACCTTCTGGGATCTCGCCGTGACCTTCTATGGCGACGGCACGCTGTGGCGGAAGCTTTCGGATGCCAATGGCAAGCCGAACCCGCGTCACCTGACGGTCGGCAAGGAGATCGAGGTCCCCGCCAAGTAAGACGATTTGTCTCGATGCCACTGGCCGGTCCGGGGTTTCCCGGGCCGGCTTTTCTTTCTATAGGGTGAACCACGATCTCCAGGCTGCGTATGAGCCGACGGGACAAATGAACGTTGGGACCAGAATGACAGCAGATATTTCACTCCGCCCGGCCGATCATCCGGCCGTCAAATTTGGTAAGGTCGGTGTGCTGCTGGTCAATCTCGGCACGCCTGACGGCACCGATTATACCTCGATGCGCCGCTATCTCAGGGAATTCCTGACCGATCGCCGCGTCATCGAATGGTCGCCCTGGAAGTGGTATCCGATCCTGTTCGGCATCGTGCTCAACACCCGCCCGCAGAAGGTTGGCAAGGCCTATGAGCTGATCTGGAACAAGGAGAGGAACGAAAGCTTTCTGCGCACCTATACCCGCAACCAGTCGGAGCTGATGGCCGAGCGCCTGAAGGATCTTGATAACGTCAAGGTCGACTGGGCGATGCGCTACGGAACGCCGTCGATTGCCGCGCGCATCGACGCGCTGAAGGAAGAAGGCTGCGACCGGATCGTGCTCTTTCCGCTCTATCCGCAATATGCGGCGGCGACGACCGCCACCGTCAACGACAAGGCCTTCCAGAAGCTGCTCACGATGCGCTGGCAGCCGGCGCTACGCACCGTTCCCGATTACCACGACGACGAGACCTATATCGAGGCGCTCGCCACGTCTATCGAAAGGCATCTTTCGACCCTCGACTGGAAACCCGAGATGCTGCTCGCCTCCTTCCACGGCATACCGATGTCCTATTTCAAGCAGGGCGATCCCTATTACTGTCAATGCCAGAAGACCGGGCGGCTGCTGCGCGAGCGGCTCGGGCTCACCAAGGAAAACTTCATGGTCACCTTCCAGTCCCGCTTCGGGCCGGAGGAATGGCTGCAGCCCTATTCCGACAAGACCGTGGAGAAGCTCGCCAGGGACGGTGTCAAGCGCATTGCAGTCATCAATCCCGGCTTCGTCTCCGACTGTCTGGAGACCCTGGAGGAGATCGCCGAACAGGCCGCCCACTCCTTCCACGAAAACGGCGGCGAGAAGTTCGCGCATATTCCCTGCCTCAACGACAGCGAGGACGGCATGAAGGTACTGGAAAAGGTCGTCCGCCGCGAATTGCAGGGCTGGATCTGAGAAACTTTTCAGAAAACATCGCCGCACGGACCGCTGGCGAAGACTCGAATAACTCAGCCCAGACGAAACCTCCATCTCCCACAGATGTGGGGCATCCGTGTGGCATTTCTTCCTCGCAAAGAACATGCTAACCCACCACATCAGTGTATGGGGCGCATGCGCCGATAGGAGGAATTCTTCATGCTGTTCGGCGGCTTCGACATCGTCGTGATCGTGCTGGTCATCTTCGTCATCCTGGTGCTCTTTGCCGGGATCAAGACCGTGCCGCAGGGCTACCGCTATACGATCGAGCGCTTCGGGCGTTATACCCGCACGCTGGAACCGGGCCTTAACCTCATCACCCCCTTCATCGAGCGCGTCGGCGCCAAGTTGAACGTGATGGAGCAGGTGCTGAACGTGCCGACACAGGAGGTGATCACCAAGGATAATGCCTCGGTTTCGGCCGATGCCGTTTCCTTCTATCAGGTGCTGAACGCCGCCCAGGCTGCCTATCAGGTCTCCAACCTCGAAAACGCCATCCTCAATCTCACCATGACCAACATCCGTTCGGTCATGGGTTCGATGGATCTTGATGAACTGCTCTCCAACCGCGATGCGATCAACGACCGGCTGCTGCGCGTCGTCGACGAGGCCGTGCATCCCTGGGGCATCAAGGTCACCCGCGTCGAGATCAAGGACATTCAGCCGCCGCGCGACCTCGTCGATGCGATGGCCCGCCAGATGAAGGCCGAGCGCGAGAAACGCGCCCAGGTGCTGGAAGCCGAAGGCTCGCGAAACGCACAGATTCTGAGGGCTGAGGGCGCCAAGCAATCCGCCATCCTGCAGGCCGAAGGCCAGCGCGAAGCCGCCTTCCGCAACGCCGAAGCCCGCGAACGCCTTGCCGAGGCCGAAGCCAAGGCGACGAGGATGGTCTCTGAGGCCATTGCCGCCGGCGACATTCAGGCGATCAACTATTTCGTCGCCCAGAAATACACCGAGGCGCTGACCTCGATCGGTTCGGCGCCGAATTCGAAGATCGTGATGATGCCAATGGAAGCCTCTTCCATCCTGAGCTCGCTCGGTGGTATCGGCGCCATTGCCCGCGAGGTCTTCGGCGATGCCGGCAACAGCCCGTCAACGCCGCTGCCGGTACCGCCGCGTCCGCGTCCTGCTCCGGCGCGCTCGACGCCGCCGATCAATCCGTCGACCCCCAATCCTTTCAATCCCGAGCAGGAGCGTTAAGCCATGCTGGCGAAGATCGTCGCCGAACTCGGTCCGTGGAGCTGGTGGGTCGCGGGCCTCGTGCTGCTCGCCGCGGAAATGATCGTTCCCGGCTTCTTCCTGGTCTGGATCGGCCTTGCCGCCCTGATCGTCGGCGCGCTGTCGCTGCTCTTCTGGGACAGCGCCTTCTGGGTCTGGGAGTTGCAGGCGATCCTTTTTGCGCTTCTCGCCGTTGCCGCGACCTTCGCCGGCCGCCGGCTGACGTTGCGCAATGCGACGACCGACGAGCCTTTCCTCAATCAGCGCGGCGAGAGCCTCGTCGGCCGCACGGCAACGCTGCACGAGCCGATCCGCGAGGGCCGGGGCCGCATTCGCCTCGACGATACGCTATGGCAGGTGATGGGACCCGACCTTCCCGTGGGAACGCAGGTGAAGGTGGTTTCGTGTCACGGCCGCGACCTGAGGGTCGAGCCGATCTGATCAGACAAGCCTGATCAGGCGACGCCGATCCGCAGCAGGTCGTGGAAATGCACCAGCCCGACCGGCCGGTGGTCGTCGTCGATGACGATCAGCGCGCCGATATGATGCTGGTTCAGCAGCGCCAGGGCCGCGGTCGCCAGCACCGTCTGCTTCACCGTCTTCGGCGTCCGCGTCATGATGTCGTCCACGGCAAGTTCAGAGAGATTGCGCGTCAGGTTGCGCGCCATGTCGCCTTCGGTGACGATGCCGCAGAGCCGCCCATCCTCGTCCAGCACGCCGACGCAGCCGAAATGCTTGCGCGACAGCACCGTGATCGCCTCCGGCATCGGCGTACCCTTGGCAACGAGCGGCAGCCGCTCGCCGGTATGCATGACATCGGCGACATGCATCAGGCTCGCGCCCAGCTTGCCGCCCGGATGGAAGACGTGGAAATCCGTGGCGGTAAAGCCGCGCGCCTCCAAGAGCGCCACCGCCAGCGCATCGCCGATAGCAAGCTGCATCAGCGTCGAGGTCGTCGGCGCCAGCCCATTGGGGCAGGCCTCCTGTTCGTTCGGCATCAGGAGGACAATATCTGCGGCGGCGGCAAGCGAGGAACCTTCGCTGCAGGTAATCGCGATCAGCGGAATGGAGAAGCGTCGCGTGAAGGAAATGATGCTCTTGAGCTCGGCACTCTCGCCGCCTTTGGAAATCGCCAGCACGACGTCGTCGCGCGCGATCATCCCGAGATCGCCGTGATTGGCCTCCGCCGCATGTACAAAAAAGGCAGGCGTTCCCGTCGAAGCGAATGTCGCCGCGAGCTTGGCGCCGATATGCCCGCTCTTGCCGACGCCGGTGACGATCACGCGCCCGGAGATGTCGCCGATGACTTCGACGGCCCGTGAGAAAGGACCGGCCAAGCCATTGTCAAAAGCCTGTTCGAGTGCTTGAAGACCGCGTCTTTCGGTCTCTATCGTGCGTTTTGCCGACTCGAGAACGCTGTTCTCAACGAGGTTGATCGCTCTTCTGTTCATGAAATTGCGTTAGACCTTTTCACTTTCCAAGTCCACCCCGCACTCTTTCCGACCCGCACTCTTTCCGAATTGTGAACAGCGCCCGCCGCCGGCAACGAATGGTTAACCACAAGGCTTTACCTTTGGGTAAGAACCGAAAGCATGTCAGGCGCGAATTGCATGGGCCAAGCAAAACAGACGAGCAGTGTGACGCCGCTCCGCGCCATGAGCCGTGCCGTCTCTTTTGCCGTGCTGGGTAGCCTGCTTCTCAGCCAGACGGCGGCCTTCGCGCAGTCCGCCTCGCCGCAGCCGGCCAACAGCCGCTCCACCGCCTCTCAGGACAATCGCGCCACCAACAATGCCGCATCCGCCGCCGGTTTCGATGACGAGACCGGCGATACCGCCACACCTGCGGCAAACGGCGCGACTGCGAACGCGGACGATGCTCAGCAGCAGCCCGCCATACCGGATGCGCAAGCCGGCGACGACATTACCGGCTCCATCCTCGACGAGGACATACGCCGGCTGAACACCCGCGAGGCGCCGATCGATGAGACGCTGCCGCGCCGCAGGGCTGCCGAGAGCGCCTCGACGGCAGAAACGCCAGGAATCCCGATCGGCACTTTCGTGCTCCGCCCGAGCGTCACCCAGAGCATCAATACGGAGACCACCAAGGACGGCAATACCAGGCAGCGGCGCGCCTTTCTCGAAACGGATGCGGCAGCGACCCTGACGTCCGACTGGGGCCGGCACCAGCTGACCGTCACCTCGGAAGGCGCCTGGCAGAGGAATATCAGCGGCGAGGGCGAGGAGCAGCCTTCCTTTAAAGTCAACGGCGATCTCAGGCTGGATCTTCCCGACGATACGACCGCGCACCTGACCGCTGGCTATAATTTCTACCGTGAGGATACGGACGATCCCGACGCCATCGCCGACGCCGCGCAACAGTCCGACGTGCAGGAATTTTCGGCCGGCGCCTCCGTCCAACGCGATTTCGGCATCCTGCGCGGCACGACGGCACTGGCACTGACCCGCTCGATCTATTCGGATGCCAAGCTTGCGAACGGCACCACCGTCGCCCTCAGCGACCGCAACCAGACGACGGGCACGCTGCGCGGCCGCGTCGGCTACGAGCTGTCTCCCGCGCTCATTCCCTTCATCGAGGCGACGATCGGCCGCTCGGTCTACGATGAAACCCGCGATTCCGCCGGTTACGAGCGCTCCGGCCACACCTATGGCGCCAAGGCAGGCGTCGAGGTCGATCTCGGCGAAAAACTGAAGGGTGAAGTCGGCGTCGGCTACGAGATGGCGGATTTCGAAGACAGCCGGCTTTCCTCGATCGATACCGCCACGCTCGATGCGAGCCTTCTCTGGTCGCCGATCCGCGGCACCGATGTCATTCTCGACCTGCAGACGAGCATCCAACCCTCGACCACGGCAGGCGAGAGCGGCTACGTCTCGCACGCGCTGACGACGACGGTCACCCACCAGCTGCGCGACAACCTGGTCGGAACGATGATCGGCGGGGTCATATGGCGCGATTATCCCACGGACAGCACCATCAACGACGAGCTCGTCTATACCGCCGCGACCGGCCTGACCTGGAACATCAACCGCTATCTCGATCTGACCAGCACGCTCGGCTACGAGCTGACGACGCGCAAGGAAGGCAGCGATTCGCAGCAATGGCGCGCCGGCGTCGGCCTCAAGCTGAAACGCTAAGAATGACAGAAAATAGTGCGCCGCGCATCTGTTGGGACACGCGGCGCTCTATCACGTTGAATCTACACCTTACTTCAGGCCGGCAAGCAGTTCCCTGAAGCCGCCTTCGACCGAGGGACGGATATCGGCGCGTTCGAGGGCGAAGGCGACGTTTGCCAGGATGAAGCCGTCCTTGGCGCCGCAGTCGTAAGTCGCGCCGCGGAAGTGGTAACCGGCGAAATCCTGTTCCTTCAGCAGCTTCAGCATGCCGTCGGTGAGCTGGATCTCGTTGCCGGCGCCGCGCTCCTGGGTTTCGAGGATCTTGAAAATCTCGGGCTGCAGGATATAGCGCCCGTTGATGAAGAAGTTGGAAGGCGCCGTCCCCTTGGCAGGCTTTTCCACCATGCCGGTGATGCGGAAGCCGTCGCCGATCGCTTCGCCGACGCCGACGATGCCGTATTTATGCGCCTGGTCCGGCGCGCATTCCTCGACGGCGATGATATTGCCGCCGCTCTGGGCATAGAGGTCGATCATGCCCTTCATGCAGCCCTTGTCACCCTTCATGATCATATCGGGCAGCAGCAGCGCGAAGGGCTCGTCGCCGACGATCTCACGGGCGCACCACACGGCATGACCGAGGCCGAGCGGCTCCTGCTGACGGGTGAAGCTCACCGTGCCGGCCTTCGGCAATTGCTGGGCGAGAAGCGTAATTTCCGCCTTCTTGGCGCGTTCGCGCAGCGTCTGCTCCAGCTCGAAATGAATGTCGAAATAATCTTCGATGACGTGCTTGTTGCGTCCGGTGACGAAGACCAGATGTTCGATCCCCGCCTCGATTGCCTCGTCGACGACATATTGAATGATTGGCTTGTCGACGACGGTCAACATTTCCTTCGGAACAGCCTTTGTCGCCGGCAGGAATCGCGTTCCCAACCCGGCAACCGGAAATACTGCTTTACGAACTTTGTTGTGTTGAGCCACACCCGGCCTCCTGCTTCGATCATATCGCTTTGGAAATAGAGCTTTTTAGCTTTAACTAGTATAGAATTGCTACTGTTTTGCAAATGGTGACCGCAGCGGGCCGCCATGGTAAAGAATTTGTTGACTCCGTTCCTGTAGTCTCGGGTCTGGGCGGACGTGATGCCCCATTGCACCAGAAACTAAAGATGACGGATACGACTGTCGATGACCCAGAATCACAAAAACTCCCTTCGTGGTCTTGCTCTCGCCCTCGTTGTCGCCGTCCAGGTGGCACTGGTCCCCGACAACGCGAAAGCTGATTCCCGCTTCCAGAAATGGATCGCGGATTTCTACCAGACTGCCGCTCAGAGTGGCATCAGTAAGGCAACCTATCAAAAGGCCTTTTCCGGGGTAAGCGAGCCCGATCCGACCGTGCTCGAAAAGGCGGCCTACCAGCCGGAATTCACCTCGAAGATCTGGGACTATGTCGATTCCCGCGTCAACCCCTATACGGTCAAGATCGGCCGCGAGATGGCCGCCAAGCACGCAAGGACGCTCGCTGCGATCGAACAGCGCTTCGGCGTCGACAAGACCATTCTGCTGGCCATCTGGTCGATGGAATCGAATTACGGCGCGGTCCTCGACAAGGACGACCGGCTGCATTACGTGCCGCGCGCCCTGGCAACGCTTGCCTATGCCGATCCGAGCCGCGCCAAATTCGCCAAGAAGCAGCTGGTCGCCGCGCTGAAGATCCTGCAGAACGGCGATGTGCCGGCACGCGAGATGACCGGCTCCTGGGCCGGCGCCATGGGCCACACCCAGTTCATTCCGACTAGCTACCTGCTTTATGCCATCGATGCCGACGGCAACGGCCATCGCGATATCTGGAACTCGATCCCCGACGCGCTGGCGACCTCGGCCAATCTCCTGATGAAGAACGGCTGGGATACCGGCAAGACCTGGGGCTACGAGGTCGTCGTTCCTCCAGCGGCCGCCAAGCAGGCCGGCAAGACCCATACATTGGCCCAATGGGCGGCACTCGGCCTGACGCGCCCGAACGGCAAGGCCTTCCGCGAGAGTGCTACCAAAGCCGTCTTGAAGATGCCGGCCGGGCCCAGTGGCCCGGGCTTCCTTATGACCGCCAACTTCTTTACCATCAAGAACTACAATGCCTCGGATAGCTACGCGCTTGCCGTCGGCCTGCTGGCCGACCAGATCGCCGGCTACGGCGGCATGCAGCAGCGTTGGCCGCGCCCGAAAGGCGCACTCGACATCACCGAGAAATTCGAGCTGCAGACGCGTCTCAAGACGCTCGGCTATTACAATGGCGAGGTCGACGGCAATTTCGGCTCGGGTTCGAAGGCGGCGATATCAGCCGTGCAGTCTCGCATCGGCATGCAGCCGGACGGCGAACCCTCGCTGCCGCTGCTGAATGCACTTCGTCGCTAGAGCATTTCCGTTTTTCTTCGAATCACGAAAATGCTCTATCTTTTTTCCGAACGCAAAACCGCTGCACACTTTGGCTGGAATTGCTCTAGAGCAGACGCCAAAAAGCAAGTGCTGATTGGAAGCGGCAGAACCGTGACCTAGATAATAGCGGGAGTGGACGCTGGCCTACCCCGCGTGCAAGATGCCGGCAGATGCGGAACTGCCCATGACGAAGAAAACAGATCGGACCCGTAAAATCCGTTGGCTTGTGCTCGCCCTGGCGGTGGCTTCGCTATGCCTTGGCGTGTCTGCGCCGGTGCATGTCGCCGAAGCCCAGGAGCAGCGCTATCAGCGTCGTTCGATCCTCGATTTCTTCCTCGGCCGACGCTACCTCGACGACGGCCCGCAAGCCCCCGACGTTCAGCAGCCGAGACGCCAGCAACGCAAACGCCCGCCGGCGCAGAAAGCCATCGTCAATACCCGCACGGCACCGCCGGTCCGCGCTCCCGTACAGGAGGAGCCGGTCGTACAGAAACTCGGCGACGCCCGAAAGATCCTGATCGTCGGCGATTTCCTGGCCAGCGGCCTCGGCGACGGCCTCACCGCCGCCTTCGAGACATCGCCGGGTGTCGTCGTCGAAGCCCGCGGCAACGTATCATCAGGTCTTGTCCGCGACGATTATTACGACTGGCCCGAACAACTGCAGAAGATGATCGACGAGCTGAAGCCGGCAATGGTCGTCGTCATGATCGGCGCCAACGACCGCCAGCAGATGGTGACCGACACCGCCAAGGAAAAATTCCGCACCGATGGCTGGTTCACCGAATACCGCCGCCGCGTGCTTTCTTTCGGCAAGGAAGTCACCGATCGCAAGATCCCGCTGCTCTGGGTCGGTCTTCCCGCATTCGAATCCGACCAGATGACGGCCGATGCCGTCCAGATGAACCAGCTCTACCGCAACCAGGTCGAAAGCGTCGGCGGTGAATTCGTCGATATCTGGGATGGTTTCGTCGACGAAAACGGCAACTTCATCGTCACCGGTTCGGATGTGAACGGCCAGCAGGTGCGCCTGCGCACCTCCGATGGCATCAACCTGACCCAGGCCGGGCGGCGCAAGCTCGCCTTCTATGTGGAAAAACCGGCGCGGCGTCTTCTCGGCACGCAGGCAAGCCCCGATCTGGTCCGCCTCGACGAAAGCAATCTGCCCGGTCTCGGCCTTCCCGCCAATCCGGTCGAACATACCGTACCGATCAGTCTCTCCGATCCCAATCTGGACGGCGGCGCCGAGCTTCTCGGCGCCAGGCCGCCGCCTATAGCTTTGACGCGGTCGCCGCGCGATCTCCTCGTCGAGCAGGGCGAAATGATGCCGGCGCCTCCCGGCCGCGTCGATGATTACCGCCTGCCGGTGGCAAAAGCGCCGGCCGAAGTCTCGGTCAAGTGAAAAGGCCGCGCGAGGCGGCTCGCCGCTTCGAGGAGGTCGCTCCCGCGTCCTGTCGGACACGGCGCACCATGAAAAACTCCGCCGAAGGGGGCGGAGTTCATGTCTTCGGAAATGTGTCGGCGGCCGACGGTCAGTTCGGCAGGACGGTCGAGCCCATCAGTTCCTCGTCGATGGCGCGCGCCGCCTGGCGGCCTTCACGGATCGCCCAGACCACCAGCGATTGGCCGCGGCGCACGTCGCCCGCCGTCCAGAACTTGTCGACCGAAGTCTTGTAGTCGCGGTCGTTGGCGACGACATTGGTCGAGCCGCGTTTGTCGGTGTTGAGCGTCAGCTTGCCCTCGAGTTCCTTCAGCACGCTGCCGGTGAACGGTCCGCGGAAACCGATGGCGATGAAGGCGAGATCGGCGCGGATGACGAATTCCGTGCCTGGAACCGGCCGCCGGCGCTCGTCGACCTCACAGCATTTGACGCCGGTCAGCACACCGTCTTCGCCGACGAATTCAAGTGTAGCCACCTGGAATTCACGCACGGCGCCCTCGGCCTGCGAGGAAGAGGTGCGCATCTTCGTCGCCCAGAAGGGCCAGACGGCAAGCTTGTCTTCCTTCTCCGGCGGCTGCGGCCGGATGTCGAGCTGGGTGACCTTGACGGCTCCCTGGCGGAACGCCGTGCCGACGCAGTCCGAAGCGGTATCGCCGCCGCCGACGACGACGATATGTTTGGCGCCGGCAAGGATCGGGTCCGACGGCCAGCCGACGCTGTCGATGTTCTCGCGCCCGACGCGGCGGTTCTGCTGCACCAGATAAGGCATCGCATCATGCACGCCCGCAAGGTCGGTGCCCGGAATGCCCGCCTCGCGCGGCGTCTCGGAGCCGCCGCAGTAAAGCACGGCGTCGTGATCGGCGAGCAGTTGCTCGACTTTGACGTCGACGCCGACATTGACACCGCAATGGAAGGTGACACCCTCGCCCTTCATCTGCTCGACGCGGCGGTCGATGAAGTTCTTCTCCATCTTGAAATCGGGAATGCCGTAACGCAGCAGTCCGCCCGGCTTGGTCTCGCGCTCATAGAGATGCACCTCATGGCCGGCGCGGCCGAGCTGCTGGGCGGCTGCCATGCCGGCGGGGCCGGAGCCGATGACGGCGACCTTCTTGCCGGTATGGACCGTGGCCGGCTGCGGCCGGATGAAGCCGAGCTCATAGGCCTTGTCGGCGATCGCCTGCTCGACCGTCTTGATGGCGACCGGCGCATCCTCGAGATTCAACGTGCAGGCTTCCTCGCAAGGTGCCGGGCAGACGCGACCGGTAAACTCAGGAAAGTTGTTGGTCGAGTGCAGATTCTGGATCGCCGCTTCCCAGTTGTTGTTGTAAACGAGGTCGTTCCAATCGGGTATCTGGTTGTGAACAGGGCAGCCGGTCGGGCCGTGGCAATAGGGGATGCCACAGTCCATGCAACGCGCGGCCTGTTTCTGCACTTCCGGGTCCGACATCGGGATCGTGAACTCGCGGAAATGACGGATACGATCCGACGCCGGCTGGTACTTCGCCACCTGCCGGTCGATTTCCAGAAACCCTGTTACCTTACCCATGTTTTCGTCCCTTACCCTCATGACCGCCTCACCGCAGCCAATCTGTCTATCGTCAGTCCCGGTACCCGGGGCAAGTTGCTTGTCTTGACCGTCATTGGACCATATCCCCTGCGAGACATCCGTGCGGTCTAGCCAGCTTTCGCCGTCGGCGTGATCGTCACGGGTCATCGAGATATTTTCGTCATCCGTCACCTGCAGTCGGCAGGTGACGGATGTCCGGTGCAATTCATTCCGCGGCGATGCCCATCCGGCTGCGCTCCATTTCCTCGAGCGCACGCCGGTATTCGACCGGCATGACCTTGCGGAATTTCGGGCGGTAATCGGCCCAGTTGTCGAGGATCTGCGTAGCGCGGGCCGAGCCCGTATAATGCAGATGATTGGAGATCAGCTGGTAAAGGCGCTCCTCGTCATGGCGCGTCATGTCGCCAGAGACGTCGACGCGTCCCTTGTGCATGAGGTCACCACCGTGATGATGCAGCTTCTCCAGCATGTCGTCCTCCTCGGGCACCGGCTCGAGCTCGACCATTGCCATGTTGCAGCGGCTGGCGAAATCACCGGTTTCATCGAGCACGTAGGCGACACCCCCGGACATGCCGGCCGCGAAGTTGCGGCCCGTGGCGCCGAGCACGACGACGACGCCACCGGTCATGTATTCGCAGCCATGGTCGCCGACACCCTCGACGATGGCGATCGCACCCGAGTTGCGCACGGCGAAACGTTCGCCCGCCACACCACGGAAATAGCATTCGCCCTCGGTCGCGCCATAAAGCACGGTGTTGCCGACGATGATCGAGTCCTCGGCCACGATCCTCGAATTCTCCGGCGGCCGGATGATGATCTTGCCGCCCGAAAGGCCCTTGCCGACATAGTCGTTACCGTCGCCGATCAGGTTGAAGGTGACGCCGCGTGCCAGGAAGGCGCCGAAGCTCTGTCCCGCCGTGCCGCGAAGCGTCACATTAATCGTGTCTTCCTTCAGCCCGCGATGGCGATAACGCTTGGCGACCTCGCCGGAAAGCATCGCGCCCGTCGACCGGTCGACGTTCTTGATGCCGACCTCGAAGGCGACGGGCGTCTTGGCCGTCAGCGCCGGCTGCGCCCGCTCGATCAGCACGCGGTCGAGAATGTCGTCGATCGGGTGCTTCTGCCGGCTCGTCCAGAAGGTCTCTTCCTTGGGAGCGTCGACCTTGTGGAAGATGCGGCTGAAGTCGAGGCCCTTCGCCTTCCAGTGGTTCAGCATCTCGTCCTTCTCCAGAAGCTCCGAGGCGCCGATGATCTGGTCAAGCCGGGTGAAGCCCAGCGAGGCGAGGATTTCACGCACTTCGTTGGCGACGAAGAAAAAGTAGTTGATGACGTGCTCCGGCGCGCCCTTGAAGCGCTTGCGCAGCACCGGATCCTGGGTCGCCACACCCACCGGACAGGTGTTGAGATGGCACTTGCGCATCATGATGCAGCCGGCGGCAATCAGCGGCGCGGTGGCAAAACCGAACTCGTCGGCTCCAAGCAGCGCCCCGATAATGACGTCGCGGCCGGTCTTCAGGCCGCCGTCCACCTGCAGGGCGACGCGCGAGCGCAGCCCGTTCAGCACCAGCGTCTGCTGGGTCTCCGCAAGGCCGATTTCCCAAGGGCTGCCGGCATGTTTGAGCGAGGTCAGCGGCGACGCACCGGTGCCGCCGTCGAAGCCGGCGACCGTGATATGGTCGGCGCGCGCCTTGGCGACGCCGGCAGCAACCGTGCCGACGCCGACTTCCGAGACCAGCTTGACCGAAACATCGGCGGTCGGGTTGACGTTCTTCAGATCGTAGATCAGCTGCGCCAGATCTTCGATCGAATAGATGTCGTGGTGCGGCGGCGGCGAAATCAGGCCGACACCCGGCGTCGAATGGCGGGTCTTGGCAACCGTCGCGTCAACC
This sequence comes from Rhizobium sp. BT-226, assembly GCF_025847085.2. NCBI lineage: Bacteria > Pseudomonadati > Pseudomonadota > Alphaproteobacteria > Hyphomicrobiales > Rhizobiaceae > Rhizobium > Rhizobium sp. BT-226. The sequence goes on along the minus strand of NZ_JAOYTI010000006.1, from coordinate 187,113 downwards.
TTGTGACCCGGCAGCTGGCCGCCTTCGCCAGGCTTGGCGCCTTGCGCCACCTTGATCTGCAGCACGTCGGCATTGACGAGATATTCGGTGGTCACCCCGAAGCGGCCGGACGCGATCTGCTTGATCGCCGAACGTTCGGGGTTCATCGAACCATTGGCCAGCGGTATATAGCGGTCGGATTCTTCGCCGCCCTCGCCGGTGTTCGACTTGCCGCCGATCCGGTTCATGGCGATCGCCAGCGTCGTATGCGCCTCCCTGGAGATCGAGCCGAAGGACATCGCCCCGGTCGAGAAACGCTTGACGATATCGGCCGCCGGCTCGACCTCGTCGATCGATACCGGCGTACGGCCGAGTGCTTCGGCGCTCTTCATCTTGAAGAGCCCGCGGATCGTGTTCATGCGCAGCGCCGAATTGTTCACCATATCGGCGAATTCGCGGTAGCGGTCCTCGGCATTGCCGCGCACGGCATGCTGGAGGGCAGCGACCGCATCCGGCGTCCAAGCGTGGCTTTCGCCACGCATGCGGTAGGCATATTCGCCGCCGATGTCGAGCGTCGTGGCAAGGAGCGGATCCGTGCCGAAGGCCGCGTTGTGGCGGGCGACGGTCTCTGCGGCGATCGCCTCGAGGCCGACGCCTTCGATCATCGTCGCGGTGCCGAAGAAATACTTGTCGATCAGTTCGGACTGCAGGCCGATCGCATCGAAGATCTGCGCGCCGCAATAGGACTGGTAGGTCGAAATGCCCATCTTCGACATGACCTTGAGGATGCCTTTGCCGACCGCCTTGATGTAGCGGTAGACGATTTCGGAAGCATCCACTTCCTTCGGGAATTCGCCCTTGGCATGCATGTCGAGCAGCGTGTCGAAGGCGAGATAAGGGTTGATCGCCTCGGCGCCGTAGCCGGCGAGCAGGCAGAAATGATGGACTTCGCGCGGCTCTCCGGTCTCGACGACGAGACCGACCGAGGTGCGCAGCCCCTTGCGGATCAGATGATGATGCACGGCAGCTGTGGCGAGCAATGCGGGAATCGCGATCCGGTCCGGCCCGATCTGGCGGTCGGAGAGCACGATGATGTTGTAGCCGCCCTTGACGGCCGCTTCCGCGCGCTCGCAGAGCCGGTCGAGCATCTCGGGCATGCCTTCGGCGCCACGCTCGATATCATAGGTGAAATCGAGCGTCTTGGTGTCGAAACGGTCTTCCGTGTGACCGATCGAGCGGATCTTTTCGAGATCGCCATTGGTGAGGATCGGCTGACGCACTTCGAGCCGCTTGGCGTTCGCCGCGCCTTCGTGGTCGAGAATGTTCGGCCGCGGCCCGATGAAGGAAACCAGGCTCATGACCAGTTCCTCGCGGATCGGGTCGATCGGCGGGTTGGTCACCTGCGCGAAGTTCTGCTTGAAATAGGTGTAGAGCAGCTTCGGCTTTTCCGACATCGCCGAGATCGGCGTATCCGTGCCCATCGACCCGATCGCTTCCTGGCCCGTCGTCGCCATCGGCGACATCAGGATACGAGTATCCTCCAGCGTGTAGCCGAAGGCCTGCTGGCGGTCGAGCAGCGACACGTCGCGGCGCAGCGCCCGCGGCTCCACCGGCTTCAGGTCTTCGAGGATGAGCTGGGTGCGGTTGAGCCAGCTGCGATAGGGATGCGCCGTCGCAAGCTGCGACTTCACCTCGTCGTCGGAGATGATGCGGCCTTCTTCCATATCGATCAGCAGCATCTTTCCGGGCTGCAGGCGCCACTTCTGGATGATCTTCTCCTCCGGAACCGGCAGCACGCCGGCTTCGGACGCCATGATGACGCGGTCGTCATCGGTGACGAGGTAGCGCGCCGGCCGCAGGCCGTTGCGGTCGAGCGTCGCGCCGATCTGCTTGCCGTCGGTGAAGGCGACGGCAGCCGGCCCGTCCCAGGGCTCCATCAGTGCGGCATGATATTCGTAGAAGGCCTTGCGTTCGGCCGCCATCGACTGGTTGCCGGCCCAGGCTTCCGGGATCAGCATCATCACCGCATGCGCCAGCGAATAACCGCCGCGCACCAGGAATTCGAGAGCATTGTCGAAGCAGGCCGTGTCCGACTGCCCCTCGTAGGAGATCGGCCAGAGCTTGGAGATGTCCTCGCCGAACAGCGGCGAGGAGACCGACGCCTGGCGCGCCGCCATCCAGTTGACGTTGCCGCGCAGCGTGTTGATCTCGCCGTTATGGGCGACCATGCGGTAGGGGTGCGCAAGCTTCCACGACGGGAAGGTGTTGGTCGAGAAGCGCTGGTGCACCAGGGCGACCGCGCTTTCGAAACGCGGATCCGACAGGTCCTTATAGTAGACGCCGACCTGATAGGCCAGGAACATGCCCTTGTAGACCACCGTCGCCGACGACAGCGATACCGGATAGAAATTGCTCTCCTCGCCGTCGAACTCGTCATAGATACGGTTGGAGATCACCTTGCGCAGCGTGAACAGCCGACGCTCGAACTCGTCGTTGTTTTCGGCATCCTCGCCGGCGCCGATGAAGACCTGCACATGATGCGGCTCCGTTGCGGCAATGGCCGGCGCCTTGGAGAGCGACGAATTGTCGACCGGCACGTCGCGGAAGCCGATGAAGACCTGACCTTCCTCGGTGATGACGTCCTCGATCACCTTCTTGAAGTGTTCGATCTGCTTTTCATCGCGCGGCATGAAGATATGGCCGACGCCATATTCGCCGACCGGCGGCAGGGTGATACCCTGCTCGGCCATTTCCTCACGGAAGAAACGGTCGGGGATCTGCACCAGGATGCCGGCGCCGTCGCCCATCAGCGGATCGGCGCCGACGGCGCCGCGATGCGTCAGGTTCTCGAGGATGAACAGGCCATCCTTGACGATCTGGTGCGACTTCTGACCCTTCATATGCGCGACGAAGCCGACGCCGCAGGCATCATGTTCGTTGCGCGGATCGTAGAGACCCTGCTTCTTCGGCAGGCCGGAGGCGGATTTGGAGACATTGGCCGTCGCGCGCAGCTTAGCAGCAGCAAACCGGTCAACTTCCATGGATGGCGTCTTCGTCATCATCTTTCCTCCTGTCGAAGCCCGCGGGGCCGCGGGCGGCTTTTCGTCCCGCGCCGTAACCCGAAGATAGGTTCGGCGCATGACAGCGCTGTTGCATTGTGAAGATCGGCCGCAGACATCTGCTTTAAAGGAAAGCAAACCGTCGCGTTCCGCGCCTGCCATTCGCCTCCGCGCGCCGCCCCTTGAGGCTTGACGCTCGGAAGAACTATAGCGTGAAAGCCGGTCTGTTCCAGGGCTTTCGGCGCCTCTTCGGTCATAAAGGCCAAAATAGGACAGCAACACTGTCCTAATTCATCAGTTCTATGCCAGAAAGCGTTCGGCTCTGCAAGAGCGCTCCGGCAAAAAACGTCAATTTGCGACGGAAGATTGCCTAGGTAGCGGCGATGACGAAATAAAATTACGCCCAGATGTACTATTTTGTTTATTGATTGCGTAGTTCAATTTCCGTGATGTGTCGCGGGCGACAACCTTGATCCTGTGAAGCTTTGGCGTAATGTCCGCTGCGGACTTGCCAACCCCTTCCTTTCTCACGGTTTCCCCACATGTTCTTTGCTTCCGATAACTGGGCCGGCGCCCACAAATCCATTGCCGAACGTCTGCTGACGGAATCGACCGGCTTTGCCGCCGCCTATGGCGCCGGCGATCTCGACAGAAAGGTCGAAGCCCGTTTTTCCGAGATCTTCGAGCGTGAGGTTTCGATCTTCTTCGTCGCCACCGGCACGGCCGCCAACTCCCTGTCGCTGGCAAGCGTCCAGCGCCCCGGCGGCATCACCTTCTGCCATTCGGAGGCCCATGTGATCGAGGATGAATGCGGCGCGCCGGAATTTTTCTCCGGCTCCGCCCGCCTCGTTGCCGTTGACGGCGAAGCCGGCAAGATCGATCCGGCAAAGCTCTCGGCGAAGATCGCAAGCTTTCCCGAGGATGCCGTCCATCACGGCCGCGCCAGCGCGGTGACCATCACCCAGGCGACCGAGATCGGCACCGTCTATTCCCTGCCGGAGATCGGCGAGATCGCCGCCATATCAAGGAAGCGCAATCTGCCGCTCCACATGGATGGCGCCCGCTTCGCCAACGCCCTGGTCGCACTCGGCGCCACCCCGGCCGAAATGACCTGGAAGCGCGGCGTCGACATGCTATCCTTCGGCGGCACCAAGAACGGCTGCTGGTGTGCGGAAGCGATCATCTTCTTCGATCCCGATCGGGCCCGGGAAATGCCGTTCATCCGCAAGCGCGCCGCCCAGCTCTTCTCCAAGTCGCGTTTCATCGCCGCCCAGTTCGATGCCTATTTCGAAAACGGCCTCTGGCTCGATCTCGCCCGCCATTCGAACGGCATGGCCGACCGGCTTCGCGCCGGCATCGCCACCAGTAACTCCGCCCGCCTCGCCTGGCCGACCGCATCCAACGAAGTCTTTGCCGTCGTCAGCAAAAGTGCCGCAAAAATTGCGGAGGAAAAGGGTGCGAAATTTTACGGATGGCCAGTCCCGGCGGCAACGCCCGAACTTGTTTCCGAAACCGAAACCCTGATCCGTCTCGTCACCAGCTTCGCGACAACAGAAGCGGATGTCGATGGCTTCTTGAAATGCCTGGCCGCCTGATCGCCTGCCGGCCCGGCAGGCCCTTCGGTAACGGGCAAGGACTCACGCCGATCGCAGTCCCCTCACCTTTTGCAGAATATCCTCGGACAGTGCTGAAACCAGTGCCTGGTCCGCGCCCTTGCGCGGCACCAGCACGAATTCCACATCCTCCAGCACCGGAAGTCTTCCCGCGGCGATCTCCTTCAGACCGGACGGCGCCATGCTGCGCGGCTGCACCAGCACGCCCATCCCGGCTCGCGCCGCCGCCGTCAGCCCGCTCAGGCTGCCGCAGGTGCAAACGATCCGCCACGGCACCCCGTTTCGCCCGAGTGCTTCGAGCGCGATCACCCGTGTGACGCTCGGCGGCGGAAAGGCGATCAGCGGCAGAGGGCCGGAGGCGAGCACACGCTCGGGATCGCGCGCCAGCCAGACGAGCGGCTCGCGATAGACGAGTTTTCCGCGCGCATCGCCGAGCCGGCGCTTGGCGAGCACCAGATCGATCTCGCCATTGTCCTGCATCTCGTAAAGGACGCCGGAAAGCGCCACTGTCAGTTCGAGGTCGACCGAAGGGTGGGAACGAACGAAATCCTCGAGCACCGCCGGCAGCTGGCTGGTGACGAAATCCTCCGACACGCCGAGCCGCAGACTGCCGCGCAGGCTGTTGTTCTTAAACAGCGACTGTACCTGTCCCTCGATCGAAAGCATGGCGCGCGCATGCGACAGCAGCGCCTCGCCATCGCCGGTCAGCATCAATTTATGCGTGTCGCGTGCCAGCAGCCTGCGCCCGAGCACTGCCTCCAGCCGCTGGATGTGCTGACTGACCGTCGACTGCCCGAGGCCCAGCCTCTCCGCAGCAAGCGTGAAACTGCCCATCTGTTCGACGGCGACGAAACTGCGCAACTGCGAAAGGTCCAGCATGATCCAGCTTCTCGATAACTGTTATTCCTTGCATCCTGGATCATAATGGACGACAGAACAATGACTGTTTTATCATGCCGCGAGACCGCCATGCGCCGCTTTCTGCCCGATACATTCACCATCCTGCTCGTCTGCACCGTCATCCTTGCCTCGTTGCTGCCGGCAAGCGGCACCTTCGCGGACTGTTTCGGCATCGCCACCGATCTCGCTATCGCGCTGCTGTTTTTCCTGCATGGCGCCCGCCTGTCGCGCGACGTGGTCATATCAGGCCTACTGCACTGGCGCCTGCATATCGTCATCCTGCTGACGACCTTCGGCATCTTCCCGCTGCTCGGCATGGCGCTCGGACTGATCCCCGACACGATCCTGCCGCAGCCGCTTTATCTCGGCATCCTCTTCCTCTGCGTGCTGCCGTCGACGGTGCAGTCATCGATCGCCTTCACCTCGATGGCAGGCGGCAACGTGCCCGCCGCCATCTGCTCAGCCTCGGCATCCAACATCTTCGGCATGTTCCTGACGCCGCTGCTCGTCGGCCTGCTGTTTTCCGTCGGCGGCCATGGCGGCTTCTCCTTCGACGCATTAGAGCAGATCCTGCTGCAGCTGCTTGCCCCCTTCATCGTCGGCCAGGTTCTGCAGCCCTGGATTGGCGACTGGATTCGCGCCAAGAAGAAGATCCTGATGCCTGTCGACCGCGGCTCGATCCTGATGGTCGTCTATCTCGCCTTCAGCACGGCGGTCGTCGAGGGACTGTGGCACACCTTCTCGATCGCCGATATCGCCGTCGTCATCGTCGCCGACATGGTTCTGCTGGCGATTGTCCTGGTGCTGACGATGTTCGGCAGCCGCTGGCTGGGCTTCAACAAACCCGACCAGATCACCATCACCTTCTGCGGCTCCAAAAAGAGCCTCGCAAGCGGCGTGCCGATGGCAAACGTCATTTTCGCCGGCCAGTCGATCGGCGCGATCGTGCTACCGCTGATGCTCTTCCACCAGATCCAACTGATGGTCTGCGCCGTCATCGCCCAGAAATACGCCGCCGCCGCGGCCCGCCGTGCCACGGAAAAAGAGATGAAAGAAGCCGGCAGCCCGGCCTAAGCAACAATAAAAACGGCGCCCCGATGGGAGCGCCGTCCGTTTTATCCGATAAGGATCTGATTAGCCGTTGATGATCTGCGCTTCGATGGCCTTCGGAGCTTCGACCGGTTCTGCGGCAATCGCAATCTTGCGGGGCTTCATGGCCTCGGGAATATTGCGCAGAAGGTCAATGTGCAGCAGGCCGTTCTTCAGCGAAGCGGCGGTCACCTCGACATGATCGGCAAGCTGGAAGCGGCGCTCGAAGGCGCGCTTGGCAATGCCGCGGTAGAGGAATTCGCCGCTTTCGGCAGGTTCCTCGTTCTTTTCACCCTTCACGGACAGGACGTGAGCATGGGCTTCGATCGAAAGTTCGGTCTCGTCGAAACCGGCAACCGCCATGGTGATGCGATAGGTGTTTTCACCGGTGCGCTCGATATTATAGGGCGGATAGGTCTGCGCCTGCTCCGGCTGGGCAAGGCTGTCGAGCATGGTGAAGAGCCGGTCGAAACCGACGGTCGAACGATAAAGGGGAGAGAAGTCTACGTGACGCATGATGTCCTCCAGTGGAAGCGACGTGTTGCGATGAAATGCCCCTGAGACCCCATCTTTGGCGGCCTTGGGACGGTTGCGCAGGCCCTGTTCGGCACCCGCAGAAAGGAGATGGTGATGGGATTCGAGGAGTTCAAGACCTTTCCGGAATCGCCTTGATCGCCCCGTGAACCCCGCATGAACGACCGGTTCGGAGCGCGTTCAGGCGCATTCGCTTAGAGATTTAGGCGTCGGGTGAATCTGGTCCCGATGGCTGAAGTGCATCGTCCCTTCTTCTTCAGTCTCAACTTCGGCCGGCCGCGAGCACCCTCATGCTCCTGCCGGCCCTTTTCCCCACCGCTTTCCAAGCCGGATGCCATGCGCTATCCCTGATGCGAAGCAGTCAGCAGCGGCGCATTGGCAAAGTCATGGATCAGGTTCTCTATTCGACGCCCGATAATCCCGCCCCGGAAAACCGCACGGAGGGGTTCTTCGAAACCCATGACGGCCAGCAGCTGCGTTACGCCGTCTTCCGCTCGAGTGGCCAGATAGCCAAAGGTACCGTCGTCATCCTGCACGGCCGAAACGAATATATCGAGAAATATTTCGAGACGATCCGCGACCTCACGGCCAAGGGTCTCTGGGTCGCGACCTTCGACCTGCGCGGCCAGGGCCGTTCGTCACGGCTCATGAAGCGCCGCAACCACGGCCACATCCGCCGCTTTGCCGATTACGAGCGTGATCTCGATACCTTCCTGGAAAAGGTGGTGCTGCCGGATACCCGCCTGCCCTTCTATCTGCTTGCGCATTCCACCGGCGGCCTGATCGCACTCTCCGCCGCGCCCTATCTCACCACCCGTATCGATCGCATGGTGCTGTCGGCGCCCTTCATCGGCCTGACCGGCCAGTCGGCCTCGCCCCGCGTCATCCGCGCTCTCGCCGGCACGCTGACTGCCGTCGGCCTCGGCTTCCTGCCGCTGACCTCGAAACTGAAGGAGCCGAACTTCAGCGACAACCCGCTGACCTCGGACGAACACCGCTTCGAGCGCAATGTCGCAATGATGAAGGCCTATCCGGAATTGACGCTCGGGCCGCCGACGGCCCGCTGGCTGATCGAGGCTTTTCGCACGATGGACCGGGTCACCTCACCCTACCATCTCTTCTCGATCACCATCCCGACCATCGTCATCGCCCCGACGCGCGACGGCGTCGTGCCCTATACGGCGCAGGAGCGGCTTTCGCGTTATTTCCGCGCCGGTCAGCTGGTGCCGATCAACGGCGCCCGTCACGAGATCTTCCAGGAGCGCGATATCTATCGCGCCGCCGCCCTTGCCGCCTTCCACGCCTTCATTCCGGGCAGCGATGCTGAAGAAAACCAGGACGTCGCCGCCCTCGGCACCTGACCGGCTAGCGCTGCTGATCGGGGAATCGACGCTGCTGACCGGGATCAGCACAGCTGACCCTGGGATCAGCGCTGTAGGATGGCGATCGCCTGTTCGTAGACTGCCCGGCTGCCGGCAGCGATGATCGAGCCGCCGTTTTCCGGCCGTCCGCCGTCCCAGGTGGTGATGATGCCACCCGCCCCCTCGATGACGGGAATGATGCCGCCGACATCATAGGGCTTGAGGCTGTTTTCGACGACCAGATCGATATGGCCGGCGGCAAGCAGCGCATAGGCATAGCAGTCGCAGCCGTAGCGGAAGAGCCGCACCTGGCTCTCGATCTCGCGGTATTTCTCCATCTCCTCGCCGGCAAAGAGATGCGGCGAGGTGGTGAACAGGATGGCGTTCGAAAGCGCATCGCACTGGCGCGTCGCCAGCCGCCGCTCGCCCTCCGGGCCGGTATAGATCGAGCCGTTCTGGTCGGCGAAATAACGCTCGCCGGTAAAGGGTTGTTCGATCATGCCCATGATCGCCCGGCCCGCCTTCTGCAGGCCGATCAGCGTTCCCCATACCGGCACACCGGATATGAAGGCGCGCGTGCCGTCGATCGGATCGATCACCCAGACATATTCGCGGTCGAGCCCGACATTGCCATGTTCCTCGCCGAGAATGCCGTGGCCGGGGAAATTCTCCTCGATCAGCGCCCGGATGGCGAGTTCGGCCGCCCGGTCGCCCTCCGTCACCGGATCGAAACCGGAGGAAAGCTTGTTCGTGACATCGAGGCCGGAGCGGAAGCGCGGCAGCGTCTCGGCCCGAGCGGCTTCCGCCAGGCGATTGAAGAACGAACGGTCAGGAAACATGATGACACCGTTTGGCTGGCGGGAGTGGCGCTTTTCATAGCGAAAAGCAACGGGAATGCAAATGAAGCAGGCAATTTGGATTTAACTGCCCAAAGATATCGCAACGCAATATATTGCTTGACATTTGTGCAATGCAATAGTAGCTTCTTCATACAGTCTTCTGACTGTAAATACCCTCCTTGGGTGTTTCCTCCCTAGACTTAGCCGCGCTCACAAGCGCGGTTTTTTTTGGCCGGGAAGGCCAGACGTCAGCGACATCGAAAAAGAGAGCTATTCGGCGGCCAGCGCCCGCTCGCCGGCAAATTTCTCGACGTATTCCGCCATCTGCTGCATGAAGTCCGTGACGGCGTCGGCCACTTCGGCGAAATCCTCGCGTTTCTCCAGCGTCACTTCATCGACATAGATCGCCCGGTTCACTTCGATCTGCAGCGCGTGCAGGCCGCGCGAAGGCCGGCCGTAATGTTCGGTGATGAAGCCGCCGGCATAGGGTTTGTTGCGGATCGCCGCAAAGCCCATTTCCTCGAGGATGGCGATGGCAGCGCGCGACAGTTCGGCCGAAGCGCTGGTGCCGTAGCGATCACCAATGATGAAATCAGGTCGCGCCGTGCTGCCGGCGACGCGCACATTGCCGGGCATCGAGTGGCAGTCGATCAGCACGCCGAAGCCGAACTGCACATGCGTTCGCGCGATTAGACGGCGAAGCGCCGCATGATAGGGCTTGTAGACCGCTTCGACGCGGTCGAGCCCCTCCTGCACCGGCAGGCGCCGCGCATAGATCTCCATATTCTCGGCGACGATGCGCGGAATGGTGCCGAGCCCGCCGGCGACCCTGAGCGAATTGACATTGGCATAGGGCGGCAGCAACCCGTCGAACATCCGCGGATCGAGCTCGTAGGGCTCGCGATTGACGTCGAGATAGGCGCGCGGGAAGTTGGCCGCCAGCAGCGGCGCGCCGAGTGCGACGGCCGAGCCGAAGAGCTCGTCGACATAGTGATCCTCGGAACGGCGGATGGCGATGCCCTCCAGCCTCGACTGGGCAATAAATTCCGGTGGATAAATGCGGCCGCTATGGGGGGAGTTGTAGACGAAGGGAATGGTCTGCGACACGGGCTCATGAACCTCAAAAAGCTCGTATTCGCGTATTTCCGGCACTTTCGGCCCTCTTTACCATGTCATGAACTGACTGCTTGGCCCATGTTGCCAGTTGCCCGGCCGCAAGTCCATACTATGTAGACGGGATGGCGGTCACGCACAGGCAATTCACCGGTTGTTTACCGGGTAAAGACTAGTGTAAACGGCTGGCAGCCCACCAAAAACCTATGGATCGCGGTCTGGATTGATGACTCAGAAGATACTTCTCGCCGAAGACGACAACGACATGCGCCGCTTCCTGGTGAAAGCGCTCGAAAAGGCCGGCTACAAGGTCCTTTCCTATGACAATGGCGCCAGCGCCTATGACCGGCTGCGCGAGGAGCCGTTTTCCCTGCTGCTGACCGATATCGTCATGCCCGAGATGGACGGCATCGAGCTGGCGCGCCGCGCCACCGAGCTCGACCCCGACCTGAAGGTGATGTTCATCACCGGTTTTGCCGCCGTGGCGCTGAACCCCGATTCGAAGGCGCCGAAGGATGCCAAGGTCCTTTCCAAGCCTTTCCACCTGCGCGACCTCGTCGACGAGGTCAACAAGATGCTTGCCGCATAAGGCTTGCCGGCCGGCGCGTCACAAAACTGAAAAAAGCCTATTGACGGCTCCAAAGGTTTTGTGATCTATGCGCCGCCATCGGATGGGCGTGTAGCTCAGCGGGAGAGCACTACGTTGACATCGTAGGGGTCACAGGTTCAATCCCTGTCACGCCCACCATCCGATCTCCCTGACATTGTTGACAAATCCCCGCCTTGGGGAATCTCTCACGCCAGCGCCTGGCGCACACTCTCGACCCGGCCCTTTGCGCAGCGGGGGTTTGTCCATGATCGGATCAACCATGATCCGGGGCTGGGATTTCGATGACTGTGGGATGCCCCGCGCGCAGGCCTGGTTGGGGCTGGCCTCTTCGGTTTCGGCTATATGCAGTTTCATGTCGTGGAGCCTATCAGCATCAAGATTTGGCTGATCCCGGTCACGATATTCGCAGCCGGGGCAGCGATCCTCTGGGACGACTTCAAAAATCCCTAGCGAGGTGATTGCCGTCTCCGTTTGAGCGTGTCGCCATCGGTCAGATCCGTTGCCCTGCTCCGATCGATCGGCATGCCCGGGCAACTTGGTTGCCTGTCCTACTTCCGACTCGCGCAGCAGATGGCAGTTATGGCATGCCCGCATATGAGGACACGCTCATTCGAGCATCAATTGCATACCGCTACCGAACGCTCAGCCCCTCGTTGCTCGCCGCGGATTTGTGACGGACAGATGACGGGTTTATGACAACATACGTGTGATTTCAGCAACATAGCCGCGCCAGCCTGCTGTCACGATCGACAATTTCGTTGCGGCGCAACATCCCTTATGTAACTTCCGCGGCGAGGCAGGCACCGTGTCAAAACGGTGCCGCTTCGGTCACACGGGTTGAAGACACGTAGGGACCTGCCGAGGGCAGACGGTCTTCATCCTCTTGCATCTGAACTGGAGGTTATTCCATGAACATCAAGAGCCTTCTTCTCGGCTCCGCTGCTGCACTTGCAGTAGTATCCGGCGCTCAGGCTGCCGACGCTATCGTTGCTGCCGAGCCGGAACCGGTTGAATACGTTCGCGTCTGCGACGCTTACGGCACCGGCTACTTCTACATCCCGGGCACCGAAACCTGCCTCAAGATCAACGGTTACATCCGTTTCCAGGTTGACGTTGCTCCGAACGCCAGCTCTATCAACGCTGCGGGCGGCGGTTCTGTTGCCAACGACTCGGACTGGGACGCGCGTACGCGCGGTCAGGTTCAGTTCACGGCCAAGAGCGACACCGAATACGGCCCGCTCACCGGCGTGATCGTCATCCAGGCTAACGCCGACAACGCTACGAACCAGCAGACCAAGCTCGACTCCGCTTACATCGACATCGCCGGCTTCCGCGCTGGTCTGTTCTACTCCTGGTGGGACGATGGTCTCTCCGGTGAAACGGACGATATCGGTTCTCCGGTCACGCTGCATAACTCCATCCGTTATCAGTACGAAACCGACGCTTTCTACGCTGGCATCAGCGTTGACGAGCTGGAAGACAGCCCGTTCTACAATGGTGAAACCGCCAACAACGTCGGCGTTGCCGTCGGTCTCGGCGGCAAGGCTGGTGCATTCAGCTACCAGATCACTGCCGGTTACGACACCGACAACGAAGAAGGCGCCGTCCGCGCTATGGGTACGGTTGCGGTCGGTCCGGGCACGCTCGGTCTCGCAGTTGTCTACGCCAGCAACCCGAACGCCTACTACAACAAGTCTGAATGGGCTGTTGCAGCCGAATACGCCATCAAGGCGACTGACAAGCTGAAGATCACCCCGGCTGTTCAGTACTACAACAACTACGGCATCACTGCTGGCGAGTTCAACGACGACAATGATGCTTGGAAGGTCGGCCTGACGGTTGATTACCAGATCGTCGACAACCTCTCCACCAAGATTTCGGTTCAGTACCTTGATCCGGACAATGCTAGCGACGTTACCTCGGGCTTCTTCCGCCTGCAGCGCGCGTTCTGATAAAAGGCTGCCGGCTAGAACAGGATGACGTCCGAAAACCGTTCACACTTTTCGGCATCGTGCTCTAAGCCGGCAGCTACAAATTCCTGATCTGACTGACCTCCGATCGGGAAAGAATGGGCCTGGACTTCCCTGCCTGGGCCCATTCCCCTTTACCAGACCTGCGCCCAGGACGGCACGCTCGATGAGTGCCTGCCACTGTCGTGTCACATCGGTTCATTGCCGATGCCCGGCAGCCTATGTCGTTGCTGAACCTTGTAACCGGCAAGCTCAACCAACTTTTCATTCATCCGCCGCCGATCGCCGAGCTAGCCCGGCGGCTGACAAAATTTTTGCGCCTCGGCAATAACGGCGCCAAATTCGGACACAGAACCATGCCATGGCGAACGACGGTGAGGTAGTGATTCGCTTCACCAGGACATGGGGCCACGACATGGGGCCATGACATGGGGTTTGAGATCGAAATGAAGTTATCCGCGTTTGCCGCTGCCGCCCATTTTTCCGCCGTCCTCGCCTTGCCGGCCTCTGCCGCGCCGGCCGCGCCCGCCGAGACCTTTCCTGGTGCTCCCGGCGTCATTACGCTTTCCGGCAAATGCGCCAAGCTGGTCGTCGCCAAATTCGACGCCACCAAGGGCTGCAAGAACGAGCTTGCCAGCGTCACGCTGGCCAATGGTGTGGTGACCTTCATCTTCACCTCGGATGGCAAGGCGCTGGGCTTTCAGGGCGACGGCAGCGGCATCAAGCCTGCCTCCAATGGCAATGCCCGCCTGCCGCTCAGCCTCGTCACCACGGGTGTCGGCAACAAGATGACCGGAGAGGTCAAGGTCGCCGGCTTCTGCACCTTCGGCAATCCCTATGCCGGCAAGCCGATCGCGATCGAATGCACCGCCGAAAGCAAGGACTCCTCCTTCACCGGCAGCTTCCGCACCGGCGGCAAGCTGGTGAAGAAGGGTAAGTAGCCGTCCTCAGGCGCACCAGGCATTGCCGGCAGCCCCTGGCTTACGTGCCAGGCCCTCATTGATCAGCTGCGCGCCGAAAGAGCGCCCATTGCGCGCGACGACGCGCGGCGCGCCAGAGGGGTCGGCTTTACCCGCCGCATTCATGGTGAAGGGTCCGGCGTTCAGAAGCGCCAGCAGCCGCGACTTGGCGGCAAAGGCCACCCGGCGCTCGCCGTCACAGCGCGCCTGATCGACCACCGGGCTGGCCATGTCGGCAATCACGATCTTCTCGCCTTTGTACCAGAAGACGCCGCCGTCGCCGACGCAATTGATATGGGCTCCCTGCCCGCAATAGCCGAAGGCGACTGTCCCGGTTTCCGAAATGGCAGCGGGGGCCGGCGACGGTACCGCCTTTATCGGCTGGATCATCGGCGTCGGGATCGTGGCTGGCGGCAGCGGCTTCGGCACTGCGACTTTCGGCGTGGGAGCGGCAAGCGCCACCTGCTTCGGCGGCGCGTCCTTCCTGACAACAGCCCTCGGCTCCGCCGTGTCCCGTGTGATCGGCGGCGATTGCCTTGCAAGCATCGGCGGGATGCTCTTCCAATGGTCGTGGGCGACGATGCCGCCGATCGCGGCAATGCCGATCACCGCCCAGGGCAGCAATCCGCCACCGCTGCTGCGCGCTTTGCTCTTTCCTCTCGCCGGCGCCTTGCGGCGGCCGCGTGTCGCTGTCTTGGCCATCTGTCCGATTCCCGTGAGACCGGGATTATCGCTGCCCAATCCTTTCCGAAAGGTTGGCGCGGCGACAGGATGATGCTTGGTTCGCCGAACTTTCCTTCGAATGTGATGAACGCGCCGGTGCGCGCCGGAGAGGCGGAAGGGACCGCCGAAACGCACGCGGGGAAAAAGCTGAACAAATTCCGCCTTCAGACGTTAGCCAGCGAAAAATTCCATCTTTCTGGGGGAAAAATCCATGGATCTTATTATCGCCGACATAATACCGGCGTCGCGTATCCACTATCCCGTCATCTTCGCCCGCCTCTTCGGCGCCATCGTCTTCGGCGGGCTGATCGGCTTCGAGCGTGAGGCACGCGACCGCCCGGCGGGCTTCCGCACCCATATTCTAATCAGTCTTGCCGCTGCCCTCTTCGCCATCATCTCGATCGAGGCGGTGCATATGCCGGGTTTTACCGATGACGAGCAGGTGCGCATCGATCCGCTGCGCGTGATCGAAGCCGTGACCGCCGGCGTCGCCTTTCTTGCCGCCGGCATGATCGTCTTTGCAAGAGGTCGGGTACACGGGCTGACGACGGGCGCCGGCATGTGGCTCTCTGGCGCCATCGGCCTCGCCATGGGCTTCGGCTATTGGCCGATCGCTTTCTTCACGACGCTCGTGGCCATCTGCGTACTCTTCGCCTTCGGTAAACTCGAACAACGGTTCGGCTTTAATTCCGGACAGCGTGTCGATCGCGATGAAGACAAATAGAAAAACAGAGCGCCCGACGTCATGGCGGGGCGCCCGTATTGTCAGCGTAACTGTCTATTGGTCATTCCGAGCGTGCGGCCGAAGGATTGCCTTTTCCAACCGATGCCGTGCCGCCGACGGAGGAGAGCGGCTTCTGGCGTTTGCCGATGTCGATACGCTCGTCCGCCGCTTCGCGTACGGCCTGCCATTCATTTTCGTGCCGGATGAAGATCTCGCGGGGCACAAAGTTGATCGTCATATGTTTCTCACCCTGTTTCAAATCTACCGTCAGCGCCCAAGGGCTTCCGGAATACCCGTTATTTCTTGGTCTCTGCATTGCCCTTGATGTCGGGGCCACCCTTGGAAAGATCGGCGCCGGTAACATGGGCCGGCACGTGAATGTCGTGGTAGACACCGGGCGTCAGCGTCAGGTCGACATGATGCGGCGGCAGCACCTGCGCCCTCTGCATGCGGTTTGGCTTCGCCCGCTTCATGCGGTCGGACGCCTCCGTGCGTTTATCAGGAAGATGGGTCGAAGTGTGCATCATCGGCCTCCTTTTTAAGCTCAACCAAGGCCTAACGGGCGGGCGCCAGGATGGTTCCCAAAAAAACACCCAATCCCGGCGTGGCGGCCGGCCTTGACTGGCCAGCGAAGTTCATTACCTAGAGCCTATCCCGCAGCCTTCCAGACATCGGCTGACGGGGAACTTTGGTGCCGGGCCCCTCTGGCGAGAGTTTTTACGGCGCTCTCGTGATGTCGGTACCGCCTGCAGCTTAGCCGGCGGATTTTTCATCGATGAACAAGCTCACCATGCCTGACCCGCGTGCCCGTTGTGTCGTGCCGCGTTTTTCCAATATATCAACCCTCTTCAACACGATTTGCGGCCGCGAGGTGCGGCCATGAATCAACCCGTAACCCCATCCTCGCTCAGCTATTTCCGCTGGGCTTTCATCGTCACTGCCCTCGGCCTCGTTCTCGGCGCCGTGCTCGGCTGGCAGACGACCGGCACGATCGGCGGCATGGCGACCGTCTTCTTCATCTGCACGGTGCTTGCGGTGCTGGAGATCTCGCTCTCCTTTGATAATGCCATCGTCAACGCCAACAAGCTGAAGGAGATGACGCCGGTCTGGCAGCAGCGCTTCCTCACCTGGGGCATCATCATCGCCGTCTTCGGCATGCGCATCGTCTTCCCGCTGGCAATCGTCGCGATCGCGGCACAGATCGGCCCCTGGGATGCTCTGGTGCTCGCCGCACGCGAGCCGGCCGAATATGCCCGCATCATGAACGACGCGCATCTGCCGATCGCAGCCTTCGGCGGCACCTTCCTGATGATGGTCGGCCTCAACTACTTCTTTGACTACAAGAAGGAAATCCACTGGCTTCCGGGCCTGGAAAGGGTGATGGCCCGTTCGGCCGCCATCAAGGGTATCGAAATCGCCGTCGTGCTGGCGCTGATGCTGGTTTTCTCCTGGCTGATCGGCGGTGAGGAAGCCACCATCTTCGTCAATTGCGCCATCTATGGCCTGCTCACCTTCCTCGCGGTCGAGGTGGTCGGCGGGCTGCTCGATGCCTCGCAAAAGACGATGAGTGCTGCCGCCAAGGGCGGTCTTGGCGCCTTCATCTATCTGGAGGTGCTGGATGCGAGCTTTTCCTTCGACGGCGTCATCGGCGCCTTCGCGCTGACGCAGAACCTCTTCGTCATTGCGATCGGCCTCGGCATCGGCGCCATGTATGTGCGCTCGATGACGATCATGCTGGTGGAGAAGGGAACGCTTGCCGAATACCGCTATCTCGAGCATGGCGCCTTCTACGCCATCCTGATCCTCTCGGTGATCATGTATGCCCAGACCCTGGTGCATATCCCCGAGGTCATCACCGGGCTCGGCGGCGCGGCCTTGATCGGCCTGTCCCTCTGGTCGTCCATCCGCCACAACAAACGCGAAAGGGTGGAGGATCACGGCGCCCAACGGGAAGAGCTTCGCGCCTGACGATGCAAGAAGCCGCAGTGCGCGGCGCCCTTGCGGCTAAAAATAAAGCCCGCGACCATCCGGTTGCGGGCTAATTCATTCATGCATGGCTTGAAGGTATTAGCGGGTGACCTGACCGAAGGAGGCCGGGTCGATGCCGAGTTCCTTAAGATCTTTGGCGCGCGGGCGGCGGCCGGCTTCAACGGCAGCACTAACGGCATTTGCGGCACCAAGCACGGCGAATGCGCGACCAAAGAAACCCGTACGGACTGAATTGCGGATGGCGGACATTGTCCCTTTTCCTCTTGCTCTGATTGATCACTCATAGATGGCATCGCGCATGCACCGCCACAATGCTCAGAAAATCACCTCAGCCATGCAAAAACAGGAGGCCGGCGCATGTCTCCATGGCCGGCCTCGAGAGAGGGGGGGGTGGGTCGTCTTTTTCTTCTAGCCTTCTTTGTTCTAGTCTTCGTTTGATGCCAGCTGCGACAACACCTGTCCCCTGCCGCGCAGTCGCAGGATCAGCGGGATGAGGAAGGCGGCGGCTGCAACAATGAGCAGACCCGCCGCGATCGGCGACATCACCAGCGTCGTGACGTCGCCCTGACTGATCGCCAGCGCCCGGCGCAGCTGCTGTTCAGCAAGCGGCCCGAGGATCAGGCCGACGACGGTAGGCGCGATCGGATAGCCAAAGAGCCGCATCACATAGCCGAGCAGGCCAAAAGTGAGCAGCATGCCGAGCTCGAACACGGATGGATTGGCACCGATTGTCCCAAGCGTCGCAAACAGCAGGATGCCGGCATAGAGCCACGGCTTTGGAATGGTCAGCAGCCGCACCCAGAGCCCGATCATCGGCAGGTTCAGCACCAATAGCATCGCATTGGCGATGAGCAGGCTGGCGATCAGCCCCCAGACGAGCTGCGGATTGGTGGCAAACAGCAGCGGCCCCGGCTGCAGCCCGTATTGCTGGAAGCCGGCAAGCATGATCGCCGCCGTCGCCGTCGTCGGCAGGCCGAGCGTCAGAAGCGGCACCAGCGTGCCGGCGGCCGATGCGTTGTTCGCCGCCTCGGGACCGGCCACGCCTTCGATCGCGCCATGACCGAACTCCTCCGGGTTCTTTGCCAGCCGCTTCTCGGTCGCATAAGAAAGGAAAGTGCCGATTTCGGCGCCGCCCGCCGGCATCGCGCCGATCGGGAAGCCGATGAAGGTGCCGCGCAGCCAAGGCTTCCACGAGCGCGCCCAATCCTCAGCGGTCATCCAGAGCGAACCCTTCACCGCCTCGACCTTTTCGGCGATCCGGTTGCCCTGCGCGGCGATATAAAGCGTCTCGCCGATCGCAAACATCGCCACGGCAAGCGTCGTCACCTCGACACCGTCGAGCAGGTCGGGAATGCCGAAGGAAAGCCTGGCCTGCCCGGTCTGCTGGTCGATGCCGACCATGGCGAGAGCAAAGCCGATAAACAGCGACGTCAGGCCCCGCAATGCCGAATCGCCGAAGGCCGAGGAGACGGTGACGAAGGCAAGCACCATCAGCGCGAAATATTCACGCGGCCCGAAGACCAGCGCCAGCTTGACGATATAGGGAGCGATGAAGGCAAGCCCGAGCGTCGCGATCAGGCCAGCGACGAAGGAGCCGATCGCCGCTGTCGCCAACGCCGGTCCGCCGCGCCCGGCGCGCGCCATCTTGTTGCCCTCGAGCGCGGTGACGATCGAGGCGCTTTCACCCGGCGTGTTGAGCAGGATCGAGGTCGTCGAACCGCCATACATGCCGCCGTAATAGATGCCGGCGAACATGATCAGCGAGCCGCCGGGATCGAGCTTGTAGGTGACCGGCAACAACAGCGCCACGGTGAGTGCCGGGCCGATGCCGGGAAGCACGCCGACGGCGGTGCCGAGCGTCACGCCGACCAGCGCATAAACCAGGTTCATCGGCTGCATCGCAACCAGGATACCCTGCCATAGGAATTCGAATGTGCTCATCTTGGTGTCCCAAGCGGCGTTCCCGACCATCCGATTTCGGGGTCAGGCGCCGCGCAAAATCAAAAGAGCTGACAGCGCATTCGCGCGGTCAGAAGAACAGATGTTCGAGCGGGCCGGCCGGCAGCGTCAGTTGCAGCAGCTGCGAGAAGATCGCCCAGACGACGAAACTGAGGACGATGCCAAACGGCAGCGAGATCCAGAGCTTGCGTTTGCCGAAGCCGCGTGCCGTCAGCGCGAAGAGGATGCCGGTCGCGATCGAGAAGCCGGCGACGCGCAAAAGCAGCATCTGGCCGGCAAGACCAGCGACGATCCAGATGACGGGTGCGACTTCCTGCCGGTCACGTTCCGGAAAATCGCCGCGCCAGGCTTCGAAGGCGGTCCAGATCCCGAGACAGAAGAGGCCGAATGCCACCATCTGGGGCGCTGTCGCCGGACCGATGCGGTCGTACTGCGCAATCGTTTTCAGATGCAAGGCATCCCAGGCCATCACGCCGGCGACGGCGAAGAGGAAAACGGCAATGATGAACGCCGCCCAATCAGGGCGGCGTTCGGTTGCCGAGGAGGTGTTATCCTCGCTCATTGAACAAGTCCGATATCTTTGAGAATGCCTTCAGTGGCGGCGACATCCTTTTCGAGCTGCGCCTTGAAGGCATCGCCGGACAGATAGGTGTCGGCCCAGCCCTTGGTCTTCAGCGTTTCCTGCCAGGTGGCGGAGCTGTGCAGCTTCTCGAAATCGGCGGTCACGCTTGCCACCTGCTCTGCCGACAGGCCGGGGGCAGCGGCGACCATGCGCCAGTTCTGGATGGTGACGTCGGTGCCGGCTTCCTTCAGTGTCGGGGCATCGACACCATCGATCCGCTTTTCGCTGGATACGGCGAGAAGACGGAGCGTGCCTGACTTCACCTGCGATTCGAACTCGCTGTAGCTCGAGACGCCGGCCGTGACCTGGCCGCCGAGAATGGCGGCGAGCGCTTCACCGCCGCCGGAGAAGGCGACATAGTTGATCTTGGTCGGATCGACGCCGGAGGCCTTGGCGATCAGGCCGACGGTGATGTGGTCGGTGCCGCCGGCAGAGCCGCCGCCCCAGGAAACGGAGCCCGGATCCTTCTTCAGCGCCGCGACCAGATCGGCCATGGTCTTGATCTCGGACGCGGCAGGAACGACCACGGCCTCATATTCGCCGGTCAGACGGGCGATCGGCGTGACATCCTTGAGCGTCACCGGCGACTTGTTGGTGAGGATCGCGCCGACCATGACATAGCCGCCGACGATCAGCGAATTCGGGTTGCCGGCAGCCTGGCTGCTGAACTGCGCAAGGCCGATGGTGCCGCCGGCGCCCGGAACGTTCTGGACCTGCACGTTGCCGGAGATCTTCTCCTGCTGCAGCGCGGTCTGCAGCGAACGGGCCGTCTGGTCCCAGCCGCCGCCGGGAGCGGCGGGCGCGATGATGGTGTAATCGGCCGCATAGGCCGGCAGCGCGATGGTCGCTGCAAGAAGGGTTGCGATGAACGTATGCTTCACGATGTGTCCTCCGTCGGCGGCTGAGCAACCGCCTGCTGTTCTCTGGGAATCGGGAGGAATGGCCGGCCAGCGGACGCAAGCGTCCTGAATGACGAGCGGAATACCTCCCAAGGCTTCAGCTCTCCGCCTCCACGGAGAAGAAGTAGCCAAAGCGACCACAACAACCTGTCATTTAGCTGACATCGGCAAGATATCCAGAAGGACAGGACACTTTTTTGCCGTAATTGGCAGACGCGGAACTAAATCCGGTTCCCCGCTGCCGATGGCAAGTGCATTATCCGCCGCCGAAGTACGGCTGCAGGACCTGGTCTGGCGAGACCCTCGGACCGGCTCCTGGTCGCTGCAGTGCTCTCAAATAGCCGTGGTTTAATCGCTTGCACGCGTGACCCTAAGTCAATTACATCTTGCTCAATCCAGGGTTTTGTTTCCCGCTATCTCGATTTCTGCAAACCTTTATTTCGCTGATATCCACAGGAACCGATATGCCGTACTGCCTGCACACAAATCCCGACCGGATTTACGACGACAGGCAATCGCTGCGTCGCGGCGCAACGCTGACGCTGGAAGGCGGACGATACGCAACGCCGCTTGTCCTCTCCTCGGTTAGCGGCTCGCAGCAGCACCCGGTCGTGATCCGCGGCAACGGTGCGGTGATCGATGGCGGCGAACCCTACGAAGACTATCGCGAGAGCGCCAACCGCCTCTCCGCCGTGCAGGAAGCCAACGGCCGCTTCCCCGGCATTTACTACCTTGCCGACAACGCAGCGCTCGTGTTGCGGAATTGCCAGTGGGTCGTCATCGAGGATCTCACGTTCGAAGGCTGCTGGCCGACCGCCATCTATCTCGACAACTGCCAGCACATCACACTCCGCCGCCTGCATATTCGCGGCAGCACGATCGCCATCGGTGCGGCCGGAGCCTATACGCGCCATCTGCTGATTGAAAATTGCGATTGGATACAGGATCTGCAGTCTCACGGCGAGGCGGACCTTGCAGCGATCCGAGAGACCGGCGCGGTCAATGCCGGACTCAACCCCGGCGATTGCAGGCTGTGGCGAGAAATCTCATGGGCACAGGTGCACGGCAATATCGAAGACACCGAAAGCCGCGTGGACGTCGAAAAGGATGAGCGCGGTTTCGACGGCGACTTTTTCCGGGCATGGACCATCGCCGGCTATGTCGTCCTGCGCAATAACGTCATTCTCGATGCTTTCAACGGCATCCATTTCTTCAACGATGCCTCCGATTCCACGGTGGAGGATTTCTGCCGCAACATCGTTATCGAAAACAACTGGTTCGTCCGCATTCGTGACAATGCCATCGAGGCAGAAGACTATGCCTGGAACTGGACCGTGAACGGCAACAGGTTTGTCGACTGCTACATGCCATTTTCACTGGAGATGCATCGATCCGGCTACTTCTATATCTACGGCAATTTCGGCTGGAACCGCCATCGCCCCGGCCCCGATGACGACGACCGCAATTTCGGTCAGCTTTTCAAGTTTCCCAAACAGCACGAAGCCGTCGGCCCGCATTATGCCTTCAACAATTCGTGGATGCTGAGAGGTCCGATCAGCAAGCGCAACCGCTTCAGTCGGTTCCACCATCTGAACAACGCGATCGGCTATTACGGCACAGCAGGCCTATCGACGCCGAAGGATTCCGCGCCTTTTGGTGCGAGCTGGCAGAACGTGCCGAAGCCGGGCCAGGGCGAAAATTCACTCGAAGGCAGATATTTCACCAAGCTTTGGCAAGAACTCGACATACGCTTCGATGGTGATCTGATCGATCACGAATATTTCCCCGACCTGCTGCGTCATGCGGGATATCCTATCGGCGTGGACGCAAATCCCGGCCCGGTCCCTTTCCGTTCGACCGCCTTCGGCAAGCCGGAAGAATTAAAGCTGACCGCGCAGGTTGCGGCAGTGCCTTTCCAGATGCAGCTTCCCGACGGACGCGAACAGTCCGTCGCCGGTGCGGACTATACCGTCGGCGCCTGGCAGGGCGAACGTCTCTTTACGATCGAAAAGCCGATGTTCTACGAATACTGGCTCTATCCGGAGCCCTGCGGGAAAGGTGAACCGGCTGAAAGCTGACGCCTTCACTGCGTCCGCAGAACCTCATTCCAGTGCGCGATCAGCCGCGCCCGCTTCACCTGGTCGAGATAGACCATCAGCCCGGGACTGACCGGCACCGGCCGCAGTTGGGCGCCGAGCAGTTCCTGCAGCGTATTGGCGGTATTTTCCCCCGCCACCTCGGGGCTGACGGCCGGGATCTGCAGCTCGCGCGCCATGATCGTCTGCCCTTCCCTCGACATGAAGAAGGTGAGGTAACGCCGACCGAGCTCCGGCTCGCCGGCGGCCTGCGGCACCAACCCGATCCGCGACATCACCACCGTATAATCCTTCGGCAGCACGATGCCGACATCGGGATAGCGCGAGGCCCAGTCGGCCGCATAGGAGCCGAGAATATTGTAGCCGAGCACGAAGCGCCCGTCGGCAACACGTTCGAGGATCGCCGAACTCGTCGAATAGAGCTTGACGCCGGCAGCCCCCATCGCCCCGATCACCGACCAGATGTCGCCGAACTGCTCCTGGTCGCGCGCCATGAACAGAAAGCCGACGCCGGAACGCTCAATGTCGTAGGTGCCGATCCGCCCATAGACCTCGTTGCCCTTGCGCTTCAGATAGTCGACGAATTCAGCCCGCGAACTCGGCACCGGCTCATGCGCAAAGCTCGGCTTGTGATAGACGAACACCGCCGGCTCGAAGGTGAGCGCATAGGCGGTGTTGCGCCAGTTCGCCCATTTCGGCCATGCTGCACTCATCGGCAGATTGCTGACCTGTGCATATCCGTCGTTGGAAAGCTTCACCTGCAGGTCCATAGCCGAGGAGAAGGCGAAATCCGCCGTCTTCTTGCCGGCATCCGTCTCCCGGACGATCCGGTCGTAGATGTCGCCGGTCAGCATGTCCTCATATCTGACTGCGACATCGGGATTGGCGTCCTGGAAGCCCCGGATCATCGGCTGCGCCAGGGGCTCGTCGAGCGAGGAATAGACCGTCAGCACCGGCGCATCGGTATTGCCCGACTTTGCCGGATAGAAGGCCTGATCGGCTAGCGCGAAGCCCGGCCAGAACGCCAGCAGCGAGATAAAAACTCTCCTCATCCAGCAACAATGCCTGAGCGCGCCGGGAGGAGCAAGGGTGCCGGATCTAGGCGATGACCCACTCCATCAGCGCATTTTGCGCATGCAACAGAAAGGCCTTGGCGGCGCGGCTTTGGCAGTGCGGATGCTCCATCGCCTCGGCCGTCACCTCCTCACCACGCCGAACCGGTGGGCATGGCAGGAAGATCGCATCCTCCCGCAGCCGATCGAGCAGATCGGTCCCGATCCGGTAGCCGGCGAGCGCGTCTCCGGCGACGTCATCCGGCCACGAATCGGTGATGACGATGTCGGCATCCAGTAACTCGCCCATATCGGTGCTCACGCGAAAATGCCTGTTGAGCAGCGCGGCGTCACCTATATGCAAGCGTTCGGGAAAGACCTGCACCACCTCGATCGGCAATGCGATCGACGCTTCGGCCCAGGAGCGCAGGATATTTGCGTCCGCCGCCACGCCAACGACCTTCAACCTGTCGATCGAGCCGCGCCGGCCGTTGATATAGGCAAGGTCGCCGAGCGTCTCGCAAGGGTGGTTGGAGCGTGTACGCGCATTGATGACAGGCACCGGCGAGGCTGCCGCCACCGCCTTCAACGTCGCGAGCTCCTTTGTACGGATCACCAGCATGTCGAACCAGTTGCCGAGATACCCCGCGAGGTCGCCGGCCTTCTCCCTGACATCGAAACCGATCGGCGCATGCACGCAGATACCGCCCATTGCTTGGATGCCGAGATCGAAGGCCGTGGTATTGCGCCAGCCGCCGTCGTCGACAATCAGCGCGACGCGTTTGCCCGCAAGGCTCTGCGGCATCGCACGCTCATCCCAAGCTTTGGCGAGCGCACCGGCGCGACCGATAATCGACCGAAGCCCGGCCTCCGGGATATCGTGAAACGCCAGAAAACTCCGGGCCGAATCGGTCATCCCAATCCCTCGTTGCGCTTGAAACCGTCACCACAATAACCGGAGCCGGCCTCACGACAATCGTCGAAAGAAAATCCCGCTGAACCTGCCATCGGCAGCAAGTACAAATCGCCATTCCATCGCAGCGTTTTCGAAGGCGACGTCATAGACGTCCCACCCCTCCGACGACACGCCCTTGAAGGAAATCGACCGCAGCGTACCCGCCCGCTCTAGGTCCGCGCGGATCATCGGCATCTGCTCCCGCCCGGCATCGGCAAGTGCCGGAACCATCCTGTCGTAGTCGACCTCGCCGCTCTGATGCTGAGCGATCAGACTGCGCAGCAGCGCTTCACTATTATCGACCGGCTGCTTGTTTTTCGTCCGGTTTTCTAGGTCGGCGACCAGCCTCGCTGCCGCCGCCGCATCGATCCGCGACGCCTCTTGTTCCCACCCGTTCTGGCGCAGCACAAGGCCGTCCACCCGCCCGTCCGGCCCGCGGCGGAAGCCGATCTGCGCCGTAACTACGCGATAGAAGAACTCGTCTTCCTTCTCCGGATAGATATCGATGGCCTCCTGCCCGAGCACCTGCGCTGTCAGCCCGCCCTCGCGCCGGGCGATCGTGATACTGCCACCCCATTCGAAGAGGTAGGCACCGAGATAATCATCATTGAGCTCAGGCGCGATCGTGCCTTCGGTGCGCGGCCGCGCTTGCTCGTAGCGCCGCCAGGCGGCGGCGTCGGCGGATTGGTCGGTCATGCTGGTCTCCTTGGCTATGCTGACGAGTTCGTTGAGCGAAATGGGTTCGCCAGCGGCGATCCGCTGCCGCAAGGCATTGATCCGCGAGAGACTGTCTTCGACGCGGCTGCGCAGCGAAAGCAACTGCGTTTGTTGCATGGAAAGCGTCCGGTCGAGATCGGTCGCCTGGCCGGCCAGCAATTCGGTGATCCTCGCCAGACTGAGCCCCAGTCGCTTCAAAGCCAGGATCTCGTTCAGCCGCGCTATGTCTTCGATACCATAGAGCCGCCAGTTCTTGCCGGTTCTCCGTGGGTTGATCAGCCCGCGTTTCTCGTAGAGGCGAAGCGCTTTTACCGTCAGCCCGATTCGCTCGGCACATTCGGCCGCCGTCAGCCAGAGATTCTCGTTCATTCGCTCGTTCATGATTCCCTCGCGAATCGTCTTCTAGGCTATGCCCTTGGGTCCGGCTCAAGCGTTAAATCGATCGGCGATCGGTTTTATGATGCCGACCCGGGAAGTGTCGGCCAAAGCAGAACACTCCATTTTCTCCGATGTAAATTGTCTTTTCATCACAAAGGATTAGGGATTGGCTCCATCCTTCACCCATAGAGTATTGATGAAGATCGACGACGTTATATGGTCGCGCTGCCGCGTTAAAAACGTCGAGACCGCCCGAATTTATTATTCGGGGACGACTCTACGCGACAAAAACTCTATAAAAAGCTAGACTAAACTGGGAAGATCCATGGAGGGGTCATGGAACGACGACTGAGCGCTATTCTTGCTGCAGACGTCGTCGGCTACAGCCGACTGATGGGCATCGATGAATCCGGCACGTTGCAGGCACTGAACCGCCATCGCTGCGAGCTGGTCGACATTCGGATTTCAGACTACAAGGGCCGGATCGTCAAACTCACCGGCGACGGCATCCTTGCCGAATTCCAGAGCGTGGTGAATGCGGTCGCCTGCGCCGCCGAAATTCAGCGCAGCATGGCGGCCCGCAACGAGAACGTGCCCAAGGACGAACGCGTCGAATTCCGCATCGGCATCAATCTCGGCGACGTCGTGGTCGAGAATGGCGACATATTCGGAGATGGCGTCAATCTCGCCGCCAGGCTCGAGCGTATCGCAGCGCCGGGCGGCATCGCCGTGTCCGCCTCGGTGCGCGATCAGGTCGGCTCGCGCCTCAATCTCGGCTTCGAATTCATCGGCGAACATACGCTGAAGAACATCCGGCAGCCCGTGCAGGTCTATACCGTCACCCTGACTCCGCCCTCTTCGGCGAAATTGGTCGCGCAGAACCGCAATACCTGCTTCATCGCGGTGCTGCCCTTCACCAATATGAGCGGCGACGCCGACCAGGACTATTTCTCCGACGGCATCACCGAAGACATCATCACCGATCTCTCCAAGATCTCCAGCCTGCACGTCGTGCCGCGCAACACCATCTTCACCTATAAGGGCATATCGGTGAAGGTGAAGCGGCTCGCTCAGGAACTTGGTGTGCGCTACGTGCTCGAGGGAAGTGTGCGCATCGTCGGCAATCGCGTGCGCATTTCCGGCCAGCTGATCGACACCGCCAATGGCGACCATCTCTGGGCCGAGCGTTACGACCGCGACATGACCGACATCTTCGCCATTCAGGACGAGATCACCCATGCGATCGTCGGCCAGTTGAAGGTGCGTCTGCTACCGGAAGAGAAGGAGGCGATCGCCAACGAGCCGACCGCCAATGTTGAGGCCTATACCTATTATCTCAGGGGCCGCCAGCTCTCCCACACCTGGACCAAATCCTATCTGCAACTCGCAAGGCGCATGTTCTGCAAGGCGGTCGAACTCGATCCGGATTATGCCCGCGCCTATGCCGGCATCGCCGATTGCGACGCGGCGATCCGCGATTGGGCACCTGACGACGTGCCGCTGAGGCGCATCCTCGACATGAGCGCCCGCGCCCTGGAGCTCGATCCTGACCTTCCCGAAGCCCACGCCTCCCACGGTCTCGCCCTGCATCAGAGCGGCTACGACGATCGGGCGGCGGCGGCCTTCGAACGTGCCCTGGCGCTCGACCCGAACCTCTTCGAGGCGAATTTCCACTATGCCCGGTTCTTCTTCATGCACGGCAACTTCGCCGAATCCGTGCAGTATTTCACCCGCGCCGCCGCAATCCGCTCTGATGACTACGTCTCGCCAATTCATCTGATGTCCGCCTATCGCTCGCTCGGCCGGGTACTGGATACGGAAAACTGGGCGCGCCTCGGCCTGCTGCGCGCCGAACGCGCCCTCAACCTCAATCCGGAAAATTCCGGCCCCGCCCATCGCGGCGCGCTGGCGCTTGCCCATATGGGCGATGCGGCAAGGGCACGCGACTGGGCGGCCCGTGCGATCGCCATCGATCCCGACGACATCGTCGCGCAATATAATCTCGCCTGCGTCTATTCCGTTCTTGGCGACGTCGACCAGGCGATCGATCTGCTGGAGAAGCTGCTGCCGAACAGCTCCGTCTACCATATAAAATGGTTCGACAATGATTCCGATCTCGACAACATCCGCGACGATCCCCGCTTCCGGAAGCTGCTGACCGCCGCAATGATGCAGCGCGAACGGATCGAAAGGACCGGGAGCTGAGGTCGAACCTTTCTCGGCCGTTCACTGGCGCATCGGCCCGAAAATCGGAATCGATCGGAAAGCACGATGCGTAGATTCAAAGTGTTACAGCGTCCTTTGCGCGTCTGAAGGACGCGCGGCGCTGTAAGCTTGAAAATCGCTGTGACATCCCTGCTTCATCTCTGTAATCTCCCTTGAAAAACAGGGGAAACATCCGTGCGCATCCTGCTCACCGAAGACAATATCGCACTGGCCGACGGCCTGTCGGCGATCTTGCGCGGCACGGGCCATGCCGTCGATGTCGTCCATGATGGGGCGTCTGCCAATGCGGTCATCGCAGCGGAAAATTTCGATCTGGTGATCCTCGACCTCAACCTGCCAGAGATGGACGGGCTCGACGTGCTGCGCGCCATGCGCGCCCGGCAGAACCAGGCGGCCGTCCTCATTCTGACCGCACGCGGCACGCCGGAAGAGCGGGTGAAGGGGCTCGATCTCGGCGCCGACGATTATCTGATCAAGCCCTTCGATATCGCCGAATTCGAGGCCCGCGTGCGCGTGCTGCTGCGCCGCCAGGCCGGGCTGCGCTCGGCGACCGTCGGCTTCGGCGGCATCTCCTTCGATCTCAATTCCCGCACCTTTTCGGCCGGCGCCACGCCGCTCGATATTCCCGCCCGCGAGCTCGGCCTGCTCGAAATCCTCTTCATGCGGGCCGGCAAGGTCGTCGCAAAGGAGGCGATCATTCAATCGCTGACGGCCTTCGACGACGACATTTCCGCAAACGCCATCGAGCAATATGTCAGCCGCCTGCGAAAGCGCCTGTCGCCGCACGGCCTGACCGTCAAGACCGCCCGCGGCATCGGCTATTATCTCGACAAGCTGCCCGAGGCCTCATGAAAGCCGCCTATTCCCTCAGGCGCCGGCTGCTCTTCTGGTTGCTCGTCTCCACCGCCGTCATCGGCACGCTGGCACTCGCCGATACCTATCGGGAGGCGGTCCAGACCTCCAATATCGTTTCCGACCGCGTGCTCGCCGGTTCCGCTCTGGCGATCGCCGAGCGCGTCGTCGTCGCCGAGGACGGCACGCTGCAGGTCGATATACCCTATGTCGCACTTGAGATGCTGACCTCGGCCGCGCAGGATCGCGTCTTCTACCGCGTCGACGGCCCGCCGGGTCAATTCATCACCGGCTACCAGTCCCTGCCGGTCCTGAAGAAGACGCCGGGCGATGCCGCCGCCTTCGCCGACGATAGCTTCCGCGGCGAGCCGATCCGCATCGCCACACTCGAGCGCTCGGCCTCGACGGGCATCCGCTCCGTGCCCTTCGTGGTGACGGTCGCCGAAACCACCATCGCCCGCCGGCAGTTGGCGCAGGCGATCCTCGTCCGATCCGCACTCCGTCTCGCCTTCATGATCGCCGGTGCCGCCGTTATCGTCTGGATCTCGGTCACGGTGGCTCTGCGCCCGCTCTACAAGCTCGGCGACGCCATCGGCGAACGCAGCCCCGATGACCTGCATCCGATTAAGCAGACCGTGCCGAGCGAGGTCGAACCGCTGGTCGATACGGTAAATTCCTTCATGGTCCGCCTGCAATCGGCGCTGGATGCGCTCCGCCATTTCACCGGCAATGCCAGCCATCAGTTGCGCACGCCGCTGGCGATCATCCGCACCCAGCTCGCCCTTTCCGCCCGCGCCGGATCGCTTGACGAGGCGCAGGCGGCAGCACTGAAGGGCGACCAGGCGGTGGCGCATGCCGAACGCATTCTTGCCCAGCTTCTCCTGATGGCCAAGATCGACGCCGCCACTGCCAAGGAGGCGCTGACCGCTTCAGCCATCGATCTCGCCGCCATCGCCCAGGAAATCACCGGCGAGCAGATCCCGACGGCTGCCGTCGCCGGCATCGATCTCGGCTTCGAGGGCGAGAGCCCGGCAATGGTCCGCGCCGAGCCGCTGCTGATCGGTGAAATGCTGCGCAACCTTGCCGGCAATGCCATCGCCTATGCCGGCAAGGGAGCTGAGGTCACCGTCCGTATCATCGCCGTGTCAGAGACGGTCCGCCTCGAAGTCGAGGACAACGGCCCCGGCATTCCGCCCGAAAAGCTGGAGGCGGTGCGCCGGCGCTTTTCGCGCGGCAATGATTCCGGTGCGCCTGGCGCGGGCCTTGGCCTGCCGATTGTTGAAGAGATCGCCAATCTTTTCAATGCCGCACTGACGCTGGAGCCGGGTACGGACGGCAAGGGCCTGAAGGCGGCGGTCACCTTTGCCAAGGCGGCGTAAAAGCCTGCTGCAATTCAAAATGCGACAGCGCCCTTTGCGCATTTGAAAAGACGCGCGGCGCTGTAGACCTTTCCGCCTTGCTTTCTTTCGCTGCATTGCACACACTGATTTTCGGGAACAGCAAGCCGCACGACGATGCGAGCCGGATAAAAAGAGAATATGTCGATCAAAGCCAGCATCTATCATCTGACGCATTACACCTATGACAAGCCGGTTCGCCTCGGCCCACAGATCATCAGACTGAAACCTGCCTCGCATTCGAAGACGCGGGTGCTCAGCCACTCGCTGAAGGTCACGCCCTCCAACCATTTCGTCAACCTGCAGCAGGATCCATACGGCAACTACCTTGCCCGCTACGTCTTTCCGGATCCAGTGACGGAGTTCAAGATCGAGGTCGATCTCGTCGCCGACATGACGGTCTACAATCCCTTCGACTTCTTCGTCGAGGAAGAGGCAACCAGGTGGCCCTTCGGATATCCTGAAACGATTCAGGAGGATCTGTCGATCTACATGACGCCGGAGCCGGCCGGTCCGCGCCTCAAGGCGCTGCTGCCGACGCTCGACTGGTCGCCGGACCAGCCGACGGTGGACATGGTCGTCGGCCTGAATGCCCGCCTGCAGCGGCAGATCGGCTATGTCATCCGCATGGAAACCGGCGTGCAGACGCCGGAGGAAACGCTGGAAAGCGCGAAGGGCTCCTGCCGCGACACCAGCTGGCTGCTCGTCCAGATCCTTCGCCATCTCGGCCTCGCCGCCCGCTTCGTCTCCGGCTACCTCATTCAGCTGACGCCGGACCTGAAGGCGCTCGACGGCCCCTCCGGCACCGAAGTCGATTTCACAGACCTGCATGCCTGGGCGGAGGTCTATCTGCCCGGCGCCGGCTGGGTCGGCCTCGATCCGACTTCCGGCCTGCTGACCGGCGAAAGCCACATCCCGCTTGCCGCCACACCGCATTATCGCAACGCCGCTCCGATTTCCGGCGGTTATTTCGGCGAGGCCGAAACCGAATTCGCCTTCGACATGAAGGTCTCGCGCGTCGCCGAGCACCCGCGCATCACCAAGCCCTTTTCCGATGAAAGCTGGGAGGAGCTCAACGAACTTGGCGAGAAGGTCGATCGTGTCCTCGAAGCCGAGGACGTGCATCTGACGATGGGCGGCGAACCGACCTTCGTTTCGATCGACGATTTCCAGTCCGAGGAGTGGAACACCGCCGCGGTCGGCCCGACCAAGCGCGAAAAGGCCGACATCCTGATCCGCAAGCTGCAAGAACGCTTCGCCCCCGGCGGTTTCCTGCATTACGGCCAGGGCAAATGGTACCCGGGCGAAAGCCTGCCGCGCTGGACCTTCTCGCTCTATTGGCGCCGCGACGGCAAGCCGGTCTGGCAGAACCTCGATCTGGTCGCCGCCGAAGGCAAGGATACCGGCGTCACCGCCGAGGATGCCGAGAAGCTCCTGACGGCGATTGCAAAGGAACTGGCGATCAAGCCAGACATGGTGCAGCCGGCCTATGAAGATCCGGCCGACTGGATCATCAAGGAAGGCAACCTTCCCGAAAATGTCGATCCGGCGAATTCGAAGCTGAAGGATCCTGAGGAACGCAACCGCATCGCCCGCGTCTTCGCCCGCGGCCTGACCGTCGCGACAGGTTACGTCCTTCCGGTCCAGGCATGGAATGCCAAGGCAGCGGAAAGCCGAGTCTGGGTCAGCGAAAAATGGCGCACCCGCCGCGGCAAGATCTTCCTCGTCCCGGGCGACAGTCCGATCGGTTATCGCCTGCCGCTCGGCACGTTGCCCTATGTTCCCCCGGCGCGTTACCCCTATATCCACCCCGCCGATCCAACGATCCCGCGCGAACCGCTGCCTGATGTCTTCGTACCGGCCAGCCGGGCCATGCCGGAAGCCTCCTTTCATGCCGACGAGAGCAATCGCGGCCGGATCGAACAGACGCTCGGCGAACTCCGCGGCGCCGTGCGTACCGCCATGTCGGTCGAGCCGCGCGACGGCAGGCTCTGCGTCTTCATGCCGCCGGTCGAACGCATCGAGGATTATCTGGAGCTGATCGCCGCTGCCGAAAACGCCGCCGCCGAGCTCAAGCTTCCCGTCCATATCGAAGGTTATCCGCCGCCGCAGGACGAGCGCATCAACGTCATCCGCGTCGCCCCGGATCCCGGCGTCATCGAGGTCAACATTCATCCGGCCTCGAACTGGAAGGACTGCGTCGACATCACCACGGCGATCTACGAGGAGGCCCGCGCCACCCGGCTCGGCGCCGACAAGTTCATGATCGACGGTCGCCATACCGGCACCGGCGGCGGCAACCATGTCGTCGTGGGCGCGGCCAATCCGAACAACAGCCCCTTCCTGCGCCGTCCCGATCTCTTAAAGAGCGTCGTCCTCCACTGGCAGCGCCATCCCTCGCTCTCCTATCTCTTCTCCGGCATGTTCATCGGTCCGACCAGCCAAGCGCCGCGCATCGACGAGGCTCGCCACGACAGCCTCTACGAGCTGGAGATCGCCATGGCGCAGATCGCCGCCCCTGGCCGCGGCCAGCAGCCGCTGCCCTGGCTCGTCGATCGACTGTTCCGCAACCTTTTGACCGATGTCACCGGCAACACCCACCGCGCCGAGATCTGCATCGACAAGCTGTTCTCGCCCGACGGCCCGACCGGACGGCTCGGCCTCATCGAGTTCCGTGGCTTCGAGATGCCGCCGAACGCGCGCATGTCGCTTGCCCAGCAACTGCTGGTGCGCGCGCTGATCGCCCGCTTCTGGGTCAATCCCGTCGACGGCAAATTCGTCCGCTGGGGCACGACCCTGCACGACCGTTTCATGCTGCCGCATTTCGTCTGGGCCGACTTCCTCGACGTGCTTGCCGACCTTCGCCAAAACGGCTTCGACGTCAGCCCGGAATGGTTCAAGGCCCAGCTCGAATTCCGCTTCCCCTTCTGCGGCGAAGTCGAATACGAGGGCTCGAAGCTGGAACTGCGCCAGGCGCTGGAGCCATGGCATGTCATGGGCGAGGAAGGCGCGCCGGGCGGCACCGTCCGCTACGTCGACAGCTCCGTCGAACGTCTTCAGGTGCGGCTCGAAACCAGCAATACCGCGCGTTACACCGTCACCTGCAATGGCCGCACCCTGCCGCTGACACCGACCGGCACCGCTGGCGTGTCGGTCGCCGGCGTCCGTTACAAGGCGTGGCAACCGTCCTCCGGTCTGCATCCCGTCCTGCCGATCAACACGCCTTTGACTTTTGACATTTATGATACATGGTCGAAGCGTTCGATCGGCGGCTGCATCTATCATGTTGCCCATCCGGGCGGCCGGACCTATGACACCTTCCCGGTCAACGGCAACGAGGCGGAAGCAAGGCGGCTCGCCCGCTTCGAGCCGTGGGGACATACGGCGGGCGGTTATATCCCGCGCGCCGAGACGGGTTCGCTTGAATTCCCGCTGACGCTGGATCTGCGGCGGCCCGCCGGAATTTAAGGCCGAAGGTTAGGGCCGGGGGTTAGGGTTTCAGTTTTGATGGGTAAGAGGCCGGCAGCGGAGCGCAGGGGAGAGGCAGAGGACCGCATCGGCAAGGGTGCGGCCTTCGACTATGCGCCGCTTCCTGGCACTGCTGACGAGATGGTCGACAACAAAGGCGCGGTCCGCCCGGTCTGGCAGCGTTTTCTCTCGCATCTGAGCGCAATGCCGGAAAAGGATCTCGCCGAGCGTTTTGCCCGCGCCGACCGCTACCTGCGCGATGCCGGCGTCTTCTACCGCGCCTATGGCAGCAAGGGCACCGGCGAACGCGCCTGGCCGATTTCGCATATCCCGGTGCTGATCGACGAGCGCGAATGGAAGACGCTGTCGGCGGGCCTCGTCCAGCGCGCCGACCTGCTGGAGGCGATCGTTGCCGATATCTACGGCGACAACCGGCTGGTGGAGGAAGGGGTCCTGCCGCCGGCGCTGATGGCCGCCAATCCCGAATTCCAGCGCCCGCTCGCTGGCATCCGGCCGGGCTCCGGGCATTATCTGCATTTCTGCGCCTTCGAGATCGGCCGCGGACCCGACGGCAACTGGTGGGTGCTGGCCGACAGGACGCAAGCACCGTCAGGCGCCGGTTTCGCGCTGGAAAGCCGCGTCGCGACGACCCGGGCCTTCTCGGATATCTACGCCGAAACCCCGGTCCACCGCCTCGCCTCTTTCTTCGGGGCTTTCCGCGACGCACTTCAGGGCATGAAACATTCGGGCGACGACCGCATCGCCGTGCTGACGCCCGGCCCCGCCAACGAGACCTACTACGAGCACGCCTATATCGCCCGCTATCTCGGTCTCATGCTGCTCGAGGGCGAGGACCTGACCGTCGTCAAGGGCCGCGTTATGGTGCGCACCGTCGCCGGCCTGAAGCCGATCGGGGTGCTCTGGCGCCGTCTCGATTCGGCCTTTGCCGACCCGCTGGAGTTGAACCAGAATTCGCATATCGGCACGCCCGGCCTGGTGGAAGCGCTCCGCGCCGAAAGCGTCACCATCGTCAATGCGCTCGGCACCGGCGTTCTCGAAACCCGGGCGCTTCTGGCCTTCATGCCGACCATCTGCCACCGTCTGCTGGGGGAGGATCTGCAACTGCCCTCCATCGCCACCTGGTGGTGCGGCCAGAAGGAAGAGCGCGAGCACGTCGCAAAGAACATCGAGAAGATGGTGATCGGCCCGGCCTATTCCCGGGCACCCTTCTTCGACGACAACGGCGAGTCCGTACTCGGCTCGTCGCTACGTGCAGCCGCCAAGGATTCCATCACCGACTGGCTGAGTTCGGACGGCCCGAAACTGGTCGGCCAGGAGGTCGTCAC
This sequence comes from Rhizobium sp. BT-226, assembly GCF_025847085.2. NCBI lineage: Bacteria > Pseudomonadati > Pseudomonadota > Alphaproteobacteria > Hyphomicrobiales > Rhizobiaceae > Rhizobium > Rhizobium sp. BT-226. Next base: position 151,684 of record NZ_JAOYTI010000006.1, on the reverse strand, counting down.
GCTGTCGACGACGCCCGCCTGGGTGGAAGGCAAGCTCGTGCCGCGGCCGATGTCACTGCGCGTTTTCGCTGCCCGCACGGCAAACGGCTGGCAGATCATGCCCGGCGGTTTTGCCCGCATCGGCTCCGGCGCCGATGTCGCGGCGATCGCCATGCAGGCGGGCGGAGCGGCCGCCGACGTCTGGATCGTCAGTGACAAGCCGGTCGAGCGCCACACGCTGCTGCCGGCCGAGGGCAGCTTTACCCGCAACATGCCGGGCAGCCTGCCGAGCCGGGCAGCCGACAATCTGTTCTGGCTCGGCCGTTACATCGAACGCGCCGAAGGCGCACTGCGCATCCTCCGCGCCTGGCATGCGCGTTACGCCGAAGCTGCCGATCCGAGCCAGCCGCTGCTCGCCGACGTCTCCGATTATCTCAAGGCCGTCGATATCGATACCGCCGACGCCGTACCGGAAACCCTGCTGCGCAATATCGACAGCGCCGTTTATTCGGCAAGCAACATCCGCGACCGTTTCTCGCCCGACGGCTGGCTGGCCCTCAACGATCTCGCCAAGACTGCCCGCCGCTTCCACGTCACCGTCGCTGCCGGCGACGACGCCAGCCATGCAATGACGATCCTTCTGCGCAAGCTTGCGGGCTTCGCCGGCCTCGTACACGAGAACATGTACCGCTTCATGGGCTGGCGCTTCCTCTCGCTCGGCCGCTATATCGAGCGCGGCCTGCACATGACCCGCCTGCTCGGCCACATGTCCGGCCCCGAAGCGCCCGACGGCGCGCTCGACATGCTGCTCGAGATCGGCGACAGCGTCATGACCCACCGCCGCCGCTACAACGTCAACACGGCGCGACTGACCGTCACCGACCTCTTGGCGCTCGACCCCCTCAACCCGCGTTCGGTCCTCTTCCAGGTCAACGAGATCCACCACGAGGTCGAGCAACTGCCGAACGCCCTGATCAACGGCCAGATGTCGCCCTTCTACCGCGAGGCGATGCGGCTCCATTCCGGCTTGGCGGTGATGACGCCGGAGGGCATGGGGGTCGAGGTCTATCAACGGCTCGAACGCGAATTGGAGCAGCTTTCCGATCTGCTCGCCCAGACCCATCTCGGGTGACGGCGATGCTCTACGATCTCTCGCTCCACATGGGTTACATCTACGACGTTCCGGCCTCCGGCGCCCGCCACGTCATGCGCCTGATGCCGCTGTCGCTGACCAATCGGCAGCGCCTGGTCGCCGGCTCGATCACCGTCTCGCCGACGCCGGACGAGCAGTCGCATTTCGTCGATTTCTTCGATCATCCCGCCACCGCCTTCATGCTGCGCGCGCCGCACGAGATGCTCGACATTCACATGCAGGCCCGCGTGCAGGTGGAAAGCCAGCCGATCGCCGCCGATTTCTCGCCGCTGCTTGCCGACCTGCCGGAGGAGGTCGCCGGCATCTGGTCGCTGGCGCCGGATTCGCCGCACCATTTCCTTGGTGAAAGCCCGCGCCTGACCCAAGCCCGCGAGATCAGCGACTATGCGCGAAACTGCGCCATGCCTGGTCTGACGGCGATGCAGATTGCCCATGCGCTCTGTGCCCGCATCAACAAGGATTTCACCTACGACCCCGATGCGACGACGGTGGACACGACGCCGCTCGAGGCGTTCAGATTGAAGCGCGGCGTCTGCCAGGATTTCACTCACATCATGATCCTGGCGCTTAGAAGCCTCGGCATTCCGGCCGGCTACGTCTCCGGCTTCCTGCGCACCATCCCGCCGCCCGGCAAGGAACGGCTGGAAGGCGCGGACGCCATGCATGCCTGGGTCAGGATCTGGTGCGGCGAGACGAATGGCTGGATCGAGCTCGACCCGACCAACGACATCCCCGCCGGCACGGATCATATCGTCGTCGCCTATGGCCGGGACTATTCCGACGTCGTTCCCGTCATCGGCGTATTGAAAAGCTATGGCGGCCAGCGCACCGTCCAGGCGGTCGACGTCGTTCCGCTGAAATAATCCCAAAACTGGAAAAATCCGACGATTCGTTAAAATTGTATTGACGCCGTAAGGACGGCGGAAAGGAGAAGTGTGCGTATATCACCTCACAGGGCCTCCTATACGGGTGAACATGATGAGCACCTCCTCTTTGCATCCCTGCCTACGTCGCATGCTTGGCGACCGTGGCGGTAATTTCGGTATGATGACGGCGATCATGATACCCGTCCTGCTCGGTGCCGCCGGCCTGGCGATCGACTATTCAAACATGGCGCTGTCGAAGCGCGAATTGCAGGAAGCCACCGACTCGGCGGCTCTCGCGGCAGCGACCGCGCTCGCCAATGAGAAGACTGACGAGGCCGGCGCGAAAAGCCTTGCCAAGAATTTTGTCGCCGGACAGATGGCGCAGGTTCTTGCGAAGAATTCCGTCCAAGGCTCGATCAAGGATGCAACGAACGTCAACGTCACGACCACGGCGAACGGCACGAAAAGCAAGATCTTCAAGGTCGATGTCAACACGTCCTTCAACCTTCCGCTCAGTCCCCTGATGCGCGTCTTCGGTAAGACGACGCAGAACATCAGCGCGACAAGCACCGGCGAGAACGGCCAGACCGATACACAGGGCGCACTCTCGATGTATCTGGTCCTCGACCGCTCCGGTTCGATGTCTTTCATAACCGATCAGAAGAAAACGACGCCGCCGAAATGTGACAACTACACTAAAGACAGTTGGCCGAATCCGGACAAAGATTTGAAGTCCGATTGCTATACCCGCAAGATCGAGGCATTGCAGACAGCCGCCGCCGGGCTTTTCACCGAACTTAACAAAGCCGATCCGGAGCACGAACTCGTCCGTGTCGGCGCTGTCTCCTATACGGACAAACAACAGGCGGCCAAGGCGATCAATTGGGGCACCGCGGACGCCGCGAACTACGTCTCGGCTCTCCCCTATAAGCCGACCGGCGGCACAGACGCGAGTGATGCCCTCGATACGGCTTTCAAGGCTCTGAAGTCCTCAACCGACGGCACCGATACGGAGACCAGGCAGCACGAATCCAAGAATAACGACAGTTTCCAACGATATATTATCCTGATGACCGACGGTGAAATGACGGGCGACAGTAGTTTTTGGAGCCAGCCGATTGACAAGGAAGTCCGCGATCTCTGCACTGCGGTAAAGGGCGATGGCATTACCATCTTTACCATTGCCTTCATGGCTCCGCAGAAGGGTAAGGATCTGCTGCAGGCCTGCGCAAGCAGTACCACCAACTATTATGCTCCCGACAACATGGCCAAACTGGTCGAAGATTTCGGCGACATCGCCGCGAAGGCGACAAGCTCGATTACCCGTCTGACGAACTAAGTCACGGAATCAGCTGCGCGGTCGATAAAAAAGCCGCTCCGGAACAAACCGGAGCGGCTTTTCGTTATCGCTATCCTCCCATCAGATCGGGAAAAACGATTGAAATCAAGCGTCTCGACCCGCGTGAATATGAAGGTTTCGCAAATTTTTCGTTTGTCCAAATCCTTTGTTGCAAGTGCTTAGTAACGATGCATAAACTGTCGCTGGCGCAAGCGACAAATTGATTGAATCAGGCATAACATCCTGAAACCAAATTAAAATTGGCGAGACCTGACGATGAACACTGTTTCCAAGCCGATCATCCCCTCCCCCGCCCCGCGCAGCTCAAAGCCGGAAATTCTCGCCGAAGAAATCATCGAACGTCTGACCTACCGCATCGGCAAGGATGCCAAGGTGGCAAAGCCGCATGACTGGCTGACGGCGACGATCCTGGTGGTGCGCGACCGCATCATCGACAAGTGGATGGCTTCCACCCGCGAGGTTTATGCGACCGGCGCCAAGCGCGTCTATTATCTGTCCCTCGAGTTCCTGATCGGCCGCCTGATGCGCGACGCCATCTCGAACCTCGGCCTGATGGAGGAGGTGCGCGATGCGCTCGCCTCGCTCGGGGTCGACGTCAACGTCATTGCCGGCCTGGAGCCGGATGCTGCACTCGGCAACGGTGGCCTCGGCCGTCTGGCCGCCTGCTTCATGGAGAGCATGGCAACGGTCGACGTGCCCGCCTATGGCTACGGCATCCGCTATGTCCACGGTCTCTTCCGCCAGCAGATGGCCGACGGCTGGCAGGTGGAACTGCCGGAAAACTGGCTCGCCCACGGCAATCCCTGGGAATTCGAGCGCCGCGAGAGTTCCTATGAAATCGGCTTCGGCGGCGCCGTCGAATTCATCACCACCCATGACGACCAGCCGCGCTATGTCTGGAAACCGGCCGAGCGTGTCATCGCCGCCGCTTTCGACACGCCGGCCGTCGGCTGGCGCGGCAAGCGCGTCAACACGCTGCGCCTCTGGTCGGCGCAGCCGATCGATCCGATCCTGCTCGATGCCTTCAACGCCGGCGACCACATCGGCGCGCTGCGCGAAAGCAACAAGGCCGAAAGCCTGACCCGGGTTCTCTATCCTGCCGACGCCACCCCGGCCGGCCAGGAACTGCGCCTGCGCCAGGAATTCTTCTTCTCGTCGGCCTCGCTGCAGGACATCCTGCGTCGCCATCTGCAGCAATATGACGATTTCACCTCGCTGCCGGACAAGGTGGCGATCCAGTTGAACGACACTCACCCCGCCGTCTCGGTCGCCGAACTCGTGCGCCTGCTCTGTGACGTTCACGGAATGGATTTCGATCAGGCCTGGGAAATCACTCGCCATACCTTCTCCTACACCAACCACACGCTGCTGCCCGAAGCGTTGGAAAGCTGGTCGGTGCCGCTGTTCGAGCGCCTGCTGCCGCGCCACATGCAGATCATCTATGCGATCAATGCCAAGATCCTGATCGACGCCCGCAAGGGCAAGAACTTCTCCGACGGGGAAATCCGCTCGATCTCGCTGATCGATGAAAGTGGCGACCGCCGCGTGCGCATGGGCAACCTCGCTTTCGTCGGCTCCCATTCGATCAACGGCGTCTCGGCCCTGCACACCGACCTGATGAAGGTCACGGTCTTCGCCGATCTGCATAAGCTCTATCCCGACCGCATCAACAACAAGACCAACGGCATCACGCCGCGCCGCTGGCTGCAGCAGTGTAATCCCGGTCTCACCGGCCTAATCCGCGAGGCGATCGGCGACGAATTCCTCGATGATGCCGAAAAGCTGCGTGCACTCGACGTGCATTCCTCCGATCCGGCTTTCCAGCAGAAATTCGCGGCGATAAAGCGCGCCAACAAGGTTGCACTCTCCAACCTCGTCGCCAGCCGCATGGGCGTGAAGCTCGATCCGTCGGCAATGTTCGACATCCAGATCAAGCGCATCCACGAATACAAGCGCCAGCTACTGAACATCATCGAGGCCGTCGCGCTCTACGACCAGATCCGCTCGCATCCCGAGCTCGACTGGGTGCCGCGCGTGAAACTCTTCGCCGGCAAGGCGGCGCCGAGTTATTACAATGCCAAGCTCATCATCAAGCTGATCAACGACGTCTCCCGCACGATCAACAACGACCCGTCGGTGCGCGGCCTGCTGAAGATCGTCTTTGTCCCAAACTACAATGTCTCGCTCGCCGAAGTCATGGTTCCGGCCGCCGACCTTTCTGAGCAGATCTCGACCGCCGGCATGGAAGCATCCGGCACCGGCAACATGAAGTTCGGCCTGAACGGCGCGCTGACGATCGGCACGCTCGATGGCGCAAATGTCGAGATGCGCGACAATGTCGGCGAGGACAACATCGTCATCTTCGGCCTCAAGGCCGACGAGGTGTCGAAAGTCCGCAGCGATGGCCACAATCCCCGCGCCATCATCGAGGGATCGCGCGAACTCGCCCAGGCGCTTGCCGCCATTGGCTCCGGCGTCTTCTCACCCGATGACCGCAACCGTTACACGGCGCTGATCGACGGCATCTATTCGCACGATTGGTTCATGGTCGCGGCCGATTTCGACGCCTACGCCCAGGCCCAGCGCGACGTCGACCAGATCTGGACCAACCAGTCCGCCTGGTACACCAAGACGATCAACAATACGGCGCGTATGGGCTGGTTCTCTTCCGACCGTACGATCAGGCAATATGCAGACGAAATCTGGAGAGCCGGATGAAAACGCCGAAAACCGTCCCTGAAGTAAAGCTTTCCTGGGAAATTTCGGCAGATGAAATCACGGCGATCCTTGCCGGCTCGCATTCCAATCCCTTTGCCGTCCTAGGTGTGCACCAGGCCGGCGACGCTTTCGTCGCCCGGTGTTTTATCCCGGGCGCGGAGGAAGTGACCGCCATGACGCTCGATGGCGGCGTCATCGGCGAACTGAAGCAACTCCATGCCGACGGCGTCTTCGCCGGCCCGGTTTCCCTCACAAAGCTCCAGCCGGTGCGTTACCGCGCCCGGCGCGGCGATGCCGAATGGGCTGTCACCGATCCCTACAGCTTCGGTCCGGTGCTCGGACCGATGGACGATTATTTCGCCCGCGAGGGCTCGCACCTGCGCCTGTTCGACAAGATGGGCGCCCACCTCATCAAGCATGACGGCGCCCAGGGCATCCATTTCGCCGTCTGGGCGCCGAATGCGCAGCGCGTCTCCGTCGTCGGTGATTTCAACAATTGGGACGGCCGCCGCCACGTGATGCGCTTCCGTGCCGACAGCGGCATCTGGGAAATCTTTGCCCCTGACGTACCTATCGGCGTCGCCTACAAGTTCGAGATCCGCGGCCAGGACGGCGTATTGCTGCCGCTGAAGGCCGATCCCTTCGCGCGGCGCAGCGAGCTGCGGCCGAAGACCGCCTCGATCACCGCCGCCGAGCTGGAGCAGGAATGGGAAGACGAAGCCCATCTGAAGCACTGGCGCGAGACCGACAAGCGCCGCCAGCCGATCTCGATCTACGAGGTGCATGCCGCCTCCTGGCAACGTCGGCAGGACGGCACGATGCTGTCCTGGGACGAGCTCGCCTCCAGCCTCATCCCCTATTGCGCCGATATGGGCTTCACCCATATCGAGTTCCTGCCGATCACCGAGTACCCCTACGACCCCTCCTGGGGTTACCAGACGACCGGCCTCTACGCGCCGACCGCGCGTTTCGGCGAGCCGGAAGGCTTTGCCCGTTTCGTCAACGGCTGCCACAAGGTCGGCATCGGCGTCATCCTCGACTGGGTGCCGGCGCATTTCCCGACCGACGAACACGGCCTCGGCTGGTTCGACGGCACGGCGCTCTACGAGCACGAAGACCCGCGCAAGGGCTTCCACCCGGACTGGAGCACGGCGATCTACAATTTCGGCCGCACCGAGGTCGTTTCCTATCTCGTCAACAACGCGCTCTACTGGGCCGAGAAATTCCACCTCGACGGTCTGCGTGTCGATGCCGTCGCCTCGATGCTCTACCTCGATTATTCGCGCAAGCACGGCGAATGGATCCCGAACGAATATGGCGGCAACGAGAACCTCGAAGCCGTTCGTTTTCTGCAGGATCTCAATATCCGCATCTACGGCAAAAATTCCAATGTCATGACCATCGCCGAGGAATCGACCTCCTGGCCGAAGGTCTCGCAGCCCGTGCATGAAGGTGGCCTCGGCTTCGGATTCAAGTGGAACATGGGCTTCATGCACGACACGCTGAGCTACATGAGCCGCGATCCCATCTATCGCGGGCACCATCACAACGAGCTCACCTTCGGCCTGCTCTACGCCTATTCGGAAAATTTCGTCCTGCCGCTCTCGCATGACGAGGTTGTGCACGGGAAAGGCTCGCTGATCGCCAAGATGCCGGGCGACGACTGGCAGAAATTCGCCAATCTGCGCGCCTACTACGCCTATATGTGGGGCTATCCCGGCAAGAAGCTCTTGTTCATGGGCCAGGAATTCGCCCAGTGGAGCGAGTGGAGCGAAGAGAAGGCACTCGACTGGAACCTGCTTCAGTATCGCATGCACGAGGGCATGCGGCGCTTGGTGCGCGACCTCAATTTCACCTATCGCAGCAAGCCGGCGCTGCATGCGCGTGACTGCGAGGGCGAAGGTTTCGAATGGCTGGTCGCCGACGACCACCAGAATTCCGTCTTTGCCTGGCTGCGCAAGGCGCCGGGCCAGAAGCCGGTCGCCGTCATCACCAATTTCACGCCTGTCTATCGCGAGAATTACTCGATCCGCCTGCCGTCCGCAGGCCGCTGGCGGGAAATCCTGAATACCGATGCCGACATCTACGGCGGCAGCGGCAAGGGCAATGGCGGGCGCGTGCAGGCCGTCGATGCCGGCGGCGACATCACCTGCTCGATCACCTTGCCGCCCTTGGCGACAATCATGCTTGAACCTGAAAATTAGTGACTGGTGGGAGGAGAAAATGGTAGAAAAGCGCGTTCAGCCACTTGCCCGCGATGCAATGGCTTATGTCCTGGCAGGCGGCAGGGGAAGTCGTCTCAAGGAACTCACCGACCGGCGTGCCAAGCCGGCCGTCTATTTCGGCGGCAAGGCCCGCATCATCGATTTCGCCCTGTCGAACGCCCTGAATTCAGGCATCCGCCGCATCGGCGTCGCCACGCAATACAAGGCGCATTCGCTGATCCGCCACATGCAGCGCGGCTGGAACTTCTTCCGCCCCGAACGCAACGAGAGCTTCGACATTCTGCCCGCCAGCCAGCGCGTCTCCGAGACGCAATGGTATGAAGGCACGGCCGACGCCGTCTATCAGAACATCGACATCATCCAGGATTACGGCGTCGAATACATGGTCATTCTTGCGGGCGACCATGTCTACAAGATGGACTATGAATGGATGCTGCAGCAGCACGTCGATTCCGGCGCCGACGTCACCATCGGCTGCCTGGAAGTGCCGCGCATGGAAGCGGTCGGCTTCGGTGTCATGCATGTCAACGAGAAGGACGAGATCATCGCCTTCGTCGAGAAACCGGCCGATCCGCCACCCATTCCCGACAAGCCGGATTTCGCCCTCGCCTCGATGGGCATCTACGTCTTCCACACCAAGTTCCTGCTCGATGCGCTGCGCCGCGACGCTGCCGATCCGACGTCGAGCCGCGACTTCGGCAAGGACATCATCCCCTATATCGTCAAGAACGGTAAGGCTGTCGCCCATCGCTTCGCCAAGTCCTGCGTCCGTTCCGATTTCGAGCACGAGCCCTACTGGCGCGACGTCGGCACGATCGACGCCTATTGGCAGGCCAATATCGACCTGACGGCGATCGTTCCGGAGCTCGATATTTACGACAAGTCCTGGCCGATCTGGACCTATGCCGAGATCACCCCGCCGGCGAAATTCGTCCATGACGACGAGGATCGCCGCGGCTCGGCCACGTCCTCCGTCGTGTCGGGCGACTGCATCATTTCAGGCGCCAGCCTCAACAACAGCCTGCTCTTCACCGGTGTCAGGGCCAATTCCTTCTCCAAGATGGAGGGAGCGGTCATCCTGCCGAACGTGAAGATCGGGCGGCGCGCGCAGCTCAAGAATGTGGTGATCGACCATGGTGTCGTCATTCCGGAAGGCCTGGTCGTCGGCGAGGATCCCGAGCTCGATGCCAAACGCTTCCGGCGGACGGAAAGCGGCATCTGCCTGATCACGCAACCGATGATCGACAAGCTGGATATCTGACTTATGAAAGTTCTTTCGGTTTCGTCCGAAGTCTTCCCTTTGATCAAGACAGGGGGTCTGGCCGATGTGTCCGGCGCCCTGCCGATTACTCTGAAAGCCTTCGGGGTCGAGACCAAGACCCTCCTGCCCGGCTATCCCGCCGTCATGAAGGTCATTCGCGACGCCGTCGTCAGGCTCGAATTCCCCGACCTGCTCGGTGAGCGGGCGACCGTGCTGGAGGTTGAGCACGAGGGCCTCGATCTGCTCATCCTCGATGCGCCGGCCTATTACGACAGGCCGGGCGGGCCCTATCTCGATCCGCTCGGCAAGGACTATCCGGACAACTGGCGTCGTTTCGCCGCCCTGTCGCTCGCTGCCTCCGAGATCGCCGCCGGCCTGCTGCCCGGCTGGCGGCCGGATCTCGTCCACACCCACGACTGGCAGGCGGCGCTGACGTCGGTCTATATGCGTTACTACCCGACGCCGGAACTGCCGAGCGTGCTGACCATCCACAATATCGCCTTCCAGGGCCAGTTCGGTTCCGAGATTTTTCCCGGCCTGCGCCTGCCTGCCCATGCCTTCGCCACTGAAAGCATCGAATATTACGGCACTGTCGGCTTCCTCAAGGGCGGTCTGAAGACCGCGCATGCGATCACGACCGTCAGCCCCACCTATGCCGATGAGATCCTGACGTCGGAATTCGGCATGGGGCTCGAGGGCGTCATCGCCAGCCGCCTCGACGATTTGCACGGGATCGTCAACGGCATCGACACCGATATCTGGAACCCGTCGACCGATCCTGTCGTCCACACCCATTATGGCCCAACGACGCTGAAGAACCGCGAGGAGAACCGCCGCTCGATCGCCGAATTCTTCCACCTCGACAATGACGACGCCCCGATCTTCTGCGTCATCAGCCGTCTTACCTGGCAGAAGGGCATGGATATCGTCGCCAACGTCGCCGATGAGATCGTCGCCATGGGCGGCAAGCTCGTCGTGCTCGGCTCCGGCGAAGCCGCCCTTGAAGGTGCACTGCTCGCCTCCGCCAGCCGCCATCCCGGCCGTATCGGCGTTTCGATCGGCTATAACGAGCCGATGTCGCACCTGATGCAGGCCGGCTGCGATGCGATCATCATCCCCTCGCGTTTTGAGCCCTGCGGCCTGACCCAGCTTTACGGCCTGCGTTACGGCTGCGTGCCGATCGTCGCCCGTACCGGCGGGTTGAATGACACCGTGATCGACGCCAATCACGCCGCACTTGCGGCGAAAGTCGCAACCGGCATACAATTTGCCCCCGTGACAGAAACAGGCATGCTACAGGCAATCCGCCGTGCGATGCATTTTTATCAGGACCGAAAACTCTGGACCCAATTGCAAAAGCAGGGCATGAAATCGGATGTCTCCTGGGAGAAGAGCGCCGAACGCTACGCTGCCCTCTATTCAAGCCTCGTCTCGAAAGGCATGTGACCTAAAATGATCAAGTCCGTATCCACCACGCCCTATCTGGACCAGAAACCCGGCACGTCGGGCCTGCGCAAGAAGGTTCCTGTCTTCCAGCAGCCGAACTATGCGGAGAACTTCATCCAGTCGATCTTCGATTCGCTGGAAGGCTATCAGGGCAAGTGCCTTGTCATCGGCGGCGACGGACGCTACTACAATCGCGAGGTCATCCAGAAGGCGGTCAAGATGGCCGCGGCCAATGGTTTCGGCAAGGTCATGGTCGGCAAGGGCGGCATCCTGTCGACGCCGGCCGCTTCCCACATCATCCGCAAATACAAGGCTTTCGGCGGCATCATCCTCTCAGCCAGCCACAATCCCGGCGGCCCGACCGAAGACTTCGGCATCAAATACAACATCAACAATGGCGGCCCGGCGCCGGAAAAGATCACCGACGCGATCTATGCGCGCTCCAAGACGATCGACAGCTACAAGATCGCCGATTTCGCCGATGTCAATCTCGACCGCATCGGCAAGGACGAGCTTCCCGGCGGCACGATCCTCTCGGTCATCGACCCGGTCGAGGACTATGCCGCGCTGATGGAAGAGCTGTTCGATTTCGGCGCCATCCGCAATCTGATCAGCCTCGGCTTCCGCATTGCCTTTGATGGGATGAGCGCCGTCACTGGCCCCTATGCCAAGGAAATCTTCGAAAATCGTCTCGGCGCGCCCTCGGGTTCGGTGCGCAACTTCATGCCGCTGCCGGATTTCGGCGGCCATCATCCGGACCCGAACCCAGTGCACTGCAAGGAACTCTTCGATGAGATGATGGGCGATGACGCGCCCGATTTCGGCGCTGCTTCCGACGGCGACGGCGACCGCAACCTGATCATCGGCCGCGGCATCTTCGTCACGCCTTCCGACAGCCTGGCGATCCTTGCCGCCAACGCCAATCTCGCCCCAGGCTATTCCGGCGGCCTCGCCGGCATCGCCCGCTCGATGCCGACATCGGGTGCTGCCGACCGCGTCGCCGAAAAGCGCGGCATCGGCATGTATGAAACGCCGACCGGCTGGAAATTCTTCGGCAACCTGCTCGACGCCGGCATGGCGACGATCTGCGGTGAGGAAAGCTCCGGCACCGGCTCCAGTCACGTCCGCGAAAAGGACGGCCTCTGGGCCGTGCTGCTGTGGCTGAACATTCTTGCCGTGCGCGGCGAGAGCGTCGCCGATATCGTCACCCAGCACTGGCAGACCTACGGCCGCAACTATTATTCGCGCCATGATTACGAAGGTCTCGATACCGATGCGGCGAACGGCCTGGTGGACAATCTCCGCAGCCAGCTTCCGACCCTGCCCGGCAAGAGCTTCGGCAGCCTGAAGGTCGAAAAGGCCGACGACTTCGCCTACCACGATCCGATCGACAAATCGGTGAGCGAGCATCAAGGTATCCGCGTGCTCTTCGAGGGCGGCTCGCGCGTCGTCCTCCGCCTCTCCGGCACCGGCACGTCTGGCGCAACCTTGCGTGTCTATATCGAGCGCTACGAGCCGGATTCGACTCGCCACAACATCGAAACGCAGGAAGCGCTCGCCGATCTGATCGCCGCCGCCGAAAGCATAGCCAGCATTCGTGAACGCACGGGACGCGATGCGCCAACCGTGATCACCTGATCCGGGGGGAACATGCGGGGGAACAGTTCGGCGCGAGCCGGCGCGATCGTCTTCGAGACCGGCGTCGAATTTGCCGTGTGGTCGCATCATGCCGCACAGATCGAACTCTGCCTCTTCGAGGATGACGGCAACAGGGAATTCGCGCGCCTGCCGATGGCGCGCGACAGCAACTACTTCCATCGTCTCTTTGTCGACGGGCTGAAGGAGGGCGCGCGCTACGGCTATCGCGCCGACGGTATCTATGCGCCCGATAACGGCCTCTGGTACGATCCTTCCAAACTGCTGATCGATCCCTACGCCAAGGAGATCGACAGGCCGTTCCGCTACGATCCCCGCCTCGGCATCTTTGGCGAGGACAGCCAGGATCTGATGCCGAAGACGATCGTCACCACAGATACCCGAGCCGCGATCCGCAAGCCGCTGTTCAAGCCGGGCGGCTTTATCTATGAGGTGGCGGTGCGGCCCTTCACCATTCTCCATCCCGACGTGCCGGAAGCCCAGCGCGGCACGGTCGCAGCCCTTGCCCATCCTTCCGTCGTCGCGCATCTGAAGCGGATTGGCGTCGATGCCGTCGAACTGATGCCGATCACCGCCTGGATCGACGAACGCCATTTGCCGCCGCTCGGCCTCACCAACGGCTGGGGCTACAATCCCGTCGCCTTCATGGCGCTCGATCCGCGGCTCGTCCCCGGCGGCATGGTCGAGCTGCGCGAGACGGTCGCAGCCCTCCATGCCGAAGGTATCGCCGTCATCCTCGACCTCGTCTTCAACCATACCGGCGAGAGCGACCGTTACGGCGCGACGCTGTCGCTGCGTGGCCTCGACAACCTGCATTATTATCGCCACGCCCAGAATTGCCCGGGCGAACTCGTCAACGACACAGGCACCGGCAACACGCTCGCCTGCGATCATCCCGAGGTTCGCCGCCTCGTCATCGACAGCCTGCGCCATTTCGTGCTCAACGCCGGCGTCGACGGTTTTCGCTTCGATCTCGCCCCGGTGCTCGGCCGCACCGCGACGGGCTTCGAACGCGAGGGAACACTGGCCGCGATCCTCTCCGACGATGTGCTTGCCGACCGGATCATGATCGCCGAACCCTGGGATATCGGCCCGGGCGGTTACCAGCTCGGCAATTTCCCGCCGCTCTTCCTTGAATGGAACGACCGAGTTCGCGACGACCTGCGCTGCTACTGGCGCGGCGACGATTGGAAGACCGGCGCGCTTGCAACCGCACTCGCCGGCTCCTCCGACATCTTCTCCCGCAACGACGGCAAGGAGACGCGCAGCGTCAATTTCCTCGCCGCCCATGATGGCTTCACGCTGATCGATCTCGTCTCATATGCCGGAAAGCACAACGACGCCAACGGCGAACACAATCGCGACGGCCATAACGAGAACCACTCTTGGAACAACGGCATCGAGGGGGAAACCGTCTATCCGACGATCCGCAAGCGTCGCCGGGACGATGTGATGGCGCTCATCTCAACGCTTTTTGCCACCCGCGGCAGCATCATGCTGACGGCGGGCGACGAGGGCGGCCGCAGCCAGCACGGCAACAACAACGCCTATTGCCAGGACAACGAGATCACCTGGCTGGACTGGAAAGCGTTGGACGGAGATCTCATCGCCCACACCGCCTTCGTTGCGGGGCTGCGCCGCCGCTTCACCGTCTTCTCCGAAACGGCCTTCCTGTCAGGAAACGGCGATGTCGAATGGATTTCGCTCTCCGGTGAGCCGATGACCGTTGCCGAATGGGAGACGCCGTCGCTCTCCACCCTCGGCATGCTGTTGTCGACCGGTGACCGCTCCTCTCGCGGCAGGCAGACCCGGCTTGGTGTGCTTTTCAACCGCTCGGGGAGCCGCCAATTTTTCACGCTGCCTTCTGAGGGCGAACCGAGCTGGCGCCAGTTGACCCCGGATGGAGCGAAGAAAACCGGTGGCCGCGCAACCGTCGAGCCGCGCTCGATTGCCTTTTTCGTAGAAAATTGACCGCCTCCCCTCCCTCGCGCAAATCCTTGTCGCAATTGTCACAAATGCACGATAAGGCTTTGCCGCGGCGGCTTATTTCACGAGGAATTCATGGTCACGGAAATTTCACTCTCCGACGTGCGGGGATTGATCGGCATGGAAACGGGCCTTTCGGATTGGGTCACCGTCGACCAAACGATGATCGACGCCTTCGCGTCGGCGACCGACGACCATCAATTCATCCACGTTGATCCCGCACGCGCGGCGGCCGAGAGCCCCTTCGGCGGCACCATCGCCCACGGCTTCCTGACCCTGTCTCTGCTGTCGACGATGAACTACAATTGCCTGCCGAAAGTGCGCGAGCAGACACTGGGCATCAACTACGGCTTCGATCGCGTCCGCTTCATGACGCCGGTGAAGAGCGGCGCCCGCGTCCGCGGCCGCTTCCTGCTCTCCGAAGCCCGCTTCCGCGGCGCCGGCATGCTGATGACCACCTATGACGTCACGATCGAGATCGAAAACGAGAAGAAGCCGGCGCTGACGGCAAAATGGATCACCATCATCCAATTCGACCCGAAGGACCGTCCCGACGACGTCTGAGCAAAACTGCTTTTGTTACTCGGCCGAATTGAACACAGCTTCGAGAGCGTGTCCGTCGGGATCCATGACGAACGCCGCATAATAGTGCTCACCGTAATGAGACCGCAGGCCGGGACGGCCATTGTCGCTTCCGCCATGCGCGATTGCCGCCGCATAGAACCGATCGACCGCCTGGCGGTTCGGCGCGGCAAACGCCAGATGAAAACCCGGTCCGGGCGCACGCTGACCGTCCGGGCGATGCTTGATCGCCAGCTTGTCCCCGCCGCCGGGAGGACCGTAGCCGACTGCCTGCCCTGTTTGCCCCGGCCTGATATCGTCCCAGACCCTGATATAACCGAGCGCAGCAAGGGCAGCATCATAAAATGCCGCCGACCGCTCGATGTCGGAAACGCCGAGGGAGGCATGGTGCAGCATCCGCTTACCTCTTGAACGAGCGCACGCCCGCGATTTGCTGAGACTCAGTGCCCCGCGTCATGAGCCGCCTCGTTCAGCAGCCCGAAGACATAATCCGAAAACGACCGCCAGCACTCCACCCGGAACGTGTCTTCTTCCGTACGGAAAAGCACGATTTCAGCCTTGCCAAAAATCGTGCGTGATGCGGCGCCGATCGGAAAGGAAAAAAGCGACAGATCCTGCGGGCAGCCGGCCGAAAGCGTCGCCTCGGCACCCGGTCCCGAGACGATAATCGCGACATTGCGGTGGGAAACGTCGGTCGCCGAATGCAGCGTGCCGGCGCCGGAAAGTGCTGCCATTAGATCGGCGCCAGCCTCGTCGATCACCAGCCACTCGTCCGGCCCAATCCAGAGCACCGATCGGGCGCCGGCCCGGCCGGATGTCTTCGGGGCATCCGGCAGCGCCAGGCCGACAGCAGAGGAAATTGCTGCAAGCGATCCCGCCGGCGCGCGCAGCGCCACCCGGCTGGCAGTGGGAGCGGTCGTCAGCCGCACCGCCGCGGAGCCGCCGAGACGTCCGGCAATCGCCGGTTTGCGAATTGCGACATCAGCCATGGATACGGCCCCCTTCCTTGTCAAAGAATACCAGATCCGTCACCTCGACGGCGATCGTCCGGTCCGGCATCGGCACATAGAGCGTCTCACCCATCCGCGCCCGGCCGCCGGCGACGAGCGCGAAGGCGATCGACCTGTCGCAATTTTCCGACCAATAGGCTGAGGTGACGTGGCCGAGCATGGTCATCGGCTTCGGCTCGTTCGGGCTCGCAACGATCTGCGCGCCTTCTTCGAGCACCAGCTTCGGATCCTTGGTGACGAGGCCGACGAGCTGCTTGCGCCCGTCCTTGACGAGATCCGGCCGCTTCAACCCGCGAATGCCGACGAAATCCGTCTTTTTCTTCGAAACCGCCCAGGAAAGTCCGGCGTCATCGGGGGTCACCGTCCCATCGGTATCCTGCCCGACGATGATGTAACCCCTCTCGGCGCGAAGAACGTGCATCGTCTCCGTGCCGTAGACGCAGGCCCCGAGCGGTTCGGCATTGGCCCAGACCGCTTCGAGCACCGACTGGCCGTAATCGGCCGGCACATTGATTTCGAAGCCGGTTTCGCCGGTGAAGGACACGCGGAAGAGCCGCGCCGGCACGCCGCAGACCGTGCACTCGGCAACGCTCATATGCGGGAAGGCCTCGTTCGAAAGATCGAGCCCCTCGACCAGCGGGGCGACGATCTCACGCGCCTTCGGCCCCTGCACGGCGATGACAGCCCATTGTTCGGTTACCGAGGTCAGCCATACCTTCAGATGCGGGAATTCCGTCTGCAGGTAATCTTCCATGTGATGCAGAACGCGCGGCGCGCCGCCGGTCGTCGTCGTCACATGGAAACGGTCGTCCGCCAGGCGCCCGACAACACCGTCGTCATAAACGAAGCCGTCCTCGCGGGTCATGATGCCGTAGCGGGCCTTGCCGGGTTTCAGCGTATCCCAGGCATTGGTGTAGATGAGGTTGAGGAATTCCGCCGCATCCGGCCCCACCACCTCGATCTTGCCGAGCGTCGAGGCGTCGAAGATACCAGCCGCCTCGCGTGCCGTCCGGCATTCGCGAGCGACCGCCTGGTGCATGGTCTCGCCAGCCTGCGGATAGAACCAGGCACGCTTCCAGTTGCCAACATCCTCGAAGACCGCGCCATGGGCTTCTTCCCAGTCGTGCAGCGGCGTCTTGCGCGTCGGATCGAACAGCTCTCCGCGCGAATGGCCGATCAGCGTACCGTAGGTGACTGGCGTATAGGGCGCACGGAAGGTGGTGAGTCCGACCTGCGGGATTTCCTTGCCGAGCATTTCGGCGGCAATCGCCAGGCCATGCATGTTGGACAGCTTGCCCTGGTCCGAGGCCATGCCGTTGGTCGTGAAACGCTTGATATGCTCAATCGAATGCATGCCCTCGCGCACGGCAAGGCGGATATCCTTGGCGCAGACGTCATGCTGGAAATCGATGAAGGCCTTGGCGTTGCTCTTTGGCCCGGCGCCTTCGGCAGCGCCGATCATGCCGCCCGTCCACTCATAAGCCTGCTCGGCCGAAATTGCGATCTTCTCGCCGCTGCTTCTGCCGGTGGCCTGCGCCATCAGCTCGCCGGCGGCAAGCGATTCCTCGATCGTCCGCTGCAGATCGTCGGTGCCGTTGCAGGCGCCGACCGAGAGGCAGTCCTGCGCATAGGAGCCGGGCAGGAAGCGCTGGCTTTCTGCATCGAAGGCCACTTTACCGCGCGACTGCGAGAAGAGATGGACAGACGGCGTCCAGCCGGCCGAAACCAGCAGCGCATCGACCGCGATCTTGCGGGGCGAACTGCCGCCGTTGCGCGCCACCGTCATCGACGAGATGCGCAGCCGCCCCGACGTGTTGACGACCGATTGGCCGGCCAGAACATCGATACCGAGCGCCCGCGCCTCTGCCAGCACCGCCGCTCCCGGCGCCTGCCTGCTATCGACGATGGCGGCGATCGAAACACCGGATCGTTTCAGATCGAAGGCCGCCTCATAGGCCGAATCATGCGCCGTATAGATGCCGACCTTGGTCCCGACCGCGACGCCGTAATGATTGAGGTACATCCGCCCCGCCGAGGCGAGCATGATGCCCGGCCGGTCGTTGTTCGGAAAAACCATGTGCCGCTCGATCGCGCCGGTGGCAAGGATCACGCGCTTCGCCCGGACCTGCCAAAGCCGCTCGCGCGGCAGATCGCGGGAAGGCTTGGCGATATGATCGGTGACGCGCTCGGCAAGACCGATAAAATTGTGGTTGTAGTAGCCGAAGGCGGTCGTGCGGGTGAGCACCTCGACATTGTCCATCGCCTTCAGCCGCGCCACGGCCTTCTGTGCCCAGCTATTGCCGTCCTGTCCGTCGATCGTCACGCCCGTATCGTAGCGCAATGCGCCGCCCGCTTCCGCCTGCTCGTCGCAAAGGATCACCCGCGCGCCGGTCTCGGCCGCAGCCAGCGCCGCCGAAAGCCCGGCAACACCGGCGCCGACCACCAGCACGTCGCAATGGGCGTAGCGGCTGGCATAATGGTCCGGATCCTCCTCCGTCGGGGCGACGCCGAGGCCGGCGGCGCGACGGATGAGCGGTTCGTAGACGTGTTTCCAGGCGGCGCGCGGCCACATGAAGGTCTTGTAGTAGAAACCGGCGGCGAAGAACGGCGACATCAGATTGTTGACCGCGCCGACGTCGAAGGCAAGCGAGGGCCAACGGTTCTGCGAGCTGACGATCATGCCGTCGAAAACTTCCTGCACGGTGGCGCGCACGTTCGGCTGCTTGCGCGCCGTATCGCGGGAAACGTCGATCAGCGCGTTCGGCTCCTCGGCCCCTGCCGACAGAATGCCGCGGGCCCGGTGATATTTGAACGAACGTCCCAGAAGATGCACGCCGTTGGCGATCAGCGCCGAGGCCACGGTATCGCCTTCGAGCGCCGTATAGTTCTTGCCGTCGAAGCTGAAGCGCGCGGTCCTGGCCGGTGTCAGGCGCCCCTTGCCGGCGATACGGTTCGCGCCGCTCATTGCGCCTCTCCTTCCACGGCTTCATATGTCTCGACAGGCCCATGCTGCGCGGCCGCCGCACCGATCTCAGGCTTCGGCTCACCCGCCTTGTAGGTCACGATGAACTTATCGGTCACCGTATCGCGCGCCGCGTTGAAAAAGCGCCCGCAGCCGTGAATGTGCCGCCAGCGTTCGAAGATCAGCCCCTTCGGATTGTCGCGCAGAAAGAAATAGGCCTCGAATTCCTCGTCCGAGATCGAGGCGATATCGGCGGGCCGCGCGATATGCGCGTCACCCGCGCCACGGAATTCGAGCTCGGAGCGCTCTTCCTGACAGTATGGGCAATAGATCAGCAGCATGTGTTACCCGTCTTAGAGTTCCGACCCGGAAACACTGGTTCCGGGAGGTTGATTGCAGAGACGCTTTCCCATCGTCACATAGGGAATGAGGCGTTTGAGAAGCTGTTCGAAATTGTCATAGGGCTCCAGCACATCGGTCATGCCGATATTCGCAAAAGCCATCTTGGTGATATCGTTATCGATCACGAAGGCACGTCCCGGCGCTCCGCCGACCTCAGGCACGAAATAGACGGCTGGTTTGCGCAGGATCATCGCACAAAGCAGCGTGCCGCTCTCGGCGACGAAGGGCCACTCGCTTTCGCCGGCAGCCCGGTGGATCTTCTGCAGGCGGAAATCCTCAACGCCGGGAAAGACGTCACTGGCCGGCATGGCCGCGCCGTCGATCCCGATCGCGAGGAGAGCCGCCGTCCACATCAGTGCGCCACCGCCGCCGCCGCTGCTTCGTCGATCAGCCGGCCGCTGCGGAAGCGCTCCAGCGTCAGCCCGGCATTGAATTTGTGCGGCTCGTCGCGAGCAATCAGATGCGCAAAGAGATTGGCCGAGCCCGGCGTCGCCTTGAAACCGCCGGTGCCCCAGCCGCAATTGACGTAAAGCCCGGGAACCGGCGTCTTCGACTGGATCGCCGAACGATCCGGCGTATTGTCGACGATGCCGCCCCATTGCCGCATCATCTTGACGCGCCGGAACATCGGGAAGAGCTCGCAGATAGCGTCGAGCGTGTGCGTGATGATCTGCAGTCCGCCGGTCTGGGAATAGGAATTATACTGGTCGGTGCCGGCGCCGATGACGAGTTCTCCCTTATCGGACTGGGAGATATAGGCATGCACCGTGTTCGACATGACGACGCAGGGAAAGATCGGCTTCAGCGGCTCGGAAACCAGCGCCTGCAGTGGGCTCGATTGCAGCGGCACGCGCACACCAGCCATCTGCATGATTGTGGTCGTATGGCCGGCCGCCGACACCGCCACCTTCCTGGCGCCGATGAAGCCGCGCGAGGTCTCGACCCCGGTCACCCGTCCGTCCGGACCGCGCCGAATGCCGGTCACCTCGCAATTCTGGATGATGTGCACCCCGCGGTCTGAGGCCGCCCGCGCATAACCCCACGCAACCGCGTCGTGCCTGGCCGTGCCGCCGCGCCGCTGCAGTGCCGCCCCGTTGATCGGGTAGCGCGCGCTGGCCGAGATATCGAGCGGCGGACAATAGGCCTTCGCCTGCTCCGGCGTCAGCCATTCATTGTCGATGCCGTAGAGCCGGTTGGCATGGATATGCCGCTTGAAGGACTGCTGGTCGTGAATATTGTGCGAAAGCATCATCACGCCACGCGGCGAATACATCACATTGTAGTTGAGCTCTTGGGAAAGCCCCTCCCAGAGCTTCATCGAATGCTCGTAGATGTGCATGCTCTCTTCATAGAGATAGTTCGAGCGGATGATGGTGGTGTTGCGGCCGGTATTGCCGCCGCCGAGCCAGCCCTTCTCGATCACCGCCACATTGGTGATGCCGTGCTCCTTGGCGAGATAATAGGCGGCACCCAGTCCGTGGCCGCCGGCGCCGATGATGACGACGTCGTATTCGGCGCGCGGCTCAGGCGAAGTCCACTGCTTCTCCCAACCCTTGTGGCCGCGAAGGGCCTCCCGCGCCACGGCAAAAACCGAATATTTCCGCATCCGCCTTCTTCTCCTTCGGGAAAGGGCTTGTTCTCCGCGCTCATACAAATCGCAAATCCAAATGCGGCACAACGGTTCTTTTGCGACGCCCGAGAGCGTTGCTTTCGACACGTCGAAGAGAAAACGCTTCAGCCGGATGGCGCAAGAGACGGCATTTCCGCCTGACCGCCGGCCCGGCCCTAACCCAAGAGGGTGAGAAGACAAGTAATTACTAAAATGTTAATAACCGCATGCACTGGGGTACGTGTATCATGTGGGGTTGGCGCTCAGTATCAGTCGCGACGCTTTGTGTCGCGTTAAGCAGCGCATGGCCGGCACTCGCCGCCGAGCCTGTCGGCCAAGCTGTCGTCATCAAGACGGAGGTGACCGGACAGAGCGGGCCGATCGAGGTCGACACCAGCGTTCACCGCAACGAGCGCATCCGCACATCGCCATCCGGACTTGGTCAATTCCTGTTTCGTGACGGCACAAAGCTCGCAGTCGGCTGGGGTTCGTCGGTTGTCATCGACAAATATGTCTTCGACGATTCGCAATCGGTCAAGAAACTGACCATCAGGGCGGCAAAGGGCACATTCCGCTGGGTCAGCGGCAGCTCCAACTCCTCGGCCTACCAGATCGTGACGCCGGCCGGCACGATCGGCGTTCGCGGCACCGCTTTCGATTTCTACGTCGGCCCTGATGGCACGACCGCCGTCGTGCTGCTGAATGGTGCTGCCCGTTTCTGCGGCCCGGGCGGCTGCCGGCAGTTGCAACAACGCTGCGATTGCGTGGTGGCCAAGCCGAACGGCGCTATGTCTGCGGCCCGCCGGGTCGACCCCAGCATCTTCGCGACGCTCGGAAATGAGCGCGCCCTACCCTTCCTCTCCGGCAATCAGCGACTTGCAGGCGGCATCGGCATGCTCGGCGGCTGCAATATGGCCTCAGCCGCGCCGGAAAGAAAAGACAGAACGCGGCCGCCGCCGGCAGTTGCGCCTGCTCCGCAAAGGCAGGATCCGCCACAGAGACAGGCCGAGCCGCAAAAGGAGCGGCCGAACAAGCCCGACAAGCCGCATCACGACAAGCCTCATCATGACAGGCCTCATCATGACAGGCCGCACCACGATAAGCCCCATCATGACAAGCCGGATAGGCCCGACAAGCATGATGGCCACGGCCGGCATGACGATGATGGCAAGCCCGGAAATCACGGTTTGGATCATCGGGGGCACGAGCGCCACCATGATCGAGATCGAGATCACGACAACGATCGGAACCGCGACAGGGGTCATAATTTCAATCGCGGTCGCTGAGCCCTGTCAATCTGCGGCGCTTTTTTCGACCTCCTCCGGCACCTCGCGGAAATGATCGGCTCTGCGGGATACGCGCTCGTAGAATTCAGCCAGACCGCCGATCACCTGCACAGCCCTGAGCTTTGCCGTACCGATAAGCTTTCGGCTATTCCTTGAGTGTGATTGCAGGGCCTGCATCAACTGATTGTGGACGACCTTGAGCGCGGCAAATTCCCGAGATGCTGCGACCCGCTCATCGCCGACAACGGCGAGGATCTGTGTCCGGCTGCTCTTCCCCTTTAGCGGGAGCGCGCCGGCCTCGATCAGCGCCATTCCCGGCACTGACCGTGCCGTGCTGTCGGAAATGAGGATATCGAAGCCGACCTCCTTGCAGGAGGACTCGATTCGAGCCGCAACGTTGACGGCATCTCCGACAGCCGAATAGTTGAAGCGGGTCTTGGCGCCCATATTGCCAACGCAGGCAAGGCCAGTATGAATGCCGATGCCGATGCTGACCTGCTGATCGGGCCCGAAACCAAAGGCGTCGCCGGCGTTCAATTCGGCGAGTGTCTCGCGCATGGCAAGCGCTGCGCGAACAGCCTTAACTTCGTGATCCGCCACATCGACGGGGGCATTCCAGAACGCCATGATCGAATCGCCGATGAACTTGTCGAGCGTGCCTTCATTGGCCACGACATGGCGGCTCAGCGCGTCGAGCAACGTGTTCAGGAAAGCGACGACATCCGTCGGCGCCAGCCGCTCGCTCATTTCGGTGAAATTCCTGACGTCGACGAACATCATCGTCAACTCACGGTCGTCTCCGCCGAGACGCAATGCGTCGCGATTATGCTCGATACGGTGGAGCAGCGACGGGGAAAGATAATGCCCGAAGGCGCGCCGCACCGCGCGCCGCTCTCGGTCGATCACCAGAATCCGGAACGAGGTCGCGGCAAAATGGATGATCGATCCGCTGACGATCGGAGCCAGGGGATCGAAGAGAAGCCCTGCATAAAGAAACGAGAGCCAGGACGCCACCAGCGCCATGGCCGTGATCAGCAGGCCGCAGATTAGAGCGACGGCAGGGCTGACGAAGGTCGTCACCACGACGAGCAGGCTGCCGAGCACCGCGATCAGCAGGATTTCCAGCCCGTCGGCCCAGTCGGGCCGCGACAGGAAATGGCCGGAGAGGATCTGCTCGACGGCCTGCGCATGCAGCGAAACGCCGGGAACATTCTCGCCGAGCGCGGTGACGCGGATGTCCTGCAGGCCGGCCGCCGATGTGCCGATGAAGACGATGCTGCCGTCGATGGCGGCCGCGACCTTGGGAGAGGCCCCTCCAGCCGCGAGCACCTGACGGGCGGATATGTATCGCTCGGCCCGGTCGGGGCTGACATAGAGCCAGAGTTCGCCCGCCGCCGTCAGCGGCACGACGAAATCCCCGATCTTTGCCGATGTCATGATGCCGGCGCGATCGGGCGCGCCCGATAGCACATAGGTCGATACTCCCTGCGCCACGCGAAGAGCTTCGATCGCGAGATTCGGATAGAGCTGTTCGCCGTCTGTCAGGAACAGCGGCACCGCCCGCACCACCGGCGAGGGATTGCCGGGATTGAGGCTGATATGGCCGAGCCCCGCGGCATTGGCCTCCAATTGCGGCCTGAGCGGCGTCGAGGCGCCGAGATAGGGCGGAGCCGAGACAGGGCTTTCGCCGGTGAAGGCAAAGCCCGCCTTGACCGGTGGCCGGTAGTTGCCCTCGTTGGAAAGACCGAAGCCGAGCACGACGGGTTTTCCGGCAATCGAACGAGCGAATATCTCGTCATTGTCGGGCAGCTTTTCCGCGAGGGAAGGATCCACATCGGCAACGTCGCGCACAACATTGCGCGGCGACAGCCGGTCCGGCTCGGCGAAGAGAACATCGAAGGCAATGGCCGAGGCACCCATCTCCGAAAGCCGGTCCACCAGCAGAGCCATGCGGTCCCGCGGCCACGGCCACTGGCCGAATTCGCGCAGCGATGTCTCGTCGATGTCGATCACGCGAACCGGCATCGGCTCGAAGGTCCTGGGAACCAGCCGCTGATACTCGTCGAAAGTCACGCCGCGGATCAGCTTGAAAATCCCAGGATCGCCTGCCCGGAGGATCGTCAGCATGGCCACGATCGCCAGCCCGATAACGACACCGATTTGCTGCACGCGCGTCATGATCTCACCGGCTGCCCCTCCGACGGCCGACAGAACGGCCCGCACTTGCCGGCAGACAGGCTACGCCGCTTTCGGTCCAAACGCCATTCGCAGATGCATCAGGAACGCTGTCTTTTCAGCCTCCCGCTTTTCGCTTTCCGGCGGACGGCAGGGAACCTGGTCAATCAGGCCACGCCTCCAGTTTTGGCCGGGCTTTTGCCTGGATGACAAGGCTTCGACCTTGCCCGGCGCGCGGCGAAATGTTCTTGTAACGATCGAAAATCGGATGCTTTTTCGAGAGAAGGATGAAGGTCGCCGTGATTTCCGAATCCGCCGCACGCCGCAGCGGCTACTGGCTGATTGTCGTCGTGCTGGCAATGCTCGCAGGGCTGCCGCTTGCCGTCTGGCTTGATATCAGCGATCTCTCGGGGAATACCCTGCGCCGTCAGGCGCGCGACATGAGCTCGCTGATATCGAGCATCCGCTCCTATTATTCCACCAATGTCGTGGGGCGCGTTCTCGCCGCCCATGCCAGTGGCGCGACCGGAGGCACGGTCGTCTCTCACGCTTACGCGAATATTCCAGGTGCCATCCCGCTGCCGGCCACGCTCTCCCTGGAACTCGGCGACGTCATCAAGGAGCAGCAGGCCAATATCACCTACCGGTTCGTCTCCGACCTGCCGTTCAAGAGCCGCGCATCTCACGAGCTCGACGATTTCGAGAGACAAGCGCTCGCCGCGTTGCGCGCCAATCCGCAGCAGACGCTGAACGATCTCACCCGCGTCGGATTGACCGATACCTTGCGGTTCA
This sequence comes from Rhizobium sp. BT-226, assembly GCF_025847085.2. Lineage (NCBI taxonomy): Bacteria > Pseudomonadati > Pseudomonadota > Alphaproteobacteria > Hyphomicrobiales > Rhizobiaceae > Rhizobium > Rhizobium sp. BT-226. Next base: position 126,216 of record NZ_JAOYTI010000006.1, on the reverse strand, counting down.
TCACCCCCGTCGTCATGGGCCAGGCCTGCGTTGCCTGTCACAATACCCACCCCGAAAGCCCGAAGACCGATTGGAAGGTGGGCGATGTGCGCGGCATTCAGGAAGTCACCATCCGGCAGCCCTATGCGAGCAACGTCTTCGCCTTCAAATACCTGCTCTGCTATTTTCTTTTCGTCGCCGTCATCGGCCTCAGCTTCATTGTGCTCCAGCGGCAGCAGACGCGCGCAATCCACAGCGCCAACCAGGATCTGGAAGCAGCGAACGAATTCCTCGCCAGCGTTTCCATGAAGATTTCGCGCTATCTCTCGCCGCAGATCTACAAGAGCATCTTCTCCGGGCAGAAGGATGTCGTCGTCCATACCGAGCGCAAGCGCCTGACGATCTTCTTCTCCGACATCAAGGACTTCACGGCGACGACCGAGCGCCTGCAGCCGGAAGCCCTGACGGAGATGCTCAACGAATATCTGACCGAGATGTCGAACATTGCCCTGGAGCACGGTGGAACGGTGGACAAGTTCATCGGCGACGCGATGCTGGTCTTCTTCGGCGATCCCGAAACCAAGGGGCCGGAGGAGGACGCGAAAGCATGTCTGCGCATGGCCGTCGACATGCAGCGCCGTCTCGGCGAACTCAAGGACAGATGGCGCAGAAACGGTACCGAAGAACCTTTCGTCGTCCGCATGGGAATTAACAGCGGCTATTGCAACGTCGGCAATTTCGGCAGCAGCGACCGCATGGACTATACGATCATCGGGGCGGAGGCCAATCTCGCAGCCCGGCTGCAATCGATCGCCCAGGGAGGGGAGATCGTCATCAGCTACGAAACCTATGCGCTGGTGAACGAAATCGTCGACGCTCACCCCTTGCCGCCGATCACGATGAAGGGCATACAGCGCGAGATCGTGCCCTATGGGGTGGATGGGCTGACACTCGGTGCAGATCACAAGAGCCGCGTTCTGAGCGAGCACCTATCCGGCCTCGACCTGCACCTGGATATGAGCCGGCTGGAGCCTGCCGATCGCCCAAGGGTCAGGACGGCTCTCAAGGAGGCAATCGCCGCGCTGGATGAAGCGGCGCCCGAACCGGCCGGATCATGACTGGATCAGGGAAGCGTGATTTTTCCGCATGCCTTCCATATCCATCTGGACTTCCCCTACCCAATCTGCTATCCCGCATCACCAATCGCAAGGCTGCGGCCGCGCGAACGTTATTGTTTTGCCTCTGGCCGCTGCGCCGCCTCCGGCATCAACCAACCAAAGGAACGTGATTCTCGTGCAGGTACTTGTCCGCGATAACAATGTTGATCAGGCTCTCCGCGCTCTCAAGAAGAAGATGCAGCGCGAAGGCATTTTCCGCGAAATGAAGATGCGCGACTACTACGAGAAGCCGTCGCAGAAGCGTGCTCGCGAAAAGGCCGAGGCTGTTCGCCGTGTTCGCAAGCTGGCCCGTAAGCGCGCCCAGCGCGAAGGTGTGGTCGCTCGCTGAGCGTTGCCGTCGTTTTTTCGACGTTTTCAGATGCATTGTGGCGGGGGCGATGGGTTCGCCGCCGCTTTTTTAGTTTGCCGCTGAAGATCGCATATCCGCGCACCGGATATGCCGCATGGGGAAAGCGAGCCCGAATGGCTGTCAACACCTTTAATCCGTCCCGCGCTTTGCGCTTGCAGAAAACGGCATTCCTGCCCGCTTTGGCGCTAGCGGCAATGTTCGGCCTCGCCGGCTGCGAGACGACCAATACCACAGATGCCGTGATCCGCATCGATAAGGCGCAGGGTTCGGAAGAGAATATCGCCTCGCTGACGGCGGTCATCAACGCCAATCCGAGGGATCCCGATGGTTACAACGTCCGTGGTTCCGCCTATGGCCGCGCCGGCCAGTTCCGCCCGGCGCTGAACGATTTCAACACGGCATTGCAGATCAATCCGCGGTTTTTCCAGGCTTACGCCAACCGCGCTCTCGTCTATCGCAATATGGGCCAGCAAGCCCAGGCGATTGCCGATTACAATGCCGCCCTGCAGATCAACCCGAGCTACGACGTCGCCTATATCGGCCGCGGCAATGTCTATCGCATGGCCGGCCAGGATGACCAGGCCTTCAACGATTTCGACAAGGCGATCCAGCTCGGCACCACCGACGGCCGCGCCTATCACAATCGTGGTCTGATCTATCAGAAGCGCAATCAGCAGGACAAGGCGATCGACGATTTCTCGAAAGCGATCTCGCTCGCGCCGAATTCAGCCGAGCCCTATAATGGCCGCGGCATTTCCTATATCGCGCTGAACGACGACGACAACGCCTTTGCCGATTTCAACCATGCGATCGAGCTTAACGGCAACATCGCCGAATCATGGGCCAACCAGGCGCTCGTCTACGAACGCCGCGGCGACAAGGCGAAGGCTGCCCGCTCCTATCGCCACGCGATCGGCCTCGATCCGAAGTACCAGCCGGCTCGCGACGGCCTTGCTCGCGTCGGCGTCGCCCCAGCCGGCTAACGACATGGTCGGGCGGCAGGAGCGATCCTGCCGCAAAAGCGGCCGTACGGCCTCAAAACGAGACGCCGCAAAAGATCCGCCGCTCTCGACGACCTGTCATAGTATGTTGCAACCTGCTCTTGCTCCCCCTAACATGGTGCTGCTTCGATAGCCTGCTATCGGGCATTCTAAAACGAGTTGAGGGCGGTTTGCGAGAGATGCGGATCTTTGCTTTCCTGGCCGCAAACGAAAACCGTTGCGAGCCAAGTGCATTACAGCGCCGCACGTCTTTTCAGACGGGCAAAAGACCCTGTAACACTCTGTGGCGCAACAGATGAAGATTGTCGCGCTGTTCTTTCCCAAGGCTTCGATCGGCACCTATCTCGTCGCCATGGCGGTGGCGATCGCGCTGCCGATCTTCGCCTTTGTGACGCTGCTTCTGCTGCAGTTGGAAGACAACCAGCGTTCGACGCTGCGGCGCGAGACGGCCCAGGATGCGCTCGCCCTTTCGCGCATCATCGACCGTCAGCTTCAGGATATGGCAACGACGCTGCGGCTGCTTTCGAGCTCGCCGGAGCTTGAAAACGGCAATCTCGCCGCCTTCCATGAGCGCACCGAAACGGCCCTCAGAGACAATACGCTTTTCGTCATCGCCGTCGATCGCACCGGCCAGCAGCTCCTGAACACGCGTCGGGCATTCGGCACGCCGCTCGGCAAGACGGCGAACATCCCTGCCCTCGAGGCGGTCATGGCGTCCGGTCGCATCGAGGCCTCCGACGTCTTTCGCGGCCGAACCAGCGGCGAATGGGTCTATAACGTCACCCTGCCGCGGAAGAACGATCCGGTCGCAGCCCTCATCATTACCCAGAATGCCACTGATCTGCGCAAGCTCGTGACCACCGAGGGCCTTGCCCCCGGCTGGTCGGCCGCCGTCATCGATCAGAGCGGCCACGTCGTCGCCGCCACCGGCCCCGCCAATCTCGAACCGGGCACGCCCTTCGATCCGCGCATCCTGCCGGCCTTCACTGCTTCCCGCGGCGTCTTCCAGGACGAGACGATCCTGCCGCACATGCTGCTCGGTTATGCCCGGATTCCCGGCTGGTCGTGGAAGACGGTGATCTGGGGACCGATCGCTCAGGCTTCGATCCTCAGCACCTGGCGTTTCCTCATCATCGGCGGCGTGGCCCTTGTGCTCGTCGCCGTGCTGGGTGCCTATGCCGTCGCAAGACAGGTGCGAACCACCATCCGCGATATCGCCGACATGGCGAACCGCATGGGCGAAGGCCATATCGTCTCGCCGGTCGAGACCAGCGTCATCGAGGCCAACCAGGTGGCAATTGCCCTTTCGAACGCCTCTTTCGATCGTAGCGAGACCGAGGACCGACTGCGTTTCGTCATGCACGAGCTTGTCCACCGCACCAAGAATCTTCTGACACTTGCCCAGGCAATGATGCGCCAGCTCGCCAAGCAGTCCGACAGCGTCGAGACCTTCCGTGCCGCCGTCGCCGACCGCCTCGAAGGGTTGGTGCGTTCGATCGAGCTCCTGACCAGCGAGCAATGGGGAGGCGTATCGCTACGGCGGGTCGTCGACATCCATTTGCACGCCTTCCCGCAATCGCGCGAGCAGATCGACATCAGCGGCGAAGACTTCGTGCTGAAGCCGGATGCAGTGCAGAATCTCGGCCTCGCCTTGCACGAACTCGCCACCAATTCCGTGAAATACGGTGCGCTCTCCGTACCGCAAGGCCGTGTCCGCTTCGAATGGCGCGACGTCAGCGAGGAAGACAAGCCGGATGCCCTGCTCCGCTTCACCTGGGAAGAGCGCGGCGGCCCGCCCGTCACCGAGCCGTCGCGCTCGGGCTTCGGCACGACCGTTATCAAGGCTCATGCCGCCTCCGCCTTCCGCGGCACGGTTGAGATCGATTTCCGGCCCGAAGGCCTGTTATGGGTGCTGACGGCGCAGCGCGCCACGCTGGAGCGGGAATAGAGCGCCGCGCGTCACTTCAGACGCGCTAAGGACGCTCTATCACTTTGAATCTGCTCCTCGGAACAATCGCTACCTCCACCCGTTTCGGACAGGTCATTCCAAAGGAGAAAGACCATGTTCAAGCAAACGATGATCGCAGCCGCGGCACTGACAGCCGCTGCCTGGGCGAGCCCGGCGGGCGCGGAAAACTATGTCACGCTTGGCCGTCTGGTTTGTGGATCGGATGGCGGCCAAGGTCTGATCGTCACCTCGCAGAAGAACCTTATCTGCACCTACACGTCGGCGGCCGGCGGCGCCAAGGCAGTCTATGCCGGCAAAATCGAGAAATTCGGCCTCGATATCGGCCAGACTGGCAAGAGCGTCATGATCTGGCAGGTGCTGGCAAAGACCGGCACGGATATCCCGCAATTCGCCCTTGCCGGCGAATATTATGGGATCGGCGCCGATGCGAGTATCGGTGCAGGCGCCGGCGCTAAAGTCATCGCCGGCGGCACCGACAAGGCCTTCATGTTGCAACCGTTGAACGTCCAGGCTCAGGAAGGGTTGAACCTGGCGATCGGCGTCGAGAAGATGACACTCGTACCGGGCGAGACCTGACGAAAGCGCAGACAGCGATTGCCGATCGTTGCGGCATGGGGATGCAGCCTATGAATCAAACAGCCGCCCGAAGAGCGGCTGTTTTGGCATCGATCAATGCGCGAGCGCCTTGTTGATATCCTCGGTCATCTTCTTCGCGTCCCCCAGCAGCATCATCGTCCCGTCCTTGTAGAACAGCGTATTGTCGATGCCGGCATAACCCGAGCCGAGCGAGCGCTTGACGAAGAGGCAGGTCTTTGCCCGGTCGACGTCGAGGATCGGCATGCCGTAGATCGGCGAAGTCTTGTCGTCACGCGCCGCCGGATTGGTAACGTCGTTGGCGCCGATGACATAGGCGACATCGGCCTGGGCGAATTCGGAATTGATGTCCTCTAGCTCGAACACCTCGTCATAGGGAACATTCGCTTCGGCGAGCAACACGTTCATGTGGCCGGGCATGCGGCCTGCGACCGGATGGATCGCATATTTTACCTCGACACCGTTTTTCTTCAGATTATCGGCGAGTTCACGCAACGCATGCTGGGCCTGGGCGACCGCCATGCCGTATCCCGGCACGATGATGACCTTCGACGCATTCGCCATCAGATAGGCCGCATCCTCGGCCGAGCCGAGCTTGACCGTCCTGTCTGACGTGTCAGGTCCACTGGCCGCCATCTCACCGCCGAAACCGCCGAGGATGACGGAGACGAAGGAGCGGTTCATGCCCTTGCACATGATGTAGGAAAGGATGGCGCCGGAGGAGCCGACGAGCGCGCCCGTAATGATCAGCGCCAGATTGCCGAGCGTGAAGCCGATGCCGGCCGCGGCCCAGCCTGAATATGAATTCAGCATCGACACGACCACCGGCATATCGGCCCCGCCGATCGGCACGATCAGCAGAACGCCGAGCGCCAGCGACAGCGCGACGACGGCCCAGAAGTCGAAATGACTCTCGGTGGCGGCAAGTGCGATGATGAAGAGCACGATCAGCACCAGCAGACTCGCATTGATCACATGCCGGTAGGGCAGCAGGATCGGCTTGCCGGACATGCGTCCGTCGAGCTTCAGGAAGGCGATGATCGAGCCGGTGAAGGTCAGCGCCCCGATCGCCACGCCGAGCGCCATCTCGACGCGCGCCTCGGTGTGGATGTGACCGATCTCGCCGATGCCGAAGGAAGCAGGCGTGTAGAGCGCCGAGGCCGCGACCAGCACGGCGGCAAGGCCGACCAGTGAATGGAAACCGGCGACGAGCTGCGGCATCGAGGTCATGGGGATGGTGCGGGCGACGTAGGCGCCGACGCTGCCGCCGATGGCAAGGCCAAGGACGATCAGCACGAAGCCGCCGAAACTCGGCGTCGCCAGCACCAGCGTCGTCAGGATCGCGATCCCCATGCCGATCATGCCGTAGAGATTGCCCTTGCGGCTGGTGGCCGGATGCGACAGGCCGCGCAGCGCCAGGATGAAGAGCACGCCGGAGACGAGGTAGAGGAAGGCTGCGATATTGGTCATCAGTTCCTCACCGATCCTTCTTGCGGTACATCGAAAGCATCCGCTGCGTGACGAGGAAACCACCGAAGATGTTGACCGAAACGAGCACGAGGGCGACAAAGCCGAAGCCGGTTGCAAGCCCGCTGGTCGAGATGCCGACCGCCAGAAGCGCGCCGACGACGATGACGGAGGAGATCGCATTGGTGACGGCCATCAGCGGCGTATGCAGTGCCGGCGTCACCGACCACACGACGTAATAGCCGACGAAGATCGATAATACGAAGATGGCGAGCTGGAAAACGAAGGGATCGATCGCCCCGCCGGTCGCAGCACTTGCCGCTTCCGGTGCCTGGGCCGCCGCCGCGATGACGGCGGTCACAGCCTGGTCGAGCTGCTCCAGCGCTCTGTCCATTGCTTCACTGGCCATCAGATGTCTCCCTTCTTCGCGCCGCCGAAGGCGGGATGAACCACATCGCCGGCATAGGTCAGCATCGTCGCCTTGACGAGCTCGTCGTCGAGATTGACGACGACGCTCCGGGTTTCCTTGTTGACCAAGGTCTCGAGGAAGGTGACGAGGTTCTTGGCGTAGAGCGCCGAAGCGCTGGCTGCAACCCGACCCGGCACGTTGGCGAAACCGATCACCCTGACGCCTTCGACATCGGCGACCTCGCCGGGAACGACGCCCTCGATATTGCCGCCGCGCTCGACCGCAAGGTCGACGGCAACCGCACCTGATTTCATCGAAGCGAGCATGGCGCGCGAAACGAGGCGCGGCGCCGCACGACCGGGGATCAGCGCGGTGGTGATGACGATATCCTGCTTGGCGATGTGTTCGGCAACCAGAGCTGCCTGTTTCGCCTGATAGTCGGCGGACATTTCCTTGGCATAGCCGCCGGCCGTTTCCGCCGCCTTGAACTCCTCGTCCTCGACGGCGATGAACTTGGCGCCGAGCGAGGCGACCTGCTCCTTGGCGGCGGGGCGAACGTCGGTGGCCGAGACCGCCGCCCCGAGACGGCGCGCGGTCGCGATCGCCTGAAGACCGGCGACGCCGGCGCCCATGACGAAGACCTTGGCGGCCGGCACGGTGCCGGCCGCCGTCATCATCATCGGCATGGCGCGGTCATAAACCGCCGCCGCCTCGATGACGGCCTGGTAGCCGGCGAGATTGGCCTGGGACGACAGCACGTCCATGGACTGGGCGCGGGTAATGCGCGGCATCAGTTCCATCGCGAAAGCCGAGAGCCCGGCACTTGCCAGTGCCGCGATCGCTTCGTCATTGCCGTAAGGGTCCATGATGGCGATGATCACGGCGCCGTTTTTATAGCCGGAGATTTCCGATCCGCTGGGACGGCGCACCTTCAGCACCACGTCGGCCAAGGCTGCATCCGCAAAACTGCCGATCCTGGCACCGGCGGCCTCGAACTCCCCGTCCGGAATGCGCGACGCCGCACCGGCACCGGCTTCGACGACGACGTCGAAACCGAAACTCTTCATTTTCTTCACGGTCTCGGCGGAGGCCGCAACGCGCGTCTCCTCGCCCGCAATTTCCCTTGCAACGAAAACGATATTGCCCAACTGCCCCCTCCTCCGGGTCAGCCAGACCGCCGCAGGCTTCCCTGCGCGGGCCAAGCACCTCATTCAAAAAAGCTTCGGAGAAGCCTCTCCTCCCCTCAAAGCGCCGTGCGTCCTTTCGGACGCACAAAGGACGCTCTGACCCTCTGAATCCGCGCGATCAGCGGAGCAGGAAGATGCCGGCAGCGAGTAGAATGATAAAGACGAAGAGACCGCCGAGAAGGCCGGCGCCGCCGAAGAAACCGGCGGTCATCGCAAGCAGGAGGACGATGAGAAGCATCGAGCCGTATTTCGCGCTGGCGATGAACATCTCGTAGGTCTTTTCATGTTCCTTGTAATCCATCGGCGCGCCGGTCTCGACCGGTCCGGTATGATGTTCGGCCATAAATATCGTCTCCCTGAAATGCCTCTGCGCTGCTTGATTCCCCAGCCTGAACGAGGGAAATCTCTTCCTGCAGGGATTACACAATGACAGGCGAAAGCGCAATGCATGAGAACGCCGCAGCCGCGCGTGGCAACCGCGATGCCAGCGGCCCGAACGGACCCGAAGAACGGCTGATATCGCCTGCGTCCGTCGCCCTCATCTGCCCCGGCGAAGATCGTCTCTCCATGAGGAACAAGGGTGATTACAGCGGCAGGTCGGTGCCGAGTTCGCCTTGCGGTACGAAACGCGCCGTCGGAATGATGGTGAGCGGCGGCAGCGTGTCGTTGGGATTGCGCGAAAACATCATGCGCTGCTCGCTGGCACTGGAGATGAAGAAGGGATAGCGCGTCAACAGCTTGCGCCCGACCTCGATCACGTTCGTCGCCATCAGCGTCACGTCAACCCCGTAACTCTCCGCCAGCCGGCCGGGCACGATAGTATCGGCATAGAAGACCCGCTTGTAGAAGGCGGCATGCGGGGGCCGGACGGACTGAATAACGCGGTCCGCCCGGAAATACGCTGCCGCAACGATGGCGGGTCTCAGCGTCAGATAGGGAACCCATGGCATGTCGGCGGTGAACTCCGGATCGACCGCGAAACGCGCCGGGTCGATCAAGGTCAGCCCGGCGTCCAAAAGCTCATCCATCGCCTCGGGAAAGGCCTCTCCGGACCGGCTGATACGATGCTCCGGCGTCACGTAGTGAATTCGGATCGTACTGACCAGTTCGCCATAATAGTACAGACCGAAGATATAGGCATGGCTGTCGAAATCGACATCGTCCAATAGCCCTTCCGGGGCAAGCGACAGCGCGTCGTGGGCCTTGTAGGCCTTGTAGCGCAGCCGCTCCACTTCCTCCATGTCTTCGCCGCTTTCGACTCGGCGATACTCTACATTATCCAGAATTTCCAGGATTTTCCTGCTGAAATCGCCACGCGTAAAAAGTGTGTCTGACATTCTCTCGATCCGCTCGTTAACGGATCATTAATCATACGCCAGCGGCACATAGGCAAGAAAATCTAAGAATTTGCTTTGGATTTAAATTATTAAGGTTAACGGGGCGCAAGATTTTCGACTGGATAACCAGTCACTTGCAGGCGGCTTAGGCGACCTTGTTGCGACGGCGCGGGACGGTGCGGCGGCCGATTCCCTCTTGCAGCAGCCTGATGTTCTGGGAAGGCACCGGTTGCGAGAAAACATAGCCCTGTACCAGATCGGCGCTGCGGTGCTTGTTGAGCAGGGCCAGCTGCTCCTCGGTCTCTACGCCTTCGATGACGATCTTCAGGCCGAGTTCCCGAGCGAGATGGACCGTACCGCGCAAGAGCTTGAGGCGGCGGGTATCCTCGACGATGTTACGCACGAAGGAGCGATCGATCTTGACGATATCGAGCGGCAGCGTGTCGAGATAGCTGAGGCTGGAGAAACCGGTGCCGAAATCGTCGATGGCAATGGTGATGCCGCGGGACCTGAGCTCCGCTAGGATGGCGCGCACCGCCGCCGGCTCGTCGATCAGGCAGCTTTCGGTGACTTCGAGATGCAGCCGCGCCGCATCGAGGCCGGAATGGGCAAGCGCTTCGGCGACCACCGAGAGAATATCGGCATCGCGCAGATCCCGCGCCGAAAGGTTGACCGAGACGGCGATATGTTCCGGCCAGGTCATGCATTCGCTGCAGGCCTTGAACAGCACGAAGCGGGTGATGTCGGAGATGATGCCCATATCCTCGGCGAGCCGGATGAAGACGTCGGGCGGGATCGAGCCCCTCTCCGGATGCACCCAACGCGCCAAGGCCTCGGCACATTCGATCCGCGAGCCGTCGGCCCGGAACATCGGCTGGAAGACGAGATGCAGAGCCTTCGCCGAGACCGCGTCGCGCAGATCCGCCTTCAGCTTCTGCTGCTCGATATAGCGGCCGTCCATCTCCCGCTCGAAGCCGGAAATGCCGCCCTTGAAGCGCGACTTGCTTTCGAACAGGGCAAGATCCGCCTTGACGCTCCATTCGTCCATCGCGAACGCGTCGCTTTCGAGAATCGCATAACCGGCGCTGAGCGAAACGAGAAAAGTCACTTCGTCGACCTCGTAGTGGCCTTGTATCGCAGCGTGAACGCGGCGGATTTCGCGGTCGAGCGAGGCCTGCTCCTTCGCACGCGGGAAGAACAGGATGAACTGATCGCCCATCAGCCTGCCGAGGATGGCATTGCCGGAAGCCTGTTTGATGCGGGCGGCGATAGCGCAGAGCAGATGGTCGCCGGTCACATGGCCGCGCATGTCGTTGACATGTTTGAACTCGTCGATATCGAGCACCATGAAGCCGAGCGGTCCGTTCTTCTTCGGATACTTGGCAAAATACTCCTGCACCAACTGGCCGAAATATTCCCGGTTGGGCAGGCCGGTCAGCGCATCGAAGCGCACCATGTGCAGGATCTTCTGCTCCGCCTTCACCCGGCTCGACACGTCCTCGAAGATCAGCACGGCGCCGCCGTCGGCCCTGCGGCTGGCGGAGAATTCGAGCGACAGGCTCTCGGGAAAATGAATGAGCGTGCGCGACAGGTTACCTTCTGCCACCTGGGTGAGCTGACGCAGAATGAGCTCCGGCTGCGAGGCATCCATGAAGCTGTACCGCGCGCCGTAGCGTAGCACGGCGCCGAGATCGCGATCCTTCAGCCGCTCCGGCGCACCGATCTTCAGCAGCTCGCAGGCCTTGCGATTGACGACCTGGATGCGGTTTTCGGCATCGACCATGACCAGGCCGTGCGGCATGTTGTTGAGCGCCGTATCGAACCGGTCGGCGATGATGGTGATTTCCCGGCGCGCAATGACGTTCTCGTAGAGGAACTCGCGCACGCCGTTCGCCATGGCCCGCGTCGTCAGCCAGAAAGGAATGAGGAGGATCGACAGCACGCCGCGATAGAAATCTAGCACCAGCAGGCTGCAGACGATCATCGGCAGGCAGCAGAAGAACGTCTGGAGGTCGACTGCGAAGCGCGAGCCGTAGTTGCGGCCGACGACGGAAACCATGGTTGCCATGGTGACGGAAATGCAGGCAAGCTCCGCAAAGGAATCGCGCACGACGAAGATGGCGTAGCCGCTGGCGACGCCGAGGAGCGCCGTGGTGCAGGCTCCACTGGCAACGAGAATCCGCTCCCAACGCTCGATTCCGGCGCGCGACAGGCTCTGCTTGTCGACACGATCGAACTGCCGGAAGATGGCCATGCGACCGCTGAAGACCAGCAGGAAGGCGACCGACAGCAGGATGTAGATGGAGTACTGCGTCTTGGCAGCCACTGCAAGGCACGTCGCAACATGCACGATCACGCCAACAAGAAGCGTCATGCGGTTCCCGGAAAGGGAACTCACAAACGACAGATACACATCTATAGGGACCCTGTTCGGGTTATTTGGCTTCATCCACACTTTCCCTGTGCGCGGGAATTCTAGGCCCAACCCTTTAAAAATTGATTTCAATGGAATCAAACATTTGGTCAAATTTTCTAAAACCACAGGATGAACCGCACAGCCTTCGCGAGTTAATGCAGCCTACCGGCGAGATTACTGAAATAATTTATCCACGCCTGGGTTGTTGAAATATTCGACAGCCATGTGGTCCGACCTGCGCAGCTAAGACTATACTCCAACGCGAGGCATTTATCCTTCCAATTTCAAAGGCTGTGGTCTACATCGATTGCAAGTGGGAAAACTGCCGGAAAACCGGCGGGACAAGAACAAGGGGAGGCGAATGTCGGTACTTCTGGCCGCAAGCCGGCTGATCGATTCGGTCAGTCAGTTCATGGGTAAACTTTCCGAATATATGGTGCTGTTCTGCTGTCTGATCAGCGCCGGTAACGCCATCGTCCGTTATGCCTTCAACTACAGTTCGAACGGCTGGCTGGAGATCCAGTGGTATCTCTTCGCCTTCGTCGTCATGCTCGGCGCCTCGCATGCGCTGCGCAACAATGAACATGTGCGCGTCGATCTGATCTATGGTTCGGTTTCCGACAGGGCGAAGATCTGGATCGACATTGTCGGCCTCATCGTCTTTCTCCTACCCGCATGCGTCTATCTCACCTGGCTGTGCTGGCCCTTCTTCGCGCTCTCCTACCATCAGGGGGAAATATCGGGCAATGCCGGTGGGCTGATCCGCTGGCCCGTCAAGCTGATCCTGGTCGCCGGCTTCGCGTTGCTCTCCCTTCAGGGCCTCTCGGAACTGGTCAAGCGGATCGCAGCGCTCACCGGCTATATCAGCATCGATACGAAATACGAAAAGCCGCTGCAGTAAAGCGGGCTGGGAGACACGGATTTGTTTGATTTCGGCATCATCCCGCCGGCCATGTTCCTGGGCATGGTCATCTTCATGCTCTACGGCTTTCCGGTCGCCTTTTCGCTCGCCGCCGTCGGCTTGTTCTTCGCCATTATCGGCATCGCCACCGGCCATTTCGGCGAGGTCTTCCTGCAGGCTCTACCGCTGCGCTTCTTCGGCATCCTTTCCAACGACCTCCTGCTCGCCATCCCCTTCTTCACCTTCATGGGCGCGGTGCTGGAGCGCTGCGGGCTGGCCGAGGACCTGCTCGAAGGCACCGGCAAACTCTTCGGTGGCATACCAGGCGGCCTCGCCTATGCCGTCATCCTCGTCGGCGCCGTGCTCGGCGCGATCACCGGCACGGTGGCCGCCTCCGTGATCACCATGGGGGTGATCTCGCTGCCGATCATGCTGCGCTACGGCTACAATCCGCGCCTTGCCACCGGCGTCATCGCCGCCTCGGGCACGATCACCCAGGTGATCCCGCCCTCGCTCGTGCTCGTCGTCCTCGCCGATCAGCTCGGCAGGTCGGTCGGCGACATGTATCTCGGCGCGATCGGCCCCTCGATCCTGCAGGTGACGATCTTCGTGCTCTTCATCCTGGTGATGTCGATTATCCGGCCGAAATCGATGCCGCCGCTGCCGAAAGAGGTGCGCGGCGATTTCAACTGGGCTCTGCTCTTGAAAGTGCTGATGGGCATGGTCCCCTCGATCGTGCTGATCTTCCTGGTACTCGGCACGATCTTCATGGGTCTTGCAACGCCGACGGAAGCAGGCGCGCTCGGCGTCGTCGGCGCCATTGTGCTTGCCGCCATGAATCGCCGCCTCACCTGGCCGCTGATCCGCGAAGCCATGTCATCGACCACGCACATCACATCCATGGTGGTGATGATCCTGATCGGCTCCACCTGTTTCAGCCTGGTCTTCCAGGGTATGGACGGCTCGCGCTGGATCGAGCACATGCTGTCGGGCATTCCCGGCGGGCCGGTCGGTTTCCTGATCTTCGTCAACATCTTCATCTTCGTGCTCGCCTTCTTCCTCGATTTCTTCGAGATCGCCTTCATCGTCATCCCGATGCTGGCCCCCGTCGCCTCCAGTCTCGGCATCGACCTGATCTGGTTCGGCGTCCTGATCTGCGTCAACATGCAGACCAGCTTCATGCATCCGCCTTTCGGCTTCGCACTCTTCTACCTGCGCTCGATCGCCAGCAAGGACGTCAAGACCTCGGATATCTACATGGGCGCTCTCCCCTGGGTCGGTATGCAGCTGATCTTGGTGGCGATCGTGATCTTCTGGCCGCAATCGGTCACCTATTGGCTGGATCACGGCCCGAAGGTCGACCCCAACTCGATCAAGATCGAAATCCCGGGCTTCGGCGGCCAGCTCGGCCTGCCGCCAATGGGCGGCGGCGACAACGGCTCACCGCAGATCCCCGGCCTGACCCTGCCGCCGCTGAATGGCCTCCCGGGAGCACCGCCGCCGCCGGCCAAATAGTCCAACAAAAAGCAAAACCCCGGACAGAGATCCGGGGTTTTTCTATTGCGTTCGTCTAAGGCGCGCCGAGCTGCCGGCGGAGAACTTAAAGCTTCCCGGCCCGCTGCTGGATCATCATGAACGTATCGAAGGTGTATTCCGACAGCTGCATCCAGAGATAGGCGTCCCGCTTGAAGGCGGTTTGATCGTCGTAGATCTTCTTGAAATACTGGTTCGTGCCCGAGATTTCGCTGTAGATGCCCGTGGCTGCCTGGAAGCAGGCTTCCATGATCTCCTGGCTGAACGGCCGCAACGTCGCGCCCTCCGCGACGAGCTGCTTCAGCGCGGTCGGGTTCTTCGTATCGTATTTCGCCAGCATGTTGGTGTTGGCGAAGGCACAGGCGTCGGTGAGCGCTGCCTGGTAGTGCTTCGGCAGAGTGCTCCACTTTTCGAGATTGAAGAAGGCATGCACCGTCGGGCCGCCTTCCCACCAACCGGGATAATAATAGTATTTCGCCACCTTGTGGAAGCCGAGCTTCAGGTCGTCATAAGGGCCGACGAATTCGGCCGCATCGATCGTGCCTTTTTCCAACGCCGGATAGATGTCGCCGCCGGCGATCTGCTGCGGGATGACGCCGACCTTTTCCATGACGCGGCCGGCAAGGCCGGCAATGCGCATCTTGACGCCCTTGAGGTCATCCAGCGTATTGATTTCCTTGCGGAACCATCCACCCATCTGGGCGCCTGTATTGCCGGCCGGCAGGGCATACATGCCCTGCGTGGCGTAGAACTCGTTCATCAGTTTGTTGCCATTGCCCTCGTAGAACCAGGCATTGGTCAGGCGGCTGTTCAGTCCGAACGGAGTAGCCGTTCCGAAGGCATAGGCTGGATCCTTGCCCACAAAATAGTAGGAGGTGGTGTGCGCTGCCTCGACCGTGCCGGCGGCCACCGCATCGACGGCCTGCAGGCCGGGTACGATTTCACCGGCTGCAAAAGGCTGGATCGTGAAATCGCCGTCGGTGGCGGCGGCAACATGCTTGGCGATATCCTCGGCGCCGCCATAGATCGTGTCCAGGCTCTTCGGAAACGACGACGTCATGCGCCATGCGATCTTCGGATTCTCCTGCGCGATCGCAGGCGCCGCCAATGCCGTTGCGGCAACCGCTCCGGCGCCGGCGGTCCCCGCCTTCTTGAAAAACGAACGACGATCCATCAAAAACCTCCCGTATAGATGGTGCTGCGCGGCGATCTTCACCCCTACCCGCAGCAAGGGCAAACCTAAGCATGGCCGGGGCCGCGATTCAAGCTTTAGTCTATTAGCCTTTGGCATCAAGACGGCAATAAGGCAGCCCGTAGGCGCCCATCAAAATCAGCGGCTTAGCCGGAAACCGGAGAACCTCGGCACCGCTTCCGCCGCAATTTGGCCACCTCACGCAGCCAAGCGTTGACTTGACGGCCGTTCTGGCGGCAGAAACGGCAAGCACAAAGATTTCACCGGGGCTGATATGACGAAACCGATCGTTGCCATTCCTGCCGATATCCGCAGCTTCGACGGCGCGACCTGGCATGCCGTACAGCATCAATATCTGCGTGCCGCATTGAATGCGGCCGGGGTCATGGCCTTCATCATCCCCGCCTTCGAGGAAGGCTACGATACCGATGCGATCCTCGACCGCGTCGACGGCCTGCTGGTGTCCGGCTCGGCCAGCAATGTGCACCCTTCGCTCTACGGCACCGAGGTGAATGACAAGGACGGGCCCTTCGACCCCGCCCGCGACGCCACCAGCCTGCCGCTCATCCGCCGCGCCATCGACCGCGCCATCCCGCTGCTTGCTATTTGCCGCGGCATCCAGGAGCTGAACGTCGCCCTCGGCGGCTCGCTGGCAAGCGAGATCCAGGAGCAACCCGGCATCTGGGACCACCGCCGGCCGGAAGGCGTCGATCGGGACGGCATGTACGCCATTCGCCAGACCGTCCACGTCAAGGAAGGCTCCTGCATCGCCGGCATTCTCGGTCCGGGCGAGATCCGCGTGAATTCCCTGCATCGCCAGGCAATCGCCAGGACCGCCCCACGCCTGCAGGTTGAAGCGATCGCCGAGGACGGCACGGTGGAGGCCGTTTCCGTCGTTGACGCCAAGGCCTTTGCCGTCGGCGTGCAATGGCATCCGGAATATTGGGCTGAAACCGACAAGTCTTCGAACCAGCTGTTCGCCGCTTTCGGCGACGCCGTCCGCAGCTATGCCGCGGCCAAGCTGCCGGTCATCCCCGCGCAGGCGATCGCCTGACTCCAGGCGCCGGCGAAGCGCTATGTCTGTGCTTGGCAGCAAGCATTGTCCGCCGAGCCGACCCGCGCCTAAGCCTTCTGCGGCGTCTCCGGCACCGGCGTCAAAGCCGCACCCTTCTCGAACCAGGCGATGAGATTGTCGGCAACGAGATCGGCCATCGCATTGCGTGTCGGCACGGACGCGGAGGCGACGTGCGGCAGCAGCACGGCATTGGACGGTTCCAGCAGGTCGGCCGGCACGGTCGGCTCTTCATAGAAGACGTCGAGACCGGCAGCCCCGAGCGCGCCGGAAGCTAGTGCGGCACTCAACGCCTCCTCGTCCACCGTCCAGCCGCGGCCGACATTGACGAGAATGCCGTCAGGGCCGAGTGCTGCCAGAATCTCGGCATCGATCGTCTTGTGGGTCTGCGGCGTCTTCGGAACGATGGCGATCAGCGTATCCACAGCATTCGCCAGCCCCTTCAGCGTCGGGTGATAATCGTAGGACACATCAGCATGGCGCGAACGCGTGTGATAACTGATCTTCACCTTGAACGGCTCTAGCCGCTTGGCGATTTCGAGCCCGATGCGGCCAAGGCCGTAAAGCCCGACATGGCGGCCCTTGAGCGAGAAGCGCGACAGCGGATAGGCCGTGCCCGGCTTCCAGTTGCCGGCTCGCAGCCAGGCTTCGGCCCGCGGCAACTCGCGAACCGTGTTCAGCAGCAGGCCGATCGTCGTATCGGCGACCTCGTCGTTCAACACCTCAGGCGTATTGGTGACGAGGATGCCTTTTTCGGCAGCATGTTTCACATCGATACCGTCATAACCGACACCGAAATTGGCGATCACTTCGGCATGCGGAAGCTGGTCCATCCAGGCGCCCGGGAAGGAACCGGACACGGCGACGCCGCGGATGCGGCCGGCAATCTCGCCGTCGAGCGCAAGCTTCTCCTCGCGCGGAACGGCGATAATCTCAAAACGATCCTTCAACCTTTCGAGAACACGCTCGTGTATCTTCCCAGGAACGAGAATGGCGATGCGGGACATGGCTTTTCCTCTTGGATGGCGGTCGTGGTTCAGGCGCGCGGCCGATGGGGACTGGTGGACTGGCGAATGCGCATTTCCGGCTTGATCAGATGCATGCCGTCAGGCTCATGGCTGCCGGCCAGGCGATCGAGCAGCGCTCGGGCGGCCAGGCGCCCGACCTCGGCCTGACCGTTCCAGACGGTCGTTAGCGCAGGCGTAGCGATCGACGCCTCCTCGAGATCGTCGTAGCCGGTGACGGAAATATCGCGTCCCGGCACCAGGCCGGCGCGCGCAATGCCGTTCATCAGGCCGATCGCCACGAGATCGTTCCAGCAAACGGCTGCGGTCGGCTTCTGCGGCAGCGAAAGGAAATGCACTGCAGCCTCGAAACCGCCCTGTTTCGAGCGCGGACCGGGAATCCGCAGGTTCGGATCGACCTCGATGCCGGCCTTGCGCAGCGAATTGACATATCCCTGGTAGCGATCGCGGCCGGTGGATGTCTGGTCGGTGCCGCCGATCATGGCGATCGAGCGATGACCGAGACCGATCAGGTGGTTGGTGGCAAGCGAGATGCCGTAGCTGTCGTCGCCGCGATAGGTCGGCAGGTCCTGCCCATCCATCGAGCGCGCGACCAGGATCGCCGGCATGCCGTTGTCTTCCGCCAGTTGCACATCTTCCGGCGGCGTACCGATCGCCGGCGACATGATGACGCCGTCGCCGCCGAGCTGCAGCAGCGTTTCGATGAAGGTGCGCTGCTTTTCGACATTATCGTAATGGTTGGAAAGAATGAAGGTGTGGCGGCTGCGGTCGAGCTCGCTTTCGATCGCCTTCAGGATCTCCCCATAGAAGGGGTTCATGATGTCGTGCACGACAACGCCGATGATACCGGAGCGCGAGGTCCGAAGGCTGGCGGCGCGGCGATTGTAGATATAGCCGAGTGCGCGCGCCTGTTCCTTGATCTTCTCCCGGGTGTTGCCGGCGACGAGCGGACTGTCGCGTAAGGCAAGCGATACGGTCGCCGTTGAAATGCCGAGCGTTTCGGCGATTGTCGAAAGCTTGATCTTCTGGACCACGTGTCCTCCTCCAGGCAGCACGCAAGACAGTCAAGACCCCGCCAGCAAACCGGCGCGGCCCTTAAAATGTTTAATTAAAAGATTTAATCGGTGGAAGCAATTCGTCTTTCAGGGAAATTTCAGTCTTCGTCCGGTTCTTCGATATGAATGGCTTCGGCCTGCAGATTGGCATCGATCGCCTTCAGCAGGCGGACGAGATTGCGAATTTCCTTCTCGGAGAACTCCTGCGTCGCCAGCCTGTCGCAGGCCGAGGCCGCCATCTCGATCCCCTGCACGCTGCCGCGGCCGAGTTCGGTGAGATAGACCTTGGTGAGGCGCGCATCCTCGGCATCGGGCTTGCGCTCGAGAAAGCCCTGCGCCTCCATGCGGCCGATCGTGCGCGTCATTGTCGGCGCCTTGACCCCGAGCTTCTGGGCAAGACCACCAGCCGTCATGCCGTCGCTCTCGGCAAGCGAGAGAATGACGCCGTCCTGGCCGGCATAGAGGCCGCTTTCGAGCAGGTTGCGCGAAAGCACCGTCCGCATGGAACGCGCCGCCTGGGTGAGCGCCGGAGAGAGATCGACGAGCGTATACTCGGTCTGGTCCTTCTTCTTGGACTTGTTCTTTTTGCCGTCCTTGTGCTTCTTTCCCATAGCCATCCCTTTGATCTTTAAGCCCCGACGCCGCTGCGATATGACATTGCTCAGGATCTCGTCATAAACAAGAGGCAACGACCGGATGATGACGCCTTCGCCGCGCTTCGAGGACAGCAACCCGGCCTTTGCACCTGACGGGCGCCATCTGATCGCCGTGCTGCCGCTCGGCGCCCACGAACAGCACGGCCCTCACCTGCCCTTCGAAACCGACACCCTGATTGCCGAAGGTATCGCCGGACGATTGAAGATGGCCTTGCCCGCCGGCCTGCCGGTCACCTTCCTGCCCGCCGAATCTGTTGGCTATTCCATAGAGCATATGGATGTTGAAGGAACGAAGACGCTTGCCTTCGACGAAGCGGTAAACCGCTGGCTCGGCATCGCCGAGGGGCTGGCAAAGCAGGGCATCCGCAAATTCGTGATGCTGAACGCCCATGGCGGCAATTCGCCCGTCATGACCATTGTCGCGACCGAGGCGCGGGTCCGCTTTGCCATGCTGGCGGTGGCGACGAGCTGGACCCGTTTCGGCGCGCCGGATGGCGTGGTCACGCCGGAGGAAAAGGCGATCGGCATCCATGGCGGCGATATCGAGACCTCGGTGATGCTGGCGCTTCATCCCGATAAGGTGGATATGGCGAAGGCGGCGGAGTTTTCTTCGCGACAGACGGAATTCGCCGAGCGCTTCAAGCATCTGCGCGCCTACGGGCCGCACGCCTTCGGCTGGAAGATGGCCGATCTCAACACGCAAGGCGCTGCGGGCAACGCCGCGGCCGCGACGGCAGAGAAGGGTGAGACACTGATTACCCATGCGGTGAAGGGGCTGACGGAACTGCTCGAAGATGTCGATGCCTTCGATGTCGAACAGCTCCGGTGAAGGCGGGCTTGCGCCGCGCAAACGATGTGATCTTATAACATTATAAAACCCTTTGAACTGCCACGCTCAAGCCATTATATGAGACCAACCGTTCAAGCAGCCGATCCCAAGCCGCTCGGCCGCACGCCTAATCCTAGAGGTTCTCATGACCGACGCGATCTCCACCCAGAAGCCTATTCCCGTTACCGTGCTCACCGGTTACCTCGGTGCCGGCAAGACGACATTGCTCAACCGCATCCTCTCCGAAAATCACGGCAAGAAATATGCGGTCATCGTCAATGAATTCGGCGAAATCGGCATCGATAACGACCTGATCGTCGAGTCGGACGAAGAAATCTACGAGATGAACAATGGCTGCGTCTGTTGCACGGTGCGCGGCGACCTGATCCGCGTCGTCGAGGGCCTGATGCGCCGCCCCGGCCGCTTTGACGGCATCATCGTCGAAACGACCGGCCTTGCCGACCCGGTGCCGGTCGCCCAGACCTTCTTCATGGATGACGATGTGCGCGCCAAGACCGAGCTCGACGCCGTCGTCGCCCTCGTCGATGCCAAGCACCTGCCGCTGCGCCTGAAGGACAGCCGCGAGGCGGAAGACCAGATCGCCTTCGCCGACGTCGTCATCATCAACAAGAGCGACCTGGTGACCCCGGAAGAACTTGATGTGATCGAGGATATCGTCCGCGCCATCAACCCCGCCGCCCGCGTCTACAAGACCAGCCGCTCCGGCGTCGACCTCGCCCGCGTGCTCGATCAGGGCGCCTTCAACCTGGAGCGCGCGCTCGAAAACGATCCGCATTTCCTGGAGCACGGCCATGACGATCATGTCTGCGGCCCCGATTGCGATCACGACCACCACCATCATGACCATGATCACGATCATCACGGCCACGACCATCATCACCATGGCGCCCATAACCATGGCGCGATGTCGGCGATCCATGATGTGACGGTGCAGTCGGTGTCGCTGCGCGGCGGCGAGATGAACCCGGAGCGCTTCTTCCCCTGGATCCAGAAGATCACCCAGACGCAGGGACCGAATATTCTGCGTCTCAAGGGCATCATCGCCTTCAAGGACGATCCCGAGCGTTACGTCGTTCAGGGCGTGCATATGATCATCGAGGGCGACCATCAGCGGCCGTGGAAGGAAGGCGAAAAGCACGAGAGCCGTCTCGTCTTCATCGGCCGCGAACTCGACCGCGAGAAGCTCGAAACCTCCTTCAAGGCCTGCGAGGCAGCCGCCTGATGCCGACAGTTGCACCGCTTGATCTCGACGGCCACGTTCTGGCCGTCGAATTTTTAGGTGATGTTCCCTTCTTCGCAAGCGCAAACGGTACATTCCACCGGCTGGACGGCGGCGACAGGGTTTCTGAAGCCCACCGGGGCATGCTCACCGCCATCCGCGACCCCTACAGCGAGAGCCTGATTTCGGGCGGCGAAGACGGCAAGGTGCTGCGCATTGCCGCCGACGGCAGCGTCAGCGAGATCGCGACCGCGCCGCGCAAGTGGATTTCGCAGGTGGCAGCCGGCCCGCAGGGCGCCGTTGCCTATTCCTACGGCAAGAGTTCGCTTGTGCGCCTTGCCGACGGCACGACCAAGGATTTCCCCGAAGAGCGCACGGTCGAAGGCCTTGCCTTCGCACCGAAGGGCCTGCGCATCGCGGCCGCGCGTTATAACGGCGTGTCGCTGCACTGGATCGGCATGAATGCCAAGCCGATCGATCTGGAATGGAAGGGTGCGCATACCGGCGTCACCTTCTCGCCTGATGGTAATTTCCTCGTCACCTCGATGCAGGAAAACGCATTGCACGGCTGGAAGCTCGACATCAAGCCCGGCACCGAAGCCCGCCACATGCGCATGACCGGCTACCCTTCCAAGGTGAAATCGCTCTCCTGGTCGGTCAAGGGCAAGTGGCTCGCGTCTTCAGGCGCGCCTGCGGCAATCGTCTGGCCCTTCCAAGGCAAGGACGGGCCGATGGGCAAGGCACCGCTGGAGCTCGGCACCCGCGCAAATATCATGGCAACCGCGGTGAAATTCCATCCGCTCGAGGACATCCTCGCCATCGGCTTCATCGACGGCATGATCCTGGCCGTGCGTATCGCCGACAGCAAGGAAGCGCTGCTGCGCCGGCCCGGCAAGGGCGCGATCACGGCGATGAGCTGGAGCAAAAACGGCAAGCTGCTCGCCTTCGGCTCGGAAGCCGGCGATTGTGGTGTCATCGATATTTCGGCTTGAGGCCCGTTGCCGGCACGGACGACGCCCTGATGGAACGCGAAATCATGGCGCTCACCGCCGATCATATGCAAGCCGCGGCCGGAATCAGACGTGTCGCCCTGTGGCAACGGCTGCCCTGGCTGCCGGATGTGCATACGCCTGAGGAAGAGGAGCAGTATTGGCGCATGCATCTGCTGCCGAACTGCACCATCCTTGGCGCTGCCATGGGCAACCGGCTGGTCGGCGTCATCGCCTATGGCGACAACTGGATAGAGCAGCTTTACGTTCTCCCCGGTTTCCAGGGCATGGGCATCGGCTCTTCACTCCTCGGCTGCGCCAAGGAGGAGATGAACGAGATCAGGCTCTGGACGTTTCAGCGTAATACGGGCGCTCGCAGCTTCTACGAACAGCACGGTTTTACCGCCGAGGAGGAGACCGATGGCGCCGACAACGAAGAACGGGAGCCTGATGTGCTCTATCATTGGCGCCGGCTTTCGGAGCTGACACTTCGCCCGCAACCGTCTGGCGGCTAGAATATGCTAAGGGCTTGCCAAATGCCGTGCCCGGGCGAAACATGAGCCACGAGCAGGAAGCGCTTTGCGCTGCGTTGGCTGACAGAGGAAACGGAAATGTCGAAATCGACCGGCCTCGGTTTGGCCGAACAACAGCCGCAGCCTTTGGGCGAAGCATCCGTTTGGACCGTGATTCGCACCGAGGCGGCCGAGCTTGCCGCACGCGAGCCGATATTGCGGCAGCTGCTTGACGCTCAGGTAACGGACACCGCCAACAACGATGAGATCATCGCCCACGTGCTGGCCGCGCGGCTCTCCGTAGCGCAGGTGGAAACGGGTGATCTGTTCGATCTCATCCTGTCCACACTTGATGACGATATCATGCGGAAGGTCGAGGCCGATCTCATCGCCGTGCGCGAGCGCGATCCGGCCTGCACGACATTTCTGCACGCGCTTCTCAATCTGAAGGGCTTTCATGCGCTTGAGACGCATCGGATCGCCCATGCGCTCTGGATCGCCGGCCGTCCGGAGATCGCCAGCTGGCTCGCCAATCTCGTTTCGCTGGTCTTCGGCCCGGATATCCATCCGGCGGCCCGGATCGGCGCGTCCATCATGCTCGACCACGGTTCGGGCATCGTCATCGGCGAAACGGCTGTCATCGAGGATGAAGTGTCGATCCTGCAGAATGTCACGCTCGGCGGCACCGGCAAGGAGACCGGCGACCGCCACCCGAAGATCCGCCACGGCGTGATGATCGGCGCGGGCGCCAAAATCCTCGGCAATATCGAAATCGGCGCCTTCAGCAAAGTCGCGGCCGGCAGCGTCGTGCTGAAGCCGGTCCCCGAGCATTGCACGGTCGCCGGCGTGCCGGCAACGCTCGTGCGCGTCCATCGCGCCGACGAAATCCCGGCCGAGACGATGGACCAGAATATCTAGGATCATTCTGAGATAGACGAATTTGCCCCGTTCCTACGCAGCTTGTTGATTCTCTCCAAAGACTTCGACCCGGTTGCGGCCTTCGCGCTTCGAACGATAGAGCGCCTCATCGGCCTTCTGCATCAGCCGTTCAAAGTCTCCGCCGCTTTCCGCACGCGCGGCAACGCCGACGCTCAGCGTCGGAAAGACGGCCAGATCCGGCCGCTGCATGACGGTAGCGGCGAAGGCGAGGCGGATGCGCTCGGCAATGGCCACGGCATCTTCCCGGGAAACGTTTTTCAGCACCGCCAAGAACTCATCCCCACCTTGACGGGCAAGCAGATCGTCGGAGCGCATGATGCCCCTCGCAACACTGGCGAAAAGCCGCAGAATGTCGTCGCCGGCGGCATGGCCATGCCTGTCGTTCAGTTGCTTGAAATGGTCGATATCGATGATCAGCAGCGATACCGGCTGGGAACCGAGAGCCGGCAGATGCTGGGCAAGGCCGCCGCGATTGAGCGCGCCGGTCAGCGGATCGTGGTGAGCGAGTTCGGTCAGCTGATTTCGGCTGCGCTCGGCGGCCATCAGCACCATGGCCATGCTGCGCAGCATGATGAACGCGACCGCCGATACCGCCATCCAGCTGTGAATTGCACTGCCGCCGAAAGGATCCGGCCCACCGATCTCACCGGTCGCCGCGAGAATGCTGCGAACCGCAAAGATCGCGGCAGTGCAGGCGTAGAGGCCGACAAGCAAGGCTGCCGAATAAAGCCTCTCGCGCCGGACAATGCTGATCGCCTCCCTTGCGACAGCAAGATCGCAGAGGCAGCAGATGACGGAGACGTAGAGGAGCCTCGCCGAGACTGCCGATGGATCGCTGACGATGAGGACGACAGGAACGCTGACGAGCAAGATGGCAAGCCAGAAAGTGCGCTGGTCGAGCGCTCGTCCCGAAAACACGCGCACGGCAAAGAACATCAGCATGTAGCCGGCGATGGTGACGATATTGCCGCCATCGACGGAGACCGAGTAGGGAACGAGATTGCGCAGCGCGACGAGAAACGAGCCGACGCCGACAAGAAGGTTGCTCAAGCCCCACCACAGCGGCCACCTCTCGAAGCGACCCGTCGCATAGGCCGCAAGCTGGAGAATGCCCAGCACGAAACAGCTCACGGCAACAATGAAATAGATCGTCCTGAGATCCAGCAGCATGGCGCTTTCCCGAAATTCTCGCGGAACTTACAGGAAGCGTTTTGCGGTTTGATTGGAGCCTTCGCTAAGAATTTAACGATCGCGGGGTTTTCCTACTGCGTAATGCAGCAATTCAAGCGTTACAGTGTCCTTTGCGCGTCTGAAAGACGCGCGGCTGTCGTCAAGCGGCCCGCACCGAGCCGATGATGTCCGCCAACAGACCGTGCAGCAAGTCCCTGTAACCATTTCGGGCGGACGGACCGCCCTCTTCCGAGGTCATGACGACGGTGAGATCGAGCGACGGCACGATGTACAGCATCTGCCCGCCATATCCCCAGGCGAAATGCACCTGCTCGCCGCCGATCTGCCGCGTGAACCAGCCATAGCCATATTCATCGCCGGAGAAGCGCGAGTTGGTGCGCTGCTGCCACGACTGGGAAATCCAGTCGGCAGGGACGATCTGGCGGCCGTCGGCAGTCTTTCCGCCGTTGCGGTAGAGCTCGCCGAAGGCAAGCAGCGACCGGGCGCTCATCGCCATCTGATTGCCGCCGAGATAGATGCCCTGCGGATCGCGCTCCCATGCACCAATGCGGAAACCTTCGACAGGACCCAGCCATTCGCGCGCCAGCGCCAGCGTCGACCGCCGGCCGACCCTGGTGAGAATGGCCGACAGCAGATGCGTGGATGCGGTGGAATAGAGCATTTCCCCACCGGGCTGATCGACGAAGGGCTGCGAGAGCGCAAAACGCACCCAATTGCGCGAGGAGACCCAGCGGCCGTAGTTCGCCCCCGACATGCGATCAAGCCCGGCCTGCATGGAGAGAAGATTGCCGATCGTGATGTCGTTGATACGCGGATCGGGCGTTACAGGGAGATCGGCCTTCAGGATCGGCGCGATCTTCTGATCCGGCCCCTCGAGCAGGCCTTTGTCGATAGCGATACCGACCAGCGCCGAAATGATCGACTTCGAAGCGGATTTGATATTGGTCGATTCCGAGGGCGAATGACCATGGAACCCACGTTCGCTGAGCACGCGTCCGTCGCGAGCAACAATCACCGTCTTGAGAGGCCTCATCGCGGGGTCGCTCGCCGCGCGATCGAGACGCGGACCAAGCCCGCCGACGCCGGAAGCCGTGCTCTGGGCAGTCGCCGGCCCCGTTGCGGCAAGCGGCAGGCAGAAGAAAAGCAGAAGGGAAAGAAGGCGGATCATGCGGCGCAAAATAGGATATCGCCGTGATATATTCGCGTGCCGGCGACCCTTTTCACGCGATTGTGTTTCCCCGTGCGTCGGGGAGCTAGCAACCACGCCGCTTCACCCGCCAGAAAGACAATCCGCGCCGCAATCACGCCAGGCCCGCCAGCCTGGGTAGTCAAACGGCGCGGATATTACCGGCCGGGGGAAGAATTCCCAACCTGGCCGGCCGGTCGGCGCAGCCTTACGGCTCCGCGCGTCGTTTCAGGCCGCCGGCCCAATCCCGTTCTAGGCTGCGCGGCGAACGGGCGCGCTAGCCAGCATGCGTCCCGAGGGGACGATCATGCCGGCCGCGCCGTCAAGCCAGCCTTCCGTGAGCTCGAGCGCAAGAAAGCGCGAACGTTCGAACGGACCCGGCATGACAAGATGGCGAGCCTTTTCGGCAAAGAAGCCGAAACGCTCGTAATAGGCAGCATCACCGACGAGCAGGATGGCGCCATGCCCGCGCTTCTTCGCTTCGAGGATCGCTGCGCGCATCAGCGCCGAGCCGATGCCCTTGCCGCCGCAATGCGGCGCAACGGCGAGCGGTCCAAGCAGCAGCGCATTGATCGGCGTGCCTTCGTCATTGACGCCGGCCTCGATGTTCCAGAGCCGCACCGAGCCGATGACATGGCCGTCGCGATCGCGCGCGACGAGTGCAAGGCCCTCGGCCGGGACGCGGTTGCGGCGGATCTTCTCCGACGATTTCTTGCGGCGATCCGGGCCCATGACGCGGTCGAGCAGGTTTTCACGCGCAACGACATCCGAGGGATTCTCAGTGTCGATGGCGAAAGTGGTAGGCGCAAAGAATGCGCGGACAGAATCAAGAACAGCGGCCATCTTGGCCTCCCGTACCCAATACCGTTATCAGCGGCGATGAAGGAAAATTGTGAAGTTGCCGCCCCGGCTGGTTACGGGGCCGGCGGAAACGACCTTAGATGACGTAGGCCTTCAACGGGTCGAAACCGTTGAAAGCGACCGCCGAATAGGTCGTCGTATAGGCACCGGTGCCTTCGATCAGGACCTCGTCTCCGATCGAAAGGGAGATCGGCAGCGGATAGAGGTTCTTCTCGTAGAGCACGTCGGCCGAATCGCAGGTCGGACCGGCAATGACGCAGGGCTCCATCTCGTCGCCATCGTGTTCCGTGCGGATCGGATAGCGGATGGCTTCATCCATCGTCTCGGCGAGACCGCCGAATTTGCCGATGTCGAGGAAGACCCAGCGGGCATCGTCATTGTCCGACTTCTTCGAAATCAGAACGACTTCCGCCTTGATGACACCGGCATTGCCGACCATGCCGCGGCCCGGCTCGATGATCGTCTGCGGGATCTGGTTGCCGAAATGCGTGCGCAGCGCCTGGTAGATCGACTTGCCGTAAGCTTCCGCGGACGGAACGTCACGCAGGTACTTGGTCGGGAAGCCGCCGCCCATGTTGACCATCTGCAGGTGGATGCCCTGCTTGGCAAGCGAGACGAAGACGCGCTTGGCATCGGCGAGCGCCGAATCCCAGGCATCGACCTTGGTCATCTGCGAACCGACATGGAACGAGACGCCATAGGACTGCAGGCCAAGCTGATGGGCGTAGACGAGAACGTCGACGGCCATCTGCGGAACGCAGCCGAACTTGCGCGACAGCGGCCATTCAGCGCCTTCGCCATCGGTCAGCACGCGGCAGAAGACACGGGCGCCGGGAGCGGCGCGCGAAATCTTCTCGACTTCCTCGTGGCTGTCGACGGCAAAGAGGCTGACGCCGAGCGCATGGGCGCGGGCAACGTCGCGTTCCTTCTTGATCGTGTTGCCATAGGAGATGCGGGCGGCGGTTGCACCGGCTTCGAGCGCCATTTCGATTTCGGCAACGGAGGCGCAATCGAAATTGGAGCCGAGGCCTGCAAGCAGCTTCAGCACTTCCGGGGCCGGGTTGGCCTTGACGGCGTAGTAGATGGCGCTGTCCGGCATGGCGTGACGGAACGCGTGGAAATTGTCGCGAACGACATCGAGGTCAACCACGAGGCAGGGACCGTCGGGACGTCGGGTTGCGAGAAAGTCGCGGATGCGCTGGGTGGTCATATCGATTCCCTCTTCCAATTCCAGAGCTCCGGCATGAACCGGAGGACAAAGGGCATACGATAGCTCGCATTGGAACCAGCCGGTGGAGACCCCGGAACCATAGCAAGCGCTCGATGCGCAGATAGTGAACCAACGCCGCGGTGCGGTGTAAGTTCGGCTTTGTCTGCCATGGATTGGAGGGAGAATCCCAACCGCACTTCCGGCAATGATGGTGTGCCTCTTCAGTAACCCCCGCTGATGGAAAGCAGGGAGAGAACAAAAAGGCCCGCACCGTCGTTGCTTCAGGCGTCCTCGCATTTTCCGGTTGGCCGGAATAGCGACTGGAGGGGTTAATTCCAGGTACCTTACCGATTTCCTCACCAATTCGAGGGTTCGGCGGACACCCATGGGCACGTGCGACTTTGGGCTGAGTGGGAAATAAGAATATTCGCCTTCATAATCAAGCGATTTTTTGATCCAGCGCCTAAAAAAATAATTGAACAGAATCGCCCGATTTGTTCAACATTCCGAAACAGCTTCGGGGAAGAGCCATGGACACCTTGACACGCATACGGGCCTTCATCGATGTCGTCGAGGCCGAAGGCTTCTCGGCCGCGGCACGGCGCACTGGCCGCTCCAAGGCGCTGCTCTCCAAATATGTCCGCGAGTTGGAGGACGAGCTCGGCGCCCTGCTGCTCAACCGCACCACCCGGCAGTTCTCCATGACCGAAGCCGGCCATACCTATTACCGCACCGCCTCCGATATCTTAAAGGAGATCGACAACCTTGCCGATCTCGTGCGTGAGAACAATGCACAGCTCAAAGGACGGCTGCGCATCTCGGTGCCGCGCACCTTCGTCGATGCCGATGTCGGCCAATCGCTGATCGATTTCGCCAAGGAGAACCCTGACCTTTCGCTGGAGATCGCCGCCGACGACCGGTTCGTCGATCTGATCGAGGAAGGCTTCGACGTGGCGATCCGCATCACCAAGCTCGAGGATTCCGGCATGATCGCCCGCAAGATCTCGGATTTCCGCATCCATATTTGCGCCACCCCCGATTTTCTCGAGCGTTATCCCGATCTCGATCACCCGACGGCGCTTTCCAACGTCCCCTTCATCGTCGATACCAATGCGCGCACCCAGGCGAGCATCCGCTTCCACAATCCCGACAACACCTCGTTCGCCGTTGCCGTTGCCGGACCGATAGAGGTCAACAGTCCGCATGCGACATTGCGCGCGGCACTTGCCGGCATCGGTGTAGCCTTCATCCCGGATTTCATCGCCCGCAAGCCGATCGAGAGCGGCGAACTGGTAACCCTGTTCAACGACTACATCCCGACCGACCGCGGCATCTATGCCGTCTATCCGCACCGGCGCTACCTGCCGGCCAAGGTAAGAATCTTCGTCGATTACCTGCACAACTGGTTCAAGAAGCATCCGTAGGCCAGCGCCCTTGCGAAACGATCCGACATTCCGCCCCGCTCTACAGCGCCGCGCGTCTTTTCAGACGCGCAAAGGACGCTGTAGCACTTTGAATGCTGCATAATTTTATCCTTAAATCGATTCCGATTTAAGGAATTATGCAGTGGCATCCTGCCCCGCGAAGCCGATGCCGAGCCCGGTCCCAATTCCGTCCCAATTTCTGGCAAAGAGTCAGGGTCACCGAACAGGGCAGCGGAATAGATGAAACATTCGACGATACTGATGGCCGCGCTTCTTTGGCTGGTGCCGGCCGCCGCCTTTGCCCATCCGCACATCTTCGTGGAGGCGCGCCTCGAAGTCGTCGCCGGCAAGGACGGCAGTGTCGAGGAGCTGCGCAATGTCTGGCGCTTCGACGAGGTCTTTTCGTCCTCCGTGGTCATGGATTTCGACAAGAACACCGATCTGAAGCTGGAGCCGAACGAGCTCGCCGAGGTCGGAAAAACGGTGAAGCAATCGCTCGCCGACTACGATTACTACATGAACCTGACGATCAACGGGAAGAACATCACCGTCCAGAAGCCCGACATCATCCATGTCGACTACAAGGATGGCCAGCTGCTGATGTTCTTTGCGGTAAAGCCGGTGGAGAAGATGCCGCTTAAGGGCAGGCTCAGCTTCGGCGTCTATGACCCGACGCTCTATACCTCGATCGACTTTCCCACAGACGGTGAGCTTGCGATCGTCGGAGACGGCTTCAAGGCCTGCAAACATCAGGTGGTAAGGCCTGATGCCGACCAGGTGATCTCGGAAAACAAGCAGTCGCTGACGGACGCCTTCTTCAACGATCCCACCGGCACCAACATGTCCAAACTCTTCGCCACCCGGCTGGAGGTCACATGCTGACGAAACGCCTGCCCCTCATCCTTTCCGCTGCGACCCTTGCGCTGGTAACGGCCGCAAGCCTCGCCCATGCGCAATCGCCGCTCGGCATCGGCACGGCGGAGCCGAGCTTCCAGCCGACAGGCGGGCCGTTGGCACCGCTTTTGCTCTATGTGAATTATGAGCAGCAGGCCTTCTATCGGGCGCTGACCGGCGCCTTGAAGGCGATGCGCCAGGACCCGTGGCAGCTGGCATCGCTGATCGGCCTCTCCTTCGCCTACGGCGTCTTCCATGCCGCCGGCCCCGGCCACGGCAAGGCAGTCATCTCCTCTTACATGATCGCAAACGAGGTCGAGCTGAAGCGCGGTGTGGTGATTTCCTTCATTTCGGCCTTCGTGCAGGGCGTGGTGGCGGTGGCGCTGGTCGGCGGCGCCTGGCTGGTGCTGCGCGGCACCGGCATCACGCTGACGGCGGCGACCCACGCGATGGAGATCGCCAGCTTCGTCATGGTCATCCTCTTCGGCGGCTGGCTGCTGTTTCGCAAACTGCGCTCGATGGCGGGCAATATGCCGCGCCGCCGGCTGATGGCGACGCCTGCCGGCCCGGTCAGCATGATGCTCGACTGGAAGGACAATGCGGCGGAACGCCAGGCCTATGCCTTCAACGGCAAGGCGCAGGCTGTCGAAGCCGGCCACACCTTCGTTCCCGGCATGGTCTGCGAGACCTGCGGCAATGCCCATGTGCCCAATCCGGCCCTGCTCGGCGGCGACAAGTTCAGCGCCCGCGAGGCCTGGTCGGCGATCGTTGCCGTCGGCCTTCGCCCCTGCTCCGGCGCCCTGCTGGTCATGACCTTCTCACTGCTGAACGGGCTCTATCTCGGCGGCGTGCTGTCGGTCGTCGCCATGTCGCTCGGCACGGCGATCACCGTTTCCCTGCTTGCCACACTTGCCGTCACGGCCAAGAGCGCGGCCGTCCGCCTCTCCGGACGCGGCTCGACCGCCTCGATCTGGGTCGGCAATGCCATCGAAATCCTCGGCGCCGTGCTCGTCATGCTGATGGGCGCCCTGCTGCTCGGGGCCTCGCTGCAGGGGTAGAGCTTGTAGCCCTATTTCCCTCTGCCGCGTTGATAGCGCGCCCGCAGCCAGAACACCGCGAAGAACGCCATGATCAGGCAGACGCCGACGGCAATCGCCAGCGTCGGCGAGAAATTGCCGATCCACAGCACGATGGTCGGCAGGAAATAGATGACCAAGGCGGCACCAAGCAGGATGATGCCGGCGGCGGTCGCCTGCGAGCGGCTTTCCGGGCTCATACGAGCCTTTCCTTGTCGAGATCGGCGCGGATATCCTGCAGGCGGCGGATCTGGTTGCCGGCGGCGTCGAAATTCTCAGGCGAAAGCCAGGCCTCGAAGGCATCGTTGATCAACGGCCATTCGGCATCGATCATCGAGAACCAGGCGGTGTCGCGGTTGCGATGCTTGGAGATCATGTGCTGGCGGAAGACGCCTTCGAAGCTGAAGCCGTAACGCGCGGCCGTCGTCTTGCTCGCCTCGTTCTTATTGTCGCATTTCCATTCGTAGCGGCGGTAGCCGAGATCCTCGAAGACGTGCTTGGCCATCAGATAATGCGCCTCGGTCGACAGCGGCGAACGCTTCATCTCGGTGCCGTGCGCCACCCCGCCGATCTCGACGACGCCGTTTGCCGGGTCGGCGCGCATGTAATTCGCCATGCCGACAATCTTGCCGGTGGCATTGTCACGGAAGATATGAGTGAGCCAGCCGGACTTGGTATTAACGGTTTCCAGCCAGTTGGCGAAATCGTCGATACCGGAGAAATCATCCTGCGCGAAATAGAGAAGCAGCGGGTTGATGCCCATCCCGCCGAGCCCGTCCCACAGCGCTTCGAGATGTTCCGCGCGCCGATAGGGCTCGACGGTAACGAAACGGCCCTTCAGCGTGACCGGCTTCGGCGCCGGGCAGCCCTTGAAATTTGCAAGATCGCGCATGTTCACTCCCCTTTTCGGAAGAGTGGATAGGCCAGCCGCCCGACAAAGGCAACCGGCCTAGATGTCACTGTGACAAGGTCACCTTGGCGGAGGACACCGTCGCCTCGATATGGTCGACCAACTGGTCGGCAAGGCCGAGGCGGCCGGCAAGCAGGTCGAGATAACCACGCTCGGCGCGCGAATCCGGCTCGATGGTGAGCCGCGAGGCGGTGTAGAGCTCGACGCGCTGTTCTTCCGTCACCGCCGCTTTGACGAGCGCATCGATATCCGTCGGTGAGGCGAGTTCACGCTCGATGAAGGCCGCAGCCTCGCCGCTGACGTCGGCGGCCTTGACCTTTTCCATGATGAGGGCGCGTTCGGCATCGTCGATATGGCCGTCGGCCTTGGCGGCGGCGATCATCGCGCGGATCAGCACCAGCACGAATTCATTGCTGCCGGCAGGTGAGGTCGGCCCGAAACCGGATTCGACAGGCGGCGGCAGGAGAACTGGATTATTGGCCGAGGGCGCGTCCGAGGGAGCCGCTGGCGCCTGCCCGGCCTGGTAATTCTTGTAGGCTTGGTAGCCGAGACCCGCGATGGCGGCAAGACCGCCGATCGCCAGCGCATTGCCGGCAATACTGCGGCCCGTCTTGGTGCCGAGAAGCGCGGCCGCGATCGCACCGGTCTTCATCGGATTGTTCTTCGCCGTTTGAACGGCATCGCCCGCCCTGTCGCGGACCGAACCGCCGAGACCCGGCACCTGCGAACCCAAGAACTGGTCGAGAAGCTTCTTTGCGTCGAACATTCCTCGTCATCTCCCTGTTTGAAGCTGGAGGAGTACATAGGTTTGCGACGGGTGAAATACAAATTGAGGGGTGGGGATTGTGGCCGAAGGCCGACACACCCCTGCCTAAACTCAGGCATTCAGCGCCGCCGCCTCTGCCGCGAGCTTGGTAATGCCCGCCCAGTCGCCGGCCGCGACCAGTTCCTTGGGCGCCACCCACGAGCCGCCGACGCAGACGACGTTCGGCAGCGAGAGGTAATCATTGGCATTCTTCAGCGAAATACTGCCGGTCGGGCAGAACAACGTGCCGGCAAGCGGCGAGGACAGCGCCTTGAGATAGGCGGCGCCGCCGGCCTGCTCCGCCGGGAAGAATTTCAGCACCTGGTAGCCTTCTTCGCGCAGCGCCATGACTTCGCTGGCGGTCGCAGCCCCCGGAAGCAACGGCACGTCGGAATCGGCAGCGGCATCGAGCAGTTCCTGCGTCGTGCCCGGGCTGACGATGAACTTCGAACCGGCCTCGACGGCGGCTGCCCAATGGGCGACATTGAGGATCGTGCCGGCGCCGACTTCGGCGCCCTCGACCTCTGCGGCGACGGCGCGCACGGCCTCGAGCGCCGCCGGCGTGCGCATGGTGATCTCGATCGCCTTCAGGCCGCCCGCGACGAGCGCGCGGGCCAGCGGCACCGCCGTCTTCGCATCGTCGACGATCAAGACCGGAACGACAGGCTGGAGTTTCAGGATGGAAAGGAGCTTCTCTGTTTTTTCGCCCATGGTCGCGCGACCCTCCTTGAAACGATTGAATTCGGTCCCCGAATAACGCCCCCACGGAACCTTGTCGAGATAAAACCGGACCGCGTGAGGAGAAGGGTATGAAATGCGTGGAAATTGGGCTACCGTGCCGTAATCGTCACAAAAGGTTCACCGGTATGGCGAAAGAGATCGAGCGGAAGTTTCTGGTACGCAGCGATGGATGGCGTTCCGCCGTCGAGACGAAGTCTGTCTTCAGGCAGGGTTACATTGCCTCGATGGACGACCGTTCCGTCCGGGTGCGCATCCTCGACGGCAGGAAGGCGAAACTGACGATCAAGATCGGCCGAAGCACCATCACCCGTGACGAATTCGAATACGACATCCCGATCGCCGATGCCGAAGAGCTGTTGCAGAACGCGATCGGCGTCGTCATCGAGAAGACGCGCTATCGCGTTCCGCATGAGGATTTTGTCTGGGAAGTCGACGTCTTTACCGGCGAACATCGCGGACTGGTGATTGCCGAGGTGGAAATGACGGCGGAAACCGATGATCCGGCCTTGCCTACCTGGCTCGGCCGCGAAGTGACCGGCGATTTCCGCTATTCCAACCAGGCCCTTGCCACAGAATACGGGCACGACAGGCATGGCCTATCGCATTCGGCCTGACGCCGATTTCACCGAGTCATTCCGCAGTGTCGCGACGGAGCAGCTGGAACGCGCCGTCACAGTTCTCGAGGAGCGCCCGGACGGCGCCCATGAGGCGATCCATTCCTTCCGCAAGAACCTGAAGCGACTACGCTCGCTCTACCGCCTCGTGGCCCGCGATGTGCCGGATTTTCGGGCCCAGGAAAATACAAGGCTGCGCGATGCCGCACGCTCGCTTTCGGCGATCCGCGACGCTGCCGCCCTCATCGGCACCGCCCAATATCTGCAGCATGCAGCTCGCGGGAAAGAGGAGAGCGAAGCGCTCGGCCGCATCGTCACCATTCTCGAAGGGCGTCGTGACTGGATGGCGGAAGCCGAAAGCGGCTTGGAACAGCGGCTGACGGAAACCTCCGACGTTCTGAAGGAGGCGATCGCCGCCCTGGATGCCGTTTCCTTTGATGGCGGCCACCGCAAGAATGCCCGCATGCTGGCGAAGAGCTGGCGACGCACGGCGCGGAAGGCCAAGACCGCGCTTGCGGCTTGCCATGGCGAGGCATCGGCCGACGATTTCCACGATCTGCGCAAACGCACCTACGACTATCGGCTCTACCATGCCCTTTTGCGCGACGTCTGGCCGGGCGCAATGAAGGCGAAGCGCGATGCCGCCAAGGAACTCGTTGAGGATCTCGGCCACATCCACGATCTCACCGTGCTCTCCGAACTGGTCGAAGCCGAACCGCAGCTCTTCACCCGCAATGACGACCTGGCGCATCTGCTCGACATCATCATCTTCCGCCAGCAGGAAGACCGGCGGCAAGCGTTGGTCAAAGCCGAAGCCGTCTTCGCTGATGATGCCGACGAGGAAGCCCAGCGCATCGAGCTTCTCTGGTTGATGGCTGGAAACTGAGAGAAGGTCGCCGCTGGCGAAGGCAATTGCGCGGCTCGCCGATTTTCTGTATTTCCGGCCTATGACCGACAGCCTGACACACACCAGCCCGTTCCTCGTGGCCGCACTCTACCATTTCGTTTCCGTGCCGCGCTTTGCCGACCTGCAGGCGCCGCTGCAGACGCTTTGCGAGGAGAACGGCGTCAAGGGCACGCTGCTTCTGGCGCATGAAGGCATCAACGGCACGATTGCAGGCCCGGATGCCGGCATTCACGCCGTGCTTTCCTTCCTGCGCGCCCAGCCGGAATTTTCGAGCCTGGAGCACAAGGAAAGCCGCGCCTCGAAAATGCCCTTCCTGCGCATGAAGGTGAAGCTGAAGAAGGAAATCGTCACTATGGGTGTCGAAGATATCGACCCCAACAAGGTGGTCGGCACCTATGTGGCGGCCAAGGACTGGAACACTCTGGTTTCCGATCCCGACACCATCGTCATCGACACCCGCAACGACTACGAGACGGCGATCGGAACCTTTCGCGGCGCGCTCGACCCGAAGACCAAGAGCTTCCGAGAGTTTCCGGAATGGGTGCGTCAGAATCCCGGTCTGCACAACAAGCCGAAGATCGCCATGTACTGCACCGGCGGCATACGCTGCGAGAAGGCCACCGCCTTCATGAAGGCTGAGGGCTTCGATGAGGTCTATCATCTGAAGGGCGGCATCCTGAAATATCTGGAGGAAGTGCCGCAGGAGGAAAGCCTCTGGGATGGCGCCTGCTTCGTCTTCGACGAGCGCGTGTCCGTCGAGCACGGTTTGAAGGAAGGCGAACACCGGCTCTGCCACGCCTGCCGCAACCCGATCACTGCCGAGGAAATTACGTCACCGCTCTACGAGGAAGGCGTTTCCTGTAGCCACTGCTACCACACGCGCACGGAGAAAGACCGGCTGCGCTACCGTCAGCGTCAGCACCAGATCGCACTGGCGAAGAAGCGCGGTCAGCGACATATCGGCAGCTGAGCCGGGATTCTGATTGGATCAGCCTGCCGCCTGGATGCGGCGCCGAGCTTCCGGCTCCGCTGCACGTCGCTCGTTCAACATCTCGGTGATAAGGTCTGATGCCACAGGCTTTCCGAACAAATAGCCCTGCAGGCAGTCGCAGCCGAAGAGGCGCATGGCTGTCGCCTGCTCCTCGGTCTCGATGCCTTCGGCCGTCACCGGAATGTCGAGCGAGCGGGCAAGCGCCACCGTCGCCTGCAGCATCTCGCGCTGGCGTTTGTCGTTGACACCCATGACCAGCGAGCGGTCGATCTTGATGCGGTCGAAGCCGAACTGCCTGAGGTAACCGATCGAGGAGAAGCCGGAACCGAAATCGTCGAGCGCCACTTTGACCCCCAGCGCCTTCAACCGTTCGATCGACTGGCGGGTGCGCTGCGGATTCTGGATCATGTAGCCTTCGGTGATCTCAAGCGTGATGCGGCCGGCCTCGATCTCCGTCTGCTTCAGCACGTAACGCACATAGTCGGTAAAGGCGGGATTGCGGAACTGGCCGGGCGAGACGTTGACCGAGACGTTCAGTTCCGGCCATTGCTTGGCCGTCTCACAGGCCTTGCGCAGCACGAACAGGCCGAGCGATTCGATCAGGCCGCTGGTCTCGGCGATTGGGATGAACAGCTCGGGCGAAACAGGACCATGGCCTGGACGGTTCCAGCGCACCAGCGCCTCGACACCCGTCATCGCATGCGTCGCCGCATCGATCAGCGGCTGGTAGGCGAGCGTCAGGTCGCCGCTTTCGATAGCGATCCTAAGATCGAGCTCCAGTGCATTGCGCTGCTCTCGATCGGCGTCCATCGACGGATCGTAGAGCGTCATGCGCGCGCGGCCGGCCTCCTTCGCCTTGTACATGGCAAGGTCGGAACGGCGCACCAGCTCCTCGCGCCCGACCGTCCCGGAAGGCGACATGGCAATGCCGATGCTTGCCCCGACGACGACGACACGGCGACCGATCTCCAGCGGCTCGACAAGAAAATCGAGGATCTGCTCGGCAAGCTGCAGGGCGGCGGCATTCTCACTGTCGGAGAGAAAGGCGATCGCAAATTCATCGCCGCCGATGCGGGCGAGAACGGCACCCTGCGGAATAAGCACCTCGAGCCCAGCCGCGACCGCACGGATCAGCTGGTCGCCGGTGCCGTGGCCATAGCTGTCATTGACTTCCTTGAAGCCATCGAGGTCGAGATAGAGGAGCAGCACGTTGCGCTTGGTCTGGCGTGCCTCGGCGACAAAACGATCGACGGCGAGCCCGAGACCGTCGCGATTCGAAAGACCGCTCAGCCTGTCGCGCAGCGCCTCCTCGCGAGCGCTGTTTTCCTCCGCCTTCAGGCGTCGTCCGGCAAGCCAGCCGATGACCAGCAGCACCACGAAGAACAATCCGACGAGGCCGAGCGCCTGGATGACCATCGGCCGCACCTGTGCATAGCCGATATCGCCGGGTGAACGCGAGATCCAGACGAGCTTGCCAAGCGTTGCCCCTGTCGGATCGACGATCGGCACGAGATAGTCGGCCGCAAAACTCGGCGGCGCCAGCCTCAGCCCGCCGATGACATAGGTCTGGCCGAGAGCGGTCACCCTGTCGTCATCGAGATGACGGGCGAAAACGAGATAGCGGTGCTGGCCGGCGGGCACATCCAGCGCCCCGGACTTTTTCCGCACCAATGCCACACCGACGGCGGCAATGCCCCGTTTGGTGGTGACGAAACCGATTGCCTGAGGACGATCGGCCGGCCCGGCCGCCCTCACCGTGTCGAAGAGGGTCCAGAGCGAAGGCGCGAAGAAATCCGTAAGCGGCTCCTCCATCGGTTTGCCGTCGCGATAGGCCATGATCGCCTTCTTCTCGCCATCGATGACGATTGCCATGTCGAAAAGCGAACTGTTAACCGACATCTCGCCGTAGTTGCTCACCGTCCAGGCCATACCGTCGGCTGCGTAGACGTTGACGGCGGCGTCGTCCCAGGCGGCGTAATCGTCGAGCGTCGCGCCGAGCTGGTCCTCGAAGGTCTTCAACGCGCCGATCGTCGTTTCGCGCGAGCGCTCGTCATCGAGAACATTGGAATTTTCGGCCACGCGTTCGAGCGCCGTCAGCACCATGATGGTGGCGACTGCGACGATGACCGCGAAGGAGAAAAGCACGCCCGTGACGGTGATGTGACGGCCTATTCCCGATCCCTTGCTCTGCGACTTTCCGGCTGTCCGCATTATGACTCCCTGACCGTTGGACTTTGCCAGTCAAGGGTTCAAAAACGTTTAAGCAACCGCCTGTTGCAGGCCTCTCGTCATCTATTTTTATGCCTGTCGCCGGTCGTCGCGAAAATGATGGCAAGCAGCGTCGGCTTGCCATGCCGCCCGGAAGTCCGCGCCCGGATGGCGCGCGAATAAGCGTCGTGCCTCTCTCAAGTGGCTGGGGCAGCTGCGCTAAACCGCCTTGTGATTGCCCTTAGGAAATTGCGCCGCGAGTTGGCGATACCACTTGCCGCTCTTCTTCACCGTGCGCAGCTGGGTTTCATAGTCGACATGGACGAGACCGAAGCGCATGCGGTAGCCTTCCGCCCATTCGAAATTGTCCATCAGGCTCCAGGCGAAATAGCCGCGCAAGGGATAGCCGTCCTTGATGAGGTTGGCCACGACATCGAGGTGATCGCCGATATAATCGAGGCGCATCGTATCGTCGACCTCGCCGTCGACGACATCGGTGTTGTCGCAGGCGCCGTTCTCGGTGATGTAGCATTCCGGCAGTTCGTAGCGGCGGTAGAGGTCCTCGACCGAGAGCTTCAGGCCCGGCGCATAGATTTCCCAGCCGATATCGGTCTTGACGTCGCTTGCCGGCGGCGCTTCCACCGTCCAGGGGAAATCGCCCTTGCGTTCGGCATCGTCGGTGACCCGCTCGGGCTTATAATAGTTCAGGCCCCACCAATCGAGTTTCTGGCTGATGAGCTTCAGGTCGCCATCCTCGATGACGGGCATGCGGTCGCCGAGCGCCTCGACGAATTCCTTCGGATATTCGCCCTTGAAGACCGGATCGAAGAAAGCGCCGTTGTGGAACTGATGCGCCCGCTCGCCGGCGGCAAGATCGGCCGGGCTGTCGGAGCCGGGAATGATCGAGGCGGCGTTGAGCACAATCCCGACCGGCACGTTGGGGGCTTCCGAGCGGATCGCCTCGACGCCGAGGCCGTGGGCAAGGTTCATATAGTGCATGGCGTGAAGGGCGGCCTGCATGCTGCGCTCGCCCGGAGCATGGATGCCATAGAGGTGGCTGAGCCAGACAATGCACCAGGGTTCGTTGAAGGTCGCGACCCGGTCGAGGCGATCGCCAAGGCGGTTCATCACCGTCTTGGCATAGCGCTGAAACGCATAGGCAGTCGAACGCGCGGTCCAGCCACCCTCGCCGGCGAGCAGCAGAGGCAGGTCCCAGTGGTAGAGCGTTGCGAAGGTCTTGATGCCGCGCGCCTTGCAGCCGTCGACGAGCCGGTCGTAGAAATCGAGGCCGGCCTCGTTCACCGGACCGGTACCGTCGGGGATGATGCGCGGCCAGGCAATTGAGAACCGGTAGGCTTCGACACCCATCTCCTTGATGAGATCGAGGTCCTGCTCCAGCCGATTGTAGTGATCGCAGGCGATATCGCCGTTATCGCGATTATGGACACGGCCGGGCATATTGCAG
This sequence comes from Rhizobium sp. BT-226, assembly GCF_025847085.2. Lineage (NCBI taxonomy): Bacteria > Pseudomonadati > Pseudomonadota > Alphaproteobacteria > Hyphomicrobiales > Rhizobiaceae > Rhizobium > Rhizobium sp. BT-226. Next base: position 85,904 of record NZ_JAOYTI010000006.1, on the reverse strand, counting down.
AAAGCATCCCAGATGGATGGCTTGCGGCCATCGGCCTTGCTGGCGCCCTCGATCTGGAAGGCGGCGGTGGCGACGCCGAAGGTGAAGTCGCCGGGAAAGCGCTCTGCGAGTTTCTTCGGATCGATCATCTGTAAATCCTATCTCTAGAGCAATTCCAGGAAAAGTGCGAAGCGGTTTTCCGTCCGGAATTGCGTGAAAACAAAGAGATAGAGCATTTCCGTGACTCGAAGAAAAACGGAAATGCTCTAGGTTGAGGCCGTTTGCCGGGATTTAGCCAAGCGTGAAGGCAAAGTACAGGTCGGCGTCGAGAAAAACTGCAACGTTGCAGGAAACGCCTGCTTCTCCACCCTCCCCAACTCATAACGGCAATGTCAGCAGTCGTGACTTGCTGTTGGGACCACGACCTTTACACGGAAATGGCATCACAAATATGAAAGGAATCCAATGCTGTCTTCGATCCATCTGCTGCAGCCCCATCTGCTGAGCTTGCTGCGCATTGTCTCGTCGCTTGTGCTTTTCAGCTACGGAACGCAGAAGATTTTGCATTTTCCGGTTGCGGCAAGCGTGCCGCCCGTCGGCTCGCTTTCCTGGGTTGCTGGGCTTATCGAACTCACGCTCGGCTTCCTCGTCCTGGTGGGATTCCAGACCCGTATCGCAGCCTTCGTGCTCTCGGGCCTGATGGCCTTCGCCTATTTCATCGGGCATGCGTCGAAGGGCATCTATCCCGCCCAGAACGGCGGCGTTGCGGCGATCCTGTTCTGCTTCGTGTTTCTTTATCTGGTGGCGGCAGGTGCCGGACCGTTGAGCGTCGATAACTTTCTGAAGCGTGGCCGCACTGCAGCGGCCTGATCAGAAATAAAACAAAAACGCCGAGGCGACTGCAGACGAGGCCGCCTCGGCGTTTTTCATTGGGCGACGCCAATGACGCGGATCATTAAATTCAGAGCTTGACCCAGGCGCCATTCTTCTTCGAAGACGCGACGCAGGCTTCGACGAAAGCCACACCCTTCACGCCGTCATCGACGATGGGGTAGACCACTGCCTTGTCGACGGCCTTGCCCTTCTTGCGCGCATTGATCGCATGCGCAGCTTCCGTATAGATCGTCGCAAAGGCTTCGAGATACCCTTCCGGGTGCCCTGATGGCACGCGCGTGACACGGCCGGCAGCCGCCCCTGAACCGGCGCCGCCCCGGGTGATCAGCCGCTTCGGCTCACCGAAAGGCGTGTACCACAAGTAGTTCGGGTCCTTCTGGGTCCATTCCAGCCCGCCCTTGGTGCCGTAGACGCGGACCATCAGGCCGTTTTCATGGCCGGGTGCCACCTGGCTGCACCAGAGCATGCCCTTGGCCGGCTTCTCCGAGCCCTTCGCCTTGAAGCGCAGCATGACATGCGCGTTGTCGTCCAGCCGGCGGCCCGGAACGAAACTGTCGAGGTCGGCGGCGAGGCTATCGAGCTCGAGACCGGTGATAAAGGCGGCGAGATTATAGGCATGCGTGCCGATATCGCCGGTCGAGCCGCCGACGCCGGACTGCGCCGGATCGGTGCGCCAGGCGGCCTGTTTCTGGCCGGTTTGTTCGACCGCTTCCGTCAGCCAGTCCTGCGGATATTCGGCCTGGACGACGCGAATGTCGCCGAGTTCGCCGTTCGCGATCATCTCCCGCGCCTGGCGGACCATCGGATAACCGGTGTAATTATGCGTCAGCACGAAGAGCGCGCCGCTCTCGTCGGCGATCTTCTTCAGCTTCTTCGCATCGGCAAGGTTGGATGTCAGCGGCTTGTCGCAGATGACATGGATGCCGCGCTTCAGGAATTCCTTGGCTGCATCGTAGTGAACATGGTTCGGCGTGACGATCGCCACCGCTTCGATGCCGTTCTTCAGCTTCGCCTCGCGGATTGCCATCTCGCGATAGCTGGAATAGGTCCGCGACGGATCGAGGCCGAGGTCGCGGCCGGATGCGATCGCCTTTTCGGGCGAAGCCGACAGTGCGCCGGCGATGAGATCGTACTGATCGTCGATGCGGGCCGCGATACGGTGCACCGCGCCGATAAAAGCGCCCGCGCCGCCGCCCACCATGCCGAGCCGGATGCGCGGCTCGCGGGTCTGTTCGGATGATGCTTCGATTGCCATTGATTCCTCCTGAAATTAAACTTGGTGCGGACGCATGCCCCTCATCCGGCTGCCGCCACCTTCTCCCCGTAAACGGGGCGAAGGGACTGTGTCGCACCCTCTCCGTTCCCCGCTCGCTCTCGCAAGGCACGTCCCCTCTCCCCGTCTTTTACGGGGAGAGGGTTAGGGTGAGGGGCAAGAGCCACCAACCGGTGTGTGCTGTTAAGAAAGCCCCAGCATCCGCCGGTTCGCCGCCTGGTCCGTGCCGCTGCCGGCGAAATCGTCGAAGGCTTTCTCGGTGACGCGGATGATATGGGCGGCAACGAATTCGGCCCCTTCGCGGGCGCCGTCTTCCGGATGCTTCAGCGCGCATTCCCATTCGACCACGGCCCAGCCGTCGAAATTATTCGCCGTCATCTTCGAGAACACCGCGCCGAAATCGACCTGGCCGTCGCCGAGCGAACGGAACCGGCCGGCGCGTTCCACCCAGCCCTGATAGCCACCGTAGACGCCCTGGCGCCCGGTCGGATTGAACTCCGCATCCTTGACGTGGAACATCTTGATGCGGTCCTTGTAAATGTCGATGTTGTCGAGATAATCGAGGCACTGCAGGACGTAGTGCGAGGGATCGTAGAGCATGTTGGCGCGCGGATGGTTCTTCACGCGCTCCAGGAACATCTCGAAGGTGATGCCGTCATGCAGGTCCTCGCCCGGGTGGATCTCGTAGCAGACATCGATGCCGTTCTCGTCCGCATGATTGAGGATCGGCGTCCAGCGACGGGCGAGTTCGTCGAAGGCAGTCTCGACCAAGCCGGCAGGACGCTGCGGCCAGGGATAGATGAAGGGCCAGGCAAGCGCGCCGGAGAAGGTCGCATGCGCCGTAAGCCCGAGGTTTTTGGATGCCGTCAGCGCCATCTTGACCTGCTCGACCGCCCATTCCTGACGCGCCTTCGGATTGCCGCGCACCTCCGGTGCAGCAAACCCGTCGAAGGCTTCGTCATAGGCCGGGTGAACGGCGACGAGTTGGCCTTGCAAGTGAGTGGAGAGTTCGGTGATCTCGATGCCGTTTTCGCGAGCCTTGCCGGCGAATTCGTCGCAATAGGCCTTGGACGTGGCAGCCTTCTTCAGATCGATCAGCTGGCTGGCCCAGGTCGGCACCTGGACGCCCTTGTAGCCGATGTCGGCCGCCCATTTGGTGATCGCGTCCCAAGAGTTGAAAGGAGCAGTATCGCCCGCGAACTGGCCAAGGAAAAGGCCGGGGCCCTTGATCGTCTTCATGTCAGATTCCTCCCTGAATATCGACCGTAAACGTTTCTGAGATGTTGTAGCACGCTGTTGGGCGGGAGCAAGGCGCCTCCTCCGCCCTTGGCTCATGATTTGGCGCGAGGCCAGATGCGATATGGCTGCGAGCTAATCATGATGGGCTCTGGCGGGCAAGAGGTACGTGCAGCATTTTCGGCCAGCCACTGTATGGAAGCATAAAAAATGCGCCCATCCTTTCGAATGGGCGCATGTCTCAAGTCGATGGATCAGAACGGCGAATCCGGGAAATAGAAGTCCTTGGCATTCTCCTTGGTGACGAGCGTCGCATCGAGAATGTAGCTGCCATGAACCGGGACCTGATCGTAAAGTGCCGCCGCTGTCAGCTCCATCGCCGTGCCGACCATTGCCGGCGGATAGAGAACGTCGACCGGGATCAGCTTGTCGCCGTCCATGACCTTCTTGACCATGTCCTTGGAGCCGGCACCGGCGACGACATATTTGATGTCGGTGCGCTTGGCCTGCTCGATCGCCTGCAGAACGCCGACGGCCATGTCGTCATCCTGGCACCATACGACGTCGATCTTTTGGTACTTGGTCAGGTAGTCCTGCATGACCTTGAAGGCGTCGTCGCGGTTCCAGTTGCCGTACTGGCGGTCGAGAACCTTGACGTTCGAGCCGGCAATGCCCTTGTCGAAGCCGTCCTGGCGCTGCTGGTCGATCGGGATCGGCAGACCGCGGATGATGACCACCTCGGCGTCCGGCGTCGTGTCCTTGATGTACTTGCCGGCGACTTCGCCGAGAGCCGGGTTGTTGCCGGCGACATAGAGGTCACGCACGGAATTGTCGTTGTTGCTCGGCGCACGGTCGACGAGGGCGACGAACTTGCCCTTACCCTTGACTTCCTTGATGGCGTTGACGAGCGGGTCAGGATCCGACGGCAGGATGACGAGGGCGTCGATACCCTGCGTATCGAGATCCTGCACCGCGTTGGCCTGGCTTGCAGCGTCCGGCGAGGTCTTGACGATGACGTTGAGACCGGGATGTTCGGCCATCAGCAGCTTGGCGACACGTTCGGCATGGAACACCACGCCCGAAGTCCACCCGTGGTCGGCGGCCGGAATGGATACGCCGATCGTGAATTTCTTGTCCTCGGCGTGAGCGGCGCCGGCGAACGTCACCGCCGCAACCGCCAGGCCAAATATCAATTTACGCATTCTATTTCCTCCCAATAAATTCAGGGACTTTCCATATCGGGACCGGACGCCCTGTAAGCCCGATCAATTGTAACCCAGGCCGATTGCAAGCCCGGTCAACTCATGATTTGCCAACTCATGATTTGCGTACCAGCGAGCGCTGGACGAACATGGCGATGATGATGATCGCACCCTGGATGGCGCCGATCAGATACTCGCTGATGAAATTCGAAAGCAGCATGATGTTGCCGACCAGTTCGAGAATGAAGGCGCCGCAGATCGTGCCCCAGACCCTGCCCGCGCCGCCCTTCAGCGCCGTACCGCCGACGACGACGGCCGTGATCGCCTGCAGCTCCCACAGGATGCCCGTCGTCGCCGACGTCGAGCCGAGACGGGGAACATAGAGCAGCACGGCAATGGCGACGCACAGCCCCTGGATGACGAAGGCGATCGTCCTAACGCGATTGACCGCGATGCCCGAATAGCGGGCGACATCGCTGTTCGATCCGACCGCGACCACATGGCGCCCGTAGCGGGTGCGATAGAGGATGAAGGCCGCAACCGCCGTCACCGCCAAAATCACCGCGATCGGCACCGGCACGCCAGCGATATTGCCGAAATAAGCCGGACGATAGAGCGTCTGGATATCGGCGGAGCGAAGCGTGATCGCGCCGCCTTGCGACAGCCATGTCGTCAGGCCGCGATAGATGCCCATCGTGCCGAGCGTCGCAATGAAGGGCTCGATCCTGCCGACTGTCGTGATCAGGCCGTTCGCCAAGCCGCAGAGTGCACCAGCGACCATGGTGAAGACGACCGCGACCGTCAGCATCAGGGCCGGGTTTTCGATGGCGCCCGAATTCATCAGCAGGATCATCAGGCTGGCGACGAAGGCCACCATCGAGCCCACCGACAGGTCGAGATCGCCTGCAGATATCACGAAGGTCGCACCGACCGCGATGATGGCGATGAAGGCGCTGCGTGTCGCGACATTGGCAAGGTTGGTGATGCCGATGAAATTAGGATTGACCAGGGCTCCGACGATCAGGAGCAGTGCCAGGGCGACAAAAGGCGCGACCGCACGCAGGTCGACATCCCGCCAAGATCGGCGCCGGATTTCCCTGGTCTCCTCGTTGACACTCATTTCCAAAATCAACCTCCCGCCCCATATTTTCTGGGCATCTATGTGTCGCCTGATCGGCGAAGCCTGCTTCAGCCCTCAGGCGGCCGCCTTCTTCTTGAGCCCGGCGGCGTAACGCATGATCTCCTGCTCGGAAATCTCGTCGCCCTCGAGCACGCCGACGATGCGCCCTTCCCGCATCACCGCCACTCTGGTGCAGAGGCCGATGACCTCCGGCATCTCCGACGACACGACGATGATCGACCGGCCGTCTCGGGCGAGTGCCGAGATGAAATGATAGATCTGCTGCTTGGTGCCGACATCGATGCCGCGCGTCGGCTCGTCGATGATGATGATCTGCGGCTCGGTCTCCATGACCTTGGCAAGCAGCAGCTTCTGCTGGTTCCCGCCCGACATGCGGCCGGCGACGATATTGCCGTCACGAACCCTGATGTCGAAGCGGCGCTTGGCCTTTGCCATTGCGGCCGCCTCGCTGCCCGGGCTGAGATAGCCGTGACGAGCATGCCTTCCGAGCGATTGCAGTGTCAGATTGGTCACCATGCCGGAACGCAGCAGCAGGCCTTTCGACTTGCGGTCCTTGGTCATATAGGCGAGCCCGCAGCGATTGGCGGCATGCACGTCGCCGGAGGGAACCGTTTCCCCCTTGATGATCACCTCGCCCTCGAGGCGGGTCCGCAACCCGGCGATCGCTTCCATCAGCTCGGTGCGACCAGAGCCGATCATGCCTGAAAAACCGATGATCTCGCCCTTGCGCACCTCGAAGCTGGCATCCTTCACATAGCCCGTCGACACCGAGGCGACGCTGAGGACGATTTCCTCGTCGACATCAGGCTCGACCTTGGCGGGATAGAGGCTGGAAAGTTCGCGACCGACCATCAGCTGCGCGATCGATTCCCCGTCCAGAATGGATGTCGGCGATGTCTTGATCCACTGGCCATCACGCAGCACGGTGACGCGGTCGGTCAACTCCATCACCTCGTCGAGCTTGTGGGACACGAAGACGAAGCTGGTACCCTGGTCGCGCAGCTTGCGAACCTGCTTGAAGAGCATACTGGTCTCTTCCCGCGACAACACGGCGGTCGGCTCGTCCATGAACACCACCCGCGCGTCGCGGCTGATTGCCTTGGCGATTTCGACCATCTGCTTGTCGGCGATGGAAAGCGTGCTGATCAGCGCATTCTCATCGACATGCGAACCGAGCACGTCGAGAACCTTGCGGGTCTCCGACCGCATATATTTGCGGTCAAGCACACCGAAACGCGTCACTTCGCGCCCGAGGAAGAGGCTCTCCGTCACGGTCAGATGGTCGGCGAGGTTGAATTCCTGGTGAATGATGACGATGCCGAGTGCCTCGGCGGCGCCGTTGGGCGGCAGGACGACGGGCTTGCCGTCGAGCAGGATTTCCCCGGAACTCGGCTGTTCGAAACCGGACAAAACCTTGACAAGCGTGGACTTGCCGGCGCCGTTTTCACCCATGAGTGCATGGATTTCGCCGGCGCGGAGATCGAAGTTCACGCTGAAGAGGACCTGCACTCCACTGAAGGATTTGCATATGCGCCTGGCGGACAGCACCACGGGTGCGGTGTCGGCGGTTTCCACGGTCATCTGGCCCTCCCCAAAGCGGCTCCCCGTCCGCTTTGGCGCCTTATGTAAACCTTTACATACATCATGTAAAGGTTTACATCGTTGATTTACACAGATCAGTTGAAGCCCGCCTTTGACCTCTCGACAAGTCTGTGTAGTGTCGCGGCGAAGACAGCCCAAGGCAGAGCTCAGTGTCGAATTCCACGCCCGCAACCATCGAAGACGTCGCCCGGATCGCCGAGGTCTCCATCGCGACGGTTTCCCGGGCAATCCACATGCCGGAAAAGGTCGCCAACTCCACGCGCCTCAAGGTCAACCAGGCGATCGCCATCACCGGCTATACGACCAATGCCATGGCGCGCAGCCTGAGGCTCGGCCGCTCCAACATGATCCTTGTCGTGGCGCCCGATATCGGCGATCCCAATTTCTCCAACATTCTCGTCGGGCTGGAGAACGAAGCGCGCGCGCACGGCTACGGCATCCTGATCGGCCACACGCAGAACGACGCCCAGCGCGGTCTCGAATATCTGAAATTCCTAAATTCCAACCAGGCTGCCGGGCTGATCCTCTTCACCGGCATCCTGCCCTTCGGGCATCAGACGATGACCGCGCGGCTGCCGCCGAGCGTCGGCGTTTTCGAGCCCGTCTTCAACGGCGGCATTCCCTATGTCGGCGTCGACGATACCGAGGGCGCTCGCAAAGCGGTGGACCTGCTGCTGGCCGAAGGGCATCGCAAGATCGCCTTCATCGGCGATTCGCGCACCCGGCTTGCCTATACCAGGCGCCGTATGGGTTACGATGCCGGTCTCGATGCTGCCGGCATCCCGCCCGACAACAGGATCGTGCTGGAAGGCGACGGGACGATCGAAAGCGGGCGGCATGCGGTCGAACAGCTTTTCATGCGCGACACGCTTCCAACCGCCTTCATGTGCGTCAACGACCAGACGGCGATCGGCGTCATGGTCGGGCTCGGCGCGCGAGGCTACGACATTCCGCGGGATTTCTCGGTGACCGGTTTCGACGACGTGCCGCAGGCCGTCTTTATATCCCCACCGCTGACCACGATCCGCCAGCCGAGAACGGCAATCGGCAAGCAGGCAATGGCGCTGCTGCTGGAACTTCTGTCCGATGGCCGGCCGACCGAAACGGAAATCCTGCTGCGCCCGGATCTGGTGGTTCGAAACTCCGTCTCGGCGCCGTCGCGCAACTGGTCGAAACGGTAAACCAATAGAGGCTGAAGGTTTTGCGCCGTCGCCCGGCCGGAGAGGGTTGCGCCGGCGACCAATGGCCGCCGGCGCTGATCGTCAGACGTAGCGGTTGACGACGTTCTCGAGCAGTTCCTGCTTGCCCGATCTTGGCTGCGGGTTGACGTCCTTGCTCTCGACCCAATGGGCGATCTCGTCCAGCGAATATTCGCCGCGGAAGAGCTTCTGACTTTCAGCCGAATCCCAGCCGGCATAACGATCGGCGAGCGGCTGCGACAGAGCCTTGTCCTCGATCATCTTGGCGGCGGCCTTCAGGCCGCGAGCGCAGCAATCCATGCCGCCGATATGGCCGATCAGCAGATCCGCCGGGTCGAGAGACTGGCGGCGCAGCTTCGAGTCGAAGTTGGTGCCGCCGGTCTTGAAGCCGCCACCAGCCAGAACATGGTAGTAGGCGAGCGCCATTTCGGGAACATTGTTCGGGAACTGGTCGGTATCCCAGCCGGACTGGTAGTCGTTGCGGTTCATGTCGATCGAGCCGAAGATGCCGAGCGCATTGGCAAGCGCCAGCTCGTGCTCGAAGGAGTGGCCGGCAAGGATCGCGTGGCCCTGCTCGATATTGAGCTTCACCTCGTTTTCAAGACCGTGCTTCTTGAGGAAACCATAGACGGTCGCGACGTCGTAATCATACTGGTGCTTGGTCGGCTCCTGCGGCTTCGGCTCGATCAGGATCGTGCCCTTGTAGCCGATCTTGTGCTTGTATTCGACAACGAGGTTGAGGAAGCGGCCGAGCTGGTCGAGCTCACGGCCGATATCGGTGTTGAGCAACGTCTCGTAACCTTCGCGGCCGCCCCAAAGCACGTAGTTCTCGCCGCCGAGCTTCTGCGTGGCGTCTATGCAGGTCTTGACCGTCGCAGCAGCGAAAGCAAAGACATCCGGATCCGGATTGGTGGCTGCACCCGACATATAGCGGCGATGCGAGAAGAGGTTCGCCGTGCCCCAGAGCAGCTTGGTGCCGGTTGCGGCCTGCTTCTCGGCGAAATAATCGACGATCTCGTTGAGGTTTTTGGTGTTTTCGGCAAAGTTCTTGCCTTCCGGACGCACGTCGGCGTCATGGAAGCAGTAATAGGGCGAGCCGAGCAGCGAGAAGAATTCGAAGGCGACGTCGGCCTTGAGCTTGGCAGCCTTCATCGTGTCCTCGAACCAGGGACGCAGGAAGGTCTGACCGCCGAAGGGATCGCCGCCCGGCCAGGTGAAGGTGTGCCAATAGGCCACGGCAAAGCGCAGATGGTCTTCCATGCGCTTGCCCATGACGATCTCGTCCGGCTGGTAATGGCGGAAGGCCAGCGGATTGGTGCTGTCGGGGCCTTCGTATTTCACTTTCTGGATATCGCCGAAAAATCCGGTGCTCATGTTGGTTCTCCTTGGGTTTGTATCTGTTTGCAGTTCCGAATTCTTGTCTGCGCCAGAGGCCCCCTCATCCGCCTGCCGGCACCTTCTCCCCGACGGGAGAAGAGACTCGCTGCGGCGCTTCTTTCCCCTTCTCCCCTCGGGGAGAAGGTGGCCCGAAGGGTCGGATGAGGGGGCCGCTGGCTCCAGTTCTCAGTGCGCCAGCGATTTGATCGCCGGATAAAGTGCGCGGTAGCGCGTATACGCGTCCTCATAAGCGCCGCTCAACGACGCCACCGGCTCGATCGTGCCGGCCGTCACCGGCGGCGTGCAAACCGCAATCGGATCCGCGCCCGTTGCCGCGATCAGGCCGAGGCGGGCGGCGCCGAAGGCCGCGCCGAAATCGCCGTCGGCCGGCAGATCGACCGGAACGCCGAGGGCGGTCGCGATCGACGCCAGCCAGTAACGCGAGCGCGAACCGCCGCCGATTGCCGTGACGCGGGATATGCCGGTGCCGGCCGAACGCAGCGCTTCGAGATTGTCGCGGATGGCGAAGGCGACACCTTCGAGCACCGCCTGGGTAAGAACGACACGGCTGCTTTCATGTTCAAGGCCGATGAAGGCGCCGCGGATGACGGCATCATTGTGCGGCGTGCGCTCGCCGGAGAGATAGGGCAGGAAAGTGACACCGGTCGGCGCCTTCAGCGTCTCGCCGAGTTCGCCGGTGAGATCGGCGGCCGATTTGCCGGTGACACCGGAATGCCAGTTGAGCGCATCGGTCGCCGACAGGATGACACCCATCTGGTGCCAGGTGTTCGGCAGCGCGTGGCAGAAGGCATGCACGGCGCTTTCCGGCTTCGGCAAATAGGAAGCGTTGGCAGCAAAAAGCACGCCCGAGGTGCCGAGCGAGACGAAGGCGGCGCCATCGCTGACCGTGCCCATGCCGCAGGCCGAGGCCGCATTGTCGCCGGCACCGCCGGCAACGACGACATCACCTGATATACCCCATTGCGCCGCCAGTTCGGACCGCAGCTTACCGGCCTGCTCGGTGCCTTCGACGAGCGCCGGCATCTGCTCTTCGGACAGGTTGGTGGCGGCCAGCAGTTCGGAGGACCAGGCGCGCTTGCCGGTGTCGAGCCAGGAGGTGCCGGCCGAATCCGACATTTCCGAGATATATTCGCCGGTCAGCCAGAGACGCAGATAGTCCTTCGGCAGGAGCACCTTGGCGATCTTGGCGAAGACATCGGGCTCATGCTTCTCGATCCAGGCGAGCTTCGGCGCCGTAAAGCCGGGGAAGACGATGTTGCCGGTGAGTGCGCGAAATCGCGGATCAGCATCGAGTGCAGCCGCCTCGACGTAGCTGCGTGTGTCGTTCCAGAGGATGCAGGGGCGCAGCACCTTGTCGGTGGCGTCGATAAGCGTTGCGCCATGCATCTGGCCGGAAAGGCCGATGCCCTTGACCGCGGCAAGCTCCTTCGGATGTTTTGCCTTGAGGCCGGCAACGGCCTCCTCCGTGGCGCGCACCCAGTGGGCCGGCTCCTGCTCCGACCAGCCGGAATGTGGACGCGAGACGTCGAGCGAACCATTGGCCGAGCCGACGATCTTCTGATCACCGTCGATCAGCATCGCCTTGACGCCGGAGGTTCCGAGATCCAGACCCAGATACATGTGGTGTTTCTCCCTTTGCCGTTACGGCAGATTGTCTTTCAGGAATATGTCGAGGCGGATGCGCTCCTGCGCTTCGATGACGGCAAGCCCGTCCGCCTTGGCTTTCAGCACGCGGATGGCGCTGCGCACCTCATGGCCGGCATCCTGGTTGAGGATCGCATCGATCGTATTGTCGATGAGTGCTGCGCGCGTATGAGCGGTCAGTTCGTGGGCAATTACGGTCAGCACGCGGTCGACGGCCTTCTCCTTCAGCGCCCGGATCAAGCCGCGATTGCCGGCGCCGAGGCTGTAAACGCCAACGATCCCGGCATTCCTCGAAAGCGCGTCGGCGACGAGCATATGGGCGACCTCCGGGTCGTCGCGGCCTTCGAGAACCGGCAGGATCGCCAGATCAGGAAACTCCTCGGCCATGACTGCGCTAAAACCCTCCAGCCGCTCGCGATGGTCGCGCACCAGCATGGAGCCGGCGAGCACGGCGATTTCGCCCTTTCGCGGCCCAAGGAATCGCCCGAGCAGGCGGGCGGCGGTCCGGCCGGCGGCGATATTGTCGACGCCGGCATAGTGATGGCGTAGCGACCCCGTGAGATCGGAAACCAGGGTGACGATGGGAAAGCGCTCGCGCACCAGCCTGTCGACGGCGGCGCGCACGTCAGGCGCATCGGTCGCAACCAGCGCGATGCCGCAGGGCTTTTCGCGGGCAAGCCCTTCGAGCACGGAGACGAGGGCGGCCGGATCGAAAGCCGGCACCTCGATGGTGCGGATATCGGTGCGCTCGGCCGACGAACGGAGGACTGCCTGGCGGATCTCGGCATTGAGCCCGTGCATGAAGGAATTGTCGCTGGCCGGGAGGATGAAGACCAGCGGATAGGTGCGCCCCTTGGCGAGATTGGCGGCGGCGACATCTCTGACATAACCGAGCTCGCGGATCGCGGTCTCGACCTTTTCCCGCGTGACGTGGCGCACACCGGGACGCTGGTTGAGAACCCGGTCGACAGTCGCCAGACTGACACCGGCGGCGGCGGCGATATCGTGAACAGTTGGCCTCATCATTCCTCCTGACGAGACCATTAGCGCCAATTTTGATGTACGTAAATCAAAAAATCGAACGGGCTGGTTTCCGCATCGTTTTCCCGGCATTATCTGTTCGTTTCGGACCGAACCGGTCGGCGATCATCCGCGTGATGACACAGTGGCCGGAAAACAGCAACAAAAAGGCCCTCCGAAGAGGGCCTTTTCAAGGGGCGGCAGGCCGGAGGTCAGTGGCCGCCACCGCCTCCCCCGCCTTGCGGCGCGGGTTTCTTGATCATGGCGACACCGAGGATCATCGCCAAGAAAAGCGCGGTCAGGATCAGGAATACGTCGCTGAAGGAGAGGATGATCGCCTGTTTGGTGGCAAGGCCGACCATCTGCTTGATCGCAACCGAGGCGCCATCCATGCCGTAGCTGTTGAAATTGGCGGCCATGTTATTCATCTGGTCGATCGCCGCCGGATTGCCCCAGTCCATATTCTCCCGCAGCCGCTCGTAGTGCACGTCCTGCCGGTTGGTCAGCACGGTATTGATGACGGCAAGGCCGACGGCGCCGCCGAGGTTTCTGGTCAGATTGAACAGGCCGGACGCGCCGCGGATGCGCGAGGGCGGCATCGTGCCGAGCGCGATATTGTTGATCGGCACCATGCACATCATCAGCCCGAAGCCGCGCAGGATCTGCGGGATGAAAAGCTCGTAGAAATCCCAATCCGCCGTCAGATGCATCATGATGAAGGTGCCGGCGGCGAAGCTGACGAAGCCGATCACCATCATCAGGCGCAGGTCCATCTTGGTCGACAGCCGTCCGGCGATGGGCGCGGTGAGGAACATCGCCAGCCCGGAGACGAACATCGTCTCGCCGATCATCAGTGAATCATAGCCGCGGATGCGCCCGAGATAGACCGGATAGATATAGGTGAGACCATAGAGGCCGATGCCCATAACGAAGGAAAACACCGAGCCGAAGGAGAAATTCCGGTTCGAAAAGGCCTTGAGGTCGACAACGGGGAAATCCACCGTGAAGGCGCGATGGAAGAAGACGATGGCTGCAGCGCCGGAAGCGACGGCCGCTATGGTGATGTAGCTGTCGTTGAACCAGTCGTTCGAATTGCCCTCTTCGAGCACATATTCCAGCGCGCCGAGGAAGACGCCCATCGAGATCAGACCCCACCAGTCGAACTTCTTGAAGAGCGATAGTTCCGGCTTGTCGAAATCGATGAAGTTCCAGGTGACGATCGTGACGATGATGCCAGGCACGATGTTGACGAGGAACAGCCAGTGCCATGAAAAGGCATGACTGAGATAACCGCCGACGGTCGGACCGATGGTCGGCGCCAGCGTCGCAATCAAGCCGATGATCGGCGAGACGATGCTGCGCTTCGACGGCGGGAAGATGGTGAAGGCGGCCGCGAAGACCGACGGGATCATGCCGCCGCCGATGAAGCCCTGGATGACCCGGTAGACGATCATCTGGTCGATATTCGTCGCCGTCGCCGCCAGCGCACTCGCCATGGTGAAGCCGGCGGCCGAGATCGCGAAGAGATAACGCGTCGAGATGATGCGCGCCAGCGTACCGGACAGCGGGATCATGATCACTTCGGCGATCAGATAGGACGTCTGCACCCAGCCGATCTCGTCGCTGCCGGCCGAAAGGCCGGCCTGGATTTCGGCAAGCGAGGCCGAGACGATCTGGATGTCGAGGATCGACATGAACATGCCGAGCACCATCGCGAAGAAGGCGATGAGCTTCTTCGGATCCATGCGCTCGTCGGCATGCGCGGGTGCCGCCGGTATCGTTCCCGCCGTTGCTGTCGCGCTCCCGGCCATCAGATCACCTCTGCCTTTCTAGAGCAGTTCCGTTTTTCTTCGAATCACGGAATTGCTCTATCTCTTTGTTTTCACGCAAGTCCGGGCGCAAAACCGCTGCACACTTTTGCTGGAATTGCTCTGAAGGCTTACTTGCTCGGCGCCGTACGGGTGTCGACGTCGACGACGACGCTCAGGCCCGCGCGCAGACGCCCGCTGTCGAGCGCATCCTGCGGCAGCGCGATCCGCACCGGCACCCGCTGGATCACCTTGGTGAAGTTGCCGGTGGCGTTTTCCGGCGGAAGCAGCGAAAAGACCGAGCCGGAAGCCGGCGAGATCGATTCGACGGTGCCGACGATCGGATGATCGCTATAGGCATCGACCTGGACGTTGACCTTCGAGCCCGGCACCAGATGCTGGATCTGCGTTTCCTTGAAATTGGCGTCGATATAGAGCTGGCGCACCGGAACCAGCGCCATCAGGCGCTGACCGGGAGAGACGAGGTCGCCTTCCTGGACGGAGCGGTTGCCGACAATGCCGTCATAAGGCGCCTTGAGCACGGTGAAGGAAAGGTCGCGGGCGGCCTTGTCGCGCGAGATTTCCAGCGAACGCACCGAGCCTTCGGCTTCCTTGCGCTGGGCCTGGAGGATGGTGATATTGGCCTGTGCAGCGGTGATGTTGGCATCGCCGCCGGCAAGATTGGCCTTGGCCTGGTCGAGGGCGATATTGGCATTGTCGAGATCGGCGGCGGTGCCGACCGATTTCGCCTGAAGGTCGCTCTGGCGCTTCTGGGTGATTTCGGCACCGCGAACGGCCGCTTCGAGTGCCACCTTCTGCGCCTGCGCCTGCACGAGGCTCGCATTCGCGCCTTCGATCTGCGCGTCGATACGCTGCAGAGAAAGCTGTTCGGTGACGATCTGGGCCTGGGCCAAGTCGAGGGCGTTCTGATAGTCGCCGTTATCAAGCGTGGCAAGCACGTCGCCCGCTTTGACTTCCTGGTTGGCGACAACGTTCACCTTCGCCACGTAGCCCGTGACCTTCGGCGAAATCGTTGCGATATCGCCCTCGATATAGGCGTCGTCGGTCGACACCATGAAGCGGCCGTTCGTCCACCATTCGTAACCATACCATCCGCCGCCGGCGAGAAGGGCGAGCACGACGATCGGCAGCACCAGGCTGCGGCGCTTCTTCGCAGCCGCGGGTGCGGCGACCGAAGCCGGCGCCGACTGCGCGGGAGCAGAGGGAACTTCGCGGGCTTCCGCCGTCGGAGCTTCTACGGCCACGACCTCGGCCTTTACCTCTTCGGTTCCGGCGTTTTCGCTGACGATACGCGCGACATTGCGCTTCTGGTTGCTCGACATGGCCACTTTACCGATCTGGAGTAAATAATCGAACTGAACGGTTCGGTTCAGTTGACCTAAACCTGTTTTATCGTCATATCAAGAGCGTAGAACCAATCGGTTCGATTTCTTTTAAAGAACATGCGAAACCGTCAACACAGTTAAGAGGACATGACGCTGACACCCGACCACGCCGCCGTATTCAGTCCTCCCGCTGCCGGAGGCCGATTTGCCGCAGGCGAAGATCCGGCCAAGCGCCAGCAGATCCTCGCGGGCGCCAAGCGCGTCTTCATGAAGATGGGTTTCGACGCCGCCAGCATGAATGACGTGACGCGCGAGGCCGGCGTCTCCAAGGGAACGCTCTACGTCTATTTTACCAACAAGGAAGAACTGTTTTCGGCGATGATCGAGGCCGAGCGCGCCGCCTTCGTGGCGGCCGTACGCACGGCGCTTGCCGAACATGACGACCCCGAAGCCGGCCTGTACGAATTCGGGATAAGCTTCGTCACCCATATGACCGATGAAAAGGTCATCAGCGCGATGCGCACCGTTCTCGGCGTTCGCGACCGCATGCCGGTGCTCTGTCAGCGCTTCTTCAAGGGTCCGGTAAACCTGCGCACCATCATGCGCGATTTCCTGGAGCGGCACATCGCCGAAGGCAGGCTGGAAATCGACGACATCGATCTGGCCGCCGGCCAGTTTCTCGATCTCGCCAGCGGTAGTTTCTTCAAGCTCCGCCTGTTCGGAAGCATGGAAGAGCCGCCGCCGCGTGACGAAATCGAGCGCGTCATCCGCGGCGCGATCCGGGTCTTCATGGCCGCCTACGGCGCACGCCGGCACGAGACCGTCCGACCGCATCCTTGACCGCCACGTTCCATCGGCCAAAATTCCGCAATAGCGATCAAATCCGGCTGCCGGTTTTTCTTTAAGGAAGAAGCCGCAACCACTGCAAAGTGTTACAGCGTCCTTTGCGCCTCGCAAAAAGAGGCGCGGCGCTGTAGGAGAGTGAGAATGAGCGCCGTCGGACGGGCGATCTGGTTCATAGAGAGCCATTTCGAAAGCGATATATCGCTGGAAGAGATATCGGAAGCAGCCGGATTGTCGCGCTACCATCTGTCGCGCGTCTTCGGGCTCGTCACCGGTCACTCGATCAGCGGCTATGTAAGAGGGCGCCGCCTCAGCCGCGCCGTGCCGGCTCTGGTCGGCGGTTCATCCACCATTCTCGAGGTTGCGCTTTGCGCCGGCTACGGCTCGCACGAAGCCTTCACCCGTGCCTTCCGCGACCAGTTCGGCATGACGCCGGATGCGGTGCGCAGACAGGGGCACGCCCGTAACCTTGTCTTGCTGGAGCCGATCAGAATGGACCCCGCCCACCTCAACGACCTCGAACCGCCCCGTTTCGAAACCCTCCAACCGATGCTGTTTGCCGGCTTGCAGGAGACCTACCCCTATGGCGGCAATGCCGCCATTCCCTCTCTCTGGCAGAAATTCAACGCCCATTTCGGTCATATCTCCGGCCAGAAAGGCAATGTCGCCTACGGCATCTGTACGCATATCGACGGTGAAGCGGAGAAATTCCGCTATATGGCCGCGGTCGAAATTTCCGATGCCGGCGATCTGCCGGCGGATTTTGCAACGCTCAAGCTTCCGGGCCAGCGTTACGTCGTCTTTACCCATCGCGGCCATGTCTCCGGCATTCCAGCGACCATGAACCGGATATTTGGCGCATGGTGGCCAACCTCAGGCCTGGAGCACGGCGAGACACCCGACATGTTCGAACGCTACGACGAGCGCTTCGACCCCTATACCGGCATGGGCATCACCGAAATCTGGTTGCCGGTCAAAGCATGATGCCGGAAAGCGTCAACGGTTTTCGGACGACATCATGCTCTAACTCTTTAATTTAGAACAGGATTCAAATTTAAGGCCGACCCGACCTTAAATCATCCTGTTCTAGGGAATAAAAGTCACATCGGTTTCGTATACCCCCTTGCGGCGCTTGCCTGAGAGGCCGGCAACATTACATTGCGAGCGTCAATACTCACCTGACGCAAAAGGGATATATGCTGATGCAGGAAATCATGACGCTCATTCAGGATCCGGCCGCCTGGGTGGCGCTCATCACGCTGGTGGTGATGGAAATCGTTCTCGGGATCGACAACCTGATCTTCATTTCCATTCTCACCAACAAACTGCCGCCCCAGCACCGGGAAAAGGCCCGCAAGATCGGTATCGGTCTTGCGCTCGTCATGCGTCTCGTCCTGCTCGGCACCATCGCCTGGATCGTGCAACTGACCGAACCGCTGTTTGAAGCCTTCGGCCACGGCTTCTCCTGGAAGGATCTGATCCTGATTGCCGGCGGTCTGTTCCTCGTCTGGAAGGCCACCAAGGAAATCCACCACAGCGTCGATCCGGAAGATCACGGCGAGGACTTCATCGCAAGTTCGGCCACGACAGGCTTTGCATCGGCCATCGGCCAGATCCTGCTGCTCGATCTCGTCTTCTCCGTCGACAGCATCATCACCGCCGTCGGCATGACGCCGCATCTGCCGATCATGGTAGTCGCAGTCGTCGCCGCCGTCACCGTCATGCTGGTCGCCGCGACGCCCCTCGCCAACTTCATCGAGCGGAATCCGACGATCGTCATGCTGGCGCTCGCCTTCCTGCTGATGATCGGTACGACACTGATCGCCGATGGCATGGGCTTCCACGTGCCGAAGGGCTACGTCTACGCCGCCATGGCCTTCTCGGCGCTGGTCGAGGTGCTGAACATGTTCGCGCGCAACGCCCGCAAGCGGAAACGAGGCGGCGCTCATTGAGGCTTGGGCTGGAGCGCGGCCGAACCGCCGCGCCCTCACCCGCCGCCATCAGACCTTTGCAGGCGTGGTTTTTCTTGACGCGCCCGGTTGAATATGGCCTAAGGCCAGCCGAACGGACGATCGGCGGATAGTGCGGGCGCATGCCCTTTTTCCGGCCGGTTGGCCGATGAAGCTATCTGCATCCTTCCGGCCGAACGTCGCTTTCCCATGAAAGCCGTCCGGCATTCATTGACGGGCACACACAATGACAGTTTCCGGGACAGCCACCGGCGTCCGCGTCCGCATCGCTCCCTCGCCGACCGGCGAGCCGCATGTCGGCACCGCTTACATCGCTCTCTTCAACTACCTTTTCGCCAAGAAGCACGGCGGCGAGTTCATCCTGCGCATCGAGGATACCGATGCGACGCGCTCGACCCCGGAATTCGAGACGAAGGTGTTGGACGCACTGAAATGGTGCGGGCTGGAATGGAAGGAAGGCCCTGATATCGGCGGCCCCTACGGCCCCTATCGCCAGTCCGACCGCAAGGACATGTACCAACCTTACGGGCAGGAATTGCTGGACAAGGGCCATGCCTTCCGCTGTTTCTGCACGCCCGCACGGCTGGAGCAAATGCGGGAAACCCAGCGCGCCGCCGGCAAGCCGCCGAAGTACGATGGTCTCTGCCTCAACCTCACAGCCGAGGAGGTCACCTCGCGCATGGCCGCCGGCGAAACGACCGTCATCCGCATGAAGATCCCGGCCGAAGGCTCCTGCGACTTTACCGACGGCGTCTATGGCGACGTGTCGATCCCGTGGGATTCGGTCGACATGCAGGTGCTCGTCAAGGCCGACGGCATGCCGACCTATCATATGGCCAACGTCATCGACGACCATCTGATGAAGATCACCCATGTCGCCCGCGGTGAAGAGTGGCTGGCTTCGGTGCCGAAGCATATCCTGCTTTATCGCTATTTCGGCTGGGACCAGCCGGTCTTCATGCATCTGTCGCTGATGCGCAATGCCGACAAGTCGAAGCTGTCGAAGCGCAAGAACCCGACCTCGATCTCCTATTACTCCGCGCTCGGCTACATCCCCGAGGCGCTGATGAACTTCCTCGGCCTGTTCTTCATCCAGATTGCCGAAGGCGAAGAACTGCTGGATATGGACGAGCTCTCCGCGAAGTTCGATCCGGAGAACCTCTCCAAGGCCGGCGCGATCTTCGACATTCAGAAGCTCGACTGGCTGAACGGCCGCTGGATCCGCGAGAAGCTCTCCGAAGAGGAATTCCAGGCACGTGTGCTGACCTGGGCGATGGAAAACGACCGCGTGAAGGAAGGTCTGCGGCTGTCGCAGACGCGCATTTCCAAGCTCGGCGAGCTGCCCGATCTCGCAGGCTTCCTGCTGAAGTCCGATCTTGGCCTGCAGCCTTCCGACTTCGCCAAGATCAAGTCGCCGCCGGAAGAGATCCTGGATATCCTCAACACCGTTCAGCCGGATCTCGAAAAGATCCTGGAATGGAATGTCGAGACGATCGAGGCGGAGCTGCGCGCGATCGCCGACCGCATGGGCAAGAAGCTGAAGGTCGTGGTCTCGCCGCTTTTCGTTGCCGTGTCCGGCTCGTCGCGCTCGCTGCCACTCTTCGATTCCATGGCGATCCTCGGCCGGTCCGTTGTGCGTCAGCGCCTGAAGCTCGCCTCGCAGGCGGTCGCCGCCCTCGTCGGCTCGAAGTAAGAAAAGTCAGAGGATTTCGACAGTGGCTGACAACAAGACCGAAAACACCCTTTCCTCCGACGCGACGGAAGTGCGCGCCCAGAAGCTGAAGCTGCTGCGTGAGCAGATCGGCGAGGTCTATCCGGCGCATTTCCACCGCACGATGACCAATGCCGAACTCATCGCGAAATATGAGAACCTGGAAGCTGACGTCGAGACGCAGGATGTCGTCACCGTCGCCGGCCGCGTCTACTCGTCGCGCAACTCCGGCATGTTCATGGACATCCACGATGCCGGCGGCAAGATCCAAATTTTCAGTCACAAGGACACGACCCCGGAAGAAGCCCGCGCGCTGCTGCCGATGATCGACATCGGCGACATCATCGGCGTCACCGGCATCGTGCGCCGCACCAAGCGTGGCGAGCTGACGATCAACGCACAGACCATCACCATGCTGACGAAGTCGCTGCTGCCGATGCCGGAGAAGTGGCACGGTCTCTCCGATATCGAACTGCGCTACCGCAAGCGCCATCTCGACATCATGACCAACGAGGATTCGAAGCTGCGCTTCCAGCAGCGCTCGAAGATCCTCTCCGGCATCCGCCGCTTCATGGAAAATGACGGCTTCATGGAAGTCGAGACGCCGATGCTGCATTCGGTCTATGGCGGCGCCACCGCCGAGCCGTTCAAGACGCATCACAACACGTTGAAGCTCGACATGTACCTGCGCATCGCGCCCGAACTGTTCCTCAAGCGCACGCTGGTCTCGGGGCTGACCGACAAGGTCTTCGAGATCAACCGGAACTTCCGTAACGAAGGCGTTTCCACTCGGCACAATCCCGAATTCACCATGATGGAGTGTTACTGGGCCTATGCCGACTACGAAGACATCATGGACCTCGTCGAGCGGCTGTTCGAAACCTTGGCGCTCTCCATTCACGGTTCGACGGAATTCCCCTTCGGCGACAAGACCATGTCCTTCAAGGGTCCGTTCAAGCGCGTGCCGATGCCCGACGCCGTCAAGGAAGCGACCGGTATCGATTTCCGCGCCATCAAGACCGATGAAGAGGCCCGCGCCGCCGCCAAGGCTGCAGGCTTCGCGGTCGAGAAGGATTGGACCTGGGGTGAATGCCTCGCCTTCATCTTCGAAGAGAAGGTCGAGCAGACGCTGATCCAGCCGTCGCATGTCACGCATTTCCCGAAGGACATTTCGCCCTTCGCCAAGGAAGTGCCGGGCGAGCCGCGCCTCGTCGAGCGCTTCGAGACCTATTGCAACGCCTGGGAACTCGGCAACGCCTTCTCGGAACTCAACGATCCCGAAGAGCAGCGCCGTCGTATGGTCGAGCAGCTCGAACAGGCGCATGCCCGCGGCGAAAAGGAAAAGCAGCTCGACGAGGAATTCCTCGACGCGATCGACCAGGGCATGCCCCCGGCAGGTGGCCTCGGCATCGGCGTCGACCGTCTCATCATGCTGCTGACCAATGCGCCGTCGATCCGCGACGTCATCCTCTTCCCGGCCCGCCGCAGCAAGGCCGACTGACAGGAAGAAGCTCACAAAAACAAAGCGGGGGCCGGCGGGCACTCCGCTTTTTTCATGCCCGCTGTTCAGTGGGTTTTGGCGGCTTCAGCCGGCGGCTCTTCGGCCGGTGCATCTGCGCCGTGGCCGCCTGCAGCCGGCGCGGCTTCGCTTTCGGCTGCCGTCGCTGCGCCATGCCCGCCGCCTGCGGCCTTTTTGCCTTTTTCCTCGCTTTTGGTCGAGGCAACGGCGACCGGGTCGACGCAATCCTCGGGGTCCTTGAAAGCGGCGCTGATCATGGCGATTTCGTCGGACGGCATCTCTATCCGCTCGCCGAAGAACAGCCCGTTTTCGCTGGCCTTTCCGTCGTAGTAGCGCGCTGTATAGGACTTGTCGTCGAGGCCCGGAACGGTCTTGTCGGGATGCGGGATATAGACGACATCGGCGCCGATCGCCCGGCCGCGAATATCGGCGCGCATCGTCGGTCCGTTTTCGTCGAGCACCACCACCTGCACCAGATCCGGCTTCTGCGCGGCATAAACCGCCTGAGCGACACGAAGCGCGGTCTTGACCCGCGTCATCCCGTCGGTCGGTTCGGTCTTGATGTATTTGCGCACCCAGACGCGATCCTGCTTGCGAATCGTCACCAGGTTGACGTCACTGCATTCGAGCCCGTAGCCACCACCAGTTGCATCGATCAGCCTGTCCTTGCCGACATAGACAGCCGCACCGCCAGAAACGCCCGCGAGAAGAGCGACTCCGCCAATGATGATTGCCAATTTCCGGGAAGGCCGGAATATGCGCAGTAAGGCCTTCACGCCAACTGCTCCGCCATCTGAAACTC
Source organism: Rhizobium sp. BT-226 (assembly GCF_025847085.2). Taxonomy (NCBI): domain Bacteria; kingdom Pseudomonadati; phylum Pseudomonadota; class Alphaproteobacteria; order Hyphomicrobiales; family Rhizobiaceae; genus Rhizobium; species Rhizobium sp. BT-226. Next base: position 63,317 of record NZ_JAOYTI010000006.1, on the reverse strand, counting down.
CAACGCAGGACAAGTGCTGAGAACGCTAAGGAAATGACGTTTCCGAAAGTTTAAGTGGGCATGCGAAGCCCGCCCCATTTTAGGAAAATACCAAAAAAGGTCCGCTTTTTCCGACCGCTTGCCACGGCCCGTTCCGCCATGCTCTAAAACCCCATGGCCTTCACGCTTCGCCAGGTTCAATATTTTGTCGCCGTCGCCGAACAGGGTTCGGTGACGCGAGCCGCACAGAACCTTTCGATCTCGCAATCCTCGGTGACGGAAGCGCTGAAGGAGCTCGAAACCGACCTCGGCGTCGAACTCTTCGAGCGCCATCCGCGCGGCCTGACGATCACCCACAACGGCCACCAGTTCCTGCGTCACGCTACGAAGATCCTGGCCTCCGTCTCCGATGCACGGACCAGCTTTTCCGGCCAGCAAAGCGCCCTCTCCGGCACGCTGAACATCGGCGTCACCTCGCTTGTCGCCGGCTACGTGCTCTCTGATCTCCTGGCGCGATACCGGCGCGCCTGTCCGGGCATCGAGGTCAGCGCCATCGAGGACAATGGCGGTTACCTCGAACATCTCCTGGTTGGCGGCGAATTGGATGTCGCCGTCATGGTGATATCCAACCTGCGCGACCGCATGGCGCTGCAGGCGGAGATCTTGGAAACCTCGCCCTATCGACTATGGCTGCCGATGGGCCATCCGCTGGTATCGGCCGACATCATCTCGGTCGCCGACATCGCCCGCGAACCGCTGATCATGCTGACGGTCGACGAAATCGAGGAGAACACCGGCAAGCTGCTCTCGGCACTCGGCGCCCGCCCGCATGTCGCCTTCCGCACCCGCTCGGTGGAGGCGGTGCGCAGCCTGGTTGCAACAGGCGCCGGCGTAGCCCTGCTTCCTGATCTCGTCTACCGACCATGGTCGCTCGAAGGTGACCGCATCGAGAGCCGTGACGTCTCGGGATCGCTGCCGGTCGTCCAGGTCGGCATGGTCTGGCGCAAAGGCTCCAGCCTGCCGCAGGCGGCGCGCGATTTCGTCGGTATCGCCGAAAGCTTGAGATCCGGTCGCATCCGCTGATATCGGAATTTCCGATATCGTCTTTCTGATAAATGAATTTGCGAAAGCGGCTTTTTCGCGTCACCTTTTCATCCGGGAACAACCGCCACAGAAGTGGCAAACCGGGAGACGGATGATGACGAATCTGTTGAAATCCTGCACGGCAGCGCTCGCCTGCCTGAGCTTCGCGACGCAGGGAATCGCCGCCGAACCGCTGAAGGCCTTGGGCAAAGGCGAAGGTGCGGTCAGCATTGTCGCCTGGGCCGGCTATATCGAACGCGGCGAAACCGACAAGAACTACGACTGGGTCACCGATTTCGAAAAGGAAAGCGGCTGCAAGGTTTCCGTCAAGACCGCCGCCACCTCGGATGAAATGGTGTCGCTGATGAACGAGGGCGGCTTCGATCTTGTCACGGCATCGGGCGACGCCTCGCTCCGTCTCATCGCCGGCAAGCGTGTCCAGCCGATCAACACCGATCTGATCCCGAGCTTCAAGACCGTCGACGAGCGTCTGCAGAACGGACCGTGGTATACGGTCGGCGGCGTGCATTACGGCGTGCCCTATCTCTGGGGGCCGAACGTGCTGATGTACAATACCGATGCCTTCAAGGACAAGGCGCCGACCAGCTGGAACGTCGTCTTCGAGGAGCAGACGCTGCCCGACGGCAAGTCGAACAAGGGCCGCGTCCAGGCCTATGACGGCGCGATCTACATCGCCGATGCCGCCATGTATCTGATGGCCCACAAGCCGGATCTCGGCATCAAGGATCCCTACGAATTGACCGAGGACCAGTACAAGGCTGCCCTCGACCTGTTGCGCGGCCAGCGCAAGCTCGTCTCCCGCTACTGGCACGATGCGATGATCCAGATCGACGACTTCAAAAACGAAGGCGTCGTCGCCTCCGGCTCCTGGCCCTTTCAGGTGAACCTGCTGCAGGCCGACAAGCAGAAGATCGCCTCCACTTTCCCGGATGAAGGCGTCACCGGCTGGGCCGACACCACCATGCTGCACGCTGACAGCGAACATCCGAACTGCGCCTATATGTGGATGGAGCATTCGCTGAAGGCCAAGGTTCAGGGCGACGCCGCCGCCTGGTTCGGCGCCGTGCCCTCCGTTCCCGCCGCCTGCAAGGGCAATGAGCTGATGGGCGATAGCGGCTGCGCCAACAACGGCTTCGATCACTTCGACAAGATCAAGTTCTGGAAAACCCCGGTCGCCAAATGCACGACGCAGACCGAATGCGTGCCCTATCATCGCTGGGTGTCGGATTATATCGGCGTGATCGGCGGAAGGTAATCGCGTTACAGCCCCTCACCCTAACCCTCTCCCCGCCTGCGGGGAGAGGGGACTTGCCCCGCGACAAGTTGGTGAGCAAAAGCAGCGCCGCATGTCCCCTTCTCCCCGCGCGCGGGGAGAAGGTGCCCGGCAGGGCGGATGAGGGGCTGACACGGCAGAACATAGTTATTCTGGAGCCCCCAATGACCCCCGCCGTCCGTTTCCAGCAGGTATCGCGCCATTTCGGCCAGGTTCGCGCCGTCGACGGCGTCGATCTCGAGATCGCGCCCGGCGAATTCTTCGCCATGCTCGGGCCGTCCGGCTCCGGCAAGACGACATGCCTGCGATTGATCGCTGGCTTCGAACAGCCGACCGCGGGCCATATCCAGATCTTCGGCGAGACGGCCGACGGCGTTCCGCCCTATCGCCGCAACGTCAACACCGTGTTCCAGGACTACGCGCTCTTTCCGCATCTGAATATCCTCGATAATGTTGCCTATGGGCTGATGGTCAAGGGCGTCGGCAAGGTGGAGCGGATGAAGGCGGCAGGCGATGCCCTCGAGCTCGTCAAGCTGCCGGGCTACGGCGCCCGCCGCCCCGGCCAGCTGTCCGGCGGCCAGCGGCAGCGCGTGGCGCTCGCCCGCGCGCTCGTCAACAAACCGAAAGTGCTGCTGCTCGACGAGCCGCTCGGCGCGCTTGACCTGAAGCTGCGCGAGCAAATGCAGGAAGAATTGAAGAGCCTGCAGCGCGCGCTCGGCATCACCTTCGTCTTCGTCACCCACGATCAGGGCGAGGCGCTGTCCATGGCCGACCGCGTCGCCGTTTTCAACGATGGCAATATCGTCCAGCAAGGCACGCCGCAGGATATCTACCGCTGCCCGAAGACCCGCTTCGTCGCCGATTTCGTCGGCTCGTCGAACGTCATCGCGCCTGAGCTGATGGCCTTGCTCGGCGGCGAGAAACGCTGGGCAAGCCTGCGCCCCGAAGCGATCCGGCTGGCAAGCGATGGCGTCGAGGCGAAAGTTGAAAATGCAAGCTTCCTCGGCGCCGCCACCCGTCTCAGCGTCGACCTCAAGGGCAGCCGGCTGCATGTCATGCTGCCGGCGGGCGCGCCGGTGCCGGATGTCGGCGCCGGTATCCGCCTCGCCTGGCAGCCGGCCGATATCCACTACATGGATGATGCGGCATGACGACGCTCACCATCACAGGCGGCAAGACATCGATCCTTCCGGGACGCGGCGGTTTCTTCGGTCAGCTATCGGATGCCTTCTGGCGACACCCGAAGCTGCTGCTTTTCCTGATGCTGACGCCGCCGCTGCTCTGGCTCGGCATTATCTATATCGGCTCGCTGATCGCCCTGCTTCTGCAAAGCTTCTTCTCGATCGACGATTTTTCCGGGCTGGTGAATTACGAATTCACCCTCTCGACCTACGCCCAGCTTCTCAGCCCGACGAATTTCGACATCATCATCCGCACCGTCGTCATGTCGGCGCTGGTCACTATCGCTGCAGCTTTCATCGCCTTTCCGATCGCTTACTACGCAGCGCGTTATGCGCAAGGCAAATGGAAGGCGCTCTTCTATCTCGGCGTCATGCTGCCGCTCTGGTCGAGCTATCTCGTCAAGATCTACGCCTGGAAGCTGATCCTCGCCAAGGAGGGCATCCTCACCTGGATCTTCGAGAAGCTCCATCTCTCCTGGCTGCTCGATGCCATCCTGAACCTGCCCGTCATCGGCGGCAACTCACTGTCGGTCAGCTACCTCGGCACCTTCATCGTCTTCGTCTATATCTGGCTGCCCTATATGATCCTGCCGACGCAGGCGGCCCTCGAACGGGTGCCCGGCAACCTGATCGAGGCCTCGGCGGATCTCGGCGCCGCACCGCGCCAGACCTTCCGCACCGTGCTCCTGCCCTTAGCGCTCCCCGGCATCGTCGCTGGTTCGATCTTCACCTTCTCGCTGACATTGGGTGATTACATCATCCCGCAGATCATCGGCTCATCCAGGCTCTTTATCGGCCAGGCGGTCTATGCCCAGCAGGGAACGGCAGGCAATGTGCCGCTCGCCGCCGCCTTCTCCGTCGTGCCGATCGTCATCATGGCGCTTTATCTGTCGCTCGCTAGAAAATTGGGGGCTTTCGATGCGCTCTGACCCCAAGAGATCGCCACTGCCCCTGAAGATCGCCGCAGCCGCCGGACTGCTCTTCCTGCATCTGCCGATCCTGCTGATCTTCGTCTATGCCTTCACGACAGAGGAGAAGAGCTATCAATGGCCGCCGCCCGGGCTGACCCTGCAGTGGTTTACCGTCGCCTGGAACCGGCCGGACGTCTGGTCGGCGCTCAGCCTTTCGGTGCAGGTCGCCGTTATCGCCACGGCGATCGCGCTGGTCCTCGGCACGCTCTGTGCGGCAGCCGTCAGCCAGACGAAGTTCTTCGGCCGCGAGGCGATCTCGCTGCTGGTCATCCTGCCGATCGCCCTTCCCGGCATCATCACCGGCATTGCGCTCCGCTCCGCCTTCAGCCTGTTCGACATTCCGTTTTCGGTCTGGACGATCGTGCTCGGCCACGCCACGTTCTGCGTGGTCGTCGTCTACAACAATGCGGTCGCCCGCTTCCGCCGCACCTCCGGCTCGCTGATCGAGGCTTCGATGGATCTCGGCGCCGACGGCTTTCAAACCTTCCGCCATGTCATCCTGCCGAATATCGGCACCGCCCTTCTTGCCGGCGGCATGCTTGCCTTCGCGCTGTCTTTCGACGAGGTCATCGTCACCACCTTCACCGGTGGCCAACAATCGACCTTGCCGATCTGGATGCTCGAAGAACTCATCCGCCCGCGCCAGCGCCCCGTCACCAATGTGGTCGCCATGGTCGTCGTGCTCGTCACCTTCCTGCCGATCCTGGCAGCCTATTACCTCACCCGCGATGGCGACCAGATCGCCGGCGCCGGCAAATAAAGGGAGAACATCATGGATATCCAAATGCTGATCGGTTCCCGCTTCGAAAAAGGCACGGAGACGGAAGAGCACATCTTGAACCCGAAGACGGGCGAGACGGTGATTGACCTTGCCGAAGCCTCCCTCACCCAGGTCGACGCCGCCGTCGATGCCGCCGAAAAAGCCTTTACAAGCTGGTCGCAGACGACGCCGGGCGAACGTTCCGGCTACCTATTGAAGATCGCCGATGCGATCGAGAAGGACGCCACAGGCTTCGCCACATTGGAGGCTTTGAACTGCGGCAAGCCTATCAATGCCGTGCTGAACGACGAGATCCCGTCGATCGTCGATTGTTATCGCTTCTTCGCCGGCGCCGTGCGCAACCTGCACGCACCGGCGGCGGGCGAATATCTGCCCGGCCACACCTCGATGATCCGCCGCGATCCGATCGGCATCGTCGGCTCGATCGCACCGTGGAACTATCCGCTGATGATGATGGCCTGGAAGCTGGCGCCGGCGATCGCCGGCGGCAATACCGTCGTCTTCAAGCCTTCGGAGCAGACGCCGCTGACGTCGCTGAAGATGGCGAAGCTGCTCTCCGAAATCCTTCCCGAAGGCGTCGTCAACGTCATCCTCGGCCGTGGTGAAAGTGTCGGCAACGCCCTGATCAATCACGCCAAGATCGGGATGGTCTCGATCACCGGCGATATCGCCACCGGCAAGAAGGTGCTGCAGGCCGCTGCCAAGACGGTCAAGCGCACCCACTTGGAACTCGGCGGCAAGGCCCCGGTCATCGTGTTCGACGATGCCGATATTGATGCGGTCGTCGCAGGCATCCGCACCTTCGGCTATTACAATGCCGGCCAGGACTGCACCGCTGCCTGCCGCATCTATGCCGATGCCAGGGTCTACGACAATTTCGTCGCCGATCTCTCCTCGGCCGTCTCGAGCATCCGCTTCAACCAGGCCGACGATACCGAAAACGAGATCGGGCCGCTGATCTCCAAGCGCCAGCGCGACCGCGTCGAAAGCTTCGTCGCCCGCGCTTCCGAACACAAGCACATGGAGATCACTGCCGGCGGCGAGGTCTCCGGCGACAAGGGCTTCTTCTTCACGCCGACTGTCATCGCGGGCGCCCTGCAAGACGACGAGATCGTCCGCCGCGAGGTCTTCGGCCCGGTCGTCTCGGTCACCCGCTTTACCGATGCCGACGAAGCCGTTGCCTGGGCAAACGATAGCGACTACGGCCTGGCCTCCTCTGTCTGGACCAAAGATATCGGCCGCGGCATGAAGACAGCCGCCCGCCTGCAATATGGCTGCACCTGGATCAACACACATTTCATGCTGGTCAACGAGATGCCGCATGGCGGCCTCAAACAGTCGGGTTACGGCAAGGACATGTCGGTCTACGCGCTGGAGGACTATACCGCCGTACGCCACGTGATGATCAATCACGGCTGATAGACGAAAAGGCAGATATTCCGTGGGTATAAGGCGCGCGGATAGCAACCAGGCGACTGTTGTTGAAACGGAACACTCAGCTGATAAATATCGCCTGCTATTGTCTTATTTTATTGTTGCGGCAATACGGGCACTCCATAGTCGACCTCCGGCTCGAAAGCCGGGTCGGCAGTAGCTTCGGTTAAGGCAGTCTTTGTTCATGGCGACGCGCATCGATATCTCCGAGCTCGAAAAGGCCATGGACGGATTGCTGGAATCCGCCCTCGTCCCGGAAAGATGGGCCGGCACGCTGGAAGCGATCTCTCGGGCGACTGGCTCTGCAGGCGCCCACATCATGCCGGCGGTCGGTAAGTTTTCTCCAGGTTTCCTGACAACACCCAACCTGCTTGAAGCCTTCGACGTCTATTTCGCCGAAGGTTGGCACAAGCGGGATTTCCGCGAGCGCGGGCTTCCGATCGCGCTTGCCAAGGGTGTCATCATCGAGCACGATATCGCCTCGGAAGAAGAGTTCCGGCGCCAGGAATTCTACACCGAATTCCTCGCCCGCTTTGGTCTGCGTTATTCCGCGATGATCGGCTTTACCTCGGGCGATACGCTGCTCAGCCTCAACCTGCAGCGCCGCGTCGACGATCATCCCTTCGACCGGGAGGAGGAGCGGATCCTGCTTGCCATGCGATCGAAACTGACTGCCTCGGCCGAGATCATCCGCTCGCTGCAAACCGCAAAGATCGAAGGCATGAGCGAGGCCTTCGAGCTCAGCGGCACCGCCTCGGTCTTCTTCGACCGCACCGGCCGCGTCAGCCATCTGAACAATCGCGCCGAACGATTGCTCGACGGCGATATCCGCATCGTCGATCGCGAACTCGTTTCCGGCAGCCAGGAGGAGACTGGCTTGCTGCGGCGGCATCTGAAGGCGGTTCTCGGCGGCGACACCTTCCTCAGTCCTGCCGTGTCGACGCCGGTGCTCTTCTCACGCCCCGGCAAGGCACCGCTCGTCATTCGTGCCCAGCTCCTGCGAGGCCTGCCGGCGGATCTCTTCGCCCATTCTCACGCCGTTGCAATCGTTACCGACCTTTCCGAACGCGCAAGAGCGGACGGCGATCTTCTCCGTCGGCTCTTCGCCCTGACGCCGCAGGAGGCGACCGTCGCACGCCTGCTGATGGAAGGCTCCTCCCCTCGCCAGATCGCCGAGATCTGTGGCCTGACCTACGAAACGGCGCGCGGCTACGTCAAGAAAGTGCTCTCCAAGACCGGAACGCAGCGCCAGTCGCAGCTGATCTCGCTTCTCTTCGGCCTGAAGATCTAAAGCATGTCGCGTAAAAGTGCGCAGCGGTTTTGCCTCCGGAATTCCGCAAAAACAGAAAGATAAAGCGAAGCGGACCTCAAGCCGTGTGGCCGTAAAGCGCCAGCAATTGCCCGCCGCCGCTCCAGACCATGTCGAGCGCGACATAGACGATGACCACAAGGCCGATCCAGCCGATCCACCTGAAGCGGTGGAGCAGCTTGGCGACGAAATTCGACGCGACGGCGATCGCCTTGCCGCGCAGCTCGCTGACAAGGCCGGTAGCAGCCATGCCGATGACGATGACATTGTCTCCCGACAGCACTTCGAAATAAGCGGAGATTGTATGCTGGTCCAGAAAAGCTCGCATGATGGCGGAGCTTTCATCGATGGGGCAAATCGATAGTCCCTTGAAACGGATCGTACGGGCTTTGAAATGACCCGCCTTTCTCCAAGAGTACGCCATCCCATCGCAACCGAACTGGAACAATTTCCCGGTTGCCGCGTCTTTCCCAGGCAACCGCAAAGGATGACGTCATGCTGAAATGGGCCCTGATATTTTTCGTAATTTCGATCATCGCCGGCTTCTTCGGTTTCTCGGGCGTCTCCGCCGCCACCGCGACGATCGCCCGCGTTCTCTTCGGCATTGCGCTGGTAATCTTCCTGATCTTCCTCGTCCTCGCACTGATGGCCGGCCAGGCGATCTTGTGAGCGGTTGTTGGGGGGCGCTCAGCAAAGCCGCCGATAACAGACTGTTTGGCGACAATATCGTCGTTGCCGTGGTCGCTCCGCTACCGCAGCGGCATCATTCTAGCTTGAGGTCAGTTCACGCCCCTGGCCGCGCAGGTTGCCTCTTCATCCGAAGACCTTCCGATTTCGGGGGCATTCACGACAATACCGCCCTGAGCCAGGGATGCATTCTGTTTGTTCGCTTTCTCAGCAGCTTGTCGATCGATATCGATCCCGCACCCGAAGCCGCCAGGACGAACATGCCGCCGGCAATCGCCAGGTCCTTCTCGAAATGCAGCAGTTCGTTCTGGCTTGCAAAATTCGTGTGAAAGAGCAAGGCGGTCGCCAGGCAGAAGAGTGCCAGTGCCAATGCGCCAAGCCGGGTGAAGAAACCTGCCGCGACGGAAAGGCCGGCGCCGATCTGTAGGGCGATGGTGGCAAGTGCCATCGGCGCCGACAGCCCCAGTTTTGCGAAAATGTCGATGGTCGCCGGGATATCTACCGCGAGCGTCCAAGCTTCGTGCAGGAAGATCAGCGACAGCAGAAGCCTGCCGAGGAGAAGAACGAGATCGGCCAGTCGGGGCCGGCTAGAGGCGCTTACCATCATACCCTCCGTTTGAAGAGCAGGCGGTTCGGCCCGCTCATGCAATCAGCTCCTCAGATCCTCGCAGCTCCGCGAGCACCGCATATTATAGCAGGCTCGCCCCGACATTGATCGCAAGCGCCAGGATCGTCGTATTGAACAGGAACGACAGCACGGCATGCAACAGCGTCAGCTTGCGCATGCTGGTCGAACTGACCGCGACATCCGCCGTCTGTGCGGCAACACCGATGGTGAAGGAGAAATAGAGGAAATCCCAGTAGCCGGGCTCTTCGATCCCGTCGGGAAACTTCAGCCCGCCCTCCTCGTCCGCCCCGCCATAGAAATAATGGGCATAGTGGATGGTGAAGAGCGTATGCAGGAAGATCCAGGAGATCAGGATCGTCAGAACCGCAACACCTGCCCTCGCCAGCGCGACGTCAGGTGCGGCCTCCTTGATCGAATGAAGCTCGAGGCCGATACCGGCAATGCTGGCAAGTGCGGCACCGATCGACAGAGCCAGCAGGACGGTGTCGGAGAAGTCGAGATCCGCCGAGCGTTTCCGGATGCTTTCAACCGTCGCCCGCAGCATTTTGCGCCAACTGAGCGCGACAAAAACGCCGGCGCTGACATTCCAGCCGAACAAGATATTGCCGGCGCTGACTTCGCGGGAGGTGAGAGCCAAGAAGACTACCAGTCCGGCAACAACGGCGATGATGAAGCTCGCATGCTTGTAGACAAATGCCGCAAGCGAATTTGCCCGTTCCTCACCCGCCATATCGGTCTCCGACAGCATATGCCCTTGATAACAGCATGAAAAAGGCGCGCCTGCCAGCCGGCAGCCGCGCCTTTAGAGCCTTTCCGGGTTAGATTGCAGCATTCTGCCGGAGCAGGTTTTCGTCAGGGCAAAGGCGATTGGCGAAGGGCATCCACAAGGTACGTCCGAGCCGATCGCCTTTGATCCTGGCGGAAAGATGCCCGGCCCACCGGCCGCACCGCTTCGCCATGCGAAGCGACAAGTGCGTCCGGCGATTTTAAGTCTTGCAGATTTGCCAGGCAAATCTGCGGGAGGGTTGGCTGAAACGGGCCGCCTGCTCGACCGGCCGGCTTGGCCGTAGAGCCGGGCTACGACACGCGCCGGCCGGTCGACCATCCGACTCCGTTTGAGCCAACAGAATGCTGCAATCTAACCCGGAAAGTCTCTAATTGTATGCCGCGCCTTATCAGGCGGCGGCGAGCTGCAGTTCCTTCTGCACCATGGTGCGCAACGTTCCGAGATCCTTGGCGAAGGCGCGGATGCCTTCGGCGAGTTTTTCCGTCGCCATCGCGTCTTCGTTCATCATCCAGCGGAAGGTCTTCTCGTCGACGGAGACCTTCGGATCCGGCTTGCGGCTCTCCGGCGAGAGCTTGCGCTCCAGCTTGCCGTCATCCTTGGCGAGTTCGTCGAGCAGGTTCGGGCTGATGGTCAGGCGGTCGCAGCCGGCAAGGGCTTCGATTTCGCCGGCGCTGCGGAAGGAGGCGCCCATGACGATCGTCTTGATGTCGTTCGCCTTGTAGTAGTTGTAGATTTCACGGACGGAGATGACGCCCGGATCTTCCTCGGCAGTGTAGTCCTTGCCCGTCGACTTCTTGTACCAGTCGAGGATGCGGCCGACGAAAGGCGAGATCAGGAACACTTTGGCGTCGGCGCAAGCGATCGCCTGGGCTTTGCTGAAAAGAAGCGTCAGGTTGCAGTCGATGCCTTCCTTCTGCAGCACTTCCGCGGCGCGGATGCCTTCCCAGGTGGAAGCGAGCTTGATGAGGATGCGGTCCTGGTCGATGCCGCGATCCTTGTAAGCGGCGATGATCGCGCGCGCCTTGGCAAGCGAAGCCTCGGTATCGAAGGAAAGATCGGCGTCGACTTCGGTCGAGACGCGGCCCGGGACGAGCTTCACCAGGGCTGCGCCGACGGAAATGGCGAGACGATCGGCGACGGCGGAAGAAACGGCTTCGGGATTGCCGCCCTGCTTCTTACCCCAGGTAACGGCTTCCTTGATGGCGTCGGCGAACATCGGCGTGCCGAGAGCCTTGAGCACGATGCTCGGGTTCGTCGTGCAATCGACCGGCTTCAGGCGGGCGACGGCCTCGATGTCGCCGGTATCGGCGACCACGGTGGTAATCTCGCGGAGTTGGTCAAGCTTGGATGTCATGGTCAATAATCCTTGTTGAACTTGGGCTGCGACCGGCGCGAGTTCCGCCGGGCAAAGGTGATCTACCGACAGGTTGTTTGTATGCTGCAGGCGAAAATGCGCGCATCCGTCACGGATGATTCATAAACGTGAAGGACAGTGGCCGTGTTCCGGCCGCGAACGAACGGCTGTTCGTACGCAAGCGATGCCGCTTGCGGCTGGAAGGCCGGTCGTGACTTTCGGCATGCCCGCACTATGTCCTCCTCGGACGGACAAGAACGACGTGTGTCACCCGGACTATCGCCATTCGCCTTACGAAAAGTCAAGGACATTTGTGCATTTCAATTGACATAAGTGTCACACCCGTCATTATCCCCGGCAACAAAAGCGTCGCTAAGGCCTTTCATCCCACGAGGGATCTAGGGCAGGAAATCGTGCGGAGGAGATGTGGTCAAGCTCAAACGCGGCACGCACACGGCCTATTCGGAGGCATCCTCGCTACGGCTAAGGGCGGCATGGCTCTATTACAACGAGGGCCTGACCCAGAAGGACGTCGCCGAACAGCTCGGCATCAGTCGTACCACGGTGATCCGTCTGCTCGACGAGGCGATGAAGCGCAGCGAAGTCCAGATCTGGATCAACGATTCGATCGGCGACTGCGTTGAACTTTCGGTGAAGCTGGAACGCGCCTACGGCCTCGACGAGGCGATCGTCGTCCCTGCGCCGGTCAATGGCGACGTCAATTCGCTGGCTAAAAATGTCGGCCTGGCGCTTGGCCGGTTCCTCTCCGAAGCCATCCCGGACGACTACACCATCGGCGTCGGCTGGGGCCGCACCATGACCGCCTCGCTGTCGAGCTTCCGGCCGCCGCGGCGCGCCAATTGCAAGGTCGTCTCGCTGCTGGGCGGCATCGTCGCCGTGCATCAGACGAACCCAATCGATTACACATGGCGGCTGGCAAATCAGCTCGGCGCCGAGTGCTACATGTTCCTGGCGCCGCTTCTCGTCGATTCCATCGAGACGAAGCGCAATCTGATCGAGAAGTGCGGGCTGGACACGATCTACCGCCTCGCCGAAAACCTCGATCTGGCGATCGTCAGCTGCGGCGATATCGGCCCGCATTCGACCTCGCTGTCGGAGGGCTGGATCTCGAAGGGAGAGTTGCAGGAGTTGATCGATGCCGGCTGCGTCTGCGACACCATGTTCAACTTTCTCGACAAGGACGGCAATTCGGTCGACCACTCGATCAATCGCCGCGTGATGTCCGTCGATCTCGACACGCTGAAGGAGGCCAAGCACATCGTGCTCTCCTCCGGCGGCGCCCATCGAGCCGTCGCCATTCGCGCGACGATCAAGCGCATCGGCTGCAACACGCTGATCACCGATGAAAGTGCTGCCCGGGCGTTACTGGAACTGGCCGAGACGTCACCGTCTGCCATTTCTCCGCAGCACAGAGAAGTGGCAGAGCGATAAGCGGCGAACGACCCGCCGCTCCGCCCAGGAAACCCCTCAGGCGTGCGCCGATTCCCAGCCGAGCATCGCCCGCTTGCGGGTGAGGCCCCAATGGTAGCCCGTCAGCGCTCCATTCTTGCCGAGCGCCCGATGGCAGGGCACCACGAAGGAGATCGGGTTTGCCCCGACCGCCGCGCCCACGGCGCGCTGCGCCGTCGGGCTGCCGATATCGTTGGCGATATCGGAATAGGTGACGGCCTTGCCGAACGGGATTTTCAGCAGGCTCTGCCAGACGCGCACCTGGAAGTCCGTGCCGATCAGCACGACGCGCAGCGGCTGATCGGAGGACCATTTGCCGGGTTCGAAGATGCGGGCGGCGTAGGGAACCGTCGCCTGCAGGTCTTCGACATATTCGGCGTTCGGCCAGCGGCAGGTCATATCCTCGAGGCAGGCCCTCTCGTCGCCGGAATCGCTGAAGGCAAGGCCGGCAAGGCCGCGGTCCGTCACCATGATCAGCGCCACGCCGAAGGGGCAGATGTGGAAGCCGTAGCGGATGATGAGACCACCGCCCTTGGCCTTCCATTCGCCGGGCGACATAGCCTCATGGGTGACGAAAAGGTCATGCAGGCGGCTCGGCCCGGAAAGGCCGACCTCGATCGAGGTCTCGAGCAGCGGCATGTCTTCCTTGCGCAGCAGCCGCTTGGCGTGGTCGAGCGTCACCGCTTGCAGGAAGCCTTTGGGCGACAGCCCGGCCCAGCGGGTGAAGGTCTTCTGCAGCTGCGTTGGCGACTGGTTGAGCCGCGCCGCGATCGCCTCCAGCGACGGCTGGTCGCGGTAATCCTCGGTGATGAGTTCGATCACCCGACGGACAATGTCATAATCAGGGCCGTCAGGCGTGATGTCTGTCTGCAGGTTGGCGATCATATTCATCGTCTTTCTCCTTGTAACCAGGAGATAGTCAATAGGCGGTGAGCAAACCACCCGATTCTTGCGTAGCCGCCGGATGGAGCAATGCCAGGACAAGTGCGAAGCGGTTTTCCCAGGCAAAGTGCGAAGCGCTTTTGCCGGGAATTGCGTAAAAACAAAAGCTGGAGCGGTTCTGCGCCTCCGTGAAAAGCTGAACCGCTCTAGCTCAGATCCGCTGCTTGACCGTCGCCAGCGCTCCCTTGAAGGCCTTGGCGAAGCTTTCGCGATCTTCGGGATTGAGGAAGGAGCCGATATCCGTGCGCCGGCCTTCGCCGAAGATATGCATGGAAAGGATGCCGATCTCCTGGTGCCGGCGAACGAGGAAGCGCGTCCAGAACGGATTGAAATGATGTTCCACCATCCGTCCCGAGGGCGCAAACTTGCGCACCGACACGTCCGTGCGCGATACCGTCACCTGTTCGCGCGCTTTCCCGGAGCGGTAATTCAGCCAGAAGGCGCCATAGAGAAGCACGAAATCCAGTCCGAAGAACAAGCCGATCGGCCAGGCCCCCGTCGCGATGAAGAACGTGCCGTAAAACAAGCAGACGGCACCGGATAGGGCAAGCAGCACCTTGAAGCCCCGGCGGCCGAGCGACCGGTGGGGAAAGAGCTCGGCAGCGAAAACAGGCTGCTCATTGAAGCTGTCGGCGTTGCTTTCCATCATGGCTGCCGATTATAGAGTTTCCATGGCGAATCCGAAACTCAAATCCGTTACCAAGACGCCGCAGGACGAGAATGTGATCGCCCGCCGCAAACCGTCGGCAGCGGTGCGCACGGCCTATTCGCTGGCCGAGCGTGAGGAGATCTTCCGCCGCTTCTCGGTGCAGCGGCCGGAACCGAGAGGCGAACTCGAGCACACCAACCCCTTCACGCTTGTCGTCGCCGTGGCACTTTCGGCGCAAGCGACCGATGTTGGCGTCAACAAGGCGACGCGCGCGCTCTTCAAGGTTGCCGATACGCCGGAAAAGATGCTCGATCTCGGCGAAGAGCGGCTGCGCGACTATATCAGGACGATCGGCCTCTACCGCAACAAGGCGAAAAACGTCATCGCGCTCTCGCAGATGCTGGTCGACCAATTCGGCGGCAAGGTGCCGGAAACGCGCGACGAACTGGTGAAATTGCCGGGCGTCGGCCGCAAGACCGCCAATGTCGTGCTTTCCATGGCCTTCAGCCAGGCGACGATGGCCGTCGACACGCACATTTTCCGCATCGCCAATCGCATCAGGCTTGCCCCCGGCAAGACGCCAGACGAGGTCGAGGCGCGGTTGATGAAGGTGATCCCGAACCACTACCTCTATCACGCCCATCACTGGCTGATCCTGCACGGTCGCTACACCTGCAAGGCGCGCCGGCCCGAATGCGAGCGCTGTATCATCGCCGATCTCTGCAAATCGCCGGAGAAGAGTTGGGATGTGCCGGCGCCGCTGGTCGAGCTACCGCCGCAAGTGATCGGCGAGGCCGTCGAGTAGGACAGCGATCGCCTGCTCGTAATGCCGCCTTTTAGCGCCTGTCTCGATCGCGATCGCCGCGCGATCGAAGGCCGCCGATAGCAGCGACGACAGCGGTTCGAGCATAGCGCCGGCCTCCGGAAGCATCGCTGCCAGCCCTGCCCGCAGCGTCGCTTCCGCATTCTCTGCATCGATCGCCGCACTCGCCAGCGGACCGAGAACCGCAGGTGCCTCGATCAGCAGCAGCCGCGTGCGCCCTGGCGCCATCATCGCATCGAAATAGGCCGAGGCACCGGCAATCAGCATGGCACGCGGCGCGTCGCAGGACGCCGAGCGCGCCTCGATCGCCGCGGCCACCGCGCGCGCCTCGCATTCGATAACCGCCCGAAAAAGCGCCTTCTTGTCTTCAAAATGATGGTAGAGCGCGCCACGCGTCACTCCCGCCGCCGCGACGATCTCCGGCGTCGCGGTTTCGGCATAACCTTTCTCGACGAAGAGACGCCGACCGGCATCGATCAGTGCCTGTCTCGTCTGCTCCGTTCTCTCGCGATTGCTGCGGCTCATGCATATCTCTTTACATACAAACAGAATGTATGTTAATAGACAAAAACATACAGATTGTATGTAAACAAAAAAGGAGGAAAAAGAGATGAAATCGACGAGCTATTATCCCGTCATCATGACCGACGACGTTGCCGGCACCGCCAGCTTCTATTGCACGCATTTCGGCTTCAAAGCTCTGTTCGAAAGCGACTGGTATGTTCACCTGCAATCGGCAGAGGAGGAGCATATCGCGCTTGCCATCCTTGACGGCAGCCACGAGACCATCCCGGCCATAGCCCGCGGCAGGGTGTCCGGCCTGCTCCTCAATTTCGAGGTCGCCGATGTCGATGCGATCTATGCCGCCTGCAGGAACGCCGGCCTGCCAATTCTGAGAGAAATCCGCGACGAGGATTTCGGCCAGCGGCATTTCATCACTGCCGATCCGAACGGCGTACTGATCGACATCATCAAGCCGATCCCGCCGAGCGCCGAATTTGCGGCGATGTACGACGCCTCCGCCCTGCCCGGCTGAGCTTTAGTCTAGGCGCGCAAACCGGGATCCTTAGCGGAAATCAGCTTGTGCAGATGCACCATCATGCCGGCGGCAAAAAGCGGCGTCAGAAGATTGACGATCGGGATCGCCAGAAAAAGGGCGATCATCAGCCCGCCGAGAAAGACGGTGGAGGCATGCTTGGCGCGAAAGAGCCGCGCCTCATCCGGCGAACGGAAGCGCATGGCGGCGAATTCGAAGAATTCCCGTCCGAGCAGATAGCCGTTCACCAGAAAGAACGCCACCAGATTGACGCCGGGGATGAACAGCAGCAGCAATGCCACGATATTGCCGAGGATCACCACACCGAGGAACTTGATCGAGCTTGCCATCGCCGGACCGAGCGGCATGGCGGTGCCCGGCGCGTCCTTGGGATAGTCGCGCTTTTCGATGACATCGGCGACGTCGTCGAGAAACAGGCCGGCGATCAGCGCTGTGACCGGCGACAGCAGTAAGGCCAGCATGAGGGCAAGGCCGATACCGGCAAGGATCGCGAAGATGAGAGCGAACCACCCCGCCCAATCCGGCATATCGGGAAAGAAGCTTGTGAGCCAGGGAAAGAGAAAGGCCATGAAGGCCCCGCGCAGCGCGAACCAGAGGCCGACGAGCACGAGGATCGTCAGACCCAGCACCTTCCAGAAGACAGAACGTGTTTCCGATGCGAACAGATTGGCGAGCGAAAGTCGAGCGGCGTCAAGAATCATGTCTCAGGCGTCTCCGGTTGCGCCGAAGATGTAGGAAAGATGCAGGCCACCGACAAGAGAGAATAAAAATTGCATTCAGTAATAGAAAACTTGTCGAAAACTAAATACTAATATAATATTGTGGCATATATGAAATACGCACGGGCCTGAGAAGCAGCTTCCGAAATAGTTGCAAAGACAAGGGGTCGCAACAGCGCATCCACGGAACGCCTCTGAGGAAGACGGGGAGGCTAACGTGGAAGACTTTGTGCAAAAACTCAGGCAATACGCAAAAACCGGCACACCGGCCGAGCGCCGTATCGCGAAATATTTCACCGAACATCTGAACGACCTGCCGTTCGAGACGGCTGCGTCCGTTGCCGACAGGCTGGATCTCTCGCCGATGACCGTCGGGCGCTTCCTGCGCGCGCTCGGTTATCAGGGATTGGACAGCGTCAAGGTGGAGATTCGCGAGACCGTCACGACATCGCCGGCGCAGTTGCAGAGCGCCATGAGCGAGCTGCATGCCGACGCCGCGGAGGGCAAACCGCTCGCCGTGCTGGTTGCCGAACAGATCCAGGCCCTCCATCATATCTATCATCTGACGGCGCAGCCGAACTGGTCGGAAGCCGTCGGCTTGATCAGCACGGCCCGCGAAGTGTCGATCGCCACGCATGCGCGGCTCGCAAGCCTGGCCAATCACTTCTGCCAGCGGCTGACGCAAGCCCGCGACGGCGTGCGCACACTCGACGCCGCCGACAACCGTTTTGCGGAACTCTTCGCCCGGCTGGCGGTCGACGACGCGCTGCTTGTCATCATTGACTGTCGTCGCTTCGCCAAGGCGCGGCTGCTTGCTCGGACGGCGCGGCGCTACGGCTATAAGGTCGTGCTCATTTCACCGCAGCAAGCGGACTGGATGGCGGACCAGTCGAACGTCATGCTGCCTCTGCCGCCCGCTCGCGCCCCCGATCTCGACAATCTTCCGCCGCTGATCGCACTGCTCGATTGCCTGTCGGAATCCGTCATCCTCCAAGTCGGAGAAGAGGCGGCCCTTCGCCGCCGCCGCATGATGGAATTCGCAACCGTCCTCGGCGAGACGGCGAATCACTAATTTAAAAGGTTATGCGCAGATTCAAAGTGATGGAGCGTCCTTAGAGCGGCGCTCTATTGCATCGTTTCCAATTCGGCGCGGTGCCGGTGCATGGCGAGAAGTCGGCGGTAGTCGCGGTCGTAGAGCGCCTGCTTCGCCTGGTCGGGAAGCCGTTCGTCGGCGCCCGGATACATCGCCGCGCCGGCCGCCGCCAGATCCTTGTACAAGCCGCAGGCGACGGAGGCTGCGATCGCCGTGCCGAGCAGCACTGCCTCGTTCATCTTCGGCACCACGACCTTGCAGCCGGTCGCATCGCTATAAAGCTCCATCAGCACCGGGTTTTTCACATGCCCGCCAGCGATATGCAGCGTATTGGGCATGTAGCCGTATTCCTTCATCATTTCCAGGATATGGCGGATGCCGAGCGCAATCCCCACCGCAGAGCGCCAATAGAGCGCGCAGAGCCCATCGAAGGACGTATCGAGCGTCAGCCCGCTGACGACGCCGACCGCATGCGGATCGGCGAGCGGCGAGCGGTTGCCATGGAAATCCGGCAGCACGAAGATCCGCGCACCGAAGGCATCCCCCTCCTCGGCCCGCAATTCGGCGATGCGCGCGACGATCCTCTGATGCAGCGCCGCCGTCGGCTCACCGCCGGCCGCATGCATGCGCACGATATGGTCGAGCAGCGCGCCGGTCGCCGATTGCCCGGCCTCCACCAGCCAGGATTGCGGGAAGACAGCCTCGTAATAGGGACCCCACATGCCATGGCTCGGCTTGCGCTCCCGCGAGAAGGTAACGATGCAGCTCGACGTGCCGGCAATCAGCGCCAGTTGGTGCTCGCGTTTGACAGGATCTGCGGCATAGCCGCCGAGCGCGCCGAGTGCGCCGGCATAGGCGTCGATCATCCCGGCAGCGACACAGCAGTCCACAGTCAGCCCCAGCGCTTCCGCCGCTTGCTCGGTCAGCCGGCCGACGCTGTCTCCGACAGGCGTGGTCTCATCCGGCAGGTGGCCGCGCGCCTGAAGGTCCTCGAGGCCGATCTGCTCCAGGAAGTCCTGCTGCCAGCCCTTTTCAAGATGGGCGAGATAGTTCCATTTCGCCGTCAGGGTGCAGCGCGAACGGGCGGGCGATCCGGTCGATTTCCACGTCAAAAAATCGGCGAGATCGAAGAAGTAGCCGGCCTTTTCCCATGTGGCGGGCAGCTTTTTCTTCAGCCACATCAGCTTCGGCATTTCCATTTCCGGCGACATCACGTGGCCGGAATGTTCGAGCACCCTGTGCCCCGTCGCCGTGCAGAAATCGGCTTCCTTCAGCGCCCGGTGATCGAGCCAGACGATCGTGTCGAAACGCCTCTCGCCGCCTGTGGAAACGCTGAGCTGCCGGCCCTCGAGGTCCCGGACGACGAGCGAACAGGTGGCGTCGAAGCCGATCGCTCCGACCGAGGCGGCGGCGATGCCGGATTGCTCCATCGCCCTGCGCACTGCCGTGCAGGCGGCCGACCAGATGTCTTCGGAATCGTGCTCGGCATGGTTTTCGCGCGGCCGGTTCATCACGATCGGATGCTCGGCCTTGGCGAGCAGACGGCCGCGTGCATCGAAGACGCCGGCGCGCGCGCTGCCCGTGCCGATATCCACCGCAACCACATGATCACGCATCAAGTCTTGGTCCCGTCCAGCTTATGGTTGCGGACAAGGTGTATCAAATCCGGCATGGCGTCAAACACCACTTCCGGCGAGAGGCGGTCGAGTTCGGCACGGTATCCGGCGAAATTGGCGTGTGATCCGCCGGTGAAGGCAAAGACCGTCATGCCTGCCGCCTTGGCGGCGGCAATGCCGGCCGGGCTGTCTTCGACGACAAGGCAATGAGCCGGCTCGACCTGCATTTCACGCGCCGCATGCAGGAACAGATCGGGCGCCGGTTTGCCGCGCTTGACCATCGTTGCGCTGAAGATGTCGGGCAGCTTGTCGAGAAGCCCGGTCACCGACAGTGACAACCGGATTCGTTCCATCTGGCTGGAGGAGGCAACGCAGCAGCGAATGCCAAGCCCATCGATCGCCGCGGCGATACCGTCGATCGGCTTCAGTTCCGTGCGAAAACGGGCGTAGAGTTCGATGCGGATACGCTCGAGGAATTCCTCGTCGGCATGGACGTTGAATTCGGTTTCCAGCGTATCGATGAGGGTCGACAGGCTGCGGCCGAGAAAACGCTCATAAGCCTGGTCCTCGGTGATCGAGACGCCGAGATCGTTCATCGCCCCGACGAGCACGCTGATCGAGATCGGCTCGCTGTCGACGAGTACCCCATCGCAATCGAAGATGACCAGCCGTGTTTCAGCATCAGCCATGGAAGACCCAACCTGAGTTCAATTCGGACGCGTTACCGTCCCGCTTCACTCGCAAGGCCGGATGAATGGCAGCAATAGATACCGCCATCCGGATTCCTTACACTGCGAGCTTGCCGTCGAGATAGAGCTGTAGCGTCTCCCGTGTGCCCTTTTCCCACAGGGTTTTGAGAGCATGGGCGAAACGCTTGCGGAAAAGTTCGGACTTCGCCACTTCGCCGAAAATATCGTCGAAGACGAGGAAGGCCGAAGGATCGTCCTTGGCTTTCAGCGCTGCGGCATGCAGGCGCTCTGCGCTCGCATCGTTGAAGACGATATCCTTGCCGCTGTCGGTCTTGCCGGCGAAATAACGGCACCAGAGTGCTGAAACCAGCGCCAGGCCGACAACGTCCCGGCCCTGGCGAAGATTGTCGAGCGTCGACGGCAGGATGAATTTCGGTTGGCGGTTCGAGCCGTCCTGCGCCAGCCGCGGAATGGTGTCGGCAATCTTCGGATTGAGCAGGCGATGTTCGATCAGCGCAAAATAATCCGTCAGCGACGTGTTCGGCACCGGCGGTACGATCGGAATGATTTCGTCTTTCTCGAGTTTGGCGAGGAAGGCGCGAATCAACGGGTCTTCCATGGAATCATGCACGAAATGAATGTCCATCAGCGCCGCCGGATAGGCGATCGCGGCATGCCCGCCGTTGAGGATGCGGATCTTCATATGCTCGTAAGGCGTGACATCGGCAACGAAGGTGACGCCGACCTTTTCCAGCGCCGGCCGGCCGGCGGTGAACTTATCCTCGAGCACCCATTGCTTGAATTCCTCGCAATAGACCGGCCAACTGTCCTCGATCTCGAAATTGTCCCTGAGGAAATCGATCTCGCGCTGGCTGGTCGCCGGCGTGATTCGGTCGACCATGGCGTTCGGGAAGGCGACATTCGCCCGGATCCAGTCGGCAAAGGCGGGGTCCGAAAGTGCCGCCGTACCGACCACGGCATTGGCGGTGACGATTCCATTATGGGGAATGTTGTCGCAGGACATGACGGTGAAGGGCTTAATGCCCTTGTCCTTGCGCGCCTTCAGGCCGGCGACGATCAGGCCGAACACCGTCTTCGGCGCGTTGGGGTTCTCTCCGTCTGCAGCGATCGCCGGATGGGCTGGATTGAACGTGCCTGATGCATCGATGAAGTAACCGCCCTCGGTGATCGTCATCGAAACGATGCGGATTTCGGGGTCGGCAAGCCTGCCGATGATCGCAGCGGCATCGCCGACCGGCAGGATGTCGATCATCGGCGCGGTGACGCGCGCCGCGGTCTTATTATTGTCCTGTTCGACGACTGTCGTCAGGAAATCCTGCGCCGCAAGCTTTTCGCGCATTGCGGCATCCGACGGCAGCACGCCGGCGCCGACGATCGCCCAGTCGTGATCCGTGCCCGCGTTGAAGAGATCGTCGAGATAGATCGCCTGATGGGCACGGTGGAAGTTGCCGACGCCGAAGTGCACGATGCCGGCTTTCAGCGACGCCCTGTCATATCCAGGGATGGCGGCAGTGCGCGCCACATCCGAAAGCGTTGCCAGCGATAGTTTGCACGTCATATTTCAGTCCTCTTGAAGGTCTTGCCGAGACGGCCGGGGCGCCATCGCCCGGCTCGCATGCCTGCCCCCAGCCCGGCCGCCTGCCTCAGATGGCAAGGCCGCCCTCGTTGAATTTATGAATACGCGAACGGTCCGGCGTCAGGAAGACGGTATCGCCCGCTTTGGCGGCGAAGTCGCCGCTGCCGCGCGCCGTCAGCATGCCGATCCCCTCGGCATCGATATGCAGGAAGGTGTCGGAACCGAGATGTTCGGCGACCACGACCCTGCCCTTCCAGTCGCCGCTTTCCATCGACAGCAGCACATGCTCGGGCCGGACGCCGATGGTATGGGCGTTGAGCGCGGCGGCGTTTTGGCCGGTGATGAAGTTCATCTTCGGCGATCCGATGAAGCCGGCGACGAAGAGGTTGCGCGGGCGGCCGTAGAGTTCGAGCGGCGAGCCGACCTGCTCGATATTGCCCCTGTTCAGGACGACGATCTTGTCGGCCATGGTCATGGCTTCCACCTGGTCGTGGGTGACGTAGACCATCGTCGTCTTCAACTGCTGGTGCAACTCGCTGATTTCGAGGCGCATGTTGACGCGCAGCGCGGCATCGAGGTTCGACAGCGGTTCGTCGAACAGGAAGGCCGAAGGCTGGCGCACGATGGCGCGGCCGATCGCCACACGCTGGCGCTGGCCGCCCGACAGCTGGCGTGGCTTGCGCTCAAGATAGTCGGTGAGGTTGAGCACCCGGGCGGCATCGCTCACCTTGCGATCGATCTCCGCCTTGTCGATGCCGGCCATCTTCAGCGGGAAGGCGATGTTGTTGCGCACGCTCATATGCGGATAAAGCGCATAGGACTGGAACACCATGGCAAGGCCGCGCTCAGACGGCGCCTTTTCGGTGGCGTCCCTGCCGTCGATGACGATCTTGCCGCCGGAGACGTCCTCAAGCCCGGCGATCAGCCGGAGCAGCGTGGATTTGCCGCAACCCGACGGGCCGACGAAGACGACGAACTCGCCGTCCTTGATGTCGAGATCGATCGAAGGGATGACCTTGGCTTCGCCGAAGACCTTGGAAACCTTCTGAAGGGTAATGCTGCCCATGTTTCTCTCCCTTTTATGTTATTTCACGGCGCCGAAGGTCAGGCCGCGGACGAGTTGTTTCTGGCTGAACCAGCCAAGGATCAGGATCGGCGCGATCGCCATCGTCGATGCCGCCGAGAGCTTGGCGTAAAACAGGCCCTCGGGGCTGGAATAGGAGGCGATGAAGGCCGTCAGCGGTGCTGCCTTCGAGGCGGTGAGGTTGAGCGTCCAGAACGCCTCGTTCCAGGCAAGGATAATGTTCAAGAGCAGTGTCGAGGCTATGCCCGGCACCGCCATCGGCGTCAGCACGTAAACGATCTCCTTCATCAGCGACGCCCCATCCATGCGCGCCGCCTCGAGGATCTCGCCGGGGATTTCCTTGAAGTAGGTGTAGAGCATCCAGACGATGATCGGCAGGTTGATCAGCGTCAGCACGATCACCAGGCCGGTACGCGTGTCGAGCAGGCCAAAATTCCGGAACATCAGGTAGATCGGGATCAGCGCCCCGACCGGCGGCATCATCTTGGTCGACAGCATCCACATCAGCACGTCCTTGGTCCGCTTGGTCGGCGAAAACGCCATCGCCCAGGCGGCAGGAATGGCAATGATCAGGCCGATCAGCGTCGAGCCGAAGGAGATGATCACCGAGTTCATGAAGTGGCCGAGATAGTTCGACCGGCTCTGCACCTCCGCGTAGTTCTCCATCGTCCAGTGGAAGAACAGGAACTGCGGCGGCGAGGCGATGGCGTCGGCTTCCGACTTGAAGCTGGTGAGAAACGTCCAGAGAATCGGGAAGAAGATCAGGATGCCGAGCGTCCAGGCGATCGCGGTGACGATGAGCTTGCGCTTGGTTGTGACTTTTCTGGCCATCTCAAGCCTCCAGATTCTTGCCGACGAGGCGCACGAGGAAGATCGCGACGATATTGGCGAGGATAACCGCGACGATCCCGCCGGCCGATGCGCCGCCGATATCGAACTGCAGCAGCGCCTGGGCATAGACGAGATAGGTGAGGTTGGTGCTGTCGGTGCCCGGCCCGCCATTGGTGGTGACGAGGATTTCGGCGAAGACCGAAAGCAGGAAGATCGTCTGGATCAGGATCACCACGGTGATGGCGCGGGCCATGTGCGGCAGGATGATGTAGATGAATTTCGAGATCGGCCCGGCGCCGTCCATCTCGGAGGCTTCCTTCTGCTCCTCGTCGAGCGACTGCAGCGCCGTCAGCATGATGAGGGTGGCAAACGGCAGCCATTGCCAGGCGACGATCAGAATGACGGAAAACAGCGGCGCATTCGCCAGCCAGTCGATCGGCTGCAGGCCGAGCGCCTTGGCAAGATGAGCAAACAACCCGTTGACCGGGTTCATGAACATGTTCTTCCAGACCAGCGCCGCCACCGTCGGCATGACGAAGAACGGCGCAATCACCAGGATGCGCACGATGCCTTGGCCATACATCGGCTGGTCGAGCAGCAGCGCAAAGGCGATGCCGCCGATGACGGTGATCAACAACACGCCGGCAACAAGCAGCAGCGTGTTGATCAGCGCGGCGAAGAAAGCCGGATCCGTCAGGAAGTACTGATAGTTCAGAAAACCGACGAAGCTTTCCATGCCGGGGCTGAGCAGATTGTAGTTCAGCAGCGAGAAATAGATCGTCATCGCCAGCGGGACGATCATCCATGCAAAGAGGAGCAGCACGGAGGGCGCAATCATCAGGCGCGCGGAGGAGCGGGTATGTAACGTTGCCATGGCAATCACCGATCTGGACTGAAGCGGGGAGCGGCCGCAAGGCAGCTTGTCTGGAAAAAAGCGGCCGCCGATGCAGTTCGGGCAATCGGCGGCCCAGAGAGGCGGATTGTCAAGGATCCGCCTCTTGCTCGGGAGGTTTTATTTAATGTAGCCGGCCTTGGTCATTTCGCGGGTGGCCAGCTGCTGTGCGCTCTGCAACGCCTGGTCGACCGAAAGCTGGCCGGCAAGGGCTGCCGAGAACTGCTGGCCGATCGCCGTGCCGATGCCCTGGAATTCCGGGATCGCCACGAACTGGACGCCGACATAGGGGACCGGCTTGACGGTCGGCTTGCTCGGATCGGCCGCGTTGATCGAGTCGATTGTCGTCTTGGCGAAGGGAGCCGCCTTCTGGTACTCGGCATTCGCATAGAGCGAGCTGCGGGTGCCCGGAGGTGCGTTCAGCCAGCCTTCCTTCTCGGCAACGAGGTTGGTGTAATCCTTGCTCGTGGCCCAGGCGACGAACTTCTCGGCGGCTTCAGCCTTTTGCGAACCTGCCGGGATGGCAAGGCTCCAGGCCCACAGCCAGTTGCCGCGCTTGCCGAGACCCTTGTCGGGAGCCAGCGCAAAGCCGACCTTGTCGGCGACGGTCGATTCCTTCGGGTTGCTGACGAAGGATGCGGCAACGGTGGCATCGATCCACATGCCGCACTTGCCGGTCTGGAAGAGCGCCAGGTTCTCGTTAAAGCCGTTGGAGGAAGCGCCCGGAGGGCCGGCATCCTTCATCAGCTTGACGTAGAAGTCGAGCGTGTCCTTCCACTCCGGTTGATCGAACTGCGGCTTCCAGTTTTCATCGAACCAGCGGGCGCCGAAGGAGTTGGACATGGCCGTCAGGAAGGCCATGTTCTCGCCCCAGCCGGCCTTGCCGCGCAGGCAGATGCCGTAGACTTCCTTGTCCTTGTCGGTGATCTTGCGGGCAGCGTCGGCAATGAAGTCCCAGGTCGGGGCGTCCGGCATCTTCAGGCCGGCAGCATCGAACAGGTCCTTGCGGTACATGACCATCGAGCTTTCGCCGTAAAACGGCGCCGCATAGAGCTTGCCGTCCATGGTCAGACCGCTGCGGATCGCCGGCAGCAGGTCGTCGACGTCGTAATTGGCGCCGAGATTGTCGAGCGGTACCAGCCAGCCCTGCTTTGCCCAGATCGGAACTTCATAGGTGCCGATCGTCAAGACGTCGTACTGGCCGCCCTTGGTCGCGATGTCGGTCGTGACCTTCTGGCGCAGCACGTTCTCTTCGAGGGTGACCCACTCAAGGTCGATGCCGGGATTCTTCGCCTTGAAATCATCCGTCAGCTTCTGCATCCGGATCATGTCGCCGTTGTTCACGGTTGCGATTGTCAGCGTCTCGGCCGAAGCCATGCCGGCAAACGCCAGTGCTGAGCAGGCGCCCAGCAGAAAAGTTTTCAATGTCATAATCTTCCTCCCAGAAGATGGGGTGTGAGCATTCGCTTCGCTCATGGGCAATTACTCAACAAACGATAAAGAATGTCAATCGGCAATCGTTGCTGCGATGCCGAAGAGAATACTCATCCAATTGATTTAACTATGATATTTTTTGCTCAATTCCTGAGCAAAAACTCAGCAGTCTCTTCATCGGTGATCAAAGCATTGATTTGATGGCCGACAACGGCAGCCCTGATCGCCTTGAATTTACGCTTGCCCTTGGCCAGCCCAATGACCATCGACGCGTCGCGGGACGGGATCGGCGCCGACGCGACGCGCTCGTTGATCGGGTTGTCGATCAACCTGCCGTCGACATCGAAGATCCAGCCGCAGATTTCGCCGACGGCACCCCCACGCATCAGCTCCATCATCTCGTCCTTCTCCAGAAAACCGTCGACGCAGAGCGGCCCATCGATGCCGAGCTCGCCGATACCGACGAAGGTGACATCGGCTTGCGCGCTCATGTTAAGCGTTGAGCGCACCAGCTGTTGGCCATGCAGCAGCTCGCGCTCCTCCGCCGAGGTGACGAGCACCGGCAGCGGCATCGGATAGTGTCGCGCCTTCACGGCATCGGCCATGCTGAAGATGACGTTGTAATAGGCCGCCGATCCGTCCGGGGCGATATTGCCGGTCAGCGAAACGATACGGTGATTGGGACATTCGATCGCCGGAAGCTGGTCGACGGCCGCCTTCAGCGTGCGGCCGGTCCCGATGGCAAGCACGATCGGCTCGGCCCGTTTCAGCCACCGCTCGATCTCGGCAGCGGCCGCCTCGGCGATACCGACCGTCGTCGACGACGACGCGGGATCGCTCGGCACCACCTCCACATGTTTCAGCCCGAATTTCCGCCGCAGCTGACTGCCGAGCTCCAGGCAGGCGGCGATCGGATGATCGAGCCGCACCTTGATCAGGCGCTCGGCGACCGCCAGCGACACCAGCCGCTGCGCCGATTGCCGTGAGATGCCCATAGCAGCGGCGATTTCATCCTGCGTACGCCCGGCGACATAATAGAGCCAGCCGGCACGCGCTGCGTCATCGAGCCGTGCAGGGGTCTCGGATCTTTTTACCATCAATGCCTACCGCGCAAAGTGAGCCGGCGTGCCGCCGCCGAACATGATTTCGAGTCTCTATCGCGCCAGATCAAAACAAAATTCCGGCAAATGTCGAGCCTGTTGCAAAGAGCCTCGCCAAATAACCGTCATCATTGGGGCAAACCCGCTCAGGCAAACCATTGCACGACGATATAGATCGCTGCCTTCACGAGACCGTAAATCACCCCGCCGGCGATGACCAGCGACACGGCCGTCATCACGAAGCCGATGAGCGCGAAGAGCCCGTCACGGCCCAAGATGCCGAACGCGAAGACCGAGATCGTGACCGCCGGCAGGATGTTGCCGAGCGGGACCGGCAGCAGCAGCACGATCGACAGCAGCAGGCATGCCGCCCCGGCGAGATACTCCGCCGGCGGTTCGGCGAAGATCGCAAGCCGCGGCTTCAGCATGCGCTCGGCCCAGGCGAGCCAGCGGTGGATGCGGCCGACGATGGTCTCGAAATCCTCCCGGAGCATCGAACGGTTGGCAATCACCTTCGGAAGCCAGGGTTTCAGCCCGAAGGTCAGCTGCGCCGCCAGGAAGACCAAGGGCGCGCCGAGCACGGCCGAGGTGCCCGGCGGAGTGGGAAAGGCGTTCGGCAGCGCGAAGATCAGCATCAGCGCGCTGATCGCCCTGTCGCCCATCGTGTCGAACAGATCGCCGATCGAGATCCGCTCGCGGCTCTGGTCGGCGGCCATCTGCCGCAAAATGGATGAGAGGCGACGGCCTTTGGGACGTGGTCTTCGGCTTCTGCGTCTGTCGGTGTCGGCGTTTTCGATCGTCATGATACCAGTGGATGATGGAATTGCAGGCTCGGATTTTGGCCGTGCAATATGCCAATTGAATGACTTGCGGAACAGAAAATCGGACGGAAGGCCTGTCAGTGGCGATTTGCGCTTGATCATCCTCCGTTTGCGCCGCAGACGCAGACGGCGGCGGCCGAATGAAGGCTTGTAATTCCCCGCCAACAGTGCGAGCAGACGCTCGGAGACCAGAAAAACGGCAGAGTGGCAATGATCATTTCATTCGACATCGGCGGCTCCGCCATCAAGGGCGGCATCGCCCGCTCCGAGACAAACATCCTTCCCCTCGGCCGCCGCCCGACGCCCAGGGATGATTTCGCCGCTTTCGTCGAGACCCTGCGCGGCATCATCGCCGAAACCGGCGAACAGCCGAGCCGTATCGCCCTCTCCATCGCCGGCGTTGTCGATCCCGATACGCAGCGCCTGATCTGCGCCAACATTCCCTGCATCCACGACCGCACGCTCGCGGCCGATCTCGAAGCCGAACTCGGCTTGGCCGTACTGATCGCGAACGATGCCGACTGTTTCGCCATGGCCGAAGCTGGTCTCGGCGCCGGTCGCGGCCACCGCATCGTCTTCGGCGCCATCCTCGGCACCGGCGTCGGCGGCGGCTTGGTTGCCGACGGACGCCTCGTCAACGACGCCGGCGGCTTTGCCGGCGAATGGGGTCACGGGCCGATCATCGCATCGGCGGCCGGCAATCCGCCCGTCGCCATTCCTGCCTATGCCTGCGGCTGCGGCCAGAGGGGCTGCGTCGACACCGTCGGCGGCGCTCGCGGCCTGGAGCGCCTGCACAAGACGCTGCACGATCTCGACCTTGCCAGCGAGGAGATCATCGCTCAGTGGCGCCACGGAGAGGAGAAGGCGATACGGACGATCGACGTCTATGTCGATCTCGTCGCCTCGCCCTTGGCGCTAACGATCAACATCACCGGCGCGACCATCGTGCCGGTCGGCGGCGGGCTTTCCAATGTCGAGCCGCTGCTTGCCGAGCTCGACCACGCCGTGCGCGCCCGCATCCTGCGCAAGTTCGATCGCCCGCTGGTGGTATCAAGCGAATGCCGCATCGAACCCGGCCTGATCGGCGCGGCATTGCTGGGGCTGAAGGCCGAAACAGCAGCTTAAAGCACCGGCCACATCCGCACGATCGCTGCGAAGCGATCCCAGTCCTTGCGCGCCGAAGGTGTCCAGGCAGCCTCGGCAACGGCCGGAAGGCGCGGAAAAACCAGCCGGTTGAAATAGGCGCGGGACAGGAAGTTCTCGGTCCAGATGCAGGCCTGGATGCCGCGCATCTTCTCCTGCAGCGCCTCCGGCAACTCACCCTCAGCCTCGTAAGCATAGGTGTGTTCCGGCGGGCTGAACCCCGCCCAGGCCGCGCCGGGCTCGGCCCAGGCTTCAGCCTGCGCCATGTCGAGATAATAGGCTTGCCCCGGCGTCATCACCACGTCGTAGCCTTCCTGTGCCAGCTCGATGCCGACGGCGGGCTTTTCCCAGGCCATCAGTAGCGTGCCGTCGCGATCGACCCCGCCACCATGCGAGACCTCGTTCCAGCCGGCAAGTTTCCTGCCGCGCTCCGACAGCATGGCTTTGACGCGTTTCAGGAAATAGGATTGCAGCTCGGCAGTGCCGGCAAGTTTCTCCCGCTCCATCAGTGCCTTGCAGAGCGGCGAGGAGAGCCAGGAGCCACGCGCCACTTCGTCGCCGCCGATATGAAGGTACTCGCCGGGAAACAGCGTCACCATCTCGTCGAACACCTTGCCGAGAAACTCATAGGTGAATTCGACCGCCGGATTGAGGGCGTTGTTCGGATAACCCTGCACCGAGCGATAACTGTCCGGCGCCTCCTGCCCGTCGACAAGCTCGGGCAGGGAGAACAGCGTCGCCATGCTGTGGCCTGGAATGTCGATTTCCGGCACCACTTCGATATGCAGCGAGGCGGCATGCGCAACGATCCGCCTGGCATCCTCCTGGGTGTAATGGCCGGAGCGCGGTTCCGCCCCGTCGCCAAGCTGCGGCACGAGGACTTCGTCCGGCCCGCGCCGGGCGCCGATCTCCGTCAGCGCGGGATAGGCTTTGATTTCCAGCCGCCACGCTTCGTCATCCGTCAGATGCCAGTGGAAGATGTTGAGCTTGTTCCAGGCGAGAATATCGATCAGCCGCGCGACGTCCGCCACCGAATAGAATTGCCTGGACACATCGAGATGGCAGCCGCGCCAGTCATAACGCGGCTGGTCGGCGATCGTGCCGAAATTGGGGAATTTGAAGCGCTCACGATCGGCGCGGGCACCGTGCAGCAATTGCGCCAGGCTGATCAGCCCGTATTGCCGTCCGGCGGCATCCGCACTCGAAAGCACGATCTCATGCGCGGTAAAACGCAATTCATAGGCAAAGGCGGCGATCGACGATTCGGTGACGAAACGAATGGCCCGCCCGGCTTCGACGGACCTGAGGGAAAACGGCACGTTGTCGGCCGGATAGAGCCGCTGGTAGAGCGCGAGAACCAGCGAGAGCGCCTTAATCGCATCGGGCCGCGTCCGCGCGGCCGGATAAAGGACGACCGGCAGCTCTCCCGCCTTCAGCCCGAGCGCCAGCGGCCAGGGCAGCAGCGAAAAAGGTTCCTCGGTCCGGCCCGGCGGCAGAAGCGGCGGTGCCATGCCGCCATCCCGGCCTTCGAGCATGAGATCGCCGAAACCAACCGGAACGTGGCGCCCGTCGCCAAGTGTCAGATAGGCCGATTTGACGCCTGATGTCATATGTTTCGGCGCCCTGGTCAGCCCCTCAACCGTGAACCGCCAGCGCCCGCCGGGCGGCACGCTCAGCCCCTCGGGCGGCAGGAATTCATGGAAATGCGCGACCCGCCGCTTGAGGCTGCCGCCGTCGCAGGCATGTTTGTCGGCAACCCGCGTCTCTGACGTATAGACGAGCGAGAAGCCGGATAGCGGCTCGGTCGAAAGATTGAAAAGCGTGAAAGTGAGGCGCCCGAAACTGCCCTCGACCGGGCTCCAACTTGCTTCCAGATGGTAATCGGCCATGGTCATGCCCTGCCTCGTCGCTGAGTGGCCGGGATCGCGGTTGGTCTCCCGGCATGCTTTCGCAGCTTAGCTTTTTCGAAGTGGCACTGGAATCGCCGCTAGTCAAGCGGGGGCGGCCTGCGCGGTTTTGCAGGAATTGCGGCTGAACAAAGAGCTGGGGCGGTTTCATGATCGAGATTTAAGGATCCCGCAAATCGTTTCGAGTCATTGGCAGCTACTTGGCCGCCCGCTCCATTGCTGTCCGTGTTTGGGTCAGCGCTCGCCTTTCCAGAAGATGCGTCCGGGCATTCCCGACTACTTGGATGATCAGGTCGGGCGTGAACGGCTTCGTCACCAGGAAGACGGGTTCCGGTCGGGTCCCCGACAAGAGCCTTTCTGGATACGCCGTCACGAAAATGCCAACGCAGTCCAGCAGTGAGTAAAGGTGGTTTACCAACTCGATTCCGGAGGAGCCGTCCGCAAGGGCCGTCTCGGTGAGGATGATCTCCGCCCTATGTTCAAGTGCAGCGACAATCGCCTCTTCCTTCGTTCTCGCGATTCCGACGACATCGTATCGGTTCCTGAGCAGATTGAGCTGCAAATCTTCGGCTATCCGCGGCTCGCCCTCGGCAATAAGGATTCGAGGTAGTCGAGCTTCCTTGTCTGCCAGCCTTTTTCGGAGCGTAATGTTCTCTTCCTCTAGCTCGCGGCTTCGGCCAACTGCCCGTTCAACCTCCTCAGCCGTGGTGCGCTTTAAGCTAGTGATCTCAGAGAGCACGGCGTCGTGGCTTTCCTTTGAATCGGACTTAGAGGAAGGAAGCGCCCTTAGGACAGCCGGAAGCTTTTTTCGCCATTCAGCCATCTTTCCTTCCCAGGTCGCGGGGCTACGGGTTTCAAGCTCCAACTCGCTGAACAGGGCCCTAAATTCAGAGAGTCTCGTATAGTCGTTAATGCGCCAAGCTTGTTTCAGGCCAAGCGTCTTCGTCACGATGTCAAACGAAACATCTGGCACGACTACCGCGAGGGTTTTCAGCGACTTTGACCATGCTGCACCAAGTTCCATCAGGCAGAAATCACTGTCGAAGTAAGCGGGTGTCAGGAGAGCAAGGACGATATAGGGCTGCTCGATCTGGTCGCGGATATACCCGTTGAAATCAGCCATCAGAGGAACGCCATGACCTGTTATACTGCTGCAGAAGACGTCGCTATCCTTGACGCCAACGGCCTCCTTGAGAAAATTGACCATCAGCTTTGCAAGCCGGGCGTCTGCGGTAGCATGGCTAATAAATACTTTGCTCATGTCGGCTGAAAGCTCGGGTTTGCATCATTGATTCCGTGCCTAGCATTAAGACATCCTGTTGCCTTCGCAAGCTTTTGTCGCCTGCGGCCGATGCATCAACTCTGGGCGTCCTGCAGGAGGAAGCCCATAACGTCGGACAAAAAAGACATCCTCCACTCGGTCGTTCTTCATGCATGAATGGAACTGGCCCTGTCAGCATCTGAAGACGGCACCCGCGAGCAGATCCAAGGCACGTCGTCCGAGCTGCGCTCGCAGGCTATGGTCTAGCGCGGGTAGGACGGTAATCCTTTCGCCGCTGAAAGGCTCGAATGGGCGGCGAAGGTCCTGAACTTGGCCGGACAATCCGGTTTCCCGCAAAAGATCGGCCAGATGCAACTGGGTATCGGGGTCATCCAGCAACTAACTTAAGAAAACGGATAGGCGCTCCGAGCTGAAATTGCGGGGCAAGGCTGGGCATGGTGCCGCCCCAGTCTTTCCGCATGTTTCCACAGCTTAGCTCTTTCAGGGCGACAATGGAATTGGCGCGCACCCTCGAGGTGGAGGCAGGCTGCGACAAACGGTCGTTTTACGGACTGCTTGCCGAGCGAAGGAAGGTAACCTGCAAGGAAAAACGGCGCGGCTTTCGCCGCGCCGTCCTCACTCTGCTGCCAACGCCGGCGGATGTCTGTCATCAGCCTCTTCCTGGATGGCGTCGGCATCCCTGCCTGGCTCGTCCTTCGCCTTCGGCTCCCGGCCGAAGAAAAGGGCGTAACCGGCGGGCAGAACCAGAATGGTCAGCACGGTCGCGACCAGGATGCCGCCCATCATCGCGTAGGCGAGCGGACCCCAGAAGACACCGCGGGAAATCGGGATCAGCGCCAGCACGGCGGTCAGCGCCGTCAGCATGATCGGCCGGAAACGCCGCACGGCCGCGCCGACGATCGCCTCCTGCCGGTGCATGCCGGCCTTGATATCCTGGTCGATCTGATCGACCAGGATGATCGAGTTGCGCATGATGATACCGAGCAGCGCAATGACGCCGAGGATCGCCACGAAGCCGAAGGGGGCGCCGCTGATCAGCAATGCGGCGGCCGCACCGATGATCCCGAGCGGTCCGGTGGCGAGCACCAGCATCGCCTTGCCGAAATGCTGCAGCTGCACCATCAGCAGCACGATGATGACGGCGAGCATGATCGGCGCCTTGGCGGCGATCGACATCTGGCTTTCCGCCGCATCCTCGGCGCCGCCCTGGATCTCGACATTGTAGCCGGCAGGCAGGCTGTCGCGCAGGTCCTTCATGTCGGCATACATCTTCATGGCAACGTCGTTCGGCTGCACGCCGTCAGGCAGCGTCGCACGCACGGTGATCGTCGGCAGGCGGTTGCGCCGCCATTCGATGCCCTGCTCCATGACGGGCACGACCTTGGCCACCTGCGAGACCGGCACGAAGCCGCCGAAATCTGTCGGGACATAGACGGAATTGACCGCCGACAGCAGCGAGCGGCTGGCATCCGGCTCGCGGGCGACGATCGAGACCGTCTCCTCGCCGTCGCGGAAATCGTCGAGCGCAGCCCCCGACATGGCGGTCTGCAGCATCTGGCGCACGCGCTGCGAGGTGACGCCGAGTGCCCGGGCGCGGTCCTGGTCGATCACCAGCTTCATTCCCGGCACCTCTTCCAGCCAATCGTCATGGATGGCGCCGAGCATCGGATTGGCCTGGAAGCGCGCCTTTACCTGATCGGCGATCTGCCTAACTTCCTGGCGGTCAGGCCCCATGACCCGCATCTGCACCGGCCAGCCGGTAGGCGGACCGAGGAAGAGGCGGTCGACCTTGCCGCGAATGTCGGGGAAGTCTTCCGCAAGGATCGTCCGCAGCTTGACGATCAGCCGCTCGCGTGCCGGTTCGTCATTGGCCATGACGAGCAGCTGGGCGAAGTTCGGATTACGCAGCTGCTGGTCGAGCGGCAGGAAGAAGCGTGGCGCGCCTTCGCCGATATAGGTGGCGATGAACCGCTTGTCGGGATCATCCATCATCTTGGCTTCGAGCGCCTTTGCCTGCACTTCGACTTCCTTGATGCTGGTGCCCTCGGGCAGCCAGAGATCGACGAGAATTTCCGGCCGCGAGGATTGCGGGAAGAAATTCTGCGGAATAAACTGGAAGGCCCAGAGGCTGGTGACGAAGGTGCCGAGTGTCAGCAGCAGCACGATGACGCGGTGGCGCACCGCCCAGCCGACTGTGCCGCGCAGCCGACGGTAGAAGCCGGTGTCGAAGGCGTCGTGATGCTCGCCGGCGTGATGGCGCTGCTTGAGAATCATATAGCCGAGCCACGGCGTGAAGTAGACCGCGACGAACCACGAGGTGACAAGCGCGATGCCGACAACGTAGAACAGCGACCGCACATATTCGCCGGCCGTCGAGGCGGCGAAGCCGACGGGAATGAAGCCGGCCGTGGTGATCAGCGTCCCCGTCAGCATCGGGAAGGCGGTCGAGGAATAGGCAAAGCTTGCCGCCTCGATCTTGACGAGCCCTTCCTCCAGCTTTCGCTCCATCATCTCGACGACGATCATCGCATCGTCGACGAGCAGGCCGAGCGCAATGATCAGCGCGCCGAGCGAGATGCGCTGCAGGTCGATGCCGAGTTCGTACATCAGCGCAAAGGTGGCGGCCAGCACCAGCGGAATGGCGATGGCGATAACGAGGCCCGATCGCCAGCCGATCGACACGAACGAGACGACCAGCACGATGATCAGAGCTTCGCCGAGCGCATGCATGAATTCGCTGACCGCATCCGTCACCACGTCGGGCTGGTTGGCGATCTGATCGACGGCGACGCCGTAAGGCAGCGCCTCCTCGAAGCGCTGATAGGTCGCCTCCACGCCCTTGCCGACATCGGCGACGTTGAAGCCTTTGGCCATGACGACGCCGACCTGAACGCTGTCGTGACCGTTGAAGCGGTACTTGCGTTGATAGGGGTCTTCGAGCCCGGAACTGACGGTGGCGATATCGCCGAGCCGCGTCACCTGGCCGCCGGCGCGCAGGCGCAGTTCGCGGATATCGGCGGCCTTCTTTACGTCGCCTTCGACGGAGATGCGCACCGAGCGCAGGCCGGTATCGACCGAGCCCGCCGGATCGACATTGTTCTGGCCCTTGATGGCGTTCTGCAGATCGAGGATCGTCAGGCCGCGCTCGGCGAGCGCCTTGGACGAGACGTCGACATAGATCTTCTCAGGCTGGTCGCCGATGATGACGGCCTTCTCGACGCCCGGCGTCGTCAGCAGCATGTCGCGCGCCTGGATCGCGAATTTCTTCAGCTCCGGATAGGAATAGCCGTCGCCGCTGATCGAATGCAGCGTGATGAACGTGTCGCCGAACTCGTCGTTGAAATAGGGGCCGAGCAGGCCCTGCGGCAGCTCGCTGGAGATGTCGCCGACTTTCTTGCGCACCTGGTAGAAGGCGTCCGCCACATCCTTCGAATTCGTGTCGCCCTTGACCTGCAGGGTGATGATCGCGCTGCCCGCCCGCGTATAGGACTTGACCCAGTCGATATGCGGGGTTTCCTGCAGCTTGCGCTCGATCTTGTTGACGACCTGATCTTCCATCTCCTGGATGGAAGCGCCCGGCCAGATCGCCTGCACGACCATGACGCGGAAGGTGAATTCGGGGTCCTCGCGCTGACCCATGCGCATCAGGCCGAGCACGCCGGTGATGATGATCAGCCCGAAGAGGAAGCGGGCGATGCTTGGATGTCCGATCGCCCAGCGCGACAGATTGAAGGGCCGCTTTTCGGTGGTGGCGTCCATGGTCTTGTTCCCTATCCTATGGCGCGATCAGCGGACCGTTTGGTCCGTGGCGGCCAGGGCCGACTGCTGGTCCGGCACCTTCACCTTGAGATTTTCGCTCATGAACTGCGTGCCGGCGGAAACGACGAGATCGCCGGTATCGAGACCCTCGGTCACATGCACGCCGTCGCCGGTGAAATCGGCAACCTTGATGTCGCGGCCATGCACGGTCGCCGTGTCGCGGTCGACGGTCCAGACCATCTGCTTCCCGTCCTTTTCAGCCAGGGCGCTGAGCGGGATCGAGACATAGCTGTTGCCGTTGCTGACGTCGGCCTCGATCGTCGCCGTCATGCCGAGCAGGACGCGCGGATCGTTCGGCAGGCTCACCCGAACCGCAAAGGTGCGCGACTGCTGGTCGGCGCTGCCGGAAACCTCGCGCACTTTGCCGTTGAGCACCAGCCTGTCGTCGGCCCAGAAGCTGGCCTTGACTGTCTTGCCCGGCTTGAATTCGGCAATGTCGTTTTCCGGAACCGCTATCTGCACTTCCTTTTCGCCGTCGACGGCAACGGCAACGACGGGAGTGCCAGACGCAACGACCTGGCCGACATCGGCATTGATCGTCGTGACAATCCCGTTGTGGTCGGCCTTCAGCTCCGCATAACTCACCTGGTTCTTCGCCTGATCGAGCGCCGAAGCGGCGGCATCGCGGCTTGAAACGGCCTGATCGTAGCTGAGCGACGCCTGCTCGAGCTGGGATTTCGGCGAAACATTCTTGTCGAAGAGCTGCTGATTGCGCTTGTTGACGAGATCGGCGGTTTCGACGCCTTTTTCAGCGGCTGCGAGATTGGCTTCCGCCGTCTTGACCGCCAGCTGGTAATCCGTGGAGTCCATCCGAGCGAGCACGTCGCCCGGCTTCACCTTGTCGCCGATATCGACGAGGCGCTCGGTGATCTTGCCGGCGACGCGAAAGCCGAGGTTCATCTCCGTGCGTGCCTTGACCGAGCCTGAATAGTCGAGCTTGCGGGTGTCGCCGGCCTTGGCGATCTCGACGACCTTCACCGGCCGGATGACTTGCTTGACCTCAGCCTTCTCTTCCGAGCAGGCGGAAACGCCGATGCCGATGGCGCCGACGAGTATGAGACTGGCGACGGACGGCATGCGATGGCTGAGGGTGTTGAGCGAAAACATCTTCCGCACTCCTGGATTGTTTCGGGATTCGACGGCGGCTGCCGCCCATTATTTCTTCAGCGCCCTGATCACGTAATTGATCAGCTCGTCGACGCTTGCGCGGTTTGTTTTGGCAAGACATTGCGCCACCATCTGCGGATGGCAGAGTGTGTTCGTCGCAGCACCAAAGCAGCGTGAGGCAACGACCGGGTCCTGCTCGGCAAATTCCCCGGCTGCAATGCCTTCGGCGATGATTTCGGCGATCAGATCATGAACACGATCGATGTGTTTTTCGATGACATGCCAGTCGCGCTCGATGGCGACCACGATCATCTCGTGCACCTTCATCTCGTCGAGCATCAGATCGAGCGTCAATTGATGCTGGGTCTCGACATAGCGGCGCAGCCGCTCGCTGGCGCTGATCGGTTGATGGCGGATGTCGTAGGCGATTTGATAAGCGGTGGCGAGCATGCGCCCGCAGAGCGCCTGGTGAATTTCGACCTTGGAGGCGAAGAAACGATAAATATTGGCGGGCGACATGCCGAGATCGCGGGCAATGTCGGCCACCGTCGTCTTGCTGTAGCCATAGTGACGGAACAGCCGCTCGGCCGCGTCGAGAATCCGGGTGACATTCTCCTGCCGGGTGACGTCGAGTGTGTTTTCCGCGATCTCGTCCATGACTTTCGATGCCTCGAATTACGACTGACGAATTTTGAATTTCGTCAGTCGTAAAATATCAGGCGTCACTTGTCAACATCCCGGAGCGCAATACAGCTTCGGGTCGGCTCTGCTCGTGCTCGTCGGCGCACCACGCATGCATTGGATGTGGGGATTTGGAGCGGCTGAACGATGGACATCGAACGCAATTGAAAGTGCCGCGACGCGAAAGCGAGCGCGGCACCTCATCGCCGGCGGCCGGAAATCAGACGACCTTGACGTCGAGTGTGATCGGAACGGAGGCAAGCGCCTTCGAAACCGGGCAGCCCGC
This sequence comes from Rhizobium sp. BT-226, assembly GCF_025847085.2. Lineage (NCBI taxonomy): Bacteria > Pseudomonadati > Pseudomonadota > Alphaproteobacteria > Hyphomicrobiales > Rhizobiaceae > Rhizobium > Rhizobium sp. BT-226. Next base: position 24,787 of record NZ_JAOYTI010000006.1, on the reverse strand, counting down.
CTTTGCCTTGTTGGCGAGTTCGGTGAAGGTCGCCTCATCGGCACCGGGAATACGGCCGGAGAGCGAGAGATGAATGGCGGTTATGGCAAAACCGCCCTCGACGCTTTCGAGCGTCACCTTGGCGGAGGTTTCCATATGCTCGGCGGTAAAGCCGGCTTCGCCGAGGATCAACGACAGCGCCATGGTGAAGCAGCCGGCATGGGCGGCACCGATCAGTTCTTCCGGGTTGGTGCCGGCAATGCCTTCGAAGCGGCTCGCAAAGCCGTAGGGATAATCCTTCAGGGCGCCGCTCTGCGTCGAGATCAGGCCTTTTCCGTCCTTGAGGCCACCGGTCCAATGAGCCGAAGCCGTGCGATTGATCTGCATGCCGTCCTCCTGTTTTCGATTGTGCTTTCAGAGCATGATGCCGAAAAGTGTGCGCGGTTTTCGGACAACATCATGCTCCAACTGTTTCCAGAAAGCGGCAGGGGCCGCTCCATGCCTGCGGGAGATCAGATAGCCTTCCCGATTGGCAATATAATGCTCTATCCCGAGAAGACGACAGGCTTGTAAAAATAGCGGGATCGAAGCCCTTCAGGCGGGATGCTGCAGCACGCTGAGGCCGCCGTCGATCGTCAGGCAGGTGGCATTGATGAACGGGCACTCGTCGGAAATCATGAATACGGCCGCCATGGCAATCTCTTCCGGCGTCGCGATGCGCCCGCCGGGATGCAGTTTCATCGTTTCGGCCTTTGCCGCCTCCGGATCAGGGAAGCCGTTCCAGTAATCGATCACCTTCTGCGTCGAGACATAGCCCGGCGCCAGCGCGTTCACGCGGACATTGCGGGCGGCATATTCCAGCCCTAAGGATTTCGTCATTCCGAGCAGGGCGTGTTTTGCCAGCGGATAGGGAAATGTATGCGGGATGATGGTAAAAGCGTGCGTCGAGGCGATGTTGAGGATGACGCCGCCGCCCTGTTCGATCAGGCCCGGCAGCACCGCCTTGCAGCAGTTCCATGCGCCCTTGAGATTGATGTCGAAGCAGCGGTTCCATTCCTCGTCCGTCGTCTGGAGCGGTTCGGCGAAGACATTCACCCCGGCATTGTTGACGAGCGCGTTCAGCTGTCCGATCTCTTCATTCGCCTGAGCGACCAATGTCGTGATCGTGCCGGCATCGGTAATATCGGCCGGCAGATACCCAATCTGGCCGCCGCTGCGCTGGAGCTCTTTCACCGCCTGCGCCAGCAGCGCCGCATCGCGATCGACGAGGAAGACGGCGGCATCCTCCCGCATGAAAGCCTTCGCGATTGCAAGGCCGATACCCTGCGCAGCACCGGTGATCAGGATGTTCTTGCCCTGCAGACGGCTGCCCATCTTATGACCCCTTCGGTTGAACCGGCAGCGCCGACATCAGGATCGTCACCGTGCCGGCAAGCGCCTCACCCGGCGCAAGCGGCGTAAGCCCACCGAAATCAGGAAGGTGGTGGCCGTTCGGCAGATGGCTCATCGGCTCGAGGCAGAAGAAATCGCTCCCGTTGACCGGCATATACAGCATGAAGCGATCGAGCGCACCGTCGGCTTCCAGCGCCGCCTGGATTCCAAGTTCCGGCCAGGCGATTGCCGCCCGCCCATTCCAACCCTCGAAGGCATTGTTCATCCATTTCTGCGGCAACAGCTTGCCGGACCTGAAATCGAAATCATCGGGCACAGGGCCGGGCACATCGGGAAGATGGTCGGGCCGCTCGTTCCAATAGCGATCGGCCGCAATCGTCAGCCTCGTCTTTGGCGTGCGCGCGAAGAAGGGATGTTGACCGAGCCCGAAGGGAAGAGCCGCTTCGCCGCTGTTTTCCACGGAAAGCGTCAGCATCAAGGCATCGCCGGCAAGACGGATCTCCTGCCGGGTCAGATAGGCATAAGGTGAAACCCCGTCGGCGCTTCGGGAAAAGGAGAATAGCGCATGCTCTGGGCTGGAGTCTTCAAGCTGCCAGAGACTGAGCCAGCCGTCGCCGTGCCGATAGAGCGGATCGGAAGTATTCGGCTGGAAGCCATACTCACGTCCGGCAAAGGACATGGTGTTGCCTTCCACGCGATTGCCGAACGGCACCATCGCGAAATTCGCCATCGCTCCATCCGGCCCGCCGGCCGCCACGAGAAAGGGGATGCCTCGATAGGTCGCGGCGGTGACGGCGGCACCCCGACGGCTGACCCGGACGGCGAGATCGCCGTGCCTCAGTTCGATGTCATCGCCGGCTTGTCCTTGGTTCATCCGCGCCGTCCCGCAGCCGAAGACCTCAAATTGTCGAGTAACACTGCGATCAGCAGGATCAGCCCGCGTACCACATACTGATAGAACGCCTGGATATTCAAGAGGTTCATGACGTTTTCGGCAATGCCCATGATCAGCACGCCGACGATGACGCCGCTCATCGCCGCCCGGCCGCCGGCCAGCGAAACGCCACCGAGAACGCAGGCCGAAATGACCGAAAGCTCAAGCCCTGTCGCTGCATTCGGCTGGCCGGAGGTGATGCGCGAGGCAAGCAGGATGCCGGCAATGCCGCAGACGAGACCCTGCAGCGCAAAGATCCAGATCCGCATATTGACGACGTTGACGCCCGCAAGCCGCGATGCCTCGGGATTGCCGCCGATCGCCAGGGTGTTCTTGCCGAAGACGGTGCGGTTGAGCACGAAACCGAAGAGGATGAAAAGGATCAGCATAATCCAGATCGGCGTCGGCACGGTCAGAAATCGCGACAGGGCAAGCTGGTAGAAATCGGGATCATTGATGCCGACAGCGCGGCCATCGGAGGCGATTAGCGCCAGCCCGCGCACGATCTGCATGGTCGCAAGCGTGGTGATCAGCGCATTGATGCGAAAGCGCGCAATGACGATACCATTGACGAAACCAACGACGGCGCCGCAAAGCAGGGCGGCGACCAGCCCGACGGGAATGGAGCCCGTCGCATTCGAGACCATCACCGCGATCATGCCGGAGAAAGCGACAATCGATCCGACCGAAAGGTCGAAATCGCGAGATGCCAGGCAGAACATCATCGTGCAGGCCACGATGCCGATCGTGACGACCGACTGCAGCAGCCCCAGCATGTTTCGTTCGGTGAGGAAGTTCGGAACGAAGAGCGAAACGATCACGAAGGCGGCAGCGAAGATCACCACCAGCCCCTGCTCGCCAAGAAGAATTTTTTTCAACGAATTCATCGTCCCTATTCCTGGTCCTAAATAGTGCCTGCGGCGTTCTTGTCGGGAAGTGCTGCCGTCAGGATGTTGCGCTCGTCGAAATCCTGGCGAGCGACGTTGGCCGCCACCCTGCCCTGACACATCACCATGATGCGATCGGAAATGCCCATGACTTCGGGCAACTCGCTGGATATGACCACGATCGCCATGCCGCCGGCCGCAAGCTCGTAGAGAATTTCGTAGATTTCCGATTTCGCCCCGACATCGATGCCGCGCGTCGGCTCGTCGATGACCAGCACCTTGATCCCCTGCTCGGACAACCAGCGGCCGAGAATGACCTTCTGCTGGTTACCGCCCGAGAGATTGATGATGTCCTGCTTGCGCGACGGCGTTCGCACCCGAAGCTTGGCGATGAACCGATCTGCCAGTGCCGCCTCTTGTCTCGGGCTCAAAATGCCGAAAGGCGAAAAATGCCGGCGCGACGAGATCGCGATATTCTCCTCGATTGATCGCCCTTGGATGATGCCGTCGAACTTGCGATCCTCGGGGCAGAGCACCATGCCGGCATTGATCGCCGCTTTCGGATTGTTCGGCGAAACGGCAACGCCGTCGATCGTCACCTGCCCTTGATGCCTGGTGTCGGCGCCGTAAAGCAGCCGCGCCATCTCGCTGCGGCCGGCGCCGATCAGGCCGAAGAAACCGAGAATCTCGCCCTGGCGGACGGAAAAGCTGATCGGATGGCGCAGCTTTGGTCCCGAGAGGCCCTTGACCTCCAGCCGGACGCCTCCGAGCGGACGTTCGCGCCAGCCCCAGACATTACTGATCTCGCGTCCGACCATTTCCGAGATGATCTGCTCTCGCGTGGTTTCGGCGATCCGAGGATGATGGGCGGCAAGTTTGCCGTCGCGCAGCACCGTCAGACTGTCGCAAAGACGGAAGATCTCGTCGAGACGATGCGAGACGTAGAGGATGACCGTTCCCTTCGCCTTCAAGCTGTCGATGAGTGAAAACAGGATTTCGCTTTCACGCGACGAAAGCGAGGAGGTCGGCTCGTCGAGCGCAACCACCCGCGCATCGAGCATGACGGCCTTGGCGATCTCGACCATCTGCCGTGCACCGATCGAAAGCGAGGCGACCTTGGCCGACGGATCGACGTCGATGCCGATCTCCTGGAGCTTCGACCGCACCGTCTCGATCAGCATCTTCAAATGGATGACGCCGCCCTTGGCCGGAAAGCGTCCGAGCCAGAGATTTTCGGCGACGGTCAACTCCGGAACGAGCTGCAGTTCCTGATGGATGACGATGACGCCGGCATGGAAGGCGTCGCGGACGGACCCGTATCTCTGCACCTCGCCGTCGATGAGGATGTTGCCGCCATCGGCGGCCTGATCGCCTGACAGTACCCGGATCAACGTCGATTTACCGGCACCGTTCTCGCCCATCAGGCCGTGGACGGCGCCCTTCTCGACAGTGAAGGAAACATTCGCCAGCGCCTGCACGCCGGGATAACCCTTGGAGATATTGTTGAATTCGAGGAAAGCCATCATCGCTCCGCCGAGAAGGACCCGGCGGCACGCTGGCGGCCGCCGGACGATATCATCTTGGAAGGACGATCACTCGATGCCAAGATCCTTGCGGACCTTTTCATAATCGTCGCGCAGTGCCAGCGAACCGGAAGTCAGCGTCAGTTTTTCCGGCTCCTTGTCGTTGGCGATCCAGTCATACATGTTGAGCGCCGTCTCGTAGCCGTGACGCTTCGGCGAGATGATAACGGTGCCGAAGAAGCCAGTCGCCGCCGGCTTCTTGAACTCGTTGATCGCCGATTCCGCACCGCCGATGCCGACACCGATGACGTTGGCCGCCGGAATGCCGACCGATTCGGAAGCACGGACGGCGCCGAGGACGGCTTCGTCGTTGAGGCCGAAGGCGACCCAGTATTTCACGTCGGCATGCTTGTTGAGAACGGTGGTTGCCGCGTTGAGCGCCGCTTCCGTATCCGTCTTCGCCTGTGGCGCATCATAGATGTTTTCGGCCGGGAAGCCGGCGGACTTCAGCACCGACATCGCGCCTTCGACGCGGTCGACGGCCGTCGGCAGCTGGTCATAGGAGACCCGCACGGCGCCGACATTCTTCATGTCCCAACCGCGCTTTTTGATTTCGTCGACGATCGCCTGGCCGACGGTCTCGCCGATCTTGGTGGCCGAAATGCCCATATGCGGCACGTTTTCCAACGGCTTGCCGTCGGCGCTGACGAGGCGGTCGTCGACTGTCATCAGCTTCAGCTGGTTGGCTTCGGCCTTGGCAACGATGCCCGGGCCGAGCTTGACGTCCGGCGTGCAGATGATGAAGCCCTGCGCACCCTGGGCGCCGAGATTGTCGATCGCCGACTGGACCTTTTCGCCGTCTTCGGCGCCGATTTTGACGACGGTGAAGCCTTTTTCCTTGGCGGCCTGGTCGGCGAACTTCCATTCGTCCTGGAACCACGGTTCCTCAGGCTGCTTGACGATGAACCCTATCTTGACGTCCGCGGAAAATGCCGAGCCGGCTGCCAGAATGGCGAAAGTGCCAGCCAGAATGGCTGCTTTGAACAAGCGCATGTCTCTCTCCCTAAACTCTCAAAAACCGAGCAGCTGCCTCCCAGGCAACGTCCAATGAATTATGATAAATCATCATACCAGTCAATTGCCAATGTATGATGATTGGAATAATAGATTATTGACGAGATGCCGGGAGGAAGCGTCGCAAAGCGGATCGAATTCGGATAATCAGGTTCGATTGCTTCGCACGCGAGACAGAGCGGAGAGGTGAGTTGGAAACAATCGAGCGACAGAGCGGGGCCGAAAGCCGCCGCATCGAGCGCCGCCCGCGCGTACGCCGCAACGTTACGGCGGCGATCGCTCAGGATATCTGCGCGGACCGCTATCCCGCGGGCTCACCGCTGCCCCGCGAAAACGATCTCTGCGAGCTCTACGGCGTCAGCCGCACCGTCATTCGCGAATCGCTGAAAGTGCTGGAATCCAAGCGTCTCGTCCGCGGTAAGCCACGCATCGGAACCACCGTTTGCGACAAGGACGACTGGAATATCCTGGACGCCGACGTGCTTGAATGGATGGGTCCCTATATCAAGGATTTCGACCTGCTCGGCTGCATTCTCGAGGCCCGCCGCACCATCGAGCCGGCAGCCGCCGAATATGCCGCCGAGCGCGCCAGCGCTCAGGAGATCGCCGATCTCGACAATGCCTGGCGGCAGATGCGCGACAGCGCCCGCGACCCGGAAAGCTTCACCGATGCCGACGTCATGTTCCACACGGTGCTGCTCACCGCCAGCCACAATCAGGTCTTCCGCCGCCTGTCGAGCGCCATTCACGCGGCGCTGAAATATGCGCTGCATGCCTCCAATATCGGTGTCGAGAATCGCGAGGATGCGGTGCTCGTTCACGGCCAGCTGGTCGAGGCGCTGCGCATGCGCGACAAAACAGGCGCCCGCGAATGCGCCAACCGCATGCTCGATCTAGCGGTGCGCGATCTTGCCGCCGCCGAAAAAGCGATCGGCAGAACGAAATGACGGATCACGACAAATCTGCGGACGCGCCGCCGATCGCAAACCCGGGAAGAGACTGAAAGAACAGCGATGAAAATCACCAAACTCACCACCTATATCGTTCCCCCGCGCTGGCTGTTTTTGAAGGTCGAGACCGATGAAGGCATCGTCGGCTGGGGCGAACCGGTCGTCGAAGGCCGTGCGCTCACCGTTCAGGCCGCCGTCCATGAACTGGAAGACTATCTGATCGGCAAGGATCCTTTCCTGATCGAGGACCACTGGACCGTGATGTATCGCGGCGGCTTCTATCGCGGCGGCGCCGTCCACATGAGCGCGATCTCGGGCATCGACCAGGCGCTGTGGGACATCAAGGGCAAAGCGCTCGGCCAGCCGATCCATTCCCTGCTCGGCGGCCAGCTCCGTGATCGCATCAAGGTCTATTCCTGGATCGGCGGCGATCGTCCCTCGGATGTCGCCAACAATGCCAAGGAAGTGGTTGCCCGCGGCTTCAAGGCGATCAAGCTCAATGGCTGCGAGGAAATGCAGATCGTTGATACCAACGAAAAGGTGGAAAAGGCGGTCGAGACCATCGCCGCCATCCGCGAGGCGATCGGCCCACATATCGGCATCGGCGTCGATTTCCACGGCCGTGTCCACAAGCCGATGGCGAAGGTTCTCGCCAAGGAGCTCGATCCCTACAAGCTGATGTTCATCGAAGAGCCGGTGCTTTCCGAAAACAAGGAAGCCCTGCGCGATATCGTCAACCACACCTCGACGCCGATTGCGCTGGGCGAACGGCTCTTTTCGCGCTGGGATTTCAAGCAGGTTCTGTCTGACGGCTACGTCGACATCATCCAGCCGGATCTCTCCCATGCCGGCGGCATCACCGAATGCCGCAAGATCGCGGCGATGGCCGAAGCCTACGACGTGGCGCTGGCGCCGCATTGCCCGCTGGGTCCGATCGCGCTCGCCGCCTGCCTGCAGGTCGATGCCGTCAGCTACAATGCCTTCATCCAGGAACAGAGCCTCGGCATCCACTACAACAAGGGCAACGACATCCTCGACTACATCTCCAACAAGGAGGTGTTCCAGTATGCCGATGGTTTCGTCTCGATCCCGCAGGGTCCAGGGCTCGGCATCGAGGTCGACGAGGCCTATGTCATCGAACGCGCCAAGGAGGGCCACCGCTGGCGCAACCCGATCTGGCGGCATGCCGACGGCAGCTTCGCCGAGTGGTGAGAGCGCATAACCCCGAAAGTCGGAACCGATTTTCGGAAAGGATTGTGCGCAATTCAAAGTGATAGGGTCGCGCAAGCGGCCCTTTTTCATTCACCGTGTCGGATGTCGGGGGTCTCGTCCGTCATAGTGGAAGCTCAAAGAGGAGATTTCAGAATGCCCAGAGCAATCGCAATCATCGTCGCCCGTATCATCTTCAGCTTCGTCTTCTTCATGGCCGCCGGCTTCAAGTTCGCCGATATCGGCGCGACGGCGGGCTATATCACCGCCGCCGGCTTTCCGATGGCGACATTCCTTACCTGGATCGCCGCCTTCTTCGAGATCGCGCTGGCGCTCGCTTTCATATCAGGAGCCTTCTTCACCGAAGCCAGCCTGCTCGCAGCCATCTATGTGATCTTCCTCGCTTTCGCCTTCCACGGTCCGTCCCATTGGCAACAGAACCAGGCCGAATTCGGCTTCTTCATCGATCACTTTACCTTCCTCGCCGGTCTGCTCTTTGCCGCCGTCCACGGGCCGGAGAGATGGGCGTTGAAGCAAACGCTTCTAAGATAACCGCGACGACCCGCCTCTTCCGGAACCAACTGCCGCGCCGAACAGTTGGCATGTCGGCAAAACGGCAAGGAGGGCCCGCCCATGGAGCTGAAGGGAAAGATCGCGTTGGTAACAGGCGCCGGTTCCGGCATCGGCAAAGCGGCCGCGCTGCGGCTCGCTGCCGAGGGTGCAAGGGTCGCAGCATTGAGCCGCACCGCCGACGAGGTCGAAAAGACCTGCGCCGAGATCAAGGCCGCCGGCGGCCAGTCGATCGCGTTGACGGCAGATACCAGCGACGAAGCTCAAATGCGGGGCGCCGTCGCGCAACTGATCGACACCTTCGGCGGCCTCGACATCGTTGTCGCCAATGCTGGGATCAACGGTGTCTGGGCGCCGATCGACGATCTGAAGCCGGATGAATGGGACAAGACCATCGCCGTCAATCTGCGCGGCACCTATCTGACCCTGCATCTGACGGTTCCGCATCTGAAGCGCCATGGCGGTTCGATCATCGTCGTCTCTTCGATCAATGGCACCCGTACCTTCACCACACCGGGCGCCACCGCCTACACCGCAACCAAGGCGGGCCAGGTCGCCATGGTCCAGCAACTCGCCCTCGAGCTCGGCCGACACGGCATCCGCGTCAATGCCGTCTGCCCCGGCGAGATCGAGACCAATATCGGCGCCAATACCGACAGCCGCCATCGCGAGAAGACGGAGGTTCCCGTCATCTGGCCGCAGGGCGATATCCCGATTGCCGGCGGCAAGGCAGGCAAGAGCGAGGATGTCGCCGAAACCATCCTCTTTCTCGCATCCGAGCGCGCCCGACATATCACTGGTACGCCGATCTGGATCGACGGCGGCCAGGGTCTGCTGCGATAGCCTTGCAGTCAGGAACTTAGCCGTTCAGCCGGGCGCTTTCGAGCGTATAAAGCTGCTGGGCGCGCTGCACGCCGCGCAGTGCGTAACGCCCGATGCAGGCAAGTGCTGCGCGCTCCTCCTCCGGTATCGCCGAGACGAAATCGGAGGACATCAAGACGTTGAGATCGACCGAGCGACACATCGAGGCGATCCGGCTGACCTCGTTGACGGCAGGTCCGATGACGGTGAAGTCCAACCGGTCCTGGCTCCCGATATTGCCGTAGAAGACATCGCCGATATGCAGGCCGATATAGACGTCGGTCGTCGCCCGGCCGTCAGCCGCACGCGCGGCATTCAGCGTAGTGAGCTTTTCCCGCAGCAGCGATTCGGCGCTCAGCGCCGCGCGACACGTCTCCGCCGGTACCTCGCCCTTAAAGATGGCGAGTACACCGTCGCCGATCAGCTTCAGCACGTTGCCGCCGGACTCGTGGATCGCCGTGATAACCGCCTCGCTATAGTCGTTGAGCAGCGGGATGATCTCCTCCGGCGGCACGCTGTCGGAGATCTTGGTGTAGTTCAGCAGGTCGGAAAACCAGAGTGCCGCGGAAATCCGTTCCGATTTACCGCGGCTGATCTTGCCTTCCATCACCTGGCGCGCGGCGTCCTCGCCGAGGTAGACCTCGGCGATGGTGCGGGCGATACGCCCGAGCGCGATGCATTTGATCGCCAGCCCCAAAACCGGCACCAGCTTGCGCAGGATGGCGAGGTCGTGATCGGAAAAGCCCCCAGGATGTTTCGTCGCGAAATGCGAGAAGAAGCAATCCATCTCGCCGATCGTGCCGGCCTCGCTGAAACGATGCATCATCGCCACGAAATCCGTGTGACCGGCTTCAGCGATCGTATCGAGCATGCTGAAATCGATCGGATCGCCGAAGCCGAGACGCCGGCGTATCTCCCGCTCGTTGCGAGACCAAAGATGAAAGAAGGCCGAACGCTGCCAGTTCGACGCCGCCTCCCCCGAGATCGTCGGACCATATTCGAATTCGGTCTGGATTTCCTCGACGCTGTCCCAGCGGAAGGCGCGGCCCTCATGCACCGGATGCAGCGTATCCATCAGCGCCAGACCGCGGTCGAGCGGAAGGCCGGCATCCCGGCAAGCCGAGCAGAAACCGGTCATCAGTTCGGCTTCCGAAGCGCCCTTCAGTCCCTGCTCCGTGATCCAGGCTGCAATCGTGCTGACGTCGCTGTAATCCATGCCCACTCACCTTCACTCGTGTCAAAGCTGTAGCCCGAATTCGGCATGGAAGGAAAGCCAATTGGCTCAATCGGCCGCGGGCATATTGTAGGGCGTGACGATTTCGACTGATGAAAGCGAGGGCGTAACCGCGCGCGGCAAGGCAGTCGCCCGGCTCATGATCGCCCGGAAGGCCGAACGCGCATCGGTTCTGAGATCATGATGCAGCACGAAGCCGATCCGACGCGCCGCAAGCAGGGCGCGATTATCCGCGTCGAGATCATGGGCGACGAAAACGCGGACGGGGCGCTTGGCCGCGTCGAAGGCTGCAAGCACCGCCCGGTTGCCGCCGCCGATCGAATAGACGGCGTTGATGGCGGGATCGGCCGCAAGCGCTGCCGCGGCAAGCGTTCCCGTCGCAGCATCGGTGCCGTGCCCCTCGCTGATTTCGGTAATGCCGATATCGGGATAACGGGCGCGGATGACGCGGCGAAAGCCGATTTCGCGCTCCTCCTCGCCGCGGAACCGTCCGCTCGACAGCGTTACCAGCACCTTGCCGCCGCCAGCCCCCAGGAATTCGCCGATCAGATAGGCGGCGGTCTCTCCCGCTGCCCGGTTGTCGGCGCCGGCATAGGCGATGCGTGCCGAATTCGGCAGGTCGGTCACCAGCGTCACGACGGGAATACCGGCGGCATCCGCCCGCGCGACGGCGGCGGCCACCTCGGCGACGTCAGGCGCCTTGAGCACGATGCCGTGCGTACCACGCAGCCGAATGCGATCGAGAAGCTGCACCAGCTCGGCCGGCTTCATCACCTCGGCAAAATGGAACCGGCAGCGGAAGATGCCCGGCAGGAAGGTCGCCATCTCCGCCTCGAAGGCGGCCCGCACCGCATCGCTGAAACGCTGCGGCGTCTCCATGACGATATCGATCGCCAGCATGCGGCCGCTGCCCATCGCGCCGGCCTGCTGCTTCTCCAGTTCCGCGATCGCCGCCTTCACCCGCATCTCGGTCTGCCGGCGCACACCCGGTCTGCCGTTCAGCACCCGGTCGACGGTCGCGGTGCTGAGCCCTGCCTGGAAGGCAATATCCTTGACGAGAAAGAGGTGTGCCATGCGACCGGCCTGATGGTTTTTTGATGGATTTCTGATCTATATCACCTGGCATCGCGGCGTATAGTGCCTCCATTGGAAAGAGGGAGGAGCCCGCCATGAAAACCGACAACCAGCAGAAACTGCGCGCCGACCGCGTCTGGCTGAGCGAAGACGCCTGCGATCTCGATGAGTTTCGCGCCCTTGCGGAAAAGACGACGGCACTTGCCGATTACCCCTCGGCGTCTGCGGTCGAAAAAAACGTCCTGATCTATGACAGCCGCAAGGTGATGACTGCGGCCGCAACGCCAGAAGGCCGACGCGCCGTGTTGGCGGAAATCTGCGAGGCCTTCGGCGAGGGTCCTGGTGTCGTCGTGTTCAAGCGCGCTTACGAAGACACCGGCATCGTCGACCGCGCCAGCACGATCTTCGATGCGATCATCGAGGAACAGCACCGCACCTCGACCGGCGGTGGCGACCACTTCGCCAAGCCTGGCGCCAACGACCGTATCTGGAACTCGCTGGAAAAACATTGTCTCGCCGATCCGGCAAATTTCGCCGAATATTACGGCAACGCCATCATCGCGCTGGCAAGCGAAGCCTGGCTCGGCCCGAGCTACCAGATGACGGCGCAGGTCAATCGCGTCAATCCGGGTGGTTCGGCGCAGTCGGCGCATCGCGACTACCATCTCGGCTTTCAGTCCTCAAAGGTGATCGAGCAGTTCCCGGCACATGTGCATCGGCTCTCGCCGGTGCTGACATTGCAGGGTGCAGTCGCCCATTGCGATATGCCGCTCGAAAGCGGCCCGACGCTCTTCCTGCCGTACAGCCAGACCTATGTGCCGGGCTATCTCGCGCTGAAGCGGCAGGAGTTCCGGGATTATTTCGAGACCAACCATGTCCAGCTGCCACTCGAAAAGGGTGACGTCGTCTTCTTCAATCCCGCCCTCTTCCATGCCGCCGGCACCAACCGCTCGGCAGACATCAAACGTGTCGCCAACCTCCTGCAGGTCTCTTCCGCCTTCGGCCGGGCAATGGAAACCGTCAACCGCGAGAGGATGAGCGCCAGGCTGTTTCCCGCCTTGAAGGCCTTGCAGGGCAGGCTCTCGCCTGACGAAGTCGCCAACGCCGTCGCCGCCTGCGCCGAGGGGTACTCCTTCCCGACCAACCTCGACCGCGACCCGCCGCTCGGCGGACTGGCGCCGAAGACACAGGCGCAGCTGATGCATGAGGCACTGAAGGAAGGCTGGAGCGATGAAGCCTTTACGGCAGCACTTGCAGAGCAGGCGGGCAAGAAGTTGAGCTGACGGGCCACGGGAGCAAGCTGCCGATCCACACCGACAGGCCTTCCGCATCGGCGGGAGGCCGTTCGTACGTCATCACCAAGGAGGAACCACATGAGCACAGACCACAGCCGCCTCGAAGGCAAGATCGCCATCGTCACCGGCGGCACGCAAGGATTGGGCGCGACCATCGCCCGCCTCTTCGCCGAACGCGGCGCGGAAGGCATCGTCATCTGCGGCCGCAACGAAGCCAAGGGTAAGGCAAAGGCGGCGGAGATATCGGCCGCGACCGGCGCCCAGATCGTCTACGTCAAAGCCGACTTCGGCAAGGTCGAGGATGCACAGGGTGTCGTGCGCGCCTGTGACGAGACCTTCGGCCGCGTCGACGCGCTGGTCAATGCCGCCGCCATCACCGATCGCGGCACCATCCTCGATACCAGCCCGGAGCTCTTCGACTCCATGTTCGCCGTCAATGTTCGCGCGCCGTTTTTCCTGATGCAGGAGGCGGTGAAGGTCATGCGCCGCGAAAACATCGAGGGTACGGTCGTCAATATCGGCTCGATGTCGGCCAAAGCCGGCCAGCCCTTCATCGCCGCCTATTGTGCCTCCAAGGGCGCGCTGGAAACGCTGACGAAGAACACCGCCTACGCGCTCCTGCGCAACCGCATCCGCGTCAACGGTCTGAACATCGGTTGGATGGCCTCCGAAGGCGAGGACCGCATTCAGCGCGAATATCACGGCGCAGCGGCAGACTGGCTGGAGAAGGCGGCGGCAAGCCAGCCCTTCGGCCGCCTCGTCGATCCGCACGAGGTGGCGCGCGCCTGCGCTTACCTGTCGTCTTCCGAATCCGGCCTGATGACCGGCTCGGTCATCTGCTTCGACCAATCGATCTGGGGTGCTTATGACGGCTCGCCGCATCCAGTCGCGGCCCTCTGAAGAAACCGGAGTCCGGCATTTCCATCGCCGGGCTCTGGCACCTCCAGCTTTTTGCCGCTAGGAAAAGAACGGCAGCATTCAGGGAGGAAACTGGCATGGGCGACAATCCGATTTATGAGATCCGCGACGAACGCTTCGGTGCAATGGTCATCGGAAGCGCCGGCCTCGAGGAGCTTTATTCCGCCTGCCGCTGGACGGAAGGTCCGGTCTGGTTTTCCGACCTGAACTGCCTTCTCTGGAGCGATATCCCGAATGAACGCATGATGCGCTGGACACCGGATGGTACGGTCTCCGTCTTCCGCTCGCCCTCCAACTACGTCAACGGCAACACCCGCGATCGGCAGGGCCGGCTGGTCTCCTGCGAACATGGCGGCCGCCGTGTCACCCGCACCGAGACGGACGGCACCATCACCGTTCTCGCCGACAGCTACCAGGGCAAGCGGCTGAACTCGCCGAACGACGTCGTCGTGCACTCCGACGGCGGGGTCTGGTTCACCGACCCGACCTACGGCATCCTGTCGGATTACGAGGGCCACAAGGCCGAGCCCGAGCAGCCGACGCGCAACGTCTACCGGATCGATCCGGCAAGCGGAGCGATCGATGCCGTCGTCGAGGATTTCATCCAGCCGAACGGCCTTGCCTTCTCGCCCGATGAGACGAAGCTTTATATTGCCGATTCCGGCTCCGCAAAACATGAAGTGCCGCGCCATATCCGCGTTTTCGACGTCATCGACGGCAGGGCGCTTGCCAACAGCCGCTATTTCTGCAGCCTCGATGTCGGCCATCCCGACGGTTTCCGTTTCGATGTCGCCGGCAATCTCTGGACGAGTGCCTCCGACGGCGTGCACTGCTTTTCGCCCGAAGGAACGCTGCTCGGCAAGATCAGGGTGCCGCAGACGGTGTCCAACCTCACCTTCGGCGGCCCCAAGAAAAACCGGCTCTTCATCACCGCGACGCGTTCGGTCTATTCGATCTATATCAAGACGACCGGCGCACAATATCCATAGATCAGGCCTTCGCCTTGTCGGGGCGGCCGTGCAGCGGCTCGGCCCGATGCCAGTTTTCCAGGATGCGGCCATCGGTGTGTTTCTGCCGCGCCCAGCGGATGCCGTTCGAGATCACCTTATGCACGGTCTTGTCGTGATAGATCGGGTAGGTCTCGTGGCCGGGGCTGAAGAAGAAGATGCGGCCGCGCCCGCGCTGGAAGGTGCAGCCGCTGCGGAACACCTCGCCGCCGGAATACCAGGAGATGAAGACAAGCTCGTCCGGCTGCGGAATGTCGAAGGGCTCGCCGTACATTTCCGAGGCATTGACCTCGAAATAGGGCGGCAGTCCCTCGGCGATCGGATGCGAGGGATTGACCACCCAGACGCGCTCCAGGTCGCCTTCCGGCGTCTCCCGCCAGGAAAGGTTGGCATTGGTGCCCATCAGCCGGCGGAAAAGCTTGGAATGATGGCCGGAATGCAGAACCAGCAGGCCCATGCCCTTAAGCACGCGTTGCTGCACGCGGTCGATCAGTCCGTCGCTGACCTCCTCATGCGCCATATGCCCCCACCAGAGCAGCACGTCGGTATCATCGAGCACGCTGTCCGGCAGGCCTTCATCAGGATCGTCAAGCGTGCCGCGGCGAATTTCGAAATCGGGATGGGCGATGCCTGACGCGATCGCCCCGTCGATGCGATCGGGATAGATCTCCTGGACCTCCCTGTGGAGTTGCTCGTGGCGTCCCTCGTTCCAGATGGTGACCTTAATTGTCATGGCATTCCTCGATGTTTCTCAGGCCTCGATGTTTCAGGCGCGATTGTCAGGCAGTTGCCGGACGGACCACCCGGCCGGCGGAATCAAACAGATGGCAGGCGGCGGGATCGGCCGTCAGCGATACGCGGTCGCCCGGCCGCACCGCGATATCGCCCTCGGCGCGCACGACGATCGGCTCCTGCTGCGAGCCGACGGTCATGTAGGTTTCGACGCCGAGGCGCTCGACGATGACGACTTCGGCAGTGAAATGGCCCTGGCCTTCGGCTGCGATCTTCAGATGTTCCGGTCGGATGCCGAGCTTGGCTTCGCCCTGTGGCACCGCGCCGTTGCCATCGGCAAGATCGAGCGAAAGCCCGATCGGGCTGTCGAGATGCACCTTCCCGGCCGCAGGCCGTGTCGCGGTGACGGGAATGATGTTCATCTTCGGCGAACCGATGAAGGTCGCGACGAATTCATTGTCCGGCTGATGGTAGAGCGACATCGGCGCGCCCTCCTGTGCCACGAGGCCCTTGTTCAGCACGACGATGCGATCGGCCATCGTCATCGCCTCCACCTGGTCGTGGGTGACGTAGACGACAGTCGCTTTCAGCTCGCGGTGCAGGCGCTGCAGCTCGGCGCGCATCTGCACGCGCAGCGCCGAATCGAGGTTCGACAACGGCTCGTCGAACAGGATCAGCGCCGGCTTCTTGATGATGGCGCGGCCGATCGCGACGCGCTGGCGCTGGCCGCCGGAAAGAGCCGCCGGGCGGCGGTCGAGATAGTCGGTGAGCTGCAGGATCTCGGCAACACCCTCCACTTGCCGGCGGATCTCAGCCTCCGGCACCTTCTTCAGGCTGAGCGAGAAGCCAATATTTTCAGCAACGCTCATATGCGGATAAAGCGCATAGGACTGGAACACCATGGCGATGCCGCGCTTGTCGGGCGGCACGTCGTTGATGCGCTTGCCGTTAAGGATGAGGTCGCCGTCGTCGATGCCTTCGAGGCCGGCGATCATGCGCAGCAGCGTGGACTTGCCGCAGCCGGACGGACCGACGAAAACCGCGAATTCGCCGTCTTCCACGGTGATGTCGACGCCTTTGATGACCTCGAGCGCGCCGTAGAATTTGCGAACGTTTCTGAGATTGATCATCTGTTTCTCTTTCTTGATCTCAGCCCTTCACGCCGCCCGAAAATGTCTGGACGAGGAAGCGCCGCGCAAAACCGAAGGCGACGACGGCGGGCAGCAGATAGATGAATGCCAGCGCGGTCAGCAGGCCGTAATCGATCTCGTTGATGCGCAGGAAGGCGCGGAAGAGACCGAGCGGCAGCGTCTGCAGCTCCGGCGACGACAGGAGGATCAGCGGCAGCAGGAAATCGCCCCAGGCCGACATGAAGGCGAACAGCCCGGCCGCAGCCAGCCCCGGCAGCGCCAGCGGGATCAACACCCGGCGGATGCGCTGTATTAGTGTTGCCCCATCCATCAGCGCTGCCTCCTCGTAGTCCCGCGGCAGCCCGTCGAAGAAGGTCTTCATGATCCAGAGCGCCAGCGGCAATTGCATCGTCGCAAGCACCAGGATCAGCCCGAGATAACCGTCGATGAAGCCGGTCCAGCGCATGATGTCACGCGTATAGCTGCCGAAGATCGGCCTGAGCACCGCCGCTTCCGCGTTGTTCAACGTCAGCAGGAATTTATAGAGCGGCACGACGAGCGCCGTCGGCGGCAGCACCCGGATGAGCAGGATCGCGTAGAGGAAGGGCAGCTTCCACCAGGCCCGGGTGCGCGACAGCGCATAACCGCCGAGCCCGGA
The DNA here is from genome assembly GCF_025847085.2 of Rhizobium sp. BT-226. Taxonomy (NCBI): domain Bacteria; kingdom Pseudomonadati; phylum Pseudomonadota; class Alphaproteobacteria; order Hyphomicrobiales; family Rhizobiaceae; genus Rhizobium; species Rhizobium sp. BT-226. The sequence continues at coordinate 7,360 of NZ_JAOYTI010000006.1, read as the reverse complement.
AAGCACCATGACGAGCAGCGTCGCGCTAGCGACCACGAAGAGCGAGTTGAACAGCCACTTCGCCCCGTCCTCCTTAGTGAAGACCCTGATATAGTTGGCGAAGGTCCACTGCTCCGGCCAATGCAGGAAGAGCTGGGCATTACCATCGAGAGATGCGAGCAGCACCCAGAAGAAGGGCACTGCGCAGAAGATCGAGATCAGCGACAACGTCGCATAGGCGATGAGGTCGGAGCGACCCTTGTTTGCAGTTTCACTTGGGGAAACGACGGCCATGTCAGACCTCCACCTTCATGGCCCGGACATAGGCGATGCCTAATATCAGCGAGATGACGAGTGCGACGACGGCGACCGCGGCGCCATAGCCCAGCTGGAACGACGTAAAGGACTGGTTGTAGATATAGATGCTGACGACCTCGGTCGCCCCGCCCGGTCCGCCGCGCGTCAGCGCATAGACGAGGCCGAAGACGGCAATGGTGGAGACGGCCGAGATCAGCATATAGAGCAGGATCGTCGGCATCATCAGCGGCAGGGTGATGCGGCGGAACATCTGCGACGGGGTGGCGCCGTCCATGCGCGCCGCCTCATAGATCTCCGCCGGAATGGTGCTGAGGCCGGCCGTCAACAGGATCATCGCCGTGGCGATGCCGCGCCAGGTGTTGACGACAATGATCATCGACAGCGGGAAGACCTGCAGCCAGTCCGCCGGCGTGATGCCGAAGAAGCTGACGATGCGGCTGAGTGTGGCATTGTCGCCGCCCGCCAGCATCGAGATCCACATGAAACCGGCGACGACTTCAGGGGCCGCGTTCGGCAACAGGATGATCGACGAGAACACCCGCCGAAAGCGGATCGGGCGGCGCAGCGCAATTGCCGAGATCAGGCCGAGCACGAACTGGCCGATCACCGCCGAACCGATGACGAAGACGAAGGTGACGAACAGCGAATTCCAGAACTTCGCGTCGTTGAAGAGCCGCGTATAGTTCCTGAAGCCAACGAAGCGGGGCCGAAGGGCCGCCGCCCCGGTCAGCGCCTCATTGGTGAAGCTCAGATAGATGGAATAGAGGGCCGGATAGATGACGAAGGCCAGAAGCAGCACCAGCGAGGGCAGCAGGATCAGCAGCCATTGCCGCTCGGCGCGCTTTTCATGAGAGTTTCGGGCCATGGAAGCTCACAACCTTATCGGCTTATCGAATGAAAGCGGGAAGACGCGGGCGATGGTGCCGCGTCCCCGTCTTGGCGAAAGAGAGGGTGCCGGAGCTTATTTGACCATGTCGTCGCCGAGCGTTTCCTTGACGTAGTCGACAAGGATCTTCTGGGCGCCGGCGGCATCGGTTTCCTTGCGGAGCAGCGCTTCGGTGGCCCGCGCGACACCTTCCGAGACCGTACCGAAACCGGAGGCCTGCTTCAGGAACACGCCGTTCCCGGCCGCCGCATGGATCGGAACCAGTTCCGTCAGCTTCTGGAACTCGGCATTGTCAGCCGCACCCTTGCTGGCAGGGATATTGCCGATACGGGCGGCGTAGGAAACCTGCGTCTCGATCGAGCCGATCTCCATCAGCGCCTTGATCGCCAGTTCCGTATTGGCCGACTTGGAATTGACGGCCCACGGCGCAGCGAGATTGGCAAGCACATACTGACCGCTGCTCTGGCCGGGAACAGTCCAGGTGCCGACCACCTTCGTCACGTCAGGGATCGGGTTCTTGCTTTCGCGACCCCAGTCGAAAATATAGCACCAGGAGCCGCAGGTGGTCGCGGCGAGCTTGCCTTCCGGGAACATCTGGTACTTCGGCACGACCCAGGGCTCGGGTCCGAGCAGCGGCTGCGTCGGCATCAGATCCTTGTCGATCAGTTCCTTGTAGACGTTGAAGACATCCTTGATACCTTCGCCATTCAGATCGAGCTTGCCGTCGGCATCGACCAGCTGCGGCGTCTTGGAACCGACGAGCAGATGCTGGAAGCCTTCGTCGAAGGCACCGCTTCCCCAGGAGACGCCGGCCGGGAAGAGCAGGCCGTAGGCGCCAGTCTTCTGCTTGATCTCGGCCGCGCGGTCGAGAAGCTCCTGCCAGGTCTTCGGCTGTTCGGTCGAGATGCCGGCCTTTTCGAGAACGTCCTTGCGGTAATAGATTTCCTGGATGCCGAGCATGAACGGCATCACATAGGTTTCGCCATCCGGGCTGACGGCAAGCTGCTTGGCGACGTCATAGAGGTTGGCGTAGCCGTCCCAGGCCTTGAACTCCTTGGTAACAGGCGCGAGGTAGCCGGCTTCCACCATGTCGGCGACGGCAGCCGTGGTCGGGATGGAGAACAGGTCGGGCGCGTTGCCGGCGCCAAGCTCCGTCAGGAGTTTGGTCAGGTAATCCTTGTCGGGTGCCGGATATTCGATGACCTCGACGGTGACGCCATATTTCTTTTCGATCCGCTCGACCGTCGACTTCATCGCGTCGATGCCGGCCTGACCGTGATTTGCAATGCGGATTGTTTCAGCCTGCGCCAGCGTCGAAACCGCGCTCAGCAGAACGGCGCACAGGCCGCCAAGAACCATCTTCTTCAACGGAAGTCCTCCCTTTTTTAGAGACACGGCACCCTCCAGCACCGGTTGCGAAAATGTACACGCATTCCGAACACTGACAAGATGGTTTTTGAAAAGATTCGAATACGAGTTTTAATATATTGATATTACTAATCTATTTAGATATTGCCATCACTATACCGTTTGTGTAATCGTGTGCACAATGTATTCAGGGAGGAATTTTCATGACTAGGAAATTACGCCTCGGCGTCATTGGCGCCGGCTTGAAGGCGGCGGAATATGCCGAGAGCTGGGTCAAGATGCCGGAGATCGAATTTGCTGCACTCGCCGACACCACGGCGGCTTCGCGCCAGCGCCTGATCGACGTCTGCCTCGCCGCCGGCGCACCCGAACCGAAGAGCTTTGAGGATTATCGCCAGATGCTCGCGGAATGCCGGGGCGAACTCGACATCGTCTACGTCTCCACCCCGCATGCCTTCCATGCCGAGCAGGCAACCGCCGTGGCCGAGGCCGGCCTCGATCTCTTCCTGGAAAAGCCGATGGTGACGACGGTCACTGAAGCCGAGACGCTGATCGCCGCACAGAAAAAGAGTGGCGTCACCATCGTCACCGCCTTCCAGGGCGGCCTGTCGCCGCTAGTGCTGGACACGCGCCGGCGGGCTCTCGCCGGCGAATTCGGCGAGCTGATCGCCATATCGGGCATGATCTGGGAAAGCTGGTCGTCCAACTACGACGGCCACTGGAAGCAGCAGCCTGACATCTCCGGCGGCGGCTTCATGTTCGATACCGGCGCCCACATGATGAACACCGTCTGCCTGCTCGCCAATTCGGAGTTCGACAGCGTGTCGGCCTACATGAACAACCATGGCAGACGGGTCGATATCGCCACCGCCGTCTCCGCCCGGCTGAAAAACGGCGCGCTGGCGACGTTGACGGCCGCCGGCGAAGGCCCTCCGGGCTGCGCCTCCTACATCGCCTTCTTCTATTCGAAGGCGATCGTGCGCATCGACGCCTGGGGCGGCTGGCGCGAGATCAGTATCGGGCGCACCGCCGAGCCGCGCGAGGAAGCCGAAATTCTTGGCAACCCGATGAAGAATTTCCTCGCCATTCGCGAGGGAAAGATGGAAAACTCCGGCTCCGTTGAAATGGGCCTCAGATTCGCTAGGCTATGGGATGCAATCAAGGAATCGGCAGCGGCCGACGGCGCTTCCGTCAGGATCGTCGCCTGATAGGCGCTGAAGATGAGCGGTATGAGTAGACGGCGGATCACCTCGAAGGAACTGGCGAAACTCGCCGGCGTCTCCTCCGCCACCATTTCCCGCGCCTTCTCGCCGGATTCACGCATCGGCAGCGCGACGCGCGACCGCATCCTCGCCGTCGCCCGTGAACATGGCTACCAGCCGAACGCGATCGCCCGCTCGCTGAACAACCAGCGCTCGCGCCTCGTTGCCCTGGTCGTCAATGCGATCGGCAACCCTTGCGAGGCTGAGGAACAACAGCTTCTCGTCCACCGCCTGCAGGCAAGACAATTGCTGCCGATCATCCTCTGCTGCGCCGATCATTCCGACCGGCTGCAACTGATGCGCCTTGCCTCCACCTATCAGGTCGATCACGTCGTCGTCTTCTCCGACATGGTGTCGATGCAAGATGCCGTCGACATCTTCCACACGACGAAGCCGATCATCGTCTCCTTCGAGCCGCTCGACAACGAAAACGTCTCCAGCATCCGCATCGACGGCTCTGAGGCCGCCGACGAGATCATCGACAAGATCGTTCGCGACGGCAAAAAGCGTTTCGCCTATCTCTCCGGCACCAATTCCAGCTGGATCGACAAGCTCAGGCGCAAATGGTTCGCCGATGCGCTGGCCAAGCGCGGCCTCTCTTTCGAGGCACAGGCCTTCGGTGACTACTCCTATGATTCCGGCTTCAAGGAAGCCGTGCTCCTGCTGCACCGGGATAAGGTCGACGCCATCATCTGCGGCAACGACGTCATGGCGATCGGCGCACGCGATGCAGCCCGCCGGGTGATTGGCAAGAACACGCCTGATGATATCGCCATCGTCGGCCAGGACGGCATCGCCATGGCCGCCTGGGATTGCAACGACCTCACCACGCTGAGCCTCGACCACGTCGCCTTCATCGATGCCGTCGTCGAATTGATCGAACGCCATGACGCCGAGATCGAAGGCCCGCACAGCATCACGCTCACCTGTACCGCCCGCTGGGGCTCGACCGCCTGACAGCTTGCATACCCATTGCATCAAGGAGGAATAGTATGACTCAATTTTCACGCGCCGAAAGGCGCCGCACCGTCCCTGATGCCGTAACCGGGAGAGCCTGAAATGCGTTCCGTCGTTTCCTTCAACGAAGGCTGGAGTTTCCATGAGGGCTTCGGCCAGCGTTTGCTCGAAGCTTTCGATGCGGCCAAGTCGGTCAGCCTGCCGCATACCGCCGTCGAACTGCCCTTCAGCTATTTCGACGAGACCAGCTATCAGCGCGCCTTCACCTATCAGAAGGTGCTGCGCTGGCTGCCGGAATTCGAGGGCCGCGAGGTCTCGCTCGTCTTCGACGCCGCCATGGCCGACAGCGTCGTCTATCTGAACGGCGAAGAGATCATTGCCCATAAGGACGGCTACACCCCTTTCGAGGCCCGCCTCACCGGCAAGCTCGTCAAGGGCGAGAACCTCGTCACCGTCAAGATCGACGGCAGCGAGAACCCCGACATTCCACCTTTCGGCGGCCGTATCGATTATCTGACCTATGCCGGCATCTACCGCGACGTCTGGCTGAAGGTCACCGACCCGGTCTCCATCCGCAATCTCAAGATCGAAACCACTGACGTTCTTCGCCCGGAGAAATCGGCGACCATACGCGTCGACATCGCCAACCCCGAGGGTCGCAGCTTTTCGGCGACCGTCACCGCCACGCTGAAACAGGCCGACGGCACGGTGGTCGCCACTGCCGCGACCGAAACGATCGGCAGCCGCACCACGCTCTCCTTTGGCGGCCTCACCGGCATCGCCCTCTGGGACATCACCGATCCCACGCTCTATGACGTCACCGTCGAGCTCCGGACCGAACACGGCTCCGACCGTGTCTCGACAAGGTTCGGCTTCCGCACCGCCGAATTCACGCCGGAAGGTTTCCTCCTCAACGGCAAGCCGCTGAAGCTGCGCGGCCTCAACCGGCACCAGGCCTTCCCCTATGTCGGTTATGCCGCCGGCCGCTCCGCCCAGGAGCGCGACGCCGACATCATGAAGACGGTGCTGAAGTGCAATATCGTCCGCACCTCGCATTATCCGCAGTCGAAATGGTTCCTCGACCGATGCGACACGATCGGCCTGCTGGTCTTCGAAGAGATCCCCGGCTGGCAGCATATCGGCGATGCCGACTGGCAGCAGGAATCGATCGAAAACGTCCGCCGCATGATCGAGCGCGACTGGAACCACCCCTCGATCATCATCTGGGGCGTGCGCATCAACGAATCGCACGATAATCACGATTTCTACGCCGAGACCAATCGGTTGGCCCGCGAACTCGACAGCACCCGCCAAACCGGCGGCGTGCGTTATCTCACGGAGAGCGAGCTGCTCGAAGACGTCTACACGATGAACGACTTCATCCTCGGCAATGAAGAGCTGCCCGGCGCCAACCGCCCGCGCACCGCGCTGCGCGCCCAGCAGGAAAATACCGGACTGTCCCACAAGGTGCCGTACCTCATCACCGAGTTCAACGGCCACATGCACCCGACGAAGATTTATGACCAGGAGCAGCGTCAGGCCGAGCATGTGCGCCGTCACCTGGAAGTGCTGAATGCCGCCTATGGCGATCCTGATATCTCCGGCGCCATCGGCTGGTGCATGTTCGATTACAACACCCACAAGGATTTCGGCTCCGGCGACCGCATCTGTTATCACGGCGTCATGGACATGTTTCGCGAGCCGAAATTCGCAGCTTATGCCTATATCAGCCAGTGCGACCCTTCCGAGGAGATCGTCATGAAGCCGGCAACCTTCTGGGCGCGCGGCGAACGCAATATCGGCGGCGTGCTGCCGCTGATCATCCTGACCAACTGCGACGAGGTGGAGCTGCAATACGGCTCGCTTTCCAAGCGTATCGGTCCGGACCGCGAGAACTACCCGCATCTGCCGCATCCGCCCGTCGTGCTCGACCATCGACACTTTACCGCCGATGAGCTTGGCACCTGGGGTCTCGAATGGATCGACGGCACCTTCACCGGTTATCTCGGCGGCGAGCCGGTGGCCAGCCTGACGCTGGCGGCCGATCCATTGCCGACGACCCTGGAAGTGGTTGCCGACAGCTCGACGCTGAAAGCCCGTGAACGCGACAGCACACGCGTCATCATCCGTGCCCTCGACCAGCGCGGCCAGCGCCTGCCCTTCATGAACGACAGCGTTTCGCTGAAGGTTCACGGCCCGGCAAGGATCGTCGGCCCGAGCAACGTGCCACTGCAGGGCGGAACTGCCGGCTTCTGGCTGGAGGCGACAGGGTTCACTGGCGAAATCACCGTCGAAGCGGTTTCCACGCGTTTCGCGCCAGTGACGCTCGGCGTGACGGCCGCCTAGCGAAAACTCAAAGTGTTAGAGCGTCCTTAGCGCGTCTTATGGACGCGCGGCGCTCTAACGACCCTCACCCGATCCGGGCCTGGCTTTCCGGATCGAAGAACACGGCCTTGTCGAGATTGAAGGCAAGGCGGGTGTTTTGTCCTGGAGCGATACCGGTATCGGCGCGCAGGCGGGCGACGACGGATTTGCCGCCGAGCTTGGTGACGGCGAAGGTGTCGGAGCCGGCCGGTTCCACCACCTCGAT